>CAWHCI010000033.1:0-45610 GCA_963827775.1 uncultured Acidimicrobiaceae bacterium | reverse complement strand
GACTCCCTGTAGCGAAACCGTTCCTGCAGCCAAGCGAAGACTGACTCCCGAAACGCCAGGTCGTCCAACTCGCTCGGCATTGCCGGAGTGTACGAACGAGGCGACTCGCCGTCGGTGTCACAGCCCGCGGGTACGATCGGCTGCATGGACGTCGTGTACGACGAACGCAAGCTGACGGAGCTGATCGTCTACCTCGCCGACCGGCTCGCGGGCGACCGAGCGGGTGGCTCCACCAAGCTCAACAAGGTCTTGTTCTTCGCCGACTTCACGCACGTCCGTCGACACGGCACACCGATCACCGGCGCCGAGTACCAACATCTCCCCTTCGGGCCGGCGCCGAGGCGGCTGCTCCCGATCCGCTCGGCACTCGTCGAGAGCGGCGAAGCCGAACTCGTCGAGGAGGAGTTCCTCGGCCGACGTCAGCACCGCTTGGCGGCCCGCCGGCCAGCAGACCTCTCTGCGTTCAGTGCCGACGAGTTGGCGACGATCGACTCGGTGCTCGACGACCTGGCAGGCATGACCGCCACCCAGGTCAGCACGCTCTCCCACGAAGAGGCGGCGTGGCGCCACACCGACGACGGTGATCGCATCCCCTACGAGTTCGCGCTCGTCCCCAAGGAACAGGTCGTCACCCCGACAGCTGAGCGGTTGGGCGCGGAAGTCGCCCGCCGCTACCAACTCGCCGACCTCGGCTGACACGCGTGCATCAGGTCCGTGTCGCGGCGTTCGTGCTCGAGAAGGCACACGAGCGCTACGGCGAGGAACGAGCTGCGTCCGTAGCCCCGAGCGAGTACGACTTCGTCGGCGGTCCGCTCGCGGCGGCGCTCCTCGAGTTCCGGCACTTCGATGAACTGCCTGAAGTCGCCGGACCGTCCGTGCGTTCGCTGATCATCACCGATCCGTTCTTCGGCGCGCTCGTGTTCTTTGCGGTGCTCGTTGAATCTGCCATGGTCGAGATCGCCGACTTCGAAGACGACCCCGATTACTGGTCGATCGTCGACCCGCTCACCTGACAGACCCCGTGATGGCGAAACCGAGCGACTCGTGCTCGTGCTTGACCGAGTCGGCGACCTTCTTCCACTCCACTCCGAACGGCGGATTGGCGAGCAGGTAGTCGAACCGCTCGTTCGGGTGCTGGTCGCCCTGGTCTTCGTCGTCGGGCTGGTGCGACTTGAGGGAATTGCCGACCTTGATGTTCGAAGCGTTCTGGCCCTTCAGCATCATGTCCGACCGGCAGATCGCGTACGACTCCGAGTTCAGCTCCTGGCCGAACACGGTGAGGGTGGCCTGCGGGTTGTGGCTGCGGACGAAGTCTTCCGCCACGCTCAACATGCCACCGGTGCCACACGCCGGGTCGTACAGCGTCGCCTTGGCGCCCGGCTTCGAGTGGATGTCGTCGTCTTCGATGAACAACAGGTTCACCATCAACCGGATGACTTCCCTCGGCGTGAAGTGCTCGCCGGCCGTCTCGTTGGAGAGCTCGGAGAAGCGGCGGATGAGCTCCTCATAGAGGTAGCCCATCTCGAGGTTGGAGACGTGTTCGGGGTGGAGGTCGATCTCGGCGAACTTGCCGAGCACCAGGTACAGCAGACCGGCCTTGTGGAGCCGGGTGATCTGGGTGGCGAACTCGAACCGGTCGAGGATCTCGCGGGCCTCGGGCGAGAAGCCGTGGATATAGGCCCGCAGGTTGTCGGCGATGTGGTCGGGGTCGTCGAGCAGCTTGGCGATGTCGAACCTGGAGATGTTCCAGAGACAGTCGGTGGTGGTCATCTGGTCGAGCACCGGCCCGAAGTTCTCGACCTTGCCGGCCAGGCGAGCGTGGGTGTCGAGCATGTCTTGTTTGACGGGAGCGAGCACGCAGTCGAACCGGCGGAGGACCGTCAGCGGCAGGACGACCTTGCCGTACTCCGACTCCTTGTAGTCACCCCGCCACAGATCGGCCACCGACCAGAGGAACGCCGCATGGTTCTTGATCGCCTCGCCGTAGGGCATGCGGACATCGTGGCACGCAGGCCTCGCCGCCTGGCGGGTCCACGAGAACCCTGCGACACCCGGCGCGTAGCGTCGATCGCACCGGCTTCTCCCATCGCAGACATCAACGGAACGATTCCTACCGCCAGTGGCGGTATTATGGAGGTATGTCCATGGTGAAGACCAGCGTGTCGGTACCCCTCGAAGACCTGGAACGCGCCCGCGAGCTGGGTATCAATGTGTCCGAACTGGCGCGGCAGGCACTTCGCAAGCGGCTCGACGATGAGGCCCTCGATCAGGAGATCGACGCCTACGCGGCAGCCTTCGATGAGTGGAACGACCCAGCGTGGAGCACCGCCGTCGGCGACGGCATCGGCGATGACTGAGGCGGCGCTGCACCGCGGCGACGTCGTCCTCGTCGACCTCGAGCCGGTGCAGGGCTCCGAGGCCGACAAGGCACGTCCGGCCGTGGTCGTCGGCAACGACGCCTCGCTGCAGGCTGCCCATCGACACCGGCGCGGCGTCGTCACGATCGTGCCGGTCACGTCGAACGACACCGTCCGAGGACGCATGCACGTCCCGCTCCGCCCGACGCGCCTCAACGGCCTCCGCGAGCCGAGCAAGGCACAGACCGAGCAGGTTCGTTCGGTCGACATCAGCCGGATCCGCGCCGATCTCGGCCGGCTCGGCACGGGCGACCTCGAGGCCATCGACACCGCGCTCCGCTACCACCTCGCCCTCTGACGGGCACCCAGGGGGCCGGCACCCGCTCCTCCGGGAGGGGGAAGAAGGCGACCCCGCCCTCGGTCACGAGCTTGACGCCCTCGCAGGTGTAGGCGAGCACCGGCGCAGCGCGGTACAGCGTCGTCAGGCAACTCTCACCTCCGGCTGCCAACGGCCAAGGACCCCGGGCGAAGCCGGGGTCACCTCAGCCCCTCGCTCCGCTGGGCGGTCCCGATCGATCAACTCGATCCGGAGAACTCCCGTGACAGGCGAGCGTATTACGGACTATGCTGACTGTATGACGATGCTGAGCTTCCGCGTCGACGACACCGAGGCAGCGGCGATCCAGCGGTGGGCCGACACGCTCGGCCTCGATCGGTCGGCGCTGCTCCGAGATGCCATCCGGCTCCACCTCAACCGGCTCGCATCGGAGCAAGAAGGTGACCGCTGGGAGGCATCCCCGCTCGACGACGGCGAGTCGGCGCTGGCCGCCGTCGCCGACTGGGGCCCGGCGGAAGACTGGTCCGACTGGGCCGAAGCGGTTGAACAGTGAAGCGCGGCGAGGTCTGGTTCGCGGCCACCCCGGGCGGTGACCGACCGGTGCTCGTGCTCACCCGAGATCCGGTCGCCGACCGGATCGGTTCGGTCGTGGTCGCCGGTCTCACCCGGACGGTGCGAGACCTCGTCTCCGAGCTGCCGCTCACGCCGGCCGACGGCGTCCCCTCCGACTGCGTCGTCAACTTCGACAACATCCACACGATCCCGCGGAACACATTCCGCCGGCGAGTCACCACGCTCTCATCCGCCCGACTGGCCGAAGCCTGCCGAGCGCTGCAGGCCGCCACCGGCTGCTGACCCCGTCGCCCCGATGCATGATTCTCCCACCCGTCACCTGGCAGGACGTGGTGACCAAGGCCGACGTCGATGCCGCCTGCGATCGCCTCGGCAACCAGCTCCGGGCCGAGTTCATCGAGGCCATGAACCGTCAGATCAAGTGGCTGGTCGGCTTCGCGGCCGTGTGGACGACGGTGCTCGTCACGCTCGTCCGCTTCATCCCCTGACCCGCGTCGTCGCCCGCACGGCGAGCACCGTGGCACGAACGCAGCGCGGCGGGCCCTCTGCGATCTCAACGGAGATGTGTCACCCGCGTGCGGCCCACGTTCGTCCATAGGGGTAGCGAGATCGATCTCGCTCCACGTCAGGAGGAACACCATGAGCACATCCGAAGCACCCGTAACGGCCGGGTCCGAACCGGGCACGACGACCCACTGGTCGACGGTCGGCGTCGTCTTGGGCGCGCTCGGCATCGCCGCAGCCGTGTGGGCGTACTGGCTGGTCGTGCCGGGCATCGTGTTCGGCGTCGCCGCCATCGTGATCGGCATCCGGGCCCGTCGACGATTCGATCGCGAGGCCGGCAGCGTGGCGGTCGCGCTCGGCATCGCCGCCGTGCTGCTCGTACCCTCCGTGCTCTTCATGGTCGACGGCGCCGAGGACTGGGGGCGCACCTGTGCGCTCACGCCGAGCAATCCCGACTGCTGACCCATTCGGCTCCGACCCCGTCGCGTCGCCGCACACTCCGGCGCCGCTGAGGGGACACCGGTTCGACCGTGTGTCGGGTGGGATCAGTAGGTGAACACGTCCGGCCGATCGAGCGAGCTGCGACTCGTGGCGTTCGCCCCGTTGCGCTCGTTCATGCCCCGGCCCGGATCCTCGAGCAGCACCGGCACCGATCGCCAGTCCTGATGGCCCGTCGGCACTGAGACCGCCCGTGGTACCGGGACATCCTCACCGCGCACGATCTGATTGAGCGGCACCTGCACCGTCCAGCCCTGGCCGTCGTCGTCCCACCCGCACAGTGCGTCGCCAACGTCGGGATCACGAATCAGGCGGTAGCCGGGATAGTCGGGGCTTGCGGCCGATGCGGCGATCACGGCGTTCGATTCGTCACGCCCCGGGCAGTCGAGCATCCAGAACGCCAGGTTGTGGAGCTGCCACGGGTGGACGGCGCCGGGTAGGCGGATCGCAGTCCATTCCCCGACCGTTCCGAGCACCACCTCGTGCTGCTCGGCGCGCTTGGGCGACCAGAGCCCGGAGTATGCGGTGAGATGAGCGACGACCGCATCACGACTCGCCGGCACATGGACCGTTCGATCCACGGCCGGGTACACGATCGGCTCCGCGTTGCGTTTCGAGAACAGTCCCATGTGTCTCCATCGGCCCAACCGCCGCGCCGCTGGAGCAGCCTCCCCGGCGGGCGGCACAGAGTATCGAACACCAGTTCGATACTCTGTCACACCCCTCCTTCATGATGTGGGCATGGAACTCACCGCCGTCGTCGACCACGTGCGACACGTCGCCGACGTGCGTGGCGACGGCGCGGTGGCCACCGACCGGCTCGAGGCGGCGCTCCGGTCGGTGGGCCGTTTGGAGGCGTGGCTGGCGGGCTCCAAGGCGGCACTCACGTCGCAACTGTCGGCGCAGGTGTCGTTCCCCGAGAAGACGATCGCCGAATGCACCCGCGGCACGACCCGTGACGCGATCAACGACACCGCCCGGGCCGACACACTCGACGCAGCTCCATCGTTGGCCGACGCGCTCGACGAGGCCCGCGTCACGGCCGGTCACGTCGACGAGGTGACCAAGGCGACCAAGTCGATCGACGCCGAGCAGCGCGACGAGTTGCTCGGCCGGCTCGACGACGGGCTGCTCGATGTCGCCGAGGTCGCCACGATTCCGGAGTGGCGTCGACGGCTCGCCATGGAGGTCAAGAACATCCAGCGCGACGACGGGATCGACCGGCTCGAACGCCAGAAGCGTGCGACGAGCTTGCGCACGTGGACCGATGGCGAGGGCATGTGGTGCCTGTCGGGCCGGTTCGACCCGGTGACCGGTGTGCGACTCGCTGCCAAGCTCGACGGGGCGGTCAACGCACTGTTCGTGGAGGAGACACCGTCGACGTGCCCGTTCGACCCGGTCGACAAGCAGCGCCATCTGTCCGCGCTGGCACTCGGCCGGCTGATCGAAGGTGAGGTCGGCGGGGGCCGATCCGGCCGGCCCGAGTACGTCGTCGTGGTCGACAGTTCGCAGCCCGACGGAGCGGGCGGGCCCGCCGTCGACTGGGGGATTCCCGTCGACATACCGCAGCGAGTGCTGGCCGAGCTGATGGGCGATGGCTCGGTCGAGGCGGTGGTGGTCCGCAACGGCGTCGTGCTGCACGCCCCCGGCCGACTCGATCTGGGGCGCATGACTCGCTTGGCCAACCGGGCACAGCGGCGTGCGCTGCGAGCGATGTACCCCACGTGTGCGATCCCGGGATGTGCGGTGCATTACGACCGCTGCAAGCTCCACCACATCACCTGGTGGCGCCACGGCGGCCGCACCGATCTTCACAACCTGCTGCCCGTCTGCACCCACCACCACAGCAAGATCCACGACGCCGGGTGGGAGGTCTCGCTCGGAGCGAATCGTGAGCTGACGGTCCGCTTCCCCGACGGCACTGTCCACAACAACGAACCACCCAACCGCCAGGCGGCGTGAGTCCGCCGCACGCACGTTGACAACTGAAGACCTGGCCCGACGGCACGGTGCTACGGCATCCTTGCCTGCACTGTGTTCGTGGTCGGGCGAATCTCGGGCTGTGCCGATCGGCCTACGCGGGGAGTGATCGTCGCGCCTCGCGCCTCTCAGCAAGATCCACGACGCCGGTTGGGTGATCGAACCCGGAGCGAATCGTGAGCTGACGGTCCGCTTCCCCGACGGCACAGTGCACAACAACGAACCACCCAACCGCCAGGCGGCGTGAGTTCCCGATCGCTCCACCGTCTGACCCGGCGGCTGCTCCTCGACACCGAAGAATCGAAACCGAGGTCGGGCCCGAGACGACCTCACTCTCCCTCGCCCGGGTCCAGCCCGACTGCGGCGGCTTGCCGACCCGTTTCGAGCGGTTGCCGCAGTGCGGCCGCGCCGGGTTGCGCGATCATCGCGACATGGTCGATCAGTACCTCGTCTCGACGGACTGGCTCGCAGAGCACCTTGACGACCCCGATGTCCGGGTGCTCGACGTGTCGGGCTACCACGACGAGCAGGGTACGAACCTGGCCCGCGACGAGTACCTCGCCGCACACATCCCCGGGGCGGTGTGGTTCGACGTCGTCTCCCGCCGGGGCGAGTTGAGCGACCCCGACTCCCGCCTGTCGTGGACGTGGCCACCGCTGACCCAGATCGAGGCGGCGATGGGCCGAGTCGGCGTCGGCAACGACACCACGGTCGTGATCACGGCTCGGTCGTTCGTCGAGACGCTCGGCCTCGGCACGATGTGGTGCACCCGTGTCTGGTGGACGCTGCACCACAGCGGCGTCCGCTGCGTCATCCTCGAAGGTGGTCTGGAGCGTTGGCAACGCGAGGGCCGATCCACCGAATCCGGCGACCCCGTCGTCGATCCGACGTCGTTCCAGGGTGTCGACCGGCGAGCAGAGGCCATCGCCGATCGGCACGACGTCGAGTCGGCACTGGCCGACGACGCCGGCTGCGTGATCGACGCACTGCCCGCTGCGTCGTACACAGGGGAGCGTGTCAACTACGCACGACCCGGGCACATCACCGGCGCGGTCAACGTCCCGTTCACCGCGTTCATCGACGAGCCGACCGCCGCGTTCGTGTCGGAGCACGCAGCCCACGAGATCCTCGACCGGGCCGGCATGTTCGATGTCGAACGAGCCGTGCTCTATTGAGGCGGAGCGATCTCGGCGACGGTCGTCGCCTTCATGCTGAAACGAGCCGGCCACCCATCGGTGCGTGTCTACGACGGCAGCCTGCAGGAATGGGCCGCCGACCCGACGCTCCCGATGACCACGACCACATGACGCCGGCATCCGGCACCGAGGATCCGACGCCGGACACACGGAGCGTTCACGGACACTGTTGCCTCGGTTGATCGAGGGCCCGGCGAACCTCGAGCTGCAGAGGCGATGAGGTGCTGAGGGTGTCGAGGAGCCGTTCAGATCGCGGTGATGAGTCCGTCGAACTCGGCAGCGGTCCCGGGTTGCAGCTTGCCGGCCGGCACGCGCACCTTCTGAGAGACTGCAGCCGTGCACGACCTCCTCCGCTTCGATGGCAAGACGATCGTGCTGACCGGCGCCGCGAGCGGAATCGGCGCTGCAACCCTCGAACTCCTGAGCAGGACCCATGCCGACGTTCACGCGGTCGATCTGGCCCCGATCGAATCGGGTGCCCACACCAGCTACCACGCTGATCTCGGCGACCCGGCGTCGGTCACCGACCTGACCGAAGCGCTTCCGGCCAGAGTCGATGCGCTGCTGAACTGCGCAGGTCTGCCGAACGGCGGCCGGTTCACCCCGGCGCAGGTGATGGCGGTCAACTGGTTCGGTCTCCGCATGCTGACGGAGAACCTGTTGCCCAAGATGCCGGCGGGCAGTGCTGTCGTCCACGTCGCGTCCACCGCAGGACGGAACTGGCCGATGCACCAGACCGAGCTCGATGAGCTGTTGGACATCGAGTCGTTCGACGAGACCATGGCGTGGCTCGCGGCCAACGAGACGTTGGTCGGCGACGGCTACACGCTGTCCAAGGAAGCGGTCTGCTACTACACGCTCCGGGAGTCGGGGGCATCGTTGGCGCATGGCGTGAGGATGAACAGCATCTGTCCCGGCGTCACGAACACCCCGATCGCCGACGATTTCGTGGCTGGTGTCGGAGCCGACGTCATCGAGCGGTCGATCGAGTCGGCAGGTCGAATCGCGCAGCCGCACGAGATGGCTCCGGCGCTGCTGTTCCTCGCCGACGAGGTGTCGTCGAGCTACATCAGCGGCGTGAACCTCACGATCGACCGTGGTGTGAAGGCGGCGCGGATCACGGGCCGGTCCTAGATGTCGAGCGATCCTGGCGGCCACGCCGGCTCGTCTCCCGAGTACGACGTCGTGGTCCGGTGCGACGTGGGCGTCGCGATGGACGACGGTGCGACGCTGTTCGCCGACATCTACGTTCCTGCCCTGAACGGCGAACCACTGAGCGGTGCGTGGCCCGTGCTGTTGGAGCGCTCGCCGTACGACAAGGGTCGGGAGGCCCACTCGACGACCGGCCGGTTCTTCGCCCAACGCGGCTACGTCTACGTCGTGCAGGACGTGCGCGGGCGCTACTCGTCCGACGGCGAGTTCCGTTTCCTCCGGAACGAGGCGGACGACGGCGAGGCCACCATGCGGTGGCTCGCAGCTCAGCCCTGGTGCGGGTCGATCGGAACCCTCGGCATCTCGTACACGACCGCCACCCAACAGGCGCTCGCCGTGCGCCACCCGGCCAAGCTCGCCACCCAAGCGTTGTTCGACGGCCCGTACAACTACTTCCGCCAGACGATGCGCCACGGCGGGGCATGTGAGTACGGCATCGCGTTCCAGTACGTGGTCTTCATGGCTCAGGCGTCGAAGCAGGCGGCCGCCGACCCGGTCGTGCAGGCCGGTCTCGACGAGATGTGGGCGTCGCTGACCGACTGGCTCGGCCATCAGGCGATCGCCAAGGGCGAGACGCCGCTCAGCCTGACGCCCGACTACGAGCAGTGGTTCTTCGACATGTTGACCACCTCCGACTACACCGACTACTGGATCACGCCGGGACTCGAGCATCGAGGAGTTCATCGACGACTATCCCGACATTCCGCTGCTGTTGGAGACGTCGTGGTACGGCCACCACATCACGGCCACGCTGTGGAAGTACGAGCAGTTGAAGCAGCGTCACCGCACGCCGAAGAAGCTGATCATCGGCACCTGGCTGCACGGCGGCGACATGTTCACCCAGTCCTTCGCCGGCAACGTGGAGTTCGGCCCCGATGCCGCGCTGGACGACAACAACAGCCTCCGGCTCCGCTGGTTCGACCAGCACCTGAAGGGGCTTCCCACCGGGCTCGACCGGAAGCGCCGGTCCGGCTGTTCGTGATGGGCGGCGGCAGCGGCAGACGCGATGCCGCGGGCCGGTTGATCGCACGGCGGCGCTGGCGCGACGAACAGGAGTGGCCGCTGGCACGAGCCGTCGACACCACGTTCTTCCTGCCCTCCGGACGGTGCGCTGGTGCGAAGCCGCCGACCGACACCGCGGCGGCGAGCCGCCGACGACCTATCGGTTCGACCCGACCGATCCGGTGCCGACCGTGGGCGGCAACTTCACCAACTACGGCACCTCGGGGTTCCTGGAAGGTGGCGGATTACGACCAGCTCAGCGGAACGATGTCGGGCGACAACAGCCCGAGCGCTCCCCTCGAAGATCGCCACGATGTCATCGTCTTTCGGACGCCGCCGCTGTCCGAAGGCGTCGAGGTCACCGGCGTCGTGACGTGCCATCTCTGGGTGAGCTCGAGCGCGGTCGACACCGACTTCACCGTGAAGCTGATCGACGAGTACCCGCCCAACGCCGACTACCCGAACGGGTACGCGTTGAACCTGGGAGACTCCATTCTGCGGATGCGCTACCGAGACGGGTTCGACGGGCCGTCGTTCATGAACCCCGGTGAGATCTACGAGATCGAACTCCGGCTCCAGGCCACCAGCAACTTCTTCGCGCCGGGCCATCGCATTCGAGTCGACGTGTCGAGCAGCAACTTCCCCCACTACGACGTCAACCCCAACACGGGCGAGCACCTTGGCCTGAACGAAGGTGTGGTCACCGCGACGCAGGCGATCTATCACGACAGCGTCAGGCCGTCACATGTCGTGCTGCCGGTGGTACCGGTGGACACTTCATCCGAGCCCGCTTGGGACGAGCAGCGCGACCCGAACGGGTCTGCTGCGAACCCGTTCGGGTCGTGACCCGCGCGGCGAGCCGTGCTCAGCGGCGGCCAGCTCTGCATGTTCTCGGGCGTGATCGTCGAGGCCGAACTCCCGGCCGGTCGACCAGGTTCGACGAGCTCCTGTCGCCTCGACCACGGCGGGCGATGCACATCCATCGCCGAGGGCTCGCGCGTGCCGTTGCCGGTCGCCCCGACACTGTCCGGTTCCGACGGTTTCGGGCACTCCGAGCCCTGCGATCCGCGCCACGGAGCACGATCGATCTTCGCGCCCGCCGCCGGAACCTCTACGCTGGACCGTCGCACGGCCGGCCTCGTGCCGACGACCGGGGTCTTCTCCCGCGAATCGCGCCGGTCCCGCGCCTCTAGCTCAATGGTAGAGCAGTGGGCTTTTAACCCATTGGTTCAGGGTTCGAGTCCCTGGGGGCGCACCCCGTCGTCGAGTCGCGTACCGACGTTGCGCCATGTCGGCCGGCCCTGCCACCGCTGCCGCGCCCGGGCTCGCCGTGTCGGTCGACGGGCGGCCCTCGGCACGATGTGTGACAACTGACCGTCGCACGGCCCGGCTGATTCGTGGCAGAGTGCCGGCACGGCCACTACGGGGGTAGCGGCCGAAACGACAGAAATGGGGAACATCATGATGCTGTACCAGCGAATGCTGCGCGTCACCGGGGGGCCGGCCGCCACGGCCTGGGCCGCCGAGGTCACCGCCGGGGTCAACAAACACGCCGCGACCGAGGTCTCGCTCTGGGTCGGTTCGTTCGGCGCTCCGGCCGGCACGATCGCCTGGTCGACGCCGCTCGAGAACCTCGGTCAGGTCGACGACCTGAACGCCGCGATGGCATCGGACGCCGACTTGGCTGCGAAGGTGAGCGAGAGCCCCAAATACGTCGCCGACGTCGATCCCGATCGTCTGTTGAGGCTCGTCCACGGCGAGATCACCGACAGCGCACCCGTGGGCTCGTACGTCGGCGCCGTTCGTGCCGTCGCGGCGCCCGGCAAGTGGGTAGCCGCCGGCGCGTGGGCCGTACACATCGCCGGCGTCTACTCCGAGGTGACCGGCCTCGACGTCGTCGTGGCCTCGACCGTGGCCGGGCCGATGGGCGAGATGTCCTGGTTGGTCCGTCACCAGGACGCATCGAGCATCGAAGCCGCGATCGGCGCGACCATGAATTCCGAGAAGTACATCGGCGAGGTCGAGGGCGGCGGAGAGTTCTTCATGCCCGGCGCCGTGCAGATGTTCGCCCAACGCATGGCCTGAGACCGCGGAATCGGTCGGTCCGGGCGTCTTCGTCGTCCGGCCCGACCGACCGCCAGGTCGCGTCACCCGACAGCGGACCCGACTCCCGCCCGGCAAGCGTTTGCGGGTGCCGGGTTCGGCACGTGGGTTCGTGCGCGGGGAGCGTTTGCGGGTGCCGGGTTCGGCACGTGGGTTCGTGCCGCGGGGAGCGTTTGCGGGTGCCGGGTTCGGCACGTGGGTTCGTGCGCGGGGAGCGTTTGCGGGTGCCGGGTTCGGCACGTGGGTTCGTGCGGGGAGTTCGGCACGTGGGTTCGTCCGCGGGGAGCGTTTGCGGGTGCCGGGCTCGACAGGTTCGACTCCTGCACGGGAGTTCACCCCTCTCTGCGCCGTCCGCCCGAGAGCCATCCCGGCGCCGACCCGGACGCAACCATCCGGCCGTCGGGGCCGGCTGCAGAAGCCGCGAGAGACGAGTCGAGTCCGGCATCCGAGCCCAGATCGACCAGGTCTTCACCCGGCAGGATCTCGCGCTGTTCGATCGGGTCGGCGACGCCGGCGAACGACTCGACGGCGATCTCGGGCAGCTCGTGGATCGGTTCGGTCTCGTCGCCGAGTCGCGTCGCGAGTTGTCGCCCGGTGTGAAGTGCAACGTCGCGGTCGGCGTCGACACCACCGCTGCGTACACGGTGCAGATCTCGTCGCGGAGATCGTCGACGTTCGGTTCTGCTGTGATGACACCGCGGTGACGGCGGCACGGGCCACCGTGTATGGAGAAGCAGTGGAGAATCATTCGAGGTCGAGCAGGATCTGTCGGCGCTGCTGCCGGGACCTCACACCAGCTCGGTCGACAGGTTCGTCGCCACGTGGCTGGCGTCCTGTTCGATCGCCCAGAGCGTGCCGGTGAACGGGATCCGGAAACCGACGAATGCCAGACCGGGCTCGGGCACGGTGGCCCGTGGTCGTCCGTCGTCGTCGAGCACGCCGAGGTGGCCGACCAGCGGTTCGAGTCCGGTGCGGTATCCGGTGGCCGCGATCACGTGCTCGGCCGCCACGTGGCCGCCCTCGACCAGCCGAGCACCGGCGGCATCGAGATCCTCCACTGCAGCGACGACCCGCACCCGACCCGAGCGGATCAACCCGACGATGCCGTCGGCGGTCATCGGCTCCTTGCAGCGGGCGAACAACTCCATCATCGGCGTCGTCGGTTCTGGCAGGTAGTCACGCGGCCCGTACACGCGACGCTCGAACCACGCGCCGGCCCGATCGAGCAGCGCATCGGGGAGGAGTTCGGCGGGCGGGGCGAACGGGGTCGCCGGCACGCCGAGCACCTCCCGCGGGAAGACCTGGGGCGCGGTCCGCACGGCCCACGCGACCTCCACGCCGGCGCGGGCCAGGTCGACACAGATCTCACCGCCGCTGCTGCCGGCGCCCACCACGAGCACTCGGGCCCCGGTGTGATCGGACGGCCGTCGGTAGTCGCCGGCATGGAGCAGGCGACCCTCGAACTCGGCCGCACCGGGCCAGTCGGGCATCACCGCGACCTGCGAGTGGCCGGTCGCCACGACCACACCGTCGACGAGCATCGGACCGTCGGCGAGGTCCAGTTGCCAGCGTCGGTCGAGGGCCCGCCCGACACCCGTCACGTCACCGCTCGCGCCGAGACGTACCTCGAGTCGGTGGTGATGCGCATAGCGCCGGAGATAGGCGGTGAGGTCGTCCCGGCCGACCCATCGGCCGAGTGACCTGTCCATGCGGAACCCCGGCAGATCCGACATCCAGCGCACGGTGTTGAGCCGGAGCGAGTCGTACCGGTCCGGCCACGAGCCACCGACGGCCGCCGCCCGGTCGAAGACGATCGCCCGAACACCACGACGTCGCAACAGCGCGGAGGTGGCCAGCCCGGCCGGTCCGGCGCCGATGACGGCGACCGTCGGTGCGCCGTGCGGTGGCTCGGGCGCGGCCCACGGACGCAGCCGATCCGTGATCCGGGGCACGACGCTCACGACGAGATCACGGCGATCAGACGTGACGGACCGTCATGCCGCCGTCGACCGGGATGACGGCGCCGTTCACGTAGCTCGCCGCCGGCATGCAGAGACTCACGGTGACATGAGCGACCTCCTCGGCATCGCCGTAGCGACGGAGCGGTACCCGTCGGTTGGCGTACGTCTGCTTCGCCTCGTCGGGGATGCCGTCGGTCATACCGGTCCGGATCGGACCCGGACAGATGCAGTTGGCCGTGATGCCGTGCCGACCGAGCTCGACCGCCATGCTCTTGGTCAGTCCGACGACGCCCGCCTTGGTCGCCGAGTAGGCCGCCATCCCGGCGGTGGCGACGATCGCCTCGGTCGACGCGATGTTGACGATGCGGGCGGCGTCCGACTCGATCAGGTGGGGGAGCGCGAGCCGAACGAGCCGCGCGTGCGCCGTGAGGTTGACGTCGAGCGTCGTCGCCCAGTTCGACTCGTCGTCCTCGGCCTCACCGAGCAGTGGTGTCGGCAGCGCGACACCGGCGTTGTTGACGACCGCGTCGATCCTGCCGAACGCCTCGACGGTTCGGTCGACGAGCGCCCGGAGCTGGTCGGGGTCGGCGACGTCGGTCACCACACCGATCACGCCGTCGTCGCCGTGGACCGCTCGGATCTCGTCGACCACGGCGCCGACGCGGTCGGCGCCGAGGTCGGCCACGGCGACCCGCGCTCCCTCGTCGGCGAAGAGGTGTGCGGTCGCTCGTCCCATACCACTCGCCGCCCCGGTGACGATGACGGATCGATTCGCAACCGATCGGGACAGCGTCGAGAGGCGGTTCGGTCCTGGCATCGGTGGGCTCCCGGTCGGGTCGGCTGGTGTCGGCTGGTGACGGCTGGTGTCGGCTCGTGTCGGTGGGCCGGGCGCCGCACGGTCGGGCCCGGTCGATGTGACGAACGTAGTCTGGCGGGTATGGGCTACACGTACGTCACGGTCGCGACCGACGGTCCGGTCACCACGATCACGCTCGACAACCCGGAGAAGCGCAACTCGCTCGCGCTCGACGTGATGCTCGAACTCACCGAGGTGTTCCGCCGGGTCGGCGAATCCGATGCGCTCGGGGTGGTGCTCGCGGCGAACGGCCCGGTGTTCTCGGCCGGCCACAACTTCGGCGACATGCTCGATGCGACGCTGCCCGACGCCCAACACCTGCTTCGGGTGTGCACCGAGATGATGAACACCGTGCAGGAGATCCCGCAGGTCGTGATCGCCAAGGTCGCGACCCTCGCGACCGCGGCCGGTTGCCAACTCGTCGCCACGTGCGACATGGCGCTCGCCGCCGAGTCGGCCGGCTTCGCGTTGCCCGGAGGCAAGGGCGGCCTGTTCTGCAACACGCCGCTCGTCGCCGTCGCGCGCCAGATCGGTCGCAAGCGGGCGCTCGAGATGGCGATCACCGGCGACGTCGTGCCGGCAGCCACCGCCGCCGACTGGGGGCTGATCAACCGTGCCGTTCCCGACGACGAGCTCGACGAGGCCGTCGACGACCTGATGCGTCGCTCGATCCGCGGGAGCGCGATGGCCAAGGCGGTCGGCAAGCGTGCGTTCTACGCCCAGGTCGACATGGACCAGCCGAAGGCGTACTCGTACGCGATCGAGGTGATGGCGGCCGGGGTCGTCACCCCCGACGGCCAGGAGGGCATCTCGTCGTTCCTCGAGAAGCGCCGACCGGAGTTCACGCAGCGAGCGCAACCTCGCGCAACCTCGACGTGATCCGATCGCGCCGGTTCCGGATGGTCCTCGGCGTGATCTGCAACACCTCCGCCAACTGCGTCGCGGTCGGTGCCGCGAGCAACTGCCGGACCAGCTCGAGGTCGCTGCTCGGAATGCCGGCGTCGGCCGCCTCGGTGAGCAGGGTCGCGAGCTGCTCACACGAGTTCGGTTCGTGCACGTGCGGTTGCTCGCTGAGTTGCGTGTCGACCGGCCGCTCCTGCGAGGAACGGCGGCGCCCCGCGGCTCGGAACGCCGCGTAGTCGGCATCGGAGATCAGCGCTGCCGCCACGCTGCGTGGCGAGCGTGCCGGGTTGAAGGTGCGGATCGCGATCCACGCCGCGCCCAGCAACTCCTCGAACACGTTGTCCGCGGCGCCGCGCCGGCGTCGCACCACCGCCAGCAGACCGGGCAGGATTCGCTGCACGACGACCCGGGCGGCCAGGTCGTCGGTGGCTGCGAGCTCGACGAGGTGTCGGAGCCGTCGCTCGCAGGCAGGGTCGGGCGGGCGCTCGTATCCGACGGCGTGGAGGATCTCGTCGAGCGAGTCGAGGTGGTGGTCGACGAGGTCCCACGGTCGTGCCGAGTCGAGGTGATCGGGACGGGTGCGAATGCGGTTCCATTCGCGGGTCAGTCGACCGCCCGTGTCGGGGCGGCGTGTGCCGAGTGAGTTCATGCCGCCCACCGTGCCGGAACACCCTCACCGGAGGTCTCACAGGGCGCCGTTCACAGCGGAATCTCCCCGGCTCGGAGCCTCACAGCACGTGGTGTGAGGCCTCACAGTCCCTGCTCAGACGCGGTTTCCGGTGTCAGAGCGGTCAGGGGAGGAATCGTCGGGCCGGACCGGGCGTTCGTCGCTCAACAGGTATCGGGGCCCGGTGCCCAGCCCGGCCGCGACGTCGTCGGGGTTCCACAGTCCACAGGCGGTGAGCGACAGGCAGCCACAGCCGATGCACTCGTCGAGCTGATCCCGCAGACGCGTGAGGATCGCGATCTGCTCGTCGAGCCGCGGTCGCCACGACGAGGCCAGCCGATCCCAGTCCGTGGCCGTCGGGGTGCGGTGGTCGGGGAGCGAGTCGAGCGCTGCCCGGATCTCGGCGAGGCTGAGCCCGACCCGCTGCGCGGTCCGGATGAAGCTGACCCGGCGCAGCACGTCGGCGTGGTATCGACGGTGGCCCGCTTCGTTGCGCTCGGAGTGGATCAGGCCGTGCTCCTCGTAGAACCGCAACGCCGACGTGGCCACCCCCGCACGACGTGCGATCTCACCCACCGTGAACCGCTTGACTTCAACCATGCTTGAGGTTCTACCGTGCTTCGGCATGAGCGAGACCATCACGGAGAACGGCAACGTGGCGACCGGAACGGTCGTGGGCCACCTGGACGACCTCGACGTCGCTGCGATGAAGATGGTCAAGGTCGACGGCCACCGGCTCTGCCTGGTCCGCACGAGCGAGGGCGTGTTCGCGCTCGACCAGGCCTGCCCGCACGAGGGGTACGGCCTGACGACCGGGGAACTCGACGGCAACCTGATCACCTGTGCCTGGCACAACTGGAAGTTCCGCGTGAACGACGGCGTGTGCGTACTCGGCGAGGAGGACGTGCGCACCCACCCCGTCCACGTCGCCGACGACGGCACGCTGTCGGTCGCGTTCAGCGAACCCGATCCGGCGGAACTGCGACCGAAGATCATGCGCAGTCTCCGCAGCGGTATCGAGAAGCAGTACGTCGGTCAGATCTCACGCGACGTCGTGCGTCTGCTGCGCGCCGACAGCAACCCGGGCGAACTGATCTGGGAAGCCGTCGCCTACGGCGCGCCCCGTGCCGAGTTCGGCTGGGGGCACTCGATCGCGTCGCTCACCGACTGCCTGTCGATGGTCGACCGGTACGACGGAGACGACCGGGTGCTCCCGATCGTGCAGGCGATCGCCGGCGTCGCCGAAACCGAGCGGGGTCGACCGGTGCAGCCGCTGCCCGACCCGGTCACCGCCGTGCCCGGCGACGCCCGTGCCGAGTTCCGTCGTCTCGTCGAGGCCGAGCAGCTCGAACCTGCGCAGGCGCTGCTGCGCGGCGCCATCGACTCGGGCCACACGGCCGACGATCTCCGGCCGTGGTTCACCGACGTGATCAGTGACCACCTGCTGTCGTACGGCCACGGGGCCATCTACGCGCAGAAGGCGTTCCAGCTGCTCGACCGCCTCGGGTGGGACCGCGCCGACACGGTGCTGCCCTACCTCCTGCCGACGATCGTGTACGGCACACGCGAGGACAAGCTGCCGTACATGCAGCTGTTCCATCGCGGGACGGCCCAGCTCGATCTCGCCCTGTTGAGCGCGCGGGCGAGCGACCCCGATCCGGGCTGGATCGACGACGGTCGGCTGCTCGCCGCGCTGCTCGGACCCGATCGGACCGAGGCCGCCCTGGCGACCGGTGCCGCGATCGACGCCGGTGCGTCACTCGACGCGGTGCTCGACGTGGTGTCGTCGGCCGTCAGCGAGCGGATGCTGCGCTACGACCCTGCGGGCGAGTTCGACTTCCACGACGACTTCGGCTGGCTCGACATCACCCACGGGTTGACGTACGCCAACGCGGCCCGCTGGCACCTCGCCCACGGCGAGCCCGGTGCCGACCAGGTTCGCCTGGTCCTCTGGACCGCGTTCCTCGCGAACTGGACCGGCCGCCACGAGTGGCACGTCGGCGTGGCCGACCGTGCCGAAATCGAACCCCGGTCGTCGGATCTGGTCGAGTACGGCCGGTCGTTGCAGCACGAGTCGCTGCTCGACGGGACGACGGCGTTCATCGTTCACGCCCACGCGGTGAAGATGAGCGTGGCCGCGACCGAGGAGGCGGTGCGCCTCGGCTCGAGCACGCCGCTCGACGCGACGGCGCGGTTCATCGCCGCCCCGAAGCTGGAGCGCTTCGTGGCGGCGACCGTCACCCGCTCGGTCGACTTCCTGAGCGGGCGCACGCAACGCGACTGACGCGAGACATCAGTCCTCGATGTCTCCGGCGTCTTCGGCGCCATCGGCATCGGCGCCATCGGCACGGTCGTCGGTGGACGACGCGTCGGGTTCGGCGGGGCCGTCGGCCAGGATGCGGTACAGCTTCGACGTGGCTTCCTTGACGACCGCGACGGCCAGCTCGGTCTGGTCGGCCGAGCCGAAGCGGCCGATCTGGCGCGCCGGCCCGGACAGCTCGGACACGGCCCGGCGGAGTTCGCCGTGCCGGCCGAGGCCGTGTTCGTCCCACGGTGCCTCGTGGCCGGAGTCGCGCTGTTCGGCGACGCGTTCGCGACCGAGATCGGTCAGCTCGAACCGGCGCTTGCCGTCGTCGCCTTCCGCCGAGATCACGAACCCTCGGTGCTCGAGGCGTCGGAGCGCGGGGTAGATCGAGCCGGGGCTCGGCTTCCAGCGCCCGCCGCTCTTCTCGTCGAGCGCGGTGATCAGCTCGTAGCCGTACATCGGCTGCTCGTCGAGTATCGCCAGGACGGCGCTGCCGACGGCGCCGCGGCGGGCCCGTCGACGGCCGTGCCCCCCGCCGTCGCGTCGTGATCGGTGACCGCCTCGCCCGGCGTGGTGGGCCGGCTCGTGATGGTGTTCGTCGTGATGGTGTTGGTGGTGATGAGTCCTCATCGAACCTCTTTCGTCATGTGGAGTTGTTGATAGTCGTAAACTCTAACGACATATCGTTAACGATGCAACCGCAGGGAATGGCAACGTCCGCGGGCGGCGCGTCGACAGACTGTGGCGATGACCGTGGTCGGGCTGCTCCACACCTCCGATGTGCATCGGCCGGTCTTCGACGACCTGGTCGCCACCATCGACTCGTCCAGCCGCACCATCACCGTCGTCGACGAGACGCTGCTCGATCGCGCTCGGCGATTCGGGCCGACCGGTCCCGCGCTGGCCCACGCCGTGAGGATGCGGCTCATCGAACTCATCGACAGCGGCGCACGCTCGATCGTGTGCACGTGTTCGACGATCGGGGGCCTCGCCGAGACGGTCGGCGCCGAGTTGGCCGTCGACGTCGTCCGCGTCGGCCGGGCGATGGCGGAGCGTGCCGTCGAGATCGGCGGCAGGGTCGTCGTGCTGGCCGCCCTGGAGAGCACGGTCGGACCGACACGCGACCTGATCGACTCGGTCGCACGCGGTCGAGGTGTCGAGGTCGTGATCGTGTCCCACCTCGTCGCCGGGGCCTGGGAGCGGTTCGAGGCCGGTGACATCGCCGGCTACCACGCACTCGTCGCCGACGCGATCGCCCGCGTCGGTGACGAGGTCGATGTCGTGGTGCTGGCCCAGGCGTCGATGGCACCTGCCGCCGAGGCGGTCGCGGTGGAGGCACCGGTCCTCGGTAGTCCACGTTCGGCGATGACCGCCGTGCTCGAATCGCCCTGAGCCCCAGCGTGCGCGTCCGAGGGCAGTGCCGATGTGGGCGATGTGTTCGTGATCGGTGCCACAGCAGCCTCCGACGTGACGGGGCTCCGGCAGCAGCCCCGCCAACCGGACGTCGTCGTCGGTGAGCTCGGCCGGGTTGCCACGGTCGAACTCCTCGGCCTCGTCGAGGTCGGCGTGGCTCATTCGCGAGGCGCGCGGATCGCCTGATGCGGTGCCGCCACGGGCCCTCGTCTGCGAACACATCGACGACGTGATCGGGTGTGCACGGTCCACCATGACGTACGCCGCCGCGCCGCCGGTCGCGGCATCGACCTGCTCGATCGCGTCGCGCACGTGTCGACCCGATGGCAGCCTGCCGTCGATCTCCACCGTGAAGCCGGTCGCCACCGAGAGACCCGCCTCGTCGGCGTACGTCATCGTCACCGCCGGGCCCAGGTCGGCGCCCGCATCGGCGAACGCACGGACCTGCAGCGCGTCGTCGATCTTCGCGGCGTCGGCGCTCGACGCATCGCCGACCTCGTCGCCGTCCGACGACGTCTTCCGGTCGTCGACTCGTTCGTCAGTCGGTGCGTGGATCCAACACGACGACGGCGGTCTCGGTCGGGCGGCGCGCGGCGTAGCCGTCGAGCCCGTCGTCCAATTCTCGCCAGCGTTCCCAGAGCCGGTCGCGTTCCTCGCCCTCGGCGCAGCGACCGACGACGGGGACGGTCGTCCCTCCGGCGAGATCGAGCATCGCCTCCGGCTGTGCCTGCAGGTTGAGCCACCACGCCGGCTCCGGCGCGCCCCACCCGTTCATCGCCATCGTGACGATGCCGTCGCCGTCCTCGAAGTAGCCGATCATCACACTGCGGTCGACGCCGCTGCGGCGCCCGACCGTGGTCAGGTACGCGAGCCCGTAGCGATCGGGTCGCGGCGTGCGCAAACCGAATCTGCCTCCGCTCCACCGGTACAACGCCTTGTGGGTCTTCCACGCGGCCCGAATGAACCAGCGGGGTGGGAGGAACCCGCGGGCGGGAGTGTCCGAGTTGCTCGTCATCCGACGCACGCTACGTGACGCACCGTCAGCCCTCGGCGGCGACCGTCAGCACGGCATCGGTGTGCGTCGTCACCTGTTCGGCCGTCAGCGAACCGGGGAGTTCGACGATGAACGGCACGGCATCGCTGGTCTGCTTCAGCTCGCTGCGCGCCCAGGTCGCGGCGATGCCGGTGTAGATTCCGCCGCCACCACAGCAGTCGGCGATCGGCAGCCCGGTCAGTTCGGCGTAGCGGGCACGGATCCGGCCGTCGCGACCGGTGCTGGGGATCACGAGATTGGCGTCCTGGTGATACCAGATCGCGATGTCGGGTCGCAGCTGTTCGATGAAGGCGACCATCGCCTGCGTCTCGGGTTCGCTGGCGGGGCCCGTCCCCGCGAACTGGCTGTCGCCGAGTTGGCCGATCGGGCCCCAGTCGTGGGGGAAGTTGCGGTTCAGGTCCACGCCGTTGGCGTTCTGGCGGATCTGAGCCGCCTGCCCGTCCGGGTTCATCGACTCGACCAGCCAGAGCTCGACGTTCTCGGGAACGGCGCGGGTGCGCAGTTGATCGACGATTGCGACGCCGTCGTCCTCGTTGCCGTGGATGACGCCGATCACGAGCACACGGCGACCGCCGATGGTGCCGTACCGCTCGGCCACGATCGGGCGACCCTCGACCGAGGTACCCAGCACGAGTGGTGCCGCCCCGATGTCGAGCGACCCGTCGTCGGTCACCGGTGTTGTCGTGGTCGTCGTGGTGGCCGTGGTGGTCGTGGTCGCCGCCGTGGTGGTCGTGCTGGTGGTCGTGCTGGTCGTCGTGCTGGTCGTCGTGGTCGGAGGCGCCACCGTCGTGGGCGCGCTCGACGTCGTGGGCATGCTCGACGTACTCGTCGTGCTCGTCGTCGACGGGATCGACTCGGGCGCAGCCGTGCCGCTCGCTGGGACGGACGCCTCCGGTGCGACGGTGCCGTCGGCGGATTCGGAGGGCTCGCCGCCACAGCCGGCGAGCGCAACGGACGCGACGGCGAGCAGGATGGCAGACGTGCGCACGAAGCGAACGTAGTGCGCGACCACGAACAGCTGGTGGCAGCGTCGCAGGTGGTGCGATCGGTTCCGGGGGCGGTCGACGTCGCCGACGCAAGAAATTCGACTCGCGACATCGGCGTCGCGCGCGAGTGTTGGCGCCCGTGAAGCAACCGATCACAGCGGGACGAACCCGACATGCCACACGCGGATGGGCGGTGATTCGCGCGGGTGTCGCCGCTGCTGGCAGCAACATCGCTCGTCGCGGCATGCTCGTCATCGGACGATGAACCGGACGACACGACGGCCAACGAGTCGAACGGCGACGTGGAGGTCGATGGCGACGGTGGCAGCGATGTCGACGACGGGCCGACGGACGCCGGCGGGCCCACGAGCGATGACGTCGGTTCGGGCTCGGTTCGCATCGACGGCGTCGAGTTCGGCGGATTCGAGGGTGACTGCCAGATCAACCGGAACAGCGGCCGCGAGGTTGTCGGAGATCTCTCGACGTCAGGGCTCACGGTCGTCGTGGGCGTCGACAACATCGATTCGCAGCCCGCGGAGGAGCTGAACTTCGTGATGATCAACGAAGGAGAGCTTCGAAGTACTGAACGCGCCCGGCGGCATCGAGAGCATCTCCGAGTCCGGCTCGCGCACCTCGTCGGGGTCGGTCGACTTCGCCACCGTGGTGTTCGTGGGAACGCTCGATGACGGTCGGGCGGTGGAGGGCGAATTCGTGTGCGCCCTTCAGAACGCCTTCTGATCGATGGGACCGCTGCTCGTTTCGGCGACGTCTGAGCCGGCCTGCTCCGTTGGGTGGGAGTACGGAACCGCGCCAATCGCGCCAGGTCGGCGTGCGACGCCGGTCGGCGTTCAGGAGTTGCGGAGGCCGGCTGCGATCAGCGCGGTGAACTGCCGCACGAGTTCGGCGCTCGGTCGTTCGGCGAGGCCTTTCCGGGCGGCGATCACCTCGAGCTTCGGGCCGAGGGTCACGAGACCCTGCATCGCGGACCAGCAGAGCCAGGTCGCCTCGTCCAGATCGACCGCCAGATCCTCGCGTTCGATGAGCGTCCGCACGGCGTCTTCCAAGATGCCGTAGGCGCGCATGCCGGCGGCCTGGAGCGTGGCATCGTCCGGATCGACGACGTCCATCCGGAACATGACCTCGCAGTGCGCGTGGTTCGAACGGGCGAGCGTGACGTAGGCCTCCCCGATCGCGGTGAGTCGTTCGACCGGGTCGTCGATGCCGGCTGCAGCGCGCTCGGTCGCCGTGTGCAGCGCGTCGAACCCCTCGGTCGCGACCGAGGTGAGCAGTCCGCGCATGTCGCCGAAGTGGTGCGCGGGGGCGGTGTGCGAGACGCCGGCGCGACGGGCGACCTCGCGCAGGCTGAACGAGCCCGAGCCCGCGCTCGTCGATCACCTCGACCGCCGCGCGGCGCAGCGCATTGGGCAGATCGCCGTGGTGGTACGAGGTGGCGGGTGTCACACCGTGCATTCTAGCGTCGATCTTGACGTCGGCAAGTTCAATCTCTACAGTGTCAACTTGACAACGGCAACATTGACATCCGACGAGAAGGACGCAGCCATGACGACCATCGAACAGCAGCCGCACGCCGCCGAACTGCACACCCACGAACGGCGCTCGCTCGAACCACCCGGCGCCAACGGCTCCGGTGCCGGGCATCCGCAGCCGATGGGCCGTGCTCGCTGTGGTCTGTCTCGCCGTGTTCGTGACCGTGCTCGACGGCACCATCGTCAACGTCGCCCTGCCGTCACTCGCCGTCGACCTCGGCGCCTCCACCCGGCAACTCCAGTGGATCGTCGACTCGTACCTGCTCGTGTTCACCGGCCTGCTGCTCGCCGCCGGTGGCCTCGGCGACAAGTTCGGCCGCAAACGGCTGCTGATGATCGGGCTGCGTCGTGTTCGGAGCGACATCGGCGTTCGCCGGGTCGGTCGATTCGAGTTCGGTCGTTGATCGCCGGCCGGGCGCTGATGGGCATCGGTGCAGCGATGATCTTCCCGGCGACGCTGGCGATCCTGACCAACGTGTTCCGTGATCCGGGCGAGCGCGCCAAGGCGATCGGCATCTGGAGTGCGGTCAGCGGCGTCGCCGTCGCAGCCGGGCCGATCACCGGCGGCTGGCTGCTGGAGAACTTCTGGTGGGGCTCGGTGTTCTTCATCAACGTGCCGATCACGATCCTCGTCGCGGCCGTCGGCCTGGCGGCTCGTTCCGGAATCACGCGAGCACGACGCGCCGCGCGCTCGACCGCACCGGCGTCGTCCTCTCGATCGCGGCGATCACCGCGCTCGTCTTCACGATCATCGAGGCGCCCGAGTGGGGATGGCTGTCGCCGACCACGTTCGCCGGCTTCGCCGTCGCCGCCGCCACTGCTGACCGCGTTCGTCGTGTGGGAGCTCCGCGTCGAGCATCCGATGCTGCCCGTGTCGATCTTCCGGAACCTGCGGTTCTCCGCGGCGAGCGTGGCGATCACATCGGCCTTCTTCGCGCTCTTCGGCTTCATCTTCCTGATCACCCAGTACTTCCAGCTCGTGCGGGGCTACGGACCCCTCGAGGCCGGTCTGCGCACACTGCCCGTCGCCGTCTCGATCGCAGTGGCGTCGGTGCTCGCACCCCGCCTCGTCGACCGGTTCGGCACCACGGCCGTGGTGCGTTCTGGGCTCATGCTCCTCGCCACGGCGTTCGTCTGGATCTCGTTCCGGGTCGAGGTGGACACGTCGTACCTCGAGATCGCCGGGCAGATGGTGTTCCTCGGTGTCGGGCTCGGCGCCACGACGGCGCCGGCCACCGAGTCGATCATGGGGTCACTGTCGGCCGACAAGGCGGGCATCGGTTCGGCGGTGAACGACACGACCCGCGAGCTCGGCGGCACGCTCGGCGTGGCGATCATCGGCAGCGTGTTCAGCTCGGTCTACATCAACGCCCTCGACGACTCCGCCGCCGACGGCACGTTCGCCCAGCTGCCGCCGGAGGCGCAGGAGCTCACCCGAGAGTCGGTGGGTGCCGCCCGGATCGTCGCCAACGAACTCGGTTCGGGTGCCGCGCCCTACCTCGGCTGAGGTGAACGACGCGTTCCTGTCGGGCCTCGGCGTCGGGACCTCTCGTGGCGGCCGGTGTGGCATTCAGCGGAGCGATCTTCGCCAGCCGGTTCCTCCCCGCCCGGGCCGACTGACACCCGAGCGGTCGGTCAGCTCGGCGGAGAACCGGTGACGATCGCCGGCAGCTCGCAGAGCTCACCGATCTCGTGCGTGATCTCGGTGCCCTCCGGTCGGGGGGCACCGTGGCGGTTGTACCAGCAGGTGTCGACGCCGGAGTTGCGACCGCCGGCGATGTCGGAGGTGAGGCTGTCGCCGATCATGAGCGCTTCCGAACGTTCTGGCCGGCCGAGCCCCTCGAACGCCAGATCGAAGATCTCCGGACGCGGCTTCGTGGCCCCGACCTCCGACGAGATGATCACGGTCTGGAAGTAGTCGCCCAGATCGAGCCGGTCGATCCGGGCGCGCTGCACGTCACTCAACCCGTTCGTCACCATCGCCAGCACCGCGTCGCCGGCGAGTGCGTCGAGCACCTCGCGGGCGCCGTGGTACAGCTCGCCGAAGTTGCCGAGCCCCCAGACGAACGCGTCGGCCATCTCGTGCGGGTCGGCGTCGATGTCGAGCTCGGCCGTGAACTGCTCGAAGCGGCGGTGCCGCACTTCGCTCGGCTGCATCTCGCCCGCTTCGACGGCGGACCACATCGACCGGTTGATCGAGACGTAGCGGTCGAAGTGCGTGCCGGGCTCCGCGAGCCCGATCGTGGCCATGGTGTGCTCGTACGCCAAACGCTCCGACTCGTCGGAGTCGATCAGCGTGTGGTCGAGGTCGAACAGCAGAGTCGGATAGCGCACAGCGATGCAACGATACGGCGGGCCGATCGATCCGCACCGCTCACGTTCGGGTGATGTACAGGCCGTCCGATCCGGCGAGTGCTTCGATGTCGATCCGTCCGGACATCAGATCGAGCATCTGTCGACGGGTCGTGCCGACCACCTGAACGAACTCGACGGTGCCGTTGGGCGTGTCGATCTCCCCCGCACGCGGGTCTCGGACGAATGCCAGAGCGCGCAGCTTGCCGAAGCGCTTGCCGGTGATGCTCCCGTGCGGGTCGAGGGTGTGGCCGTGCAGGAAGTCCTCTCCCTGCAGTGCCGCCCGAGCGTTGCTCACCATGAGTCGGAGAGCCCAGTCCGGCGCGGCGTCGAGCTCGGGGTCCTTGGCGACGCGGAGCGTGTGCTCGTGAGCCGGCTCGCCCACCTCGTGCGGATCGTCCCCTCACCCCAGATGTCGCTGAGCCCGAGCGTGACGAGGTGCCAGTGGTCGCCGGCATCCCAGGCCTGGACCGCCTCGATCCGATCTGGTCCGCGAAATCCGAACGCGCTGTCGGCCCAGTGCAGCGGACTCTGCTGGCCGTCGATCGACTCGAATCGGGCCCGGATCGCATCCCAGCCGTTCGGTCGCCCCGACATCCTCAGCCGACGTCGCCGTGGGGGCTGCTGATCACCACGATGTAGCCGTCGGGGTCGCGCAGCCAGATCTCGCGGTGCTGGGCGAGCGGATTGACATGCACGTCTTCCACCACGTCGGCGTCGCTGGATCGGATCCGGTCGGCGTCGTCGTCGAAGGTCGAGGAGTCGAACCACAGCGCGACGCCGTTGCCGCCGAGTGGTTCGCCGTCACGAAGCAGGGCCGGGTGCTCGTGCGCGTCGAGTTCATGCAGCTGCAACACGAGCGCACCGTCACTCATCAGCATCTCGTACTCGTCGCCGCCATGTGCACTCTCGAAGCCGAGCACTCGCTGGTACCACTCGCTGGACCCGCTCACCGAGGTGCAGGTGATCAACGGCTGCGGACGCACGTCAGCCGCCGCCCGCGTCATCGGAGTCGCCGGAGTCGTCACCGGTGTCTCCGACATCGTCGAGCCGCGGTGACTCGATCGACAGGTCCTCGAGCAGGTCCTTGGGCATCGACTTGTCGGCGTACTTCGACCAGTTGTCCTGGAGTGCGGCGATCAGCTGCGTGACGAACAGCGGCGACATGTTGACCCGCTGCACGAGGATGCCCGCAGCCGCCTTGCCGGTGTCGTCGAAGTCGCATCGGAGGAAGTCGATCGTGAACTCGTGAGGCGAGTGGCGGACGGCGGCGGCGTTCGCCCACACACCGCCCATCTGGTCCGGCTGGGTGTGGATCTTCATCGTGACAGCATGCCGTACGCGCGGGTCGGGCGAAGCAACAGCATGAGTCGGCCCTCGTCGATCATCGCCTGGCGGTACTCGTCCCAGTCGGGGTGCTCGCCGGCGAGAGACCGGTAGTACGCCACGAGCGCATTGGACGTCGCGTCTCCTGGCGTCGTGGTGACCGGCGTGACCTCGACCTCGCCCTCGATCACGCAGTAGCTGCCGAAGTCGTCGGCGGTCACGTACAGGCCGGCCCGTGGGTCGCGCACGAGGTTGCGGGTCTTGGCCCGGTCGGCGGTCGCCGAGATCCGGATCGTGCCGTCGTCGCCGACGCCGTAGACGATGTTCGACAGCTGCGGGCGACCGTCCGACTTGATGGCGACGATCACCCCCTGGCGACGGGCTCTGACGTAGTCGAGTGCATCTGCGAGTTCCATGGGGCAGGGCTATCACCACCGGGGTCGGTACGCAATCGAACGTGGTGTGGCGGTCAGAGGCACGCGACGACGGCGTCGTTCAATGCGATCGTTCGCGGGTCGCCGGTCACGACCCCACCCATCTGGTTCATCACGTAGCCGTAGCCGATGCCGAGTTCGGGGTTGGCGTACCCGAGCGATCCGCCGGCGCCGGGATGCCCGAACGAGCCGTCCTGGATCATCGGGGCGCTCCCGTGGTGCAACCAGAACCCGGCGCCGAACCGCGTGTCGTCGACGAGCGTCCGGTCGGGCCCGACGACCCGCTGGGTCCGCGCCGCGTTCATGGTCGCCCGATCGAGGAGCCGGACACCGTCGACCTCGCCGATCGTCGCCGCGTACATGCGAGCGAGCGACCGGGCGTCGGTGATGCCGTTCGCGGCCGGCATCTCGGTGGCGTGCACCGCGCGCGAGTTGAAGTGGTTCTCGCCGGCGAGCGTGAGGCGTCCGTCGAGCCAGACGGCGCGATGCACGTTCGTGCCGGGCCCCATGACCTCGGCCATCCGTTCGAGCTCGGCGGGATCGGTCGGCAGCGGGCTGTTGCGCAGCCGGGCGACCCGATCCTCCTCCGACTCGGGCAGGCCGATCCAGAAGTCGAGACCGAGCGGCGCCGCGACTTCGTCCGCGAAGTAGCGGCCGATCCGCCGACCGTCGACGCGGGCCACCAACTCGCCGACGAGCCATCCGTACGTCAGTGCGTGGTAGCCGTGGGCAGAGCCGGGCGGCCACTCCGGAACCTGGCGCTGGAGTGACCCGACGACGGGTGTCACCGCCATGATCTCGTCGAACGTGATCAGGTCCTCCACCCCGATGAGGCCCGCCTGATGGCTCATGACCTGGTCGACCGTGACGGACGACTTGCCGGCCGCGGCGAACTCGGGCCAGTGCTTCGCGACGGGGTCGTCGTACGAGAGCAGCCCGTCCTGCACCAGCTGCGCGACACAGATCGCCGTCGCGCCCTTCGTCGTGGAGAACACGAGCGCGAGTGTTCGCTCGTCCCACGAACGGCCGGTGCGGTTGTTCGCGACACCCGCCCACACGTCGACTCGTGGTACCCCGTCGGCGTAGAGGCAGAACGCGGCGCCCAGTTCGCCGCGCGACCGGAAGTTCTCCGCGAACGCGTCGGCGACTTCGCCGAAGCCGTCGTCGGAGTGACCGTGCACCGTCGTCATGCCGAGAGTCTGACGTGCCGACCGTCGGGATCGGCATGTCGGCCGACCGGGATCTTCCGCGCCGGCCGCCGGGCGCGAGACTCGCTCCATGGCTTCCGACCTCACGGCTGAGACCGTCGAACTGCTGCAGACCCTGATCCGCAACGAGTGCGTGAACGACGGATCGGCCGAGTCGGGCCACGAGACACGAAACGCCGATGTGTTGCAGACCTTCGTCGAGAGCTCGGGCGTCGACATCGAGCGCTGGGAACCCACGGCCGATCGTGCGTCGTTCGTCGCCCGTGTGCCCGGCTCCGATCCGAACGCGCCGTCGCTGTGCCTGATGGGGCACACCGACGTGGTGCCGGTCAACCCCGACGGGTGGCGCAACGACCCGTTCGGTGGCGAGATCATCCGCAACGACGACGGTGTCGACGAGGTGTGGGGGCGTGGCGCGGTCGACATGCTGAATCTCACCGCGTCGATGGCGGTCGTGTTCAAGTCGATGGTCACCCGTGGCTTCCGCCCGAAGGGCGACCTGTTGTACTTCGCGGTCGCCGACGAGGAAGCGGGCAGCGCCCATGGAGCGCGATGGGTCGCCCGCGAGCATCCCGATGCGATCCGGTGCGACTACCTGCTGACCGAGAACGGCGGCCTGCACACGGGGCCGGAGGGCACGGGCACGATCAGCGTCAACGTCGCCGAGAAGGGTGTCGCCTGGCGCCGCCTCCGGGTCCGTGGGACCCCCGGCCACGGGTCGATGCCACTGGGCTCCGACAACGCGCTGGTCACCACGGCCAAAGTGGTCTCGCGGCTCGCCGACTACCGGCCCACGCCTCGATTCCACGAGCTCTGGCGTGGTCAGGTCGAGTCGCTCGACGTGCCCGACGACATGAAGGCGGCGATGCTCGACGAGGACGCGATCGACGACCTGCTCGCCGATCTGCCGCATCCCGGCGCCAAGGGACACTTCCACGCCTGCACGCACACGACGTTCTCGCCGAACGTGATGGCCACGAAGGGCCGTCCCAAGACCAACGTGATCCCCGACGTGGTCGATCTCGACGTCGACATCCGCACGATGCCCGGTGACCACACCGACGAGGTCACGGCCCACCTGCGCGACGCGCTCGGCGACGACCTCTTCGAACGGGTCGAGGTCGAGGTGCTCATGGACGATCCGGCGTCGACCAGTCGCGTCGACACCCCGCTGTGGGACGCACTCGAGCGAGCCGTCGGCGTGCCCTTCCCCGAGGCGCGGCTCAACCCGCAGTTCATCGTCGGTTTCACCGACGCCCGCGTGTTCCGCGAGCTCGGTGCCGTGGCCTACGGCGCAGGGCTGTTCAGCCCGGCGATCGACCCCAGCGAGTTCGGCCTGCGGTTCCACGGGCACAACGAGCGGATCGACATCGAGTCGTTGCGGCTCACCACCGAGTTGTGGGAACGCGTGATCATCGATCTGCTCGGCTGAGCGCGGGTGGCGGTGGTCGTCGAGCGAGTTGCTCGTCCCGCCGGTTCGACGCCGGCGGATTCGACGAGTCGAGTCGCGCCGTCGATCGAGGGATTCAAGTGAGCTCTGGCCCGGCCCGATGAGCCTGCATGGGAATTGCAGTGAGAGTGGTGGCGGGAGCCGGCGCAGCCGGTCTGGGATTGGTCGGGGCCGGGTACGCCGGTCTCGCCGGCCAGGACAACTCGACCCGCGACGAGTCGGGTGCCGTGGTCGAGGAAGGTGAGGTCGGCGCGTTCCGGATTCGCCTGGGAGACTGCCTCTCGGAACTGATCGAGGGCGATTTCGAGTCGGTGCAGGCGGTGCCGTGCGCGGAGCCGCACGCGAGTGAGGTGTACGCAGCGTTCAACATGGCGGGTGCCGACGGTGTGGCCTTCCCGGGGAGCGCCGCGGTCGAGCAGGCCTACGCCGAAGGGTGCCTCGAGCGGTTCGAGACCTTCGTCGGACGCGACTTCGCGACGTCGCAGTACGACGTCACGGCCGTCACCCCGACCGAGGGCAGCTGGACCGAGTTCGACGACCGCGAGATCCTCTGTCTGGTCGTCAATGTCGACGGCAGCCCGCTCGTCGGGTCGGCCGAGGGCACCGGTCTCTGACCCGCTCACCGCGGCGTCAGGACGTCACAGCCGCACGTCGGGCTCGCGCTCGGGTACGACGGCCGTCGGTGGAACCGATCGATCTCACCGAACACGAGCGAGCGGTCGGTCTCGGCGGCTCGGCCCGGGAGGTGACCCGTCGCGTGCCCGTCGAGTACCGACGGGGGTCCGCCGGCCACAGGGCGGTGAGCGCTGACATCACACCGATCGCGCAGCGTCTCAGCCGGCGGGAGACGGCAGCCACATGTACGTCGTCGTGGCGGTCGCCGCTCGTCGTCCGTCGGGGAGCAGGAGGTCGATCTGGCCGAAGACCAGCGATCGTCCGGTCTTGGTCGCGTGCGCGTCGAACGTCACCTCACCGACATCGGCCGGCACGCCCCGTTCGAACACGGTCTGCAGCTGCACCGTCGTGAAGTTGCCGTCGGCCGCCTCGTTGAGCGACATCATCACGAACACCATGCCGGTGTCCATGCAGGCGAGGATCGTCTGCCCGCACAGCACGCCGCCACCGTGCACGAGTCGGTCGGTGACCTTCAAGGTGAACCGGACGCGACCGGGCTCGGCGTCGGTGATCGTGAGGCCGAGGTCGTGCATGAACCCGGCACCACCCTCCGCGTACCGCTCGGTGATCCCGAGCGCCAGACCGTTCGCGCCGGGCGAGAGGTACCCGGCGTCGCTCACGCCATGTCCGTGCCGGCCACGGATTCGAGACCGAGCTCGTCGATCGACGATCTCGCGCAGCTTGAACTTCTGGACCTTGCCGGTGACCGTCATCGGGAACTCGTCGACGACCTTCAAGTAGCGCGGGATCTTGAAGTGGGCGATCTTGCCCTTGCAGAACGTCGCGGAGCTCGTCGGGCGTCGGCGGTCGCCGCCCGGCCGCAGCTGCACCCAGGCCATCAGCTCCTCGCCGTACTTCTCGTCGGGCACGCCGATCACCTGGACGTCCTCGACGTCGGGGTGGCGTGTAGAGGAACTCCTCGATCTCGCGCGGGTAGACGTTCTCGCCGCCGCGGATGACCATGTCCTTGATGCGGCCGACGATGTTGCACGTAGCCGTCGTCGTCCATCGTGGCGAGGTCGCCGGTGTGCATCCAGCCGTCGGCGTCGATGGCCTCGGCCGGTCTTCTCCGGCGTCGTTCCAGTAGCCGAGCATCACCGAGTAGCCGCGGGTGCAGAACTCGCCGGGCTCGCCGCGGGCGAGCGTCTCGCCGGTCTCGGGATCGACGATCTTGATCTCGACGTGCGGGTGCACCCGCCCGACGGTGGCGACGCGGTGCTCGAGCGAGTCGTCGGCGCGCGTCTGGGTCGACACCGGCGAGGTCTCGGTCATGCCGTAGGCGATGGTGACCTCGTTCATGTGCATCTCGGTCGACGCACCTGCTTCATCACCTCGACCGGGCAGGGCGACCCGGCCATGATGCCGGTGCGCAGCGACGACAGGTCGTAGCGCGCGAAGTCGGGGTGCTCGAGCTCGGCGATGAACATCGTCGGCACGCCGTACAGCGACGGTGCAGCGCTCGTCCTGCACGGTCTGCGAGCACCGCGACCGGCGTCGAACGACGTCGCTCGGGATCACCATCGTCGCGCCGTGGTGACGTGCAGCCGAGGTTGCCGATCACCATGCCGAAGCAGTGGTAGAAGGGCACCGGGATGCAGACCCGGTCGTCGTGCGGTGAGCCCTGCAGCTCGGTCGCGAAGTACGCCGTTGTTCAGGATGTTGTGGTGGGTGAGCGTCGCGCCCTTGGGGAAGCCGGTGGTGCCCGACGTGTACTGGATGTTGATCGGGTCGTCGGGGCGGAGCGCGCCACGGCGCTCGGCGAGCTCGTCGTCCGTCACGTGCTCGTCACCCTCGATCAGGTGGTTCCACTCGTCGGTCCAGAAGAACATGGCGTGTTCCAGCGACGGCACGCTGTCGGCGATCTCGGCGACCATCTCGACGTAGTTCGAGGTCTTGAACTCGGGCGCGGCGATGATCCAGCGGCAGCCCGACTGCTTGAGCGCGTACTCGAGCTCGTGGGTGCGGTAGGCCGGGTTGATGTTGACGAGGATGACGCCGATCTCGGCCGTGGCGAACTGCACGAGCGTCCACTCGGCGTAGTTCGGCGACCAGAGCCCGAACCGGTCGCCCTGCTCCAGGCCGGCGTGCATGAGACTCTTCGCGAGATCGGCGACCCGATGCCCGAAGTCCTCGTACGTCCAGCGGATGCCCTGGTGGCGCGACACGAGCGCCTCCCGGTGTGGATGCATCTGGATCGTGTGCGACAGGTTCTCCGGAATGGTCTCGTCGATCAGCGCGACGTCGGTCGGTCCGGATTCGTACGACGGTTCCCCCATGGGGATCAGCGTAGATCGTACGACCGAGATCGTGTAGACGGAAGCTTGACGAACCGTGCCGCGAATCGGAGTCGAGTGCACGAGCCGGCACGGGCGGTGGCCGTGGGCCCGAATTCCGGGGTGTGATTCGTCGCGATCCTGGCGGCGATCCCAACGCCCGTCGTATGGTCGTCGAATGACCACGGAACTGCCACCGCCCAGCGTGGCCCGGGCGACGGACGGACCCCCCGCCCCCGCGTTCGCCCCGACGCTGCCGGCAACGGGGCCGCCGACGCCGGCAGTGGTGCCGCACATCGCCGCGCCGCCACGCCCGTGGGCGACGGTTCCGAGGCCCACCGGCGTTCCTTCGTCACAGGGTGTGACCGAAGCGCCATCGGTGCAGAGCCGACGGGCACAGCGCTATGGCGAACCCGTGGTCCCCTTGATTCGCGCCGGCCTCGTGCTCGTGGCACTGGCCGGCACGCTGGCCGCACAGAGCTGGCTGTTCTGGGTCATGTGGGAACGGCGAGACCTGCTGGTCGACATACGCGACGGCGTGCCGATCACCGAGGACATCGCCCTCGCCGCAGATGACCGAGTCCTTCGAGCCGCCCTGGTCGTGCTGATCCTGCTGCTCGTGACGGCGCCGGCGTTGATGGCGTGGATGCATCGCGCGTACAAGAACGTGGGCGCCTGGCGACCGATCGAGTACGGCGTGGGGTGGTCGATCTTCGGGTGGCTCGTGCCGTTCATGAACCTGTTGCGGCCGGGCAAGATCATGGTCGAGATCGTCGAGGGCAGCCCGATCGAGGGTCGCCACGGAGGACTCGTCTGGTGGTGGTGGCTCGCCTGGCTGGTGCCGGGGATCGGGAGTCGGGCCCTCGATCTCACGGGCGACAGCGTGGACTCCCTGCTGCTCGCCGAGACGGCTCGCCTCGGATTGGTCGCCGTCTTCACCGTGGCCGCGGTGCTCCTGATGGTGATCGTCGCCCGAGCGACGAACGACCAGCGGCGCCGGATCGCCCGATCCGCCGAGTTGGACCTCGACGTCCGGCCTCATTGATCAACCGACCCGTTGGTGAGAGAGTCGGGGGATGGCCGACACGACACCTGGCATGGTGTGTGGGCACCACCACCTGTATTCGACGCTCGCCCGCGGCATGCCGCCACCGCCGAAACAGCCGACGGGGTTCGGCGAGATCCTCGAGCAGATCTGGTGGCGGCTCGACGCCGCCCTCGATCTCGACATGCTCCGAGCGAGCGCGCGGCTCGGTGCGACCGAAGCGCTGATGAGCGGCACCACGGCGATCATCGACCACCACGAGAGCCCGAACGCGATCGAGGGCAGCCTCGATGTGATCGCCGAGGCGTGCGCCGAGGTCGGTGTGCGGGTCGTGTGTGCGTACGGCGTCACCGACCGACACGGGGCCGACGGTGCCCGACGCGGTCTGGACGAGAACGAGCGGTTCCTCCGCGGCGGGGGGCGAGGGTTCGTCGGAGTGCACGCCGCGTTCACGTGCACCGACGACACGCTCGAGGCCGCGGCCGGCCTGGCGCACGATCTCGGCGTCGGTGTGCACATCCACGTGTGCGAGGGGCCCGAGGACCTCGCCGCCGGGGCTCGGCTCACCCGCCTCGCGACCGACGACTGGCTGCTGGTGCACTGCGTGCTGCTCGACCGCGACCTGCCGGGCACGATCGCCCACAACCCGCGTCAGCAACATGAACAACGCCGTGGGGTACGCGCGCCCGGCGCGTCGGCCGAACCCGACGATCCTCGGCACCGACGGCATCGGCGCCGACATGCTCGAGGAGATGCGGTTGGCCTACGTCGCGCATCGGGCCGACGACGTGACCGCCTCGCCCGACGATGCCTGGTCGTGGATGGAAGGCGGCTACGCGATCGTTCCCGAGGCACGGGGCGACGTGGTGACCTGGACGTACGACCACGTCGACTCGCCCTGGCACGTCGCGTTCACGCCGGGCATCCGCGCCACGCGCGTCGTCGACGCCGATGGACGGGTGCTCCTCGACGACGGCCTGCCGACGCTCGTCGACGTGCACGAGGTGCGCGCACACGCCGCCGAACAGGCAGCACGCCTCCACGCTCGACTCTGAGTCGGGTCGCCTCGGGGCTCGATCGGTTCGTGCTCAGGCGGCGAGCACGCCGTCGATGATGTGCACGGTGCGATCGCAGTACTCGGTGATGCGTTCGTCGTGGGTGACGACGATCGCCGCCGTGCCCCGCGACTTCATCTCCGACCGGATCAGCTCCATCACCTGCATCCCGAGTTCGGTGTCGAGTGCCGAGGTGGGCTCGTCGAACAGCACGAGCTGCGGCTCGTTCATGAGCGACCGCCCGATCGCGACGCGCTGCTTCTGGCCGCCCGACAGCTGACCGGGCAGGTTCTTGGCGCGATCGGCGAGGCCCAGTTCGTCGAGCAGCCGATCGGCACGGTCGCGGGCCGGCTTGCCCTCGCGACGACCGAGCTCGTCGACGACCAGCAGGTTCTCGCGGGCGTTCAGGAACGGGACGAGGTTCACCGACTGGAACACGAAGCCGACCTGGTTCTGGCGGAACGTCGTGAGTTGCCTGTCGCCGTAGTCGGTGATCTCCTCCTCGCCGACGGTGACCGATCCCTCGGTCGCTCCGAGGATGCCGCCGGCGATCGAGCACAGTGTGGTCTTGCCCGACCCGGAGGGGCCGACCAGTGCGACGATCTCGTCGGCGCCGACGGTGAGCGTCGCATGGTCGAGGGCGACCACCTCGCTGTCACCCATCCGGTAGACCTTGCGCACGTCGGACATCCGGAGTGCGGGCTTGGTGGCGGTGGCGGTGGCGCTGGCAGGCGAATTGGTCATGGCTACCCTCCGAGGGCGGATGCGGGGTCGATCTTCAGGACACGGCGGAGTGAGAACGCGCTGCCGATGATGGCGGCGACGAGGAGCAGGACGACACTCGTGGCGATCCTGCCGGGTGAGACGAACAGCGGTATCGATCCCGGCGGGATCAGCAGATCGAGCACGACCGCGCCGATCGCCGCGATGAACGAGGCGATCAGCGTGACCACGACCGCCTGGGTGACGAGGCCGACGAAGATCGTGGGCGACCGGGCGCCGATCGCCTTGAGGACCCCGTACAGCGCCGTGCGCTCGACGGTCAGGAGTGCGAAGAAGAGCGCGATCACGACGAGCGCGATCACGACGGTGACGCCGAGGATCTGGTTGAACGTCGTCTGCTGTTCGGTGACGCCGGGGATCGCATCGATGGCATCGGGCACGGTGAACGCTTCGACCTCGTTGCCGAGCGACGCTTCGATCGTGTCGACGACGGCGTCACCGTCGGCGCTCTGCACCACGAGCGCCTGGAACACCCCGTCGGCCAGCACGGCATCGGGCCGGTTGGCGCCGAGGACCTGGCGCCACGTGTCGACCTCGGCCCAGAGACCACCCTGACCGTTGAACGACGTGTCCTCGACCCAGCCCACGACCACCAGCGGTGTGCGTGCCGGCCCGACCAGGAGTTCGTCCCCGAGTTCGACACCGTCGGCCTGCAGCACCTCGTCGGCCCAGACCTCGCCGGGAGCCGGTGGTTCCGGCACGCCGTCGGGCGGGATCTCGTACCCCCAGACCGCGACGTTGGCGAGATCGCGCGGGCCGTTGCCCGGCACGCGGGCGCCGAGCTGGACGACGCCGAGACCGCCGGTGCGGTCGACACCGTCGAGGGCTTCGATCGCCGAACGTTGCTCGGGCTCGATCCGGCTCCGGATGAACGACGCCTGTGACGACTCGGAGTAGACGATGGCGTCGGCCTGCTGTGCGCGCACGGCGCCGGTGGACGAACGGATCAGCCCGTCGAGGAGGCCGCCGAGGAACATCAGCAGGATGGCGATCAGCGTGAGGATCACCGTGGCGGTGACGAACCGGCCCGGCCGCCGGACGAGTTCGCGGAGTGCGAGCTTCATCGGTTGGCACCTCCGGTGGTGGCCTCGATCGGGTCGATCGCCAGCACGCGACGGGCGGAGAACAGAGCGCTCGCCGTGCCGAGCACGAGGAGGACGACCGCCCAGAAGATCACCGCGTTCGTCTCGAAACGCAGTGGGATGCCGCCGAGTCGCTGCTGCGACACCGGCGTGTAGAGCGCGAGACCGAGCAGGTAGCCGGCACCGATGATCAGGACGGCCTGGAACAGCAGTGACCGGACGAGTTTGCCGGCGGGCGCGCCGATCGCTCGGAGCAGGGTGAGGGCGTCGGATTTCTGGAACGTGACGATCAGGAAGAAGAGCCCGGTCACGCACGGAATGACCAGGCCGTAGAGCAGGAAGATGATGGTGAACGACTGTTGGATCTGGCTGACGCCGGGCGTCTCGTCGGCGGCGGCGTCCTTCGTCAGGGCGTCGAGATCCTCCGACTGGGCGTTGATGCGCTCGACGACGTCGGCGTCGGAGAGCCCGTCTGCCGGCGACACCGCCAGCACGTTGGGCAACACCGACGTCGCGTCGGGATTCACCGACTGGACGGCGGCGACGTAGTCGTCGGACTGGACGAAGAGCGTCGGGCCGGCGTTGAGCTGGACGTCGCGCGCGAGCCCGACGATCGTCACCTCGAAACCGCCCGGTTCGATCGACACGATGTCGCCGATGCCGAACCCCTGGTCGGCGTCGGCGTCGCTGCCCACCGCCTCACCGGGGGCGTCGGGGTATTCGCCGTCGATCAGTTCGGCGGGTGCACCGAGGTCGGGGTCGTCGTAGCCGAGCAGCGTGGTGTCGAACCGTTCGGCGGCAGCGGTGGCGACCGTGAACGTGCCCTGGTTGATCCGGCCGACGTCGCCGATCCCGTCGGTGGAACGGACCACCTGTTCGAGGTCGGGCGTGATGATGCTCCCCTGGATCACGCGTTGGCCGTCGACCGAGTAGACGAGGACCGGCGCCGACTGGTTGCGGATCGCGCCGACGAACGAGGTGAGCAGCCCGTTCTGCAGCGACTGCTGGAACAGGATGAGGAAGACCAGCATGCCGATGGCGGCGATCAACAGCCCGAACCGCACCTTGGCCCGGGCCATCTCCTTGAGCGCGAGGAACATGTTGCTGGGGGTCTCCGATCTGCGGCACGGGCCGGACGCCGACTGGTGGCGACGCCCACAGCCAACCAACCGGATCCGTCCCCGATTCCGGACGCCCTGGACATTTCGTACAACGGGTGTGCGAGACTCGTACCCATGGACCAGGTCGCGCTGTACCTCCAGGACGCCCATCCGATGGCCGAGGGCATCGAGCTCGTCCGCTACGCCGAGTCGAAGGGCTTCGACGCCGTCTGGCAGGCGGACAGTCGCCTCGTCCGCGACGCGGTCGTGCCCATGGCCGCGTTCGCCGCCACGACCGACCGCATCAAGGTCGGTTCGGGCGTGATCGACATCTGGACCCGGAACCCCGCCCGCCTCGCGAGCACGTTCTCCACCCTCGACGACCTCGCGCCCGGCCGGATGATCTGCGGCCTGGGCGCGTGGTGGGATCCGCTGGCCGCCAAGGTCGGCATCGACCGGGCGCGGCCCCTGAGGGTGATGCGCGAAGTGGTCGAGGCGGTGCGCGGACTGCTCGCCAACGAGACCGTGTCGGTCGACGGCTACCACGTGCACCTCGACGGGGTCGAGCTCGACTACGTGTACCAGGAGCGCCGGCCGAAGGACGTGCCGATCTACATCGGGGCGACCGGCATGCAGATGATGGAGCTGGCCGGTGAGATCGCCGACGGCGTCGTCCTCAACTACCTCGTGAGCCCGGACTACAACGTGCGTGCCCTCGAGGCGCTGGAGCGCGGCGCGGCCAAGGCCGGGCGCACGCTCGACGACATCGACCGGCCGCAGCTCGTCGTCTGCTCGGTCGACGCCGACCGGCAGGCGGCACTCGACGGTGCGCGGTTGCTCGTCACGCAGTACCTCGGCCAGCAGCCGCACATCATGAAGGCCTCCGGCGTGCCCCAGGAGCTGCTCGACGAGATCGGCGAGGTGCTCACGTGGCCGGCGACCCACGACGAGGTCGTCGCGGCGAGCAAGCTCGTGCCCGACGACATCGTGCAGATGATCACCGCGTCGGGAACGCCCGACGAGGTGCGCGCGAAGGTCGGCGAGTACGTCGACAACGGCTGCACGTGCCCGATCCTCTATCCGCTGGCACCCGACGTGCCGTTGATGATCGACACGTTCGCCAAGTAGTCACACCCACGCCGCGAGGGCGGCGAGCTGCTCGTCAGCGCGAACGGAGTTCGAGGCGGTCGCGCTGGACGATCCGGTAGTGCCGGTCGTGCTGTTCGAGCCACCCGAGCCGGATGAAGCTGGCGATCGCCTTGTTGACCCGTTCCCGCGACGCGCCGACCATGCCGGCCAACTCCTCCTGGGTGACCGGCAGCTGGAAGTCGTCGCTGCCGTTCGCCAGTTCGAGGAGCCGTTTCGCCGTCCGACCCGTGACGTCGAGGAACACCGAATCGGCGAGCACCTCGTCCATCACCCGCAACCGGGTCGCGAGCAGCCGGGCGACGTTCCAGAGCAACCGGGGGTCCTCGTTGAACAGCCGGCGGACCGGCTCGAACGGAACCTGCAGCACGGCCGACGGCTCGAGCGCCCGTGCCAGCGCCGACCTCGGTCCGTCGTCGAGCATGCCCATGTCGCCGAACAGGTCACCGGGCTCCATGAGTGCAACCACGCTCTCCCGTCGGTCGATCGGACTGGACATCGCGATCGCGATCCGGCCGCGCGTCACGAGGTACAGCGAATCGGGGGCGTCACCTTCGTGGAACAGCACATCGCCGCGAACGAGCTCCCGCTCGTGACCAGCGTCGGCCACGGCTTGGAGCTGATCGGGTGCGGCATCGGCGAAGAACGAAGTACGGGAGAGTCGCTCGATGTGGTCGATCATCGCAGGTCACGGTACTACTCTTGACGAGGTGCATCGCCCTCCGAAGGTCTGGACGATCGTCGTGGGTGGTGGCTCGGGGCAACGATTCGGCCGGCCGAAGCAGTACGAGACGCTCGGCGACGAGCGGATCATCGACCGCTCCCGACGCATCGCCGACGAGGTGTCGGACGGTGTCGTGGTGGTCGTGCCGGAAGCGGACGCCGATCGCGAACGTGGCGTCGCCGGCGGTGACTCGCGATCCTCCAGCGTGCGAGCCGGTCTGGCCGAGGTGCCGGGCGACTGCGACATCGTGTGCGTCCACGACGCGGCCCGCCCGCTCGCGTCGGCCGAGCTGTACCGGTCGGTGATCTCCGCGGTCGCGGACGACGACGGCGACCCGATCGACGGCGCGATTCCCGGTGTGCCGGTCGCCGACACGATCAAGGTGGTCGACGGCGACGGGCGCGTGCTCACGACGCCCGACCGGGCCTCGCTCGTGGCGGTTCAGACTCCGCAGGCGTTCCGTACGACGTCGCTGCGGCGCGCCCACGAATCGGGTGCCGACGGCACCGACGACGCCTCGCTGGTCGAACGGTCGGGCGGGATCGTGGTGGTCGTGGCGGGCGAGAACGACAACCGGAAGATCACGCATCCCGACGATCTCGAATGGGCACGGTCGGTCGTCGAGCCGGCCACCGGTCGAACGGGGTGCGGGATGATCAGGGTCGGCCAGGGATTCGACGTGCACCGCCACTCGGACGATGCCACCCGTGTGCTCGTGCTCGGCGGCTGTGTGTTCGACGGTGAACCGGGGTTGATCGGTCACAGCGATGCCGACGTCCCCGCCCACGCCGCGGCCGATGCGTTGCTCGGCGCGGCGGGGCTCGGCGACCTCGGGCGCCACTTCCCCGACACCGATCCGCGGTGGAAGGACGCCGATTCGCTGCGCATCCTGTCGGCTGTCGCCGATCTCGTCAGGGCGGCCGGGTGGTCGATCGGCAACATCGACGTCAAGATCGTGTGCGAACGCCCGAAGATCGCCGACCGGAAGGACGACATGGAGCGCAACCTCACCGAAGCTGCCGGCGCACCCGTCACGGTGGCCGGCCGCCGGGCCGAAACGCTGGGCGCGATCGGTCGCCGGGAGGGCATCGCCGCGCTCGCCGTGGCGGTCATCACCTCGGAGGACCGCGTCGTGAGCGGCCGCGGGGGAGGCAAGCGCGGACCCGGCCAGGGCCGCGGCGGCCGTGCTGCCGCCGGTCGCCGGTCGGGGCCGCCCCGAAGCCGCGGCGCCGGACGCACGGGCCCGACCCGTCGTGAGGGCGAACCCGCACCGAAACGTTCGAACAAGGGGCTCGGCGGTGAGCAGGTCGAGGGACGCCAGGCGGTCCGCGAGTTGCTGCTGGCGCAGCGGCGGAAGGTGCACGAGATCTGGATCTCGTCGGAACTGCGGGAGTCCGACGCGGTGGACGACATCGAGGCGATCGCCGCGGCGAACCGGGTGCCGATCACCTACGTGGCCCGGAAGCGCCTGGAGTCGACGGCGCGCAGCGAGGCGCCGCAGGGTGTCCTCGCGATGGCGGCACCGCTGCCGGAAGCCGAGCTCGGTCGGTTCCTGAAACGACGCGGCGCGCACCCACCGTTCCTCGTCGCCGTCGACGGCGTCACCGACCCCGGGAACCTCGGAGCGATCATCCGCAGCTGCGACGGCGCAGGCGTCGACGTCGTCGTCGTGCCGCGCCATCGAGCGGTGCACGTGACGCCCACCGTTGCGAAGGCGTCGGCGGGGGCGATCGAGCACATGCCGATCGCCGTCGTCTCCGGTCTCCCGAGCACGCTCCAGCGGCTTCGCGACGCCGGCATCTGGATCATCGGTCTCGACGACGCGGCCGATCGCTCACTGTTCGACATCTCCGACCTCGCCACCGAGGCGATCTGTGTCGTGCTCGGCGCCGAGGGTGCCGGGCTGTCACGCCTGGTGCGTGAGCGCTGCGATCTCATCGTGAGCATCCCGATGGCGGGACGGCTCAGCTCACTCAACGTCTCGACGGCGGCGACGCTCGCGACGTACGAGGTCGCGAGACACCGCACGCCCGGATCGCCGTAAACTCAGCCCGGACGCCGACATGAGCACGAACGGACCATCGCCCGACGAACCCGGCCGACACCGAACCGGCTCGGATCGGTCGACGACGCTTCATCGTCGGGGTCGGAGCGGTCGCAGGGGCCACGGCGATCTCGTCGGTCGTGCCCGAGGCGGGCGCGTCAGGCTGCCGTGCCGGCGGGCGCGAGCCGGTTCGTCCCGCTGGCCAAGGCCGTCCGCCTGGCCGACACCCGTTCACCGTCGGCGTACACGTACTCGACGCCCGACGTCCAACCGGATCCGCGTGAAGATCGCCGGCGCCAACGGCATTCCGTCGTCGGCGTCGGCTGCGGTGCTCACGGTCACCGCCGTCAACGGCAACGCAGGGAACTTCGTCACCGTCTACCCGAGCGGCGGGGCGCTGCCGCTGGCGAGCAACCTCAACCTGCTGTCCGCCGGCGAGCAGAACGCCAACCTGGTCACGGTCAAGCTCGGTGCCGGCGGGTCGGTCGACGTGTACGCCCTGCAGGCGTGCTTCGTGATCGTCGACGTGCTCGGCTACTACGAGCCGGTCGCCGGCGCCGTGCGCGGCGGTCGCTTCGTCGGGCTGCCCAACGCTCGGCGGGCGATCGACACCCGACCGGCGCTGGCGGGTTCACGTTCGTTCACCACGGTCGATCTGACGTCGTACGTGCCTGTCGATGCGTCGTCGGTGGTGATCAACCTGACGGCGACCGAGACCACGGGCCCGAGCTTCTTCACCGCGTTGCCGTACGACGCTCCGGCCGCCGAGCCCGCCACGTCCAGCCTCAACGTGTCGCGCGCCGGAGACACGCGAGCGGCGGGGGTGATCGTCCCGGTGCCGACGATCGGGGGGCGGCGTCGGATCAAGATCTTCACGCTGCACCCGGCGAAGCTCATCGTCGACGTCGTCGGGTACTACACGAGCGAGATCGAGCGCGTCGTCGGAGGACGGTCTGTTCGTGCCGGTCACGCCGGTTCGCCTCATCGACACGCGTGTGCCGGGCGGTGAGGTCGGCAAGTTGTGGCCGTCGTGGGTGGTCGAGGTGAAGCCGCCCTCGTCGGTGGCGTCGAAGGCGGCGGCGATCGTCGCCAACGTGACCGGTGTCGAGACCCGCGGTCCGGGCTTCCTCACGGTCACGGGCGCCCGCCAGCCGATCACGTTGACCTCCAACGTGAACTTCTCGGCACCCCTCCAGGTCGTGCCGAACCACGTGATCACCCCGGTCACGGCGACGTACGGGCTGCAGGTCTACTCGTCGCACGGAGCGCACGTGATCGTCGACATGGCCGGCTACTTCACGGGGTCGCCGCTGATCCCACAGCGCGGCGAAGTGGGTCAATCCGGCGCCACCGGCTGCGCCACCGGCCTGGACGCTGCGCGTCCCGCGTTTGGGGCTCTCCAGCACCGTGCTGGAAGGCAGCCCGGGACCGATCACCGACGCCGGTCACAGTTGGCACTGGTCGGGCACCGGCTACATGGGCGAGGAGAACGCACACGTCGCCACGTTCGCCCACCGGACCGAAGCAGGTGCGCCGTATCGAAACCTGCACCTGCTGCAGGGCGGTGACCTGTTCACGGTGACCACCGGCGACAACCGCGAGTACACGTACCGGGTCGTGCGGCGTGATCTGACCGACGCGGCCAACGCCAACATCCTGGCTGCGGTGCGACGTTCACCCGGGCACCACGCTGTCGCTCGTCGCGTGCACGGTCGGTCACGACCGGTCGAAGAGCGCCTGGCCCGACGTGTGGGCACCGACCAGCCTGAAGTACCGGATCGTCGTCACGGCCGAACTCGTCTCCTGGCGAGAATTCTGAGATCCGACATCGCCACATCCGGCGTTAACGTCGGAGCACACATCGCCGGGTTAGCTCAGTTGGCAGAGCACTTGACTTGTAATCATGTGGTCGCGGGTTCGATTCCCGCACCCGGCTCCAGTAAAAGCCCAGGTCAGAGGCCTCAGATGCTTGTGCGTTTGTGAGAAATCGTGCCTCGTGCCCACGGATTGCCCACGTGCATTTGTGAATTGTAGGCTGGTGGCATGAAGGGGACCGTGCGCAAACCGCGCACCTCGGGCGGTACGTGGAGCTACCGGATCGATACCGGCCTCGACGATCGCGGTCGTCGTCGCCAGCAGCGAGGTCGGCGGATTCCGCACCAAGAAGGAAGCGCAGGCGGCGCTCAACGATGCGCTCTCCGGTTCCCAACGCGGCACCTACGTCGCACCGTCACGTACCACGTTGCATCAGTTCCTCGACGAGTGGCACGAGGGCGCGAGGACCGAGCTGGGCGTCACGGCCTCAGGTTGACGGTGATTGCGCAGGTGTTGATATCGGGCGGGTGTCGGACCTTGGTGGGAGACTCTCAAGATGAGCGGTTGGACGATGATCACGGGAACAAGTGGCCGTGTCGGTAGTGCCCTTGCGGCGTCCTCTGCCCCAGACGGCGAACGCATCGTCGGTGTCGACCGGCAACCTGGACCGTTTACGACCGTCGTCGGCGATCTCTCTTCGATCGGTCTGTCGCCCGCCATCGCCAATTGCGACACGCTGATCCACTGTGCTGCTCTTCATGCTCCACACCTTGCTGACCACAGCCGAGCCGACTTCGTCGCAGCAAACGTCACGGCAACTGAGCGCCTCTGCGACGCCGCTCACGAGGCCGGCGTATTCCGACTGGTCTTCATCAGCACGACATCGGTGTACGGACACGCCCTCAAGGATGAGGCCGCGGCCGCCTGGGTCACCGAGGACCTGAAACCGGGGCCGCGCGACATCTACGACGAGACGAAGCTCCTCGCCGAGCAAGTCGTGGAGAAAGCCCACAACGCGAACCTGACCACCACCACGCTTCGCCTCGCCCGTTGCTACCCCGAAACGCCCCGGGACACAGTCGTCAACCGCCTCTACCGGGGCCTGGATATGCGAGACGCAGTACGCGGTATCTCAGCAGCTGCGCAGCTGATCTCACCCGTCATCACGTACTCAACCTTGCCGGTCCCGCGTATTCGAACGGTCCGATGTCGGCGGACTTCCATCCAACTCGTCGACGAGAGGGCGGCGTCGCGACCTCCGCAGCCGCCCCCGCCCCAGCAACACTTGTGATACGTCGACACGCCGGACGCCCTCGCCTGCCATGTGCGTTACCGAGCAGTCACGCTCGATCGGGTCGTGCCGAACCCGAGCAGGTGGTTCGGCCGGACGCGTCCGACGATATGGGTGGCCGCAGCCGGCGGGCCAGAGCGTCGACCGACTCATCGGCACAGATGCGCGACGGCCTGTTTCGGGCGGCAAGGAACGTGCGAAACGCCCTGACGGCAGCGAACTAGCAATGCGCCTGCCCGACCGCTGGCCGCTCTCTGTGGTCGTTGTTCATGTTTGGTGAAGATGCGACCGATGAAGGGTCATGCCGAACCACACCACCCGAGCAGCCACGGCTGCCCCGGTAGTCGCTGTGT
>CAWHCI010000032.1:0-8908 GCA_963827775.1 uncultured Acidimicrobiaceae bacterium | reverse complement strand
CGACCCACCACAGGGGTCTCACTCAAGGATCGTTCATCGGACGCGTGGCGGCTACGAGGGCGCAGTGGCCTGACTGGTTGGACGGCACCGGATGGCGGTGGTCGGTGTCGGGGTGAGGTCCGCCGAGACCGTGGCACCACCGCCGTCGGTGCCGGTTACCCGCCGAGGTTTGGCCTCAGTGGCTGTCACTGGCCGACCCGAGCATCATCAGCGTTCGCAGAGCGACGTCATCTGGTCTCGCGTCTTCGGCACGACCAGGTTGGTGTCGATCAGGTTGGTGTCGATCCGGCGGGTTTCAGACGGCGCACCAGCCGTCTGATGCCGCGCTGGCGAAGACCGCATCGATGACGGCCATGTTCGCGATCGCGTCGTTGAGTGGCGTGGGCGCAGGTTGCGTGGCTCGGATCGCAGCGCCGAATGCGTCGGCTTGACAGCTGTACTGATCGACCGGTCCGAACGAGAGGACTTCGGTGTCTCGGTTGTCAGCGACGACCGTCAGCTTGGTCGGACGGTTCTTGGGGCTGTTCACCGGGATGTCGACTTCGATGCGACCGGTGGTACCGACGATCTGAGCTCGTTGATGCCCATGCAGCTGCGTCGACACGGTGAACGTCGCGCTCCGCCCGTTCCCGAAGTCGAGAACGGCCGAGGTGATGCGATCAGTTCCAAACGACGGATCGCGAGCGATCAATCCGAGTACACGCTCAGGTTCATCGTCGAACAAGAAGCGGGCCTGGCTGATCGGGTAGCAGCCGATGTCGAGGAGTGCGCCACCACCGATCGTCGCGTCGTTTCGCACGTTGCTCGGGTCGTCATTGAAGTAGCTGAAGAACGTCTGGATCGTGGTCAGTTCGCCGATTCGCCCGTCGCGTACGAGTTCACGTGCCGCGATCCACTGTGGGTGGAAGCGATACATGAAGGCTTCCATCACGACCAGCCCTGGATGGTTCGCCGCTGCGTCCACGAGGCGGCGAGCATCCGCGGTGTCGAGACCGAGCGGCTTCTCGCACAGCACGTGCTTGCCCGCCTCGAGCGCCGCGATCGACCAGTCGACATGCAGGTGGTTCGGCAACGGGTTGTAGATCGCCTCGACGGTGGGATCAGCGAGCAGGTCGTCGTAGGACCCGTGGGCGGTCGCGATCTCGTGCTCGTTGGCCCATGCGGTCGCCCGAGCGAGATCCCGCGACCCAACCGCGACGACGTCATGACCGACCGCGGCCTGCAATGCAGGTACGACGTGGTTGGCCGCAATCGCTGCGGTCGACAGAACCCCCCAGCGCAACGGCGGGTCGATCGTGATCTCAGTCATCACCGTGACCCTACGACAAGCCGACAAGAGAGCGGCCGACAACCCCTCACCCGAGACGACCTCAACAACACACGATCACCCCCACCACGCCGGCCCCGCGAGACGTCGACACCCCACCTGGACCTCCCCACACGCCGGTTCGGGACAGTCCCTTGAACGATGGTCAACCGGACGTCATCACTACACGGCTCGACTCGCTTCAGCCCTCGGGAAGTGGAAGGGATTGGCCGTGCACTTCGCTCGACTCGTTGGGATCCGCCGGGAACGAGTCGGTGTCATCGATCACGCGTCGTTGTCGTGGTCGAGGTCGCAGACGTTTCCGATTCCGTCGCTGTCCACGTCGGCCTGATCAGGATTGGTATGGCGAGGGCAATTGTCGGCGGCGTCGTCGACACCGTCCAGGTCCCCGTCGGTGCCGGTCGCACGACATGCGAGATCGCCGCAATGGGCAAGTTTCACCAGCCGCCGTCCGTCCTCGATTCCGTAGTAGGCGACAACCGGGCACCCGTCCACACCAAGCTCCAGCGCAGGGTGGATGCCTGCGTCCAGATTCACGAGCGAGACGGCCCGGCCGGAGCACTCTGGATCGGAACACCTGGCAATCATCAGCTCGAAGTCAGAGGTCTCCTTGAAGTCGTAGTAGTCGAACGCAATCGTCGGGATCCCGTCCCGATCCAGGACCATGGAAATGGAGGTGATCTGCGCCGGGTGCACGAATGGGACGACCTTCACCTCCAGCTCGTCGCCGCCACGGCAGTCCGGGTCGTTGCACCGAATCAGCTGGATGAAGTCGAGGAACGGCGGCGCAGGCTCGTCCGGCACGATCACCCTTGTGCTGATCACCGGATTGCCTGCCGAATCCAATCCGAGCGCGGCGACGCTGCCGTACGGGTTGAGTTTCACGATTGATTCGTCGTCTCCTGCGCAGTTCGGGTCGTTGCAGCGGGCGACGTGCAGGCCGAGGGCCTGGTACACGATGACCGGGTTGCCGGACTCGTCCAGCTGCATGGACTCGGCACGCAGCATCGGGCTCTGATCGACTACCTCGACGGATTCGTTCCCGCCGGCACAGTTCGGGTCGTTGCAGTGTGCCACCGTCAGGTCAATCGACACATCCGGCGGGGAGTCGCCATGCGCCACGAGATACGCGATTGCGGGATTCCCGCTCCCGTCCAGCGTTAGCAGAGGCATGTTGCCTCCGGCGTCCAGGAGGACGATCGACTCGTCGCCTCCTACACAGTTGGGGTCGTTGCAGCGGGCTACCCGCAGCCCATCGGTCGCCCGGTAGCTGATCACCGGGTAGCCGGCCGTGTCGAGCATTAGGGACGAGGTCACGTGCACGCCATCATCGCCATCAAGCGTGACGATCGACTCGTCGCCTCCCACACAGTTGGGGTCGTTGCAATGTGCCACGCGGAGCCCGTCCGGACCCTGGTAGCTGATGACGGGGTTCCCACCGGCGTCCACGGCGAACCCAGGACTGAGCGACGCCGTTCGGAATTCATCGACAATGACGAGGTTGTTGGTCACGCCAGGCGGACGCGCGACGACCGGCGCCGCGGCGTCGTTCAACAGGGCGTTCCAGGTGGCGGGGCCCGCCAGCCCGTCGACCTCGAGCCCGTGGGCGTACTGGAAGTTGCGGACCGCCTCCTCGGTGGCCGGCCCGAAGAGCCCGTCGGCCTCGTTCGAGTACCCGTGCCGGCGCAGCTCCTCCTGCAGCCGGAAGACCCAATAACCCTCGTCCCCGCGCCGCACCACAGTCGGCCTCGGCCCCGGTTCAGACCCGGCATCGACGGAAGTCGGCGGCGCCACCTCGGCCAGCGCCACCGATGTAGAGGGCGTGGGGACTCGGCGACACTCGTCGTCGACGCGGCGACGTTGTCAGCCAGCGTGATCGTGGCGGAATCGACCGGCACCGTCGACGCTGTTGCTGGCGCCGTGGGGACACCTGGTGCGCCCGACGGCGACTCGCTCGAGGAGCCACACGAGGTGACCAGCAGGCCGACAACCGCCACTCCTGGGGCGAGCCAGCGCATAACCAACCACCTCCACCTTGAGTATCCACTCACGGTCGCCGCCGGACAAGAGGCGATCGACCCGACCGCCGCGTCAGGCGCCGACGACTGAACGGCAACCGGGGTCGTCGCCTCGGGCGCTTGCTCTGACCGCGCTCCTCACGCTCGTCGTCGGCTCGACACTGCTGCTCGTCAGCCGCCGACGCTCCATGCCACACCGCTAGCACGTGTGGGCATCCGACACTGCTGCGCGGTAGCCCGGTCGTCGTCGCCGGCACGCAACCAGTCGAGCGATCCCGCACAGATCGACACGCGTCGTCACGACCAACCGCGTCCAGCGTCCGATAGCGGAACCCGAAATGAGACGGTTCCCCCGTGACGCCGGCGACCGCGTCCAGAGCCCGCAAGTTCCGGACGGCGTTCCCTCACCGGACGCTTGGCTCGGTGGGTCCGATCTCGGGCGCCCTCGACCGGCATATCCGGGACCGGTCAATGTCACTCGTACGCCCGGTGCGCTGCCGGGCTCTATCTGCGGGTTGCGATCACGCGACCGCGACGCCGTCACGAGCCAACGAGTTTGGCGGTAGGAGCGGTCTCGCACTCGTCGATTGCCGGACTGATAGGGACGGGTCGGGGCCAGAGGACTCGGCCCGACCGAACCGGATCCGCTCCGCTCGAAGGTTCACGCGAGGACCGGCGAGCCTGCTGGGTTCTCAGGAGAACAGGTTGGTGATCAGTTCGGTTCGGTCGATGTTGCCGACATGGGTGACCCACTCGTCCTGGAGCTTGTAGAGAACGACGAACGCCCAGATCGCAACGCGATGGCGCGTGTAGATCTCGGCGACCCGGTCAGGGCGGAAATGACGGATGGTGGCGTAGATCAGGAACAGCGGCTCGAGGAAGTTGGGGAAGAGGAAGAACACGATCTCGGCGCCGGTGATGAAGAAGAGCAGTTGGCCGACGGTACGGAACGCGAACAGCACGGCCACCGTGCGGCTGATTTTCCACTGTCGTGCTGCAAGAAGCATCCCGACGTAGGTGAACCAGTCGGCCGACTTGTCGATCAGTTGGTAGGGCCCGTCGTCGAGGCCGAGCGGGATGAGGAGGTCACCGTCGACGGTGTCGAGCACGAAGTTCGCCCATCCCGCAGCGAAGGGAAACGGGACGATCAACACCGGGACGACGAATTTCGCGACGACGATGACGCCGATCGCGATCCACTTCATCGGTCACATTGTGTCATTGAGAACCTCCAACACAGCCGCTGAACTCGATGCTATGCGCAACCCGGAGTGGCGGCTGTGACTTCGCAGGTCCCGGTTTCGAACGACTCTCCCACCGCTCAGTCCTTGCCGGAGCCACTGTGCGCTGGCGACGAGGCTGCGGGTCCATGTGGCTCGAAGCCTCCGGGAAGTGGGATCGTCGTCTCTGATGCACCAGGCGGCCCGTAACGCTTGACAGCGTACGACCCGACAGCCGATGGGCCCGATCTCACAACATCTTCGATCGCCGCCCACAGCGCGTCAGCATCCGGACCGTACATGTACAGCGTGGCGCCGGTGGGCCTGCGGTGATCCCTGTGGTGGATGCCGAAGAGATCGTTCCGATCAATTTGGAATCGCTCGCCTGGGCACGAGCGGCATCGAGCAGCTGATCGCGAACTCTGACCGGATGTTGAACGTCCGGATGACGATCCGCATGCGGACGGTGCCCGGGACCTCGCCGACGATCAGCGAGCGCGTTGACCTTGCTCGTCGCCCGCTCCAGGTTGTCATCTGTGGAGCCGAACCAATCAACACGGGCCAGAACCCCTCCGCCAACCTGATGCTGTCGACCGCCAGCACGTGGACGATTCAACCATCCACGTCGCCGACGCCCGTATCACGGCAGCTGGACTCTCGTGCGGTGCTACGGCGTGGGCTTCGACGACGAGTGCTGCCCAGGTGACTGGTCCGACTCTGCCGTCGACGAGGAGCCCTTGGGTCCGTTGGAACGCTTTGACGACGTTCTGTGTCGCTGTGCCGTAGACGCCGTCGCGGTTGCCGGCGGTGTTGCGGATGCCGGGTGGGATGCCTTTGGCCTTGCCCAACTGGATGAGGAGCTGTTGGAGTTCTTCGACGGCAATCCCGGTCATGCCGGGCTCGATCATCGAACCTCCTCGAGGTCCCTTCAGTCCACCGGGGGTGTCGCGATCGGTGACGTCTGGCTGGTCGTTGAGGAGCGCGGTCCAGGTCTGGTTCCCGACGACGCCATCGATGACGAGTTTGCGACTGGTCTGGTAGGCGCGAACCTGCTTGTCGGTTCGCGAACCGAAGATGCCTTCGCCGTCACGGTCAGGCGGAAGCGGGTCGAAGCCGACCTCTGCCAACAGCCGCTGCAGTTTCGCAACTGTGGGGCCCCGGTCGCCGCGCTGCAGCGTCGCCCACGTCCCGGGCCGGTCCCTGCGGGGTCGGGGTGCTCGCACGGTGGTCCAATCGATTCCGGCTGCGAGTTCGGTGGGTGAGGCCATGATCTCGAAATGGTGGGCGTCTTTGAACGTCGTGTAGTCGCCACCCCAACTGAAGATCCGAGCGCGGCGTTTGGTGCGGATCGCCAAGATGTCGTCGATCATCGTGCGGGGCATGTCGGTGACGAGCACGTTGTCGCGTCGCAGGTGGTTGGTGTTCCAGTTGATGTCGACCGCGATCCCGAACGCGTGCAAGCTCATCGGGCCACCGACTCGGATCTCGCGGCAGTCGTACCCGCCCGTCTCCTTGCTGCGAATCGGGTAGCGGTGCTTCTGCATCACCTGGTCGAGTGCCCGCCACGCTTCGGTGCGTCTCGACCGCGACCGTGACCCGGGCTCCGCCGTGGAACACGAACGTCGTGAGTTTCCGCGCACACGCCGGCTGCCACATCCTGCGAACTGTGGTATGCGAACGCATCATCATCCCCCTTGTCACCGAAGGTCTGGCACCGCCCTCAACGCGAGCGTAGGTGGCACGCGGGCAGAACGAGGCAGCAGACGCGACGCCCGACTGGTCACCAGTTTGCGTGTCGGGTGGAGTTATCCGACGCCGAGCAGTAGCGCCCAGTCGCGCAGTGTGATCACGCCGGTCGCTGTCGCGGCCACTGGCGGACTGGAACGCGCGGATCGCCTGGCCGGTCGGACTGGAGGATCGTTTCAGGTACTTGCCGTCGAGATCTCCGGGTGCGAGACCGGCGGCGAGCAGCAACGCCTGCACCCGCTTGACCGCGGCACCCCGATCGCCCGGCGCAACGGTGGGCAGCCCACCGAACGTTGCCGCTGATGTCTCGTGTCCGGCGCTGTCGGTCCTCTGCGCGGTGAGCAGTTCCGGGGAGCCGATCGATCACACTCGCCCCGGGACAGGCTGTTGCGGCGTCGGGCATGTCCTGGTGGGTGACCTCCAACGTGTTGAGGTTCGTGATCGCGAACTTGTGCAACACCTCGTCGCGCAACACCCGATACGCGGTGACCATCGCGTCTGGCATTGCCTGGAAGCTCACCGGTTGTCCGTCGGCGTCGACCTCGGTGCAGCCCAGATGAAACTGGACCCCGACCGCGTCGTCGTTCTCACCACCGGAATGCGCAGCACGGAACGCGCCAGCGTATTCGCCGATCACACCCCGACCGTCGGCGAGCGCGTAGATCACATAGTTGTACTCGTTCGACTTGCCCTCTGCCGCGGCGATCGCGTTCCAGAGACTGCATCGCCGCGATCACGTCATCGAGCGTGTCGGTTCGGACCGGTCGCGGACTGCCGGTGTAGTGCAGGGTGATCCACCGGGTCGGCACGTTGAGCTTCGGACGGTGTGTGTGGCCGTCGGTCGAGAACACCGTCGCCGGGAACCCGAACTCGGTCCGACTGAGCATAAGAACCCCCGGGGCAATCTCGGAACCCGCCATTGCATGACCTCCTTCGATCTCGGATGAGTCAACCGTACGCGCCTTGACCCGCTCGAATCCCCGAGTTATCGCCTGACGCCAGCCCGGAGTTCGGCGTATCAGCGGTCACCTGTCGAGCTTGTGTTGCTCAGCGTGCAACGCAACGAGGGTCAGTCAGCCGACGTGGAACCTTGGGATCGGCAATCGGACGCTCGTGCTCGACGCGCCGGGCGGTCGGTCTGGCCGGTGGTCTACTTGGCGGCGGTGCGGTTGATCGTGCGGTAGACGGTCGGGCGCGACACCGAGAACAGCTCGCCGAGATCGCTGATCGTGTACTCGCCGGTCTCGTGCATCCGCTTCAGCTCACGCTGCTGCTTCGGCGACAACTTCGGTTGGCGTCCCTTCAACTTGCCCTGTGCCCGGGCGACGGCCATCCCCTCACGAGTGCGCATCCGGATCAGGTCGACCTCGAACTCGGCGAACGTGGCGAGGATGTTGAAGAACATCTTCCCCATCGGATCATCGGGGTCGTAGGTGCGGCCTCCGAGCGACAGCGTCACGCCTCGCCGGGCGAGCGTGTCGCCGATGTCTCGAGCATCGGGCACCGACCGTGCCAGTCGATCCAGCTTCGGCACGACGAGCGTGTCGCCGGCTCGCACCGCGGCGAGGGCTTGATCGAGTCCGGGCCGCTCGCGCTTGGTGCCGCTCATGCCGTGATCGATGTAGATGCGATCAGGAGCGACGCCGAGCGCGAGGAGCGCCTCGCGTTGAGCCGTGAGGTCTTGTTCGTCGGTTGAGCATCGTGCGTATCCAATCAGTGTTTCATCCATGGCCCACCGTACGAATGACCCCCGGCTACCGAGACAGCCCGCCACGCCCGACGAGACACCGGACGCAGCGACAACCGTCCGAGATCGGTTCGCCTCCGGACGGCCGGAACAGTCCAGGTCGCCCGTCGAAGTCCACGCTATGAACGCACCGCTCGCGAAGTAGTGCCATACGGACCTGCAATACCTGGTAGAGTTGGATCGTGGTCGTGGCCACACGACGGCCGTGGGTCACCAACGAACGCGCAACTGTCCGATGGCCGATCGACCTCCTCCGGGCGCACGCCGATTTCGGTCGGCCCTACGGCCGGCGACCGCTGGGCGACCCACCTCACTGATCCGGGGCAGCGACGTCGTCTCGGCTGGGGCGCTCGAAGTGCAGGGAGCGTCGCTTTGATGCGGGCCGTGGGCCGTCGCTGGACTCGGTGACGCTCAGGTTGTCGAGGGTGAAGGTGGCGGCCCGCCGGCTCAACCTCACCCCGCACGTCGCGCAGAACGTGAGCGGCAACCGCCGGTCCGCGATCGACGGCCGCACCACCCGACACGCCGGTCACACGGTCTCGCAGCAGATCACAAACGGGTCGAGGAACCCTTCGGGTGGATCAAGACCGTCGGAGGCGGACGCAAGCTCCGCTACATCGGCCAACAACGCAACCGGGCCTGGTTCAAGATCGAAGCAGCCGTCTACAACGTGATCCGCATCGTCGCCCTTGACACCCAACCCGCGTAAGACCCGGCCAGGGCCGCACTGGCACGCCGGGCCGGGACCCACTCCGAGGCCGCAACACCGGTCCGGGACGGCCCGGTCGCGGCCACCGGCAACGAGCCCGCACCGCGATCAGCCCTCAACCCGCGATTTTCCGCATCCTGC
>CAWHCI010000031.1:0-28202 GCA_963827775.1 uncultured Acidimicrobiaceae bacterium | reverse complement strand
GTCGGTCTGGCCGGGGGTCTACTTGGCGGCGGTGCGGTTGATGGTGCGGTAGACCGTGGGGCGCGAGACCGAGAACAGCTCGCCGAGGTCGCTGATGGTGTACTCGCCGGTCTCGTGCATTCGCTTCAGTTCGCGTTGCTGTTTCGGCGACAGCTTCGGTTGGCGTCCCTTCAACTGGCCCGCGCCCGCGCCACCGCCATCCCCTCACACGTGCGCTGTCCGGATCAGGTCGACCTCGAACTCAGCGAACGTGGCGAGGATGTTGAAGACCATCTTCCCCATCGGATCGTCGGGGTCATACGTTCGGCCTCCCAGCGACAGCGTCACACCTCGCCGGGCCAGGGTGTCGCCGATATCGCGAGCATCGGGAACTGACCGCGCCAGTCGATCCAACTGTGGGACGACGAGCGTGTCGCCAGCGTGAACCGCGGCGAGAGCCTGATCGAGTCCGGGTCGCTCGCGTTTCGTGCCGCTCATGCCATGGTCGATGTCGACACGATCCGGTCAGACGCCGAGCGCAGGCAGCGCCTGGCGTCGGGCCGTGAGGTCCTGCTCATCAGTTGAGCATCGTGCGTAGCCAATCAGTGTTTCATCCATGGCTCACCGTACGAATAGCCCCGGCTACCGAGACCGCCTGCCAGACTCGACGAGATCACGGGCGGGCAGCGGCAACCGTTCGAGATCGGTTCCCCTCGCGGGACGGCCGGAACAGTCCAGGTCGCCCGTCGAAGTCCACGCTATGAACGCACCGCTCTGCGAGTAGTGCCATACGGACCTGCAGCTACCCGGAGAGTTGGATCGTGGTCGTGGCCACACGACGGCCGTGGGTCACCAACGAACGCGACTGTCCGATGGCCGATCGACCTCCTCCGGGCGCACGCCGATTTGGTTGGCCCACGGCTCGTGACCGCTGGGCGACCCACCTCACTGATCCGGGCAGCGACGTCGTCTCGGCTGGGGCGCTCGAAGTGCAGGGAGCGTCGCTTTGATGCGGGCCGTGGGCCGTCGCTCTACTCGGTGACGCTCAGGTTGTCGAGGGTGAAGGTGGCGGCCCGCCGGCTCAACCTCACCCCGCACGTCGCGGAAACGTGAGCGGCAACCGCCGGTCCGCGATCGACGGCCGCACCACTCGACACGCCGGACACACCGTGTCGCAACGAATACGGAAACTGGTCGAGGAACCGTTCGGCTGGATCAAGACCATCGGCGGAGGACGCAAGCTCCGCTACATCGGCCGACAACCCAACCGAGCCTGGTTCAAGATGAACGCCGCCATCTACAACCTGATCCGCATCACCGCCCTCGACGCCCAACCTGCCTGAACGACCCGGCCAGGGCCGCACTGGACGCCGGATCGGGACCCAACCGAGGCCGCAACATCGGTCCGGGACAGCCCGGTCACGGCCACCGGCAACGAGCCCACACGGCGATCAGCCCTCAACCCAAGATTTTCCGCATCCTGCTAAGAGACGAAACGCTCTATTGCTGGTTGGCGCCGGGTGGACAGGGTGGACTGAAGCGCCTTGGTGTGGGCTGAGGTGCCCGACCATGGAGGTTGTCATGATCGCACTTCGATATCGCACGCTCGTAGCGTTCTTCGCCGGGGTCGCCCTCACCGTGGTCGCTGTATTCGTGTTGCAGGCCTTCCGGGCTGATGCCTTTCCGGGTGAGAACGACACGACGTTCGTGCCCGTTGCTCCTTGCCGTTTGATCGACACTCGTCCGAATTCGCCAGGTAGCCCGCCCATCAATGTCGGGCCGCGCAGCACGCCAATCAGCGAGAACTTCCCGGTCACATTCAACGTCTGGGGCACCGACTCGAACAGCACCTGTGACATCCCGACATCGGCAACGGCAATCTCGACGAACACGACGATCGTCGACCCCACAGCAGCAAGTTACCTCACCCTGTACCCCGCTGACGTGGCGTCTCCACCGGTCGCATCGAACCTCAACTACTCCGCCGGGCAGGAACCGACCCCGAACGCGGTCACGACACGGTTGTCACCACACGGCGAGTTCTCAGTCTTGAACCGGTACGGCTCGGTCCACGTGGTCATCGATGTCAACGGCTACTTCACGAAGACCAGCCTGCAAGCCCTGCAGGCTGAGGTGACCCGTTTCGGGAAGTTGACCGCATCGATGTCGAACGTCTCCGTCGACGGTAAACCAACGGTTCGGTTCAGTTCTGTCAACCTGGATACCCATGGCCGGAAACGGTGCCACCTCCTCGAAGGTCAACGGGACGGGCAACCTGATCATCGGCTACAACGAAAACTCCTCAGATGCTCGGACCGGGAGCCACAACCTGGTCCTCGGCTACGGCAACGCCTACTCCAGCTACGGCGGTTTCGTCTCCGGAGCCAACAACACCATCAGCGGCCGCAATGCATCGGTGTTCGGCGGAATTCAACACGGCCAGCGGGGAGGGGTCCTTGGTGTCCGGCGGCAGTGGAAACGTAGCCGGCGGCTATGACTCGTCGGTCTCCGGCGGCGGAGGCAACGTGGCCAGCGGCTATTACTCGTCGGTGTCCGGCGGCAGATCCAACGTAGCCGGCGGCAGGTACTCGTCGGTGTCCGGAGGCGAATCCAACGTAGCCAGCGGGGACCTTTCGTCGGTGTTCGGCGGCGACGACGTTGCCTGCAGCACCACCAACGCGGCGTCTTGCGGCGAGGGAGCGTTCGCTAACAGCGGCGATTGAGAACCGGCAGAACCCTGAACCACCCTGGGACCGATGCCGGCGTCGAACGGGGGTCTGGCGTCGAATCGTGCGCACCGTGCCCCCTGGCCCCGGGGGCGGCGGGGTATGTGACCGGCTGCGAGCCCTCTCGGTATCACTCGCCTGAGACACGCCAGTTCGTCAGCCGCTCACCGGTTGAGATCGGTGACATCGGTCCACCGATGTGAACCGGATCTACCAGACCCCCGACGGGCCTGCCGGATCACCGACGCTCGGACAACTGCGGGACGCCATCTCCGAGAAGGCCGCAGGCCCGTAGCCGACCGGCGCTGTTGCAGCCCGCCCCTGCGACCGACCGTCGACGGAGTTCGGCGGCGCAAGAACTGCAACGCGACCGTCGACCGTCGACCACCCTCGCCGGCGCCACGTTGCCCGCGCGAGCCACATGAAACCGGGCGGCGTCGTCCCCGTGACGGAACCAACGTGCCCCACGCGAACACGATCTCGGCCCCCGCAGCCCTGGTTCGAACAGCTCGCAGTCCAGAGCCTCCATCAGCCCCGGGGCGGCTCACACGCTGCCGGGTTCGTGTGTCGGGATCGGTTCGTCGGGCAGTTTGCGGATCTTCGAGCGGCGCTTGCGGCGAGCGGGGATCATCGCTCGCATCTCTTCCAGCCTGCCGAAGCACAACAGGCGGTCGTTGGCCTCCAGCACTCGGTTCTGACGGGGATTCGGGATGACCTCCGTATCTCGGTGGAGCGTGAGCACGGTGATGTCGCGATCACGTAGACCGGATTCGGCGATGGTGTGGCCGACGATCTCGGCGTCGTCGCGCACGAGAATCTCCGCGACGCCGTAGCCGGTGCTGACGGTGAGGCGTTGACGGACGTCGAGTTCCGGAAAGGCGACTTGGTTCGCGATGTGATCGACGATCGCACCGGCGACGTCGAGATCGGTGGCGCGCTCGATGCCCTCGAGGCCGGGCGATGAGTTGACCTCCATCACGAGCGGACCGTCGTTTCCTTCGAGCATGTCGACGCCGGCGACGCGCAGACCCATGATCTGTGCTGCGCGCACGGCGGTGCGTTCGAAGAGCGGGTCGAGCTCGACGGCTTCCACGGATCCACCGCGGTGGACGTTGGACCGGAATTCGTCGTCGTGTGCCGTTCGCCGCATCGCGGCGACCACGCGATCCCCGACGACGAGGGCGCGAATGTCACGCCCCTTGCTCTCGGTGATGAACTGCTGGATCAACACGTTCTGCTTGGTGCTCTGGAGGGTCTCGATGATCGCCTCGGCGACCTTGGTGTCAGGGGCGAGGATGACACCGATCCCCTGCGTTCCTTCGAGCAACTTGATGACGACGGGTGCTCCTCCGACGAGTTCGATCGCCGGGAGCACGTCGTGCTTGTCCCGCACGAACGCGGTCGCGGGCATGCCGATGTCGTGGCGGGACAGGATCTGCGTCGCACGCAGTTTGTCCCGCGAGTTCGCGATGCCGTTCGCGGTGTTCGGCGTGTAGACGTCCATCTGCTCGAACTGCCGAACGACGGCCGTGCCGAAGTAGGTGATCGACGCGCCGATCCGGGGCAGTACTGCGTCGTAGTCCGAGAGTTGCTTGCCCCGGTATTGCATGTCCGGTTCGTTGTGGGACAGGTCCATCGCGAAACGCATCGTGTTCAGGACGCGACAGTCGTGGCCGCGTTCGAGTGCCGCGGCCTTGAGTCGCTGCGTGCTGTACGCCTGCGGGGATCGCGAGAGGATGCCGAGCTTCATGGTGTCTCCAGTTCTGCGATGTGGATGAGCGCGTCGCCCTGATTGACCAACGGGTGTTGCACGTGGCCGATGATCACGCCGTCGGAAGGTGCGTTGACGCGAGCCAGGCGTCGACCGACCGCATCGTGAATGACCGCAATCTGTTGACCCTTCACGACCGTGTCGCCCAACCCTGTGTCGAGGCCGACGATGCCACTGCGACGTGCTCGGACCCATGTGCTCTTGCGGCTCAGCCGGGGCGGGACGATGCAGCGATCGGTGGGCTCGGCGACCATCCCGAGTTCACTGAGCACGTTTCGAACACCGGTGACTCCGGCCTCGATGGAGTCGCGATCGAATCGCCACGCCTCACCGCCTTCGTAGAGCAGCACCGTCTTTCCGAGGTCGGTCGCCGCTCCGCGGAGCGAACCATCGCGAACACGGGCGTGCAACATGAGCGGCGCGCCGAAGGCTTCGGCAAGCCGACGTGTCTCGGCATCGTCGAGGTCGGCGCGAATCTGCGGAAGATTGATTCGATGATCCGAGCCCGTGTGGAGATCGATGCCGACATCGCATCGCGAGACGACCTCGGTCATGAACAGGTTTGCGACCCTCGCGGCGAGGGAGCCGCTCGCCGAACCGGGGAACGATCGATTGAGATCCCGGCGATCGGGGAGGTAGCGGTCACCGTTCAAGAAGCCGTGCACGTTGACGATCGGTACCGCGATGACCGTGCCGGCCGTTCGCGGCAGGCTCGAGTTCACTCATCACGCGCCGGATGATCTCGACCCCGGCGATCTCATCACCATGGACTGCCGCACTGAGCCAGACGGCGGGCCCGTCGAGTTTGCCGTGGACCACCTGGAACGGCAGGGAGATCGGTGTCCCCGTGACCAGACGTGCAATGGGAACGTCACCGACGGCGCGTTTGCCCGCACCGACCGACGTTTCCGCGATGCGCCACGGTTCCCGGCGTGGGGGTTTCATGCCCGTCGCCGGTTCTTCGCCCGCACCCGCTTCGGCGGCCGCCCACTCAGATACGAGGCCCCGGAGTCGACGAGGAACCGGCCCCGGAGGGCCCGCCGGCCCAGCAGCATGCGGAACCCCATCTCGTCGCGGTTCGTCAGGGTCACCTCCGTCTCGAAGTCGATGTCACCGACGTGGAGCTTCGCGAGCACGACAGGGCGGATCTGGACGTTCGCCGTCGAGCTCTTGACCCGCCGGTGCTCGATCACCGGCGCCTCGAGTCGAACACTGTCGGTCGCCGACCGCTGCCAGGGATGCACATCGAAACGCACCCACTCACGTCCCGCGCGATCGAACGACTCGACTCCGAACGTGTGCAACGACGACGTGCGAGCACCGGTGTCCAGTTTGGCCTTGACGTGGGGCACCGACCAGTCCGTCAGAGCCACCCATTCCCGCCACCCGAGCACCCGTTCCCATTCGCCAACAGTTCGACCGGCTGTCACGTCCGACGACCGTACCGACTCGGTTGCGACGGCGGATGAGTCAGACGAGCGTGAGGTGTTGGCACGAACGCTCAACTCTCGTCGTGTCCCGGCGCGTGGCCGACGGAAAGCGCAACTTCGTCCCACTGCCCGGTCTGGCCGGAACCGGCGATGCATCGTGCCGCTCGATGTGCAGGGCGACCAGCGGCCACCGGGGCAGTGACGCCGTTTCCGTCACGCGGGCCCAATCGGCGAGTGCCGCTCGCGTCGCATGCACCATGTCATCTCCGTCCACCACGAACGAGGCCGTGCAACGGTCGCCGGCGAAGTCGAGCTCAACTCGCCCGATCGTCGCGCCCGACTCCTCGCTGCGCAGCGGTTCCGCCGCGGAATCCGCCACGAGTTGAACGTTCCACCGGTAACGAGCCTCGTCGTTCACCTCAATCGAAAGTCGATTCATACTTGGTGAATCTACTTCATTTGAGGCGAAACGCAAGTAGCATGGGTGGATGGCGAGCAGAAAGATCGACCTCGACGACATCTTGGAGATCACGGCGACCATCGTCGATGCGGGAGGGCGGACGGCACTGTCGATCGGGCGACTCGCGACGGACCTCGGCGTCCAGCCGTCAGCGTTGTACAACCACGTGGATGGCATCGACGGCCTGTGGCACGACTTCGCAGTGCACGCCACCGATCGACTGGCGGACATCCTCGTCGAAGCCGCCGTCGGCCGATCCGGTGGTTCGGCCTTGCGTGCGGTCGGCCGCGCCTACCGCGAGTTCGCCGGTCGCCACCCCGGGCAGTTCGCCTCGTGCATGCTCCCGCCATCATCCGCCGAAGACGCCCTCAACGCCTCGCACCAACGGATCGTGACCGTGTTCAGCCGAGTTGTCGCCGGTTTCAATGTCGAACCCGATCAACACGTCCACGTCACACGAACCGTTCGGGCAGCCATCCACGGCTTCGTCTCGCTCGAATCCATCGATGGGCTCCCGTCACCCGACGACACCGATCCGAGCTTCGAAGCGCTGCTCGACTTCCTCGTGACCGGCCTCGGCGAATGATCCAGGGCGAACGATCCAGTAGGTCCGGGGTCAAGGCCTTCTGCGTTCATGTCATCGACTTCGTCGACGTGGTGGAACGAGTCCCGGAGCGCGCGCAGGTCTCGGCGCGTTGATCTCCACGAGCGCAGGATGTCCGGCATCGGCCTCGCTGCGGGTCGCGGACGCCATGCGTGAGGTCGCTGCCATCCACGGCGGTGCCGGGTTCCGGAACGCCTGGCTCGACGACACCGCACTTCCACAACACGACGACGACATCGACGCCGCAACGTGCTCGGATCACCGGGCCCGGCCTGCCGCCGATCAGGCCGGGCCCACTGTGCCGGCCGTCGTTCCGGCTACGGAATCGTCCGATCCCCCACGGCGATGAGGTCGATCCAGCCGCCGAGCGACGCCCAACCGCTCCACCCGTTGTTCGGAGCGGTCTGCCACTTGTGGTACAGCGCCTTGTTGCTCCCGCGGGCGAACACCTCCAGCCGACCATCGGCATTGTTCCCGACGGCGAGCCGATCGATCCACCCACCCATCGACGCCCAACCACTCCACCCGTTGTTCGGAGCGGTCTGCCACTTGTGATACAGCGCTCCGTTGCTGCCGCGGACGAACGCTTCCAGCCGACCATCGGCGTTCTTGCCGACCGCGAGCCGATCGATCCACCCACCCATCGACGCCCAACCACTCCACCCATTGTTCGGAGCGGTCTGCCACTTGTGGTACAGCGCCTTGTTGCTCCCGCGGGCGAACACCTCCAGCCGACCATCGGCATTGTTCCCGACCGCAAGCTGATCGATCCACCCACCCATCGACGCCCACCCACTCCAACCATTGTTCGGAGCGGTCTGCCACTTGTGGTACAGCGCCTTGTTGCTCCCGCGGGCGAACACCTCCAGCCGACCATCGGCATTGTTCCCGACCGCGAGCCGATCGATCCACCCACCCATCGACGCCCACCCACTCCAACCATTGTTCGGAGCGGTCTGCCACTTGTGATAGAGCGCTCCGTTGCTCCCGCGGGCGAACACCTCCAGCCGACCATCGGCGTTCCTGCCGACCGCGAGCCGATCGATCCACCCACCCATCGACGCCCAGCCGCTCCACGAACCCGAGGCGGTCTGCCACTTGTGATAGAGCGCCTTGTTGCTCCCGCGGGCGAACACCTCCAGCCGCCCGTCGGCATTCTCGGCCACCTCGAGCAGGTCGATCCACCCGCCGAGCGACGCCCAGCCGCTCCACCCGTTGTTCGGAGCCGTTTGCATCTTCTCGTAGACGGCTTGGTTGCCGCCACGGACGAACACGTCGAGTCGCGAGGATCCGCTCCCGACGACCCGCCGGACTGCGGCTCCGGCATCGAGGAAGGTCCCGACGGGCTTGGCGGCGTCCGTCGTCACGGTGGTGCCGGTCTCGTTCAGAATCGTCCGAATCTGAGCATGGGTCAGGGTGTTGTCGAGCTGCAGCAGGAGTGCTGCGACGGCGGCGACCTTTGGTGTGGCGCCGGACGTGCCGCCGAATCCGTTTCGGTAGTCCGCGTCACCGGTGCTGTTGCACGTCAGATCGTGCGAGCCGTCGCCAGGGGCCGCGACCACGACCTCTGATCCGTAGTTGCTGAACCAGGCACGGGGGTTGGTCGCCTCGTCGTAGCCGGTGGCGCCGACGAGGATCGATCCGGTCGGCGGGATGGCCTGTCCGGCATCGTCGAGACCTGCGTCCCGATCGCCGTTGCCGGCGGCGACGCACACCACGACCCCGCTCGCGATGGCCGTGCGGATCGCTGCGTTGACCGAGGGGATCATCTCGTAGTTCCCGTAGCTGCCGGTCTGCACCTCGAGGATGATCACCTTGCGTGCGTTGCCGCTGTCGGCCTGGCGTACGTGTTCGATGGCTCGAGCCCAGCTGTTTCCGCCCAGCCCTGTTCCGGGGCCGCTGTCGGCCTGGATCGGCCAGAGCGAGGTGTTGTAGGCAATGCCCGCCATACCCAGGTCGTTCACGGCTGCGCCGGCCAAGCCCATCACGGCGGTGCCGTGAGAGACGTGCGCGCCCTGGTCGACGACCGAACCGCCGTCGAACGAGTTGTACGCATTGGCCATGTCGAGACGAGGAGCCAAGTCCTGGTGGGTCGTGCGGTAGCCCCAGTCGATATCGGCGATCACCACGTCCGTCCCGGAGGACTCCGGCCACGCCTGGTCGACGTTGCACCGGTAGACGTACCACTGGTTCTCCAGGTTGGTCACGGGGTCGAGGACGACCGTGTCGGTCGTCCCCACGAGCGGTTCATCTTGCGGGGGCCCGGGCGGAGCGGCTCTCGGCACCCGCACCGCCCGCTCGACCTCGTCCAACGCATTGAGCTCGGAGACGATCTGGTCGAGATCCGACGCCGGTGGGAACTGCATCGTGAAGAAGCTGCCGAGATGCGGCACGTTCGTCCCACCGGTCGCCGCGCTCGCCTGCGCCTCGTCGGCCTGGTCCTCCGATACGTCGAACGTCGACTGAGCCGCCTGCAGCCCGTGCCGTCGAAGCAGCGAGTTGATCGGGTCGAGATCGACTCCCGGCGCACGACTCTCGAGGGTTGCGGTCTCGGAGACCGGTGCGAGTTGCGGGCGGACGCCGTCCCTGAACTCGACCTCGACGACTCCCGGTTCGTATGCCTCCGTCGCCGTCGTTTCGGTACCGGGTGGCGGAAACCGTTCGTCGGGGCCGGTGTCGGTCATGGCCACCGGCATGTCGGACGGGGCGGGCATCTGCCCCATGTCGCCACCCGGCGGCATCTCGTCCGATGGATCCGGCGCCGGCATCTCGCTCGCGGTGGGCGAGGCGGGATCGTCGCCGCCGGCACTCGGTCCCGTCATGCCGGGTCGTGGCATGCCGTCAGCCGTGTCTGCATCGCTGCCCGGTGGACGCGGCATGCCGTCGTCCTGCTGGTTCGGAGTTTCGGAGTTCATGACTCGTGCTCCCATTCATCTTGTTGTCGTGGTCGCTGCCATCGACGCTCATTCGACTCGAAACGGCACCGAATCGCTTCGGTCTCTCGGTCGAATTCCGCTCGATTCCGACCGAGACGCCCGCACCAACGACTCGAGGAGTCCGCCTCTTCATCGTCGCGCTCCGGGTCACGCGACTCAAGCAAAGACTTGCCGAACTCCTCCCTGCTCAGCGTCGACGGGTCCCGAGCCGATCGCGCCGACACGAAATCAACGTATGCGGCAGGAACCCGTGCCCGATAACACCGAGATACCGAGGGAACTCGCGGGCGATCAACCATTCATTCCATCACGTGAGAACCGGCGCATCTGGCCGCAATGACCATCGGCATCAATCACTCGAAAGGTCGTCACCCGGATGGGGCGACGCCATCGTCCGTGGCGGCGCGACGACCGGCTGCCACGGGCGGGTGCTCAGACGAGCACGCTCGTGCCGTCCCGTCGTGCATCACCGCAGCCGATGAACCCGCCGTCACCATCGACGGCAGCGGCGTGGACGCCGCCGAAGAACAGGTTCGGCTCCGGCCAGGCGCGGTGATCGGTGAACAACCGGCACAGGTCGTCCCGCACCCGCGCGTCGTAGAGATCCTCGAAGTCGAGGTGCCCCGACTCGACGTGGAGGCGCGGCGCCTCGATCGCAGCGCCGAGACCAGCATCTCGGAGGCACAGGTGGACGATCACCTGCGCGATCGCAGAACGGATGCGGTTCGACCCGCCCGAACCGAGCGCGACCAGACCACCGTCGGGCGACTCGATCATCGTCGGGCACATCATCGACGACAGCCGGGTGTCGACCGGCCAACCGTCGGCCCCCGCCGGGTTGACGTCCTCCTCCCCGAGGATGTTGTTCAACATGAACCCGAAGCCGTCGACGAGCTCGCCGTTGCCCTCGCCGTTCGACACGCTGACGGCACACGCCGTCCCCGACGCGTCGATCACCGACACGTGACTCGTGCCGCGGCTCGACGAAGGGTCACGGCGGCGAGGTCGCTCAGGTCGGGCGCCGCCTCTGCTCGCGCCGCTGCCGGTCGCGCGCAACGCCTCCGCGATGCCCACGGCGTCGTGTCCCCTGAGGTGCCGGAGGGTGTGTGCGATCAGCGTGCCGCTCGCGGCCGGCAGCGGGTTCATGTGCACGATCGACTCGCCCACCGGCATCGACAACGGGCGGCGCTCGACCGCCTCGTACGCCTCGAAGTCCGCCGCCGTGAGGTGACCTTCACGGGCTTGGGCGGCCTCACAGGCGCGCCCGACGTCGCTGCCGGCGAACCCGTCGGCAGCGAGCACCTCGAGGCAGTCGGCCAACGCCGGGTTCCGGAACAGCTCGCCCTCCGGCAGCACCTCACCGCCGGGAGCGAACAGGTCGACGCTCGACTGCGATGCCATGAGGATGGGCCGCACCACGGTCGAGAGGTAGTGCTGGAACGCGCTGACGCGAACACCGGCTCGTGCGGCCCCGATCGCCGGCGCGAACAGATCGGCGAGCGGCCAGGTCGCCCCGGCTGCGTGGAGCGCCTCGATGCCGGCGAAGAACCCGGGCGTCGCCGAGCTGGCCGGGCCGACCCGAAACCCCTGCTCGGCCGGCCCGAAGTCGGCGCGCACCTCACGCACCCCGACCCCGTCAGGTTGGCGGGACGCCACGGGTGTCTGCGCGAAGAAGTCGATCAACGAGATCGAGCCGGACGCACCGTCGCGGAGCATGGCGAAACCGGTCCCGCCGGGCGAACAGAGCACCGGCTCGCACGCACACGCCATGGCGATCGCCGCGATCGCGGCGTCGATCGCCGTGCCACCGTTGCGCAACAGGTCGGCACCTGCCTCCGCCGTCAGACGGTGACCGGCTGCCACCACGCCGCGCGACCCACCGACTCCTCGATCCACGCTCCCAGTCTGTCGATGATTGCCCACGACACCCAAGGGGACACCTCGCCCACTCGTCGGAGCCGGCGGGCCGGACGCCTCACCTCCGCCGACGCAGAGCCGCACACGAGCCGAACGCGGCGCCACCCGGATCGTCGGGCAGCTACCATCTGGAGATGTTCTGCGCGTACCTGGGCAACCAGACCCGGGGCGCTGCCGCGTATCGGTGTTCGACGTGCGGCGACCCGCGACCTCCGTACCAACTCTTCTGCGAACGACACCTCGAGGCCGTTGGGCGGTACCACGAGCCGTGCCGCACCGATCGGCTCCTGGGCCGTCTGCGGGGCAGCCTGCGCGACCGACCGGACACCGTCTGACTGCCGGTCTCCCGCCCTCGCTTCGACGACCCGGCTGATCGCTCGAGTGCCCGGCGCGGGCCCGGCCCTCTACCCTCGGCGGTGATCTCATGGACGTCGACCTTCGCTCCGCAACGCCGCCATGGCGGCCACGCCAGCTCGTGCGCTGGCTCTGGCAACTCACCAAGGACGTGTTCGCCGAGTACTCGGAGGACGGCATCGGCGACCTCGCCGCCTCGATCACGTTCTGGACGATTCTGTCGATCCCGGCCGCCGCCCTGTCGCTCGTGAGCACGCTCAGCTCGCTCGAGGTCGTCGTCGGCGCGTCGCTCGCCGACGAACTGCAAGCCGACGTCGAGGGATTCGTGAGCGACACGTTCGGAGCCGATGCCGCGCTGAACGACACCGTCCGCGAGCTGTTCGACACCCCGAGTCGAGGTGTGGCCACGATCGCCATGTTGATTGCGTTGTTCACGCTGTCGCGAGCGTTCGCCGGCCTCATCCGGGCGCTCGACGTCGCCTATGAAGTCAGCGAGGGCCGGCCGTTCTGGTACGTGCGCATCGTGGCGATCGGACTCGGCGTCGGCACCGTCGTGATCGTGGCGTCGGCCGCGACGTTGCTCGCCGTGCTGCCGTCATTGCCGCTCTCGCAGTTCACGCGCTGGCTGGTCACACCCATGGTCATCGTCGGGTTGGTCCTGTGGTCGGCGACGCTCTTCCACGCCGGCCCGTATCACAAGACGCCGTGGCGGTACGACCTCCCGGGGGCGATCGCCACCACGTTCGGGTGGATCCTCGCCACCCAGGGGTTCGCGCTCTACGTCCGGGTCGCACCGTCGGGCAACAACATCCAGACGAGCGTCGGCGCGATCCTCCTGGCGCTCACGCTCATGTATCTGCTGAGCGTCATCCTGCTGGTCGGTGCGGAGGTCAACGACGTCATCTCGCGGCGCGCCGGCGTCGTGCACCAGTCACCCTCGGTCAACACCCGGGCCGCCAGGGTGCTGGCCCGAGTGCGTGCGCGGCGTCGCTCGGAGTGACCGCGAGCCGGACGACGACCGCACCGCCGCGGCTACTCTGCCCCTGTGGACCGCCGAGTAGCGCTGACGGTGATCGCCAGCATCTGCGTCGCGGTGCTGCTCGTCGCGATCCTCGACCTCGGAGTCCGTGCCATTGGCCGAGCGATCGCCGTCGATGCCCTTCGATCTCCCGGAGTTCGACCTCAGCCAGCCGACACCGACCACGCTCGCGCCCGAGCCGGCCGGCGAACCGTCGGGCCGCATCCCCACCCGATCGACCGACCTGATCGGCTACCTCCAGAACCTGCTGCTGCTCGGCGTGCTCGTGCTGATCGGCGTCGCGCTCAACGCTGCCTGGGAGCACCGGCCCGAGTTGATCTGGCGCCCCACGAGGCGACGCAACGACTTCGTCAGGCTCGAAGAGGTCGCGACGTCGATCTCCGCCGAAGCCGAGGCCCAGCGAGCTGCGCTCGAACGCGGCGAGGCCCGCAACGCGATCGTGGCCTGCTGGTCGCGACTCGAACACCTGGTGGCAGCGGTCGGGTTCGAACGTGATCCGGCCGACACCGCCACCGAGTTCACCGCCCGTGTGCTCACGCGGTACCGGGTCGACCCCGTGGCGATCGACGACCTCGCCGCGCTCTACCGTGAGGCACGATTCTCCACCCACACGATGGGCGAACCGGAGCGCGCGCGAGCGCTCGCGGCGCTCGACGCCATCCACGCCGGGCTCGCGGAGACGCCCGACGCCGCGGTGACGCCGTGAGTTCAGTCCCCCGCCCGGTCCTCGTGATCGCAGGCACCACGATCGTGATCCAGCTGTTGATGCTCGCGACCGACATGGGTCCACACCTGCTGCTGGTCGCCGCGGTGTGCGCCCTGGTGGGCGTCACGATCTGGGTCGTGCTGAGCCTCGGCCGGGCAGCGGTCAGGACCGAGACGGTCTCCACTCCCCACCAACCGCCTCCGACCCGGGTCCCCGACCTCCGCATCACCTTGCTGCGCCAAGGGCTGTCGTACGGGCGACACGACAACCGGATCCCGGAGCGGGTGTACCGGTCGTTGGTCACGTTGATCGACGAGGAACTCGGCGTCGGACACGGCATCGACCGCGCGACCGATCCCGAGTCGGCTCACGAGATCATCGGTGAGGACCTCACCAGGTTCGTCGACGACCCCGACGGATCCCGCACGCTCACCATCGACGGCCTGAACCGGATCGTCACCCAGATCGAACAGATCCGACCCGAGGTACCCACATGACCGAACTCGAACCCGGCGACGTCTCGCGGCTGGCGGTTGCCGTGCTCGACGAGGTCGACGTCGCGGTCGTCGGCAAACGTCCGGCACTCACGATCGTGCTCGCCGCGATCCTCGCCGGCGGCCACGTGCTCCTCGAGGACTTCCCCGGACTGGGCAAGACGCTCGCCGCCCGGTCGTTCGCCCAGACACTCGGGCTGCGCTTCGCCCGCGCGCAGTTCACGCCCGACCTGCTGCCGGCCGACCTCACCGGTTCGTTCGTCTACGACCAGCGCACCGGCGACTTCTCGTTCCGTCGCGGCCCGTTGTTCACCGGACTCCTGCTTGCCGACGAGATCAACCGGACCCCGCCCCGGACGCAGGCCGCGCTGCTCGAAGCGATGCAGGAACGCCAGGTCACCGTCGAGGGCGAGACGTTCGTGCTCGACGCCCCGTTCCACGTGCTCGCCACCGCGAACCCGATCGAGTACGAGGGCACCTACCCGCTTCCCGAGGCCCAGCTCGACCGGTTCATGATGCGCACCAGCTTCGGCTACCCGACCCCCGACGAGGAGTGGGAGGTGCTGGACCGACGCATGGAACGACAGCGCGAGGAGCAGCAGCTGCGCCAGATGACCGACGCCGCGCACGCTGACCGACGATGCAGCGCGCCGTCGAGCGGGTGACCGTCGACGAGAGCGTCGGCCGCTACTGCGTCGAGCTCACCACGGCGACCCGCGGCCATCCCCATGTGCTGATGGGCGCGTCGCCGCGCGGGGCGCTGGGACTGCTGTTGACGGCGCGGGCGTTCGCGATCATCGCCGGCCGCGACTACGTCACGCCCGAGGACGTGAAGGCCGTCGCCGACCCGGTGCTCGCCCACCGCATCACGGTCAAGCCCGAGATGTGGATGAGCGAGGTCACGGGCCACACGGTCGTCGACGACATCGTGTCCACCGTGCCGACGCCGGCCGCGCTCGAATCGCTCCCCGACCAGACGTGACGGCCACCGACCTGCCCGCCTCGTCGGCCGGCCCGATGACCACGTCGATCGGCACCTGGCGGCCCACCACCGCGCTGTTCCGGTCGGTCGTCGCAGCGACGCTGCTCGCCGTCGTCGCAGTGTTGTGGCGCCGACCCGACCTTCTCGTGCTGGCGACACCCCTGGCCATCGTCAGCGTGTGGTCGGTGCTCGCCAAGCCCACCGAGCCGCCGACCATCGGGGAGCAGACCGCGAACCCGATCGTCCGCGAGGGCGACGCCACGTCGTGGCACGGCACCGTCGGAAACCTCGATGGCGCCGATCTCGTCTCGGCGTTCCTCGGTCCCGCTCCGTGGGTGCAGCTCGACCCCGCCGGCGGAGCGGTCTGCTCCGCCGTCGTCGACGGCACGGCCTCCGTGTCGATCTCGCTGCGGTCGACGCACTGGGGTCGCCAACCCGTGCGCCCGGTGCAGGTCGACGCGATGAGCACATGGACCGCGTTCCGATGCTCGATGGAGACGCCGCCGTCCAGCCTGACCACGCTGCCCCTGGCGTCGATGTTCGACACTGCGGCGCCGATGCGACCGACCGAGGGTCTGGTCGGGCTCTATCGGTCGTCGCACGCCGGCGAGGGCAGCGAGTTCGCCGCCGTGCGCACGTTCCAACCGGGCGACCGGATCCGCCGCATCAACTGGCCGAGATCACTCCGGTCGACCGAGCTGCAGGTGAACGCCACGTGGGCCGACCAGGACACGCACGTCGCGCTGGTCCTCGACGGCACCGACGACTACGGCGTGAGCGAAGGAGTCGACGGGCGGTCGTCGAGCATGGACACCGCGGTGCGAGCCGCGGGGGCGATCGCCGAGCACTACAGCCGACGGGGTGACCGTGTCTCGCTCCGGACGTTCGGCACGACGCGCCGCCACATGGTCGCGGCCGGCTCCGGGCAGAATCACCTCAGGCGCCTGCTCGACACGCTGACGCACGTTCGGCCGGCGGGTGCCATGCGTGGCACCTACCGCGGGCTCGGCGGCCGCCACTGGGCGCCGAGCGGTGCCGAGCTGACGGTGGTGTTGTCGCCGCTCGTCGCTCGCGAGGCCCTCGATCGGGCCGTGTCGCTCGGCCGCCACGGATCGGCGGTGATCGTCGTCGACACGCTGCCCGACGACATCGCCCTCGACGGCGACCCGTTCACGTCGCTGGCCTGGCGGATCCGGCTGCTCGAGCGGCGCCGCGAGGTCCGGCTCGTCGAGAGTGCCGGCATCCCGGTCGTCCGATGGCTCGGCCCGGGCAGCCTCGACCAGTTCCTCCGAGACGTCGCGCGGCGAGCCTCGGCGCCCCGGATGGTCCTGCGATGATCGAGGAGTTCCTCCAGCTCCGGCTCGACCAGGCGCTCGCGACCTCCCGCCAACGCTGGGTGCTCGGCGGAGTCGCCGTGCTGGCGGTCGTCGTCGCCTCCGTACTGGCCATGGCCGGTCGCGTCCCGGCTCAGGGCGCGACGATCATGCTGACGATCTCCGTCGCCGCCGCGATCGTGGCCGTCAGTGCCTCCGGCACACACATCGGTGTGATCGTCGTGGCGATCGTGATCCTCCAGTGGGTCGGGTACGCCGATGCCGAGACGAGCCTCCGCACGGTCGGCGTGGCGCTCTGTCTCTACCTTTTCCATGCGCTGACGGCGCTGATCGCATCGACGCCCCACACCGCCGACATCGCCCCGGTGGTGCTGCGCCGATGGGCCGCGCGGAGCGTGTTGGTGACCGCGGCGACCATCGCCGTCTGGGGGCTGGTCGTCGCGTTCGAGCAGCGCTCAGATGCCGGCAGCGAGGTCGTGACCGTGGTGGGATTGGCGGTGATCGCCGGCGTGCTGGTGATGGTCCGTCGGGCCTACGCGACCTGGTGGGTCGGGCCACGACGCTGAAGCACCGGATCACGTGCGCGGCGGCCGGACTGCCCTACGGATTCTGGTACTCGGCCTTCGGGCCGAGGTAGTACCACCAGTTGATGCCGACGCAGATCAGATAGAGGACCGCGAACGCGATGAGCGCGTACTCGGGGGTCGCGTTGTTGATCTGACTGCCGAACTCCTGCGGAACGACGAATGCGCCGTAGGCCGCGACCGCCGACGTCCAGCCGAGCACCGGCCCGGCCTGTTCCTTGTCGAACACGATGGCGATGGTGCGGAACGTCGAACCGTTGCCGATCCCGCTCGCCGCGAACAGCAGCAGGAAGAGCAGGAAGAGCAGGAAGAGCGGCACGAAGAAGTCCTGCGGCGTCTCGGACCGGTAGGCCTCGCGGATGAAGTAGGCGACGCCGAGCGCGCTGCCGGTCATCACGATCGACACCCAGTGCGTCACCTGGGCGCCGCCCACACGGTCGGCCAGCCAGCCGCCGATCGGGCGGATGAAGGCCCCGATGAAGGGCCCCATCCAGGCGAAGGTCACGCCCAACACCTCGATGGGGCCGCTCAGCCCCTCGTTGATCACCGTGGCGACGTACTCGCCATCGGTCGCCGCCGGGTTGCCGGCGAGCGGAGGAAACACGCCCGGAAGACCTTCACCGTCGGGCTGATGGCAGTCGGCGCAGTTCGAGGTGTACAGCTGTGCCCCGGGCTCCTGTCGAGCGGTCGGTACGTCGGATGCGGCCGTCGCCGCGGTCAGGGGCCGACGATCAGTGCGAATCCGACCACACCGAAGGGAACGAGCATCGACCGGACGCTCCAGCGGCGGAGTCGCTGTGGCTCTGACATGACGTCGAATCGACCTCCGGGCACCCGATGTGTGGGCACTTTCCTGAGTTGTGAACTACGTGACTTTTGGATTCATCCGCATTCTGATCGGTCGGGTCGAGGACCAGAAGGGCCCAAGGTCCCTACTGGGACGCACCGGCGACGACGCCACGAGACGTCCGCTGAGGTGGCACCGAGGCGGCCGGCTCAGGCGAACGCGACGCCGATGGCCGTGGCGAACACCAGAGCGAACCCGAACGCCATCTGCGTCAGCCCGAGCACCTTCGCCGACGTCGGCGGCCGGCGAGCGGCCGCCAACTGGAACGCTGCGAGCAGCACGATCGCGGCCAGCCCGATCGCCAACCGGGAGTCGAGCAACACCGCCACGACACCGATCGCGACCGACGCCGACTGCGCCAGCACCACCGTGGTGGTTCCGGGTTCGCCGCGACGGAGGAATCCGATCTGTGCCCTCACGAACGGGATCGACCCGATCGCCCGCGCCGCCAGCACCGTCCACGCGCCCGCTGCCAGTTCCCAGTCGGCATCGCCGGCGACCGTGATCGCCGCGACCGACGCCGCGATGCCGACCGCCCCGAACAACTCGGGGACGAGACGACGGCTCCGGCTCCGTGCGTCGTACCACAACTCGACGACGATCATCGGCGCTGCGACGAGGACGGGAATCCACCACGACCAGCCGGCGATCAGCGTGGCGAGCGAGATCAACACGACCATCGCGAGCACCTCGACGATCGACACCGACAGCGCGACGCGTGACCGCTCGAGCCAACGGTGACGATGCAGGTCGACGAGCACCACCTTGATCGGGGTCCGCGACAGGAACGCCAGCACGGTGGCGACGCCGATCATCAGACCGGCCCACGACGGCCGCAGGAGCAGACCGAGCACGACCGGCTCGATCGTGAGGCCCCAGCCGCCGTGTTCGCTCGGCACCGCCACCGATCGAAGGTGCGATCGTGCCCGCGACCTCGGGTCCGGTGGCGAATCGAGCGACGCGGGAGGCTCGTCGGCGACGGTCATCGACGCGGCCTCAGCTCCAACGATGAGATCGACATCGATCGGAGCGAATGTGTCAGTTCGTCACGGGCCGACGTCCAGGCATCGTGCAACACGCACGGCTGGCCGGCGTCGCAGTCGACGTCGGCGACGATGCATCGGCCGTCGTCGGTCGGGCCGTCGACCGCCTCGATGACGTCGAGCACGCTGAGTTGCCCGAGTGGCGCCTGCAATGCGTACCCGCCCGTGGGGCCCGGATCCGAACGAACCCAGCCCGCCTTGACGAGCGGCCCGACGACCTGCGGAACGAACCCGATCGTGGTGTCGAGCGCTTCGGCGAGCGCCTGGGCCTTCATCCGGTCGGGTGCCGCGGCGAGCTCGCGCACGGCTCTGACCGCGAGGTCGGCTCGGCGTGTGATCTCCAATCGCACACTGGAAACAGTGGCCGACGCCGCGGGTGCGAGTCCAGTGACCTTCGTCCACGCTCCGACGGGGACCGCCCGCGACCGAACCGTTCGGCGGCCGGCGTGCGGGTCTGTGACACTGACCCGATGATCTCCCTCGAGCGCAGCGACGACGTCTTCCTCCTCGATCTCGGCGACGGTGACAACCGGTTCGACGCCGGGTCGATCATCGGCATCAACGCTGCGCTCGACGAGGCCGAAGGCGCCGACGGGCCCGCTGCGTTGGTCACGTGGGCATCGGGCAAGATCTGGTCGAACGGCCTGGATCTCGACCACATGGCCACCCTCGACGACGTCGTGCCGTTCGTGGCCGACGTGCAGCGGATCATGGCGCGAATCCTCGAACTGCCGATGCCGACGGTCGCGGCGATCCAGGGCCATGCCTTCGCCGGTGGCGCGATGCTCGCACTGTCGCACGACGTCCGCGTGATGCGCAGCGACCGTGGCTACCTGTGTCTGCCCGAGATCGACCTCGGGATGCCCTTCGGGACGGGCTTCGCAGCCCTGATCGGGGCCAAGCTCCCCCAGCCGGCGTTGCACCGGATGACCGTGCTGGGCGAACGGATCCCGGCGACGACCGCCCACGAGCTGGGCGTCGTCGACCACACGGCCGAACTCGACGACGTACTCCCCCGTTCGCTCGACATCGCCGGGTCGCTGGCGCCGAAGGCGAAGCCGATCATGGCGGCGATCCGTGCCGACTTCTACGGCCACGCGATCTCCACGTTGCGAGGCGACTGACCGGCGAGGCCGTTCGGCCCTCGAGCACGGGCGGGCGCCGGGTGCCGGACGTCCGCGGGCCGCAGGTTCTCCCCCGTAAGGTCGCCAGGTGTTCACCGTCGGTGCTCTCGCGATCGGCCTGCTCGCGGCGTTCGTCGTCGGCCTGTCGAAGACGGGGTTGCCCGGCGCGGCCCTGATCGCTGTCCCGATGCTGGCGACCGTGTTCGAGGGCCGGCTGATCGCCGGCGGCACCTTGCCGATCCTGCTCGTCGCGGACGTCTTCGCGGTCGGCTGGTACCGGCAACACGCTCGGTGGGACGTGCTCGGCCCGCTCGCCCCGTGGATCGGTGTCGGTTATCTGTTCGGCGCCTCGTTCTTCGTGGCCGTCGGGAGCGCGACGGGCGTCATCGAGACGACGGTCGGATTGATCGTGCTCGGCATCGTGCTGCTCCAGGTGGCGCGAATGCGGCGCCGCACTCGACCGACCGGAACCGGCCGCTCGGTCGCAGCTTCGCACGGCACGCTCGGCGGTTTCACGACGTTCGTGGCCAACGCCGCAGGTCCGGTCATCAACACGTACCTGATCCGGCTCGAGCTCCCGAAGCACGAACTCATCGGCACGTCGGCGTGGCTCTACCTGATCGTCAACCTGTCGAAGATCCCGATCTACCGCCGCGCTGGGCGCCTGGACCACCGGAGGGCCCTTCTTCACCGCCGAGTCGCTGCTGTTCGGTCTGGCGGTGGTCCCCGGCGTCCTGGTCGGCGTCGCTGCCGGACGGGTGGTGTTCCACCGGATTCCCCAGCGGCTGTTCACCGTCACCGTGCTGGTGCTCTCGGCTGCGGGCGCGGTGAGGCTGGTCGTCGGCTGACGATCCGTCGGCACTCCGCATGGGCCGGTACAGTCGTCGCCCTGATGAGCCAACGACCCGCTCGCCGATTCCCGTCCGACTTCGTGTGGGGTGCCGCCACGGCGGCCTACCAGATCGAAGGCGCCGTCGCCGAGGACGGCCGCCGGCCGTCGGTCTGGGACCGTTACTCGCACACCGAGGGCAAGGTCGCGAACGGCGACAACGGCGACATCGCCTGCGACCACTACCACCGAGTCGAGGCCGACGTGCAGCTCATGGCCGACCTCGGCCTGCAGACGTACCGCTTCTCGATCGCCTGGCCACGCGTGATCCCCGACGGCCGGACGCGCGCCAACCAGGCGGGCCTCGCGTGGTACCACCGACTGATCGACCTGCTGCTCGAACACGGCATCACGCCCTGCCCGACACTGTTCCACTGGGACCTTCCCGAGGCGCTCGAAGAGATCGGCGGCTTCCGCAACCGCGACACGGTCAGTTGGTTCGCCGACTACGCCGCGCTCGATCGCGCAAGAGTTCGGCGACCGCGTCACCATGTGGTCGACGTTCAACGAGCCGTGGTGCTACGCCTACCTCGGTCACGGATCGGGAGCGCACGCACCAGGACTCCGCGACCCGAAGGCGGCGGTCACGGTCGCCCACCACCAGCTGCTGGCGCACGGGCTCGCCGTCCAGGCGATGCGCGCCGAACGCAACGGTCTCGCGCTCGGCATCGTCATCAACCCGTCGAACATCGTCTCCGAGGGCGTCGAGGCCGACGAGGACGAGATGCGGATGATCGACGGCATCCACAACCGCTGGTGGTTCGACGCGACTCTCACCGGGGCCTATCCGGCCGACGTGATCGACCGGTACGGCGCAGCTCGCCGACGCGCGTCCAACCCGGTGACGTGCGAGACGATCGCCCAACCGCTCGACTGGATGGGCATCAACTACTACTTCGACATCCTGGTGCAACAGGCGGCCGACCGCGGACCTCACATGGCCGCAGTATCCGGCGGTCGTCGGCACCGAGCCGTCGCCGACGCGAGCGGTCCACACCGACATGGGGTGGCCGATCACGCCCGCCGGTTTCACCGAACTGCTCGTGCGGCTGCGTGACGACTACCCGAACCTCCCGCCGATCTACATCACCGAGAACGGTGCCGCCTACGACGACCCGGTCGTCGACGGCCGATGCCGCGACGAGCGCCGGATCGACTATCTCGATCTCCACCTCCGAGCCCTCCTCGACGCGATCGAGGACGGTGTCGACGTCCGCGGGTACTACCAGTGGTCGCTGCTCGACAACTTCGAGTGGGCACTGGGCTACGACAAGCGCTTCGGCATCGTTCACGTCGACTTCGACACGCTCGAGCGAACGCCCCGCGACAGCGCGCTACTGGTACCGCGACGTGATCGCACACGGCGGCTTGCCAGAACACTCGGACTGATCACACGGTCGTTCCCCGACGTGCCGAGGTTGACATCGGTGCGCCGACCGTCGAACGTGGCGTGATGACGACGTCGACGACGTTCGACCCTCCGGGCCCGGGACAGTGGACGCTCGACCGGTCGCACTACCCGGGTGGCATCACCCCGATCAGCGAGTGGCTGCTCTCCGACTGCATGGCCGCCGGCATGGAGAAGGTGTTCGCCGAGGTCGGCGTTCCGGCCCGACGGATCGAGGCGAGGTTCGTGAACGGCTTCATGTACACCCGGCTGATCCCGCTGATCGGCGGCGACCGCCCCCCGGGGAAGCTGCCGCCCGCGCCGGTGCTCAAGATCGCGACGCAGGCTCCATCCCGGCGTTCCGTGCCCGGGCGAAGGCCGCCGATCGGTCGCTCGACCGATCGGACGTTCGTCGAGGTGGTCCGCGAGTGGAGCGAGCGCATCCGGCCCCGCCTGGTCGGACGCAACCGTGAGCTGCAGGCAATCGACCTCGCCGGGATCACCGACCCGGAACTCGACCGGCATGTCGGCGATCTGCTCGACCTGCTGCACGAGAACTACGCACTGCACTTCGAACTCCACGGCCACGACCTCGGCCCGATCGCCCGGTACGTCCACGCCGCGATCGGTTGGGGCCTCGACCCGACACGTGCGACGGCAGCACTGGCCGGAGCCTCCCCGAGCACGGCGCGGCCGCTCACCCGCCTCGCCGAGATCCGACGCATCATCGACGAGCCGGAGGCCGATGTGCGGACGCTCGACGACGCACGCGCCGTCTCAGCGGAGGCCGCGGCCCTGCATCGATGCGCACCTGGACGAGTACGGCTGCGTGCTCGCGACCGGCTACGACATCACGGCATTCACGCTGGGAGAGCTGCCCGGCGTGCTACTCGGCAGCATTCGGACCGCCACCCCGCCCACGGACGGCGATCACGAGCCGGTGTTCGCCGAGCTGCGGGCACAGGTCCCTGCCGACGCCCGAACCGAGTTCGACGAGCGCCTCGCCGACGCGCGCTCCGTCATGGACATGCGCGACGACAACGGACCCCTGACGGTCGAATGGCCGACCGGCCTGCTGCGGCTGGCGCTGCTCGAGGTCGGACGGCGCCTCGTCACCCGCGGCGCCCTGGTCGAGCCCGAGCACGCGCTGGAGCTCACGCCCGACGAGGCCCGCCACGCGCTCAGCGGGACGTTGCCGACCGCGACCGAGATCGCCGAGCGGTCCGGAGGCACGGATCGGCCGCCAGCGCCTCGATCCACCGAACGTGCTGGGCCCGGACGAACCGGAACCACCGCTCGACGTCATGCCGAAGCCGTTGGCCGAGATGGTCGCGACGGTGCAGACGGCGTTGGCCCACCTGGGAATGGACGGTGCGACGCCCTCGGACCCCTACGTCGGCGTGGGGATCGGCGAGAAGCCGTACACCGGCCGGGCTCGCACCGCCGCCACCGCCGACGAGGCGATCGAGAAGCTCGAGCCGGGCGACGTGCTGGTCGTGCGCGCCACCTCGCCCGCGTTCAACGCCGTTCTCACCGTCGCCGGAGCCGTCGTCACCGCCAACGGCGGCGCGCTCTCGCACGCCGCCGTGCTCGCACGCGAGCTGGGCATCCCGGCGGTGGTCGGAGCCGCCGCGGCACCCAGCATCCCCGACGGTGCCACGATCACGGTCGACCCACTCGCCGGCCGGGTGACCGTCAGCTGACGCCGAGCAGATCGACGACGAAGATCAGCGTCTCGTTCGGGGCGATGACCCCGCCGGCGCCCTGCGCTCCGTAGCCGAGCTGCGGCGGGATGTGCAGTGTTCGACGACCGCCGACCTTCATGCCGGCGACGCCCTGGTCCCAACCCTTGATGACCTGGCCGGCGCCGAGGCCGAACCGGAACGGTTCCATCCGGTCCCACGAGGCGTCGAACTGCCGACCGGTCGACCACGACACGCCGACGTAGTGCACGGTCACGTCCTGACCCGCGGCGGCCTCGTCGCCGTCACCGACGATGTCGTCGGTGATCACGAGTTCGCTCGGAGGCGCGGTGTCGGGCACGGTCACGTCTGGCTTGCGCATGGCGGCCACCGTAGCGTCGGGCCGACCGAAGCCGACTCAGCCGATCGCGTCGGCCAGGCCCTCGGGGTCGGCGACGCTCACCCACAGCGACGAGTGGTCCGTTGAACCCGATCACCCTGGGGATCCGCTCGACGAACTCGATGCACAGCCCACGGCGATGGTTGGTGCCGAACGTGATGCCGTCGTCGGAGAAGCTGAGCCGGAGGCCGACCGCCGTGTACCAGCGGTGCGGGCCGGTGACCTGCCGTGTGGTGGACGTTGTCGACCGTCGTGTCGATGCCGACCCGCCCGAACGTCGCGCGCAGCGATCCGTCGTCGCCGACGTACACGCCGTCGTCGCCGTCGAGCGCCGAGCAGCTGCGAACATCGGCGTCCATCGGCGATCGAGTCGTACGGGAAGAACTGGTCGCTCACATCGGCTCGATGATCGCTCGGAGTGCGGGCCACGCCGCCGCGAACCCGGCGTGGAGCGGTCGTTGTTCGACCTCGTCGGGGGTGTCCCACGCCACCGCGTCGGTCTCGAAGTTGATCGACGAACCGAACTCGCCGGTGACCTCCACCACGAACGTCGTGTACGACCAGTCGATCGCCGGGCGCGAACACCGTGCTGCCCGACGACCGGTGTCCGGCGGGGATCGCCCCGACCTCCTCCGAGGCCTCTCGGAGTGCACCCTCCAGCGGCGACTCGCCCTCGTCGAGCGCTCCCCCGGCGCACGACCAGGTGCCGCCCTCGTGGGCGAACGCCGATCGCTTCTGGAGCATCACCCGTGGGCCGCTCGGGGAACCGCACGACGAACACGACACCGGCTGCGCCGTAGACGCCCCATCGAACGTGTCCGTCCGAGCACTGCATGAACCCGTCACCGGTGCGTCGCACGTCAGATCTCCCAGAGCTGTCTGGCAGCGGTGATGGTGGGCATCCCGATCTCACCGGTCGACGCCGGCTCGGGCCGATAGGTCCCGCCCAGCAGCGCACTCAAGGTGGCCCCGACGCTGTAGGTGAGCGCCGAGAGGTCGTACCCGCCCTCGAGCACGACCAGCAGGCGCCGGGCCGGCACGAGCGGCTGCAGTCGACGTGCGAAGTCGGCGTAGTCGGCGGCGGTGAGCCCCAGCCCGGCCAGCGGGTCGGTCGCGGTGGCCGTCGTACCCGGCCGAGATGATCAGCCAGTCGGGTGCGAACTGTTCGATCCGGGGCACGACCACCTCGTCGAACGCCGCCCGGTACGTGTCGCCGGCCGTACCGGCCGGGAACGGCAGGTTCATGTTGGCGCCGACAGCCGGCCCGACGCCGGTCTCGCGCAGCATGCCCGGTGCCCGGGTACAGCGGCGACTCGTGCGTCGACACGTAGAGCACGTTCGGGTCGTCGTAGAAGATGTCCTGGGTGCCGTTGCCGTGGTGGACGTCCCAGTCGACGATCGCCACCTTCTCGCCCTGCGGCGGCGAGCTGGCGGCGCCGACCGCGGCGTTGTTGAACAGGCAGAACCCCATCGCCCGGTCCCGGACCGCGTGATGGCCGGGCGGGCGCCCGGCCGCGAACGCGACGTCGCACTCCCCCGCCCGCAGCGCGTCGATGCCCGCCGAGCACCGCGCCCGGCGCTGCGCCGAGCCGTGTCCCACGAGCCGGGCGTCGCGATCGTGTCGGGATCGAGGTTGCCGCCGCCGGCCGCGCAGAACTGCCTCGACCGCCGCGACGTACGTCGGGCGCGTGCACCGGCGCGAGATCGGCCACGTCGACCAACTCGGGGATCCGCCACTCGGTCGGCGTCGTCGAGTCCGGCCTCGTGGATACCGGCGAGCGCGGCGTCGAGCCGACCACGATGCTCCGGGTGCCACTCGGGCGTCTCGTGACTCGTCGTGCTCGGCGGCAGCGAAGACGATGAGGGGAGCGGTCACCCCTACAGCCTGGCATCTGTGACGCCGCCCAACCCACACGCGACGGCTCGATCGGTGCCCTGGCCAGCGCTACGGTCGGCCCATGGGGCGACTCGACGATCTGGACCTGTCCGCACGATTGGGACGGGAAGACTACGAGGAACGGCTCGCGGCCGGCCAGCGCCGGCTGCTGGACGCTCCGACTCGACCTCGGCGGCCATCTCGCCAACCCCGACATCGGGCCGGGCGTGCTCGTCGTGTTCGAGGGTTCCGACGCCGGCGGCAAGGGCGGCACCATCAGGCGCATCGTCGAACCGCTCGACCCGCGCCACTACCGCGTGTCCGCGTTCGCGAAGCCCACCTACGACGAGAAGCGCAAGCACTTCCTCTGGCGGTTCTGGACCGACATCCCCGGCCTGGGCGGGTTCGCACTGTTCGATCGCAGCTGGTACGGGCGGGTCCTCGTCGAACGGGTCGAGGGATATGCGTCGCCCGAGCAGTGGCAACGGGCGTACGACGAGATCGTGCAGTTCGAGCGGAACCTCGTGCTCGAGGGCCTGATCATCGTGAAGTTCTGGCTCCAGGTCAGCCCCGACGAGCAACTCCGACGATTCGAGAGCCGACAGAGCGACCCGTTGCGACGTGGAAGCTGACCGACGAGGACTGGCGCAACCGCGACAAGCTCGACCAGTACAACGAGGCCGTCGAGGACATGTTCGAGCAGACCGACCACGACCTCGCGCCGTGGCACGTCGTGTCGAGCGAGCAGAAGAAGTGGGCACGCGTCACCGTCATCGAGACCCTGATCGAGCGGATCGAGGCCGGGCTCGAGTCGTTCCACCACCCCGTCGCCGACAGCGACGGTTGGGCGTGACGCCGCAGGATCACATCCGGTCGGGTCCACGCGACGGCACTGAGCGTCCGGCCGCCGCCGACCAGCCACGCTGCGTCACCGTCGACGAGCAGGTCGAGCTCACCCGTGCCGATCGGAGCGAGGTATTCGAGTTCGGTCGTTCCGAGTCGGCTGCTCCCGGCGAGCAGCGACTCCAGCACCGCCCACTGGGCGGCGTTGTTCACGTGGTCGAACGGATCGAGATCGGTCGCGCGGAACCGCCACGTGCCACGCCTCTCGCACCGCTCGACGGGCCGGGCAGCCCGAGCTTCGACGACACGGTCCGGCCCGCCGCTGCTTCGCCGTAGAGGTCGAAGAACGCGGCGCCGAGGTCAACCCGATCGACTTTGAAAACGCGGAGGGAAATCTCGGCATGGCGAATTCGATGCTCGGGCACTTCGCGCAAAAACTGCCGATCTCGCGCTGGCAGCGAGACCTCACCGATTCCACGGTGCAACGCAATTTTGGAGTTGCCTTGGGTTACGTTGTAATCGCGCTGCAATCGTTGCGGAAAGGTGTCGGCAAACTACAGGTTGACCGCGACGCTATTCACAGCGACGTAGCCGCGGCCTGGGAGGTTCTCGCCGAGGCCGTACAGACGGTGATGCGACGCTACGGCATCCCGGAACCCTACGAAAAACTCAAGGCACTGACGCGTGGACGTCCGGTTACCAAAGAAGTTCTCGGAGAGTTCATCAGCTCTCTTGAAATGCCCGAGGGCGAGAAAAAGCGCCTGCTTGCGCTAACGCCGCAAACCTACCTGGGTA
>CAWHCI010000030.1:0-48308 GCA_963827775.1 uncultured Acidimicrobiaceae bacterium | reverse complement strand
TGCCTTCAACCATGGTCTTGCTGTCGAACCCGGCATCGTCGAACGGCACGGTCGGGTCGGCGTTGAGGTCGTGGACGAGCGTGTCGGTCGCCGCGTCGTTGGCGGCGAGCTCGTTCACGTTCATCCCCATCGCGACGAGCCGCTCGGGCGTCGTCACGAAGTGCGACACCCACGACGAGCACAGGTCGAGCACGTCTCCTGCGAGTCCCAATTCCTCGTAGAGATCGCCCACCGCCGCGGTGGCGCCGGCATCGATGTGGGTCACCAACCGGTCGAAGGAGTAGAAGTCCCGGTCGGGCGTCTCGTCGGCACGATCGAAGAAGCCCTGCGGGAATTCGGTCACGGTGCGACCGTAGCGCCGGATGCCCGGTCGAACCCGGCGAGCAGCTTGACTGGCCGCATGACGAACGGATTCAACACCATGCAGCTGGCCGACCGGCGCGCCATCGTGACCGGCGGAGCCAGCGGCATCGGGAAGGCGACCGCGATCGCGATGGCCGAGCTCGGCGCCGACGTCATCGTGACCGACATCGACGAGGCGGGCGGAGCACAGGTCGCCGAACAGGTCGGCGGGACGTTCGCGATGCTCGACGTCGGCGATCCCGCGGCCTGGGACCGGGTGGTCGCCACCGCCGGGCCGTTCGACATCGCCTTCCTCAACGCCGGCATCTCGACGCAGCAGGGCCTGCCGCCGACCGACGGGATCCCGATCCTCTCACTCACCGACGAGGCGTACCGCCGGATCATGTCGATCAACGTCGACGGCGTGGTCTTCGGCACCCGCGCGGTGATGCCCGGGATGATCGAGCGGGGCTCCGGCGACATCGTCGCCACGGCGTCGATCGCCGGCCTCATCCCGGTGGGCATGGATCCCGTGTACGGGCTCACGAAGCACGCCGTGGTCGGGTTCGTCCGCTCGGTGGCCGGCACCCTCGACGGTGACGATGCGCCCGACGTCTGCATCAGCGCGATCTGCCCCGGCTTCACCGACACCAACATCATCGGCGAGGCGGCACGAACGATGATCGGCGAGATCGGCCTCGAGATCATGCGTCCCGAGCGCATCGCCGACACCGTGACGCGCTCGCTCGACGAGCGCATCCAGGGGGCACAGTGGGTCGTCTGGCCCGGCGCGGAGACGGTGCGCGTACGAATGGAATCCACCGGTCGACTTCCCGGTCGACTTCCCGGCCGACGGCGCCTGACGTGCCCGGCCCCGCACCACTCTGGAACCCGTTCGATCCTGCGTTCCGCGCCGATCCGTACCCGTTCCACGACCTGCTGCGCAACACGGCACCAGTCGATCGGATGCCGAACGGTCAGACCTGCCGGCCAAGCTCGAGGCGACCGTCGCGATCCACGCGTCTCATCCGTCGCTTCGACGAGATCGACCTGGCGGCCGAACCTCACCGGCGTGATCGGATCACGATCCGTGGAGTCGACCGGATGCCACTCGCGGTCAGGTGACGCCCGCGACCGGGAAGCGTCGACGGCGCTCGAGGCTCGTCCCGTCGGTCGTGTAGACCAGCACGAGCACCGCCTCACCGGCGCCGACGTCGACCGTGAGGTCGAGCGCCGACGGCTGGTCGCACTCGTCGGGCGAGAACCAGGGATGGAGCGAGATCGCCGCTGACCCGCGGCGGCACCTCCAGTTCGATCTGTTGCGGTGCCGCCCAGGACGTCGGGCGGGAAGCCGTCGGCTTCGACCCGCTGTGTCCGGCAGGTCTCCGATCCGTCGCCGACGAAGAAGGCGTCGCCACCGACCGACTGCGGTCAGCTCGTCGCGAGTGAGCGCCGGCAGTTCGGCGCCGACGAGCACGATCAGGCCCGTTCCCCTCGACGGCGGGGCCGGCGCCTGCTCGCCCCGTTCGAACAGGTTCGTGGCCATGTCGACCCCGCCGAGTCGTCGCCGTTCGTGAACACCAGGGTGATCTGCTCACCGTCGGTGGCGTTGAACATGCTCGCACGTTCCTCGCCGTCGGGCCCCGCCCCGGCACCGACGACGACGAGGCGATAGCTCGGGTGGCGCCGAGAAGTAGTCCGACGCCTGCCCGAACCCGACGTCCTCGGCGAGCAGGATCGGACCGTTCGCTGAACGTGCGTCGACCCCACACGTCGATCGCCGTCGTCTCGCCGTCGGGCCCCACCCACAGGTTGACGACGCGGTTCGCTCCCTCGAACGTCGACGGGTCGGGCGGCGGCAACTCGCTCGCGGGCGGGGTGCCTCGACGGAATCGGCCGGTGCGGAGATCGAATCGGTCGTCGGAGGGGTCGCCGCAGCGACCTGCTCGCGAGCGTTGTCGAGCACCGGGGGTGGATCGGCATCGCCGTCGCCACCGCCGCACGCGCCGACCGCAAGCGCTACGGCTGCTGCAAGAGCTGCACGAGCGAACTGGTGTCCCACCGGCTCCCCCCTCGGTCGACCACCTGCTTGTAGAACTGATCGACGAGCGCCGTGACCGGGAGCCGGGCACCGATCCGCTCGGCCTCGGCGAGGCAGATGCCGAGGTCCTTGCGCATCCACTCCACCGCGAAGCCGTGCTCGAACTCACCGGCAGCCATGGTGCGCGCACGGTTGTCCATCTGCCAGCTCGCGGCAGCACCCTTGCCGATCGTCTCGACCACCTCGTCGACGTCGAGTCCGGCCCGTTGCGCGAATGCGACACCCTCCGCGAGGCCCTGCACGAGCCCGGCGATGCAGATCTGGTTGACCATCTTGGTCGTCTGACCGGCACCCGCGTTCCCCAGCCGACGGCACTCCTTGGCGTAGGCCATCACGACCTCGCGTGCGGAATCGAAGACCTCGGGCACATCGGCCCCGCACATCACGGTCAACTGCCCGTTCTCGGCCCCCGCCTGACCGCCGCTGATCGGAGCATCGACGAATCCGAGTCCGCGCTCGGCACACGCCGCGGCCAGCTCGCGGGCCACATCGGCCGATGCCGTCGTGTGGTCGATCAGGATCGCACCACGCTCCATCGCCGCCACCGCGCCGCCGGGGCCCAGGGCCACGGACCGGACGTCGTCGTCGTTGCCCACGCACATCATCACGAACTCGGCGCCCTCGACCGCCTCGGCCGGGGTCGGAGACGCCTGATGACCGTGCGTGCCCACCCACGCCAGCGCCCGGGATGCCGTGCGGTTGTACACCGTCACCTCGTGTCCCGCCTTCGCCAGGTGGCCGGCCATCGGCCCGCCCATGACGCCCAAACCGAGAAATGCGATCCGTGCCATGCGACGAGTCTCGCAGGTCACCGAGAAGACGAGCGGAACCGTGCCTCGGCATCCCCAGCGTGATCGACCAGACTGGGGCCATGCCCGCCGAGACGGTGCCGCGAACCTGGACGATCGCGAGCTGGCTGGTCGCGCGCACGGCGAACGAGCCGGACGACGTCGCCGGGGCGCTGCGAACGACCGGCGCGGACGCCGTCGCGCTGCAGTCCCTCCGACGAGACGACGCCGAGCGCATCGCCGACCGACTGGGCGCGGACTGCGCCTGGGAGTTGTCGTTCCACCCTCGGAGCCGACTTCTGCCCGGCAGCGGCATCGGGTTGGCGATTCTGAGTCGGAACACGATCGGTGACTCCGTGAGTTTCGTCACGAACAACCACACGTCGACGTGGTCGAGGAACCGGCGGATCGCCCAATTCGCGGTCGTCACCCGCGACGATCACTCGGGCTACACGATCGGGCACGCGGTGGGCTCGCCCGACCCGGAGGCGATGGGGCGGCCACCGGCTCCGCTCGTCTGGTTCCGGCCCGCACAGGTCGAGGCCGAGCCCGAGCGGGCCGTCGATCTGCCCGATCAGGCCACCGGCATCACGGTCGAGGCGACCACACCGCTCGCGACCGGGCCGCCGTTGCTGCTGGTGACGTTCGAGATGCCCTGGGTTCAGGGCGACTTCCGACGGCGTGACGGTTCGGGCGGACCCGAGCCGTGACGGTCGCCGCTACTTCTTGGCGGCTCTCGACCTTCTCGACCTTCTCGACCTTCTCGACCTTCTCGACCTTCTCGGGCTTCTCGGGCTTCAGCACACCCTTGGCGAGTGCGTCGTCGAGGTAGTCCTCGGCCGCCTCGGACGACACCTTGAGTGCCGGCGAGATCTCGGAGATCAGGTTGACGCGAGCTCGCTCGTACATCGTGCGCTCGGCGGCCGACAGCGATGCGTCGCGATTGCGGGCGGCGAGGTTCCGGACCACCTCGGCGACCTGGTACACGTCGCCGCTCTTGAGCTTCTCCTGGTGATTCTTGAACCGGCGGCTCCAGTTGGACGGCACGCGTGGATCGGGCTTGGCGAGCACGGCCACGAGGTCTTCGAGTTCGTCGGCGCTCACCGGCGGGCGCACGCCGACCTCCTCGGCCATGTCGACCGGCACCTTCAGCACCATTTCGCTGATGACCGTCTCGAGGATCAGGTACTCCTTCTTCTCGCCGAAGGCCTCCATCTTCTTGGTGCCCTTGACGACGCACGCACCGTGTTGGGGATAGATGACGGTCTCACCCTTCTTGAAGTTCACGCAGTGCCTTTCGCGTCGAGATGTCACCGGCAAGCCCGGAAACAGCGATGACCCAGGTTACAGCGCCCCCGACAGGATTCGAACCTGCGCACTTCGGATTAGAAGGCCGACGCTCTGTCCAGCTGAGCTACGGGGGCACCGTGAAATGTACCGACCGCGGCCCGCTGCCGACACGATCGGATGCGGGACGTCTCGCAGTGCGAGTCGGCCGGGCGCCCACGCCCGCCGGCGAGTCAGAAGATCGTGTCGATCGAGCGGCCCGGCGTGCCGTCGTCGCCACCCGGGTCGCCGCCCGAGCCGCCTTCGACCGTCGTGTCAGCGATGGTGAGGCCGACGTCGCCCGTGTCCCACCAGCCGACCGAATCGCCCCCCGACGAGCGCCGCCCCGGGCGCAGCGGCGGCATCGGTGCCGGAGCCTCCCCCGCCGCCGACCCGACCGTCGCCGGAACTCCCCGGGCGACCTGCAGCTCCCGGTCCACCGCCGGTGCCGCCCGCGCCCCGGCACCCCCGCTGATGAGGGAACCGGACACGTCGACCGATCCCACCTCGTCGGTCAACAGACCGACCGAACGTCCACCGGCACCGCCCCCACCGGCGCCGCCCGAGCCACCGGCACCGCCACCGCCACCGCCACCGCCTGCACCCGCTCGGTCGAGGAACGACTCGACGCCGAGTGCGCCGTCGCCACCGATCCCACCGGCCCCGCCGGCCGTGGCGGCGCCACCCGTGCCACCGCTTCCGGCGACGCCCCCGACGATCGACGAGCTCCGGATCACCACCGACTCGGTCGCGACGAGCCAGGCGCCGACCGAACCGTGGCCGCCGAGACCCGCCTCACCCGCGGCGCCGCCCAGGCCTCCCCCGCCACCTCCACCGGCGCCACCACCGTCATGGACGAGCAGGCCTCCCCCGCCGCCTCCCCCGCCGCCGCCGGCACCGGTCCCACCGGCCTGCCCGGGGAGGCCGTTCGCACCGCGGGGACCCGTCGCGACACCGACACCACCGCGCCCGCCGTCGCCACCGCTGCCGCCACGTCCGCCGTCACCCGGGTCACCGTCGGCGCCCGGCTCGCCACCGGCGCCGCCCGCTTCGAGCTCGCCGCGCTCGCCCGGCGCCAATCCGGCACCCCCGGCTCCACCGGCGCCACCGTTGCCTCCACCGTCGCCCGGTCGGGGCGGATCTGCCGGCGCCGACGCGCCGGCCTCACCCGGTGTGCCCGCGTCGACGCCGTCGCTGCCGACCCGGCCGGCGCCGGCCCGGCCGGCCTCGACGGTCGATGCGACGATCAGGACCCGGCCGACCGCTTGGGTCGCGAGGCCGACACTCGGGCCCGATGCAGCATCGCCTGCCCGGATCGCCGACAGCTCCACGACCAGGTCGCCGACACCGGTGGCGACCATGCCGTACGCCGTGTCGTCGCCGGCCGCGTCGGCTCCGCGGACCAGGAGTGCCGACACCGTCGCACGGTCCGAGTCGAACACGAGCAGTGTTCCGCTCACGGCGGTCGGGCGCTCGAGGTTCCGAACCCAATCGTCGACGTAACCGCCGTAGAGGCTCGTCCCGCCTTCGAGCACCCCGTCACCGGTCGGGTACTCCCCGTCGAAGGTGCGCAGGTAGATGTCGGCCGCGGAACCACTCGTGAACGCGATCGCTCGCTGCAACGTCCGGAACGGTCGCTCGCGAGATCCGTCACCGTCGTCGCTCCCCTCCGCTCCGTGGACGAAGACCGACTCGTCGGCGTCCTCGAACACATCGACACGAACTTCGTCGATCGCCACATCCCCGCCTCGACCCGTCACGTCCACACGGAACAGCAGCCCCGTGGGACTGTCCGGGGCCGTGAACGTCGCATCGTTGCCCCGGAGCATGCCGGCGCCGTCGGTCACGTCCGGCCCGGCGAGCTGGCGCCAGACCACCGACTGGTTCGGCTCGCTCAGCTCGATGGCCGTGAGTGTCACGGACGAGCCGGCGTCGACCGACAGGTCCGGCCCGGCGTTCGCGTTGGCGGGGATCGGCGTCAGCGTCGTGGACGTGGTCGAGGTGGTCGTCGTCGTGCTGGTGGTCGTCGACGTGGTCGACGTGGTCGTGGTGCTGGTGGTCGTCGCGGGCAGGCGTGGTGGTCGGCCGGGCGACCGTCGACCTGGCCGCGACGGTCGGAGGTGTGGCGTCACCGCCCGACCGGGCGACGACGGCGATCGTTCCAGCGAAGAGGACGACTGCGGCCACGATGCCGAGCGCGATCAGATACTTCGGCTGCATCGGCCCGGTTTGCCGGGTCGGTGGCGGCGCCGGAGACTGCGGTGGAGGAGCTGGTGGGGAGGACTGGTGTGGAGGAACGGCCGACGGGGTGTCCGGCTCGGGCGGCACCCCGTCAGCAGGCCCGAAGGGTGTGGTCACCAACTCCACGGTAGTGGCGGGCCACGCGCTCCCGGTGGCACCCGTCGGTGCTGCTCAGGCGAGCGTGCGGCGCAACAGATCGAGCGACGAGATCACCGAGAACTGACGCATCTGCTCACGGAGCCCCGGCAGCCGGAGCGGTGCGCGCCGAGCTCGCCGTCCGGCCAGACCAGCCCGACGCAGAGCGTTCCGGCCGGCATGCCGTCCTGCTCGGCCGGTCCGGCGACGCCGGTGAGCGCCAGGCCGACGTCGGCGCCGAGCACCCGACGGGCGCCACGTGCCATCGTCGAGCGCGGCCGCCTCGGACACGACCGGGCCGTCGCGGCACGTCGAGCACCTGCTGTTTCACCTCGGTCGCGTACGACACGATCGAGCCACGGAACACATCGCTCGCTCCGGGGATCGACGGTCAGGCGCGCCCCGACGAGCCCACCGGTCACCGACTCGGCCAGACCGATGCGACCACTCGCGCCTGCGCAGCAGATCGAGCACGACCGACTCCATCGAGTCGCCGTCGACACCGAACACGATGTCGTCGATCTCCGCCCGAACCCGCGCCTCCCACTCGTCGAGCAGCACCCGGCACGCCGTCGGCATCGGCCGCCTTGGCAGTGAGACGAACCTTGAGCCCGTTCCAGCCGCTGGCCAGGAACGCCAGCGTCGGGTTCGCCGACCGTTTCGAGCTCGGCGATCACGTCGTCGAGGCGTTCGTTGAGGCCGCTCTCGCTCTCGCCCCACGTCAACAGGATCCGGCTCGCGATCACCGACGGGTCACCGCTGCGACGCTTCAGCTCGGGCAGGATGCCGCGTTCGAACATGTCGTGCATCTCGTGTGGCACGCCCGGCACGGCGAAGACGACCTTGTCGACGCCGTCGATCGTCGAGCGGGCAGACCAGCCCGGGTGCCGTGCCCCGGGTCTGCGGGATCACCGAAGCGCCGACCGGCACCATCGCCTGACGGAGGTTGTTGTCGGGCATGTGTCGGCCACGGCTCTCGAACATGGTTCGGATGACGTCGGCGACGTCGTCGTCCGGCACCAGTTCAACGCCCATCACCGCGGCGATCGCCTCACGCGTCAGATCGTCGTGGGTCGGACCGAGCCCACCGCACATGATGACCGCGTCGCTGTCGGCGAGCATGCGGCGCAGCATCGCGGTGATCCGGCCGATGTTGTCGCCGACCTTCACCTGCACGAGCGAGTCGATGCCCTGGGCGGCCAGCTGCTCGCCCATCCACGCCGAGTTGCTGTCGATGATCTGACCGAGCAGGAGCTCGGTCCCGACGGCGAGGACGTCACATCGCATCGTCAGCGAGCGCCCGACTCGGCGAGCGCCTGTTCCGTCACCCGCGAGTACCAGAGGTACTGGCCCGCCGCTGATGAGGGACGAGTGCGACGGCGATCCAGAGCAGCGACACCCAGAACCACTTGCCGTCGACGGCGAACCACGGCCACAGGGCGAACCCGACCGCCGACTGCTGGAACACGGTCTTCCATTTCGCGATCTGGCTGGCAGGGATGCTGACGCCCTTCGACGCGACGAACGTGCGGTACACGCTGATGACGACCTCGCGGCCGGCGATCAGCGCGACCGGCAGGATCCAGAACACGTCACGGCGTGACCAGGGTGAACATCGCGCCGAGCACGAGCACCTTGTCGGCGAGCGGATCGAGGAACGCACCCGACGTGGTGGTGCCGTGACGTCGCGCGAGGTACCCGTCGATGCCGTCGCTGGCACACAGCACGAACCAGAGCCCGAACGCCAGCCACGAGCCGCGGTTGTGATCGGGGATGACGAGGAACATCACCGGCGACACGACGAGGCGCCCGACGGTGATCGCGTTGGCCCAGGTGGCGAGTGCGTTCGGATCGACGGGCATCAGCCCTCATCCTCGTCGATGATCGACCCGCCGCGTGCAACCAGATCGGGACCGAGCGCATCGACGATCTCGACGACGGCGAACTCTCCGACCGCGAGGTCGTCATGCGACGTGGATGATGCCGTCGATCTCCGGAGCCTCCCTGACGCTTCGGGCGACGCCCGGCTCGTCGACGAGCACCCGAACGGTACGGCCGATCATGTCGTCGCGTCGTGCCGCGGTGATGTCGTCCTGGAGCTCGCGGAGCTCGGCCAGCCGTTCGTGCATCAGTCCGGCGTCGACGGCACCGTCGAGGGTCGCGGCGTACGTGCCGTCCTCGGGCGAGTAGGCGAAGAAGCCGCACCAGTCGAGCTGCGCGGCCTCGACGAACGCGAGCAGCTGATCGTGGTCGCGCTCGGTCTCGCCCGGGTACCCGACGATGAAGTTCGACCGGAACGCGGCATCGGGTTCGCGTCCTGCGGATGTCGTCGATCCGGCGGAGGAACCGGTCGCCGTCGCCCCACCGACGCATCCGCCGCAGCAGCGGCTTGCTGACGTGTTGGAGCGACAGGTCGAAGTACGGAACACCCGGTCGCACAGATCGCGTCGATCAACTCGTCGGTCAGGTCGCTCGGGTAGAGGTACAGCAGGCGAACCCAGTCGGTGCGATCGGCGACGGCTCGAACCAGCGGCACGATCGAGCCCGCGCCGAGCTCGTCGGGGCGGTCCTTGCCGTACGACGCGAGGTCCTGCGCGACGAGCACGATCTCGCGAGCCTCGAGCTCGTCGACCTCGGTCGAGGATCTGCTCGATGTCGCGGCTGCGCTGCGGGCCGCGGAAGCTCGGGATCGCGCAGAACCCACACGAGCGGTCGCACCCCTCGGCGATCTTGACGTAGGCCCACGGCGACGATCGACTTCGGTCGCGGGCAGGTTGAGCAGATCGAGTTCGGGCAGCGGCGCCGACGCCACCGGGATCAGCTGCCTGCCACGAGACCGGTCGTTGACCGGCACGCCGAACCCGGCGACCTGGTCGACCTCGGGCAGCGCCTCGGCGAGCTCGTCGCCGTAGCGCTCGGCCATGCAGCCCGTGACCACGAGCCGGGCGCCGTCGGCGCGTTGTTCGTCGAGCGCCAGGATCGTGTCGACCGACTCGCGGCGGGCGTCGTCGATGAACGCACAGGTGTTCACCACCACGAGGTCGGCGGCCGATGCGTCGTCGGTCGCCTCCATGCCGTCGGCGAGCAGGGTGCCGACGAGCTTGTCGGAGTCGACCTGGTTCTTCGGACACCCGAGTGTCTCGACGTAGAAGCGCTGCGACATGACCGGACCAGGCTATCTGCGCCCCGATGGCGCACGAGTTCCATGCCGACCGGAGCAATTCCGCGCGCAACACGTCAGACTGTGCCGATGTCAACCGATGTGGAGTTCTGGGTCGACCCGATTTGACCATGGTGCTGGGTGACGGCCCGTTGGGTCGTCGAAGAAGTCGCACCGCACCGTGACCTGAACGATCACGTGGCAACCGATCAGCCTGATGGTCAAGAACGAGGTCGGCACCGACTCGGAGCACTACGAACCCGTGTTCAAGACGCACCGGATGCTGCGGGTCATGGAGGCGGTTCGGGCCGAGTTCGGCGAGGACGCCGTCCAGCGGTGGTATCTCCTGAGCGGCGCGCACCGTCCACCACGACGGCAACCGTGACGAGGCCGACCTCGCCGACGATGCTCGAGCACCTCGGCTTCGACCGCGGGCTCGCCGATGCCGCCGACGACGAGAAGTGGGACGCCGAGATCCGCACGCGGATGGACCAGGGCCTCGCCCTCGTCGGCGACGACGTCGGCACGCCGATCATCGCGTTCACGGCCGACGACGGTGTCAAGCGCGGCATCTTCGGCCCGGTCATCACCCGGGTGCCCACCGGCGAGCAGGCGCTCAAGGTGTGGGACTCGATGCACCACTTCACCACGATGGACGGCTTCTGGGAGCTCAAGCGCACCCGCACCGAACGCCCCGAGTTCGGCGACCGGCCCGACATCTGACCGACCTCGGGGTCATCGACGTCCGATCGCACGCACCGCTCGCCATCGAGACTGGCGGGATCGCAGCCGGGCCGTTCGTCGGCTCGACGGCGGTCACCTGGTTCCGGGTTCGACGACGCCACCGGCGCCCATCGGGTCCTTGATCAGGGACCTGAGCGACATGCCGAGGCCGTAGGTGTGGAGCCGAGACGGCACCGAGATCCGGATGAAGCATCCGCCCGGCAGCTCGAGCTCACCGTGACCCGTGACCGACCGCAGACGACCGTCGCTCACGTGCGCTGCGATGACGGGATCGTCGACGTCGAGCACCTCGGCCCGTGCCTGGAACTGCACGGTCGACGGCGGACCGATCGGCAGTCGACGGATCGGAATCGTGACGCCGACTCGTCCGCAGGCGCCGACGTTGCGGGCCTTGCGACTCGATCGCAAGGTGCTCACGAACAGATCGGAACCGACCAGTTCGTAGAGGACGCCGGCGGCGTGCGGATGTCCCGCCGGCGAGGTCGATGCCATGGCTGCGAACGACCGTCTGCCGATGGCTGCCATCACGGCCGCGGGATTCGGCCGGTGGAGGGGTGCCGGAGTCTCGGCGTCCGCCCGAGGGGCGTCGAGGTCGGTGGTGGACGTTTCTGTGTGCTGCATGCCATCCAGCGTGACGGCACGAAATCAGCGTGTCCATGATCGAACACACCAGTTTCATGCCCGTTCGTCCAGATGGCTGGACGAACGGGCACCACTCGGACAAGATGGCGGAGTGCAGGCGACCACGACCGTCCCGTCGATCGGCGAGGCGCTCCGCTACGTCCAGATGTCGGGCATCTTCTACTGCCCGTCCGAGCTGACCGAACCCTGGGGCCTCGAGCTGCCACCGATGCACGACTGCGTGTGGTTCCACGCCATGATCGCCGGCACCTGCACGCTGGAGGTCGAGGGCGAGATCACCACCATCCGTCCCGGCGACCTCGTGGTCGTCCCCCACGGAACCGGGCATCGCGCCGTGGGGCGAGACGGTGACCGACACCCCACTCGTGTTCGACCTCCCCCACGACGAGGTCAACGAGCACTACGCGGTGCTGCGCCATGGCGGCGGCGGACCGCAGACCCGCGTCGTGTGCGGCGGGATCCGGTTCGAGCATCCCGCCGCCCGACAGCTCGTCGATTCGCTGCCTGCCCTCATCCACATCGAAGCATCACGTGCGACCCGCGCCGACTGGATGCGGGCGACGCTCGACCTGATGGCCGAGGAGACCCAGCAGTCGCGACCGGGCGGCGAGGCGGTCATCAGCCGCCTCTGCGACATCGTCGTGATCCAGGCCATCCGATCGTGGATCGAAGACGACCCCGCGGCGCAGACCGGCTGGCTCGGCGCACTCCGCGACGAGCAGATCGGTGCCGCGATGGCGCGCATCCACGCCGATCCGGGCCACGACTGGTCCGTCGCCGCGTTGGCCGACGAGGTGGCGATGTCCAGGTCGGCGTTCGCGGCCCGGTTCACCGAGCTGGTCGGCGAACCGGCCATGAAGTACGTGACCAGGTGGCGGATGCACGTCGCGGTCGATCTGCTCCGCAACGGCAACACGGTTGCGGCCACGGCCGGCTGCGTCGGCTACGAATCGGAAGCGGCCTTCAGCCGGGCGTTCAAGCGTGTCATGGGCGAGCCGCCGCGAGCGGCACGATCGAAGCGCCCGGCGGCCTGATCGGCCGTATGGAACCCGGAGATCGACTCGACGTGCCGGAACCGGCGACGTGGGCGGCGCCGAACCGCTGCGACCGGGCGTCGATGCAAGCCCGCCCGTCCTCCATCTCCCGCCGACGCTCCCGCACCGACCCGTGATCGAGATCCCCGAAGCCGTCCGCAACAAGGCGGAGGTCGCCGCGTGCGCCGGCTGGCTGGACGAGCTGCCGGTGATCCTCGACGATCTCGCGGCCGACTGGCGCCTGACCATCGGTGAGGCCTACTCGGGCGGCACCGAGGCCTACGTGTGCCGGGTCCGTCGCCACGACGGGACGGCCGCGGTGCTCAAGGTGATGGTGCCACGCGATCCGGCGCTCGCCGGGCGCGAGGCTGCCGTGCTCGACCTCGCGGACGGCGACGGTTGCGCACGCCTGTTCGCCTTCGACGCCGGGCGTCAGGCGTTCCTGATGGAGCAACTCGGGCCGTCGCTGTTCGACCTCCGCCTTCCGATCCGGGAACGGCACGCGATCCTGTGTGACACCGCGGCGCGACTCTGGCGCGACCCCGCCGACGCAGACCTGCCGACCGGCGCCTGGAAGGCCCGGTGGCTCGCCGACCAGATCGAACGTCGGTGGGAGTTGCTGGACCGACCGTGCAGCGAGCCGGTGATCGAACAGGCCCTGGCCTGCGCCGAGCGGCGCCGAGTTGCGCACGACGACGAACGCGCGCGACTCGTGCACGGCGACGTCCACGAGTGGAACACGCTGCGGGCGCCGGGCGGCAGGTTCAAGCTCGTCGATCCCGACGGCCTCGTCGCCGAGCCCGAGTACGACCTCGGCATCATCATGCGCGAGGACCCGGTCGAACTGATGGCGGGGCATCCCGACGATCGGGCCCACCGGCTGGCCGCGCGCAGCGGCCTCGACGTGGTGGCGATCCGCGAGTGGGGCATCGTCGAACGGGTGTCGACCGGGTTGCTCTGCACGGAGATCGGACCTGCAGCCGGTCGGCCGTCAGATGCTCGACGCTGCCGAGCACCTCGCCGCGACCCGGTGAGCCCGGCGCGCCGTCACGACCCGGTCACTGATCGGCTCGTCGGCGGTGGTCGCTCACCGCGGCGTTGATCGTTGGGAAGATCCGCTCCTCCCCCACCTGGTCGATGATCCCCGCTCGTTCGAGCAGACCGAGCACCTTCTGGTTGGGGCGGGCGAAGCTGACCACGAGCCCATCCCGTTCGAGCTCCTCGATCAGCACGACGAGATGGTCGACCGCGGTGGTGTCGATCGAGCCGACACCCTCCAGGTCGAGCACGACCGAGTTCTCGTCGCCGGGGTTGAGCTCGAGCGCGTGGTGGACCCGCTCCTTGAAGTACTCGCCGTTGGCGAAGAAGAGTGGGCCGTCGAATCGGTACACGAGCAGGCCGGGCATCGGCATGGCGCGCTCGTCGTCGACCGAGATCCACCCGTCGAGGCCGGCGCCCGCCCCGAGGATCGCGTCGTGCGGGCGGGCTGCGCGTCCGAGCGTGAGGAGGATCGACAACCCGACGGCGACGAGCACACCGGTGAGCAGGTCGATGCCGATCACCGCCAGGCAGGTGACGGCAGCGAGCGCGGTCTCGGTGTAGCTCAGCGAGGCGATGCGGCGGAAGCCCTCGATGTCGATCACGGCGAGCGCGGCGGCGACGATCACCGCGGCGAGGCCGGCCCGCGGGATCTCGGCCAGCAGCGAGGTGCCGACGAGCAGAAACACGATCACCGTGGCGAACGTGACCACGCTCGACAGCTGCGATCGACTCCCGATCGTGGCCGGCACGAACGACCGGGAAGCGCTCGACGACATCGCGAACCCGCCCGAGACCGAACCGGCGACGTTGATCGCCCCGAGCGCCAGGAGCTCGCGATCGGCATCGACCTCGTACCCCTCCTTCGACGCGATCGACCTCGCCGTGAGGATGTTGTCGGTGTACCCGATCAGCGCGACGCCGGCGGCGGCCGGGATCAGGGACGTGATGTCCGACCAGCCGACGCCCGGCAGGTCGAACGACGGAAGTGCCGATTCGATCTCACCGACGACGGCCGCGTCGAGGCCGAAGACCGCGACGACGACCATCGAACCGGCGAGCGCGATCAAGGCACCGGGAATCGTGGGGCTGATCCGACGCAGCACGAGGATCATCGTCAACGTCGACAGGCCGATACCGATGGTGGTCGGATCGATCTCGTCGAGACTGGTGACGAACTCACCGATGCGCGCGAACGGATTGTCGGCGTCGATCGGAACACCCGTGAACGCGCTCGATCTGGCTCGTGAGCAGCGTGATGCCGACGCCGGTGATGTACCCGACGAGCACCGGTTTCGAGAGCAGATCCGCGACGAAGCCGAGTCGGAGCACCCCGGCACGCGAGCGCGAACACGCCGACGAGCCCGGCGATCGTCGCCATCAGCGCCGCATATCGCTCGGGATCCCCACCGGCGAGCTGAACCGCCGCCGCCGCAGCCAGGATCGCGGTGCCGGGTTCCGGACCGATGCCCAGGTGACGGCTGGTGCCGATGAGCGCATAGATCGGAAGCGCCACCAGCGCCGCCCGGAACCCGGCCGACGGGGGCAACCCACCCAACTCGGCGTATGCCATCGCCTGGGGGACGAGCATCGCTGCGACCGTCAGGCCGGCGAGCACGTCCGGTCGCACCCAGGACCGCTCATACTCACGCCGCCGGATCAACTGTGGCAGCGAGGCGGCGCGCATGAGGACGAGTCTGGCAGCGCCGCCTCCGTCGAGACGACCGGCGTGGAAGACTCGGCCGATGCCACACCTCGGGCTCGCGACGATCGTGGTCGACGACTACGACACCGCCGTCGAGTTCTTCACCGACGTGCTCGGATTCGAGCTCGTCGAGGACTCACCCGCCACCACGAACGACGGCCGCCCGAAACGCTGGGTCGTCGTCCGGCCACCGGGCGCCGAGACCGGACTGCTGCTCGCCCGGGCCGACGGTGACCGCCAGCGCGAGCGGGTGGGAGATCAGACCGGCGGTCGGGTCGGGTTCTTCCTGCATGTCGACGACTTCGACGACCGCTGGTCGCAGATGCGTGCCGAGGGCGTCGAGTTCCTGACCGAGCCACGTGACGAGGAGTACGGACGGGTCGCCGTCTTCCGCGACATCGCCGGCAACCGCTGGGACCTCATCGGCCCGGCCGACTGAGCAGCCCGCCGGCCGCCGCCGGTCAGTCGAACCACGCCGTCTGCTCTCCGGCCGGTAGCGGGATCTCGAACAGGTTGAGCACCATCGAGATCAGGCAGTAGTACCCCACCAACGCGCTCAGCTCGACCATGCCGGTCTCGCCCAGCAGTGCCTCCGCTTCGGCGAAGGTGGCGTCGTCGACGCGACGATCCGTCAGCAGCTGCGACGTCACCGCATGCACGATGCGTTCGTCCTCCCGTGCGAACTCAGGGGGTCGACCCTCCCGCAGCGCGTCGATGACCGCATCGTCCACGCCGAATTCGAGCGCCATCGGCGCGTGGGCCCAGAACTCGAACTCGGAGTGCCAGTGCGAGCCGACGGTGCAGATCGCGACCTCGCTCAGCCGGCGGTCGATCGACGTCCGGAACCGGAGCAGACCTCCGAGGGACGACAGCCTCCGTCCGATCTTGGGCTGGTGGACGAACGCGTTGAACGGTCCGACGAGGCATCCGTCGTCGTCGAACAAGCTGACCCCTCCCCCGCGAGCTGTCGACGATGCCGTCCCAGAGTTCGGCTTGGTCGTCGGAGAGCTCGGCTCGGGTCAGAGTGCGCAAGCGTGTCATGTCGGCACCGTAGAACGGCGGACGGCGACGGATAGCGTCCGGGCGGATGGAAGTGACCGCGATCGACGCCGAACGCCAGCGCGGCCTTCGGCGGATGAAGGCGGTCGCGCTCGGCCTCCTCGTCGCCGCTGCCGTCGTCTACGTCATCACGAAGACCCACGGCGGCGGCGGCTGGGTCGGCTACGTGCGCGCGTTCTCCGAGGCGGCCATGGTCGGTGCGCTCGCCGACTGGTTCGCCGTGACCGCGCTGTTCCGGCATCCGCTCGGCCTGCCGATCCCGCACACCGCGATCATCCCGAAGCGCAAGGACCAGATCGGCCGAAGCCTCGGGCAGTTCGTCGAGACCAACTTCCTCACCCAGGACGTGCTCGGCGAACGCCTCGCGCAGGCCCGGATCGGCGAACGCGTCGGCGAGTGGTTGGCCGAACCCGAGAACGCCGAGCGGGCGAGCGGGGCGCTGGGCGACGCGCTCAAGGGCACGCTCGAGGTCCTCGACGACAAGGAGGTCCAGCACGGCCTCGAAGGCGTGGTCCGGCGCCGGATCGCCGAGACTCCGGCCGCTCCGCTGGTCGGTCGGGCGATCGACGTCTCGATCGACGGCGGTCACCACCAGCGCCTGCTCGACGCGATTCTGGTCGGGCTCGGCAACTTCCTCGACGACAACCACGACACGTTCCGGCGACGCCTCTACGAGGAGTCGCCGTGGTGGGTCCCCGAGTCGATCGACAACCGTGTCCTCGAGAAGATCTACGACGTCGTCGGCCGGTTCCTGACCGACGTTCGGGCGAACCCCGATCACGAGATGCGCACCACCGTCGACGTGCGAGTGGCACTGCTGGCCGAGCGCCTGCAGCACGACCCGGAGATGCTCGCCAAGGGCGAGGAGCTCAAGAACGAGCTGCTCGATCACCCCGAGTTCCGGGCGTGGATCGAATCGCTCTGGCTGGGGGCGAAACGGGGCCTCATCGAGGCGGCGAACGATCCCCGGTCCGAGCTGCGGGCTCGCGCCACGAGACACCTCCAGCAGCTGGGTGAACGCATCAGGGCCGATCCCGAGCTGCAACGCAAGGTCGACGACTGGGTCGAGCGTGCCGTGGGATACGTCGTCGACCGCTACCGCAGCGAGGTCGGCGACCTCATCGAGCACACGGTCGAACGGTGGGACGGCGAGTCGACCGCCCGCAAGATGGAACTGCAGGTCGGCCGCGACCTCCAGTTCATCCGGATCAACGGCACGCTCGTCGGCGGGCTCGCCGGCATCGTCATCCACGCGGCCGGAGAATTTCTCTGACGACGGCGCGTTGTTCCACCGGTCGGACGCCGGCCGGGTCTAGAATCGGCGTCGGCCGGAACCGAACCGCCCGTCGTGTTCCAGCTCCCTGACGCCATGCCAAGTCACGATCTCCCCGAGCACCGAGCGCACCGATCGTCCCGTCGGCACCGGCGTGCGGAGGCTCGACCCATCGCACCCGTCGCGATCATGAGCGTGATCGCGATCGGCGCGCTCGTCATCGGGATCGACGCACTGTCCGGGGGCCAGTCGGGCGACGCAGCACCGCCTCCGCCCACGGTCGCGGCGCTGGTCCAACCGGAGGCCGCGGCCGCGCCCGATGCCGCCGCCCCGGACGTTGTTGCCTCCGACGTCGCGATCGAGGGCTGCATGCTCGACGTGCTGGGCGTCACGGTCGGCGACACCGGCCCCGCGGTCGACTGCACCCAGCGTGCCCTCGCGGTCACCGGCTACTACGACGGGCCGATCGACGGGGTGTTCTCCGCCGAGTTGGCCGACGCGGCGAGCAATTCCAAGCCCTCAACGGGCTGTACGTCGACGGCATCGTGGGGCGCCGCACCGCGGCCGCCCTCGGCATCTGGCCGGGCGACGACGCATTCATCGTGCGCACGCCGGAGCCGCCGCCCGGCACGTTCGACTCGATGGGCATCGAACTCTCACCCGTCGCATCCACCGGGGCCGATGCCCCGCCGCTGCCCGACGGCGCCGACCAGGCGGGCGGCAAGCGCATCGTGTACGACCGCGGCTCGCAGCGGGTCTGGGCGGTCGACGACGACGAGAACATCGTGCGCAGCTACCTCGTGTCGGGCAGCCAGTTCGCGAACGAGAAGGCGGGGGTCTTCTCGGTGTACAGCAAGTCCGACGTGGCGACCGGCTGGAACTTCGAGGCGGACCTCCCCCTCATGGTGCGCTACCAGAAGACCGATCGGGGCAACATCGGCTTCCATCAGATCCCGATCAAGAAGGCCGACGGGTCGACCTATCAGACGATCGACCAGCTCGGTGAGCGTCTGTCGGGTGGCTGCCAGCGTCAGCACCCACTCGATGCGCAGTTCATGTGGTACTTCGCCAACGTGGGCACCACCGTCGTCGTCACCTGACACCTCACCGGCCAGGGCGGACTCGCTGACTCGGAACAACGTCGCCGTCCACCGGGTTGCCGCACCGTGCGTCGACCTGTGTTGCGGTACGGAGCGTTCCTCCTCGCGCTGACCGCTTGTGCCGACGACGCCACGTCACCGGCCACCCCGACGGACTCCGCCGCTCCGGCGACCATCGACGACGCTCCGTCCCGGCCGTCGAGACCGACCGGCGTGCCCGACGTCGACCTCACCCGTCACGACGTGCCCCTCGAAGATGTCGTCTTCGACACGTTCGACGGCGGATTCACGTCGCTCGCGGATTCGACCGAGGCGCTGCGGTCGAGGCTGCGCGACGCGATCCCGCCCCTCGACCGGCCCAGGTACGAGCCGGGCGTGGAGACGGACTGGCTCGCCGACGACGACCTGATCGTCGGCTACGTCTCCGACGACCTGGCCTACGCCTACCCCGTTCGCATCCTCAACTCGCACGAGATCGTCAACGACGAGCTCGGCGGCCTGCCCGTGTTGATCACGTACTGTCCGTTGTGCCGGAGCGGCGTCGTGTACGACCGGCGTCTCGGCGAGCGGGAGCTGACGTTCTCCAACACGAGCGCGCTCCACGACTCCGACCTCGTGATGGTCGATCGTGAGACCGGGTCGTACTGGTGGCAGGTGGCCGGGCGCTCGATCGTGGGCGAGCTCACCGGCGCCGACCTCGTGGCGCTGCCGTCGGAGCTCGCCACATGGGCCGACTGGCTCGGCCGCCACCCCGACACACTCACGTTGAGCCGCGACACCGGCTTCAGCCGCCGGTACGAGCGCGACAACTTCTCGCGGTACGACGAGGCGGTGGCGGCGGGCGACTTCGCGTTCCCGGTCGGTGAGGGCGCTCAGGACGACCGGCTGGGCGCCGCCGACATCGTCGTGGCGGCCACGGTCGACGGCACCACGGTGGCCTACCCGACCGACCGGCTGGACGAGCCGTTCGTCGACGAGATCGGCGGTGTCGAGATCACCGTCACGCCACACGACTTCGGCGCATCGATCACGAGAGCCGACGGGGTTCCGGTCGGAACACGAACGGCCTTCTGGTTCTCGGTCGCGTCCGCGTTCCCCGACGTGGAGATCAGACCGACGTGATCGCCGACGCGCTCAGAGCTGACCGTTCTGCTGGAGGAGCTCGAACTCCTCCACCGTCATCAGCACCTCGCGGGCCTTCGACCCCTCGCTCGGGCCGACCACGCCACGCTGCTCGAGCAGGTCCATGATGCGTCCGGCCCGGGCGAAGCCGACCTTCAGCTTGCGCTGCAGCATCGACGTCGACCCGAGCTGGCTCCGAACGACGAGCTCCATCGCCTGGCGCATCATCACGGCGTCCTCGTCGTCGTCGCCCGCGGAGAACGCGTTGGCGTCGGACGTGACGTCGAGCCCCATCGAGCCGCCCACCCCGGCCGTCGAGGCCTGGTCGAGCGACATCTGCTGCATCGGGCCACCCGCTGGTACCGGGCGTCGGCTCCTCGTCGCCCTCGACGTTCGAGGTGTAGGTGGGCTCCGGGGCCTGCTGGCGCCAGTGCTTGACGACCTTGCGGACCTCGTCCTCGCTCACGAACGATCCCTGGATACGGTTCGGCACCGACGAGTTGCCCGGCAGCAGCAGCATGTCGCCCTTGCCGACCAGCTTCTCGGCGCCGGGCTGGTCGAGGATCACCCGCGAGTCGGTGAGCGACGACACGGCGAACGCCATGCGCGCCGGCACGTTGGCCTTGATCACGCCGGTGATCACGTTCACCGACGGTCGCTGCGTGGCGATGATCAGGTGGATGCCGACCGCACGTGCCTTCTGGGCGATGCGGGTGATCGACTCCTCGACGTCGCGAGCGGCGACCATCATCAGGTCGTTGAGCTCGTCGACGACCACCACGATGAACGGCATGTGCTCGTACGGCGAATCCTCGGGCGCGATGCCGACCGGCGGCTCGATCTCGCCCTTCGCGAACGCCGCGTTGTAGCCGGTGATGTCGCGGTAGCCGACCTCGCTGAGCACGTCGTAGCGACGCTCCATCTCCTTGACCGCCCACCCGAGCGCATTCGCCGCCTTCTTCGGGTTCGTGACCGGCTGGGTCAGCAGGTGCGGGCAGCCGCTGGTACTGGCCCATCTCGACCTGCTTCGGGTCGATCAGGATCAGCCGGACCTGGTCGGGCGTGGTGCGCATCAGCAGCGAGGTGATGATGCAGTTGATGCCGCTCGACTTGCCGGCACCGGTGGCGCCGGCGATCAGCAGGTGCGGCGTCGTCGAGAGGTCGAGGAACACCGCCTTGCCGGCGATGTCCTTGCCGACCGCGACCTCGAGCGGATGCGTCGGCCTCGGCGGCCTCGGGCGAGACCAGCAGGTCGCCGAGCGCGACGAGTTGGCGCTGGTGGTTGGGCACCTCGACACCGATCGCCGAACGGCCCGGGATCGGCGCCAGGATGCGCACGTCGGTCGCCGCCATCGCGTAGGCGATGTCCTTCTGGAGGCTCGTGATCTTGGCGACCTTGACGCCGGGGCCGAGTTCGAGTTCGTACCGGGTGACCGTCGGGCCGACCGTCATGCCGATCAGCTCGGTCTCGACATTGTGCTGATGCGAGCGACTCCTGCAGCGTCTGGCCGCGGCGCTCGATCTCGGCCATGTTGACCGTCTGCTGGCCCGGCCTGCTTGAGGTAGCTCAGCGGCGGCAGCACCCACTCGCCGACCTGGTCGCCGTCGATCGGCAGTGACCGCCTGTTGCGCCGGATGCCTTCTTCGCGACGCTTGGCCGGCGCCTTCTTCGGTCGCGGCGAACAGTGCGTCGTCGTCGGCGGCACCGTCGTAGAGCGACGGCGACGAGCGCTTCGCCGGCGACTCCGGTTGCGGCTGCGGCGGATCCGCCGTCCGGCTGCGTCGCGACGCCGGTCCGCTGCGTGATCGACCCGTCCCGCTCGCTGCTGAGCGTCGACAGGTCGGAGATCGCCTTCTTGGCCGCACGACCGATCGGCCGGGCGACCGTGCCGACACCGCGGCCGGTGTTGGCTCGCCATCGTCGCGCAGCGACGTGCTCGTGATGAGCAGGACTCCGCCGACGAACAGGGCGAACAGGATCACGACGGCACCGGCGGACGCGACCAGCGCCGTCGCGCGGGTCGGCCGCGGCGGCACCGATCCAGCCACCGGCCTCACCGATGTCGTCGAGGTCGGTCGAACGACTCCGGATCGCGGACGATGTGCGAGCAGGCCGAGGACGGCGACGCCGACCAGCCCCCAGCCGATGACCAGCCGGGTCGGGCTCGACGACTGCCCCTTCTTGACCAGCGCCACGCCCGACGACACGAGCACCAGCGGCAGCACGAAGCGGCCGAGGCCGACGAACCAGCCGACGAACGTCTCGACGCCGCGACCGAGCGGCCCGGCGAGGTCGAAGTACGTGGCGAGACCCGAGCAGCACGCCGACGACGATCAGCGCGAACCCGATGAACTCGTGCTCACGGCCGTCGACCGCGTGCTTGAGCTCGGCCTGGGCGACGTCTGCGCCGACGTGTGCCGGGTGGGGTGGCATCGCGCACCCCGCCCTTGGACGCGACGAGCCGCCCGAACCCGACCGCGACCCGACGCCGGACGCGACGATGCGCCCCGCTTCCGCGCCGGGCCGGAGGCGCGCGACTTCTTGGAGGAACCCCAGGTACTCATGAGTTGCCCCACGGTACCAATGCCACCGCATCCGTCCGGGGCAATCGGCCGGACGACGCCGTCCGGGCCCCGCCGGTTCGTCGGAGGCTGCCGACGTGCACGGTCCGAATTCAGGTACGGCTCCCCCGCCCGCGGAGCCACCGAGGGCAACGCCGGCGGTCCGTCCTCGACGCCCGCAACGGGCCCGACCGATCGACGCGACCTCGCGATCGCCATCGGCGTGCACGCCGCGGTCGCCCTGGTCGTGGGCATCGTTTCCCTGCGCACCCCGGGCTGACGGCGGGCTACCGCCCCTGGGCCCCCTGGATCCGTCCGTCGGGGCCGAGCAGCACCAGCAGCAGACCACCGCCTGTCGCTGGCGACCGTGGCGTCGTAGATCACGGTGTCGTCCGGTCCGCCCTGGATCGCGAAGTCGACGATCACCGGATCGTCCAGTTCGTCGCGGAGCTGATCGAAGATGCGGTCGGGGTCGACAGTCGATCTCGTCGGCGGTGAACGTCTCGCCCGTCGCCTCGCCGACCGGTTCCGGCGCCGTGAACTCGCCGTCGGTCGACGTACGCTGCCCTGCTCGGCGGCCGTGGCGTCGTCGACGGCGACGACGAACCCGACGCGATCGAGGCCGGCGCTGATCTCGAAGTACTCCTGCGGCGCCCCGTAGTGCGCCTCGACCGCCGCGACCGCATCGGGGATCAGATCGACGACGCGGCCCGGCGCGTCGTGTATCGTCGTCCACCGCCGCACGCGGCGAGCAGCAGCCCGAGCGCACCGCAGGAGCGACTCGTCTCACGTCTCCATGACGACGGGCACGATCATCGGCCGTCGCTTGGTGCGCTCGTTGACGAACTTGCCGGCGGCCCGGCGGACGTCGCGCTCGAGCGCCTCGACGTCGCGTTCGCCGTTCTTCAGCGCCGTCTCGACCGCGGCCGACACCCGGTCGCACGCCTCGTCGAGCAGGTCCTCGGCCTCGGGTGCGTACACCCAGCCACGGGTGATGATGTCGGGGCCGGTGAGCACCTTGCCGGTCTGCATGTCGACGGTGACGACGACGACGACCACGCCCTCCTCGCCGAGCACACGGCGGTCGCGGATGACGCCCTGGCCGACGTCGCCGACGATGCCGTCGACGTACACGTAGCCCGACGGCACCCGGCCGACGTGCTCGAGGCCGTCGTCGGACAGCTCGATCACGTCGCCGTCCTCGCACAGCACGACCTTGTCGTGCGGCACGCCCATCAGCTCGCCGAGTCGGGCGTTGGCCACCATGTGGCGGAACTCGCCGTGGATCGGCACGAACCACTCGGGCTGCACCAGCGACAGGTACGTCTTGATCTCGTCGGCCTGGGCGTGGCCGGTCGCGTGCACGTCGACCACGCCGGAGTGCACGACCTCGGCGCCGCGCCGCAGCAGCCCGTCGATCACCTTGTTGACCGCGCTCTCGTTGCCCGGGATCGCATGGCTCGACAGGATCACGGTGTCGTGCTCGCCGAGCTTGACGAACCGGTTCTCGCCGCGAGCGAGCAGCGACAGCGCCGACATCGGCTCGCCCTGCGAGCCGGTCGAGATCACGCAGATCTGGCCGGGCTCGTAGTCGTCGATGTCCTCGATGTCGATCAGCGACGACTCGGGGATGTCGATCACCTTCAGGTCACGACCGAGCCGCACGTTCTTCTTCATGCTCAGCCCGAGCGTGGCCACCTTGCGGCCGTCGGCGACGGCGGCATCGGCGATCTGCTGGATGCGGTGCAGGTGGCTGGCGAAGCTCGCCGTGATGATGCGGCGACCCCGGTGTTCGACGAACAACGACTGCGCAGCACGGCGCCGACCGTGGTCTCGCTCGGCGCGTAGCCGGGCTCCTCGGCGTTCGTCGAGTCGCCCATCAGCAGGCGAACGCCGTCGCCGGCGGTCAGCTGGCCGAGGCGACCGAGGTCGGTGCGTGCGGCGGTCGACCGGGGTGAGGTCGAGCTTCCAGTCGCCCGAGTGCAGCACGATGCCCTGGGCCGTGTGGACGCCGATCGCGTGCGCGTGCGGCACCGAGTGCGTGACCGGGATGAACTCGATCGTGAACGGCCCGATCTCGACCGACTCGTTGTCGGCGACCGGGCGCATGTCGCAGCGGCCGAGCAGCCGCGGCCTCCTCGATGCGGTTCCGGGCCAGACCGAGCGTCAGCTCGGCACCGTAGATCGGCAACGGCTCGTCGCGGAGATGACCGATGCCGTCGTTGTCGCGCAGCAGGAACTGGATGCCGCCGACGTGGTCCTCGTGCCCGTGGGTCGCCACGAGCGCGACGATCGAGTTGGCGTTGTCGCGCAGGTAGGTGAAGTCGGGGAGCACGAGGTCGATGCCGTGCATGTCGGCATCGGGGAACATCAGACCGCAGTCGATCAGCACGATCGCCCGGTCGTCACCGGTCCCCTGCTCGATCGCCATGCAGTTCCGGCCGATCTCGCCGAGACCGCCGAGGAAGACGATGCGAACGGAATCAGCCACGGGCAGCCTCCAGATTGGCGCAGCACCTCACGGGCTCGGGGTTCGACCCAGTCGGGCGCCGGGCCGAGCGGGAGCCGGCATTCGCCGACCGCCCACCCGAGCGTGCGCAGCATCGCCTTGGTCGGAATCGGATTCGGGTGCGAGGTCGCCGGTCTCGAACGCGAAGCTCTCCAGCATGCGCTGGTTCACGGTGCGGGCGGTCGACACGTCGCCGCGGTCCCAGGCATCGAACATCTCGACGTGATCGCGACGCCGTCCAGTGCGTCGACGACGCCGATCACGCCGACGGCGCCGACGGCCAGCAGCGGGAGCGTCAGGCCGTCGTCCCCGGAGTAGCACCTCGAAATCGGTCGGGTGCATCGCCGCGAGCAGCTTGGCCGTCTCGAACGGGTTCCCGGCGGCGTCCTTGACGCCGACGATGTTCGGCACCTCGTGCGCGAGCCGGACCAGGAGGTCGGTTCCGACCTTGCGACCGGTTCGGACGGGGATGTCGTAGATGATCTGGGGCAGGTCGCACGCGTCGGCGATGGCACGGAAGTGGGCCTCGATGCCGGCCTGCGAGCGGCCGGCTGTAGTACGGGCACAGCGACAGGATGCCGTGCACGCCGAGCTTGGCGGCCTGCTTCGTCAGTTCGACCGAGTGGGCCGTGTCGTGCACCGACCGTGCCGGCGATGACCGGGACGTCGACCGCCTCGACGACGGCAGCGAACATCCCGAGCTTCTCGTCGTCGGTGAGCGTCGGGGCCTCGCCGGTCGTGCCGCAGACCACGAGCCCGTCGTGGCCCTCGCGCGACGAGGTGGCGAGCGAGTCGTTGGGCGACGTCGTAGTCGACGGCGCCGGCCGCATCGAACGGGGTGATCATCGCCGACAGGAGCCGGCCGAACTGAGGCATCAGGAGATCTCCGGGATCTTGGGCGAGAACAACAGGCGACCATCGTGCCCGCCGCGAACGACCGGCGGCAACGACGATGGTGTTCCGGCGTTCGCCGGATCGCGGTCGGCCTGATCCGCAGGCGTCACCGTGCTCGACATCGATCGACCGACTCTACTCCGCTCGCCGACCGCCACGGCATCTACAGTCACCGTGATGACGATGAGCCTCGACGGATCTGCGTGCCGCCGTGGGCGACGGGTCGATCGACACGGTCGTCGCTCGCGTTCACCGACCTGTACGGCCGCCTGGTCGGCAAGCGCTTCGACGCCGGGTTCTTCCTCGACTCGATCGACGACGGCACGCACGTCTGCGACTACCTGCTGACCGTCGACATCGACATGGAACCGGTCCCCGGGTACTGCGTTCGCCAGCTGGGAGCAGGGGTACGGCGACGTGCACCTCGTGCCGGACCTCGCCACGACTGCGCCGGGCCGCCTGGACGGAACACGCCGCGATCGTGCTGTGCGACGTCATCGACGACGACGCGACACCAGCGCGGTCGCCGGTGCGCCCCGGACCGTGCTCCGCCGGCAGATCGAACGGCTGGCGCGAACACGGGCTCACCGCGCAAGTGCGCCTCCGAGCTCGAGTTCTTCCTGTTCGACGACACGCTATCGGGAGGCGCACGGGAAGGGCTACGCCGGACTCCGAGCCCGCGGGGTGGTACATCGAGGACTACCACCTGCTGTCGACCGGCTCGCGTCGAGCCGTTCGTCCGGGCCGCCCGGCGCGCACTGGCCGATTCGGGCATCCCGGTCGAGAACTCCAAGGGCGAGTGGGGCCGTGGCCAGCACGAGATCAACATCCGCTACGTCGACGTGCTCGAGATGGCCGACCGGCACACCCTGATGAAGCACGCGCTCAAGGAGCTCGCCGACACGATGGGCCTGAGCGTCACCTTCATGGCCAAGCCCACCACGGACGAAGCGGGCAGCAGCAGCCACCTCCACCTCAGCCTGTGGAACGCCGACACCGGCACGAACGTGTTCGAGTCGCCCCAGAGCGACGAGTTCCGGTGGTTTCTCGGCGGGTGGATGGCGCACGTCGACGACTTCATGGTCTGCTACGCGCCGACGATCAACTCGTACAAGCGCTACATCGACGCCTCGTGGGCGCCGACGCGGGTCGCCTGGTCGAACGACAACCGCACCGCCGGCTTCCGCATCGTCGGCACCGGTTCCGGTCGCCGGATCGAGAACCGCATCCCGGGTGCCGACTGCAATCCGTATCTCGCCTACGCAGCGACGCTCGCGAGCGGTCTGGCAGGCATCGAGCAGCAGATCGAACCGCCCGACGCGTTCGACGGCGACGTCTACGGGGCAGGCGAACTCCCCCACGTCCCGGCGACGCTCGACGCAGCGGTTGCGGCGTTCGACGCCAGCGCTCGCCGCACGAGCGGCCTTCGGCGACGACGTCGTCGACCACTACGCCCACTTCCACGGCGTCGAGATCGACGCGCATCGCGCCGCCGTCAGCGACTGGGAGCGGGCCCGCTACTTCGAGCGCATCTGATCGGCGGGTGCCGAGGGCGCGACACCGCCTGACCTAGTGTGCCGACCGGTGTCGCCCGACGTCGATTCCGACCCCAGGAGGATCTCCATGCAACCAACTCTCCACGCGGCGCTCGTGACCGTGGGCCTCGTCGCTTCCGCGACGGTCGCCGGCACGAACCTGATGTCGAGCTCACCACAGACTCCGGTCGCTCGAGCCGCCGAGGTGCGGGAGGGAGTGCCCGGGTCGTTCGTGGCGATCTCGTCCTACCGGACGATGACACGCGCCTCGAGGACAACAGCGGGACGCTCGGCGACAAGCTCGGCCGCACGGAGGACGACGAGCTCACGGCGGGCCTCCCGCGCGAGATTCGTCCAGTTCGAGCAGGACAATCCGGTGGGCCAGTTCCCCGACGAGGCCATCGCCGTCACCTACAACGTCACCGTCACCGAGACCGAGGGCGCAGGGTTCGTGCAGGTCGAGGGGTACAACTTCGCCGGAGGCGAGACATCGACGGTCAACTGGTCGGAAGCCGGGCAGACGATTGCGAACAGCGGCGTGACCCGGCTCACACAGGCGTTCGACGATGTCGGCGCCGTCGGGATCTACCTCGGCGGCACCACCGATGCGAAGGCCCACGTGATCCTCGACATCACCGGGTACTACCTGCCGGTCCCCGACGGCACCTGACGACGAGTCGGGGCGCGCCACGTCGGGCGCGCCCCGACCCATCGACCTGGAGGACTCGAATGCGACTCGACGGCAAGGTAGCGGTGATCACGGGAACGGCAGCCGGGATCGGCCGGGCGAGCGCGCTCCGGTTCGCGGAGGAAGGCGCCGCGATCGTCGGAGCCGACCTGTCCGCGGAAGCGAACAGGGAGACCGCGACGCTCGTGCGCCGGGCCGGTGGGCGGATGATCAGCACGACCGTCGACGTCACCGAACCCGACGTCGGTCGAGGCGCTGTTCGCCGCGGCCGAATCGGAGTTCGGTCGCGTCGACGTGATCTTCAACAACGCCGGGGTGATGATGCCGGGCGACGGCGACGCGACGAACACGTCCGACGAGGTCATCGATCGGACGCTCGCGATCAACGTCAAGGGGGTGCTCCACGGCTGCCGGTACGGCATCCCGGCACTGCGGCGCGCCGGTGGTGGTTCGATCGTGAACACGGCATCGTTCGTGGCGTCGGTCGGGGCGGCGACCCCGCAGATCGCGTACACCGCATCGAAGGGTGCCGTGCTGTCGCTCACCCGCGAGCTCGCCGTGGTGCACGCCCGCGAGGGCATCCGACTCAACACGTTGTCCCCCGGTCCGCTCCGGACCGAGTTGTTGATGTCGGTGCTCGACACCGACGAGAAGCGGAGTCGGCGCCTCGTTCACGTGCCGATGGGTCGTTTCGGGCTCCCGGCCGAGATGGCGAACGCCGCGTTGTTCCTCGCGAGCGACGAGTCGAGCTACATGACGGGCGGCAACCTGGTGATCGACGGTGGACTCACCGCCGCGTACGTGACTCCCGAGTAGCCACCGCCGTGAGCGATCTGCCGCCACCGGCTCCCCCCGACGACGATCGCTTCGCAGCACCGCAGCGGTTCGTACCACCGGACGAGCTGCTCGCCGGTTCGGGCGCCTGGTGGTGGCCATGGTCGCCGTCGCGATCGTGCTCGCCGTGCTCCCGGTTCCATCGTTCGTCCACGTGCTCATCCTGCTGGTGCTGCCCGTCTTCGTCCTGATCTCGGCGATCGCGTACCACGATGCGGGGCGCAGCATGTTCCTGCGGCGCTACACGCGGAAGCTCTGGGAGTTCCGCCACGACCGGGCGACCGTCTTCGAAGCGAGCAGACGGGCGGCCGAGCCGGTCAGCGCCGGGCTCCGCCGAGCATGGTTGTTGTTGGGGCTCTTCGGCGCAGTGTTCCTGATCGGCCTGGTGCTGGCCGGGCTCTCGGCCGGCGTCAGCGAGCGTCTGTACGGCTGACGCGCCCCCAGATCAGGATCCGTTTGAACGCGTAGAAGTACGGCTCGACCCGGCCGATGCGATCCAGCAGTTCCTCACGGTATGCATCGACGAACGGGTCGTGCAGTTCGGCGGGCAAGGCGCCGGAAGAACCGGGTCAGCGACGTCCCCTTCGTCCACTCGACGACGTCGGCGGACGACTCGAAGACGTGTGGGTACACCTGGAGCCGGACGTGCGGTTCGGCGACTCCGAGTTCGTGCAACAGGGCTCGGCGTACTGCTCCGGAGCGAGCACGTTCACCGCGACCGGGTCGGGTGGCGGGTTCACCGTCGAACGCCGAGGCGAACGGCTCCTGATGCGACACGTGGGCGCTCGCGAGATGTGACGGGTGATCGTGGTTGGCCGGCACCTGCACCGCGAGCTGCCCTTCGGGCGCGAGCGCGCGCCATCCATCGTTCGAGCACCGCCTGATGGTCGGGCACCCACTGCAGCGCCGCGTTCGCGAGCACGAGATCGTGATCGCCGTCCGATGTCCAGCGCGAGATGTCGCCGTACTCGAAGTCGACCTCGACACGGCCGTGCGGCTCGGCGCGACCTCGAGCATCGCCGGGGAGTTGTCGATGCCGGTCATGTGGCCGATGCCGAGTCGTTCGGCGGCCGACACCGTCAGCGTCACCGGTCCCGCAGCCGAGATCGACGGCGCGCTCGATCGCGCCGCGGTGGATCAGCTCGACGAGGTCCCAGAACGGCTGCGCGCGCTCGTGCCGCGAACCGCTCGTACTGGGCGGGATTCCAGTCGGCGGCCATGCGCCGAACCTTACCGTACCACTTGTCTGCTACTTGTATCTCAACGCCCTGGGCACGATCACTCGGCGACGAGCCGGACGCCTCGGCGCCCGTGGGCCCCGGCGATCGGGGCCTCGGCATCGAGTTCGAACTTGAGGTACTCGGAGCCGGTGTCCTCCCAGTCCTCGAACTGGATCACGTTCATCTCCTCGAACCGACGGCGCAGCCACTGGTCGTTCCGGTCGAGCAGACCGAGCTTCTTGCAGTTCGGCACGATCTTGCTGAACAGCATCATCTGGAACACGTCGCGGGTCGGGTCCTTGAGCACCAGCGGCACCACGTCGCGCGGATTGACGCCATGTCGCTCCCAGACCTCCTGCGACAGGAAGCGGTCGCGCATCCGGATCGCCGCCTCGAAGGCGAACTCCTGGCGCTCCTTCATCTCGGCGTCGGTCATGCCCTCGTAGACCTCCTTGAGCGACAACACGCCGAAGGCGACGTGGCGGGCCTCGTCGCTCATCACGTAGCGGAGCATCTTCTTGAGCAGCGGCTCCTCGGTCATCTGGTGCATGAACCCGAACGCGGCCAGCGCCAGGCCCTCGACCATGACCTGCATGCCGAGGTAGGTCATGTCCCAACGGGAGTCGTCGATGATGTCGTCGAGGAGCATGCGCAGGTGAGCGTTGACCTGAAAGCCACCGCCCATCTTCTCGTCGAGGTACCGGTGGAACACCTCGACGTGGCGGGCCTCGTCGATCGTCTGGGTCGAGGCGTAGAGCTTGGCGTCGTACCACGGCACGGTCTCGACGATCTTCGCGGTGCACAGCAGCGCTCCCTGCTCACCGTGCAGGAACTGCGACAGCGTCCAGCGGCGCTGGTCGATGCTGAACTCGAGCCACTCCTTGTCGCCCCATTTCTCGACGACGGTGCCGTCGTAGTGGTCGGCGGTGAAGCCCGCGGACTCGGCCGCGCGATCCGCCGACACCACCTTCTCGACATCCACCTCGGTGTCCCAGTCGAGGTCGGTGGTGGCGTTCCACTGACCGACCTTGGCCTTCTCGTAGAGCTTGCGGAGCTGCGGACGGGCCAGCGAGTAGTCCCAGGTGAAGATCGCGTCGGCGTTGTCCTTGACGACGTGCTCGACCTCGTCGACGTCGGTGTTGACCACCGCCAGGATCGCTTCGACGTCGTTGATGTCGTCGCGGCCGATGATGTCTTCGTTGCTGGAATGGGTGACGCTCATGATGGTTCCTCGATGGGTTCAGGTGTGGTCGGAGATGACGGGTTGGCGGATGGAGGCGGACAGGACGGAGAGGCCCGGGCGCAGGAACGCTGCGGGCCGACTCGGCGTCGCCGAGATCGACGTGCTCGCTCGGCGCGAGGAAGTACGAGATCGTGATGCGCACGAGCAGATCGATCAGCGGTTCGGCGAACTCGGGGTCGAGGAACGGCTTCAGGATCGGCCCGAGGTAGTCGTTGGCCACCCGGATGATCTGGGGCATGCCGTCGACGGTGAGTTCGGAGAGCACGGCACCCGGCTCGGAAGCCAGCATGATCGCGAGGTGGCGGTCGTCGCGCAGCTCGCGCGTCGCAGTGACCACGAGCCGGACGACGAGGTCCTCGAAGTCGTCGGTGTCACCGACCTCGGCGGTGAGCGTGTCGAAGAACTCGGCGCGTTCACGGGCGTGGAGCGCATCGAACAGCACGTCCTTGCCGCCGGGGAACAGTCGATACAGCGTGGCCCGCGAGCACGCCGCTCGCGGTCGACGATGTCGTCGACGGTGACCTTCTGCGATGCCCCAGCGCTCACAGCACGACTTGGCCGCGTCGAGGATACGTGCCTCCGCCTGTGCGGTTCGGTCGCTCGGCCCCATGGGTGAGACGATAAGACAGAATCTGTCTCACCGTCAAGGACGGTGCCCGCTCGTCGCCGAGGATGCACCGCCACGGGCCGGGTCGATTGGTACGTTGGCGTCGTCCAGTGTGAACAACTGACAGGAGACATCACCATGCGACGATCCATCATCGCGACCATCGTCGCAGCGGGCCTCGTGCTCGCCGCGTGCGGCGGCGACGACGACAGCGAGTCCGACCGGCGACCAGTCGTCGGAGACGTCCGACGACATCGGGTGCCGACGAAGCGGCGGCGACGGCGGCGAGTCGGGCGGCGGCGAGTCCGGCGGCGCCGCCGAGGCGACCGACGAACGACCACCGACCGATGCCGCCGCGTGCGCCGGCGGCAACACGCGTCGACGACGGCGTGCTCACGATCGCGACCGGCGAGCCCGCGTTCCCGCCGTACGTCCTGAACGACGAGACGCCCGAGGACGGCCAGGGCTTCGAAGCCGCCGTCGCGATGGCCGTCGCCCTCGAACTCGGCTTCGACGCCGAGATCGTCACGTGGGTCCGCACCGCGTTCGACGCTGCGATCGCTCCGGGTCCGAAGGACTTCGACTTCAACCTGCAGCAGTACACGATCACCGCCGAGCGCGCCGAGGTCGTCGACTTCAGCGACGGCTACTACCAGCGCGTCGCAGGCCATCTTCGGCCTCGCCGACTGCGGCTGCGGCAGGCGCCACCACGCTCGACGATCTCAAGAGCCTCAAGATCGGCGTCGCCGCCGGCACCACGAGCGTCACCTACGTCGAAGAGGTCATCGCACCCGACAGCGAGCTGCTGATCTTCAACGACAACGCGTCGGCGAAGCAGGCGCTCGAGAGCAACCAGATCGACGCCATCGTCAGCGACCTGCCGACCGCGCTGTTCATCACGGCGGTCGAGATCGAGGGCACGACGGTGTTCGGGCAGATCGAAGGCAGCGGCACCGACGAGTTCGGCCTGCTGCTCGCGAAGGACAGCCCGCTGACCGACGTGCGTCGACCTCGCGCTCGCCGCGAACCTGCGCGACGTCGGGCGAACTCGATCAGATCACCCAGGAGTGGATGTCCGAGTTCACCGAGGCACCGGTCATCAGCCTCTGATCGACCAACCGCTAGCGTCACGAGCGTGACCGACGTCGACGGAGCCGACACCCCAGCGGTGTCGGCTCCGCCGCGTCGGAGTCGGGCCGAGTACGACCGGCGGCAGCGACGGCGCGGCAATCTGGTCGCGGCCACCAGCACCGCTGTCGTCGTGGCGGTGCTCGTGATCGGCGTCCCGCGGCTCAGCGGTTGGCAGCGGGTCCGCGAGACGTTCTTCGACGGCGAGACGTTCGCCGAGGCGTTCCCGCAGGTGGCCGAGGCGTTCTGGCTCGACGTTCGCATCTTCCTGTTCTGCGCCCCGCTCATCCTGATCTGGGGCATGACGATCGCCCTCGCCCGGAGCGTGCGCTCCCCCGTGTTGTTCCCATTGCGGCTCGCGGCGACGCTGTACGTCGACATCGTGCGCGGTGTACCGGTGCTCCTGTGGTTGTTCCTGATCGGCTTCGGCGGCGCCACGCTGCTCAACCGGCGTGACGTGGGGATCGGCTCGGCGCGGGTCGGCACGCTGCTCTTCCTCGGCGCCGTCGGGCTCGTCATCACGTACTCGGCGTACGTCGCCGAGGTCTTCCGAGCCGGCATCGAGGGCGTGCACGAGAGCCAGCGGTCGGGTGCCCGGTCACTGGGCCTGTCGACCTGGCAGACCAACCGCTACGTCGTGCTCCCCCAGGCGGTGCGGCGTGTCGTGCCTCCGCTGATGAACGACTTCATCAGCCTCCAGAAGGACGTCGCCCTGGTTTCGGTGCTCGGGCCGGTCGAAGCACTCCGTCGCGCCGACGTCCTGCAGGATCGCCTCTTCAACTTCACGCCGTTCGTGGTCGCTGCCATCTTGTTCCTCTGCGTGTCGATTCCGCTGACCCGGCTCGCCGACTACCTGTTGACCCGGGAGCGGCGGGCGATGAGCGGAACCGCGGTTCGATGATTCCCAAGGTGCGGATCGAGGGGGTCGTCAAGCGGTTCGGTGACCGCACCGTCTTGCACGACCTGTCGCTCGACGTCGCCACGTCCGAGGTGATCTGCCTGATCGGCGCGTCCGGGTCGGGCAAGAGCACGCTGCTGCGCTGCATCAACCTGCTCGAGCCGATCGACGACGGGGCGATCCACCTCGACGGTGACGAGATCAGTGAGCCGGGTCGCGACCCCGACCCGGTCCGGCGGCGGATCGGCATGGTGTTCCAGGGCTTCAACCTGTTCCCGCACATGACGGTCGCCGAGAACGTCGCACTGGCGCCCAGCAAGGTGCTCGGCCTCGGTCGCGACGAAGCGAATGCCGAGGCGTATCGCCTGCTCGACCGCCTCGCCCTCGCCGACAAGGCCGACGACTACCCCGACCGCCTCAGTGGCGGCCAGCAACAGCGAGCGGCGATCGCCCGATCCCTGGCGATGAATCCGGAAGTCATGCTGCTCGACGAGATCACCTCGGCACTCGACCCCGAACTCGTCGGCGAGGTGCTCGACGTCGTCCGCGACCTCAAGCACGACGGGATGACCATGTTGCTCGCGACCCACGAGATGGGCTTCGCACGGGAGATCGCCGACCGGGTGTGCTTCCTCCACGAGGGTCAGATCCTCGAAGATGCTCCCCCGGCCGAGCTGTTCGGTGCGCCACGGGAGGAACGGACCCGCCAGTTCCTCCAGCGCGTCACCGACGCCGGGCGGATGTAGGAATCGAGCGACTCGGCTCCCCAGGCCGCGGGAGCGTGCGCCGGATGCACCCGACGTTCCGGACGTCGGCGTGGCCGGACAGTGTGTCGCCCGGACGACAACGCGCGTGGTCTCGCTCTCCGTTCGGGAGGATCCCGGCGCGGTGGTCGTGCCGACCGGTCGAGGCTGCGGATCGTCAGGTGCTCGTGGCGCCGCTCACGCCGTGGGCAGTTCGTAGTCGGCGAACTCGTCGCGCAGGTCCTTCTTGGAGAACTTGCCGACGCTCGTCTTCGGCACCTCGGAGATGAAGACCACGTCGTCGGGCAGCTGCCACTTGGCGACCCTGCCGTCGAGGTACGAGAGCACCTCGTCCTTGGTCACGTCGGCACCCTCGGCCGGCACCACGCAGGCCAGCGGGCGCTCGGACCAACGCGGATGCGACACACCGATCACCGCGGCCTCGGCGATCTTCGGGTGGGCCATCAACTCGTTCTCGAGCTCGACCGACGAGATCCACTCACCGCCCGACTTGATGAGGTCCTTGGTCCGATCGACCAGCCGGATCCGACCCCGGGCGTCGACCGTGGCGACGTCCCCGGTACGCAGCCAGCCGTCGGCGGTGAAGCTGTCGCCGGCGCGGTCGTCGTCGTAGTAGGTGGCGGCGATCCAATTGCCGCGGCACTGCAGCTCGCCACTGCTCTCACCGTCCCAGGGCACCGGCTCCTGCGAGTCGGGGTCGACGACGCGCATCTCGGCGCCGAAACTGATCCGACCGACCATGGTGCGGAGCTCGGCCTGGTCCTCGACCGGCAGCGATCGCTCGTCGACGTCGAGGTGGCACACCGCGGCGATCGGGCTGGTCTCGGTCATCCCCCATGCCTGCAGGATCGGTTCCCCGAGCTGTTCGCGGTACGCCTCGGACAGTGCCTTGGGAACGGCGGAACCGCCGCACGGGATCGCACGCAGGCTCGTCGTGTCGCGACCCTGCAACTCGGGCAGCACCTGCATCCAGATCGTGGGCACGCCCGCCGCGACGGTGACCCGCTCCTCGACGATGAGGTCGGCGAGCGCCGGACCCGACAGGTCGGGGCCCGGCATCACCAGCGCCGCCCCCGAGGCGACCGCCGCGTGCGCCAGACCCCAGGCATTGGCGTGGAACATCGGCACCACCGGCATGATGACGTCGGCCTCACGGGCACCGAGACTGTCGACCGTCATCGCGCCGAAGGTGTGCAGGAAGGTGCTGCGATGGCTGTAGAGCACACCCTTCGGGTTGCCGGTGGTTCCGCTCGTGTAGCACATGCTCGCTGCCCGGTGCTCGTCGTCGACCGCGAACTCGACGGGGTCCGCCGCGGCGAGCAACTCCTCGTAGTCGAGGAGTTCGTGGCCGTGGAGCTCGTCGGGGATCACCCCGGTGCCGTCGTCCATCACCACGAGGTGCCGGAGCCGCTCGAACGTCGGCAGCAGCGGTGCGAGGAGCGCGAGCAACGACCGATCGACGAAGATCACCTCGTCGTCGGCGTGGTTCACGATGTAGGTGAGCTGGTCGGGGAACAATCGGATGTTCAGGGTGTGCAGCACACGGCCCGAGCAGGGCGCGGCGAAGTACAGCTCGAGGTGACGGGCCGTGTTCCAGGCGAAGGTGGCGACCCGGCCGTCGGCCGAGATGCCCAGCCGGTCGAGCGCGCCGCCGAGGCGGCGAGTCCGCTCCGCCCACGCCGAGTACGTCGTTCGCTCCCGACCCAATCCGGTCGCCGTGACGATGTGCTTGTGCCCGTGGTACTGCTCGGCTCGGTCGAACAAGTGAGTGATCGTCAGTGGAACGTCCTGCATCAGCCCTCGCATGTCGCCGAACGTACCAACAACACGCCGAGAACCACGGTTCCGCGCGTTCGAGGGGCTCGTCCGGATTCGACGACGAGTTCAGCCGACATCACGGAGGCCCCCGGATCGTGTCCGGGGCTCACCCGACGACCGAACGCCGCCCCCGACCGAGAGACGCCGGAAATCCCGGTCATGACATTGCAGGAATACGCGAGGCTCACCGCGATGGGTCGGCATGGTCTGGAAGCCGAGAGCACGCGTGTTCGACAGCGCTGCGCGCTCCGCAACGGTGTCCTCGTCAGGTACGCCATCACCGTGCTGCTCAACCTGATCGCACAGTGGGCCATCTTCCTGGGTGTCCTCGTGTACGTCGTGGATCGCACCGGGTCTCGTTCGATCGGGCTCGGCGCCGTCGCGCTGCTGCTGCCGTACGTCTTGATGGCACCGGTCGCCGGCGCACTGGCCGTTCGTTGCGCGCCGCAGCGGATCCGGCTCGCCGCCATGGCGGTCCAGACCGTGGCCTGGACGCTCGCCGCGATCGCCGCCCGGGCCGGACTGGACACCGCGATCGTCATCGGCGCCGCGATCGTCGGCATCGGGGCCAGCCCGACGCTCGGACCGGCGGGCGCCGTGCTCCGGCCGGCGATCTCACGATCCGCGAACGAACTCACCGTCGCCAACCTGTGGGTCGGCTACGCCCGCAGCCTCAGCATCCTGGGCGGACCACTCGTGACGACCGGCGCACTGTTGGTCGGCGGTCCGCCCGCGGTGATCGCTGCGTGCGCAGCCGTTTCGGCGATCGGGCTCGCTCTCTCCTCGGTGCGACGACCGGTCGACCTCCCGCCGACCCGAACGGGGACGGGACGACCGGCGGGGTCGACGCCGCGCCAGCAGCTTCGAGAGGTGCGCCGCCGACCCGGCACCCTCGGATTGGTGACCGCCGCCGGTGCCCCGTTCTTCGCGGTGGCTGCGATCGACGTCGTGATCGTGGTGGCCGCAGAACAGGAGCTCGACCTCGGCCCGGCGGGGCCCGGCCTCCTCGCCAGCGCATTCGGGTTCGGCGCGTTCGTCGCGGGCGCCGCCGCGACGCCGCTGATCCGCAGGGCTCGGCTCGCGCCGATGCTGTTGCTCGCGATGCTGGCCGCGGGATGCTCGGCGATCCTGCTCGGCACCACGCTCTCGATCGCGGCGGCGTTCGTGCTGCTCCCGGTCCTGGGGCTGGCCAAATCGCTGCACGACCTGCTTGGCCGATTGCTCCTCCAGCGATCGGCCGACCCGGACGCATTGGGTGCCGTCTTCGCCGTACTCGAGCTCTCGGCAGGCGTCGGTCTGGTCTCGGGTTCGGTGGTCGCACACGTCATGATCTCCGTCGCCGGCGTCGGGGCGGCGTTCGCGGGCGTCGGCGTGTGCTTCCTCGCGCTGCTCGCGCTCAGCTACCGATCCGTACGACGGGCCGACGACACGGCGGACCTTCCGGTTGTCGCGATGAGCCTGCTCCGGCGAGTACCGCTGTTCGCCGAACTCCCGAGTTCGGCGCTGGAACGACTCGCGCGCCAGACGGTCGAGGTCGTCGCCACCCCCGGATCGACCGTGATCACCCAGGGAGAACCTGGTGACCGGTTCTTCGCCGTCGCCGACGGCCGCTTCGACGTGACGATCGCCGGCCGCACGGTGCGGACCATCGAGCGGGGCGGCTCGTTCGGCGAGGTCGCGTTGCTCGCGGACGTCCCGCGCACCGCGAGCGTCGTCGCTCACTCGACCGGTTCACTCCTGGCGATCGACCGATCCCCGTTCCTGCAGGCGGTGACGGGCGATGCCGCGTCTCGCCGGGAAGCGTGGGGGACGGTGCGCGGGATGGTCGCGTCGGCCGGGCCCGTCCGACCGGACCGGAACGGCACGCCGGTTCGCCCCTGACAACGTCGAGCACCGACCGGTCGCGGCGCCTCACCGGTCAGCGAGCCGCGTGAGGCGGCGATCGATGGCCGTCAGTTCGCAACGCCCAGCGGGGCGCGACAGAGACGACTGCCCAGCGGCGATAGCGTCACACCACATGACCGACACGAGCCACGCGACCGACGAGGCGTCGTTCGGTCCCGAACGGCCGAGTTGGGCGCCGCTCACGTTGGCAGGGTTCATCGCATTGCTGATCTGCACGAACATCGCCGGTGCGACGTGGGCAAAGTTGCTCGAGTCGAGCCCCGAGATGCTGCTGATGCTGTCGTCTCGCAACCGTTACCTGGTCCTCGCGCTCGGCGCCGACGTCTGGTCGCCGGGGTACTGGGTGATCGGCTTCGTCCGTATCGCACTGGCGTTCGTGGTGTGCCACCTGATCGGCCGGGCGTACTCCGCGACCGCACTCAAGTGGTTCGTCAGGTACCTCGGCGTCACACCCGAGGCGCTCGAGCAGTTCAACAGATGGTTCGCGAAGGCCGAATGGGTGATCATCCCGTTCTTCGCCGGCAGCAACCTGGTCGCGGCGCTGAGCGGCGTGCACCGAACCCCGTGGGCGCGGATGGCCCTGCTGCTGAGTGTCGGCATCATCGGCCGACTCGTACTCATCTGGTGGCTCGCTCGGATCTTCCAAGAGGAGTTGGAGCGCTTCGTCGGCTGGCTGCAGAGGTACTCGTGGTGGATGGTCGGCATCTCGGTCGTGATCGTTCTCGCGGTCAACATGCGCAACTTCCGCCAGGGTGCCGCCGGCTGATACAACTGCCGGATGGCTCAAGTCACACTTCGCGGCAACCCCTTCAACACGAACGGTGAACTCCCCGCCGTTGGATCATCCGCACCCGGCTTCTCGCTGGTCGGCAGCGATCTGTCCGAGATCACGGCGGACTCGCTCGGCGGCAAGAAGGTGGTGCTCAACATCTTCCCGAGCATCGACACACCGACGTGTGCCGCGAGCGTACGGGCGTTCAACGAACGCGCCGCCGGCCGCGACGACACCGTCGTCGTGTGCGTCTCGGAGGACCTCCCGTTCGCGGCCGGCCGCTTCTGCGGCGCCGAAGGCATCGAGAACGTCACGACCGGGTCGGCGTTCCGTGGCAGCTTCGCCGACGACTACGGCGTGAAGCTCGAAGACGGTCCGCTGGCCGGGCTCACGGCACGGGCCGTGGTGGTGCTCGACGAGTCGGGCACCGTCACGCACACGCAGCTCGTCGGCGAGATCGGCGACGAACCCGACTACGACGCCGCGTTGGCTGCCCTCGGCTGACCGGCGATCCCGCGCCCGTCGCGGGCTCCTCAGATGTCGAGGAGGTGCTCGAGCCCGATCGTGACACCCGGGTGCGCGGCGATCCGGCGGCAGGCGAGCACGACCCCCGGCATGAAGCTGTCGCGGTCGTAGCTGTCCTGACGGATCGTGAGCGACTGCCCCCGAGCGCCGAAGATGACGTCCTGATGGGCGACCATGCCGTGCATCCGGACGGAGTGCAGGTGCACGCCGCCGGGACCGGTTCCGCCGCGGGCGCCCGCCACGACCTCACGTTCGGTCGGGTCGGGATTCCATGGCACGTCACCGCGCGCGCCGGCGACGCGCTCGGCGGTGTTGATCGCCGTCCCCGACGGTGCATCGATCTTCCGGTCGTGGTGGTACTCGATGATCTCGGCGGTGTCGAAGAAGGGGGCGGCGAGTTCGGCGAGCCGCATCATCACCACGGCCGAGATCGCGAAGTTCGGGGCGATCAGGCAGTGCGCCGGCCCGTCGCCGAAGGCCGACCGGAACGCGGCCAGGTCGTCGTCGGTGAATCCGGTCGTGCCGACGACCGCGTGCATGCCGTGCATCGCCAGCCAGGGCAACGACACACGGGCCGCGTCCGCCACGCTGAAGTCGGCGACCACCTCGCACCCGGCGTCGGCGAACGCACGGAGCTCACCGGCGATGACGACATCGTTTCGCGATTCACCGACGGCGTGCGGATCGACGCCGGCCACGAGTTCGAGGCCCGCATCGGCGTCGACCGCTGCACAGACGGCAGCTCCCATTCGCCCGCCCGCTCCGTTGACTCCGACCCTGATGAGTTCGCTCACGACCAACGACGGTAGCCAGAGGGAGGTGGCACCGGAAACCGGCGAGCACAACTCGGCCCGTCGCTACGCTTCCCGAAATGGGGTCTCGGCCGGTGCCGGACGCCGGCGGCCGCTCGTGGCGCCGGCGATGCGACGAACTCTCCGCTCGTTCCTCGCCGTCCGCCGCCGAACTGGACGAGCTGGCCGACGCCTGGTTCTGGCTCGACGATCCGGACCGGTCGATGGCCGTGCGACGCGAGGCGTACCGGCGACACGTCGAGCACGGCGACGACCGGTGCGCCGCTGCCGCGGCCTGGCGCCTGTTCGCCGACCATCATCTCGTCGGTGAGAACGCACCGGCGGCCGGCTGGCTCGAACGCTGCCGGCGGCATGTCGAAGCCGACGCCGGCGCGGTCGCCGCGGGATGGTTGGCGATTGCTGAGGCCGACTGTGCGGCGACCGCCGGCGACCACGAAAATGCGCTCAGGCACGCGCTCGCCGGCGAGGCGCAGGGCAGAATCGCCGGCGACCACGACCTCACGGCAATGGGGCTCCAGGCCGTCGGACGTGCGCAGATCGCGCTGGGCGACCGAGCGGCCGGCATCCGCCGACTCGACGAGGCCATGGTCGCGGTGACGAACGGCGAACTCCAGGACCTGTTCACGGGCTGGGTGTTCTGCAACGTCGTGTCGACGTGCTACGCGATCGGCGATCTGCGCAGAGCGACCGAGTGGAGCGACGCAGCGATGCGGTGGTGCGCGACGCTTCGCGACGGCCTCATGTACCCAGGGCTGTGTCGCGTCGACGCCGTCGAACTGGCCTACCTCCGCGGCGATTGGGACGTGGCGGCCGAACACGCCCGTCGAGCCACCGAGGAGCTGACGGCCTACGACCCGCGCTATGCGGGCGCCGCATTCTCGCTCGTCGGCGACTTCCATCGAGTGCGCGGTGAGCTGGACGAGGCCGAGGCCGCGTACACCCGCGCCCACGAACTCGGCGTCGCGCCGCAGCCGGGGCTGGCACTCGCACATCTGGCCCGTGGCAACGCCGACGACGCGATGGGCGCCTTGCGTTCGGCCTGGGCGCAGTCGCCGGAGGCTCCCCTCCCACGTGCGCAGATCCTCACAGCCCTCGTCGACGCCGCGGTCGCCGTCGATGACGACGAGGTGCTCGGAGCTGCGGTCGCCGAGCTCGAAGCCATCGGCGAGACCACCGAGAGTTCGCTCCTCGCCGCGACCGCAGGCGTCGCGCGTGGCGTCCTCTCGCTCCGACTGGGTGATGTGTCGGACGCCGTCGCCGGGCTGCGGTCCGCGGCCGGCGATCTGGATCGGCTCGGGTTCCCCTACGAGGCTGCCCGTTGTCGAGTCCGGCTCGCCGATGCGCTGATCGCGTCGGGTGACCCCGTCGACGGGCATCTCGAGCTGCAGCGGGCGATCGGGCAGTTCGTTCGCCTGCGGGCCACGATCGATCTCGAGGATGCCCGAGCGAGGCTCCGGCCGGGGCGCACCCCACCGCAGGAGCCCTGCCCGCTCAGCTCCCGAGAGCTCGATGTGCTCCGGCTCGTGGCAGCGGATCGGACCAACGTCGAGGTCGCGAACGATCTGGTCATCAGCCACCACACCGTCGCCCGGCACATGAGCAACGTGCGGACGAAACTCGGCGTCGCGTCGAGAACCGCTGCCACGGCACTGGCATACGAGCACGGCTGGCTCCGATCCGGCACCGAGTGAACTCGCCGGCCGACGAAATGGCTGATTCGAGCGATGCGCCTCGGATCGGTCGACCCGTACGGTCGGGTGATGAGCGAGACCTTCCAGATCCCGATCGAGGCCGCCGAAGCGTACGAGCAACGCTTCGTCCCGGCCATCTTCGCCGAGTGGGCACCTCGAGCCGTGGCTGCGGCAGGCGTGGGCCCGGGCACCCGCCTGCTCGACGTGGCCTGTGGCACCGGCATCGTCGCGCGCTCCGCCCACGGCCTGATCGGCGACCGCGGTCGCGTCGTCGGTGTCGACCTCAACGAGTCGATGCTCGCCGTGGCGAGGCGCATCGCACCCGACATCGAGCGGCGCCGCGGGGATGCCGAGGAGCTTCCGTTCGAGGACGAGTCGTTCGACGTGGCGATCTGTCAGATGGCGATGATGTTCTTCCCGGATCGACGTGCCGCCTTCGACGAGATGCACCGCGTGCTCACCGTGGGCGGCCGACTCGTCGTCGTGGTTCCCGCGGCGCTCGATCGGCAGCCTGCGTACCGAGTCTTCGTCGATGCCGCGGTCGAACAGGCCGGATCCGCCGCTGCGTCGCTGCTGGGCGCGTACTGGTCATGCGGAGACCTCGACGAACTGACCGCCGAGGCGGCGGCGGCAGGGCTGTCGATCATCGACCCGGCGACGATCGACGGAACGGCCCGTTTCGCATCCGCCGCCGAATTCGTCGCCACCGAGATCGCTGCCTCACCGCTCGGCGAGCGGGTCGACGATGCCGCCGCCGCGGCGATCGCCGAGGCGGCCGGACGTGCACTCGACCACTACTCGTCCGCTCGGGGATTCGAGATCCCTCTGGTCTGCCACGTCCTGGTCGCCGGCCGCTGACGGCCGGAAGCCGTCAGGTGGGGCCGACCGTGACGGTCACGGGTTCCGCCTCGCCGTAGACACGGCCGATGACGCGGTTCGCGTCGCCGAGGGAGACGTTCGACCAGCGGTCGAGCTGCTCCTCCACGCTGCGCAGGCGCCCGAGCACCGTGAGCTGACCACCGAGCCGTGACATGCGCGCGCCGGAATCCTCGAGCCCCATCTCGTACGAACCGACGAGGTACCCCTGCGCGATCTCGAGTTCGTCGGGGGTGATGCCCTCGACGAGCAGTCGTTCGAGCTCGGTGCCCACGAGGCGACGAACCTCATCGGCATGCTCGGGCAGCGTGCCCGAGTAGATCGACCACGACCCGACGTCGGCGTAGGCCGCAGCCGACGAGAACACGGAGTACGCCAGCCCACGTCGTTCGCGGATCTCGTCGAAGAGCCGGCTCGAGAGGCCCCCACCGAGCACGTGATTGGCGATGTCGAGGGCATCGCGATCAGGGTCGTTTCGAGCCAGCGACCGACCGCCCACCACCATGTGCACCTGTTCGGTGTCGTCGTCGATGGCGACCACCTGACCGGATCGCATCGCAGCCGGATCGGGTGGACGGCGATCGACGGTTGCGTTCCCCCGGCGCAGGCGGTCGAATGCCGTCGCCACCTCCTCGATCACGGTGTCGGGGTCGACGGCACCCGCCACGGCCACGATGGTGTTCTCGGTGACGTACCGGTCTCGGTAGAACGACCGCACGTCGTCCGCGGTCAACCCCAGCACCGACGCCTTGTCGCCCGCGGTGTCCCGGCCGAGCGGATGGTCGCCGAACACCGCCGCACCGAAGGCACGGTGGACGACGTCCTCCGGACTGTCGTCGTCCATCGCGAGCTCCTCGAGGATCACCTGTCGTTCGCTCTCGACGTCATCGTCGCGGAGGGCCGGTGCCGCGACGACGTCACCGAGCAACTCGACTCCGATCGACGTGTGGCGAGCGGGCAGCCGGCAGTAGAAGGCGGTGTACTCCTTCGAGGTGAACGCGTTGATGTCGCCACCGACGCGATCGATCGCCTGCGAGATGTCGATCGCCGTCCGGGTCTCGGTGCCCTTGAACAGCAGGTGCTCCAGGAAGTGGCTGAGGCCCGACTCCCGGGTGTCTCGTCGCGTGCCCCGACGCCGACCCAGACACCGATCGCTGCCGTGCGGGTCGAGACCATGGGTTCCACCACGATCGTGAGGCCCGACGGCAGCTGGACAATGTGCTCCGACATCAGAACCGCCAGTCAATCGCAGAAAACGGGCGACGCCCCCACCCGGTCGACCGGATGGGGGCGTCGTCGAACGAGTCGGACGTCAGCGATGGCGGCGGCGGCCGCCGCGGCCGCCGCGGTCGTCGGAGCGCTTCTCGCCCGCCGGTCCGAGGTCGCCGAGCTCGCCGGCGAGTTCGGCGTCGAACGCGTCCTCGAACGAGACGGTCTCGACGTCGTCGGCGGCAGGTTCGTCGGCGGACGGGGCCGGACCGTCACCGTTGCCGGAGCCACGCGACTCCGACGCGGACGACCTGGCCGGCGCCTCGACGACGTCGCCGGCCGGCACGAGGCTGACCTTGCCACGGTCGTCGATCTCTTCGACCTTGACCTCGAACTCCTGACCGAGCTCGAGCACGTCCTCGACCGAGTTGATCCGCTTGCCGCCACCCAACTTCGAGATGTGCACGAGGCCGTCGCGGCCCGGGAGGATGTTGACGAACGCACCGAACTTGGTGATGTTCACGACGCGACCCATGTAGGTCTTGCCGATCTCGGCCTTCGGAGGGTCGACGATGGCCATGATGGCGTCCATCGCCTCTTCCATGCGCCACGCCTCGACGGCGCCGATGGTCACGAAACCCTGAGCTCCATCGTCGTCGACGCTGATGTCGGCGCCGGTCTCCTGCTGGATCGTGTTGATGACCTTGCCCTTCGGGCCGATCACCTCGCCGATCTTGTCCATCGGGATCGTGAGCGTCTTGATCTTCGGCGCCGTCGCCGCCACCTCGTCACGGGGTGCCGGGATCGCGGCGTTCATGACGTCGAGGATCTCGAGGCGGGCGACCTTGGCCTGGGCGAGCGCCGCGGTCAGCACGTCGGCGGGGATGCCGTCGATCTTCGTGTCGAGCTGCAGCGCGGTGATCGCGTCGGCGGTGCCGGCGACCTTGAAGTCCATGTCACCGAACGCGTCCTCGGCACCGAGGATGTCGGTGAGGGTGATGTAGTTGTCGCCATCTTTGACCAGACCCATCGCGATGCCGGCAACGGCTTCGCGGATCGGCACACCGGCGTCCATGAGCGAGAGGCTCGAGGAGCAGACCGAGGCCATCGACGTCGAACCGTTCGAGGCCATGACCTCGGAGACGAGGCGCAGCGTGTACGCGAAGTCTTCCTGGCTCGGTACCACGGGCAGGACGGCACGGGCGGCGAGCGCACCGTGGCCGATCTCGCGGCGCTTCGGCGAACCGACGCGGCCGGTCTCACCGTTGGACCACGGCGGCATGTTGTAGTGGTGCAGGTACCGCTTCGTCTCGGTCGGCGACAGCGAGTCGATCAGCTGGTTCATGCGGGGCATCGCCATGGTGAGCACGTTCATCACCTGGGTCTCGCCACGCTGGAACAGGCCCGAGCCGTGCGCGGTCGGCAGCACGCCGACCTCCGCGGTGACCGGGCGCAGATCGCCCGGCTTGCGGCCGTCGAGCCGGATGCCCTCGTCGATCACGCGCTGGCGGACCGAATTCTTGGTCAGCGAGCGGACGGCTTCCTTGACGGCCTTCTCCTGGCCCTCACAGTCGCCGCCCTCGCCGCACAGGGCTTCGATGGCCTTGGCCGACGCAGCGTCGGTTGCAGCATTGCGCTCGTGCTTGTCGGCGATCTTGATCGCGTCGGCGATGTCGCTGCCGACGACGCCTTCGACGGCCGAGTAGACCTCGGGGCTGTAGTCGATGACCGGCTCGAACGAGAGCGGCTCGATCGGGCCGTGCGTGGCGATCACGCTGGCGACGAGTTGACGCTGGAGGGCGATCGACTCCTTGATCCAGACCTTGCAGGCCTCGAGACCGTCGGCCAGGACGGCCTCGTCGACCTTCGGGGCACCGTCTTCGTAGTAGTAGAAGCTCTTCTCGGTGCCGCCGGCTTCGACCATCATCACGGCGACGTCGCCGTTGTCGAGCTCGCGCCCGGCGATCACGAGTTCGAACGTGCCTTCCTCGGTCTCCTGATAGGTCGGGTGGGGAATCCACTCGCCATCGGTCGAGTAGGCCATGCGGATCGAACCGAGTGGGCCGTCGAACGGGATGCCCGAGATCATCAGTGCAGCCGACGCTGCGTTGATCGAGAGCACGTCGTGCGGGTTCTCCTGGTCGGCACCGATGACGGTGGTGACGACCTGGGTCTCGTTGCGGAAACCGTCGGCGAACGACGGTCGCAGCGGACGGTCGGTGAGCCGGCAGGTGAGGATCGCTTCCTCGGTCGGACGACCTTCCCGACGGAAGAACGAACCGGGGATCTTGCCGGCCGCGTAGGCCCGCTCCTCGACGTCGACCGTCAGCGGGAAGAAGTCCATGCCCGGACGAAGGTTCTTGGCGGCATTGGCGGTCGTGAGCACCTGCGTGCCAGCGATCGACGCCACGACGGCGCCCTGGCTCTGCGGCGCGAACCTGCCGGTTTCGAACGTGAGCGTCTTGTCGGTCCCTGAAACAGGACCGGAGACGCGAATTGGGTCAGCCACGAATGGCTCCTTTCCGGCGCGCGCACTCTGCGTGCGCCGCTTTGGAGCGACCGAGCCGGTTCCCAGTTGGCGACCCCGCCGACCTGCGATTCAGGACACGGGATGGGCAACCGGCAACCGACGACCATGTCGCTCGGTTGTTGCAGAACGCGGACCTTCCGCGTTCCGATTGCAGAGTGTACCGCCGGATCGGCCACGCCCGGTGGAACTGGGCACGGTGCCCATCGTCTCGCGACACCCGCGTCCGTCAGCGGGGTAGTCGAATCAGCGACGCGGCGGTGGGCCGTCGGGCCGGATGTGCCGAGATCGTCGACCCCACGGTGTCGCGGACATCGTGACCGAACTCGGCCATCGACGCCGGATCCCACTGCCGCACCCATCTGATGAAATCGTGGATCGGCACGGGTCGACTGATGTGGAACCCTTGCACCTGCGCGCATCCGAGTCGGCGGAGCGTCTCGAGGGTCTCGGCATCCTCGATGCCCTCGGCGACGGTCGACAACCCGAGGTCACCCGCGAGGTTGATCGATGCCAGCACGATCGTGGCGGCACTCTCGTCCGTTGCCAGGCGCCCGACGAAGCTCCGATCGATCTTGAGCTGATCGACCGGCAGCCGGTGGAGGTGCTGGAGGGACGAGTAGCCGGTTCCGAAGTCGTCGATCGCGACCTTCACACCGAGTTCGCGCAGCTGTGCGAGCACGGTGATGCTCGTGTCGAAGTCGACGACCATCGCGTTCTCGGTGATCTCGACCTCGAGCCAGCTCGGTTCGATCCCGGCGCGCTCGGCGATCGAACGGAGGTCGGTGACGAGCATCGGGTCGAGCAGGTCGCGTGGTGTCAGGTTGACCGCCACCGTGACATCGATGCCCACCGCTCGGAAATCGGCGACCGCTTCGGCCGAGCGCCGGAGCAACAACCGCGTCAGCTTGCCGATGAGGCCGGTCTGCATGATCAGCGGGATGAACTCATTGGGCGGGATCGACCCGTGTGCGGGGTGCACCCAGCGCATGAGCGCCTCGGCGCCGGTGATCGAGCCGTCGACGAGCGAGACCTTGGGCTGGAAGTGCACGGTGAGCTCTTCTCGCTCCAGGGCCCCACTGATCGAGAGGTACAGATCGAGGCGCCGGGGCGCGTCGGCGTCGAGCTCGGGTGCGTACCAGACGACGTTGAGCTGGTTGCGCTTGGCCTCGTACATCGCCGTGTCGGCGCGGCGCAGCAGCGTGGCGCTGTCCCGACCCTGCTCCGGCCAGTGCACCACACCGAAGCTGGCACCGACCTCGAACGTGATGCCGTCCAGCTCCAACTTGGAGGTGACCGACCGGTGGATGTCGTCGATCCGTCTGGCGAGGTCGCCCGGGCCCTCGTGGTCGGCACCGACGAGCAGGATCGCGAACTCGTCACCTCCGAAGCGAGCCACCATGTCGGTCGACCTCGTCGAGGCGCGGAGTCGGCCGGCGACTTCGACGAGCAGCTGATCGCCGGTCTCGTGTCCGAGCGAG
>CAWHCI010000029.1:0-5200 GCA_963827775.1 uncultured Acidimicrobiaceae bacterium | reverse complement strand
CGACGAGACGATCGATCACGCCGTGGCCGAGTTCGCCGAGCAGTACGCCGACCTGACCGAACACGATCACGAAGCTCACCTCGCCGCGATCGCCTCAGGGAGGGTCGAAGCGGTCGACGACATCCGGTGAGCCGCGTGGCGCCCAGGACACGGAATGAGACCCGCGGACACGGAAAGAGACCCGCCGGAGCGGGCCTCTGACCTGGTGTTCTTGGCAGCCCGTACGGGATTCGAACCCGTGCCGCCACCTTGAGAGGGCGACTGGAACTGTCCGGATCGTGTTATCTGATGCCGTTCCGTATGGTCTGAGCAGGGCTAATGCTACATGACGTGTTGCCTCGTGTTGTCCTGTATTGGCCAGTACCGGAGAGTTCAGTGGCAAGTGCAGTGGCAACAAGCAGGGGAGCAGAGCGGGTCAGCGCAAGGCTGGACCGGCGTCGCGCCGTCGTGGAGCGTTGCGAACCGGTCGCCCGGGGTGTCCTTTCTCGCGGGTCAGGAGTCCGTCAGCCGTTCGAAGCGCTGGCGAGCGCCCTGGCGGGTCATACCGAGCTGGGTCCCGATGACCCCCCACGAGGCACCCTCCCGATGAGCGCGTAGCGCTGCTGCCTCAATTCTGCTGTCAGCGTCGCGGCGAGCCGCCGCAGCCGCACGGAGTTCCCCGAGCGCCTCCCCACCGGTCACAACATACCCCTCGGTCGGCGCGTCATCGAACTGGTCGACGATTGCGGCAGCGTCGTCGTCGGTGAGCTCAGTTGGATGCTTGGTGGTTTTCATTGTGAATCACCTCGTCGGGGATCGATCATCTTCAGATACTTCTCTCGAGCAACCATGGCATGGATTACGTAGTCCTGATCGTCGGTTTCGAGCACGCCGACTTCGAGAAGAGCAGCTCGAGCGTCGGGTCCGACGAGCATCGTGAAATCGGGTTGGTCGGGCCGTGTGATCGCAACGATTGCGTTGTTGATTGCATGGCGAATGGCGTCATCAGAGATCCCGTGCTTGCGAGCACTCGCTCGGATCTCCACCGCGACAACCTTAGTTGTCGCCGGCGGCCGCCGCAACCCACCGGGCGCGAACCGTTCGAATCAGGACCGGCGGCCTGCCTACGAGCCGGCCAGCCCCAGTCACGATCCGCATCGCTGAGACGTCGAGCCTTCGAGAACACACGCCCACCAGCCGGTGATAGGAGGCACACGTCAACGGTATCTTTGGGGACGCGAGTATGGGGCGGGCACCCGCTCGCGTACGTGCCTACAGAGCGGGTGTGGACGCCGACCCCGGCGCGTATGCGCCTGCTGGTGAATCGGCATCGGGTGGCCGAGCGCCGCTCGAGTGGTGCCTCGAGCACTGGTGAGATGGCGGCTCAACCGATGAGCTGGACTCCCATCGGGTTGACGGCGGGGATGGTCGATGATCGGCCGACGGCGGAGGCCGGTGCTTCGAGGATGTCGAGCAACCGCTGCCGGTCGTCGAGGTCGAGTCCTTCGAATGGTTGCTCGGCCAGCTCGTCGGTGACTCGTTCGATCTCGGCACGCACCGTGACGCCGTGCTCGGTGATGGTGCCGTCGGCGAGCAGGCCGCGCCGTTCGAGGAGGGCGGTGGTGTCGTCCCACTCGTCGTCCGTCCAGCCTCGGTTGGGCTGCAACGCGTCGCGTGTCGTGCCGCCGTCGGCGACGAAGAGCACGGCCGCCTCGAGCGCGGTGTGCCCGCGGGTTGCCCACACGTTGACGTGGCTGTCGCCGCGGTGTTCGCGTAGGTTGGTGGCGAGTTGCCACAGCGCGGCAACCGGATCATCGGGGCGGCTGAGGTTGCGGTTCGCCGCGAACAGTGGTCTCCCGCCGGGAGATCCGCTGAGGCTTGCGGCGTCGAGGGCGTCGAGGAGCCAGTCGTCGGCGAGGATCGCGTCGATCTGGCCCCCGGCAAGGCGTCGGAGCGCAGCAGCCGCACTCGTCGAACGGGTTTGGATCAGGGCTGACGGGGCTGCAAGATCCCAGATGGACGGGACGGCGCGCTCGACCATCGATGGCGCGAATCCGAAGAAGGCTGCGGTCACCGTTCCGGCCGAACAGGCGCCGAGCGGCGCCGCGCGATAGCCGAAATAGCTACGCCAGAATCCTCGGATACCGAGCGCAGTCGCCGCGTCGCGCGGCTCGGGAGCAAAGTAGGTGACGGCGTGGAGCATTTCGAGACGACGCCACAGCTCTCGTGGGAAGTTCGTCACGACGGCTCCAGATGCCAGCCCTCGCTGAGATCCACGTGCCGGACCGAACAGGTCTCGATGAGCGCCTCATACCCCTCCGGCAGGAACGAAGACTCCCAATCGTCTCCAAACCGCGCTCTCACTGCGTCAAGGTCCCGCCAGACCGAAGCGAAGAGGACCGTCTCTGCTTCGGCCGTGATCTCCCGGCCGAAGAAGTATCCCTCGTTGCCCGGCTCGTCCAGGACGACTTGGGCCGAGGTCGTCGCGAATCTCGCCAACAGCTCTCCCACGCAGCCCGCTTTCGCCCTGACCTCGAACAGCCGCAGTATCGGCCCGCGTTCTGGTCTCTTGGGTTGCATAGGCCTCTCCTCTCAGATGCTCCGTTTCAGCACGCGCTCAGCGCACGCACCCGCCCTCCAGCGTCTCACAGGCCGCGCAACCGGCCTCGTCGTCGAGGATGGGCAACGCGGGCCGAACACGCCGTCCAGCATTCCCGAACGGTGACCACCCCGTCCACCCATCCGATATCGCCGGCGGCTATGCCGGCCACACTCCACGCAGAACCGGCAGCGGAGAGCGCCTTCCGCCCGGTCGCGTGTCAGGTCGCTGGACCGCGCGTTTACGAGCGGGTGCGACCGTTCGAACGTGCCGTTCTCGGACGGGTCGTGGGGTCATCTGGCGGCAGGGATTTGCGTGGCGGCGTCAGGAACTCCGGGCGTTGGTCGACGGCGGCGTAGCGTGACCGTCGTGGACGTGGTGCTGCAGTACTTCGATGACTGTCCGAACTGGCGTGTTGTCGATGAGCACCTGCGCTCGCTGGCCGACGAGTTCACCGACATGACGGTGACGCACCGTCATGTCGATACACCCGAAGAAGCTGACCGTGTCGGCTTTCGTGGCTCACCGACGGTTCTTGTGAACGGTGTCGACCCGTTCGCTACTGAGGTCGATCCGGTCGGCGGTCTGTCGTGCCGGTTGTACCCGACACCGGACGGTCCCGCTGGATCACCGACGCTTGAACAGCTTCGCCGCGCGCTTGGCGCGAGGTCGCAGTAGTTCGACGGCGCGAACTCGCCGATTGGATCTGCAATCGTCCGCGCTGGTCAATGATCGCGAGTATTCCTGAGCGGACCGCCGAGCGCGATGGTGCCGAACCCGGACGGTGCCGATCGTTCTCGGAACGAGGGATTACCGAGCGGCTCGACCGCACCACCGCGCTGGTTACGTGCGGGTCTCGACGGGGCGTCTCGAGATCGCGATACGACCGATCGATCCAGCGATCGTCAACACCGCCGCGATGGGAACGAGCACCATCCACAAAGCTCTCGCCAGCATGAGCACGGCGGCGACGCTCGTCAGCGCCAGGCCCAGCCATGGCCTGCTGGAACCACGTCGATAGCCGGCCCAGAGCGACACAGCAGCCGTCGCATCGATCAGCGTGATCAGCCAGGCGGGCCATTCGAAGTCAAGGACGTAGCCGACGCCGGTGTCCCAGACTCCGATGAAGTAGAGCACGGTGAGGACCAGGTGAGCGGCGGCGAAGAACGTGAACAGTCCGATGAGGAACCACGTTGCGATCGCGTAGACCCGTGCCCAGGTTGGCCGTCCAATGCGAGCCACACCCTGAACACTAGGTCCGCCCGCTGCCCTGTCGACGCCGTTTGAAAACTGCGCGGTATGCCGGGGGAAGAACGCGGTCTAGTTGATGTGTGAGGTTGGTTGCCGGGGTCGTCGGTGCCGGCTCGGACGCTGGGGAGAGTGCCGATGCCGCGGTTGCGGAGCCGGTAGCTGGCGCTCACTTGTGAAGAGGGTGGGCAAGTCGCTCGACCTGACGACGACTCGTCACGCGACCCGGTCGAATCGCAGCGACGGCGAGTCGAGTAGAAACAGTCCATGGCGAGGGATCTCTCGAAGTTCGTGGCTGCCGAGAAGGCGTTGTGGTCGAAGTACGGGCTCACGCCAACAGAACGTCGGGTGAAACTGCGAGCCGGGAACGAGGTGCGCATCCAGGAGGTCGGCGACGGGCCGCCGCTCGTCTTCATCCACGGGGTGGGCGTCGCCGGGTCGAGTTGGGTGTTGCTGGCCGATGCGCTGAAGAACGACTTCAGGTGTTTGATCGTCGATCGCCCAGGCTGCGGGCTGAGCGATCCGCTCCCGGGTGGCCCGACGCAGACCTCGGATGAGTTCAAGCGATCGGCTGACGAGCTGACCGTGGACGTCCTCGATGGCCTCGGCCTGGAGGCTGCGCCGGTCGCGTGCACGTCGATGGGGGGCTTCTTCGGCTTGCGTGGTGCCATCGCCAACCCCGATCGCATCACCAAAGTCGTGTCGTATTCCTGGCCCATGGGTTCACCGATGACGAACGTCCCGATGATGATGCGTCTGGGCTCACCACGGCCGATGAGAGCGCTCATGATCCGCATGCCGATCGGCGCCCCGGCGGTCAAGATGATGTTCAAACAGGTCGGTTTGAAACGAGCCCTCGAAACAGGGGCATTCGACGACGACATGATCGCCTGGTCGATCGCCGTCATGAAGCACACCGAGACGTTCCGATCCGAGACGCAGAACAACCCGTTCATCACGCTGCGGGGGCTCAATCCCGAGGTGCTCCTCACCGACGAGGAACTCACGCGGCTGCGGTCGCCGGTGCTGTTGTTGTGGGGCGAGGAGGACACGAACGCCGGTGAGCCCGAAGCCGAGGAGTTTGCGGCCCGGCTCCCGAACGCCACGCTGGAGATCGTGCGGGAGGCTGGCCACGCCCCCTGGGTCGACGAACTCGACTTCTGCGCAGCGAAGACACGAGCCTTTCTCACGACCTGAAGGGCGACGACCCTCCGAAGGCTTCTCCTGGGTGAATGGCGTCACCTACCTCCGGATCAGGGACGCATATCGACGTCGGCTGACGGCGCTGCTACCCACGCGCCAACCGGCACACGCGATCGCCGGGACGGGGACCGAGGTCGCTTGCGCATTCAGGAGCGGGTAGCCACGCCGATA
>CAWHCI010000028.1:0-104135 GCA_963827775.1 uncultured Acidimicrobiaceae bacterium | reverse complement strand
GTTGTGTAGCCTTTCGTTCAGTGGTCTGCTCCGGGTAGACGGCGGCGGCCGAGGCGCGTGCGGTCGGGCCCTGGACCGCGATCACCGCCCGTGTCGACGTGATGTCGTCGCCGCCGATCGCCTCGATGACCCGGTCGGTGTTGGACGCGTTCGGCATCACGTCGAAGACCGATCGGCTCGCCGGGATGCCACCACACGATGATGTCGTCGAGCACCGAGGCGTCGGCCTCGTCGAGCAGGTGCGTGTACTGCGCACGGCCCGGCGCGATCTTGCCCAGGTCGTTCGTGAACGCAGCCTGGAGACGGTCGAGCGCGTCGTCGCCCGTCACACGAACGGTGCCGAGATGCGAGACGTCGAACATCACTCCGGACATGCGGCACGCCAGGTGCTCGTCGATGTGCCGGTGTACTCGAGCGGCATCTCCCACCCGCCGAACGGCACCATCTTGGCGCCGAGCGCGCCGATGCACCGCGTCGAGCGGCGAGCGACTTGGTCATCGACTACAGGGCGACGGCGGTCGAGTCACCGGCCTCGTCGAGAGCGAGTGGAACGAGCTGGGCGTCGACCTCGTCCTTCACCCCGGCGAGCGACAGCACGTTCAGCACACCCTGGCCCGTTGACGACCGTCGATCAGTTCGTCGCCGCGCGCGAGCACGACCGAACTGCCGTTGATCACCAGGTGCGCGGAGGCGATGTCGCTGCCGACGTGCTCGCGCAGGTAGTTGAACACCTCACGCACCGACTCGAGCTTGATCCCCGCGTCGAGCAGGGTCTTGATGACGCGCAACTCGAGGAGATCCTTGTAGCTGTACCGGCGGCGACTCCCGCTGCCGGAGGCGTCGGACAACGACGGACGGATCAGATCGGTCCGTGCCCAGTAGTCGAGTTGTCGGTACGTGATACCGACCACCTTGGCCGCCTGGGTCCCGCTGAATCCGTCGCTCATGTTGACTCCGTTTCGATCGTGCTGCAAGGTCGCAGCTGCCTGCCCCAACCAGGGTCCGTCGTTCGACCGGAACACCGGTGTAACTACGGACGTGTGAGACTAGGCGGGCCGCCACACGGCGTCAACGGTGACGACGAAATCGGTGCGTGACCAGGGCTCGGACCGGCGTCCGACTCAGGTCGCGAAGTCGTCGGGGCTCACGCTCTCGATGAAGTCCTTGAACTCGTCGATGATCTCCTCGGCCTCTTCCTCAGGTTCAGGTTCAGGCACCTGGCCGACCTCGTCGAGCAGCGCATCGGACGCGAACAGCGGCGCCTCGCATCGGACGGCGAGCGCAATGGCGTCGGACGGGCGGCTGGACACGACCTGTTCCTCCTCGCCGACGTCGAGGTGGAGTTCGGCGTAGTACGTGTGATCGCGCACCTCCGTCACGACGACTCTGCGGAGGCTCGCCCCGAGTTTTTCGAGCACCGTGATGAAGAGGTCGTGCGTCAGCGGGCGAGGTGGATCGACGCCTTCGAGGGCGTAGTGGATCGACGCCGCCTCCGGGCTGCCGATGTAGATCGGCAGGAGCCGTTGCTTGCCCTCTTGCTCCTGGAGCAGCACCATCGGTGTGTTCGCCGGGATCTCCACCCGCACACCGATCAGCTCCATCGGGGTCATGGTGACGACCCTACTCCTGATTCGGTGACCGCGAGCGGTCGCGTTTCAGGATTCGAAATGCCGGCGGAGCGCCTGCTTGGTCATGGCGGCGCGGAGCTCGCCGCCCAACGCGTCGAGCCGCTGGAGTTGGGCCAGGGCCTCGGCGTGGGACTCGGGGTTGCGCTGTCGGAACCTCGGGGTGACGAGTTGCTCGTACAGCGACGCCTCACGCTCGGCTGACGTGCGCCAGGTGCGCAGGTGTCGGGCATCGACGCCTGCGCGGAGCAGCTCACAGGCGGGTTGTGCGATCTCGATGGCCTCGTCGCCGTACAGCGGCGGTGACGATCCCTCCCGTTGGACCACGATCCCGAAGTTCTCCAACTGGTCGAGTTCACTGTCGGTCATGCCGACGAGCGCGCACAGTTCGGTTCGATCGAGCAGCACGCCGGGCATCAGCTGGGCGGCCACCTTGGCGGGAGTCGGCTCCTCGGTCGATTCGGGATCGGTGGTCGCCGGCATCGCCTCGGACTCGGCGACCGGTGGGGCCGCCCGGCCATCGATTTCGTTGGCGTCGTCGGTGTCGGATGCGGATCGTCGTGCGGCGGGGTGGGCCGCGACGCTCGACGACGGCACCTCGTCGGCCTGCTCCTGGCCGTCGTCGCCCGCCTCGTCCGCAACCGAGCCATCGTCGCCGTTCGGCCGGAGGTGCTCGCCGGTCGGATCGATCTCACCCGTCTCCAACCGGTCCTTGATGACACGCAGCGGCAGGTAGTTGCTGCGCTGCTCGGTCAGGATCACCCGGAGCAGCTCGACGTCGGGGTCGTAGAACTTCCGGTATCCGGACGCGGTTCGCTCCGGTGAGATGAGCCCCTGGCTCTCGAGGAACCGGATCTTCGAGATCGTGACGTCGGGGAATTCCTCGAGGAGCAGCCCGAGGACCTCGCCGATCGACAGGTATCCGGCGTCGTGCACCTCAGCCATCGGCTCGCTCGAAGAACACCAACCGGAACTTGCCGATCTGCAGCTCGTCGCCGTGCGACAGCACGGCGCGCTCGACACGCTCCTGATTGAGATACGTGCCGTTCAACGACCCCGAGTCGGCGACGGCGTATCCCTGTTCGGTGTGCTGGACCTCGGCGTGGCGGCGCGAGACGGTGATGTCGTCGAGGCTGATCTCGCTGTCGGGATGCCGACCCAACCGGGTGATGTCGGTGTCCAGGACGAATCGGTCGCCGGCTTGCGAACCGGCACGGACGATCAGGACACCGACACCCTTGTCGAGTTCCCCCATCGGGACCTCGAGGTCGTCCGACGGCCCGGGCGCGTCCTGCAGCGGATCGACCGCCGTGAGCGTGATCGTCCGGTCGTCGAGGAGGTCGAGCGCCGACCCGCAACTCGAACAGAAGTTGCTGTCGGGCGGGTTGCGGTGCCCGCACTGGTTGCAGAACGTGTACGCCATGGCGGTCAGCCCTCGGTGAGTGTCGTGTACCCGGAGGCGTCCATCATGGCACCGATCTGATCGGGGTCGGACATGTCGATCTCGCAGAGCCAGCCGTCGCCGTACGGGTCCTCGTTGAGGAGTTCGGGCTGATCGGCGAGGGACTCGTTCACCGTCACGATCGTGCCGGAGACGGGGGCGTACATCTCCGACACCGACTTCGTGGACTCGATCTCACCGAATGACTGCGTCATCGTGACAGCGTCGCCGGTGCTCGGCAGATCGACGTACACCACGTCACCGAGCGCGTCCTGCGCGAAGTCGGTGATGCCGACCCGGACCCTGGGCCCACCGTCGAGCACCCGGACCCACTCGTGCTCGGCCGTGTATCGAAGATCCTCCGGGACATTCATGCCTGACACCGTATCGTCACCGGACACCCGCCGAAGAACGCCGCGTCAGGCCTGGTGTCCCGCCCTGACGCCGTCGCGGATCTTCGGGATGTAGGCGAACGCGGTGTAGTAGCTCAGGATCAGACCGGGGATGCCGAACGCCCACGCTGCGAACTCCCAGAACCCCGGAAACGGAGCGGAACTGTTGGCCATCAGGAAGCCCGGGATCGAGAACATCAACAGGAACGTGGCCGTCTTCCCCAGCCACGTCACGTCGAATCGCTCCATGCCGAAGACCAGTGTCGCGATGACCACCGCCACCCCGACGGCGATCTCTCGAACGAGCACCGCGGCGGCGAACCACAGCGGAATCGAGTCGTTGACGACGATCGCCACGATCGCGACGACGAACCAGAGCCGATCGACCGTCGGGTCGAACTTCTTGCCGAACTCACTGGTCTGGCCGAGCCGCCGTGCGAGATAGCCGTCGACCCAATCGGTCGCCCCCAGAATGCCGAGCATCCATGCCGCGGCCTGTCGCGAGGGCAGCCCGAACAGCACCCAGACGAACACGGGCAGCAGGAGCAGCCGGATCAGGGTGACGAAGTTGGGAATCGTCCAGATGGTGTCGACCTCGCCGGGCACGGAGTCTGCCACGTCGACGTCGTCTCCCACCTCACCGAGCCTACGCCGTCGGCGGATCACTAGATTGAGCCGATGCCAACGATCTTCACCCGCATCATCGACGGCGAGATCCCGGGCACGTTCGTCTGGCGGGACGAGCACTGCGTGGCGTTCATGTCGATCAACCCGATGGCTCACGGGCACACCCTGGTGGTGCCGATCGACGAGGTCGACCATTGGGTCGACGCCGATGCCGATCTCGCCGACCATCTGTTCGCCGTCACCCGTCACATCGCCAACGCCCAGGCCGCGGCGTTCCGACCCGAGCGGGTCGGTGTGATGATCGCCGGCTACGAGGTGCCCCACGCCCACATCCACGTCGTGCCGACCAACCAGATGTCGGACCTGTCGTTCGCCAGCGCTGCCGCGTCGGTCGAGCGTGACGAGCTGGAGTCGGCGGCGTCGGCGATCCGCGCCGAACTCGTCGCGGCCGGGCACGGATCGAACGTCAGCGGACTGTCGGTCTGACCCGATGAGCCTCCCCCTCGCCGACCCGACGGCCCACGGATTCGACCCGGATCGGCTCGCCCGTATCGACCGGCACTTCCAGCGCTACATCGACGATGGTCGCCTGACCGGATGGCAGATCGCCGTCAGCCGTGGCGGCGACGTGGTGCACCACTCCACCTCCGGTCTTCGCGATCGCGACGCCGAGACCGCGTGGACCGACGACACGGTGGTGCGCCTCTACTCGATGACCAAGCCGATCACGTCGGTGGCGGCGATGATGCTCTACGAGGAGGGTGCGTTCGAGCTGAAGGATCCGATCGAGCGCTTCATCCCGTCGTTCGGTTCGAGTCGGGTCTACCGCAACGGCTCGGTGTTCAACCCGGTCACCGGCCCGCTGACGGAACCGATTCGCATCTGGCACCTCCTGACCCACACCTCCGGGCTCACCTACGGCTTCCATCACCAGCACGTCACCGACGAGTTCCACCGCCGGGCAGGGTTCGAGTGGGGTACGCCGGAGGGCATGGACCTCGAGGCCGCGTGCGAGGCGTGGGCGGCGCTCCCGCTCGCGTTCCAGCCAGGCTCGGAGTGGCTCTACGGCGTGTCGACCGACGTGCTCGGACGCGTCGTCGAGGTCGTGTCGGGCCAGTCGCTCGACGAGTTCCTCGCCGAGCGGATCTTCGTACCGCTCGGGATGACCGACACCGGCTTCGCCGTCCGCGACGACCAGCTCGACCGGGCCGCGCGCCTGTACAGCCCGCACCCGAAGACGGGCGAGGCGTTCATCAGCCCGCTCGAGCGCCCGGCGACCGAACCGCCGGCGATGCTGTCCGGCGGCGGCGGTCTGTGGGGCACGGCCGTCGACTACCTCCGCTTCTGCCATGCGATGTTGGGCCGTGGTGAGCTCGACGGTGCCCGTGTGCTCGGCTCCCGCACCGTCGACTACATGACCCGCAACCACCTGCCGGGCGGCGCCGACCTCGAGACGTTCGGTCGCCCGCTCTTCGCCGAGACGTCGTACGACGGCGTCGGCTTCGGACTCGGCTTCTCGGTGCAGATCGACCCCGCTGCGTACCGGGTGTTGAGCTCGCCCGACGAGTTCGCATGGGGCGGCGCGGCCAGCACGGCGTTCTGGTGCGACCCGCACGAGGACATCGCGGTCGTCTTCCTCACCCAGCTGCTGCCGTCGAGCACCCACCCGATCAGGACGCAGCTGAAGCAACTCGTGTACCAGGCCCTGGTCGACTGAGCCCGCTTCGGGTGGCGCCGCCGGCCGATCAGTCGTCGATCGGTGTGATCAGTTGCGGTCCCTTGTTGCGCACGTTGTTGACCTCGGTCGCCACCTCGTGCATCAACAGAAGGTCGTCGGGGGCGGGTACGAGCAGCTTCTGGAGCATGTCGATGTTCTGATTCGTCGGGTCGAGCCACATCGACCACATCGCCTTGGGCAGGATCACCGGCATGCGGTCGTGGATCGGTGCCATCGTGCCGTTCGCACTGGTCGTGACCACGGTCGCGCTGTGCAACCACGGAGCATCGGGGCCGTCGCTCTTGTCCCGCCAGGCCGACCAGAGGCCGGCGACCGCCAGCGGCTCGTCGTCGGCGCGGTGGACGAAGTGCGGACGCTTCGCCGGCTTGCCGGCCTTGGTGACCGGGCCGCCCTCGACCCCGGCCGCCCACTCGTAGAAGCCGTCCATCGGGATGATGCAGCGGTACTTCTTGAACACGCCCTTGAACGCCGCCTTCTCGGCGAGTGTCTCCGAACGGGCATTGATCATCCGTTGCCCGATCTTGCGCTCCTTCGCCCACACCGGGACGAGGCCCCAGTGGAACACCTGGAGATCGAGCTCGCCGTCGGCGTCGGCGACGACACCGTAGATGTCGTTGGTCGGGGCGACGTTGAAGTTCTGGCCGAGCGTCTCGATCGACGACTCGGCACCGAAGTAGGCCGCGATGCGCTCAGGTGCCGACGACGACACGAATCGGCCGCACACGGCTCAACCGATCAAGCCGTCTGGTCGTCGAGCTTCGCGTCGGCGGCGTTCTTGCGAATCGACGCGATGCCGTTCATGCAGGCCTTCTTGGTGGTGTAGCCCTCGCCCGTGGCGATCACCTGACCGTTCCCGGCCTTGAGCCGAAATCGGTACTCGCCCCTCTTGTCCTGGTACACCTCGAACTTGCCTGCCATGTCGTCCACCTTGCACTGGTCGTCGAACGAGCGTAGCCGAGACTGGTCGCTCGGGGTGACGCTCGCGCAGCGGCTCCGGGCGTGGCTGCTTCAGTTGTCAGGGACGACCTCGGAACCTGGCATGCGGTTCGGAATGGGCGTGACCTCGCGAACCACGATCGTTCGGGCGATGCGGTCGTGGATGCCCGAGACGGACGAACCGCGGACCACCGTCACCACCAGCACCCCGTACCAGACCAAGGTCAGACACCAGGCCGCGAGGCGAGCGTTTCCGGACACCAGCCCTCCGATCAACCACAACGGGGCGCCCAGGGCCACGAACCGGATCGCCGCCTGCGCCGGACTCATGTCCCTCCCACCGGCGGCATCGAGCACGCGCAGACCGACCGAGGATTGACCCGGAGTCGCCCCGAATCTGATCCACGAGCCGGCGAAATAGCAGCCTGCGAACAGACTGACCACGACGGAGTCGATCGCGAATCGAACTGTGTCGACGTCGAGCCGGTCCGGCAGGTCGCCCGAACCCTGCACCTCGACCACCGGGCCGTGCAACACGCCGAGCACCGTGAGCAGGAAGAGTGCAGCGACCGACACGATCGCCGAGTCGACCACGAAGCCGGCGATGCGCGCCGGAGCATCGCCTTCTGCGATCATCAAGTCGTCGCCATGGGAGGTTGTCGTGTCAGATGTCATCGCCCGCCTGTCGCGTCGCCGTCCGTGTACGGGAATCGGGACAAAGATATCATGGAGCTTTTCGGTCAGAAGCAAGCGGGAGCGGCCGTTGATCATTGATGCGCGAGATCTCGAGGACGGGGCCGAACTCCGGACCGACGTGTGCATCATCGGCGCCGGAGCGGCCGGGATCGCCATCGCTCGCGAGTTGCGGAACGCCGGAGCCAAGGTGGTCCTGCTCGAGTCCGGTGGAGACGTTCTCGATGCGCCGACCCAGGCGCTCTACGAGGGCGATACGTCGGGCCAGCAGTACTTCGACCTTGACATCACCCGACTTCGGTACTTGGGCGGATCGACCAACCATTGGGGTGGTACCTGCCGACCGTTCAGGGCAGCCGACTTCGGTGAGCCACCGGGCGGTGGCGTTCCCGGCTGGCCGATCGACCTGTCGGACGTCGATCCGTACTACGACGAGGCGGGACGGGTGTGCGGGCTGCGTCGCCCGGTCAGTGAGCTCGGTGTCGCAGTGACCGATGACCCGACGACCCCCCTCGCCCTCGATGACCGCGACTTCGATGTTCGGTACAACCAGATCGTCGATGGGCCCCGGCGAGGCTTTGCCGGTCGTTACCGCCAGGAGCTCCAGGACGCGGACGACATCTCGGTGCACCTGTGGGCCAACGTCACCGAGATCCTGCTCGATCCGTCGGGGACGGCGGTGAACGGAGTGGCCGTCGCCACGCTGACCGGCGTTCGCTACAGGGTGCAAGCCCGCGTGGTGGTCCTCTCCACCGGTGGCATCGAGAACGCGCGTCTGCTGCTCGCATCGACGGGGGCCGGTCCGGAGGGGCTCGGCAATCGTCACGGGCACGTCGGCCGCTTCTTCCTGGAGCACCCGCGTTTCGTCGCTGCCCACATCCTGCCGTCCGACCGGGGCCGGACGTACGAGTGGTACGGGGCACACGCGGTCGACGGAATCCGGTATCGAGGGTACGCCGGGCTGAGCTCGGCTCGAGTGCAGCAGGACGGGCTGACCGACGTCCAGTTGAGATTGTCGGCAATCTTCTCACCTGCGTTCGTCGCGTCGATCGGGAGCCGTGACGCACTCGCCGTCGACGATTTCGCCGACTGGCTCACGGACGGCGGCGACGTCTCGCTCGGCAGCGACCTGCTGCGAATCTCGGAGGATCTGACGACGGTCGGAGGCTGGTTCGTGCCGGGTGGGCCGGTGCCGGTGCCCGCACCCGACGTCGTCAGGCAGCTGCTCGGCGGCACCGCGAGCGAGCGGGAGGCGCTCATCCCGGGTCTGTTCGGTGATGTCGCGGCCTATCTGTGGGAACGCGGGGTCAGCCAGCCACCCGTCGAACGCATCGACGTGACGGCTCGCATCGCTCAGGTGCCACACCCGGACAGCCGCATCACCCTCGCCCGGACAGCCGACGAGCTCGGTGTCCCGCGCTGCGAACTCCATTGGGAGTTGAGCGACATCGATCGCCGGAGCGTCGTGACCGCCGTGGAGTTGTTCGGCGCCGAAGTCGCAGCAACGGGTGTCGGCAGGGTTCGGATGCTCCTCGACGAGACGGATGACTGGCCGCCCGACCTCCGCGGGGGCTTCCACCACATGGGCACGACGAGGATGAGTAGGGCGCCCGAGGATGGTGTCGTCGACGCGGACTGCCAGGTCCACACGGTCGAGCACTTGTACGTTGCGGGAAGTTCGGTGTTCTCGACGGCCGGTTCCGGAACGCCGACCTTGACCATCGTGGCGCTCGCGCTGCGGCTCGCTGATCATCTCGTTCGCGACGTGCTCTGATGGCAGAGACATTCGGATTCGATCGTCGTCGTCTCTTGTTCGGAGGGGCGGCCGTCGCTGCGTTCGCCGTGGTCCGTCCGTGGCGTAGCTGGATCGAGGTCGTTGACGCCCCCGCCGTCGAACGCCTGGCCGACCTCTTGCCGGCCGACGAGGGCACCAGGCGAGTCGGAAACGCGTACCTCGCAAGTCACCCCGACGAGGCGGATGTGCCGACGCTCGTGGGCGCCCTGACGCGATCGCTGGACCTGAGCCGTTCCGATCTCGCTGCGGAGGTGGCCGAAGTGATCGGTTCCGAGTTGAGTTCGCGGCGGATCGTCGTGCTCGAGGGATGGATCGCTGCTCCGACCGAGGCGCGCCTGGCAGCCTTGGTCACCATGGTCCGGTGACCCGACCTGCTCCAGCGGGTCTCGTCGGTGGCACCGACCTGGTCGGTCATCTGGGGCCGGTCCTCGGGAACCAGACGACGATGCGGCTGTCAGCTTGGCGTCGGTGAGTCCGGGGAGGTTAGGTTTGCGAACCGGTGCCGCGACCGGGCCGCCCGGCCTGGCGACGAGCACCACATGATGGGGGGCATCATGAAGACGGGAATCAGAGTGCTGGCCGCGGTGGCGATGCTGGCAACGGTGAGCTCGGTGGCGGGGACCGCGTCGGCCCACCCGGGGCCGGAGGACCACCCGCCCGACGAGCCGTACGTGCCGCCGATCGAGTACGTCCTCGACGAGACGACACTTCCGTTCGAGCCCGTTCCCGGGTTCGAGGATTCGGACCGGCGTTGGGGCGAGCTCAAGGGCGCGGGCTACCGGATCGAGGTGCCGGCCGACTGGAACGGCGAGCTCGTGATGTGGGCACACGGATTCCGTGGCACCGACACCCGGCTGTATTTCAATCCCGAAGAAGTGCCGTTCCGCCAGTGGCTGCTCGAGAACGGCTACGCCTGGGGCGCGTCGACGTACTCGAAGAACGACTACAACGTCGGCACGGCGGTGAAGGACACGCGCCGTCTGGTTCGACTGTTCAACCGCAAGGTCGGGCACCCGGAGCGCACGTACATCGCGGGCGCCTCGATGGGTGGCCACATCACGGCTGCGTCGATCGAGCGGTATCCGAAGCTCTACGACGGCGCGATGCCCGTCTGTGGCGTGCTCGGTGACTACGAGCTGTTCGACTACTTCCTCGACTTCAACGCGGCGGCGCAGCAACTCGGTCTCGGGACATCGCAGTTCCCGGTGGCCGACGACTACCTGCCGACCGGCGCAGCGGCGATCAAGGCGGGGCTCGAAGGTGCGCCTGGTGCCTGGCCGTTCATTCTGAACGAGAACGGCGAAGCGCTGAAGCAGCTGACCGAGAACCGCAGTGGTGGCGACCGTCCGAACTTCGACGAGGCCTGGGCGTTCTGGAACTCGAGCGACTTCCTGTTCAGCCTCGGTCTGGGCGACGGGTCACTGGCCGAGAAGCCGGGCGTCGCGGTCAAGAACACCGACGTGTTCTACGAGACCGACCTCGTTCCCGGGCCGAGCAACGACATCGAGATCGCCCTCAACGAGGACATCGTGCGGGTCAAGCCGGACAAGGGTGCCCGACGGGGCAAGAACGTGCCGTCACCGCGCCTCAAGGGCGACATCCACGTTCCCGTGCTCACGATGCACAACCTCGGTGACCTCTTCGTGCCGTTCAACATGGAGACCGAGTACTACGGGGCGGTCGCGAAGCAGGGTCACCTCGACAACCTCGTGCAACGTGCGATCCGTGGTGTCAACCATTGCGGGTTCACCACCGCCGAGTACGAGGCGGGCTTCGCCGATCTCGTCAACTGGGTGGAGAACGGTGTGAAGCCGGCCGGCGACGACATCGGCGATCCGGCTGCGGTGGCGGCGCCCGACTTCGGGTGCACCTTCACCGACCAGACGCCGGGAAGTCACCTCTTCCCGGCGCCGTGTCCGTAGGGAACCGCTCGACGCAGAAGTGAGATCACGGTCCCGACCGGACGGCGAGTTCCGGTCGGGACGAGTGGTCAGGAATCGTCGTCGACGAGGTCTTCGCGCACCGCGATGATCTCGTCGGTGGCGATCTCGTCGTCGGAGAACTGACCGTCGCCGTCCATGTCGGTGCCCGTGGTGGTCACCGACTCGATCACGTCGGGCACGCCGTCACCGTCGACGTCGGTCGCGGTCGTCGTGGTGGTCTCGATCACGTCGGGCACGCCGTCACCGTCGACGTCGATCATCGTGGTGGTCGTCTCCTCGACGACCTCGGCCAGACCGTCGCCGTCGAGGTCGATCGATGTTCGTGTGGTCTCCTGCAAGATGTCGGGCTCGCCGTCGCCGTCGACGTCGACCATCCTCGTGGTGGTCTCCTCCACGACGTCGGCCACCCCGTCGCCGTCTTCGTCGACCCGCGTCGTCACGGTCTCTTCGACGACATCGGCGACGCCGTCGCCGTCGACGTCGGTGACCTCGACCTCCACCTCGACATCGATCTCAGTGGGGTCGTCCGGCTCCGGCGCATCTGTCATACCGTTGAGTCAACCACGGCATCACACCGACTGGAGAATCCACGGGCGTGCCGCAGGCGCCACCCGCCCCGGACAATCCGTCGACATCGGGTCGGGAGATCGAATCGAGGCTCCGGCTCCTCAGCGAGATCAGCTGCTGTCGAAGAACAGACCGAACGTGGGCCCGTCGCCGGCCCACCGCCCTGACGCCACGAGGTGTCGCCGCTGGTCGACCCAGACCAACGTGTCGATGGCGGAACCACGTCGATTGACGAGGTTCATCCCCTCGGGCCGGACGTCCACGCGAACGCGGGTGCCAGCCAGATACAGCAGCCATCGATCGGCGTCGAGCTGTTCGGCGAACCGGGCAGAGGCGGGAAGCCGGAGATCTCGGATCGAGTGGCCGATGAGCAGCGCGTTGGGTCGGTAGCGAGGCTGCTCGCCCTTTCCCGAGCTCACGTCACCCGAGACGATGGCGACGATCGCCACGAGCAGCCAGTACACGAGCCGAGACACGGCCGCTCGAACCCTCACGTGTGGTCCCGGGGCGACAGATCGGTGTCACGCTCGTCACCATGTCACGTCCCGACATCGCAGCAGTGCCCCGGCGACGAAGCGACCGGGGGCGAGCCCCGGCCGGTGTGGTCGGGCTGAGAGGATTCGAACCTCCGACCCCTTGTCCCCCAGACAAGTGCGCTAACCAAACTGCGCCACAGCCCGTACGACATCGCTGTCGCGTATGTGGAGGGCGAGCCTATCGACCGTCGACGCGACTCAGACGAACAGCTGGACGAAACGCCAGCCGAGATACGCGACCGTCGCCCCGACCAGCAGCTTGAAGTGCCACGGCGCCGACTCTTCTCGGGCGACCTCGGCGGCCCGCAGCTCGCTGTCCCCCACCGGGCCACCACACACCGGACAGGTGCCGTCGTCGTTCATCGCCGACGGTGTGTGGTACTTCGAACACTGCTCGCACCACGGCATCAGCCGACCTTCTTGCGAATACGCAACTTGATCGGTGTGGCACCGAAGCCGAACTCCTCCTTGATGCGTCGCTCGAGGTAGCGCACGTGATGCTGCGGAAGCTCGCGGTTGACGAACAGCGTGAACGTCGGCGGATCGGTGGCGCCCTGCACGGCGTAGAGCACGCGCGCTCCCCGCCGGCGGGCGACTCCTGCTGGGCCTGGATGATGACCCGGTTGACGTCGCGGGTCGGGACGCGGCGGTGGTACTGCTCGATCGCGTCCTGCAGCCGGGGTCGCAACTTGTGCACGTTCTTGCCGCTCAATGCCGAGATCTTGATCACCGGCGCGTCGCCGAGGAACGAGAGCTTCCGGGCGACCTCGGACTCGACCTCGTGTCGCTGTTCGGGGTCGTTCACCAGGTCCCACTTGTTGAGCAGGATCACGATCGGGCACCCCGAGGCGTCGACGCGCTCGGCGAGGCGCTGGTCCTGACCGGTGACGCCCTCCGTCGCATCGACGATCAGCAGTGCGATGTCGGCGTCGTCGATCGCTCGGAGTGCTCGCACGAGCGAGTAGTACTCGGCCGAGTCGTCGATCTTGCCCTTCTTGCGCATCCCGGCGGTGTCGATGAACACGATCGGACCGTCCTCGGTCTCGACGAGCGTGTCGATCGCGTCGCGTGTGGTGCCGGCCATGTCGTGGACCACCGAACGGTCGGAGCCCACGAGGCGGTTGAACAGCGTGCTCTTGCCCACGTTGGGGCGCCCGACGACTGCCACGCGAGGTGGGCGTTGGTCGTCGGGTGTCCACGGATCGATGTCGTCGTCGGGCACCCAACCGTCGTTCGACGACGGTTCGACGTAGACGGCCTTGTCGCCGAGCCGTTCGAGCACCACGTCGAGCAGATCGCCGGCGCGCCGGCCGTGCAGGGCGCTGACGGGCACGGCGTCACCGAGGCCCAGCGACAGGAACTGCCACATCTCGTCTTCGCGACGGTTGTTGTCGGCCTTGTTGGCCACGACGAGCACCTCGTGGTGGCCGCGGCGGAGCCAGTCGGCCACGGCTTCGTCGTCCTCCAGTGAGCCGACGCTGGCGTCGACCACGAACAGCACCAGATCAGCCTGCTCGACGGCGGCCTCGACCTGGCGGGAGACCTTGTCCTCGAGATCGGAGCCCTTCGGCATCCAACCGCCGGTATCGATCATGCGGAACTTCACGCCGAGCCACTCGGCCTCGAGCTCCTTGCGGTCGCGAGTGACCCCGGGCCGGTTCTCGACGATCGCCGCCTGCTCACCGATGATCCGGTTGAACAGCGTGCTCTTGCCCACGTTGGGACGGCCGACGATCACCACGGTCGGCAGCTCGGAGGTGTCGACCGCGCTCATGCTGCCCGCTCCGAGTGCGGCCCGCAACGCGATGCCGTCGGTCGGCACGACTTCGACCGGACGCGGCAGGTCGTCGCACCGAGAGCCCGTCGAGGAACCGGCCGTCGTCGGACAGGCACACGTCGGGCAGCAGGTACCGGTCGCCCTCGGGCTCCGCGGTCGAGCACGCGTGTGAGGTCGGCGCCGGTCATGAGGCCGGTGACACCGGTGTTGCCGCCGAAGAACTCGTTGTCGACCGGAAGCACCCGCACATCGGGGCGGTCGACTTCGTCGACGAGCGGGCCGATCACCTGGGCGCCGAACGTGCCGGTGAGCACGCCGATGCCGGCACCCCGCCGGGGGCCGATCGAGACCGGCTGCACCACGTCGGCGGCCCGGGCCCGAAGCCCGGTGTAGGCGGCGGGATTCGCCGGGAGGTCGACGGCGGCGAAGAACCCGCTGCGAACACCGGTGGCGTCGTCGGTCTCGCCGTGGAACTCGCGCTCGAACGTCGCGCGCCATGCCGATGCCGTCCTCGTGCATCGGGAAGCCCTCGTACGCCTCGGCGGACGGGAACGGACGGCCGGCCATCAGGTAGTACTCGTCGGCCGCGAAGACCATGCGCCGACCGAGCACCTCGAGGAAGGTCGCCTGCCACGACTCGACCACGTCGACCACCCGCTCGGCCTCGGCGAGCGTGTGCAGCCGCATCGCCGGTTCCTTGTTGAACTTCGACAGGCCGAGTGGCACCACCGCGACCGACTCGAGTTCGGGGAACCGATCGAGCACCCCGGCGAGCGTGTCGTCGAGCACGTCGCCGTCGTTGACGCCAGGGCACACCACGACCTGCCCGCGCACCTCGATGCCGTGGTCGAGCAACGCCCGTAGCCAGCGCAGGCTCATGCCGCCACGGTCGTTCTTCAGCATCCTGTTGCGCACATCGTGGTCGGTGGCATGGATCGACACGTGCAGCGGTGACAGTCGCTCGGTGATCACCCGCTCGAGATCGCTCTCGGTGAAGCGGGTCAGGGTGGTGAAGTTGCCGTACAGGAAGCTCAGGCGGTAGTCGTCGTCCTTGAGGTACAGGCTGCGCCGCATGCCCTTGGGCAACTGGTAGATGAAGCAGAACTCGCAGTGGTTGTCGCACGTGCGAACCCGGTCGAACACCGCCGACTGCACCTCGACGCCGAGCGACTCACCCGGTCGTTTGTCGACCTCGACGTCGAACTCGAGGCCGTTGCGGAGCACGTCGAGCACGATGTCGCCCTCGTCGGTGAACATCTGCCACTCGATCACGTCGCGTGGCACCTGGCCGTCGATGCGCGCGATCTCGTCGCCGGGCGTGAGCCCGGCACGCGCTGCCGGTGAATCCGGGCGCGACGGCGACGACGAGGGGTGCAGACATGGACGGGCCAGGCTATCGGCGGGCCCGCCGGTACTCTGTCGATCACATGAACGTCGACCGTGTGCTCCTGGCCGAACCGCGTGGGTTCTGTGCCGGTGTCGAGATGGCGATCAAGGCGCTGGCGTGGATGGTCCGTTCCTTCGAGCCGCCGATCTACTGCTACCACGAGATCGTCCACAACAAGATCGTGGTCGAGCGGTTCGAACGCCAGGGCGTGATCTTCGTCGACGACATCGACGAGGTGCCCGAGGGTCGGCCGATCATGCTGTCGGCGCACGGCTCGGCGCCCGAGGTCGTCGCTGCGGCGCAGCAGCGTGGCAGCTTCGTGGTCGACTCGGTGTGCCCGCTGGTCACCAAGGTGCACCACGAGGTCAAGGTGCGTGCCGGCAAGGGGTTCCGCATCGTCTACGTCGGGCACGAGGGCCACGAGGAGGCCGTCGGCACGATGGCGGTGGCCCCCGATGCGATCAATCGGGTCGAGTCGGTGTCGGAGGTGGATGAGCTGCCCGACTTCGACGAACCGGTGGCGCTGCTCGCACAGACCACACTGTCGCACCGTGACTGGGAGGGTGTCGCCGTGCGCGTCCGGGAGCGGTTCCCCGACGTGTGGACACCGGGCCGCAGCGACCTGTGCTTCGCCACGACCAATCGCCAGTCGTCCCTGTTGGCCATCGCCGAACAGTGCGACGCGATCGTGGTGATCGGCTCGTCGAACTCGTCCAACACCCGGGCGCTCGAACAGCTCGCACGCGAGGGCGGCTGTGAGCAGGTGTTTCGGGTCAACGTGGCCGATCAACTGCCCGCCGATCTCGCGGGCACGGTCGGCGTGACAGCCGGCGCGTCGGCCCCGGAGGAACTGGTCGAGTCCGTGCTCGACCGTCTGGCGCCCGCTCACGGCGTCGAGGTCGTGCGGATCACCGATGAGGACGAGTACTTCCCACCACCTCGGAACATCCGCGAGCTGCAATCGGCGATCGAGGCGGCGAGCACCGTGCTGCTGGGCGGATCGCTGCTGGGCCGACCGGTGATGGACGACCGGAGCCTTCCCGCCAGCGAGGTGCTCGCCGCCCTCGCCGACTGAACGACCATGCTCTCCCCCAACATCGACACCGTCCGCCTGTTCCTCCACGTGCTCGCCGCGTCGGTCTGGGTCGGTGGTCAGATCGTGCTCGGCGCGCTCGTACCGAGCCTGCGACGCTCGTTCCCCGACGCTCCCAAGGTCGTGGCGCAGTCGTTCGCCCGCGTCGCCTGGCCGGCGTTCGCCGTGGTCGTGGTCACGGGGCTGTGGAACCTCGGCGACATCGACGTGACCGACACGTCCACGGCGTACCAGATCACGCTGTTGTTGAAGATCCTGCTGGCGATGGCCAGCGGCGCGGCGGCCTTCGTTCACCAGGTCGGCCAGTCCAGAGCCGCGCTCGCGATCGGCGGCGCCGTCGGCCTGCTGGCGGCACTCGGCGCGATGTTCTGCGGCTACCTGCTGACGACCGGCACCTGACGACCGGCACCTGACGAACGGACCGAACCCGGTACGCTCCGTTCGGGCCGATCAGTTGCGGGGGACCTCGCTCCAGGGGACGTCGCGGTCGACCCGGACGTCGCCGGGCAGGCCGAGCACCCGTTCGCCGAGGATGTTCAGCATCACCTCGGTGGTTCCGCCCTCGATCGAGTTCGCCCGCGACCGCAGGAACGCCTTCTGTCGTGAGTCGGCCGACATCGTGGTGGCGGGCTGATCCATCGCATAGCTGCCGTAGAGCATCCCGTCGGCGCCCATCAGCCCGACCAACTCCTCGTGGATCGCCTTGTTGAGGTTCGCCGACTCCATCTTGCCGATCGAACCCTCTGGCCCCGGATCACCGAACCGGCGGTTCTGGTTGGCGCGGATGTTGGTGAGGCGGTGGACCTCGGCTCGGATCCACAAGCGCATCACCCGGTCGCGAGCCGCCTCGTCCTTGCGGTCGTCGGGCAGTTCCTCCCACACGTCGATCAGCTCGCCGATCGAACCGGAACCGCGTGGCGGGATGCCGCCGCCGATCGACGTGCGCTCGTTCATGAGCGTGGTCAGCGAGACCCGCCAGCCGTCGCCCGCGCTCCCCAGGATCTCGCTGTCGGGGATGCGGGTGTCGGTGAAGTAGACCTCGTTGAACTCCGCCTCGCCGGTCATCTGGCGCAGCGGCCGTGTCTCGACCGTGTCCGCGTGCATGTCGACCACGAACGCAGTGAGGCCCGCGTGCTTGACCGCCTCCGGATCGGTGCGCACCACGAGCAGACCCCACCGCGACACGTGCGCCAGTGTGGTCCAGACCTTCTGCCCGTTGACGACCCACTCGTCGCCGTCACGGACGCCGCGCGACGACAGGCCGGCGAAGTCGGAGCCCGAGCCCGGCTCGCTGAAGAGCTGGCACCAGATCTCCTCACACGTGAACAGCGGCCGCAGGTAGCGCTGCTTTTGCTCGTCGCTCCCCCACGCATGCACCGTCGGGCCGCACATGCCGTAGCCGATCGGGTTCCGGGCCATCGAGAACGGTCCGCCTGCCGCCCGGACGCGCTCGTTCACGATCCGCTGGAGCTTCGGGTTGAGCCCGAGCCCGCCGAGCCCCTCGTCGAAGTGCACCCACGCCAGCCCCAGGTCGAACTGTGCGCCCAGGAACCCGACCGGGCCGGTGCTCGAAGGCGGATGCGACTCGATCAGATGCTCGGCGAGGTCGGCGACCCGCTGCTCGTCGGCCGTCAACGTGCTCTCGATCACCGTCATGTCGGCCAAGGTACCCGGCTGCGGATGTGCGGGAAGCAGTCGTGGCAACGAAACCCGAGCCGTACCTGCCACACTCTCACTGATGTCGATGCGCAGGACCGCTGCAGCCGCGGTGATCGGCGCCGGCGTGTTGCTGACGGGGTGCGTCGCCGACAGCTCGGACGAGGCGACCGAGGACGACGTCGGCGACGAACCGACCATCTCGGTCACGGTGCCGGCCGAACGCCTCACCCCGTTCTGCGAGGCGATGATCGACGTGTCCGACCAGCTCCGGTCCGGTGGTGTCGAGGACGCGAACGCGTTGATCATCGAGACCTACCGCGCCATCCGAGGCGACGTCCCGCTCGAGATCGCGACCGACTTCGACCTCGTCCTCGAGGCATTGGAGGCCGGAGTGCCGCCGCCGACCGACCCACCCGCCGAGTCCCAGGTGCTCACGCCCGAGTCCGTGGTGGAGGCGGTGACGGGCTCGGAACCGACGGTCACGTTCGAGGCGTCGATCGACGAGGGGTTCGATCCGGACACCTCGCCCACCGACCGCATCAACAGTTACGTCGAGTTCTGGTGCCGGAGCACCGGGAACAACCCCGGGCCACCCGCCACGCAGCCACGCGGCGACGTTCCGACGACCGACACGTGAGTGGCGAGTCGCCGCAACCGTCGGACGGTCGTCACCGTCCGATCAGTTGAGCGGCGCCAGGGCCTCGACGGCCTCGTGGTGTTCGCCGGAGAACTCGGGTAGTGCCTGACGGGCCTGCATCACGATCGCCAGCCGCACGCCGTCGTCGCGGTGCTCGCACGACAGCTTGAGGTTGTTGAGCATGCGCGCCACGATCAACCTCGACGGCACCGGCTCGAGGAACGAATCCGACCATCGCCGCACACCGAGCCGCACGAGCAGGTTCCGGCACTCGTCGCGTCGGAGGTCGGTCCGGCCGTGATAGGGGTCGGCGAACCAACGAGGATCGTCGGGATCGCCGATCAGGAAGTGGCCCGGCAGCCCGATGCCAGCGAGCCGGACGCCGACGCGACGTGCCACCTCGATCGCGACGACGGCGAGGGTGATCGGCATGCCTCGGCGTCGGTCGACCACGTGGTCGAGGCACGAGTTCTGCCAGCGGTGGTAGTCGGTCTGATCTCCCGCGAATCCAGCGTCATCGCGAAGGAACCGCATCACGCCGTCGCGTGTCGGTGTCGGACAATCGGCCGCGAGCACATCGAGCTCGGTCATCACGCCGAGTATGTCGAGGTCGGGTTGGAGCGCCTTCGACAACGACAGCGTCATCTCGTCGAGTGAGGCGTCGGGCTGGGCGACGACGTCGGCGAACGGGGCGACGCGTTCGTGCAGTTCCGACCGCCGCGCTGGATCCACGACGCGACCGTACCGTCGACTACCGTCCGCGGCCATGTATCCCGGTGCCCATCTCGAGACCAAGGCCGACGAACCGGCCGTGATCATGGCCGAGAGCGGCCGCGTCCAGACCTTCGCCGAGCTCGACGCCGCAGCCAATCGGCTCAGCCGTCTGCTCCGTTCGGCCGGCCTCGAACCAGGCGACCACATCGCCGTCTGCATGGAGAACCACCCCCTCTACCTCTCGATCCTGTGGGGGTGCGAGTACGCCGGGTTGATCTACACCGCCGCTTCGTCGAGGCTCACGACCGACGAACTCGGCTACGTCGTCAACGACTGCGGGGCGAAGGCCTTCATCACGTCGAAGTACAAGGCGGACCAGGCTGCCGAGCTGCTGGAGGTGACACCCGGCGTCGAACTCCGGCTGATGGTCGACGGCACGATCGGCGGGTACGAGTCGTTCGAGTCGGCGGTCGATGCGCAGTCGGCCGAACCGCTCGACCGTCGCCTCGCCGGCACCGACATGCTCTATTCGTCGGGCACCACCGGACGTCCCAAGGGCGTGCTCCCGGAGTTCGTGCCGGAACCGCTCGAGACCCGGGTCACCGGTGTCGCCGGCATGCTCGGCGTGCTGTTCGGGCTGGACGATACGAAGGTGTACCTCTCCCCAGCGCCGCTGTACCACGCGGCTCCGCTGCGCTTCTGCATGGCGACGTTGGCGACGGGTGCGACGCTCGTCGTGATGGAGCGGTTCGACGCCGAGTTCTATCTCCAGTGCCTCGACACGTACTCGGCCACCCACAGCCAGGTCGTGCCCACGATGTTCGTACGCATGCTCAAGCTGCCCGAGGAGACGCGTGCCGAGTACGACGTGTCGTCGATGGAATGTGTGATCCACGCAGCGGCCCCCTGCCCGATCCCGGTCAAGAAGCAGATGATCGAATGGTGGGGGCCGGTGATCCACGAGTACTACGCGGGCACCGAAGGCAACGGTTTCGTCTACTGCAACAGCGACATGTGGCTCGCACACGAAGGCACCGTGGGCACCCCGATCAACTGTGTGGTCCACGTCGTCGGCGAGGACGGCGAGGACGTGCCCACCGGCGAGTCGGGAACGATCTACTTCGAGGGCGGCAGCACGTTCGAGTACCACAACGACGAGGAGAAGACTGCGGGTTCACGCCACCCGAAGGGCTGGTCGACGCTCGGTGACGTCGGCTACCTCGACGAGGACAACTTCCTGTACCTGACCGACCGCAAGGCCTACATGATCATCTCGGGCGGCGTGAACATCTATCCGCAGGAGGCCGAGAACGTGCTCACGATGCACGACGACGTGATCGACGTGGCCGTGTTCGGTGTGCCGAACGACGACTTCGGCGAAGAGGTCAAGGCCGTGGTTCAGCCCCGTGAGATGCCGGCCGACGACGAGGCCGTCTCGAAGCTCGCCGGCGAACTGATCACCTACTGCCGTGCGAATCTGGCGGACGTGAAATGCCCGCGCTCGATCGACTTCCGCGAAGAACTCCCCCGCCACCCCACCGGCAAGCTCTACAAGCGCCTGCTCGAAAGACGAGTACTGGCAGGCCGCTGGGCGCGCGATCTGATCGGCAGCCTGAGACGATCAGGGCGGTTTCGGGCGTGCCGATCTGGAAGCGCAACACGACGTCTCCACCGACCAACGCCGCGGAGGCAACGCCCGTCGAACAGGCCGTCCTCATCAGGATCACGTCCCTGCGCGACCCCGGTGCCGGACTCGACTCGATCGAGGATCCCATCATCACTGCGGTCGACGGATCCGGGACGGGCGAGTTCGACGGCAACGAAATCGGCCCGGAGGGCGCGACGCTGTACATGTACGGGCCGGATGCCGATGCGATCTGGGCGGTCGTCGAAGGGGTCGTCGACCGCACGGCGCTCGGTCCCGGTTCGCACGCGGTCATTCGGAACGGCCCGCCCGGGTCGCCGTCCCGTCGCATCGATCTCGCCTGATCGTTCGGAGCGACGCTCGCCGGGCAGACTGCTGCGATGCATCCGTTTCTCGACTGGCCGGGGCCGATGGCGTTCGCGCATCGCGGCGGGGCGTCCGCGCACCCCGAGAACACGATGCCCGCGTTCCAGTACGCCGTCGACCTCGGTTACACATACCTCGAGACCGACGTGCACGCGACCGCAGACGGCGTGCTCGTGGCATTCCACGACGCCGAGCTCGACCGTGTGACCGATCGAAGCGGTGTGATCGCCGAACTGCCGTGGAGCGAGGTCGCCACGGCCCGCGTCGACGGACGCGAGCCGATCCCCCTGTTCGAGGACCTGATGCAGGCATTCCCCGACACTCGCATGAACATCGACTGCAAGGCCGACAGCGCCGTCGACGCGACGATCGCGTCGCTGCGGCGCCTCGACTGCCTCGATCGCGTGCTGATCGGCGGGTTCAGCGACGCACGGCTGCGGCGCTTCCGGCGCGAGTTCGGCGACTCGATCTGTACCAGCTTCGGTCCGCATGCAGATCACGTCGCTCCGGTTGAGCGGCTTCGTGCCGTGGGGCGGGCGAGTCGCCCAGGTTCCGGTCAGCTCGGGGCCGATCACACTGGTCAACCGGCGGTTCGTCGATCGTGCGCACCGCCGGGGGTACCAGGTGCACGTGTGGACGATCGACGAGCCGGACGAGATGCACCGCCTCCTCGATCTCGGTGTCGACGGGCTGATGACCGATCGCCCGGGCGTGCTCAAGGACGTCTTCGTCGAACGAGGCGTCTGGCACGAGTAGCGACCACGAGCCCGGGTCACGCCCGCGCTGCTGCGTCGCCGGTGCCGCTGCCGGGCACCCGAAGCCAGGCGATGCCGGCCACCAGCACGGCGGTGCCGGCCAGCGTCGCCGTCGGCCCGATCCCGACGCCGAACAGCGCGATGTCGGGTGCCAGCAGCACGGCGAAGGCGGTGCCACCCACCCAGACCGCCGAACACGCCGACAGCACCATCGGCACCGTCCACCTCAGGTGCTCGGTCGCCACGGCCCACGCCGTCGTCACCGTCGCGACCAGGAGCAGGGGCACGAGCGGCCAGAGTCGCAACGACCACTCGATGACTCCACCCGGGGCGAACCCCAGTCGTTCGACCAGATCGAAGATCGTGTAGCTCGACCGGTTGCGCGTCCCCGATCGGAGCCACGGCAGGAAGGTGCCGACGAGCATCACCGCACCGCCGATGGTGACGACGGTGGCGCCTCGAGTCCGTCGATCGACCACGGGCGCAGCGTACGACGCGACCTACCGTGGCCGGATGACCCCGCTCCCCCACAGCAGCGCCCGCGGCACCGAGCACATGGTCGCGTCGGCCGACCAACTGGCCACACGGGCCGGCGACCTGACGTTCGCTCGGGGCGGCAACGCAGTCGATGCAGCGATCGCCACGAATGCCGCCATCGCCGTGACCGGTCCGCATCTGTGCGGTATGGGCGGCGACCTGTTCGCACTGATCCACACGAGCGACGGGGTCGTGGGGCTGAACGCCAGCGGCCGCGCCGGGTCGGGCAGCGATCCCGCCGCGCTCCGGGCCGAAGGCATGACCGAGATGCCGTTCCGGCACGACATCCGCTCGGTCACGGTGCCTGGCTGCGTCGACGGGTGGCTGGCCCTCCACCGACGGTTCGGCTCGATGCCGCTCTCCGATCTCCTCGCTCCCGCGATCGATCTCGCTGAGCAGGGTTTCGCCGCCGGCCCGCTCCTCGCCGGCTCGATCGCCCGCGTCGACGATCGCGGCCGTCGGCAACTCGACGAGTTGGCATCGCAGGCCTCCGGAACCGGTGCCGTGGTGCGGCGTCCCGGTGTGGCTCGTTCGCTGCGGTCCGTCGCCGAGACCGGGCGCGACGGGTTCTACGGCGGCGAGTTCGGCTCCGGGCTCCTCGAGCTCGGGGGCGGCGTGTTCACCGAGGAGGATCTCGCGACGTCCCAGGCCGACTGGGTCGAGCCGCTCACCGCCGACGCGTTCGGGGTCGACCTGCACACGATCGGTCCGAACTCACAGGGATATCTCACGCTCGGCGGCGCACTGCTCGCCGATCCACTCGACCTACCGGACGACCCGGACGACGAACGGTGGGCCCACTTGCTCGTCGAGGCCGCCAAACTCGCCGGCCACGACCGGCCCGACGCCCTGCACGAGCACGCGGACGGCAACGAACTCCTGACCGCGATCTCGGAGCGGGCCGGACGCCTCGACACCGAACGCGCTTCGAACTACGCCGCACCGGCGGGCGCCGGTGACACGACCTACCTCTGCACCGCGGAGGTCGACGGGCTCGCCGTGTCGCTGATCCAGTCGAACGCCTCGGGCTTCGGGTCCTGGCTCGCAGAACCCAACACCGGCATCAACCTCCACAACCGCGGCCTGGGCTTCAACCTGGTCGAGGGCCACGGCGCCGAGCTCGGGCCGGGTCGCCGACCTCCGCACACGCTGTCGCCCGCCCTGGCGACGTCGGGCGCCGACCTCGTCTCGGTGTTCGGAACGATGGGTGGCGACGCCCAGCCGCAGATCCTGCTGCAGATCGCCGCGAGGCTCTTCCGCCACGGCCACTCCCCCGCCCGGGCGATCAACGCACCCCGATGGGCGCTGTCCGGGCCGTCGACCGGGTTCGACACGTGGACCGCTCCCACCGGCCAGATCGTCGACCTCGAGGGACACGCCCCCGAGGCGTGGCACACGCTCGCCGATCGAGGGCACCGCATCCGCCGGAGCCCGTCGTTCGACAGCGGGTTCGGGCACGCCCATGCGATCACGCTCGACCGCGACGGAGTGCTGGCGGGTGCCGCCGACCCCCGAGCACGGGTGTCGGCGGCGACCGGCCGCTGACTCACCCGAGTGCACGCACCAGGCAGAACGGATGACCCGCCGGGTCGAGGAACACACGGAACTCGGCCGGATCCGGCTGCACGACCGCCTTGCGAGCCCCGAGGGACACCACCTCGCGTTCGGCTGCGTCGAGATCCGGGACATCGAAGTCGAGGTGCAGCTGCGACGGGCGATCGCCCCCGGGCCACGTCGGTGCCACGAAGTCGGGGATCCGCTGGAAGGCCAGCGCCGCTCCCTCACCCCCGTGCAACTCGACCCAGCGCCGGCCCTCGGCCTCGACATCGAGCCACGGTGGTACCCGGACCCGCCAACCGGTGATCGCCGCGTAGAACGCCGCCAGTTCGTCAGGATCCGGGCAGTCGAGTGCGACCAGGCTGAACGTGGCGATCGGCATGGCAGCAACGTAGACCGTTCCCGTTCGGGCACGCCGGCCCAGTACCGTACGGCCCGTGTCGCACTCACTGATCGAGACCATCCGAGCGTCGGTGATCGGGGCGTCGGAGATGGTCGAGGGGCCGTTCGGTGCCCGCCCGGTCGTGTACGCCGACTACACGGCGTCCGGCCGCTCGTTGCAGTTCATCGAGGACTACATCGCCGACGTCGTGCTGCCGCTGTACGCCAACACCCACACCGAGTCGTCGGGAACCGGCCTGCAGACCAGCCGATTCCGGGAGGACGCCCGTGAGATCATCGCCGAGTGCGTCGGGGCGACCGACGAGCACGCCGTGCTGTTCTGCGGCAGCGGATCGACGGCGGCGATCGCCAAGATGGTCGGTGTCCTCGGCATCCGGGTTCCGTCGAAGCTCGACGATCGCCCACCACCTCACCGCGCACATCCCGGCCGACGATCGTCCGGTCGTGTTCATCGGGCCGTACGAGCACCACTCCAACGAGCTGCCGTGGCGCGAGTCGATCGCCGACGTGGTCACCATCGACGAGGACATCGACGGCCACGTCGACCTCGCGCACCTCGAGGCCGAGCTCGAGCGGCATCGCGACCGACCGCAGCTGATCGGCTCGTTCTCGGCCGCGTCGAACGTGACCGGCATCATCACCGACATCGGCGCGGTGTCGAGCCTGCTGCACCGCTACGGAGCGATCGCGCTGTGGGACTACGCGGCGGCCGCGCCGTACGTGCGAGATCGACGATGGGCTCCCCGACCGAGGGCGACGACTACCTCGACGCGATCTTCGTCTCGCCGCACAAGCTGATCGGCGGGCCGGGCACCCCCGGCCTGCTCGTCGCCCGCCGTGAACTCTTCACGAACCGTGTGCCCGACGTGCCCGGGCGGCGGCACGGTCGCGCTTCGTCAACCCGGAGGAACACGACTACCTCGACGACGTCGAACACCGCGAGGAGGGCGGCACACCCGAGCATCGTCGGCTCGATCAGGGCCGGGCTGTCTTCCAGCTGAAGGAGGCGGTCGGCATCGAGTGCATCACCGAGCGTGAGGAACGCTTCGTCCGACGCGCGATCGCGTCGTGGGACGAACATCCCGAACCTGATGATCCTCGGCAGCCACGACGCCGAACGCCTCTCGATCGTGTCGTTCGTGGTGCGTGACGTCCCGCCGGGTACCGACCCGGTGCCGGGCCGGTACCTGCACCACAACTTCGTGGTCAGCGTGCTCAACGACCTGTTCGGCATCCAGTCGCGCGGCGGGTGCTCGTGCGCCGGCCCGTACGGACACCGACTGCTCGGCATCGACCTCGAACGCTCACACGAGTTCGAGCGCGAGATCACACGGGGCTGCGAGGGCATCAAGCCCGGCTGGGTCCGGGTCAACTTCAACTACTTCATCGACGAGACCACCTTCGACTACATCGTCGATGCGGTGCTCGCTGCTGGCCGACGAGGGGCGCAAGCTGCTGCCCTACTACCGGTTCGAGCCCGACACGGGCCTGTGGCGGCATCGTGACGGCCTCGCCGCCGCCCCCCTGTCGCTCCACGACGTGTCGTACCGCGAGGGTGCGATGACGTACCACCGTCGGCCGCACCTGCTTCCCGAGGGCGGACTGACCGAATACCTCGAGCGGGCGAAGCAACTGCTCGGTGAGCTCGCCGACACCCCTCCGAACCCGCTCGGCTTCCCCGCCACGACGAGCGACTTCGAGCACCTCCGCTGGTTCCCCTACCCCGACGAGGGGTGAACGTCAGCGTTCGATCGTCGCGGTCGACGAGGTCGAGGCGACGAGCCGTCCCGCCCGGAACACCGTGCGGTCGACGGGTGCGTCGGCGATGGCACCACGGATCGACGGCGCATCGATCGCGACGAAGTCGGCGGGATCTCCCACCTCGAACCTGACCGGGGCGAGACCCATGACCCGCCGAACGTTGTTCGCGACCATGTCGTAGGCGTCGTCGGGCAGGACGTGGCCGGCCATCACCAGCAGTGCCGCGGTCTCCAACGGGTCGGAGCGCCCGACGAGGTTGAACGGATCCTGCACGTTGTCGGCTCCGGCAGCGACCAGCACGCCGGCGTCGCGAAGTGCGGCGATGGCGGTCAACCCGCGCGGCGTCGCCTGCGGGTGCCCGCGGCCCTGCAGGAAGAGGTTCGTCTGCGGCAACGGCACGATCGAGATCCCGGCCTCTGCCACCTCACCCGCCACTGCGGCCTGGGTCGCCGGCGACTGCATCCCGAGGCTCACACAATGGCTCGCCGTCACGCCGGGCCCGACCCCGCTCCCGACCACGGCGCGCGCCAGGTCGCGCAATGTCAACATCGAGGGATCGAGCGTCTCGTCGACGTGCAGGTCGACGCCGAGACCGGCATCCGCGGCTGCGTCCAGCGCGATTCGCGATCGACTCGGGCCCATCGTCCTCCAGATGTGGGCAGCCGCCGACGAGATGGACGCCGGCCTCGATCGCATCGCGGAGTGCGGCGCGGTTCGCCGCACCGTCCGGGCCGGCCATCGGCGAGTGCGTGAGCGCGACGAACTCGACGTGCATGAGGTCGGCGTACGGGGCGACGGCCTCCTGCGCGGCCCGCAGGTGCCGGACGCCGGCGCCCGACCCACAGTTGATGTGGCTGCGAACGGCAGTGACGCCGCTGAGGAGCAGCTTGTCGAGGGCGGCGCGGATCCGCGTCACCATGTCGTCGTGGGTGAACACCCCTGCTGCCGCTGCCGCGATCCAGGCCTCGATCGCACCACCCAGATCGCCGGCGGGGTTCGGGACGGCCTCGGCCGTGAGTGCCTTGTCGAGGTGGGCATGGGGTTCGGCCATCGCCGGCAACAGCAGCCGACCGCCGACATCGACCGGTCGATCCGCCGAGCCGGCATCCTCGCCGGCCGGCGTCGCCTCGACATCCGAGCCGTGGGGCACGACGTCGCCGATGAGGCCCTCCGAGACACGGATGTCGACATGGCGGCCGTCGGCCAGCCGGGCGTTGGTGAGCAACTGCGCCATGGTGGGATCGTAGGCGTGGACCCGTCGCCGCCCGCTGACGGCGCGGCGCCCGTACGCTCCGGTGCATGGACGACGTGCTGCGCTGCGGTGGTTGTGGCCTGCCGATCGGATTGTCCGACGACGTCGTGAATCTGGCCGGCCGGCGCCTGCATCGGATGTGCGCCGGCTCGCACCGGGCCGACACGACGGGCCGACCGGACGGTTGGCTGGCAGGGCTGCGGGGGTGGGTCAACCTCGGCCGCACCCCCGGCCGCTGACCACGAGCCGCCGATGCCCGGCGTCGTCGCGATGTGCGCCTAGCATCGCCGCGATGAGTCGTCGCTACGAGGATCTGACCGGACCCGAGATCCTCGAGCGCATCACGCCGTCGTCGACGCTCCTGTTGCCGATCGGGGCGGTCGAGCAGCACGGCCCGCACCTTCCGCTGGCCGTCGATCACGTGATCGCCCACGAGACCGCGACCGCGGTCGTCGACGTCGTGCGGCGAGGAGCTCGACATCTGGCAGCTGCCCGACGCTGTCGGTCAGCAAGTCGAACGAGCACGCCTGGTCGCCCGGCACGCTCTGGTACTCGGCCGACACGATGATGTCGATCCTGCGCGACCTCGGGCGTGGCATCGCCGTCACCGGCGCCGAGCGCCTCGTCCTGCTCAACGGGCACGGCGGCAACACCACGCTGCTCAACACCGCGCTGCGCGAGCTGCGGCTCGAGTTCGGCCTGAAGACGTTCCTGGTGCACCCCTCGCTGCCGCCGGCGTACGGCGGGTCGTCGACGGCCGATGAACTCGGGATGGGCATCCACGGAGGTCTCAACGAGACGTCCGTCTTCATGCACCTGCGACCCGACCTGGTCGATCTCTCGAAGGCGGAACGCAAGGTGCCCGAGGCGCCTGGCCGAGAACGAGTTCGTGAAGTTCGGCGGGTCGGTGATGTTCGGCTGGCTGTCGAACGACTTCGACGCCGACGGCTACATCGGCGACCCGACCGGCGCCTCGGCCGAGCTCGGCAAGCAACTGTTCGACGCCAACATCGAGCACTTGGCGGCGCAGATGGCCGAGATCGTCGCCTTCGACTTCGGCCGCTGACCCGGTCCTCAACCGACCAGCGGCAACACTTCTTCGGCGAGGCGGTGGAGTTGAGTCTCCACCTTGCCGTACGGGTCGCCGGGCATCGCCGGGAAGATCATCAGGTCTTCGATGCCGAGTTCGTCGCGGTACCAGGCGATCGTCTCGGCGACCTCGTCGGGTGATCCGACCACCCAGGTGCGCTGCCGGTCCATCGAGTCCTCGAGGGTGGGGATCAGGCCCGGGCGGCGCCGGCTTGCCGTCGTCGCCCATGTATCCCTTGCTCCAGCCGTAGGGGCCGAGGAACTTCCAGAACTCGTCGTGGCCGTCGCGCACCGACTCGATCGCCTGCTCGCGGGTGTCCTCGATGCACGTGTTGAGCACGAGCATGCGCTTCTCGCCCGCGCTCGAGCGCCTGTCCGTGGGTCTGCCTCGTACGTCTCGGCGAACTTCTCCCAGCGCATCTTGATGAACGAGTGATGGCAGTTCCAGAACACGCCACCCCAGCCCGCCTTCGGTACCTGCTCCAGCGACGGCGGTGACGTGATCGCCTGCCAGATCTCGTAGGGGTACAGCGGTTGCGGCACCAGCGTGAGTTCCTCGACGAAGCCGCCGCGGTCGGGGATGCCGGGTGGCGGGAAGTCGTAGATGTCGCCGTGGTACGAGAACGACTCGTTGTCGAGCGCGAGCCTGATGACCTCCATCGCCTCGTCGAACATCTTGCGGTTGATCTCGTCGGCGGCGATCTGGTCGGGATTGTCGAAGCTGCCGATCTTCGTACCGAGCGGCTCGGCCTCTCGAGGCACCGTGCCGCGACCCGACGCCGAGGATGCCCCGGCCACCCGAGATGTTGTGGAGGGTGGCGAAGTCCTCGGCCAACTTGAGCGGGTGCCACTGCGGCACGATGTTGAACGCCATGCCGATGCGGATCTGCTCGGTTCGTTCGGCGAGGATCGATCCGATCAGCAGGCCGTTCGGGATCACCTCGTACCCCTCGTACTGGAAGTGGTGCTCGGTCAGCCAGAACGAATCGAATCCGAGGCGGTCGGAGAGCACGCCCATGTCGAGGATCTGTTCGGTCGCTCGCCAGACCTCCTTCTTGTCGTACCGGCGGTCGGTCGGGGCAGGGAGCCCGGCGCCGGCGTCCGGCATCTCGACACCGCCGAAGAGGAAGATTCCCGTGCGCATGGGGCCACTGTACGAAACTGGGGAGCGTGCCTCCACCGCCGACCGACCGCACCCGAGTGCGGCGAGGCGTGTGGATGTTCCCCGGCATCGTCGCGGGGGCACTCGTCGACGCCGTCGTGGCCGCCGAGGAGTGCGGGCTCGACGAGGTCTGGATCGCCGACGAGGGGGTGGCACGTGATCCGGTACCGGTGCTCGCCGCCGCCGCCGGGCGCACGTCGACGATCCGGCTCGCCACCGGCATCACGTCGCCCGTGCTCCGGCATCCCGGCGCGATCGCCGCGTCCGCAGCCACGCTCGACGAGCTCAGCGGCGGGCGCGCCGTCGTCGGTCTCGGCGTGGGTGGCGAGCTGACGCTCGGCCCGTTCGGGCTGGGCTCCGATCGGCCCGTGGCGCTGTTCCGCGACGCGGTCGACGTGATCCGCGCCGTGCACCGTGGCACGGCGGTCCCGGGCTACGCACCGCCCTCCCACGCCACGCCGCCGCGTGAGATTCCCGTGTGGATCGGGGCACGCGGCCCGCAGCTCGTTCGGCTCGCCGCCCGGGTCGCCGACGGGCTCTTCCTGTCGGGCTGCTTCCCGGGACAGCACGAGTCGATCATCGGCAACGCATCGTCCGTCGGGTCCGTCGCGACAGCGATCTATCAGACAGCGGTCGACCGGCCCACCTCGCCGAGCGAACTCGATTGGGACGACGCTCATCGGATGCTCGTCGATGGGGCCGACCGGTTCGCTCCGGCGTCGATCGGCCTCAACCTCGTGCAGCTCTCGACGCCGGGCACCGACCCGGTGCCGCTGGTCGAGCGGGCGGCCGGTCTGCTCGGCGACGTGTGATCAGCCCTCGCGGAGCAGATCGAACGAGATGCACTCGGCGGTCCGCTCGTGCTCACCCATCGCGGCGACCACGTGGTCGACGTCCTCCTGCTTGACGGCCTTCCACTGCTCCACCGACTCCCACCAGATCACCGCGTGGACCTTGGTGGGGTCGTCGTGGGAGCGCCACATCTCCTTGCGGACGAAGCCGTCCTGCCACTCGAGGAAACGCGACCAGTGCTGTTCCTCGACGGCGAGCCATTCGTCCAACTCGCCGGGGGGAACGTTGAATGTCAGGAACTCGATCACCATGCTCACCACGCTAGATCTTTTCCCTAGTGTGACGGCATGTTGATCGCCCAGATCTCCGACTGCCACGTCGTCGATCCTGGCGATCTGTTCGCGGACCGCATCGACAGCGCCGCCGCGCTGCGGTCGGCCGTCGACACCATCAACGCACTCGAGCTGCAACCCGACCTCGTCATCGGTACCGGCGATCTCGTCAACGACGGCACGAGCGTGCAGTACGACCGTCTCGCCGAGGCGCTCGCAGGGCTGCAAGCGCCGTTCGTGCCGTTTCCCGGCAATCACGACGACCGTTCCGAGTTGCGGCGGCGGTACCCGGATGTGCTGCCGGCAGGTGAGCCGAACGACCCGATCGACGTCGTGATCGATCTGCCCGACCTCACGATCGTGGCGATCGACACGACGATTCCCGGCAGCCACGAGGGCACGCTCTCGGATGCCCAGCTCGGCTGGCTCGACGCGCAACTCACGGCCATCGATCGTCCGGTCGTGGTCGTGCAGCACCATCCTCCGGTGCCGAGCGGCGTCGGGCTGATGGACACGAAGTCCGGTTTCGCGAAGGGCCGGGAGGAGGCGGACGTCATCTCCCGACACCGCCACGTCGAAGCAGTGGTCTGCGGTCACCTCCATCGTTCGTTCCAGTGCCGCTACGCGGGCACCATCGCCGTGGTGTGCCCGAGCACGGCCGGCCAACTCGCCCTGGAACTCCGAGGGGGCGGCACCCGCTACACCGGCGAGCCGACCGGGTTCGTGCTCCATCACTGGCGCCCCACCGTGGGGCTCATCTCCCACACCGTGCCCGTCGGCGAGTTCGATTCGTGGCCGCCGAGCTGGGCGATGTGACAGCGATCGGCGGTCGTCGTGTTTCGTCTCTGTGAACAGTCGTCGTCGGCATCCGGTCGTGTGTAATGCCATCGCTGTAGTCCGCTACGGTGCTGGTTCGACGTTGGTCTGCCGGGCCCACCCCCGGAGCTGGAGGAACTGATGACGGTCGCCACCACGGCCCAGGGAACCGAATCGCTGTCGTTCGAGGGCATCGGCATGACGTTCCCGGACGGGACCGAGGCCGTGCAGGACGTCTCGTTCACCGTGAAGAAAGGTGAGTTCGTGACGGTCGTCGGCCCGTCGGGATGCGGCAAGTCGACCTTGCTCAAGATCGCCTCCGGCCTGCTCGAACCGACGGCTGGCAAGGTGGTCGTCGACCGGGACCGCTTGGGGTACGTGTTCCAGGACGCCACGCTGCTCCCCTGGCGCACGGTCAAGGGCAACGTCGAGCTCCTCGCAGAGCTCCACGACATGCCCAGAGCGGAGCGGTCCCGCGTCGCGGAAGAGGCGATCCAGCTCGTCGGCCTCGACGGTTTCCAGGGGCACTATCCGAAGTCGCTGTCGGGTGGCATGAAGATGCGTGCGTCGCTGGCGCGGACGCTGACCTTGAGTCCCCCGGTCTTCCTGTTCGACGAGCCGTTCGGCGCTGTCGACGAGATCACGCGTGAGCACCTCAACGAGGAGACCCAGCAGCTCTTCCTGCGCGAGGGGTTCGCCGGGCTCTTCATCACCCACTCGATCAGCGAGGCGGTCTTCATGTCCACGCGGGTGATCGTGATGTCGGCTCGTCCCGGTCGCATCGTGGCCGAGTACGAGGTGCCGTTCGAGTATCCCCGCGATCCGGATCTCCGATTCGAACCTGCCTTCGCCGAACTGAGCGGTCAGGTCTCTCACCAGCTGCGAGGTTCCCACTCATGACCGACATCAAGGACACCGAGCGCCAGACGGCGTCTCAGGGAGAGACCCTCGCCGGGACCGTGCCGCCGGGAGATCTCCCGGCACCTGGCGTGGTTCAGCGAAAGGGGCGGGCTCGTACGCTCGCCGGGCAGATCCTTCCACCGCTCGCCATGGGGATCGTCATCCTCGCGGGATGGTATTTCGTGTCGTACGTGATGCTCGACGACACCCGGCGATTCCTGCTGCGGCCGCCGCACCAGGTGCTCGAGGTCGGCTTCCTCGACTGGGACAACTTCTCCGAGATCCTGGGCGGGCTGTGGTCGAGCACCAAGGTCGCGATCACGGGGTTGAGCATCTCGATCGTGCTCGGATTCACGTTGGCGACGATCATGAGCCAGACGAAGATCGTCGAACGGGCGCTGTTCCCGTACCTGGTCATGCTGCAGGCGATCCCGATCCTCGCGATCGTGCCGCTCATCTCGTTCTGGTGGGGCACGGGTCAGCAGTCGCGGATCATCGTGTGCGTCATCATCTCGCTGTTCCCGATCATCGTGAACACCCTGTTCGGTCTGCAGTCGGCCGATCGCGGCATGCACGACCTGTTCACCTTGCACCACGCGAACCGGGTCACCCGTCTGCGCAAGCTGATGTTCCCCGCGGCGATGCCGGCCATCTTCGCCGGACTGCGAATCTCGGCCGGCCTGTCGGTGATCGGCGCCATCGTCGGCGACTTCTTCTTCGGCACGGGCGACGTCGGCATCGGCCAGCTGCTCCGGCGATACGCCAGCCAGCTGCAAGGCGAGGAGCTCCTGGCCGCCGTGATCATGTCGTCAGCGCTCGGCGTCACCGTCTTCCTGCTCTTCGGCTGGATCCAGAACCTGGCCATCGGCAAGTGGTACGACGCAGCCGACTGACGAGCGACGACCCGCCGAACATCGCAACACACCACCAAACACCTGAGCCATCAGGGGGAGAAACCACCACCATGAAACAGCGCAGAACCTCTCGCTACGTCGCCGGCAGTCGTCGCACTCGGACTCGTCGTCGCCGCGTGCGGCGGCGACGACGATGACGCAACGCCCGCAGAAGCGACCGCCGAGGAGACCACCGAAGCAACGTCGGAAGCGACGGCCGAGGAGACGGGCGAGATGCCGAGGAATCGGGCGAGATGTCCGACGATTCGGCGAGATGTCCGAGGAATCGGACGAGATGTCCGAGGAGACCGCCGAGGCGGTGGCGATCGACCTCGCCGGCGTGTGCCCGACCCACTCGTGATCCAGACCGACTGGTGGACCGAGGCCGAGCACGGTGCGATGTACGAGATGATCGGTGACGACTACGTGGTCGACGCCGACAACAAGATCACCAGTGGGTCGCTGATCGCAGGCGGCGAACCGACCGGGATCACGCTCGAAGTCCGCGCCGGTGGACCGGCGATCGGCTTCAACGCACCACGCGTCAACATGTACACCGACGACTCGATCCACATCGGCTACACGTCGACCGACGGGCAGGCCCAGAACTGGGAGGACGCGCCGCTCATCGCAGTCGTCGCGCCGCTCGAGAAGAACCCGCAGATCATGATGTGGGACCCGGAGACCTATCCCGACATCGAGACGATCGCCGACCTCGGCGAAGCCGGCGTCAGCGTCAACCTGTTCGGTGGTGCGCCGGATTCCCCGAAGCCTTCGTGGCGCTCGGGCATCTGGACCGAGGACATGATCGACAAGTCCTACGACGGCACCCCGGCTCGCTTCATCGCCGAGGGCGACATCGCACAGCAGGGCTTCGCATCGGCCGAGCCGTACCTCTACAAGAACACCTTCGAGGAGTTCGGGCGTGACGTGGCGTTCCAGCTGCTGCACGACGCCGGCTACCAGGTGTACTCGCAGACGCTGGGCGTGAAGCCGACCGACCTGGAGACGCTGCGGCCGTGCCTCGAGCAGTTCGTGCCGATCGTGCAGCAGGCAATCATCGACTTCGCCGAGGATCCGGCCCGCACCAACGCGATGATCGTCGACGTCGTCGAGCAGTTCGACGCCGACTGGGTCTACAACGAGGGGGTCGCGGCGTTCGCCGTCGAGACGATGACCGAACTCGGGCTCCATGGCAACGGCCCGGATTCGACCGTCGGCAACTTCGACCTCGACCGTGTCAACGAGCTGATCGACACGATCCGCGATGCGGGCGCCGAGGTGCCGGCCGACCTGACGGCCGAGGACATGTACACCAACGAGTTCATCGACGAGTCCATCGGCTTCTGATCCGAGTTCGATGTGATCGACGGGGGTCCGACGCTCCGGCGCCGGGCCCCCGTGTCGCGTCCGCGAGACTGGCTCCATGGCGGTGATCGACGACGGACGGGCCTACGGACATCGACGAGGGTCGTTCGACCCGGAACTCGCCGAGGTCGATGCCGGCACACCGGCCGGGGAGATGCTCCGACGGTACTGGCACCCGGTCGCCCGCTCGACCGACGCCACCTCACTCCCCCGCGACATCCGGGTCCTCGGCGAGGACCTGGTGCTGTACCGCAGCCTGACCGGGCACGCCGGGGCTGGTGTTGCCGCGCTGCTGCCATCGCGGGACCAGCCTGTTCTACGGCAAGGTCGAAGACGACGGCATCCGATGCCCGTACCACGGCTGGCTGTTCGCTGCCGACGGCGTCTGCCTCGACCAGCCGTGTGAGCCCGACCGGGGCCGCAACCGGGAGTCGTACCGGCAACCGTGGTACCCGGTGGTCGAGTACCACGGGCTGATCTTCGCCTACCTCGGCCCGGCCGAGAAGCAACCGGTCTTCCCCCGCTACGACATCTTCGAGGACCTCGACGACGACACCGAGGAGATCGTGATCATCGACCACTTCGCGTTCGGTGGGCCGAGCGATGCGCCGTGCAACTGGTTCCAGACCCACGAGAACGCGATGGATCCGTACCACGTGTTCATCCTCCACAACGCGATCAGCGGGCCGCAGTTCGACCCCAAGCTCGAGATCTGGCCGAGCATCGACTGGCAACGCAACGACCTGGGCGTGACCGCCACCCAGGACCGCGACCTGCCCGACGGCACGACGCTGCACCGGGTCACCGAGGTCCGCGCACCCGACCATGCGCGTCATCCCGACGCCGACGCTCACCGTGCTCGGCAAGACGAACAACATGTCGTGGGCGCTGCCGATCGACGCGACGACACACCCGGGTGTACGCGATGGTTCGCAAGCCGAAGGATCGCCCACCGCAGGGGCTGCCCGTGTACGGCGAACGACAAGAGCTGGTTCGACCTGACCGACGAGGAGCATCAGCATCTACCCGGGCGACTACGAGACGCAGGTCGGGCAGGGCCCGATCACACTCCACACCGAGGAGCGGCTCTCGTCGACCGATCGTGGCGTGTCGATGGTTCGGCGCCAGTTCAAGGAGCAGGTCGCAGCGTGTCGCCGACGGCCTCGACCCGATCGGTGTGCACTTCGACGAAGCCCAGGAACTCCAGTCGGTGGTCGCCGGCAACTACATCGTCGGGCCCGACACCGACATCGAGTCGGTACCGCTCAGCGAGACACTCCGCTCAGCCTGATGCCCGCGTCCGCAGCGACGCGACGTCGGACGGCCGTCGCTCCGAAGCGTGAACCGCTCATGTCGGTGATCACCGCGTCGGCAGTGTTGCGCCCGGACGCCCCGAACACTCCGGCGCCGGGGAACGTGCCGGCGCCGGAGAGGTACAAACCATCGATCGGTGTGCGGTACCGCGTCGTCTCACGGTCGCGGCCGACGAACGCGCGCAACGGTGGTGCGGCGTACGACGGCGTGTGACCGCGGTGCATCCGGAACTCGGACTCGTACCGGTCGGGCGTCATCGCCCGCCAGCGGTCGAGCTGCAGCGTTCCGGGCTCCATCAACCCGTCGACGAGCTCGAGCCAGCGCTCCGGCTCGTCCGAGTCGGGCCAGCCGCCCACGAGCGAATACGGCGTGAACAGCACCTCGACGCTCAACACGTGCTGATCCGGGTCGGGCTGCATGTCGCCGTCGAGCACGCTCGGCACGTTGACCAGCAGCGTCGGACGGTCTGCGACCTCGCCGTCGACCTCGTTGCTCGTGAGCCCGGCGAGCTCGTCCGGGCTCGGTGCGACGATCGTGGTCGGGGCGAGCGAGTCGGCACCGGGCACGAGTGCGTCGATCAGCGCGGCATCGCGATACGTGGGCAGGCCCGTGAGCACGGCATCGACCTTCGACTCGTATCCCTCGTGCACGGGTTGGGCCCGGTACCGGTCGACCAGTCGCCGGGCCCCGCTCGGGACCGTGTCGATCCAGTCGACGAACACTCGCTGCGGATCGCACGCCGCCACGACACGGTCGGCGGTGATCGCGCTGCCGTCGGTGAGTCGTACGCCGGCGACCGCACCGTCGTGCACCAGCAGCCGATCGACGGTGCTGTCACAGCGGACTCGTCCACCGGCAGCTTCGAAGCTCGCCCGAACCGCATCGGTGAGTGCGCCGCTGCCGCCGACCGGGCGTCCCGTTCTGATCAGGTGCCGGGTGGCGTAGATCGCCGCTGCCAGGCCCGTGCCGGGCGTGGTCGGCGGTAGTCCCCACACGGTGGGGCCGGAGCTGACCGCCGGCATCGTGAGGTGCCAATCGTCGAAGTACTGCGCACATCACGTCGGACATGCTCATCCGGCTCCACCGCAGCAGTCGGGCGGCGCCGGCGGCGCGTCGGCGTGCAACCGCCCCGATCATCCGGCCGGTCGACGGTCTGGTGCGGGCCATCTCCAGCACGAGTTCCGCGACCGGGAGCGCGTCGTGGAGGTACTGCCGGTAGCCGGGCACCTGCTGCGGGTACGCCCCGTGAAGCGCCTCGAGGTGGGCCTCGACGTCGTGCAGGAACACCCACGGCGCCGAGCCATCGTGGAACCGATGCACGGTGCCGATCTCCGGCTCGACGTACCGCAGGCCGAACGAGGCCAGGTCGAGCTCGTCGGCGACGGGCATGCCGCGAATCATCGTGTGATCGCAGTTGCAGATGTTGAATCGGGCGTCGAGGTCGGTGACGGTGGACGCACATCCGCCGACATCGCCCCGCGCTTCGAGCAGGAGGGTGTCGACGCCGGCCCGGGCCAGGTACGCGGCGCAGATCAGGCCGTTGTGGCCCGCGCCGACGACGATGACCTCGGCCTCCATCGCGCCGACGCTAGACCGGGTGGGCCCGGTCAGCCCAGGCCGGCCCGCTCGAGCAGGACGTGCAGGAGCACGTTGGCGCCGGCTTCGACGTCGTCGGGTGCGGTGTACTCGGCGATGTTGTGGCTGAGGCCGTCGACGCTCGGGGTGAAGATCATGGCGCTCGGGCACACCCGAGCGAGCATCTGAGCGTCGTGGCCCGCGCCACTCGGCATCCGGCGAGTGCTGTGACCCAGCCGGCGGGCGGCGAGCTCGACCACATCGACCATCGCCGGATCGAACTCGACGGGTTCGAATCGGGCGAGCGTCCTGGACCGGACATCGACCTGCTCCTCGTCGGCGACGGTGGCCACGAACTCGGCGAGTCGGCGCTCGGCGTCCTGCAGGAGCGATTCGTCGGTGTTGCGGACGTCGACGGTCATCGTCACCGTCGCCGCCACGACGTTGACGAGGTTGGGGTGCACGTCGAACCGGCCGACCGTGCCCACCTGGTCGCCGCCGAGTTCACCGGTGAGGTCCCGAACGAAGCCGGCGATGCGAGCGGCCACGAGGAGAGGATCGCGGCGCAGGTGCATCGGCGTCGTGCCGGCGTGGGCCGACCGACCGGAGATCGTCAGCTCGGTCCACGAGATGCCCTGCACTCCCTCGACGACCCCGATCTCGATGCCGGCGTCTTCGAGGATCGGGCCCTGCTCGATGTGCAGCTCGACATAGCTGTGTGGAAACGAGACCGCCGGTACCGGCAGCGCGCCGGAGTACCCGATGCGGTCGAGTTCGTCGCCCAGACGGGCGTCGTCGTCGGCCGCACGGATGTCGAGTGCGTCCTCCAGCGCGAGGCCGCCGACGTACACGAGACTCCCGAGCATGTCGGGAGCGAACCGGGCGCCCTCCTCGTCGGTGAAGAACGCCACCGTCACGCCCCGTCGCGGCGTGATCCCGTTCGTGATCAACGTCTCGATCACCTCCAACCCGGCGAACACCCCGAGGTTGCCGTCGAAGCGCCCACCGGTCGCCACGGTGTCGATGTGCGAGCCGGTCATCACCGGTGCGAGCTCCGGCTCGGTACCGGGCAACGTGGCGAACACGTTGCCGATCCGGTCGATCTCGACCGTCAGGCCGAGGTCTCGCATCCACGTGACGACGAGGTCGCGGCCGTCCCGGTCGGCGTCGGTGAGTGCGAGCCGCGCGCATCCGCGCTCGCCGTTCGGACCGTGCACCGCGCCGATCAGACCCAGCGCCTCGATCCGGCGGTGCAGACGCATCCCGTCGATCCTCAGATCGTCGACCGCAGTGGGCATGCGCAGGCAAGTTACCGGAATACGTGGCACGCTGGTGAGGTTCAACAGGTCGGCGCCTTCCGCGCCGGAAAAGGTGACAGCATGAAATCGGGTTCGTTGCTGCTCGGCACGGTGTCGGGTATCTCGGTCAAGGTGCACTGGAGTGTGGCCGTGATCGGGATGCTCCTCGGCGCCAGCCTGGGCCAGGCGATCGGTTGGATCCCGGCGGCGATCGGCGTGATCGCCTTCATGGTGTCGATCCTCGCCCACGAGTTCGGCCACGCGCTGACGGCTCGTCACTTCGGCGTCGGCACCGAGTCGATCCAGCTCTGGGCGCTCGGTGGTGTCGCCCGCCTCACGAAGGAGTCGCCGTCGGCCAAGGCCGAAGGGCTGGATCGCGGCGGCCGGCCCGCTCGCCAGCGTGATGCTGGCCGTCGGCAGCATGGGGGCATGGTGGCTGCTCGGAGGTGTCGACGCCTCCAACGACTACATCGGCCTGCTCGGCTGGCTCGGCATCATCAATGCGCTGCTCGCGGTGTTCAACCTGCTCCCGGGCTCACCGCTCGACGGTGGGCGCATCCTGAAAGCGGTCCGCTGGGGCATACACGGCGACCGACATCGAGCGGCCGGTGAGGCGGCACGGGCCGGCGTCGTGCTCGGTTGGCTCGTCGCCGGCTTCGGATTCTTCCTGATCCTGCGCGATCAGAGCGGCGTGTGGCTGGTCATCACCGGTGCGTTCATCGCCGTCAACGCGCACGTCGAGATCGCTGCATCGACCATCGCCGGTCGACTCGCCGGGTCCAAGGTGCGCGACCTGACCTGGTTCGGCGTCGCCGAGGCCGGCTCCGACATGGACGCCGACTCGATGCTGTGGCAGCGGAGTCGGTTGGGGGCCGCCGGTGCCGTCGCAGTGACCGGCGACGACGGACTCCCGCAGGGCCTCGTGCTCGAAGACGACATGTGGGCCGTTCCCGCCGACGAGCGTCCGTGGGTGATGCTCACGCACCATGATGGTGCCGTTCGAGCGCACGGCCCGAGCCGATCCCGACGACGACCTGGCGTCGCTGCTGCCGCAGATCAACCCGTCGCGTCCGATCGTGACGGTCTGGGAGGACGGGCGCCTCGTCGGGCTGGTGCCGCCGCGGCGTCTGCGCGAACGCCTCACCGAAGCCGGTCTCTGAGCGCGCAGCCCGTCAGGCGTCGGCGACGCTCCAGGTGCGCTTGGCGACCGGCGGCTGGTCGCTCCACGGGAAGTTGATCCACAGATCGGTCCGCTTCCAGACGTAGTCACACTTCACGACCGAGTGCGACTTCTCGTAGATCACGGCCGTGCGCACCTCGCCGACCTTGCCCTCGCAGAAGTCCTCCACGCTCTTGAGCGTGTGGCCCGTGTCGGCGACGTCGTCGACGATCAGGATCTTGGCATTGTGGAGGTCGACGAAGTCGGGAGCCGGCGGCAGGATCCGCGGCACCTCCAGCCGCTCGTCGACGCCGGTGTAGAACTCGACGTTCATCGTGTAGGTGTTCTTGACCGACAGGGCGTACCCCATCGCCCCGCCGATCAGCAGCCCGCCACGGGCGATCGAGAGCACCATGTCGGGCTCGAAGTCGTCGTCGGCGACCATCTGCGCCAGCTCCCTCGATGCGATGCCGAACCACTCCCACGTCAAGATCTCGCGCTCGTCGGACATGTGCGTGCACGCTACTGCGTCGGGAACCACGCCGTTCACACGCCGACGATGTCGATCGGCCGGATCGGTACCCGATCGATCTGGTGGGGCCGGCCGGCCTGTCGCAGCGCGTCGCGGATCGCCGCCGCGATCGCCGGCGTGACCGAGATGCACGGCGGTTCGCCGACACCCTTCGCCCCGAGCGGTGCGAGCGGTTCGGGCTGCTCGATCAAGCGTCGCCACCACGTCGGGCATGTCGAGCATCGTCGGGCAGCAGATAGTCGGTGAAGCTCGCGTTCCGGATCGTGCCGTCGATCTGGACGATCTCCTCCATCACGGCGAGGCCGAGACCCTGGGCGATCCCGCCCTCGATCTGACCCGTCACGGAGAGCGGGTTCAGCGCCCGCCCGACGTCCTGTGCCGTGGCGACCTGGATCACCTTGACGAGCCCGAGGTCGACGTCGACGTCGACGACGGCCCGGTGGGCGACGAACGCGAACGCGGTGTGGCAGTCGCCCTGCCCGTTCTCGTCGAGTTCCTCGGTCGGCACGGTGCCGGTAGACCGCCGTCTGATCGATCTCCGACCGCGGCGGTGGCGTCCGCGACGGAGATCCGGAACGGGCCCGTCGTGTCGATGATGTCGGTGCCGTCGATCGCCAGCGTGTGCCGGCATCGAGGCCGTTGACGTCGGCGAGGTTGACGAACAGCGTGTCGCGCACCGCTTCGCAGACAGCGGCGACCGCTCCGCCGCTCATCCAGGTCTGCCGAGACGCGGAGGTCGAACCCGCCGACCCGACCGTCGTGTCGATGCGGTCGAGCTCGACCTCGTCGACACCCAGGATCGTGCGGGCGATCTGTGCCGGCGAGCGTGACGAATCCCTGTCCGACCTCGGCGGTGGCGAACTTGAGGGTCGCGACACCCCCGGCGAGGCGGCACCGAGCCGTCGAGTAGTCGTCGAACCCCTCGGAGTACATGAGGTTCTTCATCGCCACGCCGTAGCCGATGCCACGCACGACGTGTTCCGCGTCGGCGGTGCGACCGGCACCGCCGGGGAGGCGCATGCACGTCGCCGTCGTGTCCGCCGACCGGTTCGTCGGGGAACGGCAGGGCGACGGTTTCGCGAATGCACTCCTCGACCGGGGCGACGCTGTCCATGATCTGGCCCGTGATCAGCGTGTCGCCGGTTCGCATCGCGTTGCGGAGCCGGACTCGACCGGATCGATCCCGCACGCCTCGGCGAGCCGGTCCATCTGGGACTCGTGCGCGTAGCAGGCCTGCACGACGCCGAACCCGCGCATCGCGCCGCAGGGAAGGTGGTTGGTCCGCACGGCGAAGCCCTCGACGATCGCGTTCGGGCAGCGATACGGACCCTGGGTGTGGGTGATCGCATTGAGCAACACCGCCGAGGACGTCGATGCGTAGGCGCCGCCGTCGAACACGAACCGCGCCTCGATCTTGACGATCTCGCCGTCGCTGGTGGCGTGATGGCGCATCCAGATCGTCGCCGGGTGCCGGTGGACGTGGCCGAGGAAGCTCTCGGCGCGGGTGTAGTGCATTCGCACCGGGCGGCCGAGCCGGAGCGCGAGCAGGCAGGTGTGGACCTGGAGCGAGATGTCCTCACGTGCCCCGAACGCGCCGCCGACACCTCCGAGCACGAGCCGGACCTGTTCGTCGGGGAGACCGAGGCACGCGGCGATCTGGCCGCGATCCTCGTGCAGCCACTGGGTGGCGACGTGCAGTTCGACGCCGCCACCACCGCTGTCGGGAATCGCGAGCGCCGCTTCGAGTCCGAGGAAGGCCTGGTCCTGCATGCCGATCTCGTAGGTGCCCTCGACGACCACGTCGCCGGTGGCCTCGACGTCGCCGTGGACGATGCGCTGCCGCCGCAGCATGTTGCCCGCCGGGTGGATCTCGGCCGCCGAGCCGTCGATGCACCGTCTCGGGGTCGAGGAGCGGGTCGAGCACCTCGTACTCGACGACGATCGCCTCGAGTGCCCGTCGGCACGTCTCGGGATGGTCGGCGGCGACGGCCGCCACGGGCTCACCGACGTACCGCACGACGTCGGCCGCGAACACGGGTTGGTCCTGGTCGATCAACCCGTAGTGCATCTCGCCCGGCACGTCGTCGGCCGTGATCACGGTCTCGACGCCGTCGATCTGCCAGGCCGCCGACGGGTCGATGCGCACGATCCGGGCGTGCGGATGTGGCGACCGCAGCGTGGCGCCCCAGAGCACGTCGTCGTCGCCGAGGTCGCTGGAGAACTCGAACGAACCCTGCACCTTGGCGATGCCGTCGGGCCGAGGGGGCGACGTGCCCAGCACGCCGCTCGCGGGTCGGCTGTTCGACGCCGGTCGATGCTCATGTCGCCGCCTCCGATCGGCTCACCGACAACGCGTTGTACCGCCTCGATGATGCGTCCGTATCCGGTGCATCGGCAGACGTTGCCCGACAGCTCCTCGCGGATCTCCATCTCGGACGGTGTCGGGCTGCCGCTCGAGCAGGTGATGTGCGGCGAGGATCAGGCCGGGCGTGCAGAATCCGCACTGCACGGCGCCGGTGTCGACGAACGCGGTCTGGACGTCGGACGGGCACGTCATCGGCGAGCCCCTCGACGGTGACGATCGGCTCGTCGATCGCGCTCGCGGCCAAGCACGAGGCAGGCACAGACCAGCTCGCCACCGACCTCCACCGAGCACGAGCCGCACTCGCCCTGCTCGCAGGCGCCCTTGGCCGCCTTCAGCCCGAGGCGTTCCCGGAGCACGAAGAGCAGGTTCTCGCCGAGCCACGCGTCGCGGACGTCGTGATCGCGTCCGTTGACATGGAGAGTGTAGAACTCGCTCATGCCTCACCGCCTCGAAAGGCGCGCAGGAGTTGGCGGCGAACCATCACGCTCACGGCATGTCGACGGTAGGCAGCGGTCGAGCGGTGGTCGTCGATCGGACGGCTCGCCTCGGCGGCCATCGTGCCGGCGGCGGCGGCGAGCTCGGGGTCGAGCGAGCGGGCCGTCCAGTCGACGCTCGACTGCGACCAGCAGCTCCGCATCCGGCACGCGGATGACGGTCGGTGCGACCGAACCGAACGCGATGCGGACCGAACGTGACGGCAGATCGGTCGCGACGCAGGCGCTCGCGGTCGCGATCACCATCGCATTGCGGACGCCGACCTTGCTGTAGCCCTGAGGACCGTCGAGGAGGGGCACCGTGACCGACTCGATCAGCTCGCCGGGACGCAGCGCCGTTCGCTTCACGCCGATCATGAACTCGGCGATCGGCATCGAGCGACGACCCGAGGCGGCGATCAGGTCGACGCTGGCCTCGTAGGCCGCGAGCACGGGCAGACCGTCGCCGGCCGGCGAACACGTCGCCAGATTGCCGCCGACCGTGCCGGCGTTGCGGATCTGAGGGCTGCCGACCGTTCGGGCGGCCTCGGCCAGCGCCGGCACCAGATCTCGCAGCGGTTCGCGACTCGATTCGGCCCAGCGGACCGCAGCGCCGAGACGTGAGTGATCCGGGCCTCGTCGGTCGAGTGTCCACGAGCTGAGTTCGGGCACCCGGTTGAGTGCGATGACCGACCCGTCGTCCCACGGCAGCGAGCGGTGTCGCTCGTTGACCTCGACCATGAGGTCGGTGCCTCCTGCGAGCAGGAGGGCGTCCGGTGCGGCGCCTGCCGCGGCGACCGCATCGGCCAAGGAGGTAGGGACGAGGACCGGCATCGGTGTCGACGTTACAAAACGACGGCGCGTCTCGCTGACGATGGTCGCCGCACGGTCACTCGACGACGACGCCCTCGATGTCCTCCTCGGCGGGCGGATACTGCGGGTCGATCAGCTCGAGATGATGTCGGAGGATCTTGGCGACCACGAGGTTCCGGACCCATTTCCGGTCGGCCGGGACGACGTACCAGGGCGCCTCGTCGGTCGAAGTCTCTCGGATCGCGTCGCGGAACGCGGCTCGGTAGTCGTCCCAGAGCGCACGGTCGTCGAGATCGCCGAGACGGAACTTCCAGCGTTCGTCGGGGTCGTCGACGCGGTCCTGCAGACGTTCGCGCTGTTCTTCCTTCGAGACGTTCAGGTACAGCTTCACGACGTGCGTGCCCTCGTCGGCGAGGAGCTGTTCGAAGTTGCGGATGTGCGCGTAGCGCCGCCTCCACACCGGCTCGGGTGCGAACCCCTTGACCCGCACGACCAGCACGTCTTCGTAGTGACTGCGATTGAACACGCCGATCGTGCCCTTCGCAGGCGTGTGCGCGTGGACCCGCCAGAGGAAGTCGTGCGCCGATTCCTCGTCGGTCGGCACGCCGAAGCCGTTGACGTCGATGCCGGCTGGATTGACGCCGGTCATCACCGACCGGATCGTGCCGTCCTTGCCACCGGCGTCGGTGGCCTGCAGGACCAACAGGAGCGCCGCCTGCTGGCCGGCGAACAGCCGGCGCTGGAGGTCGGACACGATCTCGATCTCGGATCGGAACGCGCGCTTCCCGGCGTCCTTGTCCCAGCCGAACGTCTCCCGAGGGTCGAACTCGTCGAGGTCGACGTCGTCACCGGCTCGGCACGCGGCGACGACGGGATCGGATGTGGGGCTCGCCATGGGCTGGAACGTACACGGTCGTCACGAGCGCAGGTTCCCCATGACGATGCGATGACAGCGCTCCCGCGTGATCGCGACCGGCGAGGAGTGATGGGGTACCGTTCGTCACACTCCGTAGCGGCTCGACCGCCACCACCTCCCAGGGGGAACACCAATGATCTCAGCTGCTCGACCGACCCGTCGCTGGCGCCGGGCCTCGCCGTGATCGCAGCCGGCGGGCTGCTCGTCGCTGCGTGCGGCGGAGGCGACGACGACGCCTCCGAACAGAGCGAGTCCCAGACGCAGGAGGAAACCGGCGGTGAACCGGCCACCGAGGACGGTGGAGATGACGGCGGCGACGGCGGTGGAGATGACGGCGGGAGTGAGCCGGCACCCTCCGAGGACGAGGACACCTCCGACGGCTCACCCACCGAGGTGACGTTGGCGCCGGTGGTCGACGACGACCCGGTGCCCGGAGGCACGCTCCGGTACGGCCTCGAAGCCGACGTCAACGGTTTGAATCCGGCTGCGTCCAGCCTGCCCGTCTCCGGTCTGATGATGGGGAACGCCGTCTTCGACACGCTCGCGGCACTCACGCCCGATGGCGACTGGGTTCCCTACCTCGCCGAGTCGTACACCCCGAGCGAGGACTACACGTCGTGGACGATGAAGCTTCGTGAGGGCATCACGTTCCACGACGGCACACCCCTCAACGCGGAAGCGATCGTGGTGAACTTCGAGTCGCAGCGGGCCCATCCACTCGTCGGCTTGGCCGTCAAGCCGTTCTTCCCGGAGGAGGGCGCCACCACCATCGTCGATGACCTGACCGTGACGTTCAACCTGCTGGACCCCGACGCCAAGTTCCCCACCGCCCAGACCGGCCAGCTCGGCATGGTCGCGTCCCCCACGTGGCTCGCTGCTGCGGTCGACGACGGGTCGCTCAACCAGGCGCCGGTGGGCACCGGGCCGTTCGTGTTCGAGAGCCGCAGCGAAGATTCGGTGACACGATTCGTGCGCAACGACAGCTGGTGGAACGGTGAGGTCTACCTGGACGCCGTCGAGTTCTTCCCGGTCACCGACCCCGACAACCGCGTCGATCTCCTGCTGGGCGGAGAGCTCGAGGCGATGCACACGACCAACCAGGCGTCGACCCTCGACGTACGCGCCGACGAGGCGTTCCAGCGGGTCGAGAGCGATGCATCCGAGGAATCGTTCGCGATGATGAACTCGTCGGCCCCGCCGTTCGACGACATCCGTGCGCGGCAGGCACTCACGCTCGCCACGCCGGTCGATCTCTACAACGACCTCATCGGTCTCGGCGTGAACCGCGCGGCCGACCAGATGTTCATCCCGGAGAGCCCGTTCTACAACCCCGACGTCGTGCAGGAACACGACGATCCCGACGCCGCAGCCGCCCTCGCCGCCGAGTACTGCGCCGAGCGCGGGACCGAGGACAACCCGGTGCTCGGGACACCGACGTGCACCGATGGCAAGATCAACATCGAGCTGCAGTGGTCGGGGCCGTCGGTGGTGCAGACCCGCATCGCCGATCTGCTCGACGAAGGTTGGAGTGGTTCGTTCAACGTGACGTTCGACGAGCTGCTGCAGGATGAACACGTCCAACAGGCCGCGTTCGGTCAGTACAACGTCGTCACCTGGAGGCAGTTCGGTGCCGCCAACCCCACCAACGACAACGTCTGGCTGATGTGCCGGAACATCGGCGGCATCTCGCTCAACTGGCCACGTTTCTGTGACGAGGAGCGCGATGCGATCATCCTCGAGGCGATGGCCACACCCGACGACGCGGCACGCGTCCCCCTCATGCAGGAGCTCGTGCGCAAGATGAACGAGGACTACCTGTACGTGTTCTTCAACCACACGCTCTGGCTGAATGCGTTCTCCGAGAATATCCGCGGCGTGTGCGACCGCACGGCGCCCGATGGCACCTTGCTGAAGTGCGAGACCAACGGCCGCAACTGGTTCAGCTCGATCTGGCTCCAGTGACGGCGGCCCACTCCCACCTCATGCGGCAACCCGTGCCGCCAGTTCGATGAACTATTGGCTGCAGCGTCTGGGCATGGCGGCGCTGCTGCTGTTGGCCGTCAGCATGCTGACGTTCGGCGCGATGAACACGTTGGGCGACCCGTTGTTCAACATCCTCGGGCCGGCGGCGCAGTCCGTCGATGTCCAGGGCACGGCGATGGTCGACGGCTATGCGTATCAGGCCAGCAAGGACAACCCGACCACCGACCTGGTCGTGGTGATCGGGGTCGACGAGCTGTCGGCGGGTGAGGCGATCGAGGCGTCCGTCGGTGACACGTCTGCCCCGACGCACCGACACCGTTGCCGCGCTCGATGCCGTCACCGTCGCCGGTGGAACGGTCACCATCGAATCCTCGGTCATCGCCGGGTCGGGCGTGCAGAACGGGCCGGAGCCCGAGCAGCTGTTCCAGGTGGCCGAGGCGGAGGCCGAGTTCTACCTGGATGCGCCTCTGCCCGAGCGGTACGTGCGCTGGCTCGGCGACTTCGTGACCGGTGACATGGGCCCACAGTTCAGCAAGACCGGTGAGCCACCTGTCACCGATCTCATCAAGGAGCGGCTGCCACGCACGGCGATGCTGCTGATCCTGGCGCAGTTCATGGCGGTCGTGATCTCGATCCCGTGGGCGCTGTGGTCGGCTGCGAAGTCCGACACGGCGGTCGACAAGTTCTCGACCGTCACGACGTTCCTGATCATCGCCCTGCCGAACTTCGCGCTCGGTGTGATCCTGAAGTACCTGCTCGCGATTCAAACTCGGATGGTTTCCGCTGACCTTCGTGGCGAGCGATCCGTTGCCGGCCCGTCTGTGGCAGCTGATGCTGCCGGCGTTCACGATCGCGCTGCCGGCGGCGGCGGTCTATCAACGTCTGTTGCGCACCGATCTGATCACCACGCTGCAGGAGGACTTCATCCTCATGGCGCGCAGCAAAGGGGTGACCCGAAGCGGGGTGCTGTTCAAGCACGCGCTCCGACCGTCGTTGTTCTCGTTCCTGACCGTGTTCGGCATCACCACGGGTGCGCTGATCGGCGGTTCACTGATCGTCGAGACGATCTTCCGGGTTCCCGGGCTCGGTTCGGCGATCGTCGAAGCGGTCGTGGTCGACGACTTCCCGATCGGTGCTCGCGATCGTGATGATCATCGCCTTCGCCTTCGTCGTCGTGAACATCCTGGTCGACGTGCTGTACTCGCTGATCGACCCGAGGGTGCGGCGATGAGCGAGATGCACGACGTCGGCGGCTCGCAGCTCGAGTCGATTGCCGCGGCCGTGACGCGCTCGACGACGCCGGCGCCGGAAGCCGACGTTGCTCTCGCGCTCGCTCGGATGGGCCTTCTGGCTGGCGATCGGCTGGCTCGCGCTGATCATCGTCGCCGCGTTTCTCGCACCGTGGTTGCCGCTGAAGGACCCGAATGCGAACTACATCGACCCCGACTCTCGGACGGCCGCCCTACGCCCCCAGCTCGACCCACTGGTTCGGCACCGACCAGGACGCCCGCGACATCTTCTCGCGCACCATCTTACGGTGCACGCGTCTCGCTCATGGTCGGGTTCTCAGCGATCGCGTCCGGCATGATCATCGGCGGCACGCTCGGCACCATCGCCGGCTACTTCCGTGGCACCTTCGATCGTGTGATCTCGTTCCTGTTCCTCGTGCTCCTGTCGTTTCCGGCGCTCGTGCTCGCGATCTTGATCACGTCGCTGCTCGACCGCAGCCTGCTGACCATCTCGGCCGACGCTCGGCTTCCTGGCGATCGCACCGGTCGGCCGGCTCGCCCGGGCCACGACGATCCAGTACGCCGAGCGCGAGTTCGTGCTGGCGGCCCGCACGTTGGGCGCCCGACACCCACGGATCATCATCCGCGAGCTGCTCCCCAACGTCGTGATCCCGATGGGAGCGCTCGCGCTGCTCGGCATGGCCGTCGCGATCGTCGCCGAGGGCGGTCTGGCCTTCCTCGGGCTGTCGGTCGAGAAGGAGGAGACGTGGGGCAAGTTGATCCTCCTCGGCTCCGGAAGCCGCGATCTCGAGAACGCACCGTGGATCTCGATGGTCCCGATCTTCGTGTTGTTCCTGACCGTGCTGGCCCTCAACTTCGCCGGCGACCGGGTGCGAGCACTACTTCGACGTGCGGGAGATCAGCCTGTGAGCGACACGATCCAAGCCACCGGTCGCGTCGCCGAAGGCACGCTGCTCGAGGTCACCGACCTCACCACGCACTTCCGGACCGAACGCGGTCTCGTCCGGGCCGTCGACGGTGTCACGTTCGAGCTCGAACGCGGCAAGTCGCTCGGCATCGTCGGCGAGTCCGGTTCCGGCAAGACGGTGCTGAGCCGCACGATCATGGGGCTGCTGCCGTCGACCGCGGTGTTGGGCGGTTCGGTGCAGTTCGCCGGGCCAGGAGATCCTCGGGCTCGACCAGAAGCAGATGCGGCACCTCTGGGGCCGCGAGATGTCGATGGTGTTCCAGAACCCGATGGTGTCGCTGAATCCGCTCATGAAGGTCGGCAAGCAGATCACCGAGTCGCTGAAGATCCACCTCGGCATGGACAAGCGGAACGCCCAGGAGACGGCACTCGTGCTGCTGCGTGACGTTCGCATTCCCGAGCCCGAGAAGCGTCTCGACCAGTTCCCCCACGAGCTGTCCGGCGGCATGCGCCAGCGTGTGATGATCGCCATCGCGCTGGCCTGCGGCCCGACGCTGCTGATCGCCGACGAGCCGACCACCGCCCTCGACGTCACCGTCCAGGCGCAGATCCTCGACCTGATCGGTGAGCAACGCCAGGACCGCAACATGTCGGTGATCCTCGTCACCCACGACCTCGGCGTCGTCGCGGGGCACACCGACGAGATCGCCGTGATGTACGGCGGCCGTCTGGTGGAGAAGGCGCCGACCCGCGAGCTCTTCGCCAACATGAAGATGCCGTACACGAAGTCGCTGATGCGGAGCATCCCGAAGATCGAGGATCCGAGCCACACCCGGCTGTTGACGATCCCCGGGCGACCACCCGACCTCGTCAACCCGCCGAAGGGATGCGGGTTCGCGCCACGCTGCGCGTACGCGCACGACAGAGTGCCGAGACGAGCGGCCACCGCTCCGGCCGACGGCCGAGGCGGAGGAGCACCTGTTCGCGTGCTGGTACCCGGTCGGCTCCCCGGAGTTCGAGGCGCGAGACGTCGAGATCATGTCCCAGGTCGCCGTGTCGGGGCGGTCGACACTGATGGCCGGCACGGGCAACGCGCACCTGCGCCAGGGTGACGCCGTCCTCCGGGTGGAGGATCTGGTCGTCGAGTTCCCGCTCGGACGTCGTGGCACCGTGAGCGCCGTCTCCGGGATCAGCTTCGACGTGATGCCGGGCGAGACGCTCGGCATCGTCGGTGAGTCGGGCTGTGGCAAGTCGACCACCGGTCGAGCGATCCTGCAGATCGAGACGCCGACGTCGGGGTCGGTCGTGTTTCGGGGTGCCGACCTGACACAGCTGTCGTTCAACGAGCTGCGTGAGGCCCGCACGAAGATCCAGATGATCTTCCAGGACCCGATCTCGTCGCTGAATCCCCGGCGCAAGGTCCGCGACAGCGTCAAGGAGCCGCTCGACATCTGGGACCGTGGCACCGACGCGGAACGGTCGCAGCTCGTCGACCGGGTGCTCGAGAACGTGGGCATCGACCCCGAACGCGCGGCCGAGAGCCGGCCGCACCAGTTCTCCGGGGGCCAGTGCCAGCGCATCTCGATCGCGCGGTCGCTGGTGCTCGACCCGACCTTGATCATCTGCGACGAGCCGGTGTCGGCGCTCGACGTCAGCGTGCAGGCCCAGGTGCTCAACCTGCTCGAGGACCTCAAGGCCGAGTACGGCCTGACCCTGATGTTCATCGCCCACGACCTCGCCGTCGTGAAGAACATCAGCGACCGCGTCGCGGTGATGTACCTGGGCAAGCTGTGCGAGGTGGCCCCGGCCGACGACCTGTACGGCCGGCCGGCGCACCCGTACACGCAGGTGCTGCTCGACTCGATTCCGGTACCCGACCCCGAGGTCGCCGTCGCCGGCACGAAGATCACCGGCGAGCCGCCCTCCCCCGTCAACCCGCCGTCCGGCTGCCGGTTCCACCCGCGGTGCCCGCTGCGCCGACGAGGTGTGCATCGCCACCGAGCCGATGATGCGTGCGATCGGCGACGACCACTTCGTCGCGTGCCATCACCCGCTCGAGACCGCCGTCGCGATCGGCTGATACCGTTCCACGTCGATGTCGACGGTCGTGCCCGTGTGGACCGAGATCGAAGCGCCTCGCTCGCTGCGCCGCACGCTCGGCATCCACCGGATGGGATGGCGTGATCCGACGACGAGGCTCGCCGACGGCAGGTTCGTCCGCGCCACGATCACGCCCGACGGTCCCGGCACGCTCGTCATCCGGTGGACCGCCGATCCCGCGCCGGCGGCCGACTGCGGCCTCGATGCCGAGGCGTGGGGCCCGGGTGCGGCGTGGCTGCTCGACCGGGTCGACGATCTCGTGGGCGCCGCCGACCGACCGGGCGTCTTCGAGCATGCCCACCCGGCCGTCGAACGTGCGCTGCGAGTCACCCGCGGCGGCCGGATCGGATCGTCTCGGATGCTGTACCACCACCTGCTCCCGACGATCCTCGCCCAGCGCATCACCGGTGGCGAGGCCGTGCGGCAGTGGGCGAAGCTCTGCTACGAACTCGGCGAACCCGCGCCGGGGCCCGACGACCTCGTGGCCACCATGCGGCTGCCACCGGCACCCGACAGCCTGTACCGGCGGCCCGCGTGGTGGTTCCACCCGCTGGGCATCGAGAAGAAGCGAGCGCGGCCCCTCACCGAGGTGGCGCGACACGCCGACAAGCTGTGGCGCTGGACCGACGCGCGGGCGCCGACCGCGGCGCGAGAAGCTGGCGTTGCTCCCCGGCGTCGGCGCCTGGACGATCGGGTCGTCGCTCGGGCCGGTGCTCGGGGACCCCGACGCCGTCCCGGTCGGCGACTACCACCATCCGAACACGGTGGCATGGGCGCTGGCCGACGAACCGAGGGCCGACGACGATCGTATGCTCGAGCTGCTCGAGCCGTACCGGGGTCAGCGCGGGCGGGTGTTGTGGGCGCTCACCACGTCGGCCGGCTCGGCACCGAAGTTCGGCCCCCGCCGGCGAATCCTCCCGATGGCCCAGTGGTGACACCCGTCCCTTCGCTACGATCGCCGAATCGTGTCGTCCCACCAGTCAGTGTCTCCGGGCGTGGCGATCTCGAGCCCGCTGCGGCCGAGCGGCCCGTTCGGCCGTTTCGCTGACCGATTGCTCGCTCTCGAACTGCCCGACCTGGCAGACGGCCGCCGTCACGACACCGTCGCATTCGTGTGCCGACGAGCCGATCAGCTCCCGACGCCGCTGCGGCTCGGCCTGGTCGTTCTCACACTGGGTGTCGGTGTCGGGCAACGGGTCGTCGGCGACGCACGAACCACGCGGTTCCTCGCTGCGACAAGGCTCCCCTTCCTCGGCGAACTCGCACGGATGGTCCGGTCGCTGGCGTTCGCCTACGTGTGGGAGACCTGGCCGGCGACGACCCCCACCGGGGGCGTCGGATGACCGGTACGACACCGTCACACCACGACTGCGACGTGCTCGTCATCGGGTCGGGTGCGGGTGGCGCGACGACCGCGGCGGTGTTGGCCGAAGCCGGCATCGACGTGCTCGTGGTCGAGGAAGGCCCCTGGGTCGAGCAGGGGGCGGTCGTTCCCTTCTCGCTGGAGCAGATGGACCGGCAGTACCGGTCCGGCGGCGTCACCGTGGCGCTCGGACGACCGTCGATCGCGTACACCGAGGGTTGCTGCGCCGGCGGGGGCACCGAGGTCAACAGCGGGCTGTACCGTCGTCCGGCCGAGGAGACGCTCGAGCGCTGGCGACGATCCCATGCGATCGCCGACTTCACGTCGGACGAGTTCTACGCGATCTGCGACGAGGTCGAATCGGATCTGAGCGTGTCGACGGTGCCGGGAGGTCACACGCCCGCGAGCGAACGACTTCGCGCCGGGGCCGCCGCGCTGGGGTGGGAGCACGACGAGATTCCCCGATGGATGACGTATCCCGATGGCGGCGACGCCGACTCGGGCGAACGTCGGAGCATGACCCGCACCTACCTGCCCCGTGCGATCGAGGCAGGCGCCCGCGTGATCTGCCGACACCGGGTCGAGCGACTGTTCAGTGACGGACCACGATCGTTCCGGGCGGAGCTGACGGGCCCCGACGGCAGCCCCACCACGGTCGACTACGACGCCGTGTTCGTCTGCGGAGGTGCGATCCAGACGCCCGCCCTGCTCCAACGATCGGGGTACCGTCGGCGGATCGGTGCCTCGTTGGCCATCCACCCCACCGTGAAGCTCGCCGCCAGGTTCGACGAGCCAGTGAACGTGAGCGTCGACGTACCCGTCCATCAGGTGAAGGAGTTCGCACCCGAGCTCTCGTTCGGCGGGTCGGCGAGTCAGCCCGGTCTCGTCGCACTGGCGCTCACCGACAACTGGGCCGAGATGCGGCGCGCCGTCACCGCGTGGCCCGAGATCGCCGTCTACTACGCCGCGATCACCAGCGAGGGGCGTGGCCGCGTCACGGCGCTCCCGGGTCTGCGCGACCCGCTCGTGACGTACCGGTTGACGCGACGGGACCGACACGTGCTCGGACAAGGGTTGGCCCGTCTTGCGTTGGTGATGCTGGAAGCAGGCGCGCAGGAGGTCTACCCGTCGTTCCGGGATGCCCCGATCGTGCGATCGCGGTCGGACCTCGCCACGTTGGGCGATCGATTCACCGCGACCGCCGCGAGCGTGATGACCGTCCACCTGTGCTCGACCGTCCCCATGGGTGACGACACGTCGGTGGCCGCCACCGACAGCCACGGCCGCGTCCACGACACCGACAACGTCTACGTGAACGATGCGTCCCTGCTACCCGACGCGCCCGGCGTGAACCCGCAGGCGTCGGTGATGGCCGTGGCCATCCGGAACGCACGTCGGTTCATCGAGGATCGCCGATGACCTCGCCATGTACCGGCGACATGCTCGAGGCGCCTGATCTCACGCTCGTGACCGGAGCGAGTGGCTGGCTCGGCACCGCCCTGATGCACACGCTGACCGCGCCGACCGGCGGATGGTCCCGATCCGGGACCATCCGGCCGCTCGTGCGAACGCGAGTCGAGGCCGATGCACTCCGGGCCCTCGGCCCCAACGTCCGGCCGGTGATCGGCGACCTGGTCGTCGGCTCCGATCTCGACCGGCTGTTCGAGGACGCGTCGGGGCTCGTCGACGTGATCCACGCGGCCGGGGTCATCCATCCCCACGCGGTTGCCGACTTCTTCGCGGTCAACACCGAGGGCACCCGGGCGATGCTCGCCCGATCGGCGGGTTCGGTCCGGCGGTTCGTGCACGTGTCGTCGAACAGCCCGTTCGGCACCAACGCCCACCCCGGCGACCGCTTCCGCGCCGACGAGCCGTATCACCCGTACTACGGCTACGGCCGGTCGAAGATGGAGGCCGAACTCGCGGTGACCGATGCCGTCGCCGCCGGCCTGAACGCCGTGATCGTGCGACCACCGTGGTTCTACGGGCCGCATCAGCCACCGCGGCAGACGACGTTCTTCACGATGGTGCGCAAGGGCCTCTTCCCCGTGTTCGGCGGGGGCACCCAGTCGCGGTCGATGGTGTACGTCGACAACCTCGTGCAGGGGGTGCTGTTGGCCGAACTCGTCGCGACCTCGCCGGGCCGCGCCTGGTGGATCGCGGATGCGAGGCCCTACACGGTGAACGAGATCGTCGCCACCGTCGGTCGGGCGCTGACCGACGAGGGCTTCGACGTACGGCCGAACCGCGCCCGCGTGCCCGACGTCGTCGGTCGGTTGGCCGAGGCAGCGGACGCCCTCGTCCAGCGGAGTGGCCGGTACCACCAGCAGGTCCACGTGCTCGGAGAGATGAACAAGAACATCGCGTGCGACATCGATGCAGCACGCTCGGAGTTGGGCTACGAACCGGCGATCGAGCTCTACGAGGGCATGCGTCGGAGCATCCGCTGGTGCGTCGAGCAGGGGTTGGAGCTGTGACGCTCAGCCTCGTGACCGGCGGGAGCGGGTACTTCGGTTCGTTGCTCGTCCATCGGCTGCTCGACCGTGGGCACCGGGTGCGCGTGCTCGACCTGCACGACACCGACGATCGCCGCGACGACGTCGAGTTCGTGGCCGGGGACATCCGGGACGTGTCGATCGTCGACCACGCGGTGTCCGGCGTCGATCAGGTCTTCCACAACGTGGCACAGGTGCCGCTGGCCCGCGACCCCGAGCTGTTGCGCTCGGTGAACGTCGACGGCACGACGGTGCTGCTCCGACGCGAGTGCCCGGGCGGGTGTCGGCAAGATCGTGCACACGTCGTCGAGCGCCGTATTCGGGGTGCCTGACGACGAACCCGGTGTTGCCCACCACCGTGCCGCGACCTCGCGAGGCCTACGGCCACGCGAAGCTCGCCGCCGAGTGGGCATGCCTCGATGCCGCTCGCACCGGGACCGACGTGTCGATCGTGCGGCCACGAACGATCCTCGGTCACGGCCGGCTCGGCATCTTCGGCATCCTGTTCGACTGGATCGCCGACGGTGCCGATCCGATCGTGCTCGGCGACGGCTCGAACCGATACCAGTTCGTGCACGCCGACGATCTCGCTGACGCGTGCATCGCCGCCGGCGCACGATCCGGAGCGGACGTGTTCAACATCGGCACCGATCGGTTCGGCACCATGTACGAGACGCTCGATGCGCTGTGCCGGCATGCCGACACCGGCGCAACCGTCAGGAGACTGCCGGCCGGCCCTGCCGGGATCGCGATGCGAGCGACCGCTCGGCTCGGCCTGGCCCCGTTCGCCCCCTACCACTGGCTCATGTACTCGAAGTCGATGTGGTTCGATCTCGACCATGCGCGACGATGCGCTCGGCTGGACGCCACGATGGTCGACGGATGAGATGTTCGCACAGAGCTACGACTGGTATCTCGAGCACCGCGACGCGACCCACGATGCAGCGGCGAGCCGGCACCGGCGCAGCGCGCGCCAAGGGATCGTGGGTCTCGTGAAGCACCTCGGACGCGTCCTGCCGCGTGCGGAGGCCACACGATGACCCAGCTCGACGTGGCACAGCGGACCGAACGGATTCGGTCGTCCACCTGGTGGCGACTCCTGCTCCACACCCTGCCCGTGTACGTGCTGTCCCGCGCCTGTGTGCTCGCCGGGGCGGCGGTCGTGGCGGCCGAACTCCGGGTCGACGCCAACCTGGCCAACGAGAACTCGCTACCGCTCGCCGACCCGCACGGAGCGACCAACACCGGCAACGCCGTTCGGCCGATGCTCGATGTGCTGACCTCCTGGGACGGCCTCTGGTACATGGATGTCGTGCGCAACGGCTATCCGACGACGGTCCCACCCGACGTCACGTACTTCGTCGACGAGGCCCGGGCCGCCTTCTTCCCGCTGTTCCCACTCCTGGGCCGGACGTTCGACCGGATCCTGCCGGGTGGCGATTCGCTCGCCGTGCTGGTGATGAACACCCTGCTCGGACTCGTGGCCATCGTGCTGATCGCGGTGATCGCCGACCGCGTGTACGGCGAACGGGTTGCCCGCAGGACGGCGACGCTCGCCGCTCTGTTCCCCGGCAGCTTCGTCCTGTCCTTCGCATACAGCGAGGCGTTGATGCTCGTGCTCGCGGCCGCCTGCCTGCTGCTGCTGCTCGACTCGGAGTGGACCGCTGCCGGTGTCTTCGCCGCCCTCGCGACCGCGACGCGACCGAACGGTGTCGCACTCATCGCGGCGTGCGCAGTCGCCGCGTTCCTGGCGGTTCGTGAGCGGCGTGACTGGGGTTCGCTCATGGCCGTCCTGCTCGCCCCGATCGGGTTCATCACGTTCCAGATCTGGCTCGGCCAACACACCGGGGAGACCGGTGTCTGGTTCCGGGTGCAACGCGAAGCCTGGGACGAGGGGGCGAGCTTCGGCGTGACGGCGCTCCGGAACACGGCCGAGGCGGTGTGGCAGCCGATGACCTCGCCGACCGACACGATCACGGCGCTCAGCTTCGTCACCACGATCGTGCTGCTCGTGATCGCCTGGCGGGCGAAGATGCCCTGGATCCTGCAGGCCTACTCGTGGTCGATCGTCGTCCTGATGCTCGTGCCGGCCACGGTCACCGCTCGCCCGCGATTCCTCTACACGGCGTTTCCCCTGCTGATCGGTGCGGCGAAGTGGTTCGACGATCGCCGCGACCGCGACGAGACCATCTGGCCGATGACGACGGCGGCCTGCGGCGCCGGGCTGGCCGCCCTCACCGGCCTGTACGGCGTGTTCGGCGCGATCCCGTGACCACGGGGGACTGGGACCGGCGGCCCGTGGCGCGAGCGGTCTCGCTGTTGGCACTGCTGGCCTACGTCCCCGCCCTGACTGCGGCTCCCGGCCGGATGCCCGCCGACAGCAAGCTCTACCTGTACCTCGATCCCGGGCGCTTCCTCGGCGACGCCGCCTCGACGTTCGACGGGCGGCAGTTCGCCGGATGGGTACCGCACCAGCACGTCGGCTACCTCTGGCCCAGCGGACCGTGGTTCTGGGTGTTCGAGACACTCGGCGCACCCGACTGGATCGCTCATCGGCTCTGGATCGGCACGATCATGCTCGCGGCCGGCCTCGGTGTCCGCTGGTGTGCGCGTCTGCTCGGGTCGGGCCCGGCGGCCGCCGTCGCCGCCGCCGTCGTGTACCAGCTCTCGCTGTACCTGCTGCCGTACGTGTCGCGCACCTCGGTGATGCTCCTGCCCTGGGCCGGCCTCGGCTGGATCGTCGCACTCACGATTCGTGCCACGCACCGCCGGACCTGGGGCGACCCGGCGGTCATCGCACTCGTCGTGCTCACGGTCGGGGCCGTCAACGCCACCGCGCTCGCCATGATCGTGCCCGGTCCGGTGCTGTGGCTCGTCCACGCAGCCTGGCAGCGCCTCGTTTCGTGGCGCGGCGCACTGATCGTGGCGCTTCGTGTCGGCGTGCTCTCGCTCGCCGCCTCGCTCTGGTGGATCGCGATGCTCCTGATCCAGGGCCGCTTCGGCACCGACGTGCTTCCCTACTCCGAATCGCTGGCCGACGTGTCGCTCACCTCCACGTCGTCGGAGACCTGGCGGGCACTGGGGTACTGGTTGTTCTACGTACGTGATCCCTACGCCGCGACCACCACCGAGTCGTTGCGCTACCTGTCCTCGACGCCGTCGATCGTCGTCAGCTACGTGCTCCCGCTGCTCGCCGTGTCGACGCTCGTGTGGTCACGATGGGCCCATCGGAGGTATGCAGCGCTCCTGATCGCGTGTGGGCTGGTGCTGGCGGTGGGCGTCCACCCGATCGACGACCGGTCGCCGCTGATGCGGCTGCTTGCCGGGAGCGACGACGGCGGTCTGGCACTCGCCCTTCGCAGCAGTACCCGTGCGCTGCCGTTGGTGATGCTCGGCGTGGCGCTCACGGTGGCGATGGCGGTCGACGCATCGGCGGCGGCACCGACGCCGCGGGTGCGGGGGGTGCGGCTGGCGCCGGAGCGGATCGCCACCGTGGTGATCGTCGCCGTGGCAGTCGCGAATCTGCCGGCGCTGTGGACCGGCGGGTTCGTCGATCCGGCGCTGGAGCGCGACCAGGAGCCGCCCGCGGCGTGGATCGCAGCAGCGGCCGACCTCGACGGGTCCGGCTCCGAGGGTCGCGTGCTCCAACTTCCTGGGGCGGAGTTCGGTGCCTACCGGTGGGGGTACACGGTCGATCAACCGTTGCCCGGTCTGACGGAGAAGCCGCTGGTGACCCGAGACCTGTTGCCGCTCGGCTCACCGGGGGCGATGGACCTCCTGTTCGCGCTCGACGACCGGGTTCAGCAGGGCGTGCTCGAACCCGAAGCGCTCGCCCCGGTCGCCCGGCTGCTCGGTGTCGACACGGTGTGGCTCACCAACGACATCGCGTTCGACCGTTTTCCGCACGGCCCGACCCGAGGTCGTGCGCGACGAGGTGGCCCGATCGCCCGGCATGGGCGGCCTCGTCCCCTACGGCGAGCTGTTCCTCAACCGCTCCGACGTGCCGGTCACCGACGAACGAGCGGTCGGCGACCCGCGGGTGGGGCAGCCGGTCGTGCCGGTCGAGCTCGCGGTGCTCGACGAGCCCGGGCGGGTGATCCACGCGGCGAGTGCCGAACTGGTGGTGTCGGGTTCGGGTGACGGTCTGGTCGACGCAGTAGCGGCCGGGCTGGCCACCGGGGCGGCCGCCGTCCGCTACAGCGCCCACGTGGCTGACATCGGTCCGGTCCTCGAGGGTTCCGTCGGGCTCGTCGTCACCGACTCGAATCGCGATCGCGCCCGCCACTGGCGGAGTTCGCAGGACACGACGGGCTACACCGAACCCGGCGGTGCTGCGCAGGACGTGCTCCGACCGTCCGCGTCGGACGCCCGACTCGATGTGTTCGACACGAGCGAGCCGGAGACGCAGACGATCGCACTCCAGCGCGGACCGGTCGCGGCGACGGCCACCTCGTACGGCGAGCCGTTCGCCTATCTGCCCGAACACCGGCCGTTCATGTCGATCGACGGGGATCCCGCCACGGCATGGTTGGTCGGCGAGCACGGCGACCCGGTCGGCGAGACCCTGCGCCTGGAGTTCGACGAACCGGTCGACCGGCTGCTGCTGCATCAATCGGCGACCGCGGGCCGGCGCCGGATCAGCAGGATCGCGACCGAGATCTCGTCGCCCTCCGGCGTCCAGGCCGGATTCCACCGGCTCGACGAGTCGTCGTGGAACGGCACCGGGCAGGAGCTTCGTTTCGAGGTCACCATCGACCGGATCGACATCACGATCGACGCGGTCGAGGGTGGCACACCGTTCACCGGTTCGGCGGTGGCCGCCGTCGGGTTCTCCGAGATCGACGCCGGCTCGGGCCCGGCGGTGGAGGTCGTTCGGCCGCCTCACGACGCTCTCGCCGAGCTGCCCGCCGACACGCCGCTGGCCGTGACGTTCACGCGACTGCGCACCGACCCGATGGACCGGTGGCGCGACGACCCCGAACCCGTCATGGTCCGGGAGTTCGACATCCCGTCCGGCCGGCGATTCGATGTCGGATTGACGCTCCGCGTCGACGCCCGAGCGCCGGATGCCGCACTGGCCGACCTGTTCGGCTGGCCCGTCGTCGCGACGACACGGCTGACCGGATCGCCCCGACACGCCGGCGTGGCAGCGTTCGACGACGATTCGGAGACGGCCTGGATCACCGGATTCGGTGCCGCCGACGGAGCGACCGTCTCGGCCAGCACCGAGCAGCCCGTCGCGTCGTTCGAGATGCACCAGCCCGTCACGGGGTTCAGCCGGGTGACGCACATGACCGTGCGGTCCGGGACCGAGGAACGCCGGGTCGAACTCGTGCCCGACGCGGCCGGACGTTCGGTGGGGGTCGTCGAACCGCCGTTGCCGCCGGGCGACGTCACGTTCACGATCGACGGCCTCGATGCGACGACCACCGTCGACCGACGCTTCGGCGACCCGGTCACGCTGCCGGCGTCGATCACCGAGCTGCGGTTCGACGGGCGTCCGACGGTGCCGCGGCTCGGCACCACGACCACGGCGATCGAGTGCACGCCCGTCATGTCGATCGACGGACAACCGGTGACGGCGAGCGTCGAGATCGCAGGGGATGCGTGGTTGGATGGTGCCGCGCTGACGTCGGAGGCGTGCGCATCGGAGGTCTCCCTCGACACCGGTACGCACGAACTCGTCGCGGCCACCGGGCTTCCGATCACACTCGATCAGGTCACGCTCGACGACGGCGTGAGGGACTCGCTGAGTGCGGTGACTCCCCCTCCGACCGTCACGCTGCTCGATCAGGGTCGATTCGATCGAGCCATTCGTCTCGACGGGTGTTCCGGCGGCTGCTGGTTGATCGTCGGCGAGGGCCACAACGAGGCCTGGAGCGCCTCGGTCGGGGGTGAGTCGCTCGGGGATCCCACTCCGGTCGACGGAGGGTTCAACGGCTGGTGGGTACCGCCGAGCGAGGGCCCGATCGTCGTCGACGTCGCATGGACGGCGCAGCGAGGACTGACGGTGGCGTTGCTGCTGACCGGCTTGGGTGCGATCGCTGCCCTCGTTCTGCTCGTCCGAGACCGCCGCTCCGGACCGCCGATGCCCGGCGACTCGGTGCCGGGCCCACGCTGGTCGACACCGGTCGATCGGTTGCCAGATCGAGCCGCATGGGCCACGGCGTTGCTCTGGCCTGGGCTCGCAGCGCTCCTGATCCGCCCCGAGTGGGCGCTGTGGGGCCTGCTCGGGGGGCTCGCAGTGGTCGCGACCCGTCGCCGTCGTCTCCCCGAGCTCGCCGCGCTGGCGAGCCTGTCGGTGGTCGCTGCGCTCGTCGTGGTGCGCGAACGCCGCATCGCACCGTTCCCGAACGGCGCGTGGCCATCCACGTTCGAGTCGCTGCACGGCCTCGGCATGTTCGCGATCGTGTGCGTGCTGGTGGGCGCCCTCGTCGCAACGGATGCCGATGCGCCGCCGGGTGCGGTGTCGACGCCCGGCGCCGACGACGACGTGCGCGACGACGTGCGCGACGACGAAGCCTGCGACGATGCGCCGCCGGAGACTGCGGCGGGCGCGGGCACCCCGGCCGACGGGTGAACGGTCACTACCCTCCACGGTGATGCACCACGTGACGCGACGACCGGTCGGCACGGCCGCAGCCCTGGTCGTGCTGCCACTCGTGGTCGCCGTCGTCGCGCTGCTGTGGAGACCGTGGGCGCCGGTGCTCGACCTCGCGATGACCGAGTTCCGCGTGCGAGACGTCGGTGGACGATTCACCCCGCGGATCGGCCTGCCGGGCCGGATCGGCGACTTCCCCGACCAGGGCAGTCACCCGGGGCCGTGGTCGTTCTACCTCGTCGCTCCGTTCTACCGGCTCGCCGGTGCGTCGGCCTGGGGCATGCAACTCGGCAGCGTGGTGATCAACTCCGTCGCCTTCGTCGGCGTGGTGCTCGTCGGGCGGCGACTGGCCGGCACCGCAGGGGGCCTCGCATTGGCCGCCGTCGTGGCGGTCGCGATCCGTGGCTTCGGGCTGAACGTGCTCACCCATCCGTGGAATCCGTACTTCCCGCTCGCCCTCTGGCTCCTCCTGCTCGTGTGCCGCGTGGGCCGTGTTGGCCGGCCACCACCGGCTCGCGGTGGTGGTCGCGATGTGCGCGACGGTCTCCGCACAGACCCACGTTCCCTACCTGGTCTCGTGCGTCGCGGTCAGCCTGCTCGTGCTCGCAACCCTCGTGCGCCGGTGGTCCACGTTCGAGGGCGAGGAACGGGTGGCGATCCGTCGCTCGACGTCGATCGCGTTGGGGGCCACCGTGTTGTTGTGGCTGCCGCCGATCGCCGATCAGTTGCGTCGTGACCCGGGCAACATGACGATGCTGTACCGGCACTTCACCGGCGAACCGGATGAGCCGCTCGTGCCGCTCTCCGTCGCGGTCAAGGTGTTCCTGCGGCACCTCGACGTGTTCGGTGCCTCGTGGGCGTGGCTCACTGGCGCCGACGGGTTCGTCGATCGGTCGGGCATGCCCGTCGAGCCGGGCATGGACGGGTCGGCGATCCTCGGGGCGATCGTGCTCCTCGTCTGGGTCGCGGCGGCGTTCACGGCGTTCCGGATGCGGCACCATCTGCTGAACGCACTGAATCTGGTGCTGGGCGTCGCCCTGGCGGCGGGCTTGCTGTCGATGACCCGGATCTTCGGCAAGGTGTGGTTCTACCTCACGCTGTGGGCGTGGATGACGATGTTGCTGGTCGTCCTGTCCACGGTGTGGACCGCTGCCCTGGTCGTTCGTCGTCGCACCGAGGTGGTCGATCGGCACCTTCGACCGGCGCTGGTCGGCGTGGCGGGCCTCGCGACGATCCTGTCGCTGGCAGCCGTCGTCGACCATGACGTGCCGGAGCCGAACCTCTCCGATGGGCTCCGGGAGGTCGTGCCGCCAACGATCCGTGCGCTCGAGTCGGGGACGGGGTCGGCGGTCGGGCCGGACGGGACGTACCTCGTCTTCTGGCAGGACTCGGTGTTCATCGGTTCGCAGGGGTACGGGCTCGTGAACGAACTCGAGCGGCGAGGCATCGACGTCGGCGTGCACGACACCTGGCGGGTGCCCGTGACCCACCACCGAGTGCTGCCACCCGGCACCTACGACGCGGAGGTGCATCTGGTGTCGGGGGTCTACATCGACGAGTGGCGAACCCGCTCCGACCACGTCGAGATCGTCAACGTCGACGTGCGATCGGACGAGGAGCGGGCTCGGTTCGCCGCGCTGCGCGAGCGGGTCGGCGATCGGCTGGTCGACCTGGGTCGAGACGACGTGATCGAAACGGTCGACCGGAACCTGTTCGGGGCGTCGCTCGACCCCGACCTGCCACAGGACGTCGTCGACGACCTCGCCGAGATGCTCCTGTTGGGTGAGCCGGTCAGCATCTTCATCGCTCCTGCCGGCAGCACGTTCTGACCGTTCGATCCATGCGGCTCACGGTTCGCATCCGAGGGGCGGCTCGGTGACGAGGACGAGCGTGCCGACCACTCGCCGGTCGATCAGCGCCGCCGACTCGATCGCGGCATCGATCGCCTCGCTCCCGACCGGAATGCGATCCTCCGCGGCGAGGAGTGGGAGCAGGCCGTCCGCGACCAGTACGAACGCCACGTCTCGGTCGCCGGCGAGAACCTGCTCGAACCGGGCGGGGAGGTCCCCCGGCAAGCCGTCGAGCCGGAGTTCGACCCGGCCGGCGACGAGGTCGGCCACGGCGGCATCGAGCAGCGCGTCGATCTCGGCCTCCTGGTCCGCGTCGAACGGTGACGCCCGCGAGATCACGCAGCCGGGCCCGTCGTAGCGGACCGCTGCGCCCCGCTCGATCTGGCGGATCGTGGTCACCTCGGAGCCGTCCGAGCGGCGTCGGTTGCCGAGTTGCCGGACCACGCCCGTGTCGTCGACCCGGAACTCGGTGCCCAGCTCGCGGAGTCGCATCTGCACGGCGGAGCTCCACGCCTCGAACGGGCGCAGGTCGTCCACGTCGTACCGAACGGGACCACCCGGTTCGAACGACGTGAGGTCGTCGAACGTCCGCTCCAGGGTGTCGGCTGCCGCACGATCGGCGGTGGGCCCGACGTCGTGAGCCGTGAACGTGAGGTTGGCGACGCCGAGCAGCGCGATGACGGAGATCACGGCGGCGTTCACGGGGCGCACCGCGAACCGCTCCCCCGCCAGTTCGACCGCTGCCCACACGATCGACACCCAGACGAACACCGAGAGCGCCCAGAGCCAGCGAACGTGGTGTGAGCCCAGCCCGACGATCGACACCGTCTGGATGGTGAGGGATGCGACCGCGGTCACGACCCCGACGAACGCGATCGCGGTCGCTGCCGCGGCCACGTGCGACGTCCGTCGGCGCAGCAGCACGGTGAGCCACGCGAGCATCACCACGACCGCCGCGACCGCGACCAGTGCGACGGCTCCGCTCGGCAGGTCGGGCACGAGCAGCTGTGGGCCATCCGGTGACGGTGTCAGCGGGGTCGACGCGACCGACTCCTCGAATCCGAATCGGGTCCACCACGGCGGCAGCGCGACGACGCCCGCAACGAGCTTCACCGAGGTGCCGGCACCGATCGTGACGTCGCCACCCCCCGCGTTCCTGGCGAGCCGCGACAGGTTGCCCTCGCCCTCACCGAAGAGCTGCTCGATCGCGGGTTGCAGCCAGGCGAGCGCGAGCAGGCCGGCGCTCCAGAACGTGGTCCGGCACACGACGACCTCCCTCACCGGCGCCTCGGAGGCCGTGAGTGCGACCACTCCGGCGACGACCACCACGAGCGACAGCACGGCGAGCACGTAGATGTAGCCGACGTGGGTCTGGACGATCAGCGAGACCACGGCGAGCCAGCCCGGCAGTAGCGTCCAACGGCCGCTGACGAGCCCCACCGTCAGCATCAGGACGCACGTGAACGGCAGCAGGAGGGCGTGCGGCTGCCAGATGTCGATCAGGAGCTCGCTGCCCATCGACCATGCGAGCGCCGCACACATCAGCAACGCCCAGCGCTCCACCCGCCAGCCGCCGAGGCGTGACCCGACCCAGGCGGTGGCCGCCACGAAACCGGCGTTGACCGCCCCCACGCCGATCGCCACGCCCGTGCCGATGCCGAACCAGCGTCCGAACGTCCACATGAACGGTGCGAGCAGATCGGCGTACAGCGGCCCCGGGTTGTTGACGTCGACACCGATGGTCAACGAGGCCGACGTCCACGAGCCGAGCAGCGGGTGGTGCGCGGTCCCGACGTCTCGCGCTCGGATGGCGAGTAGCGCACTGTCGCCGACCGGGAACCAGCCGGTGGCGACGGCCCGTGCCGACGCCACCACGATCGGCAGGACGACCAGCGCCCGGATCGCCCACCGCACCCAGTCGGGCGGTTCGATCGGGTCGGGCGATGGGTCGGTCATCGGGCAGCTGAGGCGCTCCGGCGGCCGCGCCGGTGCGAACTGTAGCCTCCCGTCGGTGGACTTGACCGAACGTGGCGCGAGCACCGACCGCCACCCCTGGGAGGTGCAGCGCTTCCGTGCCTACCGGCGCGTCCTCGCCGACCACGGTGCGCTCGCCGCCCGGCGCGTGCTCGACGTCGGCGCCGGCGACGGCTGGTTCAGCGACATGCTGGCCGACTCGTTGCCACCGGGTGCGGTCACGGTGTGCTGGGACGTCAACTACGACGACAACGACCTCAAGCCGTCGCGACCCGGACAGGCCCGGACGCGCGACCGCCCCGACGGAGGGCACGACCTGGTCCTGCTGCTCGACGTGCTCGAACACATCGCCGATCCCGACGCGTTCATCGCCGGCTCGTTGCGTCCCATCACCGAGTCGGGCACGCCGGCGCTCGTCGCCGTGCCGGCGTATCAGGCACTGTTCGGTGCACACGACGTCTCGCTCGGCCATCACCGCCGCTACGCACGACGGGAACTGCTCGACCAGCTCGCACCGTGGGTCGACGTCGTCGAACACGGTTCGCTGTTCACGAGCCTGCTGCTGCCACGAGCGGTGACGGTGGCCGCGGAGCGGTTCCGGCCCGCGGCCGACGCGGTCCACGGCGTCGGGAACTGGTCGGGTGGCTCGGCCGTCACCGCCGCCGCCAACGGCTGTCTGGCTGCCGATGCCCGCATCGGGCGGGCGTTGGCCCGCACCGGCATTCGTGTGCCCGGCCTGTCGCATTGGGCGTTCGGGAGGGTGCGATGAGCGCCCGCATCGTCGTGCCCTGCTTCAACGAGTCGAGTCGCCTCGATGTCGACGCCTTCGCCGAGTTGGCTCGACACGTCGACCAGGTCGTGTTCGTCGACGACGGCTCGACCGACGGCACCTCTGCCGTGATCGAGGGCATGATCGCCGAGCACGGCGACGCGATCGGATTGATCGCGCTGTCGTCCAACGTGGGCAAGGCGGAGGCGGTGCGAATCGGCCTGCTCGATTCGATCGAGCGCGGCAGCGCACTCGTCGGGTACCTCGATGCCGATCTCGCCACCCCGGGGAGCGAGATGGTGCGTCTGATCGGCATCGCGACCGAGCAGCCGCACCGCACCGCGGTGCTCGGCAGCCGTGTGGCACTGCTCGGGCACACGGTTCGACGACGCCCGGCCCGGCACTACGTGGGTCGGCTGTATGCCACGGCCGCGAGCCTCGCCCTGGGCGTGGCGGTCTACGACACGCAGTGCGGGGCCAAGGTCTTCCGTGTCGGCGTGCCGGTGCAGCTCGCACTCGCCGAGCCGTTCCACGACCCCTGGTCGTTCGACGTCGAGTTGCTGGGCCGCCTGCTCGCGACCCCTGGCCAATCCGCCGATCCGGTGCTCGAGGTGCCGCTCGTGAACTGGTCCGACGTCTCGGGATCGGCCGTGGGCCCGGTCGCGGGTCTCCGGGCGCTGTGGGACCTCGCCGGCCTGCGCCGGCGCGTCAGGCGCCACCGCGCACGCTACGGCTGAGACGGTCGCAGGCGTCGCATCGTCCGCTTGGCGGCATCGACCGCCGCCCAGGTCGTCACGAGCCACATCGACTCGACCACGATGCGTCCCGACATCTTCGACTTGCCGTGCTCACGGTCCCGGAAGATGATCGGTGTCTCGGCGATCGAATGACCCGTGCGATCCAGACGCCGCACCAGCTCGGTGAGGAACGCATAGCCCTCCGCCTGCGTGGTCGTCGGTTCGATGGCACGCAGCGCCCGAGCCGTGTAGGCCCGAAACCCCGAGGTGCAGTCCCGGGCCGGCAGACGCAGCACCCTGCGGGTGTACGTGTTGCCCCACTTCGACAGCAGGCGCCGATGGGTCGGCCAATCGGCGGTGCCACCACCGCGCACGTATCGGGACCCGATCACGGCGTCGGCGCCGTCGTCGATCAGCTCCAACATCCTCGGGATCACGGCCGGGTCGTGGGAGAGATCGGCGTCCATCGAGATGATCACGTCGTACGCCTCGCAGAGCACACGTTCGAACCCGGCGCGGTACGCGCTGCCGAGCCCGTCCTTCGACGGTCGGTCGAGCACGGTGACGCCCCCCAGCTCGTCGCCGAGCGTGCGGGCGGCGTCCGCGGTGCCGTCCGGGCTGTCGTCGTCCACGACGAGGACGTCGACCGGCGCGTCGAGCTCGTGGACGGCTCGGAGGAAGACCTCGATGTTCTCCCGCTCGTTGTAGGTCGGGAGCACGATCACGCTGCGCACAGTGGCGGAACGCTACCGCCGCCGCTGCTGCGCGGCGACGACCTCTCGATGCAGCGCCGCGGTCACGCCCAGCGCCGAGGCGTCCCAGCTCAGGCCGGCGGCCCAACGCAACGCACCGGCGCGGAGATCGGCGAGTCGATCGGGGTCGGAGAGGACCGCGGCCACCGTGTCGCCGAGTTCGCCGGGAGCGACGAGGACGCCCGACGAGCCGTCGACGACGCTGCTGCGGTGGCCGCTGATGTCGGTGGCCACACACGGCGTGCCGCATGCGGCGCCCTCGGTCAGGCTGAGGCCCCACCCCTCGGCGATCGAGCCGCTGATCACGAGCCACGCCCGTCGGTACAGGTTCACGAGCTCGTCGTGTTCGACCCGCCCGCGAAGGCGAATCCACCCGGTGGCCCCGGCGTCGTCGATGCGCTGTCGGAGTTCGTCGCGGAGCGGACCGCCCCCGACGATGTCGAGCTCGAGGTCGGGGATTCGTCGCCGCGCCGTGACTGCGGCGTCGACGACCCGATCGAAACGTTTGACGGGCGCGAGGCGACCGACCGCCATGATCGTGGGGCGCTCGGACCGCGTGCCACCGGGCCGGAACCGTGGGTCGACTCCGTTGGGGTGGGCGACGACCCGTTCGCGACGGAACCCCAGCTCGATGAGTTCTTCGCGGGTGGCGTCGGACGGGGTCACCGTGAGCCCGCGTCGGTAGCACGGCGGGGCGAGCCGCGCTTCGAGGAACCGACCGGCCGGGGCGAGCGGGCCGGGCATCACCTGGTCCCACATCGGCCCGTGGACATGGTGGAACACGGTGATCCTGGGCCTGCGGCACCAGATCGGTGAGAACCACGGCACCCCGTTCCAGATCTCGACGAGCGCGTCGTAGGGGCCCATGCGACCGGTGAGCTCGGCCGCGATCGTGCGAGAGAACACGGAGTACCGACTCCCGCGTCGCACGACCCGGTAGCCGTGTCGGTCGCCGGTGGGTGGCAACCCCTCGGCGGCCGAGGTTCGGTGCAGCACGTCGAGGCCCCGTTCCGCCCACCGGCGCATGAACTCGTCGGCGTGGACTTCGGAGCCGCCGGCATCAGGATCGTCGAGGTCGCGCCAGGCGAGCACATGGACGCGGCGGATGCCACGGTCGATGAGGTCGGCGACACGAGCGTCCAGTTCGTCGGTGATCGTGTCGGCTGCCATGAGGTGGCAACACTATGACCCGTCACCGGTCGTCCGGGGGTTCCTCACGTTCGGTCGTCGGGGTCGCTACCGTTCCGGCGTGCCCTCGACCGCCTCGCCGACGCCGTTCGTGCTCGGCGGCGCGCTCCGTCGGCCGTCGTGGCCCGATTCGAGAGCCTCGCTGCTGGCCATCGGCGCGGTCATCGCCGTGATCGTCGCCCCCGTGCGAGGCCTCTATCGGGCCACCGGATCGTCGATGGAAGAGGGATTCATGCTCGTCTTCCCGACGTTGGTCCAGCAGGGCCGGGCGGCGAACGAGGACTTCCTCCACCTCTACGGACCGACGTCGCTGGACGTGCTCGCGCTCTGGTACCGCGTCGTCGGCGACACGCTGGAGACGCAACGCACGTTCGGTCTGCTGCAGCACGTCGGCATCATCTTCGCCCTCTACGCGCTCGGTCGGGCGTGGGGCCACGTCACCGCCGTCGGTTCGGCGCTGGTGGCCTCGATGCTCATCCTGACGCCGATCGGGCTCTCGGCCCTGGCGTGGCACGGAGCGCTGGCGTTCGGGCTGTGGGCGGTGGTGTTCGCGATTCGATCGGCCGGCACCGGCGCGGTGAGCGACCTGTGGTGGGCCGGCGGGCTGGCCGGCCTGGCACTCGGGTACCGGCCCGATCTCGTGATCGGCCTCGGACTCTCACTCGGTGTCGTCCTGTTGTGGCACCGCCCTCGCTGTTGGTGGGCGGTGCTCGCCGGGGCTGCGGTCGGTCTCCTTCCGATGTGGTTCCACCTCGCACGGGTCGGTCCGGTGACGGCCTTCCGGGGCATGGTGCTCGATCCGATCGTCGAACTCCGGCCGGGTCGGGAGCTGCCACGGCCCCCCGGCTGGGATGAGGCGGACGGAGCCCTGCAGGCCGTGGCCGAGGGCGTGCCACCGTGGTGGGGGCTGCCGGCGATCGGGCACAGCCAGCAGCTGTTCTTCTGGTTCTTCGCGGTGATCGTGGTCGCCATCGCCGTGCCGTTGGTCGGTTGGAGGGCCGTGCGGCGCTCGGACGGCGCAGATCCGGCGGCCGGCGTGCTCCTGATCGGCGGACTGTTCGGGCTCGGCATCCTGCCACAGGCGCTCCAGCGACCCGACTCGACCCACCTGGCGTGGGTCGCGGTCGTGTCGTGGGCGCTGCTCGTGCCGGCCTGCGTGCTGCTCGCCGGCCGGCGATTGGACCTCACGCGGCGGGCGATCGGGGCCACGGTCGCCGTCGGCCTCCTGATGCTCGTGGTCTGCCCGTTCTACACGTACCGCCACTACCTGCTGCACACCCGGGTGTCCGCCGGCCAGCTGCCGTTGCCGTTCCTGGTCGAGCGTGGTGACCACCGGTTCTGGTTCGGCGACTTCTTCGTCGCGAACGCGCTCAACGAGATGATCCCCGAACTCGAGGCACGTTCGGAGCCCGGTGACCGGCTGGTCGTCGGCCCGGCCGATCTCAGCCGGACGATCTACAGCGACGTCTCGGTGTACTTCCTGTTCCCCGAACTCGAACCGGCGACCTACTACATCGAGATGGACCCGGGTCTCGCCGATGCGGAGGGCTCAGGACTGGCCGAGGACATCGCCTCCGCCGACTTCCTCGTGTTGACCAACATCTGGACCGGGTGGAACGAGCCGAATGCCTCCGATCTCCACCGGTCACCGGAGCACAACCAGGCGGTGGCCGACGGGTTCTGTCTCGTGGGTCGATACGAGGACAACCTCGTGCTGCTCTTCGAGCGCTGCGACGGCGGCGGTGGCATCAATCCGGCCGAGGTGACCGGCCGCTACCCGGTGGTGGCGAACGACGACGCCTGAATCGGCACGGCACACCGGTGATCCGACGTGCCAGGCTGACGAGGTGGGTGTGATCGACCGATGCCGGTTCGGGACCGAGCGGCTCGACGTGATGCCCTGGCACACGGCGCCGGTCGACGACCTCGAACGTTTCGTGGCCCGGCTGCTGACGCCGGCGGTGACGGCGGCCCTGCCGGCGGATTGGCGGGTTCCGTACGACGCCGAGCGGGCGGCAGCATGGATCGAGGATCGCGACGCCGAGTCGACGGTGTTGCTCGCGGTCGAACGATCGTCCACGGCGCCCGTCGGGCTCCTGATCATCGCTGCCGAGGGTGACACCAGGGCCCACGATCTGAGGATCGGCTACCTCCTCGCCGAGGCGGGGTGGGGGCGGGGCCTCGCCACCGAACTGATCGGCGGGCTCGTGGCGTGGTGTCGCGCCGTCGGAACCGTTCGATCGTTGTCGGGTGGAGTCGAGACGGGCAACGCGGCGTCCATCCGGCTGCTCGAGCGACACGGCTTCGAGGCGGTCGATGCCGGCGCAGGGCGCGAACGGACCGCCGAGCAGCTGTATCGGCTCGCCCTCGACGAACCCGCCGCAGTGACGATCCGCCCCGAGACGCACGACGACGTCGATGCGATCCGCCAGGTGGTCACCGCGGCGTTCGGGTCGCGGGTCGAGGCCGACCTCGTCGACCGGATCCGCGCCTCACCCGGGTATCTGCCCGACGTCGCGCTGGTGGCCACGATCGGAGGTGAGATCGTCGGCCACGTGATGATCAGCGGTGCCGTGGTGCGCCACGACGATGGTGAACGACCGATCGTCATGCTGTCGCCTCTCGCCGTCGCACCCGACCATCAGCGCCGTCGTGTCGGTGCCCGGTTGGTGATCGACGCGGTCGACCGCACGGAGCGTCGCGGCGAGCCGCTCGTCGTCCTGGAGGGGAGCCCGGCCTACTACGCACGATTCGGGTTCGAACACTCCGTTGCCCACGGCCTCTCGCTCCCACTCCCCGGGTGGGCTCCCTCCGAAGCGGGTCAGGTCGCACTCCTGGCCGGGTACGACCCCACCGACGCGACCCTCCGGGGCGAGGTCGTGTACCCGGCGGCGTTCGACGGGCTCGGGTGACGCCGCGTCCGTCAGCCGAGCGGCAGCCGGCGGAACACCGTCCGTGGCACGTGCCGAAGCACGCTGAAGACGTAGCGGAGCACGCCCGGTGTCCACACGGTGTGACGGCCCGACCGCATCCCGGCGACCGCGAGCTCACCGACCACCCGCGGCGTGGTGGCGAACGGAGCCGCCTTCATCCCACGGGTCATGCGTGAATGCACGAACCCCGGTCGGATCACGGTCACCTGCACGCCGCTGCCGGCGAGCGCATCGCCGAGACCCTGCGCGAAGGCGTCGAGGCCCGCCTTCGACGACCCGTACACGTAGTTCGCCGCTCGAACGCGTTCGCCGGCCACGCTCGACAGCACGGCGAGGTGTCCGTGCCCCTGACGTCGCATCACGCCGGTGAACGCGAGCGATGCCGACACGCCCCCCGTGAAGTTGACGTGTACGGCGTCGGCCGCTGCCTGCGGGTCGTCGTCGAACTCGGCCTGGTCACCGAGCACGCCGAACGCGAGGATCACCACGTCGAGATCGCCGTGCTCGGCGGCGAGTCGACGGGCGAACTCGTCGTGGGTGTCGGTCGCGGCGGCGTCGAACGGCTCGACGACCACGTCGAGGCCGTCGCGAGCGAAGTGGTCGGGTCGGGCCTCGTCGGGTCGCCGGCACGCGAGCACCAGGGTGCGCGCGGACGCCGACACGAGTTCGTCGACGATCGCCCGGCCGATCTCACTGGTGCCGCCGAGCAGCACGATGGTCTGGGGTTCGTGGAGTGCGTTCTGCATGGTTCCGTTCAGGTGAGGTCGAGGCGGCGGCTCAGGTCGCTGGCCCACACGCCGGCCGGGTCGACCCGGCGTCGAATCGATCGCCACTCGTCGAGGCGGGGGTAGCCCTGCCCGACGTCGGCGGGGGTCATGTGGAAGTCCTTCGCGAGATAGTGGCGGCCGCCGGCGGCGAGCACCATCTCGTCGAGGCCGCGGAGCAGCGGCGCCAGACCGGCGCGGTCGGTTCCGACGTCGATGGCGAGGGTCCAACCACCCATCGGGAAACTCAGCGGCCCCGGATTGCCCGCACCGAAACGTTTGAGCACCGTGAGGAAGATCGGCAATCGGGCAGCCGAGATGCGTTCGATGACGGTCCGCAGCGTGTCTTCGGCCCCGAACGGGACGACGAACTGGTACTGGAGGAACCCCGAGCGGCCGTACACCCGGTTCCAACCCCCCACGAGGTCGAGCGGGTGGAAATAGGCAGGGATCGACTCGAGTCCCACGTGTCGTCCGCGCCGCGCCTTGCGGTACCACAACTCGTTGAACGCTGCGACCGAGGCCCGGTTGATCACTCCCGTCGGCGGCATCAGCGGCGGAACCGCGACGAGTTGGCGACCGTCGTACGCGAGGGGGTCGGCGGCCGCAGACGGCGTCAGGTCACCGCGGGAGGCGTGTTCGCCGTTGGTCAACACGCCGCGCCCGAGGTGCCGACGACCGGCCAACAGGTCGATCCACGCCACGGAGTAGCGGAACTCGGCGTCGCTCTCCGCCATCCGGGTCATGATCTCGTCGACGTGGCCGATGCGGTGCGTCTCGACGGCCATGCGGCTGGTCTCGATCGGGATCATGCGGAACGTCGCGTCGAGGATCACACCTGTCAGGCCCATCCCGCCGACCGTCGCCCAGAACAGTGCCCGGTCGTTTCCCGGCACGTCGTCCGGCCCGAGTTCGACGACCGTGGTGTCGGCGAGCATCAGTCGCAGCCGCGTCACGTGATGTCCGAACGAGCCGTCCCGGTGATGGTTCTTGCCGTGGATGTCGGAGGCGATGGCACCCCCGATCGTCACGAATCTGGTCCCCGGTGTGACCGGAACGAACCAGCCGCGCGGGATGAGCAACGCCAGGAGGTCGTCGAGGTGGACACCGCCCCCGGCGGTGACCGTGCCGTCGTCGTCGTCGATCACGATCCGCTCGTTGGCCGGCGCGAGCCGCAGTACATGGCCCCCGGCGTTCTGCGCCGGGTCACCGTACGAGCGGCCGAGCCCGCGGGCGATTCCACCGCGAGCGGGCAGGTCCTTCACGACGGCCGCCAGCCCGGCCTCGTCGACATCGATCACCGAGGTCGCGGTCGGTGCGGCACGACCCCATCCGGTGAGCAGGCTGGCCCGGGAGTTGTCGGTGTGCTGGGTGGTCACGGCGCCCGTCAGGCTACCCCTCGCCCGAGCTGCCTCCCGGTTTCCCACCCGTGTCACCGGGGTGCCCGCGCACGGCGACACCACGGGGTGCCGACACAGGCCGCGTCGGGGTCGCTAACGTCTCGAACGGGCGTGAAAGGAACTGAATCGCAATGCTGGTTGGGGCAGAATTGCGGCGAATCGCCGCACTGATCGTGATGTGTGCGGCCGCCACCGTGGTGGCGGTCGCCGACGACTCGTCGACCACATCGGCGGCCGGGTTCTCCTGCTCGTCGGGCGGACCGGCGTACGAGGTGAGGTCCGGCGACAGCTGGTACGGCATCGCCGGACGCGCCGATGTCAGCCCGTCGGCCCTGCTGAAGGCGAACGACGCCGCCGTCACCGACGTCCTGGTCGTCGGAGACCGCCTGTGTCTGCCCTCCGGTGCCGACGTGACGGGTATCTGTTCGTCCTACACCGTCAGGGCGGGCGACAGCTGGGGTTCGATCTCGGTGCGTGTGGGTTCGACGCCCGGAGCGGTGGCCGCAGCCAACGGAGCGGGTCTCGACCGCACGATCCACCCCGGTGACGTGATCTGCCTGCCCTCCGGCGCGTCGGCCACCGCGGCGTCGAGCGGTTCCGCACCCAGCGGGGAGGCCGGCGGCTCGTACACGGTCGTGCGGGGTGACAGTTGGTCGGCGATCGCATGGCGGGCCGACGTGTCGATGCGTTCGTTGCTGAACGTCAACGGCGCGAACGCGCGTGACGTGCTGCTGCCCGGTGACGTGCTGCGCCTGCCCGCCGGGGCGAAGCAGCCGGCCGCAGCACCCCGCGTCGTGCTGCAGGCGGCCCCGACCCAGGGGCCGTGCGGCTACCGGGACACATGGGGCGATGCCCGCAGCCGGGGTCGCCGACACGCCGGTGTCGACATCTTCTCCGGTGCCGGCAACTACGTGTACGCCGTCGCCGACGGCAAGCTCAGCGGACGCTCGTGGGACGGCGCGGGTGGCAACTCGGGCAACGCATGGATGCTCACCGCTGCCGACGGCAACAAGTACTTCTACGCCCACCTCTCCGATTTCGCACCCCAGCTGCGCGTGGGTTCCCGCGTGCGTGCCGGCCAGATCCTCGGGTGGGTCGGTGACACCGGCAACGCGAGCGCGTCGCATCTCCACTTCGAGATCCGGCCGGGCGGCGGGTCCCCGGTGAATCCGTATCCGATCCTCCGCGCGCAGGGCGGATGCAACAACGGCCGTCCGTACACGCAGCCGGGAGGTTGGGTACCGGACCGAACGCGCTGACGTCAGCGCGTCGCCGGTCGATCAGAGGTCGCCGAGGATGTCGGAGCGCTTCTCGGCGTACTCTTCGTCGGTGATCGTTCCGGCCGCACGGAGCGCATCGAGCTTGGCGAGACGCTCCTCGATCGGCTCCTGGTCGTCCGCTCCGCCCGGATCGGCGTGCATCGCACGCGCCACGGCCGCGGCGTCGCGCTCGGCGCGGGCGTCACCGTGGGCGTTCATCTGCTGGAAGATGAGCGACCGGACGCGGTCCGGATCGGGGATGTTCTCGAACACCGAGTCGCCGGTCTCACCGGCCGACTCGATGGTCAGGGTGCCGTTGTTGAGCATGCGGGCGATCACACCCTGCTCGGAGTTGACGTTGTTGACCCGGTTGAGCGGGATCGAGACACCCTTGCGTCGTACGAGCCCGCTCTGGTAGGCGACCCGCTGATCGGTGACGGCGAATCGTGTCGTCTGCCATTGTGCGAACTCGTAGATCGTGTCGAGCAGCCAGACGATGAACGCGATGATCGTCACCCACTGCAGGAACGTCGACAATCCACCGCTGGTGATGAACGTCAGCACGAGCAGCACGACGACGCCGATCCCCGAGAACACCTGCTTCCAGAAGTACCACCAGTGTGGGTGCGAGTGCAGCACCATCGTTTCACCGGGCATCAGATCGAGTTGAGGTCCTACCACGGTCGGGAGTCTAAGGAATCCGCGTCCGCCGGGCGAACGGGCACCGATCGTGGCGGCCCGGTGACGTCAGTACGGCCACTCGGGGGCGTCTCGTCCCAGGCGGCGCAGCACCGTGCCGAGCCCGGCCGTCAACGCCACCTTCAACGCGAGGTTCTTGGCGAACCACGGCAGTTGAGCCAGTTGTCGCGTCCGCGTTCTGCAGGCGACCGACGTCGCCGGTCGCTCGGTAGATCGTCAACGATCGCGAGCGGCCTTCGTAGCTCCAACGTGGGCTCCAGACCAGCCGGCGCAGGATCGCCGCGGTGACACCGATGCTGCTGAAGCTGTCGTGGATGAGCATGGTGCCGCCCTCGCGTACACGTGTGCCGTACTGCTCGATGTCACGCTTCGCCGGTGCGTACCGGTGGGCACCGTCGACGTACAACACGTCGATGGTGCCGTCGATGTGGTCGAGTGCGTCGTCGCTGAACTCACGGACGTGGGTGACACGATCCGCGACTCCGGCGGTGGCGACGTTGCGCAGGAACGCGTCGTGATCCTGGTTCGCCTCGGCCTCGTACCCCTCGATCTCCTGCGGACCGCGGTCGTTCCCGGCATGCGGGTCGATCGCCATCACGGTCGCATCGGCGGGGCACGCCGAGGCGAGCACGATCGTCGATCGGCCGCGAAAGCTGCCGATCTCCACGATCGTGCCGCCGGGCGGGCATGACGTGGCTGCATCGAACAGTGCTCGCGCCTGACCGCGAGTCATCCATCCGTCGACATCGGCGACCGCCGCCCACGCGTGATCGAACGACGCGGTCACGAGTACACCGCCAATCCGTACACGATCACCCAGCTCAGCCCGAGCACCTGAAGGACACGATCACGGGCGAAGACCTCCTCGGGTGCCGCGCCATCGCCGTGCTCGAGCACGAGTGCGTAACGAAAGAACGCCGCGATGATCGGGACGATCGACAGCTCGTAGTAGGGAAGGTCGGTACCCGCGGACTCCTTGGTCTCGAACGCCCAGGTGCTGTAGCTGACGAGCGCCGCACCGCACGTGACGGCCAGCACGAATCGGAGGTACCCCTCGCTGTACTCCCCCAGCGTCGACCGCACACCGCCGGCGTCGTCACCCAGTTCGCGACGCTCGGCGTAGCGCTTGCCCGTCACGATGAACAGCGAACCGAACGTGGTGACGAGCACGAACCAGCTCGACATCGGCACGTCGACCGCCACGGCTCCCGCCGCCGCGCGGAGCACGAACCCCGACGCGATCGCGATCAGATCGATCACCGCGATGTGCTTCCAGATCGCGCTGTAGGTCAGCGTGATCGCCATGTACATGGCGACCACCACCGACCGTCTGCCACCGTCCGCGTCAGTCCCGGCCAGCACGAGCGCCAGGATCGGTAGCACCGTGCCGAGCACCCGGCCGGTGGTCAGGCTGATCTCCCCGGCGGCGATCGGGCGCTTCGACTTCGTCGGGATGGGCACGATCGGCCTCGACGTCGAGCACGTCGTTCCAGAAGTACGTGCCGCTCGACGCCAGGCAGAACGCCACGAACACGAGCACCGTGATGCCGAGCTCGCGTGGCTGGTCGAGCACGCCGGCCGCACCGGGACGCAGCGAACACGAGCACGTTCTTCGAGCCATTGTCTCGGGCGCGCGGTACGGAGGATCGGGTGCATGGCGGTCGTCAGTCGGTCGGGGCAACGCTAGCGAGCGGCTCGTTGACCCAGTGGGGATGGTCGGCGGCAGCGAGCAGCTCGCGGTCGCCGGACGAGTCACCGTACGCGTAGAGGGTGATCTCGGCGCGGTCGAGGCCCCGTTCCCGGAGCCAGGCGTCGAGCCGGCGGACCTTCTCGGGGCCGCGACAGTTCGCGCCCAGCAAGTCGCCCGTGCACCGCCCGTCGACGACGTCGAGCCGGGTCGCCGCCACGTCGACATCGCCGAGCCGCTCGGCGACCACCCGCACGTACTGCTCGTAGCTCGCCGACACGATCACGACCCGATGTCCTTGTTCGGTGTGCCAGTTCAGCCGTGCCGTGGTGTCCGGACGAAGCCAGCTCCCGGCGATCGCGGCTGCGTGGGCAGCGGCTTCTCGTTCCACGTCGGTGACCGGGCGGTCCGTGAACACGAGACGGGTCGCGAGCTCGCGTAGACCGTCGCGGTCGCGACGCGCCGCGACCGGCGACGAGCGAGAACGCCTGAGGCACCAGCGAGGTCGCGAACCGGGGAATCGTGGTGAATCGGCGGAGGAACGGGACGACCGTGTCACGATTCGTCAGCGTGGCATCGAAGTCGAACGCGGCGACGACACTCATCGGACGTGACTCGTCGAGCATCGTCCAGAACGCCGGCCAGCTCTTCGAGACGACCGACGGGATCCTCCACCTCGATGCCGTCGACGGCGCAACCCAGCACGGCGAAGGCCATCGCCAGTCGATGGTCGTGATGTGTCGCCAGTCGGGCACCGTGCGCCGTGTCGCGCGACGGGCGGACGACGAGACCGTCCGCGGTCTCGTCGACGTCGACGCCCGCCCGGCGGAGCTCACGGGTCAGGTCACCCAGCCGGTCGCTCTCCTTGCCCCGGATGAAGCCGACCCCACGGATCCTGCTGGCCGAGTCGGCGAGGGCGGCGACGACGGCCACGGTCGGCACGAGGTCGGAGATGTCGGCCATGTCGATGTCGATCCCGCTCAATCTGCCGGTTCCCGTCACGCACACCTCGTCGTCGGTGCGTTCGACCGCGCAGCCCATCTCCGCCAGGACGTCGGCGAACCGTGCATCACCCTGCAGGGCGTCGGCGCCGAGGCCCGGCACGGTGACCGATCCACCGCACACTGCCGCGATCGCCAACGGATAGCCCGGCCGACGAGGCATCGGGTTCGACCGTGACATCCGACGGTGAGTACCTCCCGGCACCGACCCGGACGGCGCGCTCGTCGATCTCCACGTCGTCGACCCCGAACCACTGCATGGTCGCCGCCGTCAGCTCGACGTACGGACGCGAGACGAGCGGGGTGGTGAGCGCCAGGTCGAGTCCGCCCGGCAGGTACGGGCCGATGAGCATGAGCGCCGTCACGTACTGGCTCGAGACGTCGCCGCGGATCGTCACCGAGCCCGACGTCGGCGGCCCGCTGATCGTCGCAGGGAGATGACCGGCGGCCTCACCGGGAGTCACGACGACTCCGAGCTCGACCAGCGCCTCGTGCAGCGGGCCGAACGGTCGGCTCCGAAGGGGTGGATGGCCGTCGACGGTGATCGGTGACGACGCGAGGGCAGCGAGCGCCGTGACGAATCGGGACGTGGTACCGGCCAGGCCGGCGAACAGCGTCCGTTCGCCCGGCGGCCACGACGGGCCGGCGCCGGTGATCGTGGCGCGATCACCGGCGAGTTCGGCATCGAGGCCCAGCTCCCGCAAGCACCCCAGCATCGCCTGTGTGTCGTCGCCGTCGGGCATGTTGCCGAGCGTGCTCGTGCCCTCGGCCGAGCGCGGCGCACACGAGCGCACGGTTCGCGATCGATTTCGACCCGGGCACACGGATCGGTCGCGTCGATCGGTTCGATCGGCCGCTCGATTCGACGGACCTCCATGTCAGACCAGCGGGGTCACGGCCGGTTTGAAGCCGCGAGCGATCAGGCCGCCCTTGAACAGGTCGCTCGCGGCCTCGTCGACCAGCACGACCGCGACGCCGCGGTTGCTCTCGGGCAGGTGCACGACCTCGAAGTTGGCGATGTTCACCCCGAGGTCGGCCGCGAGCGTGAACACCTCGGCAGCGGCGCCCGTGCGGTCGGGAATCGGGATGCGGACCTCGGCGACGTTCTCGGGATGTGCGACGCGACCCGGCAGGTTGATGCGGGCCTCGCGGGCCCCTGTCAGGGCCGCCTCGAGTGCACCCCGATCGTCGGTGTCGACCACCTCACGGATCGTCGACAGGCGCTGGATCAGCCCGTCGAGCGCGGTGACGATCGCGGGTCGGTTCTGCGGAGCAGATGTCGAGCCAGATGTCGGGGTGACCCGACGCGATGCGGGTCATGTCACGAAAGCCGCCCGCCGCGAGGCGCAGGCAGCGCAGCGTGCTCCTCGGCCCGGTCGGAGGCCACCTGCATCAGCATGGCGGCGGTCAGGTGGGGAACGTGGCTGATCACGGCGACCACCTGGTCGTGGCGCTCGGCCGTGAGGGCGACGACCTCGGCACCGAGCGATCGGATCACGGCCGACACGGTGGCGAGCGCCCGGTCGTCGGTGAGCTCGGTCGGGGTGAGCACCCAGATCGCCCCGTTGAAGAGATCGCCGTCGGCCCCGTCGATGCCGTCGAGCTCGCTGCCGGCCATGGGATGGCCGCCGACGAAGCGGGCGTCGGTGCACGCGGCCGCGACCGGCGCCTTCACCGAACCGGCGTCGGTGACCAGACCGTTCGTGTCGGCGAGTGCCCGCTTCACGACGTCCTCGGTCGCCTGCACGGGCACCGCGACGAACGTGATCTCCGCGTCGGTGGCAAGGCCGGTGACGTCGATCGCGCCGACCGCGACTGCTCGTTCGAGCGTGTCGGCACGGGCATCGTCGCCGTGCACGGTCCAACCCCGGTCGCGCAAGCCGAACGCGATCGACCCGCCGATCAGCCCGAGGCCGATGACGTTGGCGACACGCGGCGGCGCATCAGGGGTGCTCACGAGTCGGCATCGTACCGGCGCGCCTGCTCGGCAACGGCTTCGGTCAGCGAACGTCGCTCACCGGTGCTGAGCTCCCGCCAGTCACCCGGCCGTAGCGAACGATCGGTGATCGGCCCGACCCTCGTGCGGACCAGCCGCAGCACCGGGTGACCGATCGCATCGCACATCCGGCGCACCTGACGGTTCCGCCCCTCGTGGATCGTCAGGCGGATGATGCCCGGAGACGGTTGTGACGCATCGGCCGGAGCCGTCACGCCGTCGTCGAGTTCGACACCTTCGCGAAGCCGACGCAGTTCACCGGGCGTGACGCGCCCCTTGACGTGCACGAGGTACTCCTTCTCGACCCCATGGCTCGGATGCGTGATGCGATGGGTGATGTCGCCGTCGTTGGTGAGCAGGAGCAGGCCCTCGGTGTCGGCGTCGAGCCGTCCGACCGGGAACACCCGCGGTTCGTTCGGCACGAGGTCGACGACCGTCTTGCGGCCGTGGGTGTCCTTCGCGGTGGTCACGACGCCGGCAGGCTTGTTGAGCAGGTAGTACACGAGCCCGGGGCGCACACCGACCGGAGCACCGTCGACCTCGATCAGGTCGTGTTCGGCGTCGACCCGCCGCCCGAGCACCGCGACCTCACCGTTGACGGTGACGCGGCCCTCGGCGATCAACTCCTCGCACACCCGCCGACTCCCCCAACCCGTCGACGCCAGCACCTTCTGGAGCCGCTCACCGCCCGGGAGCTGGCGATTCCGCGCGGCGATCTGCTCCCACAGCGGTGGTTCCGGCTCGGGACCGTCAGGCGGATTGGCTGCCATCGTTCGCCTCCACGCGGAGCCCGTGCTCGAGCGCTTCGACGATGTCTGCGTCGGGAATGAACTCTGCGATCGGCGGGAGGTCGTCGAGAGAATCGAGACCGAGCTTCTCCAGGAACTGGGAGGTCGTGCCGAACAGGATGGCCTGCCCGGGGCCGGGGTCGCGATCGACTTCGTCGATGTAGCCGCGGGCCTGCAGCGTGCGGATCACGCCGTCGGGGTCGACGCCGCGGATCGAGGCCACCTGAGCCCGCGAGATCGGCTGCTTGTAGGCGATGATCGCGAGCGTCTCGAGCGCGGCACCGGAGAGCCGCGCCTTCTGGTCGTGGAGCACGAACCGTTCGACGTAGGGCGTCTGCTCGGGATGGGTCTGGTATCGGAACCCGCCGGCGACCCGCCGGAGCTCGAAGCCGCGGCCCTGCTCGGTGTACTCGGCGGCGAGCTCGTCGCACCACTGCTCGACCGAGTTCACCGGCTGCTCGAGCAGTTGCGCCAGGAGCTCGGGAGGAACCGGGTCGTGCGACACGATGATGACGGCCTCGATCGCGCGTTTGAACGATGCGATCTGCTCCTCGATCGGCATCAGCTCGTCGGTCATGGCCACCAGTCTGCCGGTCAGCCCTCGTACGCGTCGATCAGAATGCCCTCGGTGTCGGCGTCGGCGCCCCCGCACCAGGTCACGTCGATGTCACCGAAGCGCTGGGGTTGGTCGATCTCGACGAAGCCCTGTTTGAACAGTTCCAGCACGGCCAGGAACCGGACGATCACCTCGATCCGGTCGGCGAGATCGGCGGTGAGCCGCCGGAACGAGATGCGGCCGGCCCGCGGCAACTCGTCGATCAGCTCGGCGACGGCGTCGGCCACGGTGATCTTGATCGGGTTGACGTGGAACAGGTCGACGATCGGTTCGGGCTTCGGGGTGAGCGCACGGATCGCCGCACTCTGGAATCGTCGCAGGCTCGTGCCCTCGAGCAGGTCGGGCATCAGTTCGGCGAATCGCTCGTCGGGCCCGACCGTACGGGGGAACGACAGGTCGGCCTCGTCCGCGAGGCGGTTGAAGATCTGGGCGACGTCCTTGAACGTCTTGCACTCGATGAGCCGGGCGAGCAGCAGATCGCGCTCTTCCCACAGTGCGAACTCCTCGTCGAGGTCCATGTCGTTCTGGCCGGGCAGGAGGCGGCGGGTCTTCAGCTCGACGAGTGTGGCCGCGATCAACAAGAACTCGGTGGCGAGGTCGAGGTCGAGCGTCTGCAGGCGATCCAACTCCGCCAGGTAGGCGTCGACGATGTGGGCGAGATCGATCTCGTAGAGGTCGACCTGCTCGTTCAGGATCAGCTGGAGGAGCAGGTCGAACGGCCCGTCGTAGATCGGGGTGTGCACGTCGATGGCCATCGGTCGAGAGTCTACCCGTGCAAATCACACAGTTGTAACCACACCGGTCGTACTCGTGGGGAGGTCTCGACGGGCAGCCCGAACCGACGGCGCGTCTGCTGCGGCGGACGGAGTGGACCGGGGTACCGTTGCGGCATCGACGACCAGGACCTGCAGCTGCGCCGACTCGCCGCCCTGGCCGAGGTCGCCATGGCGGAGCCCGATCTCGAAACGCTCCTCGAACGCATCATCGGCGTCGTCGTCGACCTGCTTCCCGTCACGGCGGCGAGCCTGATTCTCTGGGACGGCGATCGCAAGACGTTCTCGGTGAGCGCGTCGACCCTCGAGAGCCAGTCGCCGCGCTATGTGCTCAAGACGGTTCGAAACACCGGTGGCGCGACCCGCTGGATCGTCGACCACCAGGAGCCGTTGATCGTGGCCGACGTCGACGACGACCCGTTCGGCGCCAGCGAGATGTTGGCGACGGAGCGCCTGCGGTCGTATCTCGGTGTCCCGCTGGTGTTCAACCAGGCGTCGGTGGGCGTCCTCTACGCGCTCGATCGAGCGCGTCGTTCCTATCCCCGGGTCGACGTCGACTTCATGACGATCCTCGCGCGTCGAGCGGCGAGTGCCATCGGGTTCACCCGACTCCTCGAGACGACACGGGACCTCGCCACCATCGACGACTTGACCGGCGTGTGGAACCGTCGCGAGTTCCTGGCACGGGGTGAGACCGAGCTCGAACGGGCCGAGAGGTCGCAGCGCCCGGTGACGGCGATCGTCTTCGACGTCGACAACTTCAAGTCGATCAATGATCGCCACGGGCACGTCACCGGCGATGCGGTGCTGCGAGCCGTCGCTCAGCGATGCGACACCGAGGTCCGCCCGAACGACGTGCTCGGCAGGGTCGGCGGCGAGGAGTTCGGGCTGCTGGTTCCCGATGTCGAGCCGCGGGTCGGTCTCGTGATCGCCGAGCGTCTACGCGATCGGATTGCATCGACACCGATCGTCGTCGACCAGGGTACGTACGACGTGACCGTGACCCTCGGCGTCGCTCGATCGGTGCCGAACGAGCCGCTCGCCGCCCTGCTGCATCGTGCCGACCTGGCGATGTACGAGGGCAAGGCGGCCGGTCGCAATCGTGTGGTCGCCGATCCGGATGCGTCGTCGTCGACCCACGGACCGGCCGCCTCCGACCCCTGACACTCCGGTCCGGCTCGTGCTGATCTCCCTCGCCGCCAACTTCGTCGCCGTGCCGCTGATCGGCTGGGGAATCGGTGGGCTGCTGTCGCTCGACGAGGGGCTCTCGATCGGGCTGACGCTGATGGCGACCGCTGCCGGTGCACCGTTTCTCCCGAAGCTCGCCGCCGCTGCCAACGGCAGCGCGGCGTTCTCGGTCGGGCTCATGGTGCTGCTGATGGTCGTCACCGTGGCGTACATGCCCCTCGTGCTGCCCGCGCTCATCGACGGGGTCGAGGTCGACCCCTGGGCGATCGCATCGTCGCTGATCTTCCTGATGCTGTTGCCGCTCGCCATCGGCCTCGCCGTGCGGGCCCGCTACGAGGACATGGCCTCGGGGCTGCAGCCGTTGACGACGCAGATCTCGTCGATCGCCATCGCCGCGCTCCTGGTCGCCGGCGTGATCGTCAACTTCGACGACATCGTCGACCTGATCGGCACCGGCGGCTTCGCGGCGATCGTGCTGTTCCTCGCGACTCTCGTTCGTGATCGGCTTCCTCGGCGGCGGCAGCGATCCAGGGATCCGCTCGGTGCTCGGGCTCGGAACCGCACAGCGCAACCTGTCGGCCGCACTCGTCGTCGCCGGTCAGAACTTCAACGACACGCCCGGCGTGCTCACGTTCATCATCGTCGCCGGCATCGTCGGACTCGTGCTCCTCATGCCTGCCGCCGGCGAGATCGGCCGTCGGACCGCCGACGGTTGATCGCCAGCGGGGTCGAACACCCGACGCCGGCACGTCGAATCGGTGCCTCGGCGCGCGATGTCGCCCCGGTAGCCTCGCTGACCGTGACACGAGTCCTCTCCTGCATCCAACCGACCGGCGACGTCCACCTGGGCAACTACCTGGGCGCGTTGCGGAATTGGGTGGCCGGGCAGCACGAGAAGGAGGTCTTCCACGGCATCGTCGACCTGCACGCGCTCACGATCACCGAGGAGCCGGGCGTGCTGGGCGAGAACACGCTCGAGCTCGCGGCGATGCTGTTCGCCGTCGGCCTCGACCCGGAGGTGGCGACGGTGTTCGTGCAGAGCCACGTCCCCGAGCACCCGCAGCTCGGCTGGGTCATGGAGTGCACGCTGTCGTTCGGGGAGTTGAGCCGGATGACGCAGTTCAAGGACAAGACGGCCAAGCGTGAGGGCAACTTCATCTCCGCCGGGCTGTTCAGCTACCCGGCGCTGCAGGCGGCCGACATCGTGCTGTACGACACGAACGAGGTGCCCGTCGGTGACGACCAGCGTCAGCACGTCGAGATCACGCGCGACGCGGCGATCCGGTTCAACCACCGCTTCGGCGACACGCTCGTCGTGCCCGAAGCGGTGACGCCGGCGGCCGGCGCACGGGTGATGGATCTGCAGGATCCGACGTCGAAGATGTCGAAGTCGCTCGGTGGCGCCGGTTGCATCATGATGCTCGACGATCCGGCGGCGATCATGAAGAAGTTCAAGCGTGCCGTCACCGACTCCGAGTCGGAGGTTCGCTACGACGTCGCCGCCAAGCCGGGGGTCAGCGGTCTGCTCGACATCCTCGCAGCCGCAACCGGCACCACGCCGCACGCCGCGGCGGAGGGCTACACGCAGTACGGCCCGCTCAAGAGTGACACCGGTGAGGCGGTCGCGGCGATGCTCGCACCGATCCAGGCGCGCTATCACGAGCTCATCGGCGATCGTGCCGAGCTCACGCGCCTGCTCCAGATCGGGTCGGGTCGTGCGCGGACGGTGGCGTCGGCGACGCTGACACGCGTGTACGACGCGATCGGGCTCGTCCCCGCGTGAAGCTGGCGCCGGTCGACCGGCGAATCCTCAGCCTGGCGATACCCGCACTCGGGTCGCTGGCGGTCGAGCCCGTCTACGTGCTCGTCGACACCGCGATCGTCGGCCAGCTCGGCACCGAGCAGCTCGCCGGTCTGGCCATCGCTGCGACCGTGCTGTCGTTCGTGTTCGCCGGCGCCAACTTCCTCACCTACGGCACGACCGAGCGGGTGGCGCGACGACTCGGCGCAGGCGATGCGGAGGCCGCAGCGAACGTCGGTGTCCAGGCCATGTGGCTGTCACTCCTCTTCGGGCTGCCCGCCGCTCCCCTGCTGTTCGTCGGCGCCCGCACGATCTCCCGTTGGTTCGGTGCCACCGGCGAGGTGCTCGACCACGCCGAGACGTACCTGTCCCTGAGCGCCGTCGGTGTGCCGTTCTTCCTGATCACGATGGCCGCCCAAGGGGTCCTGCGCGGGGCCTCCGACTACATGACGCCGCTCTGGGTGCTGGTCGGCGCGAACGTCGCCAACCTGCTGATCGAGCTCGTCTTCGTGTTCGGGCTCGACATGGGAGTGGCCGGATCGGCGCTGTCCACGGTGGTCGCTCAGACCGGTGCTGCGCTCGTCTTCTTGTGGATCCTGCGGCCGCAGCTCGTCCGCGCGTCGATACGGCGGCCCGACCTCGACGGGATGCGCCCACTGATGTCGGCCGGGAAGTACCTGCTGTTGCGTGTCGGTTCGATGCTCGGGGTCTTCGGCGGCTCGACGGCGATCGCGGCCCGGATCGACAACGTCACACTCGCCGCTCACCAGATCGCCAACAGCCTGTTCATCTTCCTGGCGCTGACGCTCGACGCTCTCGCCGTGCCCGCTCAGACGATCGTCGCAGAGGAACTCGGACGAGAGGATGTGCCCTCGGCCTCCCACGTGGCCAACCGGGCGGTGCGCCTGTCGCTCTGGACCGGCGCAGGGCTCGGTGTGCTGCTCGCGCTGCTCGCACCCCTCCTCCCCCACGTCTTCACCGACGATCCGGCCGTCGTCGAGCGGGCGACGAGCGCCCTGTGGTGGCTCTCGGTCGCCCTGCTGCCCGGCGCCGTGGCGTTCGCCCACGACGGCATCCTCATCGGTGCCGGCGACTACCGCTTCCTCGGCCGGGCAGCATTCGGATACCTGCTGGCCGTCGCGCCGATCGGTGTGCTGGTCCTGGTGTTCCCGAGCCTCGGCATCGCCGGCATCTGGGGCGGCCTGCTCGTCTGGATGATCATCCGTGCCGTCGTCAACGACCGCCGCACGTCCCACGTGCTCGCGTAGCGGCTGGAGTCCCAACCGGAGCGTTACGCCTCGCAGTCGGTTCCGGTGGTCTCGCGGACCGACTCCAGCCATGACGACGGACCGCTGATCGACAGCCAACCGCCGGCCGGGAGGCTGATCCGCAGGTGGCGGTCCTCGATCTCGCCGGCGACCGCACATTCGGGAACCATGACGGTCAGGATTCGGTCGATCTCGCCGTGCCCGGCTGTCGGATCCGTGAAACCCTCCTGGAAGTACGGGCCGCACGTCTCCTCGAACGTCTTCCCCTCCGGGATCACGTCGCACATGACGACCGTGCACCGGGTGCGGACGGTGAGGTCGGCGCAGACCGCTTCGCTCTCGAACACGATCGTCCGAGGACCGTCGGCCTCCGTTGCGCCCGTCGACCCGCACGCGGCGAGCATCAACACCGCGGAGACCCACCTCACGCGCGGTCGCAGAGTTTGAGGGTGTCGTAGGCGGGGCCGCGCTCGTCGATCAGTTCGACGGTGGCGGGGTCGCTGCCGGCTTCCTCGGCGAGTCGTGAGCCGATGGACTCGTGGTCCTGGTAGGTACGAAAACGCTCGGTGCGGCCACCGACGACCGAGGCGACGACGCGGCCCCATGTGCCGAGATCGCATTCGACCTTGCCGACGTCGTGGAGCAGGGCGCCGGCGATCTCGGCACGGGTGGCGTCCGGTCGCGCCTCGACGAAGCGGCGAGCGACCTTGGCCGAGTGGCGCCGGTCCTGATTGTTCATCCGTCGCCACAGACCGATCTCACCGGGCAGCAGGTGGGACTCGGCCCAGACCTCGTCGGACACGTCGGGCGGATGCCCGGACAGCGACGTGACGAACCGCAGGGCCAGGTGGTGCGGGTGCTTGAGCAAGTTGATCGGCTTGCTCATGCAGCACCCGACCGGGTCGCGCGCGGGTGGGCACTGCGGTAGACCTCCCAGAGCCGGTCCTGGCTGACGCGCGTGTAGATCTGGGTCGTCGAGATCGAGGCGTGGCCGAGCATCTCCTGCACGATACGCAGGTCGGCCCCGTGGTCGAGCAGGTGGGTGGCGCACGAGTGCCGGAGCACGTGCGGCGAGAGATGATCGGTGATGCCGGCCCGTTCGCCGTACTTCTTGATCACCAGCCAGGCGCCCTGGCGGCTCAGGCGCCCGCCGCGCTGGTTCAGGAACATCGCCTCGGCGTCGTCGCGGCGCTTCCACCTCACCGGCACCAGCTGAGCCCGTCCCGACGGTCCGAACCAGTCGTCGAGCGCTCCGCCGGCGGCCGAACCGAACGGCACGATGCGTTCCTTGCCTCCCTTGCCGTACACCCGCACCAGCGACTCGTCGAAGTCGATGTCACCCATCGACAGCCCGACGACCTCCGACACGCGGGCGCCGGTCGCGTAGAGCAACTCGAGCAGCGCCCGGTCACGCCGATGCACGGGTTCGTTCCCGATCACGGCATCGAGCAGGCTCGCGATCTGGTCCTCCGACAACGGCTTGGGGATACCCGCCGGCACGCGGACGCCGTCGAGGCGGGCCGACGGGTCGTCGGGGCGGTACTGCTCGACTGCCAGGTACCGATGCAGCATCCGGATCGCCGCGATCTGACGGGCGATCGACGAGGCCGCCGCATCCGTCGCCTTGCGCTCGGCCACGAGATCGGTGAGATCGGCGTGACCGACCGTGAGGGGCGTGAGCGACCGCGCGTGCAGCCAACGCTGGTAGCCGATGAGGTCTCGCCGGTACGCCTGCACGGTGTTGCGGGAACGACCACGCTCGGCCGACATCCAGACCAGGAACTCCTCGGCCTCGAGGGGGAGTTCGCTCATGCGCGCAGCCGCCGATCGGTGGCGAGCAGGCCGGCCACGGTCTTGGCGTCGTTGATGTCACCCCGATCGATCATGGCGAGGGCGTCGATGAGCGGCAGGTGGAGCAACTCCATCGCCTGTTCCTCCGGACCCTGGCGGTCGTGGTCGATGGGCGTGCACCCGCTGGCGAGGAAGATCGTGCACACCGAGTCGGTCATGCCCGGCGACGGGAAGATGTCGACCAGGTGGCCCATCTCGCCGGCCTGGAGCCCGGCTTCCTCGATCAGCTCGCGTCGGCCCGTCTCGATCGCCGGCTCGCCCGGCACGTCGCGCATGCCGGCCGGGATCTCGATCACGTTGCGCTGGTACGGCGGCCGGTACTGCGAGAGCAGCACGACCGAGGGGAGCCCCTCGGGGTCGAACACCAACGGCACGACGCCCACGGCGCCGGGTGATCGCACGATGTCGCGCCGGAAGAGCTCGCCGTCGGGTGCCTCGAACTCGGCGCGCACGACCTTCCACACGTAGCCCTCGTGCACATCGGTGTCGCCGAGGTGACGGAAGCCGGTCATGCGCTCTCAGGCCGTGGTGTCGGCGCCGGAGGCGACCTCGTTCGCCTCGGTCGCCTCGAGCGCTGCCTCGTCGAGCATGCGCCGCAATCCGGGAGGTGTGGCGTCGCGGCGAGCGAGGGCGGCCCCGATCAACTCGCGAAAGAGCGGGTGGGCCCGGTCGGGGCGGCTCTTGAACTCGGGGTGGGCCTGGGTGGCGACCCAGAACGCGAGATCGGGCAGTTCGATGAACTCGACCAGGCGCTTGTCGGGCGAGGTGCCGCTGCACCGGAAGCCCGACGCCTCGAACTGCGAGCGATACTTCGGGTTGAACTCGTACCGGTGCCGATGCCGTTCGCTGACGACCGGTTCGCCGTAGGCCTCGGCGACGCGGCTGCCGGGCTCGAGCACGGCGTAGTAGGCGCCGAGGCGCATCGTTCCGCCCATGTCGGTGACGTCGCGCTGGTCGTGCATCAGGTCGATCACGGGATATTTCGTCGACGGGTCCATCTCGCTCGAGTTGGCGCCGACCATGCCGAGCACGTTGCGTGCGTACTCCGACGTCATCGCGTGGAGACCGAGACACAGACCGAGACACGGGACGTCTTCCTCCCGTGCGAACCGTGCTGCCGCGACCTTGCCCTCGAACCCGCGGGATCCGAACCCACCGGGAATGACGATGCCGTCCAGGTGCCGGAGGCGATCGGAGGCGAGGAGACCCTCGACGTCCTCGGCCTGGATCCAGTCGATCTCGACGTTCGCGCCGTGATGGAACCCCGCGTGCTTGAGCGCCTCGACCACCGAGAGGTAGGCGTCGGGCAACTCGACGTACTTGCCGATCAGGCCGATCCTCACGGGCATCGTCGACGCCTCGACCCGGTCGACGAGTGTCTGCCAGTACGTGAGATCGATGTCGTGGCCCTCCATGCGGAGCACGTCGAGTGCCACCGTGTCGAGCCCTTCGTCGTGCAGGATGAGCGGCAGCTCGTAGATGTTGCCGACGTCGGCCGCGTTGATCACCGCGTCCTCCGGAACGTCGCACAGGTTGGAGATCTTGCGCTTGAGGTCTTCGGGAACCGGCGCCTCGCTGCGGCACACGATGAGGTCGGGCTGGATACCACGACTGCGGAGCTCGGTGACCGAGTGTTGTGTGGGCTTGGTCTTCTGCTCGCTCGAGGGGCCGATGAACGGCACGAGCGTGACGTGGATGTAGCACACGTTGTCGCGACCGGCGTCCTTGCGGAACTGGCGGATCGCCTCGAGGAACGGGAGGATCTCGATGTCGCCGACGGTGCCGCCGACCTCGGTGATGACCACGTCGATGTCGTCGGTGGCCACCTGGTGCACCCGGCGCTTGATCTCGTCGGTGATGTGCGGGATCACCTGCACGGTCTTGCCGAGGTAGTCGCCGCGCCGTTCGGCGGCGAGCACCGACTGGTAGATCGAACCGGTCGTGGCGTTCGACCCCCTGAGCAGGTTCTCGTCGATGAACCGCTCGTAGTGTCCGAGGTCGAGGTCGGTCTCCCCGCCGTCGTCGGTCACGAACACCTCACCGTGTTCGTAGGGGTTCATCGTGCCCGGATCGACGTTGATGTAGGGGTCGAGCTTCTGCAGCGTGACCCGGAGCCCCCGGAGCTTCAGCAGACGCCCGAGCGAGCTGGCGGTCAACCCCTTCCCCAGGGAGCTGGCAACACCTCCGGTCACGAAAATGTGCTTCGGCATCTGCTTGACCTCCGTCTTTGGCGCCCGTTCTGCGGTCTGAATCGGGCGTGAGCACGACGGGAGATCACCATATCCCGCGCGCCCGTGCCAACGCGCGGATCACGGGCAGATCGGACGGAGAATTCACCGATCGAGGAGATCGCGGGCGTGTTCGAGAGCCGCCGACGTCTCTGCACCGGCGAGCATGCGGGCGATTTCGCCGATCCGTTCGTCGCCGCTGACCTCGTCGACGCTCGTGAACGTCTGGTCGGCACGGACCGTCTTCGCCACGACGAGCTGGTGAGTGGCACGAGCCGCGACCTGTGGCAGGTGCGTGACGATGAGCACCTGGTGATGCGCTCCGAGGTCGGCGAGTGCCTCCCCCACGGCAGCGGCCGCCGCGCCGCCGATGCCGGCGTCGACCTCGTCGAACACGAGCGTGGCGGACCCGCCGCCGTCGCTCGCTCCGGAGAGGACGAGGCGAAGGGCCAACATCGCACGCGCGAGCTCGCCGCCGGAGGCGACCCGGTTGAGCGGCAGCAGGGGCGACCCCGGGTTGGCCGACAGCAGGAACCGGACCTCGTCGCCGGGATGGTCGTCGTCGGAACGACCCACCTCGACCGCGATCGCCGCATTGGGCATCGCCAGCTGGTGCAGCTTCTCCTCGACCGCGGCCGCCAGCCGGGGCGCGGCAGCACGTCGGGCCGCGACCGACCGCTTCGGCTGCTGCCCGCTCGGCGGTGGTGGCGGCAGCTCGTTGCGCATCGAGCTCGGCGGCCCGGCGGTCGTAGTCCTCGAGTTCGCGCAGGCGTATCTCGGCGTCACGGTGGAACGCCATCACCTCGGCGAGGTCGTTGCCGTACTTGCGCTCCAGTTCGACCAGCAGCTGGCGCCGGTCGCGGAGCTCGGCGAGGCGCTCGGGCTGCTCCTCGATCGCCTCGGTGAGGCCGCGGAGTTCGGTGACCACGTCGTCGAGCTCGGCCTGGATGCCGGCCAACCGGGACGCGACGTCGTGGAACGGCTGCCGGTCCGCCGATCGCCTGCAGCGCCGCCGACAACGGATCGGTCGGCTGTTCGTCGCCCCGCAACGCGTCGAGTGCCGCGGTGCCGGCCTCACGATGGCCGACCGCGTCGGCCAGCAGCGACTCCTCTGCTGCCAGCCGGGTGTCTTCGTCGGCATCGTCGATCGCGGCATCGTCGAGCTCACCCACCTGGAAGCGCAGCAGATCGATCTCGCGCGCACGTGCCCGCTCGTCGCCCCCGAGCGTGGCCAACTCGGCGTCGATCTCGGTCAGGCGCGCCCTCGCCGACCGCAGGTCGCCGAGATCGATCGCCCCGAACTCGTCGAGCGCCGCCCGCTGCGTGGCGGTCGACAGCAGGCTCTGGTGGGCGTGTTGGCCGTGCAGGTCGACGAGCTCACGGGTGATCTCGGCCAGCGACGCCACGGTCGCCGGCCGACCGTTGACGTAGGCGCGCGACCGGCCCTCGGCGAGCACGACGCGACTGAGCACGATCTCGTCGACGCCGTCGGGGGTCTCGGTCTCGAAGCGCCCGTCGATGCGGGCCTCCGGCGCGCCCGAGCGCACCGCCGAGGCATCGGCCCGGCCCCCGACCAACAGGCCGATCGCCTCGACGAGCATCGTCTTGCCGGCGCCCGTCTCGCCGGACAGCGCCGTGACACCGTGGTCGAGCACGAGCGAGGCGCGTTCGATCACGCCGAGGTTCTCGATGTGCAGCTCGGTCAGCATCTCGGATCAGTCAAGCAACGGGGTGTGACGGTCATCGATCGGTCAAGCCGAACTTGGCCTTCAGCACCTGGTGATAGTGGTGGGCGCCGAACCTGACGAACCGGGCGGTGGTGGTCGCCGGCGTGCACATGACCGTGGACCCGGCATCGAGGTCACACACCGGCCGGCCGTCGACGGCGACCGACGCCTCACGCTCGCCGATCACCTCGATCTCGACGGTCTCGTTCGGGTCGAGCACGAGGCTGCGGTCGAAGAGCATGTGGGGGGCCACCGGGGTGACGAGCAGGGCCCGGTGTTTGGGCGACACGATCGGTCCGCGAGCCGACATCGAGTAGGCGGTCGACCCGGTCGGTGTCGACACGATCAGACCGTCGGCGGCGTACGACGTGAACGGTTCGCCGTCGATTCTCACCAGCAGGTGCACGGTGTGGCCCGACACCCGCTTCTCGACCACCGCTTCGTTGAGTGCCCGCCAGGTGCCCCGACGGGTTCCGTCCACGGCGGTGACCACGATCGACAGCATCATTCGCTCGTCGAGATGCCAGTGGCCGGCTTCCGAACCCAGCTCGAACCGTTCGAGCGCGTCGGTCACCGATCCGACCTCGACCTCGGTGAGGTAGCCGAGGCTGCCCAGGTTGACGCCGAGCAGCGGTACGGGTGCGCCGTCGAGCAGGCGAACGGCGCGCAGCATGGTGCCGTCACCGCCGAGGCACACCACCAGGTCGGCGGCGCCGACCGGGCGGTCGACCGCGAGGTGCCCGAGATCCGAGGTGGCCGCGTCGGCGGGAAGCATCCACACCTCGTGGCCGCGTTCGCGCAGCCAGGCTGCGGTCGAGTCCGCGAGCGCCCGAGCGTCGTGGCGCTCGTGGTGCGCCATGATCACGACGTCGGTCACGTTGTCACCGTCACGTCGGCGTGTTCCCCGACTCGGGCATGCACGAGGAACTCACGGTTCCCCTCTGCACCGGCGATCGGCGAATCGGTCCACCCGACGATCCGACACCCTTCGGCGGTCAGCGCCCCGGCGACCTCGGACTTCACGCGCGACCAGATCTCCGGATCGCTGATGATGCCGCGACCGCGGCTGACCTCGGCCCGACCCGCTTCGAACTGGGGCTTCACCAAGAGCACCATCGAGGCACCAGGGTGGCACACCGACACCAACGGGGCGATCACCAGCCGCAGGGAGATGAACGAGAGATCGCCCACGACCAGGTCGACGCGACCGCCGATCGTGTCGAGATCGAGGTGGCGGACGTTGGTGCGCTCGAGGTTGACGACGCGGGCATCGGCTCGGAGCCGCTCGTGGAGTTGCCCGTGCCCGACATCGACGGCGACCACCTGGCCGGCGCCGCGCTGCAACAGACAGTCGGTGAAGCCGCCGGTGGAGGCGCCGGCGTCGAGCACACGTGCGTCGACGACGTCGAGCTCGAACTCGTCGAGTGCGTGTTCGAGCTTGTGGGCACCACGACCGACGTAGCGAGCCGGAGGACCGGTCACCACGAGCTGGTCGCCCGGCGCCACCTGACGGGCGGCTTTGTCGGCGATCGCGCCGTTGACCGTCACCCGGTTGCCCGAGATCAGCTGCTGGGCTTCGGTGCGGCTCGCGACGAGACCACGCCGGACCAGGTCCGCGTCGAGTCGGCGGCGCCCCAATGCGTCAGGACGTGCGTGAGCTGCTGACCTTGCGGACGCCGGACGAGCCGACGGCCTTCTTCGCGGGCGCCTTCTTGGCGGGTGCCTTCTTGGCGGGCGCCTTCTTCGGCGGGTGCCTTCTTGGCGGGTGCCTTCTTCTTGGCGGGTGCCTTCTTGGCCGGTGCCTTCTTCTTGGCGGGTGCCTTCTTGGCGGGTGCCTTCTTCTTGGCGGGTGCCTTCTTGGCCGGTGCCTTCTTCTTGGCGGCCTTCTTCTTCGCCGGCGCCTTCTTCGCCGGCGAACCGGTCGGGGACATCGACTTCATCTGCTCGGTGAGGGACTCGACGCGATCCTCCAAGTCGTCGAACCGCGACCGGGCGGCCGAGATCTGCTTCGAGACCTCCTTCTCGACCGCCGCGTTCAGGCGCTCGGAGGCCTCTCGCCCACGGTTGACGAGTTGCTGCACGGCGCGTTCGGCGTCCTTGCGACGCAGCTCGCCGTCTTCGACGAGCGACTTGACGATCGATTCCGCCTGCTTGCGCGTCATCTCGGTGAACTGCACACCGGCATCGAGGAACTTCTGGAACTCGGAATTGGCCATGGGATCAGCCTACCGGTCGACCCAATCAGGGCGCTCCGCTCCGAGGATCAGATCCGCGACCGACGCGAGGTCGGTTTCGTCGATGTCGACGTCACCGCCCGGGTCGGCACCGGGTGGCGTGACCCCGCTGCGCACCATCGCGAAGGGGCACCCGAGCTCGTCGCGCGAAGGCACCATCGGTCGACCACCGGTCGCCGACCATCAGTGCGGTCCGGGCCGAAAATCGCGGCCCGCACCTTCGACGCACGAGTTCGGCCATCGGTGCGTGCGGCTTGCCGGCGATCACCGGTTCCCGACCCGCCGCCGTGGCCACCGCGGCCACGATCGAGCCCGCACCCGGCGTGAAGCCAGTCGGAGTCGGGAACGTCGGGTCGTCGTTGGTCGCCACGAACCCGGCCCCGCCTCGGATGGCCCGACTGGTCGCCGCCAGCCGGGCGAAGTCGAACGAGCGATCGAGGCCGACGATCACGGTGTCGGCCGACTCGTCGCCGTCCATCGCGACGAGCTCCGCCCCGCTCGTTGTGACCGCTTCGACCACGCCGGGGCCACCGCACACCAGCACGCTGTCGTCGTCGCCCACGAGCGACGCGGCTGCCTGGGCGCTGGTGACGACGTCGCCCGTCGCCGGCACGCCGATGGCCGCCAAGGCCTGCTCCTGGTCCGCCACGGTCGACACCGAGTTGTTGGTCACGAACAGCACGCGCCGCCCAGACGCACGGAGCCGTGCGATCGCTTCGGGTGCACCGGCGATCGCCCGGCGGGCGAGCCACACGACGCCGTCGAGATCGCACAGCACGAACTCGATCGACGAGTGGTCGGACGGTGCTGATCGATCGGGCATCGCGATCGTTTGTACCAGCTCGACCCGTCTGCCACCCTGTGCGACGTGCCCCGCTTCGAACCGTTCCCGGCGCTCCGATTCGCCACCGACCCGCTGGAGCAGGTCACGGCTCCGCCCTACGACGTGCTCGCCGACGCCGATGTCGACGCGCTCGCGGCGCGGCACGATCACAACATCGTTCATGTCGACGTGCCCCGCGAGCACGACGGGGACGACCGCTACGAGATCGCTGCCGATCGACTCCGCACCTGGCTCGCCGAGGGTGTGCTGGTCCGCGACCACGAACCTTCGTTCACCCTGTACCGGATGTCGTTCGTCGATTCGGCCGGCCACGACCGCCAGATCGTCGGCGTGCTCGGTGCACTGGAGGTCGTCGACGACGAGGCAGGACGTGTGCTGCCTCATGAGCGCGTGACTCCCAAGGCCTCGACCGACCGCCTCGACCTCACCCGAGCCACGCTGGCCAACACGTCGCCGATCTGGGGGCTGTCACTCGCCTCCGACCTGACGCGGCTGCTCAGCGAGCCCGGTACCCCGCTCGGTTCGGTCACCGTCGACGGCGTCACCCACAGCGTGGAGCGGGTGACCAGCAGTGAACGGGTCGCAGCGATCAGCGCGATGGTCTGGTCCGACGACGTGCTGATCGCCGATGGTCACCACCGATACGGCGTCGCGCGACGGTACCGCGACGAAGTCCGAGCCGAGACCGGCGATCACGGCACACCGGCCGAGCTCACGCTGGCGTTCGTGAGCGAGCTGGTGGCCGATCAGCTCAGTGTCGACGCGATCCACCGCGTCTACCGCGACATCAGGTTCGACGATCTCGTCGCCGCACTCGCGACCGGCTTCGACATCACACCGGCCGGGCCCACCGGTCCGGGCACCCTCGCCGAGATGGAACGACGGGGATCGCTGTGCCTCGTGGCACCGAACGGCGACGGCCAGTGGCTGACGCCACGACCCGGTGCATTCGACGGAGTCCGGGCGCTCGACGGCCTCTGGCTCGAACACCTGCTCGACGGAACCTCGGCGACCGTCACGTACCAGCACGGCGTACACGAGCTGCACACGCTGATGACCACCGACGACTCGGTGACGGCTGCGGTGCTGATCCGCCCGGTCGGCGTCGACGAGATCGAACGAACCGCACGCGAAGGGCTGCTGATGCCGCCCAAGTCGACGTTCTTCACGCCGAAGCTGTTGACGGGGCTCGTGCTCCGGCCCCTCTACTGAGCCGGAGCACGAGCACGTCGTCAACCGTTGATGAACTGAGGTGTTCCCAGGTGCGGTTCTCGTAGTGCCAACGCACGCTGTCACCCGGCTGGTTCAGGTAGGCGTCGTTACCGTTGTACCACCGACCGCTGAACCAGAGCCCGACACAGCCCCAGACGTCGCCGGGACCGTAGTCACGGCCACGCGCGAACTGGTTGAGCCAGCTGTACACACCCTCGTAGCAGGCCCGCCACGACGCGTAGGTGTAGTCGAGGTTGTACGCCGACGAGGTTCGGGCATTGACGCGAATACTCGAACGCCGACTGATGGGCGGTGTCGCGGACCTGTCCGAGACCCCACGACTCGCCGCCGTCGCCGTTGGCCGACTGATACCAGTACGACTCCTTGATCGACCTGGGCGCGGGCGATGTCTTCGTCGATCCCCCACTTGCAGGCCGCCCACTGGATGATCTCGTCGGTCGTGCCGACGAAGTCGCCGTCGACCCGAGTCCAGAAGCCGCCCAGTCGGCTCGGCTGTTGGCGTTGGCCCGGCTCCCGCGGTTGGCGTTCGCCGCGCGTTCTCGGGCCGGATCTCCGGGGCTCGGCCTTGACCCGCGAGGCGCACTCGGCACCCGACGGCAACGAGGCACCGACGGGCAGCGTCTCGAATCCACCGTCGCCCGTCGGCGGGGGTGGCGGCGGATCGATGGGCGGTTCGATCGGTGGTGGCGTGCCGGTGCCCCCGGTGTAGCCGACCACGTCGACCACGAGATGCACCCGGCTCGGCCCGGCGATCGTGGCCCTGAGGCAGAGCTTGCCGCTGTCGGACAGCGAGAGCAGCGCCTGGTTCGACCGCAGCATGCCGGGCCAGAGGTTGAGCACGGACGCCGTCGGCTCGGGCTCGTCGCACGGCCAGGCCGTGATGTGCCCGTTGCCCACCGGCTCGACGCCCACGATGTTGACCGTTGCGGTGTCGGCAGCGGTCTTCACGCCCGAGCGGCCGGCGATCTGGACCTCGATCATCTGACCGTTGCGCAGCGCACCGGTGTGGCCGCCGTGACCGTTCCGCGTGTCGAGCGCCCGATTGGGGGTGACCATCTCGAGCTCGCTGTCGGATGCCATCCAGGCAAACGTGTCGATCACGAGGTCGGTCTCGACCAGCGTCTCCACGCACAGGTCACCCGACGCGAGCGCCGTGAACGTGAAGTGCGGAACGACTTCGTTGCGGCGGAAGTTGATCGTCGAGGCCGACGACGGAGCGCCGCACGGCTTCACCAACACCCACCCGTCGGCACGCGGGCTCACCACCGTGACGTTGACGCCGGCCGCGGTCGCGCTGCCCGCAATGCCGGGCGTCCCCGCGATCTCGAACCGATGCTCACGGCCCGGCTTCAGGGTGCGGCTCTCCCGGCTGTCGAAGAGGCGTTGCGGGTTCACGCCCCGGATCTCGCCCTGGTTGGTGACACCGGTCAGATCGGCGATCAGGTGGACCGGCGTCGACGACGAGAAGCACACGCCGTCGGACGTGTACTCGAGCGCGACCATGTTCGGGATCGCACGTCCGGGTGTGACGTTCAAGATGGACGTCTCGGGCTCGGGTGACCCGCACGGCCACGCCGAGATGTGCCCGGCGGCATTGGGCTGGTCGCTGGTGAGGTTCAGCAGCACCACCGTCTCACCGCGCTGACTCACCCCGTCGATCCGGAGTCGGAGTACCGACCCCGGCCGGAGCTTGCCCTGCGAGGCGCCGAGGCCGATGCGGGTGTCGAGCACCCGTTCGGGTGCCTCACTCACGACAGCGGCCTGGGCGGTGGGAGCCGCCGACGGTCCCAGGAGAGCGGGGGCGGCCAGCAGTGTCGCGATCGCGACCTTCAGTCCTGTGTTCATCACGTCCTTGTCTTCGGCCCGTCCGCACAGGCGTGGGCGAATCGTAACGTGTTCGTCACATATCGGGGCGTCACCACCTCGATTCGGCGCTCACCTCGGGGTTCGCGACGCCGAGACCAGGTCGAGCACGCCGTCGACGACCCGTTCGACCGTCCGTCGACGGGTCGCCTTGACGACCTCGGTCGCGATCACCTCGGTGCGGCTCTGCGTGACGCCACCCGCACGGAAGAAGCGTCGGCTGACGTGTCCGGTCACCACCACCTCGTCGCCGGCGCCGACCGTGACCTCCGCGTGGTGTACCGCAACGGGCACCGAGGTCGCTCGGCCGTCGACCCGGGTGGTCAGCTCGACCTGGGTCACCACGTCGCCGGACGGCAGCTCCCGTCGTACCGGTTCGCTCGACACGGTGCCGCGCACCAGCACCACGTTGTTCTCGTTCATGATCGTCCCTTCGGATGGTGTTCCGGAGGGGAAGCCGGTGACGCCGAACCTAGGGACAGGGTGTCGCAGTGTTGGCCGGTGGCCGGCTCGGAGATCGTGGCGGTGTCCGGTCGTACCGACCTCGCTACCGTGACACGCGATGGCTGACGAAGTGGGTGGGCTCCCCGAGCGTGACGACTACTACCTCGCGCTCGCGTTCACGGCGGCCCGCCGCGCGAACTGCCGGGGCCGCAAGGTCGGGGCGATCCTGGTGAAGGGCGACCGGGTGATCGCGACGGGCTACAACGGCACGCCCGAGGGGTTGCCGAACTGCCTCGACGGCGGGTGCCTCCGATGCGACGACCGGTCGCAGTTCGAGCCGGGCACCGACTACGACCTGTGCATCTGCGTGCACGCCGAGGCGAACGCGCTGCTCACCGCCGGCCGGTTCGGCGCGTCGACGGACGCGACCACGGTGTACACCACCGATCAGCCCTGCTTCTCGTGCAGCAAGGAGCTGATCCAGGCCGGAGTGGAGAAGGTCTACTACGCGCGTTCGTGGCGACCCGACCGCCGCGTCGCCGACGACTATCGACGCCTGCAGGAACGGCTGAACGCCGAGCACGTGCCGACCGAATACGAGATCGTCGAGTTCCCCTGATCGCCGAGGTTTGAGGACGTCGCGCACGCTCGCGGCATCGGCGATGTCCGCGGACCAGACATTCCGTTCGTTTCACCCCGCTGGAACCGACGAATCGTCCGACCCGGAGAACGACGGTATCTCGGCCCTCTTGTCGGCGCCGTCCGAGGTTGGCTATGGTCGCCGACACGAGCAGCTGCTGGGGCTGCCGCAATCCGGATCCTGGGGGTTCCAGATGTTGAAGAGATCAGTGGTCCTGGTGACCGCGTTGGCGACGGTCGCCGCGACGTTCGGAACGGGAGCGTCGGCAGAGGAGGTCGTGCTCGCACCCGACGGCGGAAGCAAAGACGTCGTCGAGAGCGAGACCGGCAGCTACATCGTGGTGATGGAGGAGGATCCGGTCGTCGTCACCGTCGGCCAGGACGGTCTCGACACGGCGGAGGCCGACGGCATCGCCGCCGACCTCGAGGCCGAGCAGAACGAAGTGCTCGCCGACATCGGTGGCGATGCCTCCGACAAGGTCAACACCTACACGAGCGCCCTCAACGGGTTCTCCGCTGCCATCAGCTACGACGAGGCCCAGGCGCTCGCCGCCAATCCCAAGGTCGCACTCGTGCTCCCGGACGAACTGCATCAGGCCACCCACTACGACGAAGGGCCGCACGACTATCTCGAGCTCGGCGTCCACGGCGGGGCCTGGGACACCGGTCTCACCGGTGAGGGCGTCATCGTCGGTGTGATCGACAACGGGATCTGGCCGGAGCATCCGAGCTTCGCCGACGACGGGTCGTATCCCGATCTCGGCATCGCGCTCGACCCGAGCCGCCCGACCTGTGAGTTCGGCAACGCGGCACATGCGACCGACCCGTCGATCGGGCCCGACGACCCGTTCACGTGCAACAACAAGCTGCTCGGTGCCCGTCAGATGCTCGACACGTACCGTACGTTCATCGGTGCGACCCCGTTCGAGTATTACTCGGCTCGTGACGACGACGGTCACGGCACGCACACCGCCTCGACTGCGGCCGGCAATGCCGACGTCCACGCCAGCATGTACGGCAACGATCTCGGCATCGTTTCGGGTATCGCACCCCGCGCCCGGGTCATCGCCTACAAGGGCCTCGGCGCTCTGGGCGGCTTCACGTCCGACCTCGCCGCCGCGATCGACCAGGCCGTCTTGGACGGTGTGGACGTGATCAACTACTCGGTCGGTGGCGGGTCCAGCGTTCCGACCGGCGGAGACGACCTCGCGTTCCTCTTCGCCGCCGACGCCGGTGTGTTCGTGGCGACCTCGGCCGGAAACAGCGGCCCCGGTGACGACACCGTCGGCTCACCCGGCAACGCGCCGTGGCTGACCACGGTCGGTGCCAACACGCAGACGCCGTTCTACCGGGGCACGGTCCGCACCAAGGGCGGCCCGAACGTGAAGGGCGCATCGCTCACCCCCGAACTGCGCCGCACCGACTTCGTCGACGCCGAGGACTTCGGCAACGAGCTGTGCCTCGCCGACACGTTCGCTCCCGGAAGCCTCGACGGCAAGGTCGTGCTGTGCCGACGTGGAGCCATCGGTCGGGCTGCGAAGGGCTTCAACGCCGCCGCAGCCGGCGCCGTCGGCATGGTGCTGTACAACTTCGACGACAACGACAGCCTGTTCACCGACACCCACGCGGTGCCGGCGGTGCACATCAACTTCACCGACGGACAGAAGATGAAGACGTACATCGACGACCGGGTCGCGGCCGGCAAGACGCCTCAAGTCGCGATCCGGAACACCGGCAAGGAGACCCGCGCCAAGGGGACACCGTCGATGACGTACTTCTCGTCGCGTGGCCCCAACGGCCCGGTGCCCGACATCATCAAGCCCGACATCACCGCACCCGGCCACCAGATCGTGGCCGGCGATTCTCCGGGCGTGAACGCCTTCGGGGACTCGTTCCAGGCGATCTCCGGGACCTCGATGTCGAGCCCGCACGTGGCCGGTCTGTTCGCACTGCTCAAGCAGGCGCACCCCGACTGGTCGGCAGCGGCGGCGAAGTCGGCGATCATGACCACGGCGAACACCAAGGTCCGGACCGAGGACCGCAAGACGCGGGCCAACCCGTTCCAGATGGGCGCCGGGGAGATCGACCCGGGCATCGTCGAAGAGCACAACTCGGCGTTCGAACCGGGTCTCGTCTACGACGCCGGTCTGTTCGAGTACGCAGCGTTCACATGTGGTGCCGACTACGGCATCTTCACCCAGGGATCGTGCGACTTCCTCGACAGCATCGGGGTTCCCTCGGATGCGAGCGACCTGAACTACCCGTCGATCGGCGTCGCCGAGCTCGCCGGGAGCCAGACGGTCGTACGAACGGTCACGAGCGTGGCCCACGACGGCCACACGGTCGACTACCGGGCCAAGGTCAAGGCGCCCGACGGCTACAGCGTGACGGTGTCACCGAAGCGGTTCAGCATCGCCCCGGGTGAGTCGCAAGACCTCGAGATCACCATCACGAACGTCGGTGCGCCCGCCGGTGAATGGCGATTCGGTTCACTGGAGCTGAAGGGCTACGAGTACAACGTGCGGAGCGCGATCGCCGTGAAGGGTGCATTGTTCGATGCACCTGACCAGATCGACGTCACGGGTGAAGCCGGCAGTACCAGCTTCGACGTGCTCTTCGGTTACACGGGTAGCTACGGCGCCGGGGCACACGGCCTGGCTCCGTCCGAGGTCAAGTCCGGTACCATCGGACAGGATCCGGACGCGACCTACCCGAGCGGCGACGACGCCCCCGGCCCTGCCGGCGGTGTCGACAAGTTCCCGATCACGGTGACGGACGCCGCGCTGCTACGGATTGCACTGACGATCCCCGGAGATGACGACATCGATCTGTTCCTCGAGGATGCGACCGGCACGATCATCGCCACCAGCACCAACGGCGGGACGGACGAGCTCATCGATCTGGTCCTTCCGGCCAACGGCGACTACACGCTCGTGGTGCACGGCTGGGGAATCCCGAGCGTCACGCTCGACTACAACGTCGACACCTGGCAGGTGCCATTGCCTGCCGGTGGAGGGTCGCTCGCAATCGACAGCGCTCCGACCTCGGCTGCGTTGGGCGCCAGCGGCACGGTCACGGCGAGCTGGGCGGGTCTCGCTCCGGGATCCTATCTCGGTGCGGTCTCGCACACCGGGGACGCGGGCCTGCTCGGCCTGACGCTCATCGGCGTCCAGGTCGAGGCACCACCGACCTGACGTTCCACGTCTGAGCAACCGCCGGTCGCACCGTCCGTGGGGACGGAGGGGCCGGCGGTTGTTCGTCCGGCGCCAGCGTGATCGTCGAAGTTGGCGCGCGGCGA
>CAWHCI010000027.1:0-95692 GCA_963827775.1 uncultured Acidimicrobiaceae bacterium | reverse complement strand
CCACGGCATCAGCGATGGCATCACGGTCTCGAGCACGGGCGTCGCCGTCGGGTTGGCGGCGCCCGCGGAACGCCAGGCCGGCGGCGCAGGGGATGCTTGGGCGCCGCCGAGACACTCACCGGTGGCGTCACCGCGGTGATGGCCGGGGTGCTCTACACGGTCGGCGGACGTGAGCTCGCCTACACCGTCTGTGCCGTGATCATGGTGGCGCTCGCGGTCGGGGCCTACCTGCTCGTCGGTTCCGAGTACCGGAACCGCCAGGCGCTCCACCTCGACGACGAGGAGATCCGCGATCCGGCGTCGGCCGTCACGGGCCACGCCTGACGGCGCGCGAGGGCTCAACGGAGCCGGTTGCGTCCGGGCCCACCGAGCAGGGTGTCGTCGCCCCGGGCCGCCGACGAGCAGGTCGTCACCGTCGCCGCCGGCGAGCGCGTCGTCGCCGCGTCCTCCGAACAACACGTCGCCGCCGGCTCCTCCGGAGATCGAGTCGTTGCCTCGGTCGCCGACGAGGAGGTCGTGGCCGTCGCCGCCGATGATCTCGTCGTGGCCGTGGCCGCCGAGGGCGATGTCGTCGCCGGCACCTCCGAGGATGACATCGTCACCGCGGCCGCCGAGGATCAGGTCGTCGCCGTCGAGACCGCAGATCACATCGCTCCGGCGGGTACCGATGAGCACGTCGCGACCGGGGGTGCCGGTGATCTCGTGCAGACGAATTCCTCGACGACGATCGGGAACACGGACTGTCGGGTGGCTCCGTCCGGGCCGGTGCCGGTGACCACGATCGTGTGCTCGCCGGGTGGGGTGTCGGCAGGGATGGTGACGACGGCGTCGACCGACCCGTCGTCGGTGACGAACTCCGCGAGGACGACGGGGTCGGATCGCAGCTCGAGCCGGACATCGCTGCCGTCGGCGAAGCCGCCACCGCGGACCCGGAGGTCGGTGCCCACCGGTATCCGGGTGATCGGCGTACCGATCAGGTCGCCGACGATCGCGTCGTCCACCTCGCCGACGATCACGTCGAAGGTGCGCTCGACGACGTGGAAGGCGCTGTCGATCGTCGTACACGTCACGGTGGTGGTGCCGAAGCCGAACCCCGAACCCGATGCCGGTTCGCAGGTGACGTCCAGCTCGCCGTCCTCCGGGTCGGTCGCCGTGGCGGTCCAGCCGACCTTGACCGGCGGCGCCGTACCGATGGGTACCGAGACGGTGACCAACTCCGGCGTCTCGATGATCGGCCGGACGTCCCCGTCGTCGTCGTCGACGATGATCACGTTGAACGAGAGGGGCGTCATGGGAGTCTCGATGGACCCGACGGGTCGGGCCCAGATGACCACCTGGAAAGACTCGGGCCCTTCGGCTTCATCGTCGTCGCAGATCTGCAGGAAGTCGGCTCGGTCGATCGGCTAGCGTCTGCGGATGTGTCGCTGAAGCGCCCCGACGGATCCAGGATCGCAATCGTGGAGACAAGTTTGACGACGTCGTTCCCGGCACCGGTCTCGCATACAGGCCCGGACCCTGGACCGAACCCACGAACCAGATCATCCAGTCGCCTCCCGGCGGGAGGATGACGTCCACCTGATCGAGCAGATCCAGCGTCACCACGCCGTCGTCCTCGTCGACGATCAGGTCGTCGATCTCGATCACGGGGACCCGGTCCTCGACGGCGATCGTCGTGCGTGGAGCCTCGTTGAACGAGTGAGAGGCGTTGCCGGCGTCGTCGAGTGCCGCCGCACGCAGCTCGAAGGTGCCCACCTCGGCGAGGTCGAGCTCGATCGTCGGAGCGACCGTCTCGAGGACGTCGGTCGTTCCCGACGGCGCCAGCAACCACCAGCGGTAGCCGGCGATCACAGACGTCGGATCGCCGCCGACCGCCTCGCCGGTGATCGTGAGCGGGAACATGCCGGCGTCGGGTGTGGCCTGACGACGCCGTCGAGTGTCGGGAGCGATGTCGTCGTTGCGGATCGCCCCGAACACGTGACCACGCCGCCGAGCGACGGTTCGGTGATCGCGCACGCGAACCCGTCGTGGGCTCGACGACCCGATCGGCAGCGAACCGAGCCGGGATCGTCGCCTCGGACGAGCCGACGGCTGCCGCGAGCACACCCGCGCCACGTTGAGATCGGCGACGTCGAAGTCGCCGATCGGCCAGCCGTCGGGGGCGTCGATGGCAGAGGCGGGACGACCTGCCACGGCAGTTCGACGTCGTCGTCAGCGGTCGATCGAACGTCACCACGACCTCGACCACGCCGGCGTCGCGTTCGTCGTCGCCCTCGATGACGACCGGCGGGGTGAGCTCGCCGAGAAGTCGACGTAGTCTCGGGCAGGATGCTTGCCGAGCACGACCCGGCAAACCGCGATGGCGCCGAACTCCGCGGTCAGGCGGCCGTCGGCGCAATCCTGGTCGCGGCGTCGCGTTGCCACACGTCGTCGTCCGGCGTGGTGATCTCCACGGCGTAGCCGCCCGGCGCGGGACTGAGCACGGTGTGGCACACGAGTGGGTAGTCGCCGACGCCCGGTTCGATCCACCGCAGAGACGTCGGGCTGACCGGCGGGCGGCAGCGCTTGGTCGACCGAGGCGAACAGGTCGGCGCCGCCGTCGTCGGGCACGAGTCGGAGGTCGGCCTCGACCTCGACGAGCGGCAGCACCGACCCGACCGGGTTCGACGTACCACTCGACGACCACCGGCGAAGGTGTCGGCCGCTTCGACGTTCGTGATCGTGCACGTCAGGAGATCACCGGGTTGAGGGTCGTCGATACTGGTCGGCGTGGCAGTCGTCGCCGAAGAACGCTTGCCACCCGTCGGGCAGCTCCTCCTCGACACGACGAGGTCGGGGATGGTGACGCCGAGGTCGAGCGGGGCGGGCCGAACGCCACGTAGTACTCGCAGTCGGTCGGCAACGTGCACGGTCGGCACTGAGGGACCCGTCGCGCAGCTCGCCGACCGGGATGTCGGCCGTGAAGCCGCCGAACAGCACGTCGACGCCGATCGTCGCGTCCGGTGGCTCGGTCGCGAGTGGAGCGACCCAGCGCTTGTCGAGCCGCAGGATCGCCGACTCGGCGGGGTCGCTGTCGCCGATGTCGGGCCGCACGAACGTGATCGTGCACGTCAGTGCCACCCCTCGTCCGACCGTCAGCGCACCGCCGGCGCAGTCACCGGCGAACGTGGGGTAGGGGCTGACACCGCTGTTCGTCGCGACGACTTCGACGTCGACCACGCTGTCGTCCTCGATCGTGAACGTCCCTGAACACGTCGGTCGCTCACCGGTCGAGTCGAGGAGCCCACCGCTGCAGCCGCTCGATGCCTCGGGCCAGCCCGGGTCGACGGCCAGCGGGACTCGCTCGACGATCACAGCACTCAGGGGCGCGACCAGGTCGACGTCGACCTCGAACGGCTCGTCGTCGACGGGCGCACCGGCGAACGTGATGTCGAACTCGATCGTCGCCGGCGGCGTGGGCCCGCCGGAACCGCTGGGAGCCTCGACGGCGCCGGCGTCGCAGGCCACCGCCGTGTCGTCGTCACCGTCGATCGGGCGGGGCGCTCCTCGCTGATCGCTCGCCGGGCAGCCATTGCCGGCGGCGTCGACGAGCGGACTGCCCGGGAGCGGCAGGTAGGTCAGCGTGGGCCCACCGTTGTCGGCCAGCGGCCCGAGCAGAAGATCACCGACCGCACCACCCCCACACGACCCGTCGACGTCGACGTTGTCCGTCAGCGTCGTCGTGGAGGAGCCAGAGAAGGTGCACGCGCCGGTCGAGTTGCCGATCGCGGATCGTTCGATGGGGACGACGCCCGACGACATCACACGCCCGCCGATCGTCGAGCTCTCGATGCCGAACTCCGCCTCGAGCCCGGTGACATCGCCGATCACCGTGGTGCTGGCGACCGTGCCACGTGGTCGGCCGCCTGGCCCTCCCACCGATCTCGCCCAGCGTCGAGGCCACGACGTCTGCCTCCGCCGAGCGGGCGTCGCTGCTCGCACTCGCAGACGGTCTTCGACCGTCGACTCGCTCGAGCAGAGCTTGCCGCCATGCACGACTGCCTCGCCGATCGTCCCGTCCGAATCGCCGTCGACCCTCCCCCGTTGTTGGCGAATCCGATGATGACGTTCGAGGCTTCGGCCTCGCCTGCGCTCACCCCGATTGTTCCGAGTTCGCTGTCGGCGATGTCGCGCGACGCCACCTGTCACGAAGATGCCGCTGCCGGCCCCAACGGCGGCGTCGCTCACCCGGCTGGCGGCGAGCACGCCCCCCGTGCGAACGAAGACGTTCCCGAGAATGCCGTACAGATCGACGTCGACGAGGTCGACGGATGTGCCGCTCTCGATGTCGAGGTACCCCTCGAAGCCGAGCGAGGATACCGAGGCGCCGGCGTTGAGCACCAAGGGGCGAAGCACGCCCCCAGCCCGACTCACCGAGGTCGTGTCGCTGCCGGCTCCGACGATCGTGACGTCGATGTCGGCGACCACGGAGCTGTCGGCGATGGTGTGGTTGCCGGCGCCGAGCACGATCACGGCCGGGACACCGCGGGCGTTGGCCTCCTCGACGGCGGCGCGCAGGCTGCATGCCGGTTCGCCGGTGGCGATGAGGTCGCCGGTGAAACAGATGCCGTCGGCGGGATCGAGGTCGGGCTCGTCGAGCGTCGTGTTGACCACGAGCGCGTCGCCGTAGATCTGCACGGTCGCCGTCACCGGTGGCGATGTCACGCCCAGTGCATCCTCGACGGTCAGCGTGACGGTGTACTCACCGGCGTGCGTCGTACGAGTGGGTGCCGACCGGCTGGTCGCTCGTCTCGACGGTGCCGTCGCCCCAGTCGATGGTGTACGACACGATCGTCGAATCGGGCGACGTCGACCCGGACCCGTCGGCGGTCACGGTGGCGCCGACCGCTGCGACCGGGGGAGCGACGTCGAGGTCGGCGGTGAGGGGAGCGGTCTGCACGACCACGACGCTCGTCTCGGGAACGGACACCTGCTGGTCGTCATCGACGACCGTGACGGACGGGAAGTACACGCCGGTCGAGTCGTAGGTGTGCGTGACGACCGGGTCGGGGCCGGACACGCTGGTGCCATCGCCGAAGTCGAACCCGAACACGGTGATGCTGCCGTCGGGATCGTACGAGCTCGACGCGTCGAAGGTGACCGTCTCGCCCGGGCGCGCCCGGTCGGGGTCGGCGGTCAGCGCAGCGATCGGAACGGTGCCCGAGCCTGCAGGTGCCTCGACCGCGCCGATGTCGCAGATCGCGACGCCGCTGTTGCTGCCGTCGATCGGCCGTGCGACACCGCGTTGGTCGAACTCGGGGCAGGAGTCGTCGGCGGCATCGACCAGGTCGCTCCCGGGCTGCGGCAGCCGGGTCGGCGTCGGCCCACCGTTGTCGGCCAGCTCGTCCGAGGCGGAGGTTGGAGGACGCGATGCCCCCGCAGCTCCCCGAGCTGTCCGCGTTGCCCTTCGCCACGACCGTCGGGCCGAGGATGCAGTCGTCGTCGGTGTCGAAGGGTGACGTGCCGACGACGGTGCCGACGATTTCACCTTGCGGCAGTCGCACGCCGCGGCTGACCGTCGACCAGCGGATCGTGCCCGTCGTCCTCGGATGATACGTACACCAAGCCGTCGACGGTCGACGAGGTCGCGGTGAAGTGCCGTCTTCGACGAGCACGCTGCCGTCAGCCGTCGAACGCTCGAGCACGGCGACCGACGTGGGCTCGACGAACGGATCGCGGCTCGTCGCCCCGACGAACGACTCGGTCAACTCGACAGTGCCGTCCTCGATCAAGAACCCGTCACCGAGGACTGGGTCTTGGGGATCGTCAGACGTCTCGCGACGAGTGACCCGCCGTCGTCGACGCCGATGTGGTCAACCGACTCGACCGTGATCGTGGAGTCGGTGAGCTCGACCTGGCCGCCGGTGACCCCGAGCGCGTGTCGGTCTGCTTCGATCCGGAGGTTCGAGGCGGTCAACGAACCGCCAACGCTGACCGGACCCCCCGGCTGATCGGTGGCGAACACGCTGTCCGACACCGAGACGTCGGCGAGCGGCTGGACGACGACGCCGTAGGAGGAGGAGGGACTGTCGGTCGTGGCGATCCGATGCACGTCGAACCGGCCCTCGAAGAAGTTGAGCCTGCCGGAGAACGTGAAGTCGCTGAGGTCACCGCCGGCGAACTGGACCAGATTCCAGCCGGAGCCGATCCGGGTCTCGTCGACGCCGGCGCCCTCGATCGTGACGGGCACGTTCACGGGGAGGAATCCACCGCCCGGGAAGTCGCCGGCCGGAACCCGGATGACCGAGGCGACACCGCGTCCGTTCGCCTCCTCGACAGCTGCCCGGAAGCTGCACGCCGGCTCCCCGGTGGTGATGAAGCCGCCGGTCCAGCACAGCCCGTCGGCCTGGTCGAGATCGGGTCCGTCGACCTCGGTGTTCACCCGCAGCGAGCCGTCACCGACGACCACGGTCGCAGACGCTGGTTGGGACTCGAGGTTCTGAGCGTCGACCACGATGAGGGTCACCGTGTAGAGGCCTGGGTCGTCGTAGGTGTGGACGGCGGTCGCGTTCGCCGACTCGGTGACGGTTCCGTCGCCCCAGTCGAACCGGTAGGTCACGCACGGCGCCGTCGAGGTCCGACGATGCCGACCCGTCGGCGGTGACCGGATTCGCTGACCTCGACGACCGGATCGGGCGTCACGGTCGAGCGCCGCGACGGGCGGATCGTTGACCGGGAGTACGTCGATCGTGACGGTCACCGGGACGGACGTTTCCACGCCGTCGGTGGCGATGTAGGTGAAGGTGTCGATGCCGACCGGTCGAGGTTCGGCGTGTAGGCGAACCCTCCGTCGGGGTCGAGCACGAGCGTTCCGTTCGCCGGTGGCAGGTCCGCGACTGCGGCGACGATCGGGCCTGTCGACGTCGATGTCGTTCCCGAGCACGCCCGGTGCCGCCACGCCAGCTGGACATCCTCGTTCGTCGTGTACGCATCCGATACGGCGACGGGTGGGTCGTTCACCGGGAGCACGTCGATCGTGACCGTGACCGGTGGCGACGTCACCATGCCATCGGTCACCACGTAGCTGAAGGCGTCCGGTCCAGCGACGTCGGGATCCGGTGTGTACGTGAACCCGCCGTCGGCGTCGAGCACCACGGTTCCGTTCGTCGGGTCGGCATCGATCGCGACGGCCAACGAGTCCCCGTCGGGATCAGTGTCGTTCGCGAGCACGCCAGGTGCCGCGACGACGAGCGGGAGGTCCTCATCGGTGCTGAATGCATCGGCCACGCCGACCGGCTGGTCGTCGACAGGAGCGATCGTCACGGCGATGACGAGCGTCGCGGAGCTCGTCGCGTCCGACAGGGTCACGGCCAGATCACCCACCGGGTCGCCGTTGAGATCGGCGACCGGGGTGATCGTGACCGTCACCGTGCCCGCGGCATCGGGGCCGGTGAGCCCGACGGTGCCGATTGCGGCGGGCATATCGGCGCCGACGGTGAGGTCCTCCAGGGCGGTGTCGACGTCGTTCACCGTCACGTCGACCGATCCGAGCGTGTCCTCGTCGAACGTGATCGTCGAGGGGCCCACGATCGTTGGGGCGTCATCGACTGCCTCGACGGTCACGGTCACGATCGTCGGGTCCCAGGAACCGTCGGCGTTCTCCGCGACATACGTGAACGTCGCATCGCCGCTCGCGTCAGGCGTCGGGGTGTAGACGAACGAACCGTCCGGCTGCACCGATACCGCACCCTCGGTCGGGGGGTCGATCAGCCGCGCCGTCAACGGGTCGCCGTCGACATCCACGTCGTTCGCCAACAGACCCGGGGCCGTCACGACCAGTTCGGTGTCCTCCTGCGTGGTGTAGACGTCGGGCATCGCGACCGGCGGGTCATCCGCCGGAACGATCGTCACGGGCACGGTGAGTTCGGTGGTGTCGTCGCCGTCGTCGACGGCGATCGTGATCGGGCCGAGCGACACGCCGTTCAGGTCGGCGACCGGGGTGAACGTCATCTCGACCGAACCGTCCACTGAAGTGGGGGCCACGGCGACCGAACCGACGGCGACCGCGACGTCGGCGGTCACGTCGAGATCGATCGCAGCGGTCTCGACATCGCCGACCGACACGCCGAACGTCACCGGGACGTCCTCGTCGGTGGCCACCTCGTCCGGACCGGACACCGTCGGCGCGTCATTCACCGCGATCACGTCGATCGTGACCGTCACCGGATCGGAGACGTCGATCGCGTCGGTGACGCGGTAGGTGAACGACTCCTCGCCGGCCAGGTCGGGGTCGGGCGTGTAGACGAACCCGCCGTCGGCCGCCAGCACCAGCGTTCCGTTCGCCGGACTCGTCTCGATCACCGCAGCGGTGAACGCGCTGTCGACATCGACGTCGTTGCCGAGCACCCCTGCCGCCGGCACGACCAACGTGACGTCCTCGTCGGTCGAGTAGGCATCCGGAACGCCCACCGGCGGGTCGTTCACGGCGACCACGGTGACCGGCACGGCCCTCGTCGTGGTGTCCCCACCGTCGCCGACGATGATCGTCACGTCGGTGAGCGGATCGCCGTTCGCGTTCGCTGTCGGCGTGAACGTGACCCGCACCAGTCCGGCGGGATCGGGGCCGACCCGGCCCACGTCGCCGGCAGCGGCCGGCACGGTCGCCGAGAACGCCAGTGCGTCCGGGTCGGTCTCGACGTCCGAGACCGTGACGTCGAACGAGACCGCGACGTCCTCCTCGGTCGTGACGGCGGCCGGGGCGGTCACCGCGGGCGGATCGTTGACGGGGACGACGGTGAGCGGCACGAACTCGAGCGAGGCGCCGCCGATGTCGGTGATGCCGATCGAGATCGTGTCCGATCCGGACACGTCGGGATCGGGCGTGAACGTGAAGGTGACGGTTCCGTCGGGCGCCGGGCCCTGGACATCGACCGTGCCGAGCGCGGTTCCGGCGGCGATGCCCGTGACCAGCGAGTCGGGGTCGGCGAGGGTGGCCGTGAAGACGACGGGCACGTCCTCGTCGGTGACGACCCCGGTCGGCAGGTCGAGCGTCCAGGGTTCGGCGACCGGCTCGATGTCGATCGTCACCGTCGTCGGATCGGACTGGGCCGACCCGTCGCTCGCCACATAGGTGAATGTGTCCACGCCATTCGCGTCCGGGTCGGGGGCGTAGGTGAACGCCCCGTCAGCCGACAACGTGAGCGTGCCGAGTGTGGGTCCGTCGATCACCGATGCGGTCAACGGATCGCCGTCGGGGTCGCTGTCGTTGACGAGCACGCCGGGCGTGCCGACCGTCAGGTCGGTGTCCTCTCTGGTCTCGTACCCGTCGGGCACGGCGATCGGCGGCTCGTTGAGGTCCGCGACCGTGATCTCGACCGCGTCGGTGGCGAACAGGTTGCCACCCTCACCGTTCTCGCCGAAGTCTTGGATCAGGCCGCTCACGGTCGCCTCACCCTGGAAGCCGATCGGCGGCCGCCAACTCACGCCCGTCGTCATCGCGGCCGCCAGTGAGCCGATCTCGCCGCTCAGGTAGAGCGGGTTGTCGCCCCCCGGTCCGAACGTCGCATCGACGTCAGGGTGCGCCGCGGCGTCGAAGACCAGGGCTCCGACCGACCCGGTGACCCTCGCCCCCGGGACGACCGCGTCCCCCTCGCCGGGTGGGTCGTCGGCGTCGACATCGGCGATCGTGATCGGGAGCGGCACGACCGTGTCGATGTCGACGGTGAGCGGCGCGGGGAGGACGATCGTCGGCGCGTCGTTCACCGGTCGCACGACGAGCTCGACGAGCGTCGGCGGCGACGTCGCCGACCCGTCGGTGGCGCGGTACTCGAACGTGTCGACACCGAAGAAGTCGTTCGCCGGGACGTAGTCGAACGAGCCGTCGGCGAACAGCGCGAACGATGTCGCGTTCGCGGGACCGCTGACGATCTCGGCGGTGATCTGATCGCCGTCGGGATCGACGTCGCCGTCCAGCACGCCCGGGGCGGTGACGTTCAGCGCGGTGTCTTCGTCGACCTGGAACCGGTCGACGTCCGCGGTGGGCGGCGAGTTGGGCTGCGAGAACCCGCAGGTGTCGTCACTGTCGGTGTTCCCACCGCTGTCGACGATCGTGGAGAGGAACAAGCTGCAATCCGCCGAGTTGTTGCGCAGTTCGGTGGTGTCCAACGTGGCGGTGCTGCGGGACAGGAACAGCCCGACGTTGGAGTGGTCGCGAACCTCCGAGCCCGAGATGGTCGACGTCGACGCCGCGTTCGTGAGCGAGATCCCCAGCCGGTTGTGAGCGACGACCATGTTCTCGATCGTGACCTCTGCGAAGCGGGCATCGATGCCCATGTCGCGGTTTCCAGCCGGGAGCAAGCCGCCGGCGCCGTCGGGCTCGAGCCCGATCACCGAGTTCCGGACGGTCAGTGGTGTCGAGCTCGAGGCGATTCCGTCGTCGCCGTTGGCGTAGATCGCCGACCCGCTGATCGTGGAAGCGTCCGTCCCCGACAGGGTGATCCCGGTCGCCCCGTTGTCGTGGATGCGTGCGTTCGTCACCGTGAGCGGGCCGTCGGTCCGGACGCCGTGCTGGGCCATCGCGGCGATCTCGACGTCGTCGAGCGAGACGCTCGGCGCGTTGAGCCCCAGAATCCCGCTGCACCCCGACGCGCCGATGGCCGACGAGCGGACGGTGAGGTCGCCGGCGTCGACGCGGATCGCCTCGGCGGTGCCGATCCCACACGTGGTCGTCGAGCCGACGAACGACACCCCGTCGAGTACGACCGTGCTGCGAACGACCGAGATCAGTCCGGCTCGAAGCCCGCCCTGGATGACCAACCGTTCGAGCGTGACGACTCCAGACGCGCTGGTGGCGTTGAACTGTCGGCTGCCCTCCGCGGCTCCCGTCAACGTCGGCGGCAGCGCCGGGTCGGCGGCGGTGATCGTGACCGCGTCGGTGACCGTGCTCCCGCCCCACGAGTAGGTGCCCGGCTCGATCGAGATCGTCTGGAACCCGTCGCAGGCGTTCGCGGCGTTGATCGCGGCGGACAGGCCGCTGCCACCCTGGGGCGCCGTCACCGTGATGTCGTCGCACGCCGCCTGAGCCCTCCCGGGCCCGACGGCAACGGTGACGCCGACCGATGTAATCGTCGACACGGCCACGATGACCGAAAGGATCTGCCGTCTGCCCCAACCCGCTCCGCCTTGCATGCAACGAGTTCACCACAGGCCCTTAAGGTGTCCTGAAGGTCGTGGTCGACCGACTCGGCCGAGGCCCGACGGGCCGCGAAGAGCCTGGTCAGGCTTCTTCCATCGGGTCGGTGGTGACCTGCCCGTCGATGCGTTCACGGAGCAGGTCGGCATGGCCGACGTGTTGTGCGTATTCCTCGATCATGTGGATGAGCACCCATCGCAGCGACATCGGCCCGCGCCACTTCTCGATGCCGGTCACCTCCAGGTTCGGTGCACGGGAGACGAACTCGTCGGCGAATGCGACCTCACGGCGCCACACGTCCCACGCCTCGTCGACCATCGCCCGATCCGGCGCGGCTGCGTGGAAGTCGGCGTCCTGGTCGTCGGGGTCGGTGAAGGGGTGGGGGGCGTCCTGCCCGGCCATGACGTTGCGGAACCATCCGGTCTCGACGCCGGCCAGGTGCCGCACCAGCCCGAGCAGCGACATCGTGGACGGCGCGACCGACCGGCGTGCCATCTGCTCCGCGTCGAGACCGGCACACTTCTGCACGAAGGCAGCACGCTGATCCGCGAGGAAGTACGTGAGCGCAGTGCGCTCGTCGGCGGTCGCAGCCGGGTCGAAATCGGGGTACGGCCAGTCGTCGGGCGCGGTCATCCCTGCAGTGTCGCGCACCCGTCAGCGGGGCTCGGCCGGCGCGGCGTCGTCGGTCTGCGCGACGTCGCGTGTCGTCGCCGTCGTCGTTCCCGAGTCGCGGCAGCATGAACCCGAGCCGGAGCAGCCCGATGCCGACGAGGAAGAACAGGCCGGCGCGCCACAGCGCGTCGACCTCGCGGAGGTCGACGGTGAGCAGCTTCCCGACGGTGAGCCCGAGCACGGCGAGCCCCGTCATGCCCACCTGTGCGTCTTGTCGCACCGCGCCGGTCACGAACACGGCCGTCCCGATGATCGCCCACGAGATCGACACGATCGCCTGGCCCTGGGGCAGATGTACGAGGACCGAACCCAGCCAGACGAGGGTGAGTGCGAGCGTGAGCAACGCGCCGAGGCGTCGGACGACGAGCTCGCGCGATTGCCAGGCGGCGAACGCGACGGCGACGACGATCAGCGCATGGCCGACGTCGTCGGCGACCGTCGCACCGTCCGTCCAGGCGTCGATCATCGCGACGGTCACGTCGACGGTCGCGATCGTGATCAGGAGGCCGGCGTTGATCAGCACCCGGAGGTTGCGCCCGAGCGCTCGCGAGAGCACCACGAGCCCGGCGCCCTGCACTGCGAGCGCCACGAACGCGGCCGTCGTCGACAGGAGCACGGCGAGCCCGATCGACAACGTGATGCTCGCCCCGATGAGCAACGAGATGAAGTGCGCCGGGCGGAGTCGTCCGCGCATCGCGACGGCGATCGCGGCGGCACCCGCCGCGATCGAGACGGCGGTCCACCCGATGGTGAGGTCGCGCTCGGTGTCGAGGAGCGCCACGCTGATCGCCAGGGCCCATGGTGCGGTCAACGCGGCCAGCTGGACCTCGAGTTGTTGCCAGACCGAGGTGAGCTTCCCGATGCCGGGGACCACGCACATCGAGCCCGAGATCAGCGCGGTGGCCACGATGATCGCGACCCGATCCGCCGTTCCTGCGGCCTCCTCCAGCAGGGCGAGCACCACGATCATGCCGGTGAGGTGGGAGAGGAACCGCAGTGCGTGCCACTCGCACTCGGTCGCGACGGCGACGAGGACCGCGATCAACAGGACGACCCAGGCCACCGTCGCCGGCACGGGCGGGTCGTCGCGGCTGATGACGGCCCAGCCGATCATGCCGCCGGCGAGTGTCGAGACCGCCACCCACTCCGATCGGATCGACCGGGCGAGCACGACACCGCCCGCGCCGATCGCGACCGTCGCCGCGAACGCGATCCCCGTGTTCGCCTGGTCGACGAACAGGTCGGAGGCCACCGTCGTGAACAGCGCCAGCACGCCGCCCGAGCAGAGTGCGTGGGTCCAACCCGGCCGACTCTCGCGAAGGCGGAGGCCGGCACCGATCAGCCCGAACCCGACGATGAGGGCCCCGAGCAGTTGGAGTTCCGGACCGATCCAGTTCCGGCTGATGGCGGTGCTGACGGCGAACCCGACGGCGAGCACCACGAGCGCCACGCCCGACCACTTCAGCAGCGTCTCGCTGTCGATCGCCAGGTTCGGTCGCGTCGCCGGCTCGGGTGCCGGCGCAGGGCTCGGCCAGGTCGCGGGCTCGACCACCGGCACCGGCGGCGACCAGCCGTCGGCCGACGTTGCATCGGCTGCGCCCGCCCCGGCGGTCTCGCGTCGATCCACCCGGGTCCGTAGCTCGCCGAGTTCGGCTTCGAGTCGAGCGACCTGACGTTCGAGGTGCTCGACGCGAGCCAGAGGATCATCCTCCATACCTCCATCGTGACACCGGACGTGCGGGCGTGAAGTGATCTTCGGCCCCAATCCGGCCGATGAAGCCTGGACGGTCGAGCCCGACGACGCCCGCCGACGCCCGCCGACGCTCCGACGCATTGCCGGCGATCGTGACGTGAGCCGAGCCGTCCGCGCCCGCGTCAGCTGCGCTCGCGCGCCAGCATGCTCCGCCGAACCTTGCCGGCGTCGTCGCGGACCGGTTCGTCGACGAACTCATACGTCGATGGGCACTTGTACGACACGAGCCGCTCGGCGAGGTGGGCGCGCAAGTCGGCCTCGTCGACGCCGCGCGGCGCGTCGACGATGGCGTGCACACGCTTGCCGAGGTCCTCGTCGGGCACGCCGATCACCGCACAGCTGCGCACCGCGTCGTGCTCGTCGATCGCCGCCTCGACCTCGGCCGGGTAGATGTTGGCGCCGCCTCGCAGGATCAGATCCTGACGTCGATCGGAGAGGTAGATGTAGCCGTCCTCGTCCATGGAGCCCATGTCGCCGAGGCTCTCCCACTCGGTGTCGCCGAGCGGCTTCGGCTCGGAACCGATGTAGCGGTAGGTCGATCCACGGCCGTTGTCGGCGAGCATGTAGATCTCGCCGACCTCGCCCGGCGGCAGGTCCTCACCGTCGTCGCCGACGATCTTCATCTGCCCGACGATCGGCCGGCCGACCGAACCTCGGTGTTCGAGCCACTCCCGGCCCGTGATCCAGGTGACCGACTGCACCTCGGTGCCCGCATACAGCTCGCACAGCACGTCGGGGCCCACCCAGTGGATCCATTCCTCCTTCAACCACGGCGCGCACGGAGCGGCCATGTGCACGGCGACCTCCAGCGACGTCATGTCGGCGGCGGTGCGCACCTCGTCGGGCAGCTTCCAGATCCTGGCCATCATCGTGGGTACGAGGTAGAGATATTTCGGCCGGTGTTCGGTCACCGCGTCGAGCACCAGCTCGGGCACGAACCTCGGGAAGTTGACGACGTGGTTGCCGCCCACGAGCGCCAGCGACGAGATCGAGAACGGTGCGTTGTGGTACAGCACGCCCGGGATGACGCACGTCGACCGATACGGCAACCCGAAGCCCGCTCGTTCGGGGTCGAATTCACCGGGCGTCGAGGCGAGGATGATCTTCGGTCGGCCCGTGCTGCCGCCCGACGTCGGCGCCTTCCAGCAGCGTGTGGTGATGTCCGGGAGCCCTTCGTCGGGTAGCGACGGGTCCGGCTCGTAGCCGATCGGCACGGTGCGACGCCCGGCGGCGCGGTCGGGCTCGACACCCACGACGATCCGCGAGTCGGCGAGCTCGACGATCTCCTCCAGCTCGCGTCCGGGCAGTCGGGCGGACACGGGTTGCGGGGTGGCCCCCAGCTTCCACGTGGCGAACGCCGACTCGAAGAAGGCCGTCGAGTTGGGCAGCGCGATCGTGACCAGATCGTCGGCGACGACGCCCATCTCGGCGAACGCCCGCGCCAGGCGGTTGGTGCGGCGATCGAACTCCTGCCAGCTCAGCGTCGTGTCGCCGCAGGTCAGCGCCGGGTCGTGGGGCCGCTCGGCGGCGTGCATCGAGATCGCCCGCGACATCGAGGTGAGTTCCATGGCGGCCGAGCGTACGCAAACCTCCGAAGCGTCGGTCAGCCGGAGCTGCGGGGCATGCGCTCGATCTCGTGATCCTCGGACCAGCGTTTGACGGTGCTGTCGATCGCCCAGAAGCCTCGCGGGCAGAGCAGGTCGTCGATCAGGTATTCCATTGCCGGCGCGTAGCTCTGGCGGGTCTGGCGCGCATAGGTGACGGCTTCGTCGAAGGGTCGCAACTCGAAACCGTGCGCGGTGAGCGTCGCGACCAGCTCGCGGAACAGCGGCGAACTGTCGGTCGCCACCGTGTCGGCGACGGAGGTGCGATAGGCGCCGAGGTCCACCCCGCTCGTCATCTCCCGGAAGATCGCTTCCGCCCGCCGGAGGAACCAGTAGGCGTGCCCGTCGGTCGGCCCCATGATGAGCTGGGCCTGCAGGGCCGCGTCGCAGAGCAGGCCGAGCGCGGTGACCCAATTCTGCTGGCGGTTGTGCGAGCGGAACAGCGCGAGCAAGGGCACGGTCGAGTGGGTCTCGAGGATGCTGGCCGCCCACTGCTCCCACCGTTCGAACTGGGCATCGAGCTTCTTCGCGTCGGCGTCGGGCGCCCACGCGATCACGAGTGCGGTGGGGGTGATCCGCTCGGAGCTGCCGGCGTCGAGCGTCATCAACGCCCGTTCCCGCTCGGAGTAGGCCGCGTAGAGCGACGGGAGATAGCCGATCACGAGTGCCACCGTGATGACCCCGAAGAACGCCTCGACGATCGCGCCGACACGTGGCACCGACTCGACCGGCACGATCTCGCCGAACCCCACCGTGAAGAACACGACGCCGGAGAAGTACCACGCGTCGGCGAGGCCCTCGATCGTGGGGATGTCACCCATGCCCCACCAGATCAGCCCGAAACCGGTGATCTGCAGCAGACACCAGACGAACAGCAGAACGATCAGCAGCGCCGGGCCGAACACCGCGAGCGCCCCCTCACGGACCCGTGACGTCTCGGGCAGCCGGCGCACGATGCCGCGCACCGCGACGAACAGCCCTCGGCCGATCCAGCGCGACGGCCACCACCGCTGGTACGACGTCGACGTGGACACCAACGTGTTCACCAGGTCGGCGAGCGAGATCGCCACCAGCGCGACGCCCGCCAGGACGGCGAGCGTGTCGATCACGCCGCCACCGACCGGACGGAGCGCCTTCGACCCGACGAGGGCTTCCGCGGCTCGTCGACCTCGACCCCGTCTCTCACAGCGCACACAGTACGTGCCGACCGCCGGCGCGGTGGCTACTGTCCGGCGCATGTACGACGCCACCTCGTCCCCCGGTCTGCGGTCGCCGAAGCGGGCGACCTCATGACGATCCGACTCGGCCTCCTCGCCGCGTCGCGGATCGCGACGTCGGCGGTCGTGGCCCCCGCGCCCGACGTCGACGGCGTGGACCTCACCGCCGTTGCGGCTCGCGATCTCGATCGGGCGCGCACCGCTGCGGACGAGTGGGGCATCGCCGACGCCTACGGCTCGTACGCAGGAGCTGATCGCTGCCGACGACGTCGATGCCGTGTACATCGGCACGCCCGCCGCGATGCACCGGGAGTGGGCGATCGCCGCGATCGAGGCCGGCAAGCACGTGTTGTGCGAGAAGCCGTTCGCCTCCAACGCCGACGACGCTCGCCGTATCGCCGACGCGGCTCGCGCCGGCGACGTCGTGGTGATGGAGGCGTTCCACTGGCGGTACCACCCGTACGCCGGGCAGATCCGCGGCGTGCTCGACTCGGGCGCGCTGGGCCGGATCGACCGGATCGAGGCCGTGTTCGACATCCCCGACGGGCGTATCGGGCGTGACGACATCAGGTGGGATCTGTCGATCGGTGGTGGCTCCACGATGGACCTCGGCTGCTATCCGATCCAGTGGGTGCGGTTCGCGGCCGCGGCCGACCCGGACGTGGTGTCGGCCGTGGCCGACTGCCCCGTCGAGGGGGTCGACGGGTCGTTGACCGCCGAGTTGCGCTGGCCGTCGGGCGTGACCGGCTCGATCGGGTCGTCGATGATCGCCGCGGGCGACGAGGTCCTGGCCTACCTGAAGGTGACGGGGGAGCGGGGCACGATGACGGCCGCCAACCCGCTGGCGCCCCAGAACGGCGGGGCGGTGCTCACGGTGGAGACCGATGCGGGCACCGAGCGGCAGGACGTCGACCGGTCGGCCACCTACTTCCATCAGCTCGTGGCGTTCCGTGACGCGATCGTCGACGGCATCGACTTCCCGACCACGGCCGACGACGGCGTGCGGAACATGGAGATCGTCGACGCCTGCTACCTGGCGGCAGGCCTCGAGCCTCGACCCGCGCTCGCCGGCTGAACCGCGCGGCGGCCGGTCGTGACACCCCTCGGTCACGATCGGGTCATGGACGACCACATCGACGACCACATCGCCGACCACATCGACGACCACATCGACGACCACATCGCCGACCACATCGCCGACCGGGACCCCGACCCTCCCGATGCCGACGAGTTGGAGCAGCTGGCCCTGAGCCTCTCGATGGACGGCTCGCTCGGCCGCAGCGACGCCCAACGCGTCGCTGCCGTGCTGCGCCGAGCTGCTGCCCGCCGCCGCCACCCGACCGGCCGGACCTGAGCATGCCGCCGGACGGGCGACACTCGGCGCTCCGCCGGCCCGACCGATTCACGCTCGGTCTAGGTTCTGGCCATGACCGACGCTGCCGACGTGCGCGATGCCGTGCTGGCCTGCTGCGGGTTCCTCGAGGCAGCAGTCGACGACGACTGGACCGCGCCGGTGCCGGATCTCGAGTTCTCGGTCGCCGGGACCGTCGCCCACGCGGCAGAGGGCTGCCTCTGGTACGCCATCGACCTCGCCGCCGGCGGGACGGATCTCGAGGCGGTCGAACACCGGGTGACCACCGACGTTCCGAACCGTGACCTGATCGAGACGCTGAGGTCGTACGCCGGCGTGGTCGCAGCCGTCATCGGGGCCAGCCCCGACTCCGCCCGTGGGTTCCATCCGATGGGCACGGCCGATCCGTCGGGATTCGCCGCCATGGCGTGCGACGAGATGCTCATCCACACCGACGACGCGGCACGCGGCCTCGGCCTCGTGTTCCGACCACCCGACGATCTCGCACGGTCGGTCCTCCGACGCCTCTTTCCCTGGGTGACGCCGAGCGACGATGCCTGGGATCGGCTGCGGTGGGCCAACGGCCGCATCCCGTTCGGGGGGCAGGGGCGACTGACCCGGTGGGCGTGGCACTGCGCGCCGCTCGACGAGTGGGACGGGAGTATTCCGACACCGCCGACCGGCCGCTAGCCATCGGTTCGTGACTCGTGGTGGCGCAGTGGCCGTGCCGACGCGGATCCTCCGTCCGGATCTCGAGGATCCGGACGCGTTCGAAGCTGTCTGCCGGCCCTTGCTCGCCGCCGCGCACGGTCGAGGCCCGGCGCCGTCTCGCCGGTCGTCGGCACCATGATCGTGATCCCGAGACGAATCGGCGGTCGTCCGAGTCGAACGCAGATGTTGCGGACGAGCGGCGGCCCCGATGGCATCACCGGTCGTCGCCGAGCAGTGGTTCGTCGGAGGGAGTGTCGGTGAGGATCTCGTGTTCCACCCCGGTCAACCGTTCGCCGGGTTCGAGGCCGGCCGACGAGAGCACGTCACGCAGGCGGTTGCACGTTCGCAGCGCCTCGACGCGGCGGCCATCGTGGGCCAACGCGTCGATCAACAGATACCAGAGTCGCTCCCGGTACGGGTACTCCTCGACGGCGCTCTCGAGTTCGGCAGCGACGATGTCGGAGTGGCCGAGAACGAGTTCACACTCCAGTGCGAGTTCGTACAGGCTGACGCGGAGTTCTCCCAACCGGGCGGACTCGAGGCGGAACGGTTCGTCGTCGACGAAATCACCGAACGGGTCCCCCCGCCAGAGCGCCAGGCCCTCGCTGCACACCTCGAGGCACCGGGTTGGATCGTCGCTCGGTGCCGGGGCGCCCGCAAGAAGATCTTCGAACCGGATCGCATCGATCTGGCTCCGCTCGACCACGAGCCGGTAGGAGTGATCGGTCCGCTGAATGGTGTCGTGCCCGAGTCGGCGCCGAAGCCGCGCGATGTAGGTCTGGAGCGAACTCGTGGCCGACCTGGGGGGCGCATCGCCCCACACCGACCATTCCAGCCGGTCGATCGAAACCGACCGACCGGCTCCGATGACGAGTGCGCCCAAGAGGCGACGCGCGTTTCGGCCCCCCACCTTGCGCGGGCGCCCGTCGGCGAACAGGTCGATCGGACCGAGCACTCGAATCATGTGGTCGCACTGCATGGCCGCTGTCCTTCTTCGATTTCAACGGTGCGCCTCGGGACGTCGTCTGGCAAGAGTCGAACGGCATGCAAGCGAACCGCCGGTGACGTGCAAGCGGTGTGCGAGTGGCCTGCGGCTCGACCGAAGGCGCGCGTCGGTCGGCCGGTCGCACAATCGAAGTGGAAGGACGAACGAGAGGAGGAGTGATGGTGCGGATGCTGGAATCCGAAGAGGTGCTCACCAGGTCTGAGCAGGATGTCCGGGTCGACATGCGGAAGGACTCCGCCTCGCCGACCGCCGAGGAAGTCCGGGCGATCGTCCACGGGCCGCGACGGCCGATCCGCTGGATGCGGTGGCTGGGTGTCGCGGTGCTCGTGATCGCGACCGCGATGGTCGTGACATACGCCACGACGAGCGACGAGGCGGACCTCGTTCGCTACCAGACGCCGGCATCGGCCGATGCCACCACTGAGGCGTTGACGAGGTCGGTGTATCTGCCGGTGACGTCGGGTGAGGTGTACAACCACAACCCGGTGTCGAGCGAGGTGACCGACCTGGTTCGCTACCAGGTACCGGCATCGGTCGACGCGACCGATGTGTCGTTGACGACGCCGGCGTATCTGCCGGTGACGTCGGGTGAGGTGTACAACTACAACCCGGCGACGGTGGTTCCTGCGAGCGCGGCGTATCTGCCGGTGACGTCGGGTGAGGTGTACAACTACAACCCGGCGACGGTGGTTCCTGCGAGCGCGGCGTATCTGCCGGTGACGTCGGGTGAGGTGTACAACTACAACCCGGCGACGGTGGTTCCTGCGAGCGCGGCGTATCTGCCGGTGACGTCGGGTGAGGTGTACAACTACAACCCGGCGACGGTGGTTCCTGCGAGCGCGGCGTATCTGCCGGTGACGTCGGGTGAGGTGTACAACTACAACCCCGGATCGGAGTGAGACATCAGGTGCGACGTGACGACCCCGTCACGTCGCACCTGGTCCCCCGAGCACGCTGCGAACACCATGCGTGTCGTGCGGGTCTGGGGCTTCCTCGCGCGTGTCACGTCGGAGAGGGCGCTCGGAACGTCCGGCGCTCCCGACGGACGGGTCGTGACGACGGGTGATGCAGGTGGGGCTTCCCACGAACTCAGAGACGGGCCGTACGACCGTCGAGGCGGACCGTGCGTTCGCAGCAGTCGGCGGACAGGAGTTCGTGCATCGCCGACGGATCCGAGGTCTCGGCCCAGTGGCGGCTCCCGGCGGCATCGAGGCAGGCCAGGATCGCCCGTTCCGGCTCCATGTCACGATCGAACGTGACCGTGTACGTCTCGAGCACGGCATCGGTGGCCGGCGCCGCTGGTGAGGGCCGCGACGGCAGCGCATCGACGATCGGCTGCACGTCGTCGGTGCGGAAGCCCGTTGCCGACGGTCGTGCCGACAGCACCAGCGCGCTGTGCTTGGTGAACACGCCGCCGTTCCCCGTCAGGAACGCATGCTGTGCGGGGTCCTCGCGGAGCAACCGCACCGCATGCGTGAGTGGCAGGATGCAGTAGCAGTTCAGCGGCCCGGCCGCGAACGTCAGGCCACCGGTGATCGTGAAGTCCCGGGCCGGGTCGAGGCCGAGTTCGCGCTGCGCCAGCTGCACCGCCACCGGGAAGCACGAGTACAGGTCGATCAGCGAGCAGTCGTCGTGACCGACCCCCGCGAGTTCGAGGGTGCGCGATCCCGACACCTGCATGCCCGGCGATTCGTCGAACGCCCACCGGTTGGTCGCGTACCACCGGTCGGCCACGCCGACGCCCGACCACGGGAAGATCCAACGGTCGGACGGGATGCCGGCCGCCTCGGCGGCCGCGACCGACATCATCACCACGGCGCCGCCCTGGTCGACGTTGAGGTTCGACGTCATCAACTTGGGATACGGGCTTGCGACCGGCCGGTTCGACGCCGACTCGGCCGCGATCTCCGCGGCGTCGAGCGGAGTAGGCGACCAGGCGTTCGGGTTGGTGGCGGCCACGCGGCTGGCTCGCGACCAGAGTTCGGCGATCCGGTTCCGGTGCTCGTCGACGTCTTCGCCGAGCCGGTGACGCAGGGCGGTCTCGGCCATGGCATAGAAGCGCGCCACGACGTCGACGCCGATCTCGCTCTCGATCTCGGAGAACATGCCCCGGTCGGCTCCGAACACTTCATCCGGTTCGGCACCTTCGCGTTCGGGGAGGTAGTCGGTCGTGGTGCCACGCTTGCGGTCGCTGCGGCGGGTTCGCAGCGACTCGGCGCCGCAGACGACCGCGGTGTCGAGCTCGCCGCGCTGGATCCGCGACGCCGTGTCGATGACCAGGTCGTAGACCTGATTGCCACCCGACGTGGTGATCGTCGTGGTCGCCTCGGCGACCCCGATCCGCTCGGCGACGAGGCGCCCCGGGTCGCGGTACGGCCAGACGCCCCACACCACCCGCACCGCGTCGATGCCGGCCCGGGCCGAGGGTGCGGCGCCGGTGTCGTCGAGGGCCGCCTCGATGCACCTGGCCATCAGATCGATCGGTTCGCAGCCGTACGCGCGGTCGTTGAGCTGGCCGGCGCCGACGATCACGGGCTGACGGGGATCGGGGGTGCTCATGACGTGCTCGACTCGCTTCCCAGTTCCGTGACGAACTGCCGGTGATCACTCGACTGCTGTTCGACCTCACCGACGGTCTGCTTGCTTCGTCGTTCCCCGCGGAGCACCGCGAGCGGGTCCTGCTGGTCGCCGACGTACCCCAGTGCGAACGCGCCCTCCTGGTAGCCCATCATCCTGAGCAGATCGTCGTCGAGGGTTCGGGCCGATGTCGGGCGGGCATGCCAGATACTGGTTCTCCTCCTGTCGGACCCAACCGACGGCGTAGGTGATGTTGACGCCACGGCGCACCCCGTCGCTGACGTTGGCGCCGCCCCCGTGGAGCACCTTGCCGTCGTAGAACAGCAGGCTGCCGCGTCGCATCTCGGCGGCGATGGTGTCGACCTCGGCTGCGTCGTCGTCGCTCATCGCCGACGTGCCCGGGGCGATGTGCGTGGCGCCGTTGTCGACGGTGAAGTCGGTGAGCGCCCACATCGTGTTGCACTGCACGTGGTAGTCGGCCGGGAACGTGGAAGAAGTCGAACGCCATCTGGTCGCGGTGCAGCTTCTGGGCGGTCTCGCCGGGTTCGATCGAGATGATCTGCGTCAGGTGCAGCTGCACGGCGGTGACGTGGTCGAGGAACGCCCGGCACGGTGCCGACCACCGTGGGGTGCATCACCAGCTCACGGGCGGTGGGGCAGCGTGCGATCAGCTGCCCGGTGCGGCGAGTGTGGCGACCGTCGTACTCGTCGCGACCGGCGGCCGACGCCGCGATGTACGGCATCGCTTCCGGCTCGAGTCGATCGAGCGTCGTCCGAGTCGGCGACGCCCTCGACGATCGCGTAGCCGAACGTCGCGCAGGTGGTCACAGATGTCGGCGATCGGCGCGTCCGGTGCGAACGTGGTCGGGGTCACGCCCGGATCGTAGGCGGCGAGCTCGTCACCGCCCGACGGCCGGAGCGGTACGGTCGAAGCCATGACCAGGATGGTGATCCACGCCGACGATGTCGGGATGTGCCACGGCGCGAATCAGGCCTTCGTCGAGCTCGCCCGACTCGGCACCATCGGCGCCGGCTCGGTCATGGTGCCGTGCCCGTGGTTCCCCGAGATCGCGGCGATCGCGTCCGGCGACGACACGCTCGACGTCGGCGTTCACCTCACCCTCAACGCGGAGCAGCAGGGTTACCGGTGGGCGCCGATCAGCGGCCCGTCCACGGCGGGTGGGCTGACCGACGAACGACGGGTACTGCTGGTCGACCGTCGCCGAGGTGCGCGCCAACGCACACCCCGACGCCGTCGAGGCCGAGTGGCGAGCCCAGATCGACCGGGCGATCGATGCCGGCATCGACGTGTCGCACCTCGACGCCCACATGGGATCCTCGCTGGCGCCCGAGTGGTGTGATCGGTACATCGCGCTCGGTGTCGAGTACGGCGTGCCCGTGCTGATCACCGAAACGCTCGGCGTCTACGGTCCGAGCAATCACCTGTCCGATGTGAGCGAGGAGCAGTTCGCATCCGTTCGTCGAACAGGCGCGGGCGGAGGGCATGCCGGTGTTCGGGCGGGTGCTCGAGACCGACTTCGGGCGCCCACGCGGCGCGGCGCACGACTACCCCGGCATGCTCACCTCGGCGGGCGAGGAACTCGTCTACTGCGCGTTCCATCCGTGCCGACCCGGCCCCGGCGAGGTCGAGATCATCGAGCCCGACGCCCACCACGTCCGGGTCGACGAGTACGAGTTGTTCCACACCGACGACTGGAAGACGTGGCTGGGCGAGCAGCCGATCGAGTTGATCGGCATGCGCGAACTCCGCGACGACTGGCGTCGCGCTCACCGTGCCGATGCCTGATCGCGTCGACGCGTCGTGGTCAGCAGGCGGTCAGGCGGTCAGGCGAACGAGGCAGTAGACGGCTTCGAGCACGCCGAACGCCGGCCACATGCCCCAGACGACGATCCAGTACGCGGCCGTCGGCTTGCGGAACCCGAGGTCACGATCCCAGACGAAGAACTGGATGGCGGTGTAGCAGAACGGAACGGACGCCATCAGCGCGAGGAGGAAGCCCCAGCGCTCGCCGGCGAGCATTCCGACGCTGCCCGCGACCTGAAGCGGTACCCAGACGAACACGTCGGCGATCGCGAACCCGCGGTTGAACGCGAAGTAGGCGGCGGGGTCGGTGTCGGACGGCTGACCGCCGTAGACGTTGTCGATCGTCCACTGGTCCCTCGGACGGACGACGGCGACGGCCTGCAGGGCTCCCAGCAGCGCGATCAGCACCAAGCCGCCGACCGCGACGATCCAGGTCGTCGTCGTGACGGTCATGGGCTCTCCATCGAGGTGATCGCGGCGCCGATCGTGACGAGGGCGACGGTCCCCCAGATCGCGAGCGCCACCAGCGCGGTGGCAGCATTGCCGATCGGGATCGAGTGGCGGCGCATCGTCACGCGGACGGCGATGCCGCGGCCCGCGAAGTAGAGGTAGCTGCCGCCTCCGACCAGCGCGAGGTAGGGCCACCATTCGTGATCGGCCATGAGCAGGAGACCGGCGACGGGCATCGTCCAGAGCACGAGCGCGTCCCACACCGCCTCCCCCCGGGCGTCGAGCCAGAACGTCCGGTCCACTTCGGAGGCGACGTCGGCCAGCCCGAGCCGGCCGGCGAGGTCAGGCGCGAGCCACGCCAGCACCTGACCGCCCCACGCCAATGTCGACGTGACGACGATCACGACCCCCCACGCCACGTTCACGACGACTCCCGGCCGATCACGGCAGCTGCCGCGTGTGCGATTCCGGCGATCATCCGCCGATCACCTCACGGATCCCTCTGCCGCGTGGGCGGCAGGTGTGCTGCCCGGCGCCGAGAACTCGTCGCGGGTCGTCCCACGGAGCAAGAACACGCCGAGCCAGGCGAACCACACGATCAATCCCAGCCCGAACACGGCGCCGACCGCCTCGAGGGCGGGAATCACGGTGACGAGCCCGGCGATCCCACACACGAGGCCCAGGTACCCGAGCGACCGCGGCAACAGCTTCGTCCCGAGCGCGACCCAGCTGACGAGCAACACCCACAGACCGCCGACGAGTTCGTTGCCGCCCCCGAGCCCGTTCTGCACGGCGTCGAGCGTCGACCACACGGGTTCGGCGCTCGACGGTTCCGTCTCGTACAGATCGACGATGGTGCCGAGCCCGATGTTGGCGATCATGCCCGTGGCGATCACGAGCCCGGCCCAGATCACGCCGAACGTGGTGGCGATCTGCATCGTCATGCTCGTGCGATCCGACAGGCGGGTGTGGAGCGCGAGCACGACCGGGACCAGGGCGACGCCGAACACGATGTAGATCACGACGTTCCAGACGAGGAACGGCGTCTGGTGGTCGACGAGAAAGGCGACCGATTCACCGGCGTCGGGATCTCCGGTCGCGTAGTCCGACATGAGCGTCGCGAACATGGCGATGCCGACGATGAACGTCGAACTGGCCACGAGCGCAGCGATCCCTCCGGTGCGATTCGAGCCGGTCATGGTGCTCACCCCTCCGGGCCGCCGAGCAGCCATCGGCGTTCGACGGCCGTCGCCGGTCACCTTCCACCGTAGGAATCGCCCTCGCGGGGCCCCAGTGCCGTTCGGCAGGTCTCGGCACCGGACCACGACCACGACCACACCGTGCGGGGGTCGAAGTCGGTGCGCCGGGGTGTCACGACCTCACACGGTCGGGTCGTCGTCCGGCATCGCGATCACGACCTTGCCGCAGCCGTGGGGCTGCCGGAAGCGGCACAGGGCCTCGGCCATGTCGTCCAGGGCATACGTTCGATCGATGACCGGCACCACGTCGCCTCGTTCGACCAACGTGGTGAGTTGGGCGAGATCGGCGACGTTCGTCGACGCGACGAACGTGCGCAGCCGCTGTCCGACGAACGGTGAGATCATCATCGCCCCGACCAGCCGGCCGAGCGGCCCGAACCACCGGCCTCCCTCGCCGCTGCTCAACACGAGTGTTCCCTTCGGGGTGAGCAGCTTGCGGAGGTCAGCGGTGCGCTGTGAACCGCCGAGCTGGAACACCACGTCGAATCGCCCGGATGCTCGCATGAGGTCGTGGTCGGTGTAGTCGAACACGTGGTCCGCGCCCAACTCCCGTGCGACCGACACCGCTGACGTGTGGCAGACCGCCGTGACCGTCGCCCCGCGTGCCTTGGCGATCTGCACGGCGAACGAGCCGACTCCGCCGGTCGCGCCGATGATCAGCACGTGTTCGCCCTGTTGCAGGTGGCCGTGGTCGCGGAGGCCCAGCAGCGCGGTTTGTCCGGCGATCGGAACGGCCGCCGCCTGCTCGAACGTCAATCCCTTCGGTTTGCGGGCCAGCGAATCCTGGGCCACCGCCGCGAACAGGGCAAATGCCTCGTCGGCCTCACCGTAGACCTCGTCGCCGGATCGGAATCGCTCGACGTTCGGCCCGACGGCCACGACCCGCCCCGCGATGTCGGACGCGCGAATCCGTCGTCGGGATCGACTCAGGCCGGACTGCACTCGCATCGCATACGGATCGCCGGCGACGAAGTGATCGACCCAGGCCCCGATCGAGGCGGCGCGAACCTGCACCAGCACCTGATCGTCGCCGATCTCGGGCACGGCGACCTCGGCGAGTTCGAGGACGTGCGGCTGCCCGTACCGTCGCTGGATCATCGCCGGCATCGTCGGTTTCGTGGGGTTGGACACGCGCGGGGCCACGGTGGCACGTTCGGCCGCCCTGACCGTTCCGGCATCGATCAACCCCATGGCTGACCCCCTTGTTTCGTCGCTGGACTCCACGGTCCCTCGCCGGGACGGGCGTGACCAGGGACCAACGACCCTTCGCCGCACGGCCGCGCCGCAGGGGCAGGCGGCGCCCGGCCCGGCAGCGACGCCCCGTCTTGCGGGAACCAGGGGTGTCAGACGATGGAGACGTGCCTCCGTCGCGGCGAACCGGGGGCGGCGACGAGGAGTGCGAGGGATGCGACGCCGGCGATGCGCCCACTCGGGCGCTCGCGACCGACCGAGTGGATGGTGGGTCGCGGGCGATCAGACCTGCAGCTGGCTGAGCAGCTCCTGCTTGGTCTCTTCGAATTCGTCGAACTCGATCTTGTCGTCGGCGAAGTCCTGGTGGAGTTTCTCGAGTTTTGCCATCACGCTCCCGGCGTCCACCTCGGGGGTCGGCTGATCGGCGGCTTCGGCGGCGGCTTCGAGGCGTTCCTGCTTGCGGGCGGCCTTTGCCTTCGCCTTCTCGGCACGCGCCATCTCGCGCTGTCGTTTCTGGAACTTCGCTTGGCTCATCGCACTCCTCCACTCTCGTCCCAGGCCGGTACGACCAGCCTGAAGGAGGATGAGCGGCAGCACCTGGGTCGATCCGACCCTACCAGCGGGCCACCGCGAGCGGGTCTCGACCGTGGTCTCGGTCGTGCCGGAGATACGGTCGCGTCGACGAAGGGAGTTGCCGTGGGAACGATCGCCGACCGCATCGCAGAGCTCGGTTGGGAGCTGCCACCACCGATCGTGCCGCCGCCCGGCGTCGTGCTGCCGTTCGAGTTCGTGCGGGTCGTGGGGGATCGTGCGCTGTTCTCCGGTCACGGTCCACAGTCGGCCGACGGGTCGGTCGCCGGACCGTTCGGCAAGGTGGGTGAGGACGTGACCGTCGACGAGGCGTACGTGGCGGCGAGGTCGACGGCGATCTCGATCCTCGGGAGCCTCGAGCGGGCCCTGGGCGACCTCGACCGAATCGGCGGATGGACCCGGGTGTTCGGCATGGTGAACTCGGCGCCGGGGTTTCGGCAGCAGCCGGCGGTCATCAACGGCTTCTCCGACCTGATCCTCGAGGTGTTCGGACCCGAGGTCGGCGCGCACACGAGGAGCGCCGTCGGGCTCGCCGAACTCCCGTTCGGCATCCCCGTCGAGATCGAGGGCGAGGTCCGGCTCGCTCGGTGAACGCCGCGGCGCGTGACTCGCCGTCGTCGAGCGGAGCGCGCCTACAGTCGTCCGGATGTCGAAGCAGCAGCGGACGTCGATCGTCGGAATCATCGTCGCGGTCGTCGTCGGCGTGCTGGTGGCACTCGCCGGGAGCGACGGCAGTTGGACGGTCGGTTCGATCTCGGTGTTCGCGCTCTGTGGTGCGCTGGCCTACCTCATCAACTGGATCGCCTTCGTGCCCGCGAACATCGCGAAGACCGAGCACTACTTCGATCTCACGGGGAGCATCACCTACATCACGGTCACGCTCGTCGCCGCCGCGCTGAGCGACGAGCTCGACGCTCGCTCCGTGGTGGTGACGGTCATGGTGCTCGTCTGGGCGCTCCGGCTCGGTACGTTCCTGTTCCGGCGGGTGAAACGCGACGGTCGTGACGGACGCTTCGACGCGATCAAGGTCGACCCGCTGCGGTTCCTCATGACCTGGACGCTGCAGGGTCTCTGGGTGTTCCTGACGTTGGCGTGTGCGCTCGCGATCATCACCGGCACCGACCGTGAGGACTTCGGGGTCGTCGCGATCGTCGGCACCATCGTCTGGATCATCGGGTTCGCGATCGAGGTCGCGGCCGACCGCCAGAAGTCGGCGTTCAAGCAGGACCCGGCGAACGACGGGCGGTTCATCACGAGCGGTCTGTGGGCGTGGTCGCGTCACCCCAACTACTTCGGTGAGATCACGCTCTGGTTCGGTGTCGCCATCATGGCGCTTGCCGGTGTTGTCGGGCTGGCGTTGGGTCACCCTGATCTCTCCCGTCTTCGTGGTGCTGCTCCTGACCCGGATCAGCGGCATCCCGATGCTCGAGCGACGCGCCGCCAAGCGATGGGGCGACGAAGCCGAGTTCCAGGAGTACGTCGCACGCACCCCCGTGCTGGTGCCGCGCCCGCCGTCGCGCTGACGCGGCGTCCGTCGGGCGGCGGCGAGCACGGCGCGTGTCATGCCGGAGACAGTCGCACCACCTGGTCGAATGCGGTCGGCCGGGCGGTCGGTCCGGGTCAGGCGCGAGCGATGGGGATCTTGCGAGCCTCGGCCTGCGTCTCGTCGATGGGAATCCGGACCTCGAGGATGCCGTCGGTGTACGTGGCCTCCACGTCGGACTCGGTCGCTCCCGAAGGGAGTCGGAGCGTGCGGGAGAACGAGCCGTACCGGAACTCGGACCGGTAGCCCTTCTTGTCCTCCGTCCGCTCCTCGATGCGACGTTCTGCGTGAAGCCGGAGCATGTGATCCGACATCGTGATCTCGACGTCCTGCTCGGGGTCGATTCCGGGCATCTCGACTCGGACCACGAGATGGCCGTCGTCCTCGAACTCCTCGACCTTGAGGCCGGTGTCGTCGATCAGGTCCCTGAACGACTCGGGGAAGTCGACGATGCGTCGCCCGAACCACATCGGCCAGGTGACTTCGTCGGGATTGCGCTTCATCAGTGTCATGTCGGCCCTCCTTGGCGACGGCGTCCGTCGGTTGATCTCCTGGTCCATCACACCCCGTTCCCCGGGGCGCACGACAGTTCCGATTGGCACCGTCGCCTCGTGGCCGTCGGCGATCCCGCCGGGCATCGCTCGCATCGACGCACCGGGTGCATCGTGTCCGGAGTGGGTGGGCCGACGGAAAGGACCTTCGACCCTGCACGGCTCGGCAGGGGAGGCGAGACGATGTCGTCCAGGGGAAGAGAGGCACGGTATGGCTCGGATCCGATTGCTCGTCGCCGGAGCGGTGTGCGGTGCCGTGTTGGCGTTCGCCCTCTGGGGTGGGAACGGCCGTGCCGCTCGTCGTCGCAGGCACCGGCTCGTCGGTCACTGTCATCATCTCCGGGGCATCGCCCGCGGGGTGTGGTACCGCTGCCGTCGTCGCCACCCCGACGTGCACGTCGACGATCTCGTGCTCGCCGACCGGATCCGTTCGACCCTGGGACCCGTCGAACATGCCTTGGACCAACCCCGAGTCCACGTGTCGGTGTACCGCCACGTGGCATCGCTGCACGGTGATGTCGCCAACCACTACGCCGCCGAGCGGCTCGTCGGGGCGGTTCGATCGGTCCCCGGCGTCGTCGACGTCAGTTCCCACCTGCACGTCGGGCTGCTGGCCGGGCGACGGCTGCCCGTCCGACGCGCTCGGTCGGTGATCGCGGTCCGTCACACCGATCAGAGCCGTTGTTCCCTACCCGGACCCGGGCGTTCGGACCACGATACTGCCATGGAATCGGACCGCTCAGCCCAACCCGGCGAGTCGCTCCCGCCGGAGCCGACGACCGAACCGGCCACCGCGGATGCCGACCGCTCGCTGGCGGACCCCGACGACGACGCCGAACTGGCGCCGCCGCTGGAGGCTCCGATCGAGGCGCCGATCGACGATCTGATCGATCAGCGGCGGTCGGTCGTGCTCGAGGAGCCCGACGACCACTGACCCGGCGCCCGTGCCGCGTCAGACGGGCGTGGGCACGGAGCGGCGGGCCCACACGAGTGGCGTCCCGGTTCGCGACAGCTTCGCCCAGAACCACAGGAACGTGCTTCCCACCGTGAAGATGCCGGTGGCGGGCCCGAGCACCGCTTTCACGAGCACGAACGTGGTGGTCGACTGGGTGAACAGCAGCCAGATGGTGATCGTGGCGTTGACCAGGCTGGTGAACGACCACAGCAGCGACAGGCGCACGAAGAATTGGCGCATGAGCGGATGGGACTTCGTGGCGTCGTCGAACGGGAACACGTCGTAGGCGAGCTTCTGCGCGAGCGGGTTGCCGAGCGGGATCGACACCAGGAACGTCATGCCGACGACCACGGTCGTCACCGTGGGCTGGAGGAAGTACACGACCATCGAACCCGTGACCAGCGTGGCGATCGTCTTGGCGATCAGGGCCGCCGTGCTCAGCACGACGAGGCCCGGTACCCGGCGGTGCGTCGCCTTGCGGAAGCCGACGGTGGCGAGCGACCACCCCAACGCCACGAGCAGCGCCCACACCGTGCCGACCAGTTCGAGGAACCCGACGAACAGCAGCAGCGGGATGACCTTGCCCTCGATCACGTTCGGGAGAGCATGGCGGATCACCGCACGGACGTTCGGGATGACGATCGGGGAGTGCATGGTGAGCGTGGTCGCGGGGCGATCCCGGTGGACCACGCGCCGCGACCACCACCGTACGGACAATTTCCGCTCGGGGAGGAGTCGCGCGCTGACGAAACGTCAAGCCGCGAGGCCACGAACGTGCCGAACGGCAGTAGGCCGATCGGCCGGGTTGTGCTCGCGTCGATGGCGCGGGTGGCTGGGCCTTGCGGCCAGTGACGCCCGCACGCAGGGGTGCAACCGATGTCCGACGACACACTCACCGACCGTCGCGGGGGATGGCGCGATGTGGCAACCCAGTTCGCGCTGGTGTTCGGCGCCGCGATCTTCTACTTCCTCGTTCGCGGCGTCACGCAGGGCAGCGTGGAGCGTGCGGAGCGCAACGCGGAGTCGGTGATCCGGGTGGAACGGGTGCTGGGGCTCGAGGTCGAGACCGAGGCGCAGGATCTGATCCTGGACCACGACGTGCTGATCACCCTGGCGAACTGGGTGTACATCTGGGGGCACTGGCCGGTGATCATCGTCACGTTGTTCGCGCTGCACCGGTGGCGCCCGGTCGACTACCTGCGGCTACGGGACGCACTGTTCGTGTCGGGCGCGATCGGCATCGTGATCTACATGACGTTCCCGGTGTCACCGCCGCGGCTGCTCGACCCGCTCTACCGGGACACCGTCACCGATCTGTCTTCGTCCTACCGGGTCTTCCAGCCTCCGGCGCTGGTCAACAAGTACGCGGCGATGCCGAGCCTCCACGCCGGGTGGAACCTGTTGGCCGGCATCGCGCTGTACGGGGCGACACGGAATCGTGCACTCCGGTCGGTGGCGGTCGCCGGGCCGATCGCCATGGCGTTCGCCGTGGTGCTGACGGCCAACCACTATGTGCTCGACGTCGTTGCGGGCGAGGCCGTCGCCCTCGCCGGGCTGGCCCTCTCGCTGCGGTGGTGGCCACGCCCGACCTGGACGTCGACCACCGGATCGAGGTCGGTGGTTCACGGCCAACGGGTCGGTGACGGTGTCCCGGCGCGGGCGGAGTCGGATCGCGAACTCGATCCCGTCGATCGGGCGTGTCGCGGCGAGCGCATGAGGCCGTCGCCGAGCCGTCCGGTTCGGCCGTCCGCCGGTCGCCGACGCACGGCGGGTCGACCTGTCGAGTCGCCACCGACTGCCCCGTTAGCTCGGTCCCGGAGGTCGGCAGGCCGACTCACCGGTCGACCGGTCGTCAGCAGTCGACGTGTCGTCTGACGGCACCGATCAGGCCGAGGTCGTCGATGATCAGCCCGTCGACGCCCGAGTCGACCAGTTCGACCGCGCGCTCGAGGTCATGCACGCCCCACGCCACCAACGTCGGGCTCCGTCCGACGAGCCGCCCGAGCCATCGCGGTGTCAGCAGCCGCTGATCGATGACGATGCCGTCCGTGGCGGCCCACGAGCGGACCGGGAGCACCGACCAGCGTTGCCATCGGCTGCCCACCGATCGCATCGTCCGGAGACCTCGGCGTCGTGCCGGGCGCAGCACCGGCCAGGTTCTCGACGACATCGTGACCCGTCGCCCCTCGGGCACCTCCCGGAGCACGGCCTCGGTGAACCGTGTCGTCGATCCCTTGAGGTCGAGCCACAGCGGCGCGTCCGAGGGTGCTGCGTCGAGGACGTGGCGGAGCGATGGTGGCGTCGCCGGCGTCCGGTCGATCCACCATCGATCCCAGTGGATCCGGAACGGCCACACCACCTTGGCGTGGCGGACCTCGAGCCGGCCCCGGAAGAGGTGAACATCCAATTCGACCGTGTCGGCGACGTCCAAGGCCGTGGCGATCGAGCTGGTCGCGTTCCCCGCCCGGTGCGCGACCAGCTCGACCACGGACTCCATCGTGGAGCACCGACGAGCGACCACGCAGTGCCGATCGACACATTTTCGGACGTGACCGACTCCCTGTCGAACGGCCCTGGTCGCCGTCGTCGTGTCGACGGACGATGTCGACGGAACCCGGGGAGGTCGCGATGGTGGAGCCAACGGACACCTCGACGCCGCAGCCGAGCGATCGAGAGCGGGCCGAGGCCCGAGCGAGGTATCTGACCGGGCTCGTCTGGCACGTCGGTGCCTTCACGATCGTCAACGTGTTCTTCTGGTTCCTCGATGCGATGACCGGGAGCGGGATCACGTGGGCCCAATGGATCACCCTCATGTGGGGCTTCGCGCTGGCGTTCCACGCCCTCGCGTACTACGTCGACGGCCGCGGGCTCGAGGCCCGGGCCGCCGAAGCGTTCGTCGAACGGCATCGCACCGACCCAGACGGCGGGTGACGGCGAGTCGGCGGGCGTGTCCCGGCCGCGCCACGAATGTGACCAACGGCTCTGGAGGCACGCGATCCGGAACGGCAACATCTGACCATGCGCACCCTGGTCCTCGGTCGGCCGTCAGCGAGGCGGATTCGAGTGCAGAAGCTGCTCGATGCCGCAGGCGAGCAGGTCGAGGTGTGTCACGACCGCGACTGGGGATGCGTCGGCATGGACGGTGCCTGCCCGCTCGACGATGGCGAGGTCGATGTCGCCGTCGCGGTGGCCGAACCCGGGGTGGCGTTCGACGCCCAGGGGGTCGCCTGCGTCCACCGGGCGCGGATTCCGCTCGTGACGGTCGGGGCCCGAACGAGCGACCCCGTCACCGAGTACGCCACCGAGAACGTCGACCGGATCGACGACGACTCCCTCGAGGTCATCAGGCGGGCGGCGCAGGACGTCACGGGCTACCGACGTGCCGTCGAGGACGAGCTCGCCACCCGCCTGGCCGACGACGAGCAGGTCGACATCTCGGTCCACCGCCGGCCGGGCGCCATCGAGGTCGTGCTCACCGGCACGCTCGACCCACCTCGGGCGGCGGCGCTGTCCGACGTCGCGCGTGCGGTGATCCGCCACTACGACGTCCGCGTGCCCGTGATCAACGTGAGCGTGAGCGCTCCCTGAACGGCGACCGGCGGTACCGGGCCACGAAAGAGTCATTGGTCGCTACTGCGGCACGCCGGGGTTGCGTACGTTCGAGTCATGAAGGCACCGATCGATGAACTGCCACCCCGAACGGGTCGTCACCGCTTCGCCAACGTGCTGTTCGTGCCGCTCGCATCGCGCGGGAGCGTGGCGGCGCTGCGACGTGTCGCCGCTCTCGCCCGCCGTGACGAAGCGGAGTTGACGGTCGTCGGCGTCATCCCCGAACCGTCGCATCTGCAGCGTCTCCTGCACAGCACCGACCACGTCGACGCCGTCCTGACGGCGGCCCACCGCGACATGCATCGTCGCCTCGCCCGCTGCGTCGGCGGCGTCGACGGCCTCTCGGCGACCCCGATCATCGACGTCGGTGATCCGGCCCTCACCGTGGTGATGCGGTCGATCGCGGCAGAACACGATCTTCTCGTCGTCACGAGCAATGGCGGGCACGACGATCGGGCCACGATCCGACGGCTGATCCGGAAGAGCCCGTGCCCGGTGTGGGTGATCCGGCCCAGCAGGGCGGAGCATCTGCGTGTGCTCGCCGCGATCGACCCGGAACCACATGAGGAGGGCCTCAACCGGTCGATCCTCGAGATCGCCGAGTCGATGGCCGCCACGGCCGACAGCGAACTGCACGTCGCGTGTGCCTGGGAACTGTTCGGGGAGGCGACGATGCAATCGTCGGCGTTCGTGCACGTCGACGCCGACGAGATCGACCGGCAGCGACACCAGGTGGAAGCCGCCCATCACCAGGCGACGACCGAACTCGTGCACGAACACGTGGTGGACGCGGATCGCGTCGAGTTGCACGTACGGTCCGGACCCGCGTCCGAGGTGATCTCCGACCTGGTCCGGCACGAGCACATCAATCTCGTGGTGATGGGGACGTTCGGACGGGCCGGCATCTCCGGGCTCGTGATGGGCAACACGGCGGAGGTCGTGTTGGACGGCCTGCGTTGTTCCGTGGTCGCCGTCAAACCCCCTGGGTTCGTGTCGCCCATCAATCGATGACGAGCGCAGACGTGGTCGCGTCAGCTCGATCCGACGCCGACGATCACGGCCATGCACACCCCGTAGACCAGCAGCAACGACACCGCCGGCGTCAGGGAGTCGGCGCGACGGAGCCGCCAGATCAGCGTCGCTGCCGCGACGCCGGCCGCGACGACCAACACGCTCGACACCGCCTGCCCCGAGACGACCGTCGGGCGTATCAGCGGGCCGATCCCGATCGCCAGGCTGGCATCGACGAGCGATGACCCGAACAGGTCACCGACGGCGAGTGCGGCCGCCCCGCGACGGAGTGCGGTCCAGTCGACCACGAGTTCGGGCAGCGACGTGCCCAATGCGAGCACCACCGTGCTGGCCACGAGCTCGGGCACACCGATGTCGTCGGAGATCCGCACGAACGCCTGGACGACGAGTGTGGCCGAGCCGGCCACGACGGCCAACCACCCGAGGAGCCGCCACACGCCGAGCTTGCCGCGTCGTCGACGAGTCGTTGGTGAGCAGATGGGACGTTCGTTGCCATCGGTTGACGAGGAGCATGCCGACGACCCAGACCCCGACCAGCAGCGCACCGTCGGTCCGGCTCAGGTGTTCGTCGATGATGAGCACGGCGATCAGCAGCGTCGCGCCGACCGTCAACAGGCCGATCGGCAGTTCGATTCCCCGACGGTCCTCGCGACCGGCGGTGCGGAGTGCCGGGAACCTCAGGGCCAGGATCGCGAGGATGAGGGTGATCTGCGTGAGCGTCGAGCCGGTCGCGTTGCCGACGTTCACGTCGCCGTGCCCCGTGACCGACGAGGAGATCGAGTTGGCGATCTCCGGCAGGTCGGTGCCGATCGCGACGACGGTGACGCCGACGAGGCCGGTCGACAGATCGAGCCGGTCGGCGATGTCGAGCGCACGATCGACCGCGCGCCGGCTCGCGTAGGACGCGGCGACGATGCCGCCGACGAGCGCGATCGCCCACACGACGATCATGACGAACGCGCCACCCGGGGGGTCAAGTGGCGACCGGCAGCGGGCTGTCGCGTTGGGGCGACGCGAGCTCGGCGGCAAGTGGAGCGGTGAGCGAACGAAGGTCACCCGCGAGGTCGAGGAGCAGGTCGTCGAGGCTGACCATCCCGATGAAGCGCCCGTCATCGACGACGGCGAGACGCCGCACTGCGTGCCGTGCGAACGTGTCGACGGCGTCGTGCAGCGGCGCATCGGCGCCGATCGTCAGCACCGGTGAGCTCATCACGCTGTCGACCCGGGTGTCGGTGGGAAGGTCGCGTGCGAGCCCGCGCCGGACCAGGTCGCGGTCGGTCACGATGCCGAGCAGTCGGTCCTCGTCGAGCACCGCGATGGAGCCGACACCCGAGCTGTCCATCAACTTCGCCACATCGGACAGCGTACGATCGGGTGCGATGCCCACGCCGGATCGGTGAAGTCGGGAGATGGTCTGCATGGCGCCTCCTACTGGTCCTGATCGTCGTGGTGTTCGTGCCGGACGAGTGCGTCCGAGCCCGGGAACACGAGGGACTCGTGGCCGTCTCCGGACCAGCGCACGAGGAACGGCGGCGTGCCGTCGGGGCCCCTGACCTCGACGATCTCGGCGTCCCGTTCGGGTTCGCCGACTCGATGTCCGCGGATGATGAGATGGTCTCCTGGTGTTGCGACGAGCATGTCGTGTCCTTTCGCTCACATGGTGCTGTCAGGTGTGTCGATCCGAGACCGGAACGACCGCGATCGGGCGTGTCGAGGCGTCGAGCATCCAGGTGCTGACCGAGCCCAACACGGTGCTGGCGATGCGACCCGAGCCGTGGGCGCCGACGACGATGAGGTCGGCGGTCTCGGCGGCACGTGCGAGGGCCGGTCGTGCACCGCGGACGACGACCTCGCGGCGAGCGGTCCCGTGCGGGTCGACGTCGGCGAGCAGGTCGCAGATGCGCGCTCGCTCCTGGCGCAGCTCGTCCGCGAGCCGCTCCTCGATGATGTCGCTGCGCAGCCACGGGGCGATCTCGAGCGCGACCAGGGCACGGACGGAGGCGTAGCCGTTCGCGAAGCCGATCGCCCAGCGCACTGCGGCGCCGGCGTTCTCGCTGCCGTCGTACCCGACCACGATCTCCTTCGTCATGGTGTGGTCCCAGTCGGTCGGGACGACCACCGTCGGGACGACGGCGTGCAGCACGCAGTGACGGCTCACCGAGCCCAGCCCGTGCTGCCACGCGCTACCGGCACCGTGCCGACCCACCACCATGAGCGTGGCGTCGGCGGCCGCGTCGAGCAGCGCTCGGCCGGGATGACCGCTGATCACCCGGCGCTCGATCGTGCGGTCGCCGACGATGTCGGCGATCGACGCGTCGAGCTCGTGGAGCGCGGTAGCGGTCGTGCCCGCCTCGGATTCGCGCCCGACGTGCACCGCCGACAGGATGCGGGCAGCGGCGCCCTGCTGGTGGGCGTGGAGCACCGTGACCTCGGCGTCGTGGAGCGGCGAGTTGGCGAGCGCCCATTCGAGTGCGGACCGGGCCCCGAACGAGCCGTCGACACCGACGATCCAGTGCTCAGTCATGTTTCGATCTTCTCCGTTTCGCAGCAGGCGTCCTAGGGCCGATCGGCTCGGATCAGGTGCCGGTCGTCGAGCCGGTGAGCTGTTCGACGAGGCGAGCGGCACAGCCGTCGATCGTGGCCACGCGTGCCACGTCCGACTCGGGGATGTCGACCCCGGTGCGCTCCTTGATCTCCGACAACACCGCCATGAAGTCCATCGAATCGAGCTCGGCTTCGATGCGCATGTCGACGTCGACCGGCAACGACGATGCATCGATGTCCGGCGCGATGCACTCGATCGCTTCGCGGACCACCGCAACGGCGGTGGCATGGTCGGTCACTGGCTGAGTCATGGCAGTTCCTCCAGGTGTCGGGAGAGATGTCGGAGCAGGCGGGCGGCGACCAGGCCGTCGTGCGCTCGGTGGTCACCGGCGACCGTCGCCTCGATCAGGAGCCGAGGCGCGATCGCGCCGTCGACGACCGCGGGGCCCAGGTGGGGTGCGCCGAGGCCGATGAGCGCCACCTGCGGTGGATGGATCACGCCGAACACGCGGTCGGCGCCGAGTTCACCCATGTTGGTGGTCGAGATGCTCGCCGGGTGCAGGTCGCGTTCCCTGAGTCGGCCACGCCGCGAGCGTTCGACGAGTTCGCGGACGTTCGTCATCATCTGCGCGGCGTCGAGCCGGTCGGCGTTGCGGATGGTCGGAACGACGATGCCGCCCGTTCGGAGGGACACGATGACGCCCAGATCGACGGAATCGGACGGCTCGAACTCACCATCGCGCCACCAGCCGTTGAGCCGAGGCGTGTCGGCGGCGGCCCGGGCGACGGCCGCGTACAGCACGGCAGCCATCACGACCCGGTCGTCGACGGCGCGGTCGGCGTTGTACCGCTCGAGCCGGCCGTTCGCCTCGGTGAGATCGAGCGTCGACGCCACGTGGTAGTGCGGGATGTCGGCCCAGCTGCGCTCCATCAGCCGGGCGACGGCGCGGCGGACGTTCGGCGCCTTCGGCGACGTCGGCCGCTTCGTGCCCCGCTCGTCGGCGAGTCGCATGATCGTGTCACCCGTGACCGTTCCACCGGCGGGGAGCCCGCTCGGCTCGAGCCCTCGTGCGCGGGCGAGACGGCGGGCTCGCGGCGTCATCCGGCGCCGCTCCGGGGTCTCGTCGATCACGCTCGGTGCTGCCGCCCGGTCGGGTGCAACCGTCGGTGCCGCCGGATCCGGGGCGGCTGGGGCAGGCGTCGGTGCCTCGGCCCTGGGCTCGTCCAGGGTGATGCGCGCGATCGGCTCACCGACGGCCACCGGTTCCCCGAGTCCCACGAGGAACTCGTCGAACACGCACGGATCGAACACCTCGATCTCGATGTCGGACTTGTCGGTCTCGATCACCGCGACCAGTTGGCCCCGGTCGGCGTGGGCGCCCGAGGCGACGTACCACTCGACGACGCGGCCTTCGGTCATGTCGGCGCCGAGCGCCGGCATGCGGAACGTGTCGCTGCGGAGGTCGGCGGTGGTCATGGCACGTCCGCTCCGACGACCGCACGCGTCGCGGCGGTGATGCGATCGACGTTGGGGAGTGCAGCCTGCTCGAGGTGTTTCGGATAGGGCAGTGGCACCTCGGCGGTGCAGACCCGCTCGGGCGGCGCGTCGAGTTCGAAGAACGCCTGCTCGACGATCCGGCTCGAGATCTCACCGGAGATGCCGCCGGAGCGCCACCCCTCGTCGACGATGACCACACGATGGGTCCGTGCGACGGAGGCGATGATCGTGGCGTCGTCGAGCGGCCGCAACGACCGGAGGTCGACCACCTCGGCCTCGATGCCGTCGTCGGCGAGCTGATCGGCGGCCTCGAGGCTCGGGCGCAACGTGCCGCCGTAGGTGATGATCGACACGTCCCGGCCGGGGCGACGCACGACGGCGGTCTCGTTCGGGATGCCCGGGTCGGTGATGCTGACCGGTTCCGAGACCCCGTACAGCGAGCCGTGCTCGAACAGCATGACCGGGTCGGGGTCGGCGAGCGCCCGTCCGAGCATCCACCGGAAATCGTCGCCGGTCGCGGGCGCCAGCACCTTGATGCCCGGGATGTGTGCGAACCAGCCCTCGAGGCTGTGGCTGTGCTGGGCGGCCAGTTGGCGGCCGCCACCCGTGGTGGTCCGGATCACGAGCGGCACGCCGATCTGCCCGCCGGACATGTGACGGAACGTCGCCGCCGTGTTCATGATCTGGTCGAGGGCCAACAGGCTGAAGTTGACCGTCATGATCTCGACGATGGGGCGGAGCCCGCCGATCGCCGCGCCGATGCCGGCACCGACGAACCCCGATTCGGAGAGCGGCGAGTCGCGGATGCGGCGTTCACCGAACTGCTCGAGCAGACCCGCCGTCACCGCGAAGCAGCCGCCGTACCTCCCGACGTCCTCACCCATCACGAAGACGCGGTCGTCGTCGGTGATGGCGGCGCTGATCGCCGCCCGCATCGCCTCCCGACACGTCATCGTGGTCGTCTCGGTGTCGAACCCGGATGCCGGCGCCGTGGTCCGGTCGGCTGGTCGGTCGGCGGTCGTCATGACGCTGCCTCCTCGGCGAGCACGTGGCGGAGGAGCTGGTCGACCGGTTCGATCGGTGAACGCATCCCGAACTCGACCGCGGCGTCGATCTCGGCCTGCACCGCGTGTTCCAGTCGTTCGAGCGTGGCTTCGTCGAGTCGGGAGTCGGCTCGCATCCGCCGAACGAGCAACTGAATGGGGTCGCGATCTCGCCACTCGTTGACTTCTTCCTTCTCGCGGTACAGCTCGGGGTCGTACATCGAGTGGGCCCGGAAGCGGTAGGTGCGGAGCTCCAGGAACCGCGGGCTCCCGTCGCTGCGTACACCGTCGATCGCGCTCCGCGCTGCCCCGGCGACCGCTTCGACGTCCATGCCGTCGATCGCCTCGGCGGGCATCCCGTAGGTCTCGGCTCGCGCGGTCAGGTCGATGTCGGCTTGCGACCGGGCGAGCGCCGTACCCATGGCGTAGAGGTTGTTCTCACAGCAGAACACCACGGGCAGCGACCACAGCGCGGCGAGGTTCATCGCCTCGTGGAACTCGCCCTCCGCGGCAGCTCCTTCGCCGAAGAAGCAGGCCGTGACGCCATCGCGGCCCAGTTCGACGTCGGCGAGCGCGAGGCCGACGGCGAGTGGCAGTCCGCCGGCGACGATCGCGTTGCCGCCGTAGAACCGGTGCTCGGCGTCGAACAGGTGCATCGAGCCGCCCCGGCCTCCCGAGCAGCCGTCGACCCGGCCGAACATCTCGGCCATCACGGCGCCGGCCGGAACGCCCTTCATGAGGGCGTGTCCGTGTTCCCGATAGGTCGCGACCACCGCGTCGTCGGGGCGGAGCGCATCCATGACCCCGACGGCAACGGCCTCCTCGCCGATGTACAGATGGAGGAAGCCGTGGATCTCCGACTGCTGGTACAGCTGGGCGCACCGCTCCTCGAACCGCCGGATCAACAGCATCCGGCGCAGGAGCTCTCGATCGTCGGATCTCGTCTCGTCGTACATCGTCATGACTGGTTGCCACCTTCCAGGGTCGAGGTGTCGCCCTCGGGGAGTCCGAGCGCCCGGGCGCGGAGCAGGCGCCGCATGACCTTGCCGCTCCGTGTGATCGGCAACGTCGCAACCGGGGTGATCGAGCGTGGCGACAGCGCGGCGCCGAGTGTTCGGCGGGCGTGGGCGCGGAGACTGCGAACGGTGTCCTCGGCCTCGGCGTCGACCCCGTCGCGGAGCACGACTTCGGCGTGGATCACCTCTCCTGCCGTGTCGTCGGGAACGCCGTAGACGCCCGACGCCGTCACGTCGGGATGTGCGTTGAGCACCCGCTCGACCTCGAACGGGCCGATCAGGTGTCCGGCGGTCTTGATGACGTCGTCGGCGCGGCCCACGAACCAGAACGCACCGTCGGCGTCACGGCGGGCGAGATCGCCCGAGAGGTACCAACCGTCGGCGAAGGCGGATCGGTACCGCTCCGGCGCGTTGAGGTAGGCGCGGAACATCGACGGCCAACCCGGCCGGATCGCGATCATTCCGACCCGGTCGGGGTCGGTGAGTTCGACGACGTGACCATCGACGAGCGTCAGGTCGCCGACGTCGTTGCAGTCGAGCAGCGCGACGTCGATGCCGGCGACGGCGGTGCCCATCGAGCCGGGCCGGATCTCGCCGTCGTGCGCGGTGGCGATCATGATCGAACCGGTCTCGGTCTGCCACCAGGTGTCCCTGATCGGAACCCCCAGCGCCGTCCGGCCCCACTCGGCGGCTTGCGCGCCGAGGGGCTCGCCCACGCTGAACGCCAGCCGCAGGGCAGAGAGATCGAGTTCGGGGACATCGACGCGCATCAGCATGCGGATCGCGGTCGGTGCCGTGTACCACACGGTCACTCGCTCACGTTCGAGCACGTCGAACCATCGCTGGGCATCGAACTCGGCCTCGTCGACCACCATGCCGACGCCCACGGCGAGCGGGGCGATGATGCCGTAGCTGGTACCGGTCACCCATCCGGGGTCGGCCGTGCACCAGTACACGTCGCCGGGCTGCAGCCCGAGCACGTGAACGCCGGACGAGGCGTGCGACACGACCGCCTCGTGCACGTGCAGCGCCCCTTTGGGGGTGCCGGTGGTGCCGGATGTGAAGTGCAGGATCGCGGGGTCGCCGGCACGGGTCTCGACGGCGTCGAGGGGATCGGTGACCGCCTCGGTGAGCGTGCCGAGCGACAGGGTGTCGGCCGGCACGTCGGGGGCGTCGAGGTCGATGATCAACACGTGGCGCAGGAACGGAAGCCGGTCGCGGATCGGCAGGATCCTGCGGCGGTAGAGCGACGATGTGGTGATCAGGATGCGGGCATCCCCCAGTTCCAGGCGCTGGCGGATCGGCTCGGGTCCGAACGCGGCGAACAGCGGGCACACGACCCCTCCGGCCTTCCACGTGGCGAGCGCGGCCACGTACTGCCGTGGCACACGGCCGGCCAGCAGGAACACGGTCTCGCCGCGCTCGAGGCCGAGCTGTCGCAGCACCGTGGCGACGCGGGCCGACGCGTCGGCCAGCTCTGCGTACGTGAGGTCGATCGGCGTCGCGTTCAGGTCGTTGCCGAGGAACCGCATCGCCCTCGTCTCGCCGCGGCCGGCTGCCACGTGCCGATCGACGATGTGGGTCGCGATGTTCAATGCCTCGTCGGCCTGGTTCGCCACCGGCGGGTCCGAGGTGGTCGTCGGCAGCGTCATCGCTCGACCTGCCGTGCCGCGGACATCACGATGAGCCGCTCGGCGCCGGCGATCGTCGCCCTGACGTCGTCACCGGGATTCGCGCCGGTGCCACCCGCGGTCGAGACGTCGTCGCGCCCGATGTCGGCGATTCGCCTGCTTCGCGGCGCGACCTCGCGCGCCGCAGTTCGGAGATCGTTGTCGGTGCCCATACCCCGAACGTAGGACCGGCCCGAATTGCCGGTCAGTGGCAAACGGCCCCTTTCGGGTGTGGGCGGGGCACGCGGGACGATCGGCCCTAGACGTCCGGCCCTACCTCGGTTCTGATGGCATCGACAACGGCCCGACGGAAGGACGAGCGATGAACACCTACGATGCGCCGGCCAGGCGACGAGAGTTGCGTTCCGGGTATCGCGAACTGAACCAACTGTTGCCCGACCAGATGCGCGGATTCGGCGATCTCCACCGTTCGGCCATGGCCGACGGGGCGCTGTCGAGCGCGCGAGAAGGAACTGATCGCGCTGGCGATCGGGATCGCCGAGGGCTGCGCCGACTGCGTGACCCTGCACACCCATGACGCGCTGCGTGCCGGAGCGACCCGCGAGGAGGTCGGCGAGGCGATCGGCGTGGCCGTGATGATGGGCGGGGGCCCGGCGACGACCGTGGCGACCACGGCCGTCTCGGCGCTCGAGCAGTTCGAGGCGGCCGCCGAGTCGTGAGCCTCGCCGATTCCGGCGAGGGCACCCCGTCCGCGGCGTTCGACCGCGCGTGGGCGCGAACAGACGGCGAGGTGGCTGCGGCCGTCGGCGCCGACGTCTCTCTCGGCCTGACCACCGCCGAGGCGGTCGCTCGTCGGCGACGATTCGGTGCGAACGAGCTCGAGGCGGCAGAGACCGTTCCTCTGTGGCGTCGTGCCGCTCGGCAGTTCACCGATCCACTGGTGGTCCTCCTGCTGGTCGCGATCGTCATCTCGCTGGTGGCGTGGGTGACCGAGGGGAGCGAGGGCGCGCCCCTCGAGGCGATCGTCATCGCCGTCATCGTCGTGGCCAATGCGGTGATCGGCACGTGGCAGGAGGATCGTGCGATCAAGGCGGTGGCTGCGCTGCGGCGCCTCGCAGGTACACAGTCGACGGTCGTCCGCGATGGCCGGAGCCAGTCGATCATGAGCGTCGAGCTGGTGCCCGGCGATCTGTTGGTGCTCGCCCAGGGCGACGCCGTCGGCGCCGACTGCCGGTTGATCGAGTGCGCCGGATTGGCGGTGGCGGAAGCTGCGCTGACGGGGGAGAGCACGCCGGTGACGAAGCGGCCCGATGTGGTTTCCGGGGAGGCCCCGGTCGCCGACCGCACGAACATGGCGTACCGGGGAACGGCCGTCGCAGCCGGGCGCGGCGTCGGGGTCGTCGTCGCGACCGGGATGAACTCCGAGATCGGCCGGATCGCCCGGCTGATCGACGACGCCGACCAGGACGACACGCCACTCCAGCGGCAGATCGCCTGGCTCGGCCGGATGCTCGGCATCATCGTGGTGGTCCTGTCGGGCGTCGTGGTCGCGACGATCATGGCCACGTCGGATGTGTCCACGTTCGGCGACTTCGTCGATGCTGCGTTGGTCGGTGTCTCGCTCGCCGTCGCGGCCGTGCCGGAGGGCCTGCCGGCGATCCTGACGATCGTGCTCGCGATGGGTGTGCAGCGCATGGCCGCCGATCACGCGATCGTCAAGCGGCTCTCGTCGGTCGAGACCCTCGGGTCGGCGTCGGTCATCTGCACCGACAAGACGGGCACGCTGACCCGCAACGAGATGACGATCGTCGCCGTCGTGGTGCCGACCGGTCGGGCCGAGGTCACCGGTGTCGGACACCGGCCCGTCGGCGAGTTGGTCGTCCACGATGGCGCTCGTGATGCTGCCGGTGCCGCCGACGTCGACACCGAGGCCCGCCGTGTCGTCACGGCGGGCAGCATCGCCAACGATGCGTCGTTCGACGTGCTCGAAGACGACGACTGGGAGGTCGGCGGCGACCCGACCGAGGTTGCGTTCCTGGTCGCCGAGGAGAAGCTCGGACTCCGTCCGACGCGCCGTGACCGCTTCCGTCGCGTCGACGAGATTCCCTTCGACTCCGACCGGAAGTTGATGACGACGATCAACGAGGGCGATCCCGACGGGGCGTTCGGTGGGCTCGTCGGCGATCACGTCGCCTTCACCAAGGGAGCACCCGACGTGCTGCTCGAACGGTGCGCCTCGGAGCGCACCGCGACCGGCGTCCGCCCGCTGACCGACGCTCGCCGCCGGCACTGGTCGGCGGAGGTCGAGGCGCTCGCCGATCGAGCGCTCCGCACGCTCGCCGTCGCCTACCGGCCGATCGACGACCTGGTCGGGGAGGTGGTCGACGAGGTGGTCGACGAGGTGGTCGATGACGTGGAGTCCGATCTCGTCCTGCTCGGGATCGTCGGGCTCACCGACCCGCCGCGCGTCGAGGTGGCCGACGCGATCCACAGCGCCCACCGAGGAGGGGTGCGTGTGATCATGATCACCGGTGACCACCCGCGGACCGCCGCTCGGATCGCGGAGCAACTCGATCTCACCGATGACGGCGGCCTCGCGGTGACGGGCCGGGACCTGTCGGCGGCCGATGACGACGAGCTGAACGAGTTGGCGCGCCGGTTCAACGTGTTCGCACGTGTCGACCCGGAGCACAAGCTCCGGCTCGTGCGAGCGCTCCAGGGCAGCGGTCAGATCACGGCGATGACCGGCGACGGCGTGAACGATGCGCCGGCCCTCCGCCAGGCGGACATCGGCGTCGCGATGGGGATGAGCGGGACCGAGGTGTCGAAGGAAGCCGCTGACATGATCCTCGCGGACGACAACTTCGCGACGATCCTGCGAGCGGTGCGCGAAGGCCGGGAGATCTTCGCCGACATCAGGAAATTCCTGCGGTATCTGCTCGCCTCCAATGCGGGCGAGGTGTTGGTCGTCTTCCTCGGCGTGGTGTTCGCCGCGGAGTTCGGTCTCAGCGTGGAGGCCGGGGAGTTGGCGGTCCCCTTGCTGGCGACGCAGATCCTCTGGATCAACCTGGTGACCGATGGTGCACTCGCGCTGGCACTCGGCGTCGATCCGCCGGTCGAGAACGTCATGGACCACCAGCCGAGGGCGCTGTCCGAGCGGGTCGTCGATCGTGCGATGGCGAGGACGATCGTGTTCGTCGGTCTCGCCACCGCGGTGGTCAGCCTGATCGCGTTCGACATCACCGCCACCGGGGGGATGTTCGGCGGCTCGGGCGACATCGCGACCGCACGGACGATGACCTTCACGACGCTGGTGCTGGCCCAGGTGGGCAACGCCTTCACGGCCAGGTCCGACACGGTGAGCGCCTTCGTCGGCGCTGCTCGAGAATCGTGTGCTCTGGGCGGCAGCGGCGGTCACGGTGCTGGCCCAGGTGGCCGTCGTGCACGTCCCGTGGCTGTCGACGGCGTTCGACACGGTGCCGCTGACGATTCGGGAGTGGTCGCTCTGCTCGGCACTGGCCGGCCTCGTGCTGGTGGCGGCCGAGGTCCTCAAGGTGGCGATCCGCGCGAGGGAACGCGCTCGCCGTGGCTGATGACCTTCGGCTCTGGCCCGCCGCCGGCCCGCCTTGGGATCATGGAGACCGATTGGAACGAGAAGGAGTTCGACCGTGAGAGCACACACCATCGTCGTCGGGTATGACGGTTCGAGTGACGCCCGCCGCGCACTCGACACGGCGATGGACCACGTCGCCGACGACGGCATCGTCCACGTCGTGACCGCCTTCGACCCACCGAGTCGACACGAGGTCGCCCGGATGCTCGACACCCTGCCGCCGGAGTTCCGGGACTCGTTCAACGTCGAGGCGTCGCCACGTGGCTACCTCCAGGACGCGGTCCGATTGTTGGAGCTGCGCGGCCTCAGGCACGAGGCGCACTTCGTCGACGACCACGCGGCACCTGCGATCCTCGACGTCGCCGACGAGGTCGACGCCGACCTGATCGTGATCGGCACGCGCGGGCTCGGTCGGGTCGAGCGGTTCCTGCGTGGCAGCGTGTCGGCACGGGTCGCCAATCACGCTCGGACGAGCCTGATGATGGTGCACCACGACGAGGACGAGGCTGCGTAGCCGATCGCAGCGGCCGCGAGGCGTCGACGTTCGTCATCGGCCGGGCCGGTCCGGGCGGTCCGCTCGATGCGCGTCTCGGCGCACCGGTGCGACCTCACTCGTGGGGGAGTTCGTGCGGATCGATGTTCGCCACGACCGAGGCGTGTTCCGGGTGATCGCGGAGGATGTGGTCCTTCACCTCCACGTGGTACGGGAACATCAGCTCGCAGTACGGGCACGTGTGGTTGGGGTTGGAGTCGGGCATGACCCAGTGTTCGCGTGAAACGACGCGCGCCCGGTAGTGACCAACGGCCCGATGGTGCCGAGCGGTCAGCCGTCGGGGTGCGTGACCCGACCGATCGGTGGCACCACCATCACGGGCCGAGGGCTGTTCTCGGCGATCTGGTGAGCGGTGCTCCCGAGCAGGAGTTCGGGCCGCTTCCCCGAACCCTGCCGACCGACGACGACGAGTGAGGCGTCGACCTCGTCGGCGACCCGCAGGATCGTGTCGACGGGTGCTCCGTCGTGGAGCGCCGGGGTCCACTCGTCGATGCCGCAGCTCCGCACACCCTCGCACCAACCGGCGAACTGCTCGGCGATCTCGGCATCGTGCCCCTCGGCGACCACCCGCTGCCCACCGACCACCTCGGTCAACCCGACGGCATGGACGATGACGAGTTCGTTGCCCAGCGCGAGTGCGTACTCGCCGGCCAGGCACATGGCCCGGCGTGCATCGGCCGACCCGTCGATCCCGACGACGACCGGTCCGTCGGCGCTCACGGCGAGGTCACGTTCGGTTCATCGACGGCACACCTGACGTTCATGGGTCTCCTCTCGTGGCTCCGGTGTTCTCGAACGGAGTCGGTTCGTCCGGAGCTTGTCATGCTCACACGGCGGTGGCGAACGTGGCAGGCACACCCCTCGCGCCGAACAGCCGAACGACGGCGTCGGCGACGACATCGCCCTGGGGTCGGGTCGTGTCGAGCGGATGTGCTTCGGGCCAGGGGTCGGGGGACATCCACTCGACGAGTTCGGGTGTGGCGTCCGAGGCGTCGTCACCTCGATCGTTGCGGTCGGCGATTCGACGCCGTGCGATCCGTGGGTCGAGCCGGCACTCGAACTCGGTGACCACGGCGCCGTGCCGAGCGGCCATCGACCGGACCGCATGCCGGTGCGCCGGGTCGCACCACGTCGCATCCATCACGACCGACTCGCCGTTGAGCAGCAGCATCTCCGCGTGTTCGAGCAGCTGCCGGTAGGTGTCCTCGGTCGTGGAGGCGCTGTACAGGTCGGGGTGGGCGGCGACGTCGTGGTCGCCGTGTTCGATGCCGCTCAGGTCCTTGCGGAGGGTGTCGCTGTCGATCACCGACCAGTTCAGCCGATCGGCGAGCGCGTTCGCCGTCGTCGTCTTCCCGCAACCCGGACCGCCGCCGACGAGGACGACGCGGCGTCGGGCCCGGTCGAGATGATCCAGCGCCTGGGCGTGGTGCAGCCGGGCGATCTCGGCGGCGAGCGGATCGCCCTGGCGGTGGCGGAGGAGCGCGACCTTGGCGCGGACGTGGGCGCGATACGCCACGAAGTGGTGCGCGAGCGACGCCGGGTGGCGCTCGGCGGAGAACTCGCAGTACCAGCTCATCAGCTTCCGGGCGGCATGCGGGCCGGCGAGGCGCTCGATGTCCATGACGAGGAATGCGATGTCGGCGAGGACGTCGCTGATCCGGTAGTTGTCGTCGAAGGCGAGGCAGTCGAGGATGCGGGGGCCGTCGTCGAGCACGAAGATGTCCTCGGCAATGAGGTCCCCGTGGCCGTCACGCACGAGCCCGGCCCGGTGCCTCCGCCGGAAGAGCGGTTCGGAGTGGTGCAGGTAGCCGAGCGCCAAGTCGTGTACCCGTTCGAATTCGTCCGGGTCGACCACGGTGCCGACCGAGGGTTCGATGTCTTCGAAGCTGGAACTCCACAGCGCAGCGAGACCGGCGGCGGTCGACATGGGGTATCGGTGTTCGACCGGCGGGAGCGACGCGTGGAAGGCGGCGATCGTGTGCGCGATCCGGCGGAGATGGTCCGCGAAGCCGGGGTCGTCGACCAGGGTCGACAGCCGTCGATCGTCGGGAAGCCGCCGCATCACGAGCAGCCGGTCCGTGAGTCGGCCGTGCTCGTGCAGGTCGTCGACGCCCAGGTAGACGTCGGGTGCGAGCCGCCGGTTCAGATCGTGCTCGCGGCGGATCGACTCGATGCGGCGATCGACATCGGAGTGGTCCAGGAAGCCGGTCCGGATCGGCTTGAGCAGCTTGTACGCGCGATCGCCGGCGAAGAACACGGATGAGATGTGGGTTTCGACCGACGTGGTGGACCAATCGAGTGACGACATGTTCCCTCCGCGACCCAGTCTGCGGCGAGTACACGATGTCGCTCAGAGTCGAACGTCACATGCTGGGCGGACGCAGGCGACTCGGTACGATCTGACCCGTGGGTCCGATCCGTGCTGCTCTGTCTGCGCTGGACGTGGGGAACGACGCCTGCCCCGGTCACGGACGTGGCACCTGATGGTCGCCGACATCGAGTTCGACGCCACGGCGCTGGCGCAGCTCGTCGAGAACTCCGCCGACGCGATCGTCGTCGTCGACCACACCGGTGCGATCCGATTCGCGAACGCGGCGGTGCGCGACGTCTTCGGATACGAACGACGGGAGTTGATCGGCGAGCCGTACTCGCTGCTCATCCCGGCGGAGTCACACGTCGCCCACCGGCAGCACCACCGCCGCTACATGGACGCGCCGGTCTCGCGACCGATGGGCTCGGGCCTCCTGCGTGCTCGCCACCGCGCCGGATACGACTTCGACGTCGCGATCGCGCTCGTGCCGATCGACGGCGACGACTCGCTGGTGGCGGCGTTCGTCCGCGAGATGACGACCACGCAACGACTGATCGCCCGCCTGGCCGCCACCAACGCGATCCTCACGGCGTCACTCGCCGGCGAGGACCAGGCGGCCGTCGAGCAGCGGTCGGCGGAGTTGACGTGCCAACTGGTCAACGCCACCACGGCGTGGCTCCTGCTCCGCCCCGCCGCCGATCAGCCGCTCGAGGTGGTGGCCGAGTGCGGCGACGGCAGCAACCGGGCGGTGGCCGAGCAGTTGATCGCCGAGCGGCGAGTCGACCGCGTTCCCGCACCCACGATCGTCACCGGCGACGACGTGCCGTGCGGGTCGGCCACCGTCACCGAACTGGTCGCCGTGCCGGTTCGTTCGCAGTCGGTCGACGGGGTGCTCGTGGCGGCCCGCTCGGCCAGATCACCACACTTCCTGCCGGCCGACGGTCAGGTCGCACACGAGTTCGCGAGTGCGATCGCCATCACGCTCGAGTTGGTCGCCACGAATGCCCAGGTCGAGCAGCTCAACAGCATGGCCGACCACGACCGCATCGCCCGCGACCTGCACGACACCGTGATCCAGCGGCTGTTCGCGGATCGCGATGCGACTCGAGTCGGCCCTGACCGGATCGAGCGGCGTCGCTGCCGAGCGGATGGGGGAGGCGGTCGACGCGCTCGACGACGTGATCCGTGAGATCAGATCGACGATCTTCGATCTCCGGCGCCCCCACGAGGTGGAACGAGGTCTCCGAGCGGTCGTCGCCGCCGAGATCGACCGGGTGGCCGACCTGCTGGGGTTCGCGCCGAGCCTGCGAGTGGTCGGGCCGATCGACGCGGCGGTCACCGAGGCCGCGGCCCGCGAGGCGGCGGCGGTGGTGCGCGAACTCCTGTCGAACGTCGTGCGCCACGCCGAGGCGGGCCGCGTCGACGTGACCGTCCGGGTCGACGACCGGTCGTTGACGGTGGTGGTGCAGGACGACGGCGTCGGGTTGCGTGACACGGACGGCGGCGGCACCGGCATCCCGAACCTGATGTCACGTGCTCGCGAGCACGGAGGGACGTTCGCGGTCGCGCCGACAACTCCACGCGGTGTTCGCGCCGAATGGGCGGTCCCACTCGGCGACGACTGACGCCGGCCGGCGGGCCAGGTGCGGCCGATTCAGAACCTGATGGGCACCAGGTCGCTCATCGAGTGCACGTACGAGCGACGTCGCTCGTCGAGGCGCGCGGCGTAGGCGGCGGCCTCGGAGCGCCTCGACATGCCGAGCTTCATCAGCAGGCTGGAGACGTAGTTCTTGACCGTCTTGTCGGACAGGAACAGTTCCTCCGCGATGTCGCGATTCGTCAGGCCTCCGGCCAGGAGGTCGAGGATCCTGCGCTCCTGGGGCGTCAACGACGCGATCGCCGGATCGAAGTCACCGTCGGCGACACGTGCGCGCAGGTGGTCGGCCGAGGCGTGGTCGATCAACGACTCACCGCGCGCGACCGCTCGCACGCACTCGACGAGATCGAGGCCGCGGACGTGCTTCATCACGTAGCCGGCCGCGCCGGCCACGATGGCATCGAACAGGGCTTCGTCCTCGCCGAACGACGTGAGCATCAGCGAACGGACATCGGGGCAGCGTTCGACCAGCTCGCGACAGATCTCGATCCCGCTGCGATCGGGCAGATTGACGTCGAGGATCGCCACGTCGGGCTCGGCGATCACGATGCGCCCGATCGCCGCCTCGGCGTCGCCCGCTTCGCCCACGACCGAGATGTCGGGTTCGCTGTCGAGCAGAGCTCGTACGCCGTCGCGGACCATCTCGTGGTCGTCGACGAGGAACACCGTGACGCGCGGGTTCTGACTGCTCTCCATGATTCGAACATACGCCGGCCCGGCGGCCGCGGATAGGGCAGGAGGTCACGTCCAGAGGAGGAAGTCCCGCCTCGCAGTGACGTCCGGAGGTGGCGCGGGTCGCGACGCGTCCGTCGCCGTTCGCCGCCGTGTCGCTGCCGTCCTTCGGTGCCGTTCGACCCTTGGCCGAGCGGGAACTCCCTGGCATCCTGGGGACAGACCCACAGCCGGAGGAAGACATGTTTCAACGCATCATCGTGCCGATCGACGGTTCAGCGCAGTCGTGGACGGCCGCCAAGGTCGGTGCCCTCGTCGCCGACGCGTGTGATGCCGATCTCGAGCTGACCACGGTGGTGTTCGAGGCCGATCAGACCGACGTCGCCGTCGCGGAGATGCGCAGCAGCCTCGAGCACCTGTCGAGCCTCGCGGTCGAGCCGTCACTCTCCGCGTTGACCGCGCGGCCCGCCACGGACGACACGGTCGGTTCGGTGCTCGCACGTCACGCCGAGGCGGTCAACGGTTCGATGATCGTGATGAGCTCGACCGGCCGTGATCGTTCGGCGGCGGTGCTGGGCAGCGTCGCCGACGATGTGCTGCGCGAGTTGTTCGGCCCGATCATCGTGGTGGGACCACACGTCACCCAGTTCGAGTCGTTCGCCGGCGACATCGTGGTGCCGGTCGACGGTTCCGACTTCTCGGAGACGTCCTTGCCGCTCGCGGCCTCGTGGGGGATCGCGTTCGGCGCGACGCCCTGGATCGTCGAGGTGTTGACCGAACCGGTGCCGGCGGACCTGGACGTGTTCGAGAGTTCGTACCCCAATCGACTCGCCCACGACCTGCAGACGCAGTCGCACCACGACGTCGAGTTCGAGGTGCTGCACGGCCCCTCGGCCGCGAAGGCGATCACCGACTACGCGGGTCACAACAAGGCGAGCCTCATCATGATGAGCACCCACGGGCGCACCGGGATGCAGCGCCTGAGCATGGGCAGCACCGCCGCGGCCGTCGTGCGATCGGCATCGAGCCCGGTCGTGCTCCACCGGCCGCCCCATTTCGCGTTGGGCTGATCCGTACCGCTCCGATCTGCGCGCCGTCTCGCCGACTTCATGTGTCTCGGCGACCCGGCTGCGGGTCGACGTCGTGATGTCACTCGCTCGGGCTCGGGTGGTCCTGGAGGCCCTCGACACGCCACTCCGCCCGGTCGACGCGTCGGAAGCGACGCCCGGTCACCGAGGTCGGTGTGATCCTGATGAATGCCGGCTTCGGGCCGTGTTGCCACGGGGTCACGCCGAGCTCGACGGCCTCGATCGCGTCCTGACGCCCCGTGATCTCGCCCGCGACGCCCCGGATGACGACACTCCACGCGGTGCGCAGCGACGCGTCGTAGCCGTCGATCTCGAACGCAACGCGCGGGTCGGCGCGAATCGCATCGACCTTGGTGCCCTCCGCGGTCCGGAACACGAGCGTGGCGTGGTCGATCGTCGCGTTGATGGGGTAGATGTCGGGCCCGGCCGCGTCGGTGACGGCCAGCCGGCCGTATTCCTCTGCCCGCAACAGTGCCCAGCACTCCCGGGTGGAGAGCACCGAGTCGTCCGGCTGCTCGGTTGCTGCAACCATGGGTCGATGATGCCGGGCGATGCGCTCCTGCGCCAGGGCCGAGTGTCATCAGAGTCTGGTTCGCGCCCTCGCGGGGCGGCGAACTGACCAACGACCCTGGCCGAGCAGACAGCGGATTCTGGACGATGAGGAGGTGGATGGGGATCTCGAGCGATGGGTGATGTCGGCGTCGGATTTCCGGCGATTCGTCGACGCGCTCTTCGAGTCGTTCGACCGGGTGATCGGTCCGACGGTCGAGAGCGGGGCCATTCGATTCCGGGAACTCGCGACCATCGACGAGCTGCCGACGGGTGTGGTCGACGAGCAGGAGGCAGGCAACTACCGACTTCGCCGCAGCGGCACCCCCTTGCACTTCTCGTACGGCGTGGGAGCCGACTCGCTCAAGTCGATCGTGCACCCACCCCGTGCACCGGTGTGGACCATGCACCGAAGCGACGGCAGCCTCGTCGTCGACCAGGCACTCTCGCCGCGTCGCACCACCGCGGTGATCGGCGCCAAGGCATGTGATCTCCGTGCGCTGGCGGTGCTGGAGCGCACCCAGACCGGTGGCCCGCATGCCGACCCGGGCTTCGTCGCGCGGCGCGACGGGCTGTTCCTCGTCGGCGTCGACTGCACCCACCCGGCACCCACCTGCTTCTGCGGCACGTTGGGTGAGGGCCCGGTGGCCGATCGTGGCTTCGACGTGGCGCTCACCGAGGTGATCGACGCCGAGTCGGACACGGCCGAATTCGTCGTTCGTTCGGGCACCGCCGCCGGGCGCTCACTGCTCGGTCGGCTCGATCTCGGGTCGGCGCCCTCGCAGCTGGTGGAGCGGGCGGAGGCCGAACTGCGCCGAGCGGATCGCGCGCTGCTCCGTGAACTCCCGGCCAACGCCGCCGACGTCGTGCTCGACCCGTCGCACCCGCACTGGGAGGTCGTGGCCGAGCGCTGCCTGACCTGTGGGAACTGCACTGCGGTCTGCCCCACGTGCTTCTGCACCGACATGGAGGACCGGGTGGAACTCGACGGTCGCACGGCGACGCGGACGCGTGTGTGGGACACCTGCTTCAGCCAGGAGTACTCGCATCTCGGTGCCGGACCACATCGGTCGACACCGATGTCGCGCTACCGTCAGTGGCTCTCGCACAAGCTCGGGACGTGGCACGAACAGTACGGCGAGTCCGGATGCGTGGGATGCGGACGCTGCATCACGTGGTGCCCGGTGGGCATCGACATCACGGCCGAGGTCGAATCGCTGGCCAGACCGGCGGCCACGCCATGATGCCTCGGCCCACCACCGCGACAACCACCGCGACGACCACCGCGACGGCGACCACGACCGATGCGGACCCGATGCTGAGACCGCGGGTGCACCGTGTCGTCGACATGATTCCCGAGATCGAGGACGTCATGACCTTGCGTGTCGTCCCGGTCGAGGGCCCGCCACCGCACTTCCTGCCGGCGCAGATCGGCATGGTCGGAGCGTTCGGGATCGGCGAGGCGGCGATCTCGATCAGCTCGGCACCGGACGAACGTCGCCACCACGAGTACACGATTCGGCGGGCCGGTGCGATCACGGGGGCGCTCACCAGCCTGGAACCCGGCGACCAGCTCTGGGTGCGTGGACCGTTCGGCCGGCCGTGGGACCTCGATCTCGACGGCCGGGACGTCCTGATCGCAGCCGGTGGCATCGGATTGGCGCCGTTGCGATCGGCGGTCCATGCGATCCGCGCCGAACGGCAGCGGTATCGCTCGGTCACGATCGTCGTCGGCGCACGATCGTCCACCGGTCTGCTGTACGCCGGCGAATACGGGCGTTGGCGTGACGCCGGGATCGACGTGGTCACCACGATCGATCGGCCCGAACCCGGGTGGACGGGGCAGGTCGGCTTCGTGCCCGATGTCGTGGCGGCGCTCGACCTCGACCCGGCTGCGACCGCCGCGCTCGTGTGCGGCCCCGACGTGATGATGCGGTTGACCGCCCGATCGTTGGTCGAGCGCGAGGTCCCGGCCGAACGGGTGCAGCTCACGCTCGAACGCAACATGCAGTGCGGGAACGGCCTGTGCGGACACTGCCAGCTCGGCGGCGTGCTCGTGTGCCGCGACGGCCCGGTCCTCCCGTATTCCGCCATCGCCGATCCGATCGCCGTCGAGGAGCTGTGATGCAGGACACGACCGCCCCCCGAATCGTCTGGCCCGACCGCATCGTCCGTGGCGAGCCACCGACGCTCGCCGTGTGGAAGTTCGCCTCCTGCGACGGCTGCCAGTTGAGCATCCTCGACTGCGAGGACGAGTTGATGGCGGTCGCCGAACGGGTCGCGATCTCGTACTTCCCCGAGGCCACGTCCGGCATGGTCGACGGTCCCTACGACGTGTCGCTCGTGGAGGGATCGATCTCGACGGACCACGATGCCGAGCGGATCGTGGAGATTCGACGGCAGTCGTCGCTGCTCGTCACGATCGGGGCCTGTGCCACGGCGGGTGGCATCCAGGCGCTGCGCAACGGACGCGACGTCGACGGGTTCAGGTCGATCGTGTACGCCCACCCCGAGTTCGTCGACACGCTGGCGACCTCGACGCCGATCGTCGACCACGTGTCGGTCGACCTCGAGCTCCGGGGATGCCCGATCGACCGGACCCAACTCCTCCAGACCCTCGCGGCGGTGCTCGATCGCCACGCCGCTGCGGCTGCCCACCACGAGCGTGTGCACGGAGTGCAAGGAGCGGGACCAGGTCTGCGTGATGGTCGCGCACGGCGAGCCGTGCATCGGTCCCGTGACCCAGGCCGGCTGCGGTGCACTCTGCCCGGCGTTCCATCGCGGGTGCTACGGATGCTTCGGTCCGATGGAGAGTCCGAACGTGCCGGCGCTCCGTCGTCGGTTGGCACTGCTCGGTCTCGACGGCGAGGGGGTCGATCGCCTGCTCCACACGTTCAACACGGCGGCGTTCGCCCGGGTCGACGGTGGTGCCGTCGACCGCGGTGACGGTCTCGCGGAGGGACAGCCATGACGCATCGGTCCGTCGACCTGCACGTGCCGACGCTCACCCGTGTCGAAGGTGAGGGGGCCATGCACGTGACCGTCGTCGACGGTGAGGTCGATGACGTCCGGCTCGAGATCTACGAGCCACCGCGGTTCTTCGAGGCCTTCCTGCGTGGTCGGGGGTTCGCCGAGCCGGTCGACATCACCGCCCGGATCTGCGGCATCTGTCCGGTGGCGTACCAGATGAGCGCCTGCCACGCGATCGAGTCGATCGTCGACGTGCGTCCGGGCGGCGCGATCCGTGAGTTGCGACGACTGCTGTACTGCGGGGAGTGGATCGAGAGTCATGTGCTCCACATGGCCTTCCTGCACGCACCCGACTTCGTCGGCGTCGACTCCGGCATCGAGATCGCGAGACGACATCCCGAGCTGATGGCCGAGGTCCTCCACCTCAAGAAGACGGGGAACCGCATCATGGAGGTGATCGGTGGTCGTCCGATCCATCCGGTCAACGTGCGACTCGGTGGCTTCTACCGCGCGTCCTCGCGCCGAGAACTGGACGCGCTGTCGGACGACCTCGACCGGGCGCACGCCGGGGCGGTCGCATTGCTGCGATGGGTCGCCGGGTTCGACTTCCCGGTCGTGCCCGGTCGACTGGCTGCCGACACCGAGTACGTGTCGCTGCGCCACCCCGACGAGTACCCGTTCAACGAAGGTCGGGTGGTGTCGAACCACGGGCTGGACCTCGACGTCGCCGAATTCGGGGAACGCCTCCGCGAGCACCAAGTCGAGCACTCGACCGCTCTGCACGCCACGCTGGCCGCCGACGGGGGCGATCGGCACTACCAGACGGGGCCGCTGGCACGTTGGATGAACAACGCCGACGTCGTTCCCGCGTCGATCAGGGCGCTCGCGGACGAGATCGGTGTCGCCGAGGTCGAGACCAACCCGTTCCGAAGCATCATGGTCCGCGGTCTCGAGGTCGTGTGGGCGGTCGAGGAGGCCCAGCGGATCATCCGGCGGTACGACCCGCCCGCGGCACCGTTCGCCCGGGTGCCGGACCCGGTCGGGGTCGGCCACGGAGCGACCGAGGCGCCGCGTGGGCTGCTGTACCACCGATACGAGGTCGACGCTGCCGGCGCGATCGTGGACGCGGTGATCGTGCCGCCGACGTCGCAGAACCAGCACGCGATCGAGCGCGACCTGCGCGACTTCGTCGCGTCCCACCTCGATCTCGACGATCACAGCCTGGGTCACCGGTGCGAACAGGTGATCCGGAACTACGACCCGTGCATCTCGTGTGCCACGCACTTCCTGCGCTTCGAGATCGATCGGGGCGGCGGCTCGTGATCTCACCGCCGACGGTGGTGATCGGGGTCGGGAACCGCGACCGTGGCGACGATGCCGCGGGGCCGGCCGTCTGCGACCGCATCGTGGCGCTCGCCGGGGGTGGCTCCGCACGGTCGTGCTCGAGTCCTCCACGATCGACCTCGTGAACCACTGGAGCGATGACGACCTGGTCGCCATCGTGGATGCGGCCCGGCCCGACGGCCACCCGGGTCGCATCGTGGAGCACGACGGCCTCGTCGAGCGACTCGTCGTGCCGGGAACCGTGTCGACCCATTCGATCGACGTCGCCGGCGGTATCGAGCTCGCTCGCGCGATGGGTCGGTTGCCGGCCGCGCTGACGATCATCTCGATCGAAGGTGGTTCGTTCGCGTTCGGCGCCCCGCTCGGCATCGAGGTTCGGCGCAGCGTCGACGAGGTCGCGTTCGCGGCTCAGCCGGCGTGAAGTGTCGCCAGCTGCCGGCTCGTGACGCTGCGGAGCCAGCGCAGCTGGCGCAGATCGAGGCGCTCGCAGATCCAGTCCCAGTGCACCGCGACGACGTCGCCGGCGTCCACGGGGAACGGACTCGACACCGCCTCGACGACCGGCTGCCCGAACACGAGCCGTGAGCCCGACCACAGCAGCGGGTCGCGTCTCACGAGCACACCGAACGGGCCCGATTCGTCGCCTGCGGCCCCTGTCGGTTCGACCACCGTCGCCCAACTGACACGGCACCGGTCGATGATCCGCAGTGGCTCGTCGACGATGCCGTCACGCAGCAAACCCGCCCACGGCATCACGTGCATCACGTGGTAGGCGTGGTTGGCGACACCCTCACCGATCGTGTGGTCGATGTGACGCCAGTCGGATCCCGCCCGGCGACGGAAGCGATCGTCGATCGACGTGCCGAAGTCGTGGACCGACACCCGATCGAGCAGCTCGTTGCCGATCCAGTAGGCCTCGACCACGTCGGCATCGAGCGGATCGCGTCGATGGTCGGCGCCGGCGAGTAACCGCAGGTACGGAAAGGCGCCCTCGAAACCGGCGGCGACCTCGCGGAGGCCACGGTCCTCGTGGCCGCGGACGTACGGGTCGAGCACGCCGTCGCCGGGCCCGCAGTAGCCCAGCCGATTGGGCGGCATCGCGAACCGGGCGAATCGGACCGGGCCGGACACCGCCTGGGCAACGGTCATGCGGGTACCGGCCCGCCGGCCCGGGATCGGCTGGTCAGGGCGACCACGATCGCGCCGAGGGCGAGCAGGATGTAGCCGGCCGATTCGGCGGTCACGGGCACCCCCCGGAACCCGGTGTTGAGCAGGCCCGTGATCACCGCGCCGAGCACGAGCACGGCGGTGACGTCGATCGCCGGAGCGAGCGACAACGCGGTGTACCAGGTGATCACGAAGACCGACAGTGTGGTGCCGGTGAGGGCGAGCCAGGCCCACTGCTCCCCCGAGAGCGCGGCCAGCCCACCGATGTCGCCCTGCGCGGCGAGCCAGCAGACCAGCAGTGCGCTGCCGCCGGCCATTCGGGTGACGGCGGCGACGTGCGGTGGAACGGCCGGGACGAGTCGCTTCACCATGAGTACCTCGGCCGACCACAGCAGCGTCGCCGCGAGGATCATCACCTCGCCCTCTCCGAACGAGGTCGGCGGCCGGCCGCTGAGGACCACGTGCCCGACGACGAGCAGCACGATCGCGCCCACGTGGACCGCGGTGACGCGCTCGCGGAGGACGGCCCACGCACCGACGGCGACCCAGATCACGAGCGTCTTGTGGATGAACGCCGCGTTCGTCGACGTGGCTCGCGCCAGCCCCTCGAAGAACAGGACGAACGGGACGGCCCCACCGATCACCGCGATCGCGGCGAGCCGGGGCGCTGCGGATGACGGCACCCGGCCGTCCAGGCGCGCCCCCGATCGTTGACGCACGATCAACGCCGTGACCAACAGGCCACCGGCGATCATGTTCTTCGCGGTGGTGTAGACCGTCGCGTCGTCGAACCGTTTGACCGCGAGCCCGTTCGTGAACACGGCGAACCCGCTGACGACGGCGGCGATCACGGCGAACGCGATGCCGGGGAGCCGCGGAGCGCTCATGGCCAGGCCTGCAGCTGATCGTGTTCGTGGGGGTCGACCGCCCGGATCGCGAGACCCATCGACACGAGGACCGAGTCGCCGGGAACGACGCTCACCCCGTCGGCGACGAGCACCGCGGTGGAGACCTCACGCACGACGTCGTCGTGAAATCGGACCCGGGCGACCCCCTCGCGCGAGGCCGAGACGATGATGCCGAACTCACCGAGACACATGATCGCACCCGGCACACGACACGGCGAACGGCGTGGCTGCCATGATTTCAGTCAGCCAAACTCGGGTGTCCAGTTCCAGGGCCGAACGTCCCTGCCCGTTGCCGCGTGAGTCGTTCGGCACTGGTCGTGGACACCGATCCGTTCGAAGCTGAGTGGGTCAACCACGACAAGGAGTGTCCGCCATGACCGCCATGACCAGGGTCGACATCGTCGGCGTGTTCCCCGATGTCGGGCCCGACGCGGCGGTCGTGCTGCTCGGAGAGGCGCCGATACCGACGCGGGTGCTCCCGATCATCATCGGCCGGCCGGAGGCCCATGCCATCGCGAGGGCTGCGTCCGGAGTGACGCCCGCACGCCCGGGGACGCACGATCTGATGACCGATCTGCTCGATCTCGTCGACGCCCGCATCGAGGAGGTCGCGATCACCGAGCTGCGCGACGGCACCTTCTACGCCGAGTTGTTCGTGGAGGCGACGTCGGGACTGCAGGCGATCGACGCTCGCCCCAGCGACGGGTTGGCATTGGCGGTGCGGTCCGGGGCGCAGATCGTCGTGGCGGCCAACGTGCTCGACGAGGCGTCGGTGCCGGTGCGACGCGACGTCGACGAACCGTTCACCGACGACGAGGTCGACGAGATCGTGGCCGAGTTCGGGTCGTTCCTGTCGACCGTGTCGCCCGACGACTTCGGCGGAGCGACGGATCAGGGTGCGAGTCCACCGGACGACGTCTCCTGATGGTGCGCGACGGTTCGACACCGCCCGGAGTTCGGCGTCTCGTTCGTCGGGTGTCCGCTCGCCTCTTCGGGGCCGGAGGTCCGCGGGCACACTGAGACGCCATGAGTCTCACCCGAGCCGAGCCATGACGAGGTCGCAGCCGCCCGTGCCGGCGTCCGGCCGGGGAGGTCACTCGCGGTGAACTGGGATCTCGACGCCCTCGTCGCCATCGACACCCACGTCCACGTGGAGCAGGACTCGCAGGGGTGCTGCTCACTCGACCGGGAGTTGCTCGATGCGTCGGCCGAGTACTTCAAGGGGAACGCCAATCGCACACCGACCGTGGGTGACATCGCGGACCACTACCGCGAGCGCCGTATCGGCGCCGTCGTGTTCACCGTCGACGCGTCGACGGCGCTCGGGCATCCGGCGCTCTCGAGCGAGGAGATCATCGAGCTCGCCGCCGATCACGATGACGTGCTGTTGCCGTTCGCGTCGGTCGATCCACACGGCATCGACGCCCCGGCCCGCGTCCGAGCGCTCGTCGACCGAGGCGCCAGGGGCTTCAAGTTCCACCCCAGCCTGCAGGCCTTCGAGCCGAACGACGAGCGGTACTACCCGATCTACGGCGCGATCGCCGAGGCGGGTGTGCCGACCGTGTTCCACACCGGTCAGACGGGGATCGGTGCCGGTCTGCCCGGAGGCCGGGGGATCAAACTGCGCTACAGCGATCCGATGCTGCTCGATGACGTGGCGGCCGACTTCCCGTCGCTCACCGTCGTGCTGGCCCACCCGTCGGTGCCGTGGCAGGACGCCGCGATCTCGATGGCCACCCACAAGGCGAACGTGTACATCGATCTGTCGGGGTGGCTTCCCAAGTACTTCCCGGCCGCGCTCGTCCGAGCGGCGAACGGGCCGCTGCGCCGCAAGGTGCTGTTCGGCTCGGACTACCCGGTGATCACACCGGACCGGTGGCTCGGGAGCTTCGCCGAGCTCGACATCAAGCCGGAGATCAGGCCGATGGTGCTGAAGCAGAATGCGATCGACGTCCTCGGTCTCTCGGCCTGACCCGACCGATCCGACCAATGTTCTACAGTCGTTTGACGACGCGGGCCAACTGTGTAGATAATGGGCGCCGGCGCGAACGGCCCGATCCGGTCGCCGGCATCGACGAGGGTGACGAGGGGGAACGACATGGCTGACGCGGCGACCGAACCACTCGTCGACCTCGCGACCCATCCGGATCGGTACCGGCACTGGACGCTGTCGATCGACGGTCCGGTTGCCACGCTCACGCTGGCCGTCGACCCCGACGGTGGGCTGCGTGACGACTACGAGCTCAAGATGAACTCCTACGACCTCGGCGTCGACATCGAGCTGAACGACGCGGTGCAGCGGCTCCGCTTCGAACATCCCGACGGTGAAGGTCGTCGTGCGTCACCGGCGGCGTCGACCAGATGTTCTGCGCCGGCGCCAACATCGGGATGCTGGCCGGCTCGTCGCACGCCCACAAGGTCAACTTCTGCAAGTTCACCAACGAGACCCGCAACTCGATCGAAGACGCCACCGAGCAACAGCGGCCAGGTCTGGATCGCCGCCGTCAACGGCACCGCGGCCGGCGGCGGCTACGAACTGGCGCTCGCCTGCGACGAGATCCTGCTGGTCGACGATCGTTCGTCGGCGGTGTCGCTGCCCGAGGTCCCGCTGCTCGCCGTGCTGCCCGGCACCGGCGGCCTCACCCGGGTCGTCGACAAGCGCCACGTCCGGCGCGACCTCGCCGACGCGTTCGCCACCCGCAACGAAGGCGTCCGCGGCCAGACGGCGGTCGACTGGGGCCTGGTCGACGCGATCGCCCCGGCGAGCGGGTTCGACGAGCTGGTCGCCGAGCGGGCGGCTGCACGGGCGGCCGCGTCCGACCGGCCCGATCGACGCGGACGGGCGTCGAGCTGACCCCGCTCGATCGGACGTCGATCGACGGCGACACGATCGCGTACCCGAACGTCGACGTCGAGATCGACCGCCGGCTCGGCACCGCCACGTTCACGATCAGCGGCCCCGACCGACGCCGCAGCCGGCGACGGGCGACGAGCTCGTCGCAGCCGGCGCCGACGGCTGGCTGCTCGCGACGGCGCGCGAGCTCGACGACGCCATCCTCCACCTCCGCTTCAACGAGCCCGACGATCGGCACCTGGGTGTTCCGCACGACCGGATCGGGCGATGCGGTCGCCGCCGCCGAAGCGGTGCTCGCCGCCGACGCCGACCACTGGCTCGTGCGCGAGATCCGCCTGTTCTGGGCCCGCGTGCTCAAGCGGGTCGATGTGTCGGCCCGCACGCTCGTCGCCACCGATCGAGCCCGGCAGCTGCTTCGCCGGCGTGCTGGCCGAGCTCGTGCCTGGCCGCCGACCGCAGCTTCATGCTCGACGGCACCTGGGAGGACCACGACGACCCACCGCCGCCGGCCACCATTCGCCTGACCGCCGCCAACCTCGGCTGGTTCCCGATGTCCAACGGGCTGACCCGGCTCGCAGACCCGGTTCTGGGGTCGCGACGATGCGCTCCAGGCGCCGTCGACCTCGTCGGCAAGGACCTCGTCGCCGACGACGCCCTCGACGCCGAACTGGTCACCTTCACGCCCGACGACCTCGACTGGGACGACGAGATCCGCCTCATGCTCGAAGAGCGCAACAGCTTCTCGCCCGACGCCCTCACCGGCATGGAGGCCAACTACCGCTTCGTCGGCCCCGAGACGATGGAGACCAAGATCTTCTCCCGCCTGTCCGCGTGGCAGAACTGGATCTTCCAACGCCCGAACGCCGTCGGCCCCGAGGGAGCGCTCCAGCGCTTCGGCACCGGCTCCCGCCCGACCTACGACCGGAAACGAGTCTGACCACATGAGCATCACCGTCGACATCGACGCCAAGATCCCCAACAACGTCGACCTCGCCGGCGACCGCCGGCTGCAGCGGGCGCTCGAGTCGTGGCAACCCAAGTTCATCCGGTGGTGGGAGGAGCTCGGGCCCGGCCGCGTTCAAGCACGAACCCGGTGTTCCTGCGCACCGCCATCGACGTCGGCCAGCAGGGCTGGGCCAACTTCGGTCACGTCTCGATGCCCGACTACCGCTGGGGCGTCTTCCTGGCCGAACCCGAAGCAGAACCGCAAGATCGCCTTCGGTGAGCACAAGGGCGAGGACGTCTGGCAGGAGGTGCCCGGCGAGTACCGCTCCGACCTGCGCCGCCTGATCGTGGTGCAGGGCGACACCGAGCCGGCCTCGGTCGAGCAGCAACGCCAGCTCAGCCTGACCGCACCGTCGCTCTACGACATGCGCAACCTGTTCCAGGTCAACGTCGAGGAGGGCCGCCACCTGTGGGCGATGGTGTACCTGCTGCACCGCTACTTCGGCAGGGACGGCCGCGACGAGGCCGACGCGATGCTCGAACGCCACTCCGGCGACGCCGACAACCCCCGCATCCTCGGCGCGTTCAACGAAGAGACGCCCGACTGGCTGTCGTTCTTCTTCTTCACCTACTTCACCGACCGGGACGGCAAGTACCAGCTGGCCTCGATGCGGGAATCGGCGTTCGATCCGCTGAGCCGCACCTGCGACTTCATGCTCAAGGAAGAAGCGCACCACATGTTCGTCGGCGCCACCGGCGTCGGGCCGGTGCGTCGCGCGCACGCTCGAGCTGATGCGGGAGCACGACACCGACGACGTGCACCCCCACGGCGGCATCAACCTCGACGTGCTCCAGAAGTACCTGAACTTCCACTACTCGGTCGTCGCTCGACCTGTTCGGTGCCGAGACCTCGACGAACGCCGCCAACTACTTCTCCGCCGGGCTCAAGGGTCGCTTCCAGGAGGAAGCGCCGCGACGACGACCATCGGCTCGACGACGTCTATCCGCTACGTGCCGAGGCGACCGACGCCGGGATCGGCCAGCGCGAGGTCACCCAGCTGGCGGCGCTGAACGAGACGCTGCGCGAGGACTACACCGATGACTGCCAGAAGGGCGTCGACCGGTGGAACCGGGCGCTGGCCGAGGCCGGGTCCGACTTCCAGCTGCGGCTGCCCCACATCGGCTTCCATCGCCAGGTCGGCACCTTCGCCGGCCACAACGTCAGCCCCGACGGCCAGCATGCTCACCGATGACGAGTGGGCACGCCGAACGTTGACAGCTGGCTGCCGACCGACGCCGACAAGGCCCACGTCCAGTCGCTCATGGTCGGCGTCACCGAGCCGGGCAAGATGGCCGGCTGGATCGCTCCACCGTCAACGGGCATCAATCAGAAGCCAGTCGACTACGACTACGTCAAGATCTGAGCCGATGGCACGTGACGGCAACGCAGGGAGAGACGCACAACGCCGCGGCGTGGCTGGTCGACCGCCACGTCGACGAAGGGCGTGGCGATCGCATCGCCGTTCGTTGCGAGGGCGTCGACACCACCTACGGCGAGCTGCTGACCGAGCTGTTTCGGGCACAGAACGCGCTCGACCCGACTCGGCGTGCAGCCGGGCGACCGGGTGGCGCTGGTGCGTGAACGACGACCTGCGTTCCCGGCGTTCTTCCTCGGTGCGCTGCGGTCGGGCGTCGTGCCCGTCCCGCTGTCGACGATGCTGACCGGTGCCGAACTCGGCCCGATCATCGCCGACTCCGGTGCCGTCGCGTGGTGGTCATCGTCCGACACCTACGCCGACGCGGTCGACGAGATCATCGCTGCGGCGTCGCTCGGTCGACCACAGGTCGTCGTCGTCGGTGACCGCCGGACCCGCCGATCGGCCAGACGGTGTGACGACGGTCGACTGGGCAGCCGTTACGCGACCGAGCCGAGATGCCGGTCGCCGCGACCACCGTCGACTCGCCGGCGTTCTGGCTCTACAGCAGCGGCACCACCGGCGTCCCGAAGGGTGTCATGCACGTGCACGGCAGCCTGCGAGCCACGGCCGAGACGTACGCCCGCGACGTGCTGCAGATCACCGAGAACGACCGCTTCCTGTCGGTCGCCAAGCTGTTCTTCGCCTACGGGCTGGGCAACTCGCTCACCTTCCCGTTCTCGGTCGGCGCCACCGCGATCCTCGTCCCGACGCGCGCCGACGCCGGCGTCCTTCATCGAGCTGATCGCGAGCCGAGCGGCCGACGCTGTTCTTCGCCAGCCCCGGGCTTCTGCGCCGCCCTGCTCGATGCCGACGCCCGACCGGACGACCTTCGCGTCGGTTCGCGCCACGATCACCGCCGGCGAATCGCTGCCCGCCGACGTGCAGACGCCGGTTCGCCGACCTCGCCGGGACGCCGGTGCTCGACGGCATCGGCTCGACCGAGCTGCTGCACATCTTCATCTCGAACACGCTCGACCGAACAGACCCCGGGCTCGAGCGGTCGGCCGGTCCCCGGCTACGTCGCCGAACTCCGCAACGACGCCGGCGAGGTCGTCACCGAGCCCGACACGCCCGGGCTACCTGCACGTGCAGGGCCCGTCGGCGGCGGTCGGCTATCACGAGCGACCCGAGGCGACCGCGGCTGCGTTCGACGACGGCTGGGTCCGAACCGGCGACGTGTACATCCGGTCGGCCGACGACACGTGGACGTTCCTCGGCCGCAACAACGACATGATCAAGGCCGGCGGCATCTGGGTGTCGCCCGCCGAGGTCGAGAGCGTGCTGATCGAACACCCGACGTGCTCGAGGTCGCGGTGGTCGGGGCCCGCAACGACGACGGGCTCGAGGAGGTCGTCGCGTTCGTCGTCCCCGCGTCGGGTGCGACACCCGACCCGAGCGAGCTCGAGCGTCACTGCCGTGATCGGATGGCCGCCTTCAAACGGCCGCGCCGGATCCTCGTCGTCGACGAACTGCCCGAAGACCGCGACCGGCAAGATCCAACGCTTCGCGCTCCGCGAGTCCTGAATCGCGCGTCGATGACGTTCGCCGATGACCGCTCGGGCCGACACCGGTCCCGGCGCAAGGTCCCGGCCCGGCGGGCGCGAAGGCGATGCTGCTCACCGTGCTCGGTGAATTCGTCCTGCCCGCCGGCGGTGCGGCGTGGACGTCGTCGCTCGTCGCTGCGGCCGATCGCTCGGCATCGGGGAGAAGAACGCCCGTCAGGCCATCGCCCGGATCGGCGACCAGGGCATCATCGAGTCGGTCCGTCACGGTCGACGCGTCCGCTGGTCCCTGAGCGAGCGCCGGTCGAGCGCTGCTCGGAGGACGGCACCCGTCGCATCTACTCGTTCGCGCACGACGACGGTCGGCTGGGACGGCGAATGGCTCTTCGCGCACTGCCCGGTCGCCGAGTCGCAGCGGGCCGTCCGCAACCAGCTCCGGAACCGACTCGGGTTCCTCGGTTTCGGCGAGCTGTCACCCAGCTTGTTGGTGTCGCCCCATGTCGATCGCGAGCCGGAGCTGCGCCGGGTGCTCGACCAGCTCGGGCTGGCGGGGGAGAGCATCGTGCTGCGTTCGACGACCGGTGCCTCCGATGACGACGCCGAGTGGTCGAACGTGCCTGGGACCTCGACCGCCTCGCCGAGGCCTACGACGATTTCAGTTCGATCCACGCCTCACGCCGGCCGGGCGATGCCGAGGAGACGTTCCGGGCGCTGGTCGAACTCGTGCACGCCTGGCGTCGCTTCCCGTTCACCGACCCCGAGCTCCCGACCGAACTGTTGCCGCGGAACTGGGCCGGCGAACAGGCCGCGCGGCGTGTTCCGGGACCGCCACGCCCACTGGTCTCCGGCCGCTCGCTGTTGGTTCGGGGAGTTGGAGGTCGGGTCCGGCGCGGAGCCGTGACCGCGCCGACCATCGTGTGGGGCGAGGCGCCCGGCGGTCAGACCCCGGCGGTGACCTCGGTCGGGACCTCGTCGGCCCGTGCATCCGGGAACTCTCGCTGGATCTCGGTTCGGAGTGCCACCACGGCACCGATCACCAGCGCGATCAGGACGAGACCCGTCGTCCACCCGTTGAACGCCCGGCCGGGGCTCCACCAGATGAGCAACAGCAGGCCGACGACGGGCCCGCAACGATCGCACCGGTCGACGCGAGGAACGAGGGAGCGATCCGACGCCGGAGGTCGACAGCTCGCGGCCGGTCACCGAGCAGGATCGCGAACCCGGCGATCAGCAGGCCGTAGATGACGGCCGACCACCCCTGCTGACGCAGCAGCGCCGTGCCGACGGTCAGCGCGGCATCCGTGACGGGGCGGGCAGCAGGTTCCTCGGCGATCGCCTCGGTGAGTGTGCGCACCGCGATCGCTCTCGCTGCGAGCGTGACCAGGCCGACCCCGGCGAGGCTGAGGCCGACGTTCCGGAGCGCCCTCAGTCGGTTGCCGGGTGCCAGGAACACCGCGACCGCGTCCAGCACGACCACGAGGACGAACAGGAACCAGGCCAGCCACTCGAGGACCTCGACCGCCTGTTGCACCGTGTCCAGTTCCTCCGACTCGAAGATCACGACGCGACCCGCATCCTCGGGGATCTCGTCGAGTCGGTCCTCCGGCAACCCGATGGTCTCGCCGGCCGCGATCACCAGCGGACGAAGCTCGAGCACGACCTCACCACCGGACGTGGCCAGCCCTGCGACGTCCTCGCCTCGCAGCAGGCTGACGAGCCTCGAGTGCGCTATCTGATTGACGTCGGCCCAGAGGGCCTGGAACTCCTCGTGGAGAGGAGTTCCGCGACACCGCCGGTGAGTGGCCGCGGATCACGCCGGCGAGCGGACCCGCCAGCCCGGACAGATCTTCGGGCAGCAACTCCTCGAGACCGGTCGCCACCTTGCCGTCCGCGTAGACCTGCTCGACGAGATACGCCGCGACGGCGTCCTGCACCTCGGGCCGTTCCACGAGGTCGGCCGAGAGGTCGACCCACTCGTCGGTGTCGAGCAGCTGGGTTCTCGCCCACACGCTGAAGACGCTGAGGATCGCCAAGATCGTGGTGAGCACGATGATCGCGGTCGACAGCTTCGACGACGATCGACCCTCGCCGCCGGGCTCGGACGATGCTGGTGACTGCGGCACGGACACGTCGCCGGATGACGGCGCGACGGGCGTCACTTCGGGTTCCTCGTTGCTCATGGCAGCAGACGAGGGGTGAGTGCGGCCCCCGACCCGGTTCGCCGTGCCCCGGTGGGTCGCGACCCGGGCTCGGACGTCGCCGGCGGGCCGGGTTGCGGGTTCTCAGCGGAGCGGCATGCCCTCGGCGTTGCGGGTGTTCCGTGCGGCCTCGGCAGCGAGCACCTTCTGTCGTGCCGACTCCTCGTCGAACGGTGGAAGGGGTGGTCGTCGATCGCTCATGGCGTGCTCCGTGCCTGCTCGGTCCCGTTCCCTGTCACGGCCCGGTGGGCGCGACCCGAGGACGACGGGGTCGTTCGTTGACGGAACCCGGAGCCGTGGATTCCGGGAGCCTCCGTTCGGCGTCCTCGTGGGGCCCAACGCTCGACCGTCCGTCGGTGGCCGACTTCGGGCCGTCGGTGTGGGACGATCCAGGCATCCGACTCGGCGACCCGTACGCCGACAGAGTTGCAGGAGCATCAGTTGTCCGTGTCGAACGTCAACATCAACCTCTCGATCGGCCGATCCCCGTCCGGGTCGACGGCGTGAAGGCCGCCGTCGCAGCCCTCGGTGTCGGGGCCGCCGCCGCTGTCGGCGTCCGGACCGTCTTCGGGATCACCGAGCGTCCGTCGTGGCCACCGTCTCCCGGTGCGATCACCGGCGACCGAGCGAAGGAAGCCGTCGCGGAGTTCGCGGCATCGGACCCCGGACCGGGTGACGTGGGTCTCCCGTACGGCTGGTCGACGGCAGCCGGGATCGAGCCCTGGGGCGATGGTGTCGAGTTCTACCCGAGGATGCTGGAGGATCTCGAGGCAGCTCGCTCGTCGATCCACATCCTCATGTTCGGATGGAAGCCGGGTGAACCGGCGACGGTGGTCGCCGACGTCCTCGTCGCCAAGCTGGCGGCAGGGGTCGAGGTGCGGGTCCTCGTCGACGGCTTCGGATCGCGGCCGTACGGTCTCTCGAAGGAGATGTACACGCGCCTCGCGGAGGCAGGTGCCCAGATCGCCGTCAACAACTTCCTGCCTCCGCGGCGGGCCGGTCTGTACCCCGATGCGGCGGCCCGGTGGCGGAACGCGCTGCTCTGTCGGTACGACCATCGCAAGTTGTACGTCGTCGACGGCACGGTCGCATGGACGGGCGGCGCCGGGATCGAGGACCACTTCCTCGACGGCCGGTTCTTCGACGTGATGGTCCGCGTCACCGGCGATGTCGTCAGGCTGGCACAGTCGGTGTTCCTGACGAGCTTCGCCGGTCACGGTGCCCCGCTCCCGCCGGACCTCGCCCCGTACTTCCCGCCGCAGCCCGACCCCGGGGCCATCCCCGCCACCGTCACGCAGGTCGTGCACGGTGGGCACGGGTCGGCCACGCAGGCGGCCCGCGAGCTGATCGACGGGTCGACGTACCGGTTGGACGTGATGAATCCGTACTTCACCGACGCCGACATGGTGGGCCGGATCATCGCCGCCGCCGAGCGTGGAGTGGCGGTCGACCTCGTCGTCTCCCAGACGTCGAACAACGCGCTCGCGTCGGCGGCCCTTCGGCACCGGTATCCCGACCTCCTGAAGGCGGGCGTCGCGGTCTGGGAGTACCCGGGTGCCGTGGTGCATGCCAAGCTGATCGTCGCAGACGATCGTGCGCAGTTCGGCACGCTCAACCTCGACGCCTGGTCGCTCTACCGCGCGTTCGAGATCGCGATGGTCGTCGACAGCGCCGACGCTGCGGCTCGGTTCCGGGAGCGGATCTTCGGGCCGGCCATCGCCCGCTGCGAAACGGGTCGTCCGCCCACCACCGTCGGTTCCCGCGCGATGGGCATCGTCGGCAACCGCCTCGCGTACTTCCTCTGACGTCGCGGCCCGGTGACGCGGCGGCGGATGTGCCGCGCCGGGGGCGGCGCCTGGTCAGCCGGCCGAGCCCTCGACGTGGAAGAGCTTGTTGTAGATCTGCCAGCGGCCGTCGGCCTTGAGCAGCGACAGCGTGTCGAGGAAGGTCATGCCGAGATAGTCGTCACGGACTTGGGCCGCGGCCGTGTCTCCTGCGATCTCCACCGAGACCACATCGAGCCGGGCCGGGGCGCCCTGGGAGTGGGCGGACGGCTGCTGGGAGGCGACGAAGCCGGCGAATTCGTCGACCGACATCTCGTGCAACCCGTCCTCGAGGTAGCCCGCGATCTTGGCATGCTCGTGGAACGCCTCGCGAGCCTTGTCGGCGCTCGATTCGTACATGCAGTCGAAGTACGTCTGGATGGTCTCGCGGATCGCGGTGTCGTCGCTCATGGCAGCCCCTTGCCTGATCAGGGGTCGGCTCGACCCTGTCCCGACCGTACACCCGGCGGCGAGCCCGCCGTCACGGCCGTCGCACGCGCTCCGGAGATCAGGACGTCGCCGCGGAGTAGGGGAGCCACTGCCCGGCGTCGAAGTCGTAGAGCTTGCACGTCCGCGTCGCATCGGTGTACGCGCCGGCCGAGAAGCGATCGACCTTGACGGTGTCGGGGTAGTGCTCGGAGATCGCCGCGGCGGCCGCCGGAAGCTGGTGGAACGGGATCCGGGCGTCGACGTGGTGCGGGACGTGCACGAAGATGTTGTGGAACCAGAGACGGTTCACGACGACGCGGGAACGTCAGAATCGTGGTCGACTCCATCTGGCCCTTGAACTGTGACCACTCCCGGCGTGGCCACCACCGGATGTCGGGCGACACGTGGTGCACGTAGACGGTCCACCCGATGATCTGGACGAACAGCAGGAACGGCACGACGATCAGCTTGACCGGGAGCCAGACGCGTCGACCCATCCTCCCTGGAGTGCGCCGGCGACGGCCGCGGACGCAATCAGCAGCACCATCACCGTGCCGAGCACGTACTTGTCGCGTCGGATCGCCGGCGCGGTTCTTGCCGCCGGGAGCGAAGCGCCACATCTTCTCCCACCACACGACGCGGAGGTAGTACGCGCCCGAGCCGAGGAACGACCACTCGAGGCGGTGGCGAAGGCGTTCGCCGTGAGCCCATGTCGCGGTACTCGTCGGGTGTCGTCGGGTGCCACACGAAGTCGAAGCCCTGGCGCGTCGTGTAGCCGTGGTGCACGCGGTTGTGGCCCAGGTTCCACGCCGCCTCGACGTGCAGCGCTCGGCACCATGCAGATCCATGCGACGATGCGGTTCGCCCGCCGTGAACGGAACAGCGCGCCGTGCGAGGCGTCGTGGCCGAGCACGAACAGGCCGGCGACGCCGAGCCCGGCCGCGAGCCACAGCAGGGGGATCGCCCACCAGGTGGCGGTCACGGCGAGCAGCGCTGAGGGGCACGAGATACAGCAGGGCTGCCTGCACGAGCGCCGCGACGCCCCGAGACCGGGAGGGTTCGTAGCAGTCGGCGGGAATCACGTCGCGGACGTCGTTGAGTGATTGGGAACGGGGGCGCGGAAGTGCGGGCGATGTGGCGGAGTTCATCGTGGACCAGCTTGACACGACCGACCGGTCGGTAGGCAGGGTCGAATGGCCCTACGAGGTTTGCGGGCCGAGCTGTGTCCGAGGCCACCCGCTCAGGCGGTCAGGCGCTCCGACCGTGGGTCGAACAGCGGGCCGCGAACGATGGTCGCACGGTGGGGCGCACCGGTCCGGTGGACGGTGACGTCGGTCCCGGTCGCGGTGTGCTCGGCGTCGACGACGGCATGGGCGATGAACGCGCCCACGCTGTAGCCGTACTCCCCGCCGGCGATGCGGCCGATCACCTGGCCGTTCTGGAGCACGGGCTCCCATCCGTACACGACCGCGGCGGCGATCGTCGAACCGCAACGTGACGACACGTCGTCCGGACCGGCGCCTCGAATGCTGCGGCCTTGCCGCGGAAGTCCTTGTCGTGGCTCAAGGTCCACGCGCAGACCGCTCTCGGCCGGTGTGAAGTCGGGCGAGGTGTCCGAGCCCCACAGCCGGTATCCCTTCTCGATGCGCGCCGAGAACACGGTCTGTGCCCCGACCGCTGGCATGTCGAACGGCGCGGCCGGCCTCCCACAACGTGTCCCACACGTGCAGTGCGAACGACTGGGGCACGTAGAGCTCCCAGCCCAGCTCGCCGAGGTACGACAGGCGGATCGCCGGTCACCGGCGCCATGCCGACGTCGATCTGCCCGGCTCGTGTACCAGGGGAACGCCTGCGTTCGAGCAGTCGTCGGCCGTGACCGACTGCAGCACCGACGCGGCTGTTCGGTCCCCACAGGCCGATCGCCACGAGCTCCTCGCTCAGATCTCGATACGTCACCGACCCGTCGTCGGGGGCGAGCGATCGGAACAGCGCCAGCTCGGCCGGCAGGTTGCCCTTGCCGGTGAGGAGCCACCAGGTCTGGTCCGTCGATGCGTGTGACGGTGAGGTCGCGGGCGACGTGCCCCGCGGCGTGAGCACCAGGCGTGTAGGCCACACCGCCGACTGGGCAGGTCGATGTCGGCGGTGCACAGGTACTGCAGGTGCTCGAGCGCGCGCCGGACCCGACACCTCGATCGGCCCGATGCCGGCCGACCAGTCGACGAGTCCGACGTTCGCGCGTAGCTCGAGATGCTCGGCGCCCATGATCGGGGACCAGCCGACGGCGTCGTAGCCGGTGCGCTCCGGAATGGCGCTGCGATGTTTCGCGACGAGCGGCTCGTTCGACGCGTAGTAGAGCGGCTGTCTCCTGACTGGCGATCGGCACGAACTCGGCGCCGAGCGCTTCGAGACGGTGGTGGTACGGCGCATGGCGGAGCCCGCGGACCGACGACGCCACCGCACTCGGGTGCAGGTCCTCGAATCCGATCTCGTAGAAGTACTTGGCCTGGCGGCTCAGGAACTCGCGATTCGACTGATGGGGATGAAACCGGTCGATGTGGGCCGGCGTGACGTCCATGCCCGGGATCGCCGGTGGTCATCCATCGGGCCATCACGGCGCCGACCTCGCTGCCGAACGACAGCCAGGCGCCCACCGCCGCCCACAGCCCTCGCACCGTGGTCTCGCCCAGGATCGGGTGATCGTCGACCGTGAACGAGAACATGCCGTTGAACCCGTCGGCGATCGACGACTCGCTGAAGTGCGCGGCATGTGGTGTTGCATCTTCGCCCAGGCGTCGGTGAAGTCGTCGGGGGTGAACGGGCAACTTTGGCCGTGTTGGGAGGCGCTTCGGGTCGACGAGCCGGGCCGGGTGGGCGTAGCTGCCGATGCCGAGGTGATCGCCGTGCTGGCGGAAGTAGATCGACAGGTCGTCGAACGCCGTGACCGGGATCGCGACGTGTCGCTCGGCGATCTCGGCGAGTGCCGGCACCGGGTCGGTGAAGATGTACTGGTGTTCGCCGGGGAACAACGGCATGACGGTCCCGGTCTTCTCGGCGAGCAGCGGTGCCCAGATGTTGGTGCACACGATCGCCTGCTCGCATCGTATCGTGCCCGCCTCGCCGCTCGGTCTCCACCGAGACGATCCGTCCGTCGACGACCTCGATGTCGGTGACCTCGCTGTTCGCCGTGGAAGCGGCGCGCGGCCGGTCGCTTCGGCGACCTGACGCATCGAGGTGGCCGATCAAGCTTGTCTGCACGACGCCCGACGACGGGATCGTCGAGGCCGCCCTCGATCGTTGTCGGGTCGACCATCGGCAACAGCGTCGGCGATCTCGGTCGGCGAGAGCATCGTCGCTTCGATGCCCTCGCTGAGCCCGATGTCGCACAGCCGTCGGTGGGCGTCGAGTCGTTCGGGCGTGTTCGCGATCGCGACCATGCCGACCCGGTAGAACTGCTCCTGTCCGGGTGTCGGCGAGCGGCAGCCGTGTCGTACATGTCGCGGCTGGCACGACCGAGCGTGGTGAAGAAGTGCGACCCGGTCAGCGTGCGCAGCCCGCCCGGAGCATGCGAGGTGGATCCATCGTTGTGGTCGAGATCGCCCTTGTCGACGACCACGACGCCCTCGACGCCCAGTCGGCGAGGTGGTAGGCGACGCTCGCGCCGATGATGCCGGCGCCGATGACGACGATGTTCGCGTCGGTGGCCATGTCTGTCTCCCGGTGCTCGCGGACGTGGGACGATGTGAACCTAGCGCTCCCTAGACACAAGTGTCTAGGGAGAGTTACGGTGCAGGAATGTCGGCATCGCCCGACCACGACGTCGTCGTCATCGGCGCCGGCGTGATCGGCTGTTCGATCGCCACCGAGCTGTCTCGGCGCGGCCATCGAACCGTCAACGTCGAGCGCGGGCCGGCCGCCGGGACGGGATCGACGTCGAGCTCGAGCGCCGTGATCCGTTTCAGCTATTCGACCGAGAACGGCGTGCACATGTCGCGGGAGGGTCTCGGCTACTGGACCAACTGGGCCGACCACGTCGGCGATCGTCGACGCTCCGGCCTGGCGCCGTTCCGTCGATGCGGCATGTTGGTGATGACGAGCGACAGCAACGACCGTTCGCACATCGGGTGCGCGAGCTGTGGGAGCAGCTCGACGTCCCGTTCGACCATCTCACCGTCGACGAGCTGCGCAGCCGCTACCCCTGGATGAGCACCGGCCTGTTCGGTCCACCGACCGTGCCGACCGACGACCGCTTCTGGTGCGACGCGCACGGCAGCCTGACCGGCGCCCTGTTCTCGCCCGACGCCGGCTACGTGTCCGACCCTCAGCTCGCCGCCGACAACCTGCGGTGCGCCGCCGAGGCGTCGGGCGGGCGATTCGTGTTCGGTGCCGAGGTCGTCGCGATCGAACGGATCCGGCGGTCGCGTCGCCGGCGTGTCGGCTCGCCGACGGAACGCGCATCGAGGCGTCCGTGGTGGTGAACGTCGCGGGCCCGCACAGTCGGCATGTCAACGAACTCGCCGGCCTCGCCGGGTCGATGCGTATCTCGACGGCACCGATGCGTCAGGAGGTCCACCACGTGGCGGCGCCGCCCGGCGTCGACCTCGACCGGCGGGGCGCGGTGATGGCCGATGACGACGTGGGCTTCTACTGCCGCCCCGACGTGGGCAACCAGCTGCTGATCGGGAGCATCGAGCCCGAGTGCGACGTGCTGGAATGGCTGGACGACCCCGACGACTGCCGATCCGAACGTCACCGATCTGTGGGAGACGCAGGTGCTCCGTGCCAACCGACGATTCCCCGAACTCGGCGTGCCTCACCAGCGCCGGGGGGTCGTGGGGGTCTACGACGTCAGCGACGACTGGATGCCGATCTACGACCGCACCGACCTCGACGGCTTCTACGTCGCGATCGGGAGCAGTGGCAACCAGTTCAAGAACGCCGGTGTCGCCGGTCAGATCATGGGCGATCTGATCGAGGCCGTCGAGGCGGGCCACGACCACGACGCCGAACCCCTCCAGACGGTGGGCCGCTTCACCGGCCGTCCGATCGACATCGGGGCATTCGGGCGGAACCGCTCGTCGAACGCGAACTCGTCGATGTCGGTGCAGGGCTGATGGCCGGCCGACGCCGCCAACGCGCCGACCGGCAGCGATCGGCGCCTCCGACCGGGCACTACCGAACGATCGTCAATCCGTTCGAGCCGCTCCGGGTGCTGTCCGACGACGAGGTCGCATACATCCACGATTCGGCCGTCCGGTACCTGGCCGACGAGGGCATCCGGGTGCTCTTCGACGAAGCCCGCGACATCTACGCCGCCCATGGCGCCTCCGTCGACGACGACATGATCGTCCGACTCGACCCCGATGTGATCGCCTCTGCGCTCGCGTCGGCACCCTCGTCGTTCGAACTCGCGGCGCCGAACCCCGCTCGAAGCCTCGCCGTCGGAGGTCGCAACCTCTTGCTCGCACCGGTCGGCGGTCCGCCGTTCGTGACCGACCTGGAGCGGGGTCGACGTGCCGGCACGATCGCCGATCAGGAGAACTTCCTGCGGCTCGCTCAGCACTACGACGTGATCGCGGTGACCGCCCCGTCGGTCGAGCCGGACGACCTGCCGCTGAACACGCGACACCTTCGGTCCGGATTCGCCACGCTCACATTGACCGACAAACCCCCGTTCCTGTACGCGCGCGGTCGCGCTCGGGTTCGCGACGGGTTCGACATGGTCAAGCTTCGCCACGGCATCGAATCGGACGACGAGCTCGCGGCGGCGCCTCGGTGTTGGACGAACATCAACACGAACTCGCCGCGCCAGATCGACGTGCCCATGGCGATGGGCATCATCGACTTCGCCCGCATGGGACAGGCCAACATCATGACGCCGTTCACGCTCGCCGGGGCCATGGCTCCGGTGACGCTCGCGGGAGCGCTCGTGCTCCAACACATGGAGATGCTCGCCGCCGTCACCCTGGCGCAGTTGGTCCGTCCCGGTGCGCCGGTGCTGTACGGGGCGTTCACGTCGAACGTCGACATGAAGTCGGGCTCGCCCGCGTTCGGCACCCCGGAAGCGATGAAGGGTGCGCTCGCCAGCGGTCAGCTCGCACGACACGTCGGGTTGCCGTGGCGTTCGTCCGGGTCGAGTGCGTCGAATGCCGTCGACGCGCAGGCAGGCCACGAGACGATGATGAACACCTACGGGGCGTTCCTCGGCGGCGCCAACTGGGTGATGCACGCCGCTGGTTGGCAGGAGGGCGGCCTCACCGCGAGCTACGAGAAGTTCATCGTCGACATCGAGATGTGTCAGATGCTCGCCGAAGTGTGCGCCCCGGTCCGGGTCGACGACGACGAGCTCGCACTGGATGCGATCACCGAGGTCGGTCCGGGCGGTCACTTCTTCGGCGTCGGTCACACGCTCGAACGATTCGAGCACGCGTTCTACGCTCCGGTCGTGTTCAGCCGGACGAACTACGAGCAGTGGACCGACGAGGGCAGCCGAACGCGCCGACGAGCGCGCGACGGCGGTGTGGCAACGGGTGCTCGCCGACTTCGAGCCTCCACCGATCGACGACGCCACGCACACCGCCCTCGACGAGTTCGTCGATCGTCGAACCCGTGAGGGCGGGGCGGCGCCCGACTGAGTGGTCATGTCCACATCGGTTCCCGCTCACACGAAGGCCACCCGTCGGGACTGGATCGACGCGGCACTGGCCGCGCTCGCCGACGTACCGATCGACCAGCTCCGGGTGCTGACGATGGCCGGCACGCTCGGAGTCTCGCGCTCGAGCTTCTACTGGTACTTCGACGACCTGGACGAACTCCGGTCCGAACTGCTGGAGATCTGGCGCACGAACACCGAGTCGATCGTGGAACGCAGCCGCCGTGAGGTGACGACGCCGGTCTCCGCGTGCCTCGCGGTGTTCGAGTGCTGGGCCGACCGCCGGCTGTTCGACGTGCGCCTCGAACTCGCGATACGGCACTGGGGTCGACGCCGCCCCGACGTGGCCGAACGGGTGGCCGAAGCCGACCGTGAGCGTCTGGCGGCGATCGAGGCCATGTTCGCCCGTCACGGATTCGACGCCGCCGACGCGGTGGTGCGGGCGCGACTGCTCTACCACAGCCAGGTCGGCTACTTCGCGCTCGACACCGAGGAACCCATCGAGACGCGACTCACCTATCTGCCGTACTACCTGGAGGCGATGGCGGGCGTGCGACCCACCGATGACGAGCTGGCGAGGTTCGCCGAGTTCGTCGCCGGAATCGGCTGACGTCACGAAGTGGCGCATTCGACGCCGTGAAGCTGCTATCTCTCATTGGGCGGTGTCATCGAACCGATGACTCCGTGATGAGAGAGGATCTGAAGGTGGTCGACGTCAGGCGATCACATCTGGCTCGACACCCGGTGGTCGTCGATTGTGCGCGGATCGTCTCGGCGATGGTGGGCGGGCGATGCGACGTGGTGGTGTTCGAGGACAACCGCTGCTTCGTGGTGGCATCGTCGGCGCCGGACCCCGTGCTGCAACCCCGGCACCCCACCGAGTCGGAGCTCGCGGTTCGAGATGGGTCCGAACGATTCGTCGAGGTCGCCGGGAACTCGTCGGTCGGATTCGTCGACATCGACGGCCGTGTCGCCGGCGCCGTCACGGCCTGGGGCACGGAGCCGGCCGTTCGAGTGGAGGCGTGGCACGGGATGGCGCGGTTGGTCACGTCCGTGTTGGCCGCCACCGGCCACGACGCCTCGTTCTTCGAGTCGGCGGTGCAAGGGCTGCGCGACACCGTCATCGTCCTGAGCCCCGACATGGAGATCGTCTGGGTGAACGACGCCGTCGGGTCGTTGCTGGGACGCACACCGGCGGAGGCGATCGGCCGATCCGCGGCGGAGTTCGTACATCCCGACGACCTGGCCATGACCGTCGATGCGATCAGCCGGATCCGACAAGGTCTGGAGCTGTTCCGGTTGACGGTCCGTCTTCGCGGTGCGGCGGGGGACTGGGTGCCGGTCGAGGTCACCGGTGCGGACCACTCCCTCGACCCGACGCTGGGCGGCTTGGTGCTGTCACTCCGGTACGCCGACTACGAGAGTGAACTGGGGACGACGATCGATCGGGTCGAGCGGATGTCCAAGGCGATCGTGTCCGGGCTTCGCGACGGCATCGTCGCCACCGACCAGTTCGGCGCGGTCACCGTGGTCAACGATGTGGCCCGCACGATGTTCGGTGTCGCCGCCGATGCGCCTGCGAGCTCGTTGACGTTGGACGACTTCGAGTTGCTCGACGAGAACGGTCGCCGCCGCAATCTGACGGTGGACAGCGTCGACGACGGCGCTCCGATGGAGAGTTGTGTCGTGTCGCCCCGCGGGGAGATCCGCTACGTGACCATCACCAGCATGGCCGTGACCGACGACCACGGGGACTACATCGGGACCGTCGTGGCATTCCACGACGTGACCGCGGAGCATCTCGCCCGCGAGGAGTTGCGCTCGCAGGCACTGCATGATCAGTTGACCGGCCTGGCGAATCGCCGTCAGCTCGAGACGAGGCTCGGTGAGCTGTCGCTCGTGTCGCCCGCCGTCGACGTGGGCGTGTGCTTCATCGATCTCGACGGCTTCAAGCTCGTCAACGACAACCACGGGCACCGCACCGGCGACCAGCTGATCGGAATCGCCGCCCGTCGGCTCGCCCGGCAGCTGCGGCACGGGGACCTGTTGGTACGTCACGGAGGCGACGAGTTCGTTGCCCTGCTCGTCGACGTCGAGTCGATCGACGTGGCCGTCGCCGCTGCCGAACGGTGCCTGACGGCGCTGTCCGAGCCGTACGAGATCGGCGACGATCGTTTCGATCTGACGGCTTCGATCGGCGTCGCCATCGCCAGTTCGACCGAGGCGCACACCGGCGTGCTGCTGCAACACGCCGACATCGCGCTCTACGCAGCCAAGAACCGCGGCCGGAACCGGATCGAGCCGTTCGACGAGTCGTTGGCGGAGGCGGTCAGTGTGGAACAACACCAGCGCCAACTGCTGCGCGACGCGCTCGAGAACGACCGGTTCGTGATGCACTTCCAACCATTGGTCGACGCGGTGTCGGGGGCGACCGTGGGCTACGAGGCCCTCGCGCGCATCCGGACCGAGGAGGGCGACGTCATCGGGCCGCCGGCGTTCATGGAGTCGATCGCGAACACCGGTCTGATGTGGGACCTCGACCAGACCGCGTTCGTCCTGTCGTGCGAGGCCGCCGTGCTGCTGGACCGGCTCAGCGACGACGTCGTGCCGTATCTGGCGTGCAACTTCTCGGCGGTCAGCCTGACCCACCCCGAGTTCCTCCCGTTCATCGACGCCGCCATCGCCACGACCGGAGCCGACCCGTGCCAGATCTACATCGAGATCACCGAGTCGGCGGCCTTCGACGTCGGTCCGGCCGGCCTGGCGACGCTCAGCGCGCTGAGCGATCGCGGGTTCCGGATCGCGCTCGACGACTTCGGAACCGGCTACAGCTCGCTGGCCCACCTCCGTGACCTGCCGATCTCGACGGTCAAGGTCGATCGGAGCTTCATCGTGCAGCTCGCGAAGCACGACAGCGAGCGAGCGATCGCCGCGGCGATCGTGACGCTGGCGCGGGAACTCGACCTGGGCACGGTCGCCGAGGGCGTCGAGACGCAGGTGCACGAGGACCAGGCACAACAGCTCGGGTTCACCACGCTTCAGGGTTGGCGCTACTCCCACGCACTCTCGCTCGCCGATTGCCTCGACGACTGGAACGCTCAGCAGTCGGACTGATCTCGGCGGCGGGCGCGGACGCGCCGGTGACGGCACGAGGTCGCGCCGTCACCGGGGTCGTCCGTCAGGGCGCCAGGAAGATCGCCGCGAACCACAGCGGCGGACCGCCGACCGGGCTGTTGAGCTGACGGATCAGGTCGGCGTCGTCCAGGGCCATGCCGTGCGGTGCCATCGCCACGTGCACCTCGGCGCCGAGCGGGTTGGCCAGGCCGGGCCCGTTGGCGGGTGCCTGCCCGAGTCGCACCTTGCCGCTCATCCGCACGTGCTGTCCGTAGGCGATCTCGCCGTCGAGCTGGTACACGCTTCCGCGCGCCGGCGTGTCGCCCACGTCGTTGCCGTCGCACACGCCGTCACTGCACAGCTCCGGGTGGTCGAAGCCGAACAACCAGAGCGTGAACACCTCCGGGTAGCCGACCACGAGATCGGGGTGCGGAGGTGCGCCCGGCGGCACCATGTCACCGGTCGGATACGTGTACGAACCCGGTGCCGGCGTGTGCACGTTCCACTTGATCTCGATCGAGTGGTCGGTGCGGATCGCCTTGGCGCCCCGGTGTTCGTACACGCCGTCGCCACCCTGTTGCATCACGTCGGCGCGCTGGCGCACCGAGCGGTGTCCGCCGTGTGCCTCGACGACGGCGGCGCCGGCCGTCGCGATCGAGACGACCGCTGCGATGCCGACCGCGAACCGACGGCGTCGCCGTCGGGAATTCGTTGCTGTCTGTTCAACCATCTGAACTCTCTCCTTCGTCGTGCGGTCGCTGGTGCGAGCCACTCGGCGAATGTGACGGAGCGACGTTGCCAATCGCTGAACGCCCGGACCGACGACCGGCGGTCAAGGCAGTTCTCGTGCCCGAGCCGGATCCGCTGACCTGCGGGTTCGCGCGTTAAGCCGGTCGTAAGGTCGTTCGGTTTGGCTGGTCGTGTGATGATCGAACCCGGTGTCCGAGGGGAGGCACGGTGGAGTTCCGGATTCTCGGTCCACTCGAGGTGATCGACGATGGCGAGCCGATCGACGTCGGCTCGCCACAGCAGCGCAGCCTGCTCGCGCTGCTGATACTGCACGCCAACCGGGTGGTCTCGACCGAACGGATTCTCGAGGAACTCTGGCCCGAGGATCCCACGGGCAAGGAGCGAACGCTCTGGGTCTACGTCTCGCGGCTCCGCGCGATCCTCGAACCGGATCGTCGTGCGCACGCCAAGGGCGATGTGCTCGTCACCCGCGACCACGGGTATTCGCTGATCGTCGCCGACGATGACATCGACGCCCGCCGGTTCGAGGAGTTGGCCGCGAGCGGCAACCGGATGCTCGCCGACGACCCGGATGACGCCGCGCGCCTCCTGGAGCGGGCGCTCGCGATGTGGCGCGGCGCGGCGCTCGAGGACCACCGCTACGAGGAGTTCGCCCGGGCCGACGCCGCGCGTCTCGACGAGTTGCGACTGGCGGCGCTCGAGGACCGCATCGATGCGGACCTCCGGGTGGGTCGGCATCGCAGCGTGGTCGGCGAGCTGGAGAAGCTCGTGCTCGATCACCCACATCGTGAGCGCCTCGTGGCGCTGCAGATGGTCGCCTGGTACCGAGCGGGCCGCCAGGCGGACGCACTGCGGGCATTCGATCGGTACCGGGAACTGATCGGGGGCGAGCTGGGCATCATCCCGTCACCAGAGATCTGCCGCGTTCAGGAACAGGTCCTGTTGCACGATTGTGAACTCACCCAGTCGGCCGATCCGACAGCCACCGATCCCACGACGGACGTCGGCAACCCCTTCAAGGGCCTGCACGCGTTCACCGAGGCGGACGCCGAGACGTATTTCGGTCGCGATCGACTGGTGGGCGAGTTGATCCGGCGGGTCGACGACGGGGCTCGGCTCGCCGCGCTCGTCGGAGCGAGCGGCTCCGGGAAGTCGAGCCTGTTGCGGGCCGGGCTCGTGCCGGCGATCCGCCGCGGCACGATCCAGGGGTCCGGTACGTGGTCGATCGCCCAGATGGTCCCGGGATCGCGACCGTTCCACGAGCTGGAAGCGGCACTCGCGCGGTCGGCACCCGATGCTGCCGATCGCCTCGCCGGCCTGCTCGACGACCCCGACAACGGCATGCTCCTCGCCTGTCGAGCGGTGCTGACCGGGCCGAACCACCGCTTGTTCCTCGTGATCGACCAGTTCGAGGAGTTCTTCACGCTCGGGTCGTCCACCGACGAGCGCGACCGCTTCATCCACGACCTCGAGGTCGTGCTCGACGACTCGCTCGGCCGCGTGGTCGTCGTGATCGGCCTGCGTGCCGACTTCTACGGTGGGCCACTCGACTACCCCAGACTCGCCCAGCAGATCGGCGAGGGGATCGTCAACGTCGTCCCGATGCTGCCGGACGAGCTCGAGGCAGCGGCCGAGCAGCCGGCGCAACGGGTCGGGGTGTCGCTGGAACCGGCGCTCGTGGTCCAACTGCTCGGTGACGTGGCGGGGCAGGTGGGTGGTCTGCCGCTGTTCCAGTTCGTGTTGACGGAACTGTTCGATCGGCGCACGACGACGGTGCTGACGTTGAACTCGTACCACGAGATGGGGGTGTCAGCGGGGCGCTGGCGCGCGGCGCCGAGGATCTCTTCCTGGGGCTCGACGCCGAACAGCGGCACGCGGCGAAGCAGCTGTTCCTGCGCCTGGTGACGATCGTCGATCAGGGTGGTTGGGGTCGCCGTCGGGTGACCGGCAGCGAGATGGTCACGATCGCCGCGGACCTGGTTGCCACACAATCGGTGCTCGATCAGTTCGCCGCGCGACGCCTGCTCACGTTCGACCGAGACCCCGTGTCGGGTTCGCCGACCGTCGAGGTCGCCCACGAGGCCCTGCTGTCCGAGTGGCCGCGCCTGCGCCGATGGATCGACGAGGGGCGTCGGGACGTCCTCCGGCACGCCCGTCTGACGACCGTGTTCGCCGAGTGGACGGCATCGGGCGAGCGGGCCGACTATCTGCTCTCGGGTGAGCGCCTCGCCGACTACGTCGCATGGGCAGCGGTCAGCACGCTGCAGCTGAACGGGGAGGAGGAACGGTTCCTCGACGTGTCGATCATGCATCGCGACGAACAACTGCTCGCGGAGGAGCGGCGCCATGCCCGAGAGCTGAAGCGAGATCGTCAGGCCAGGACCCGGCTGTGGGGGCTCGGGATCGGGGCAGCGCTGGTGGTCGCTTCGACGATCGGTGGCTTCTTCCTGCTGGCCGATGGCGGTCAACCGGTGATCGCGCTCGTGCACGGCGTCACCGGCGACCAGGGCATCAACGACCTGATGATCAGCGGTGTCGGCATCGCCGAGGGCGCCCACGGCATCGAGATCGAGCTGGAGCCGCCGTTGATCGACCCGGAGGACCACCTCCGCCGCATCGCCGAGTCGGGCACCGATCTGATCGTCGTCGGCAGCGAATTCGATCTCGAGGTCGACCGACTCGCACTCGAGTACCCCGACGTGCACTGGGTCGCGATCGATCCGGTCGCCGTGCACAATTCGTCCGCCAACCTCACCGAGGTCCACTTCGCGGTGGAGGAGGGGGCCTATCTGGCCGGTGCCGCCGCTGCCCTTCACTCGAGGTCGGGGCGGATCGGCTTCGTCGGTGGCATCCAGACGTTTCGGACCGAGGCGGCGCGTCGCGGCTTCGAGCAGGGGGCACGCGCCGAAGCCGCCGACGTCGAGGTCGTCTCGACCTTCCTCGGCCCGGTGGAGGACCCCATCGTGAACGCCGAGCGGAGCGACGAGCTGGCGTTCGAATTGGCGACCGAGCTGTACGCGTCGGGGGTGGACGTGATCTACCACGACGCCGGCGAGGCGGGCGTCGGAGTGATCGGCGCCGCGGCTGCCTGGTCGGAGGACCACGAACCGGTCTGGACCGTCGGCTCGGATGCCGACGAGTTCTACACCGTGCCGGCGGCCGACCGGCACCTCGTACTCACCTCGACGGTCAAGCGCTTCGACGTCGCGGTCGACGAGGCCGTTGGAGCGTTCATGGACGGCGACCTCGAAGCCGGCGAGACCGTGCTCGATCTCGATGCCGGCGGTGTCGAGCTCTCCCGGGCCGGCGGGCACCTCGGCGCGCCGGTCGATGCTCGTCTGCAGGAGCTCGAGAGCGAGATCCGGTTCGGTCACCTCGTCGTGTCGCCACACGTGAGCAGACCTCCGGCCTGGCAGCACGAGCCCGACGTGATCGTGCGTCTTCGTCTGACGGACGACTCGTGTGTGATCGCCGGTCCGATCGAGGGCGCCACGATGTCGGGCGAGCGCCTCCTCGTCGAGCGGGGCCAGACGGTCATGATCGAACTGTCGAACGAGAGCAGCGGCATCGGCGGCCTGGCGGTCCGTGGGATACCCATTGGCACGTCGATCGCAGACCTCGACCGCGAGGCCCGGTCGGGCATCCCGAGCTCGTTCGGTCTGATCGCAGCCATCTCGAGCGTCGAGCTCGGCGCGAGCACCAGCAGCGCGATCCTGATCACCGATTCGCCCGTGGTTCCGAACTGCATCCAGTCGCCACTCGACCCTGGTCCCGGCGGCGACCTCTTCCCACTGATTGTGAGCCCGACATGACCCAGACATCCACACGACCCGACCCGACCGTCGCCCCGGACCCACCCGCTCGGCGGGGGAGCGCTCGGTCGCCCGACGCCTTGCTCCGCGTGATGGCGGCGCTCGCCGCGCTCGCTCGCTCGCCGCGCTCGCCGTGTTCGCGTTGTCGCGCACCGACGGAGACGAGGGCGAACGATCCGATGTCGGCGTGCAGGGCGACAGCGACACCGCGCTCCACGAGGACGCGGCCTCGCTGGTCCGTCGCGCCGACGGTCTGCACGCCGAGATCGACATGCCGACGCCGGCGCCCGGCAGCTACGAGTACCCGACCAGCGACCTCGTGCCACCATGGGCGGCGCCGCATCCGCCGGTCAACCCGGGCGCCAGCGCCGCCCCCGAGGCCTTCACGGGGTGGCTGTTCGTGTTCAACCACCCGGAGCGGTGCACGGACGGTGTCTGCGATCTCGACGATGTCGGCACCGACACAGCGGCACTCGGTGGCAGCTACCAGTTCGACGGTCGCATCGCCTCGGACGACCGTCTCGTGCTCTCGGGCCCGATCCGTCTGGGGCAGGATCCGGCGAGCGGGGCCCGCCTCGAGGATCCGATCGGCGCCGAGGTGCATCTCGCGGTCGCTCCGCACGGTCGCGCGTTCACCGGGCCCGACGGGTGGCGGCAGCTCAACGGCCCGGTCGGGAATCCCACCTTCTGGTGGGCAGCCTCGTTCGTGCCCTGATCGACGACGGTGGAGCGCGGCCGCGACCCGACGCGGCGGCACGGGCCATCGTTGCTGCGATCGCGGTGAACGCCGCCGTACAGTGGCCATCCGTGAACTCCCGCCCGATGGCGTGGGACGACGAAGGGTGCACCACTGATGGACGAGGTGAAGCAGACCGCCGGCGGAGGCACGTACGGTGCGGCCGGCACGGTCGTGTTCATCCCCGCGTGGAACGAGGAGGAGAATCTGCCGGCGGTGCTCGACGAGATCGAGCGGGAGCTGCCCGGGGTGGACGTGCTCGTGGTCGACGACGGGTCGACCGACGCGACGGCGACCGTGGCTCGTGGGCGAGGGGCGACCGTGGTGTCGTTCGCGGCGAACCTCGGACTGCGCGAGGCGATCGCCGCCGGCTATCGCGAGGCGGGTGCTCGTGGCTACGTCTACTGCGGTCGGGTCGACGCGGACGGCCAGCATCCGGTGGTCGAGCTCCGGCGGTTGCTCGACCTCGTGCAGTCGGGGGCGTGCGATGTCGCGGTCGGGTCACGGTTCGCCGTCGACGACGAGCACGCCGACGAACGGTACCGACCGAGCCCGGCGCGTCGGTTCGGGATCGGCCTGCTGCAGGGCGCGATGCGTCTACGTCTCGGTCGCAGCTTCCACGACCCGACGTCGGGCCTCGTCGCCGCGAACGCCGATGCGATGCCGGTGCTCGCCGAGCCGTACTCGAGCGGCGCGCCCGAGGTGGAAGCGCTCCTCCGCCTCCGCAAGGAAGGCCTTCGCGTGGAGGAGGTCGCCGTGAACATGCGAGCACGCGCCGGTGGCGAGTCGAAGCTCCAGGGCAAGAAGGCGGTCGGCCTGGTGCTGACCGTGATCGCGACGCTCGTGCTGTTCGACGTGCGCCGACGTCGCCGATCGTGACGGTCGGCCGTCTCGTCGTGGTGCTCGGCTACAGCGATCGCCGAGAGCTGGGCCTGCATCCGATCTGTGCCGACCGCCTCGCCCACGCCGCGACGATGTCGCATCCGAACGACGTCGTGGTGCTGTCGGGTTGGGCCCGCACACCTGGCGCGCGCCCGGAGGCCGAGCTGATGTCCGAGGCGTGGACGGGCGCGTGCCGGGAGCTGGTGATCGATCCGGATGCCCGGCACACGGTCGGAAACGCGACCAACGCCCTCGACGATCTCGTTCGAACCGGCGCTGACACCGTCGTGGTGGTGACCTCGCGGTGGCACGCTCCCAGGGCCAGGGTGATCTTCGCGTGGTTGTTCCGCGGCCGGGGCGTGCGGGTGGTCGCGTCGTCGCCTCCCGAGCCGTTCGATCCGCGGGCGTGGGCGCACGAACTCCCGCGCTGGTTGATCATGCCGATCCAACTGAGCGTTGCCTAGCCCGGATCCTTCATGGGGCTGCTCGAGTTCCGTCTCGGCACGAACGACCTTGTCGCCGAGAACGAGCTCGAGGTCGAGGATGGTCTGATCTCGCGGATGATCGGCCAGGTCGAGTCCGTCGAGTCCGCCGACTGACGGAGCCGAGTCGGATCCCTCACAGGACTGCTCGCGCGGTTGCCGTTGCGGTCATGGAGCGTGATCCGACGCGGCGCGGACGCGTGCGAACTCGAAGCAGATTGACAACATGTTCGACTTCCGTCACGATCGTAGAGTTCGAATGAGTTCGACGATGCGGGTGGGGTTCACCGAATGACGGTGCTGGTGTCGTCGGCGTGAGACCGGTGAGAGGTTGATGGCGTGGCCGAGGTGCTGATTCTTCTGTGCGACGAATCGCTGGCCCCCGTAGTCGGGTCCGATGCGATTCATCGCGCCAGTCGGCGACTGCTGGTGGCCGATGATCAGGTGCTCGTGTCGGGAACGCTCTCCACCGCCGGCGATGCCGCCTTCATCGTCAATCGCGGCGACGCGATCACGACGGAATTCGATCAAATGTTGACTGCCGAGGAGCGGTTGTTTGCGCAATCATGGTTATTGCGACGTTCTCGCCAGGAAAAAATCCGTCCGGCCGACGGCGTGGATTGGGACGCCGGCGGGCGGGAAGTGCCGGACGCAACGAGTACCGGGGACGCGTGTGGCTGACTGAGTCGCGACGCGCCGCCTCACCGAGAGGAGCGACAACATGGCTGCGGATATCGACGTCGACGAACAGGTGCTGGTCCTGCGACCGGGCGGATCGGTGCAGCCGATCGCCGACGAACTGCGGGACACGACCTCGTGTCGCGTGTCTCATCAGTACGGATCGAGGGTGCTGGTGTCCGAGGGAGGACGACCGTTGGCGGCCGTCAAGGCCGAGAGACCGCAGGAAGTGGCAGTCGGCGATTCCCGGGCGGCGTTGCCCGGTGTGTACCGCCGGTTGGACCGGGAGGGAAACCTCGGGCTCAACGCCTTCGACCTCCGGCAATCCGAGTCGTACCGCAGCGCCAAGGCCGCTCGGTTCCTCCCCGAGAGTTCGTGGGACAACGACCAGGTCCAAGCCCCCGACTATCACGGTCCCCAGTTCGACACCGAGGAGGAAGCGGCGCTCGCGGGCGCGGCGACCAGTGCCCGCCTGACGGGATCGGTCGCGGTGGGCCTCGTCATGGTCGCGGGTCCGGGCAATCTGGCGTTCACCGACGCCGAGCAGGTCAAGATCGTCGCCGAGGTGCAGAACGGCTTGAGCTGGCTGGGTGCCCAGACGCCGGCTGGGATCAGCTGGGTGTATGACCTCCGGCCACTCAGCCTGACGGTTCAGCCGGGTGCCTCGAACCTCTCGTTCAGTCAGAAGGAAGCGCTGTGGCGGGATCCTGCGATGCAGGCGCTCGGCTATGGAAGTGGGCTCGCCGGCGTCAGGGACTACATCGAGGATCTGCGCTCAGCCAAGAACACGTCCTGGTCCTATTGCGCGTTCGTCACCAAGTATCCGATCGGGCATTTTGCCTACGCATCGATCGGTGGGCCGAGACTGGTCATGGACCCTGCCAACGATGGTTGGGGAATCGAGAACTTCGATCGGGTGTTCGCCCACGAGACGGGACACGTCTTCGGCGCTCCCGACGAATACGCCGCGAGCAACTGCAACTGTGGCGGGAGCTGGGGGTTCGGTGGCCGACCGAATGGCAATTGCGCCACGTGCGCGCCCGGCGGAGGGGTTGATTGCATCATGAAATCGAACAGTTGGGCGATGTGCGGATTCACGCCGTCGCATCTCGGGTTTCTCGAAGATGTCGTGACCACGGACGCCGGGTGGCTGCCGCCTGTCCTGAATGTGGCACTCAGCTGACGATGTCTGCACTTCCGAACAATCGAGTCTGATCAATACAACAAGGAGAGCATGAACGATGCCATGGCTCAATAACGCAACCATCACCAAGGCAGGACCGGCCGAGAACGGTGTCATCTACATCGCGCTGAAACCGAGCGACGGCTCGTGGCACCGATGGTTCGAGGCGAACTCGTCCATCGAGAAGGAACTCCTCGCCACCGCACTGACGGCGGTCGGCACGGGGAAGAAGGCCCAGGTGGCCGTGACGGGAACCACCCAATACAGCACGATCAACCGGCTCTACGTCTACACGTGACGGTGGCGGCCGTGGAAGGGGACGAACCGATGTCCGACATCACCGTGAATCCGTCGCTCGAGGAGGACGCCGCTGCTGCGTCGGTCAGCGATGACATCTCGACGAACCCGCCGCCGGAACAGGGCGCCGCTGCAGCGTCGGTCAGCGATGACATCTCGACGAACCCGCCGCTCCAGGAGGAAGGTTCGACAGAATCGGCAGGCGGGGACATCTTCGTCAACCCGCCGGCCGAGAGCTAGGTGCGACGACCGGGGAGGTTGTCCCAGGATCGGCGCCCGGCTCCCCGTGCGCCGCGGCCCCTCGTCGACCTCAGGGCTGGATGAGGTCGCTGGTGGTCGCGAACGGCTGCGTGCCGACGTGCGCCCAGCCGTGGTTTCGCACCTTGTCGGTGGCGACGATGTTGGCGCCTGCGGCGACCGCGCGCCGCCACAGGTCCGCACTGTTGACGCCGTACGTACGGGTGACGAATCCTCGTCGGTCGGCGAAGGACTTCACGCGTTCGTCCCATGCCCAGTCCTCGGTCGCGTTGAAGTTGTAGAACACGCGGTCGCCGGAGGTGCGGCTCGGCATCGTGTCACCCTTGCGGAAACGCTGATCAGCGAAGCACAGCCGACTCGAGCTGCTCGACGAGTACGACTGCTTGGTCCGCTCGTCGCCCGACAGGCACAGCACGAAGCGGCCGGTGAGCTCGCCGAGACTCGGCCAACCCGCTGCCGCGCCGGCGACGAGTGACGGGTGACCCCGCTGCAGCTCCTCGGGCGTGAAGAGCCGCTCGCGTCCGAGGCACTCGGCGATCAGCGTGTCGAGGTAGCTCGGGAACTGTCGGCGATCTCGTGCCTGCGCCTTGAGGTCGAGCGTCACGGTGACCACGTCGTGGCGCGGGTGGAGCGTCGACCAGCGCCGAAGATGGTGGAGGAACTCGCTGAACTGCCGGTCGGCGCGACTCGTGTACTCGTCGTGATCCACGGCCCAGACCGTGAGGTTGGGTGACTCGCGAAGATCGAGTTCGAGCCCCCGACAGCCCGCCTGGTGCGGCTGCTTCGGGCTCCATGAGAGCTGTTCCGTGAAGGGCTTCTCGTCGCGTTCGTACGAGTTGTGCGACGCCTTGAAGCTCACCTGCTCGTAGGACCGTTCGTCGGTCATCGCCTGCTCCGATCGTTGGGGTGCCGTCCTCGGTTGCGAGGGAGCACTCAGCCGCCCCCGCTGGCGCCGAGTACCCGTTCGGTGAACGGGTTGGCGAACCGGCGATCCGGATCGAGCCGGTCGCGAACGTCTCGGAACCGCTCGAATCGGTCGCCGTGCATGCGGGCGACGTCGTCGGCGTCGAGATCCTCGCACCACTTGCCGAGGTGGATCCGGGCGTCGTGCCCGCTGACCCACTCCTCGACATCGGCGAAGTAGTCGCCGACGGCGCCCGACTGGTTGCAGCACAGGCAGAGCCATGCGGTGTCCCGGCCGGCACCGGCGCCGAGGAGCGTCGTGTCGTGTGGGCCCGGGCTGAAGCGCACCTCGACGAGCAGGAACGGCAGCCGCTGGTCGGCGGCGCGCCGTTCGTACAGGCTCGAGCAGTTCGTCGAGGTCGGTCCAGACCCGGTCGTGCGGTACGGCGATCTCGAGCTCCTGGTGGAGGTGGTACTGGCTGCGGCTGAACGCCTCGTGTGACTGCAGCACCAGCCGGGTCGGCGCGCTGCAGCTTCATCGTGGGTGTCGCAGTCTTCGGCAGCAGGCCCCAGTGCGCCATCGCGTCGCCGAGGGTGGCGGCGACGATCGCCGCCTTGGCCTCGTTGAGCGATTCGCGGAACGCGCCGAGCCGTGACGTGCGCTCGTCGGTGTGCGTCCAGGTGTGGACGTGGAGCTGGTCGGTGAACGGGTAGGCGTAGAAGCTCACGTGTTCGGTGCTCGGCGAACAGGTCATCGAGGTTGGTGGCGGCCCACCGGCGGGCCTCGACATGCGTGCCCTGGCGGAGGTGGAACGCGTCGACGCACTGGAACGTGACCTTGGTGATGATGCCGACCGCCCCGAGCCCGCCGACCGCGGCCCGGAATCGGTCGTCGTCGGGCGTGAGGTTCTCGTGCAGGGTTCCGGTGCCGTCGACCAGGTCCATCGCGACGACCCGATCGCTCGGGTGGGCCGGTTCGCGGCCGGTGCCGTGGACGTCGGTGGAGAGGATGCCGGCCACGCTCTGTGCGTCGTGGGAGGCGAGGGTCTGGAAGGCGAGACCCTCGTCGAGGAGTGCCGACGTGAGGTCGCGCAGCACGTGTGCCGCCCCACGCCGTCGCCTGCTTGGAACCGTGGTCGATGTCGACCACACCGGCGAGCCGATCGAGCGAGATCGTGACGCCGTCGCTCATGAGACCGTCGTTGAACGAGTGGCCCGACCCGACGATGCGCACCGAGGACGCCGACCGGACGATGTCCTGCACCTCCGCCACCGTGGCCGGCTGACGGAAGTCGGCACGGTGGCGTCGGTCGCCCGACCAGTTGCGGTACTCATCGCCGTGCATCCGTCCCTCGAGGGAGAGGTGGCGTCGCCGGCTGACCACGTACCGGGTGGTGTTCAGGATCGTCCTGCCGGCGGAGACGAGGAAGTTGGGGTATCGGAGACGCGCCGAGGCCCGCGTCTCCCTTCTCGACCCGGGCGATGACGTCGGACTCCCCACACCGTCATTGTCGTCGCCCGAGGGCGTTGGTTCCACTGGATTTTCGGGTGCGCGTCAGCCGCAGGCGTCGATCCAGTCGACGGAGAGGGCGAAGGTGCCGTCGGCGCCGTCGGCGATGATGATCCCGAACTCGGTCGCCCGGTCGGGATCGAAGGGGTCGGCGTCGACCGGTTGACCGAACACGGTCGGCTCGAGCGCCTCGTACGGCAGCGAGACGGTGGTCCAGTCGTCCGTCGGCTGGTCGAACGCCAGATCGGCGCGGTGCGAGATCGCGCGTCGACTCGATCGTCCGTCGTCCTCCATCGTGAGCCCGTAGGCGCGGTCGTCGGCCCGGACCCGCATGACGATGCGATCGGTGTTCGCGAGCTCCTGGCCGTCGAGCGGCAGTCGAACCGACGTGAAGCCTCCGCCGCGGGTGATGAGCTCGCCGGTGAACCGCATCTCGGAGCCGGCGAACTCGACGATGCCGCTCGAGCGGCCACCCATCACGCGGTCGTCGACGACGACCCATCCGCCCGTGTCATCGTCGAAGTCGGTCAGGCGGCGACAGTCCGAGGAGGCGGCTGCCGCGGATGTCGAGGTCGTGGCCTCCCCCGTGCGCTCGATCGGTGCGGGTGGCTGCATCGTGGTGCGGGCCGCTGGGCCGATGTCGGTGTCGGGTGCCGGCGACGTGGTCGTCGAGTCCGATGCCGCCGGGGTGGCTCCCGTGTCACATGCGGCCGTGATCACGATCAGCATCGCGATGAGCGCTCCGGCGAGTGGTGTCCGCGGCATGCGGCGAACGTGCCCAGAACGGCCGGAGATCAATCGTCGTCGACCGACATCGTGGGCCGGCAGGTTGCGGGATCAGGCCGACGGGATCGTGACCCTGAACGTGGCTCCCACTCCGGTGCGTGACGAACGCACGGTCACGTCACCCCCGTGCGCCCGCGCCAGGCTTCGTGCGATCGTCAAGCCGAGCCCGCGCCCTGCCTGGGTCCCGTGTTCGGCATCCGAATCGGGCCCTCGGTAGAACCGTTCGAAGATGCGTTCGTGCTCGCCGGATTCGACCCCGGCGCCGGTGTCGATGACGTCGACCCAGTTCACCGGGCCGTCCCGACCGGCGGTCAGTGTCACCGTGCCGCCGCTCGGTGTGTGGGCGAGGGCGTTGCCCAGCAGGTTGGTGACGATCTGGGTCAGCCGATCCCGGTCGCCCCTGACCGACAACTCCCCGGCGGTCGACGGGTCGCTGACGAGGCGCACGTCCGAGTGCACGAACTGTGGGCGCAATCGTTCGGCCGCATCGACTGCGACCCGGGCGAGGTCCACGTCTGCCATGTCGACCTGCAACGTGCCCTCGTCGGTGCGTGAGAGGGTCGTGAGGTCGTCGACGAGCCGCTGGACCCGCGATGCCTCGTCGGTGACCGAGGCGTAAACCGCCTCGGTGGGCGAGATCACACCGTCGAGCAGCCCCTCCATCTGACCGCGGATCACCGTGATGGGCGTGCGCAACTCGTGGGTCACATCGGCGAGGAGTCTGGTCCGGCGCCGTTCGGTGGTGGCCACGTGGGTCCCCAGCTCGTTGACGTCCTCGGCCAGGGATGCCAACTCGTCCTCGGCGGGGACGGGCACGCGTACGGAGTAGTCGCCCGCCGCCATGTGCTTGGTGGCGGCGCGCACCTCGTCGAGTGGGCGAAGCACTCGACGACCGACGAACCAGGCGACGATCACCGCCGCGATCAGTGCCGTCGCGGCGCCTGCGGTCAGCGCCGGCACCAGTGACTCGTCGAGCACGGTCTGGAGCTCGGCCTGGCTGATCCGGTCCTGTCGGGTCCGACCGCGGCCCAGCCCGAAGCCCCCGAGCCGGTTCTCGTACACGGAGCGGGTGACGACCGTCCCCACGATGAACATCGTCGCGGCACCGGCCAGGATCACGACGACGTACGACAGGAACAGGCGCGTGCTGAGTCGACGCGGCCACCCGATCATCATCGGATCGCCACCAGTTTGTAGCCGACGCCGCGCACGGTGCCGATGAAGCGGGGGTCGTCGGCGGAGTCGCCGAGCGACCTGCGGAGGATTCGCACGTGCACGTCGACCAGGCGTTCGTCGCCGTAGAAGTCCCAACCCCACACCTGCTCGGTCAACTGCCGACGCGTGAAGACTCTGCCCGGAGAGTCGGCCAGGGCGACGAGCAGCTGGAACTCCAGGTTGGTGAGGTCGACGGGGGAGCCGTCGACACGGACTTCATGGCGATCGACGTCGATCGACAGGCCGTCGAACTCGACCAGGCGGTCGTCGGCCAGGTCGTCGACGCGACCGCGGCGGTCGCTTCGGCCGCCGACGGCGACAGAGTCTCGAAGAGGATGTCGCACGAAGGGAGTGCCGACGTGACGATTCCGGAGAACGAGCACGCGTTCGTCACGTCGATGAACTTCTACGTGCCGACGCAACGGGCCGACGGCACGGTCGAACCGGTGGAGTACTTCGACGTCGACGAAGCGCTCGTCGACACTCGCGACGTCGCCAGGCCGCTCGTCGGCGTCTACATCAACGGTGAGGTCGAACACGTCGACGGCGTCGGCTTCGTCGGCCACGGCACCCGTGACGCCTGCGGCGCGATCAGCCTCGACGACGGCGAGACGTGGAAGAACACGAACTTGTCCGACTCGGCTGACACGGCTTCGAGTGACGTCGTCCGCAGCGACGTCACGCTGTTCCAGGCGACCAATGGTGAGTATCCGGGCGACGTGGTCAACGTCTTCCACGCCGTCGTCGGTGACGACGCGGCAGGCGGGCATCGTGACGTCACGATCGAAGCGATCGGCGCGCGGAGCTGGCAGCAGGGCCGCGGGTGTCCCGCTGGGGTCAGTCGGCGCGAGATGCTCCTTCGTCCAGGCGGCGATGCACGGCGGACGTGGTGAAGACGGCGGCGCGGACACCGGTCGGCCAGGGATCGACCGGCAATCGGGCCTTGCGGAGAAGCTGGTCGACGAAACGGTCGGGCTGCTGGAGTTGCCTCCACACGGCGGGGAGCAGGAGAGCGCGGTTCCGGCCGCACTCGAGGATGAGACCGTGTTCGTCGGCTCGCAGGTGCCGGAGCAGCTCGGCGCGGCGTGGGTGCCGGAACGCGACTGGGGGACGAGAGCAGCGAGATCTCGATGCCGACCACCGTGAGATCGTCCGGTCGGAGCGCCGGCAGCCGTGGATCCTCGAACGCTGCCCTGATGGCGTGATCGGGCACGTCGACGGCGAGCGATCCGGTTCCCTCGATGCTCCCGATGCAGCCATTGAGCTCGCCGGCGACGTGGAGCGTCACGAACGTGCCCCGGCGCTGCCGCAGCGCGGGCGGGAGCATGGCGACGTCGACGTCAGGAGCTCGGTGGCCCATCAGGGACCCTCGGATCGCCGTCTCCGCGAGATCGAGGAGCATCTCGGACTCGTCGTCGGCGAGACCGAAGGCGGCCAGACCACCGGCACCACGGTGCATCGTGCGATCGAGCCGGTCAGCCAACAGCGAACGCTCCGTAGCCGACGACACGCGCACGATCGCCGGCGGTGTCGCCGGAGTTGCGCACGTCGAGCTGTTCGACGTCCAGCCCGCGACGCCC
>CAWHCI010000026.1:0-145309 GCA_963827775.1 uncultured Acidimicrobiaceae bacterium | reverse complement strand
CGGTTCGGGGGCACCTCTCGTCCGAACAGTCTGCGCGGCGTCCGACATCAGGCTGCCGCATGCGACCGTGGTGTCCCCTTGGGGCGAAACCGTGTCACACCCTTGGTTCATGATGGTGCCATGTCGTCGATTGCGGGGGAGCGGGCCGGACAGTTGGCCGAGCTGACGTGTGATCGTCGGGCGGCGCGATATCGGGAGATCGTTGGTTGGCGCACCTCGGTTGCCGCAGGTGAGTGGGCGGGTCACGGGTATCGGTCGCCCTCGGCGTGGATGGCGGCGGCGACGGGTGAGCCGGTCGGTGCGTGCAAGCGGATGCTGACGCTCGGCGAGCGTCTGGAGAAGATGCCCCATGTCGCGGAGTTGTTCCGGCTCGGCCTCGTGTCCGAGGCTGCCGTCGGTCTCGTCGCCGATGCCTGGAGCGACTCGGTCGCTGCGGCGTTCGAGCGTGACGAGTTGTTGTTCGCTGACTGGATCAGCCGGCGACCGTTCCGAGAGGCCAAGACCCAGATCGAGGCGTGGGCGGCGGTCGAGCGCTCCAACACCGTGGAGGAGCGCACCACGACCGACTTCGAGGCCCGGCACTTCTCGGTGGTCAAGTTCGGCACCGGGATGAGCACGATCAGCGGTTCGCTCGACAACGAGGGCACCGCCGCCGTTCGCGCTGCACTCTCGATGCTCGGCCAGATCAGCGGCGATGACGATGGTGGTGATCGGCGGTCGCGTGGGCAGCGCAACGCCGACGCACTCGTGACCATGGCGAGGTTCACGCTGAGTCACTTCGAACAGCCGGTCGGGACCAAGAAGCGACCACCACGGGCGGCCATCACGATTCCGTACGAGACTCTCCTCACCCGCAACGGGATCAGCCTCGCCGACGATCACGTGATCACGCCCGACGCCGCCCGCCGATTGGCGTGCGACGCCGGGTTGCATCGGGTGATCACGCACGCCGGCTCGGCGGTCGTCGAGTACGGCCGTCAGACACGCACGATCAGCGAACCACTGCGGCGCCTGCTCGTCGAACGCGACGGAGGCTGCCGATTCCCGGGTTGCGAGGTCCCCGGCGAGATGTGCGACGTCCACCACGCCGTGCACTGGGCCGACGGCGGCGAGACCGAGCCCCACAACCTGGCGCTGGTCTGCTGGTTCCATCACCACGTCATCCACGAGCAGCACTGGAGTCTCGAGCCCTTCGGGGCCGGGCACTTCCTGCTGCGATCACCCACGGGCGACCTCCACGAGTTCCGCCCACCCCGCCTCGACCTGCTGACCAGACAGGCTCGGCTCAACCTCGCCTGAGTCGTCCCGACTCCATCACCCCCCGGCCGGGTGCGAGTGTCGAGGGGTGGCGTCGCGGCGGCGATTCGTTCAGACTGATCACCACGTCCGTCGGGGGACGGGCCGGAGGGGAAGATCATGCGCAGTCGGATTCGTTTCGTGGTGGCGGCGACAATGGTGGTGGGGGCGATCCTGGCCTCACCGCCGTCGGTCTCGTCACATCCGCACGGCAGCGACAAGACCGTCGCCGGTGTCGAGTTCCTCGGCGAGGTCGTCGTTCCCACCGGTGAGCTGTTCGACGACACCGAGATCGGCGGTCTGTCGAGCATCACCTACGACGCCCGTCGCGGCGTCTACTACACATTGTCCGACGACCAGGGGAACCGGTCGACCGGCGATCCGGTGCGGTACTACACGGTCGACATCGACCTCGCCGACGGCACGCTCGACGACGGTGATCTCGAGTTCGTCGACGTCACCCAGCTCTTCGAGAAGCGCAAGCGGCCCTTCGCCCCGGGTGGGCTGGACCCCGAGGGATTCACGCTCGGGCGAGGCGGCCAACTCTTCATGTCGTCCGAGGGCAACACGCTCGCCGATCCGATCATCGACCCGTTCATCCGGCGGTACAACCGCAGGGGGCGCCCGACGGCGGACCTCCCGATCCCCGAGCACTACCACCCGAACGGCGTCGACCGGGGCGTCAGGTTCAACCTCGCATTCGAGAGCCTGAACGTCACGCCGAACCGACGCAGCCTGGTCACCGCCGCCGAGGGAGCGTTGTTCCAGGACGGCCCGGCGTCGACGTTCGAGAACGGCAGCCTCGCCCGCATCCTCGAATACGACCTCCGGTGGCGTTGGCCGATCGCCGAGTACGTCTACGAGCTCGGCCCGTGGGCCGAGCCGTCGTCGATCTTCGGTGTGAACGGGATCGTCGAGGTGCTGCCCATCGACAACAACGGGACGATGCTCGTGATGGAGCGCTCGTTCTCGGTCGGGGGTGTGCTCGGGGGTGGTACCGGCAACGTGGTGGTCATCAACGAGATCTCGACCGCCGATGCCACCGACGTGCTCGACGTGGACGCGTTGTACGAGGACGGCTCGCCGATTCCCGTCACGCCGGTGTCGAGCCGGGAGGTGTTCGCGTTCGACGATCTCGGCATCCCGATCGACAACATCGAAGGCATGACCTTCGGGCCCACGCTGCCCGACGGGCGGCGCACGCTCGTGATCGTGAGCGACAACAACTTCAACGCCGCACAGTTCACCCAGTTCATCGTGTTGGCGCTCGACATCGAACGCACACGCTGACGTCGCGCGGCTCGCCGCCCGGCCTATGGCCGCGCGGCGCGCACGGTGGCGGCGTGGAGACCGGGTCCCGTGTCGTGGGTGTACTCGATCGAGGCGTCGGTGAACCCCGCATCGGCGAGCATCGTCAGGTAGGTGGTGCGGGCGAGCGCACCTGCCCCGCACTCCGCCCATGCCTCGCCGTCGTCGGAGGGCTCGGTTCCGTCGTCGGCCACCACGTCGGAGATCGCGATCCGGCCGCCCGGGCGCAGCACTCGCGCCATCTCGGCGAAGACCGGTGTCTTGTCGGGGGCGAGGTTGAGCACGCAGTTGGAGATCACCACGTCGACCGAACGGTCGGGGAGCGGGATGTCCTCGATCATGCCGCGCAGGAACGTCACGTTCTCGACGTCGGCCCCGGCCGCGTTGGCGCGGCCCAACTCGAGCATCTCCTCGAGGAAGTCGAGCCCGTACGCCATGCCGGTCGGGCCGACGCGGCGAGCTGACAGGATCACGTCGAGACCACCGCCGGATCCGAGATCGAGCACGACCTCACCCGGCTGGAGGTCGGCCATGGCGAACGGGTTGCCGCATCCCATCGACAGGTTGGCGAGCGATTCGTCGACGGCGCCGAGCGCCTGGTCGTCGTACTGTGAGGCGCCCCAGCGGTCGTCGCCGGCGGGCGCGGCCGGGCGAGTACCGGCTGCTTCGCGGTAGTACTCGCGCACGTCGTCGTGCAGGTCCTGCTCGGTCATCGGGTTTCCTCCATGGCATCGGTGAAATCGGTGCCGACGCGGCCCATCACGACCTCGGCGGCACTGGGGAAGCAGCTGAGGCATCGCTCGTTCACCCGCCAGTGACTCGACGTGCCGACCCGCTCGACGAGCACGAACCCGACCTCGGCGAGCTTTGCGAGGTGGTGTGACGTCGTCGACTGGCCGACATCGAGGTGTTCGGTGATCTCGCCGACGGTCATCGGGCGCGGCTCGGTCGACAACAGATGCAGGATCAACAGGCGGGTCGGATCACCGATCGCAGCAAACCAGCCTGCCCACACCTCGGCCTGGGGTCGGCTGATCCGGTCGGTCGGGGTCGTCCCGGTCGGGGTTGTCGTGACGAACGCATTCATCGATCATCGACGATAGTCGATGAAAGCCAGAAGTCAAGCGGAGCGACGCGTGCCGTTCGAGCTCTCAGTGGCGCTTGACGCCGCCGTACTTCATCCGGGTGTCGCTCATCGCCGCCGACCTCGCCTCGTCGTCACGGATCTCCGCGTCGACGACCTCGCCGATGAACAGCGTGTGGGTGCCGAGATCGAGCGACTGGCGGACCTCGCAGTCGACGTAGGCGATCGCCTCGTCGAACACCGGAGCGCCCGTGACGCCGGCCCGCACGGCCCGGCCGTTCAACGTCATCGCGGCTGCGTCGAACGTCGCCGGCTTCGAGAACTTCACGAACACGCGTGTGTCGTCGGACGACCACAGGTTGACGGTGAAGGATCCGCCGTCGGTGATGAGGCGGTGGGTGACGGCGCTGTTGTCGACGCCGATGCCGATCAGCACCGGCTCCATCGACAGCTGGGTGATCCAGCTCGTCGTCATGCCGTTCCACTCGTCGCCGGCACGTGATCCGACCAGCGCGAGCGCGTTCGGGATCTTCCAGGTGACCTTGTTGATCAGTTCGTCGTCGAGCGCCATACCGCCGAGGCTAGGACCGTCCGGGCGGGCGCGTAACGTGGCGGCATGGCAACCCGCATCGTCGCTGACGTCCTGATCCCCGGTCGCGGGGAGCCGATCGACCACGGCACCGTCGTGATGGAACACGGCTCGATCGCCTACGCGGGCCCGACATCGGGCGCGCCTGCGGCGGGGTCCGACGACGACACCATGGAGGCGCCGGTCGTGATGCCCGGACTCTGGGACTGCCACACGCACTTCGTGGGGATGTCGCTGTCGAGCCTCGACGCGCTGGCCACGATCGATCTGGTCGGTTCCGCCGCTCGCGCGGTCGAGGATGCCGGCAAGGTGCTCGACGGCGGCATCACCAGCGTGCGCGACGTCGGCGGCATCGGCCTGCGCCTCGCTCCGGTCGTCGCCGAGGGGCGCATGCGCGGCCCGCACATCCACGGCGCCGGTCGCATCCTGTCGACCACCGGCGGTCACGGCGACATCCACTCGCTGCCGCTCGACTTCGCCCACGAGCTCACCTGCAACACCGGCTTCAGCATCCTCTGCGACGGCGTGCCCGAGGTGCTCAAGGCGGTGCGCACCAACCTGCGCGCCAACGCCAAGCTCATCAAGATCTGCGCGTCGGGCGGCGTGATGTCGGAGATCGACCACCCGATGCACCAGCAGTTCTCCGACGAGGAACTGTCGGCGATCGTCGCCGAAGCGGCCCGCGCCGAACGGATCGTCGCCGCCCACTGCCACGGCAAGGCCGGGATCATGGCGGCGTTGCGAGCCGGCGTGCACTCGGTCGAGCACGGCAGCTTCCTCGACGAGGAGGCCGCCGACCTGATGGTCGAACAGGGCACCTGGCTGGTGCCGACCCGCTACGTGAACGAGGCGCTGCTCCAGCAGTCGGAGAACCTGCCCCGCTACGTGTACGAGAAGGGCCAGATGGTCAGCGGCGTGCACGAGCAGGCGATGAAGATCGCCATCGCGAAGGGCGTCAAGATCGCGACCGGGTGCGACATCTTCGTGTCGGGTCAGATGTACGGCACGGGCACGCTCGAGGTCATGCACCTGATCAACGCCGGCATGACCGACCTCGAAGCGATCGAGGCCGCCACGGCGAACGGGCCCGAGACCCTCGGCCCGCAGGCACCGCACACCGGTGAACTGCAGCCGGGCTTCGACGCCGACGTGATCACGATGGACGCCAACCCGCTCGACGACCGCAGCGTGTGGGGCGACCCCGATCGCGTCACCGGTGTGTGGCAACTCGGCAACCGCCGGAAGTGAGGCGCTCGGGTCGGAGCGGCCACAGCAGCCCTCGATCTCGTCGCGCAACGTGTGGTCTCGTCATCGTCGATGGCTCGTCGACAAACGACCTTCGCTGCGTTCGGCCACGCGCCTCGGCTTCGGGCAGAATCGATTTCACGACCGGACATGGAGGAGTGAAATGGCGAAGTGCCAGGACTGCGATTGCACCGAATGGGTCCAGAACGACGACCCGGACAAGCGCAACAAGTGCAACAACCGCGGACACTCGTCGCAGCGCCACAGCTGAGCGCACGCACGGAGGTGCTCAGTACGGGTCGGGGAGCGGGGCGCCGGTCTCGAGCAGCGACTTCATGCCCGACACGATGTACGGGAAGCCCTGGACGAAATCGGTGTAGGTCGTGCTGTCCTCGGCGACGTCGTACAGCTCGATCGTCAGGCGGGACATGCCGTTGACCTCCTCGACCGACCACACCTCGCGACACGGTCCCTCGGCTGCGAGGGCGTCGTCCCACAGTGCCCTGAACGTGAACTCGATGCGCTTCGGCGGGTCGATCGAGAGCACGGTGCCCTCGCTGACGAGCTCGGTGCCGTCGGCGTTCGTGTAGTTCATCGGGCTGCCGACCTGCCAGTCGGACTGCACCCGCGTGCCGTAGAAGTACTGCACGGTCCGGTCGGGGTCGACGATCGCCTGCCAGACGTCGTCGACCGACGCCCGGATGTAGGCCTGGTAGATGTGCACGGGTCGTTCCATGGCTGTTCCTTTCTCGGCGCGGTCCCGGACGGCGACGATGGCGTCGAGCCGCTGGGCCGCGTATTTGCCGATCCAGCGGTCGCTGATCAGCTTGATCGGGACGGGGTTGAGGTGGTGGAAGCGCCGGCGCCCCACCTTGTGGGTGGTGACCAGGCCGGCCGACTCGAGCACTCGGAGGTGGTTCATCACGCCCTGACGGCTCATGTCGGGCAGCACCGCCGAGAGCTCGACCAGGGTCTGGCCGTCGCGCTCGAACAACGCATCGAGCAGCGAGCGCCGGCCGCGGTCGTCGATCGCCCGGAACACCTCGTCCATGACGCCGACAATAGGTAAGTGATCACTTACCTGTCAACCCGACGGCGGACGCCTGCGACTTCGGCCGTGAGGATGACCGCGGATCAGTCGAACGGGCGATGCCTGCCGTCGGCGACCCTGCCATGATCTGAGCCGTGCCGGTCATCACCTCCCAGGGCCTGACGATGCAGTTCGGATCGCAGCGTGCCCTCGACGCACTCGACGTCACGGTCGAGTCCGGTGTCACCGGCCTCGTCGGCGCCAACGGTGCCGGCAAGACGACGTTCATGAGCATCGTGCTGGGCTTGCGCGCGCCCACGAGCGGCTCGGTGCAGGTGCTCGGGCTCGACCCGGCTCATCGTGGTCCCGAGCTCCGTTCGCTCGTCGGCTACGGACCCGAGCGCAACGTGTTCCCCGACGAGATGCCCGCGTCCGACTTCGTGAAGCACCTCGCCGAGGTCCGTGGCATGCCCCACCAGGAGGCGCGCGGCCGGGCGAGCGATGCCCTGTGGCTCGTCGGCCTGGGCGAGGAACGCTTCCGGCCGCTCGGCACGATGTCGTCCGGCCAACGCCAGCGCGTGAAGCTCGCCCAGGCGATCGCGGCCGACCCGTCCCTGATCCTGCTCGACGAGCCCACCGACGGCCTCGATCCCGTACAGCGCGATGAGATGCTCGCCCTCATCCGGCAGATCAGTGCGGAGTATCGCATCGACGTGCTGCTGTCGTCGCATCTGCTCGAGGAGGTCGAACGGATCTGCGATCACGTCGTCGCGCTCGACGCCGGGCAGCTCGTCGCGCAGGGCCGGCTCTCGACGCTCGTCGGGACCGACGAAGGGGTGGTGGTCGAGCTCGTCGAGGTCGAGGACCGACCGAACGCCCTCGCCCAGGTGGTCGAGGCGCTCGTCGATGCGGGCTTCGACGTTCGGCAGGAGCCGGGCTCGTTCCGGTTCGAAGTGGTGGGCACCGACGCCGACGCGGTTGCCGACCACGTTCGTGACGCAGTCGCACGCGGTGGAGGCGCGCGTGCGCCGGATCGTGCGGCGGCGCCGCCGCCTCGAAGATCTGTTCGAAGGGGCCCGACGATGAGCGATGCACAGATCCTCGATCGGGGATACCGTCGGTTCGAAGGTGAACGGTCGGGTGTCGGTGGTGCGATGCGATCGGTCGCCTGGCACACGGTTCGCAGCATCCTGGGGCTCGGCCGCAAGGCTCGCCACAAGGTGTTCCCGATCATCGTGCTGGTCGTGGCGTTCGTGCCCGCGATCGCCTTCCTGGCCATCACGGTGCTGCTCGGCGATCTCGGAGACGAACTGCGGCCCGAGTACTGGGAGTTCTTCGGCTTCTCCTTCGTGGCCACGATCGTGTTCGTCGCGCTCGTCGCTCCGGAGGCGATCGTGCGCGACCAGCGCGACGGCATGTTCGCCATGTACCTGTCGACGCCACTGTCCCGGTGGAGCTATGTCGTCTCGAAGGTGATCGCGGTGCTCGGAACCATGTCGCTGGTCGTGCTCGGCCCGCCCGTCCTGTGGGTCCTCGGGTACACGTTCCAGAGCCAGGGCCCCGACGGACTCGTCGACTGGTTCGGTGTCGTCGGCCGACTGCTGCTCGCCGGGCTGATCGTGTGCATCGTGTACACCGCCGTCAGCCTGGGCGTGTCGAGCCTCACCGACCGGCGGGCGTTCGCGAGCATCGCCGTGGTGTTCGTGATGCTGGGTGCGTCGATCGTGACGAACGTGCTCGTCGACGTCGCCGAGTTGGCGGAGAACTGGCGTGTGCTCGATCCGCTCAGCGTCGCGTTGGAGGCGGCCCCGCGCCTGTTCGGCGACCGCAGCGAAGAGTTCACCAGGGTCAGCACGTGGCTGGTCGCCGCCGGATGCGCCGGCTGGACGGCGTTCGGCGCCGGTCTGCTCGGCTACCGCTACCGGAGACTGGCAGCCGTCTGATGTCCGACTGGTCGCCTCCCACGCCTGCCGGCGCCCCGCTCGCACCCCCGGCACCCGCTGCTCCAGCGGGAATCGTCGATGTCGTCAACGTGACCAAGTCGTTCGGCGACGTGGTGGCCGTTTCCGACGTCACGTTCTCGGTGGGTCCGGGCGTGACCGCGCTGCTCGGCCCGAACGGAGCCGGCAAGTCGACCCTGTTCCGCGTCATGTGCGGGCTGACCGCCCCGACCCAGGGGACCGTGCGGGTGCTCGGAGCCGATGCCCGTGAGGATCGCGCGGTGCGTGGGCGGATCGGACTGGCACCCCAGCAGGATGCCCTGTTCGATCGCCTGTCGGCGCGCCGGTTCGTCGAGGTCACCGCCGAGACGCAGGGCGTCGAGGCCCCTGGGCCGGCTGCCGAGCGGGTCCTCGATCTCGTCGAACTCGACGCGGGCGAGCCCAAGCCGGTCGGGGCCTACTCCAAGGGGATGCGTCAACGGGTGAAGCTCGCAGCGGCACTCGTGCACGAACCCGACGTGCTGATCCTCGACGAGCCGCTGACGGGTCTCGACCCCGTCCAACGCAATCGCATGATCCGCCTGTTCCACCAGTTGGGCGACGACGGCATCTGCCTGCTCGTGTCGAGTCACGTGCTCGACGAGGTCGCGCGGCTGGGCTCGAGGGTGCTCGTGATCGCGCAGGGACGCCTCGCCGCGACCGGCGACTATCGCGAGCTGCGCGATCTCATGGACGACCGGCCGCACCGCATCCGGGTCGCCGCCGACGCCCCGCGTGAGCTCGCGTCGGCACTCGTCGGGCGAGGTCTCGTCAACGGTGTGTCGATCGCACACGACTCGTTGACCATCGACACGAGCGACGTCGATCTGTTCGGGCGCAACATCGCAGTCGTCGCACGCGAGTGCGGTGTGCGACTCCGCGAGGTCGAACCGACCGACGACGATCTCGAATCCGTCTTCCGATACCTGGTGGAACGACGATGAGCCGTGTCGTCGCCCCCGGCCGGGCCATGCGCCTGAGCTACGGCATCGTGCTGCGCCAGCTGATCACCCGCGGCCGGATCGTCGCGCTCGCGTTGGTCGGGTTGGTCGTGACGGGGGTGGCCGCCGCCGTCGGTGCGGCCGACGACCGTTCCGACCCGATCGAGACGGGTGTGCGGCTGATCTCCGATCTCGGATTCACCACGCTCGTGCCGATCGTCGCACTCGTGTTCGCCTCCGCCGCACTCGGCGACATGCGGGAGGACAGCACGCTGGTGTACCTGTGGCTCCGACCGATGGACCGCTGGCCGATCGTCGTGGGTGCCTGGCTGGCCGCGGTCACCGTGAGCCTACCGATCACACTCGTACCGCTCATCGCCTCGTCGATCGCCGTGGATGGCGGCAGCGATCTCGTCGGAGCCACGGCGCTCGCCGGCACGGTCGGCGTGCTCGCCTACTCGGCGCTGTTCGTGTTGATCGGGTTGCTGCTCAAGAACGCGATCGTGTGGGGTCTCGGTTACGTGCTGATCTGGGAAGGCATCGTCGCCGCGTTCGGTAGCTTCGCCGCCCGCCTCGCCATCCGCGGTTACACGCGATCCATCCTGACGTCGATCACCGAGGTCGACCTCGACCTGGGTGACCTGTCGCTCGCGGTGGGCGTCGTGGTGCCCGCGGTGGCGTCGGTCGTCGCGCTCGCGCTCGCCTCGTACCGGTTGCGCGTGATGGACATCGCCTGACGGCGGCCGCTCATCCCCAGCCGGGGTTGTTGCCGCCGCTGTAGCGCGCCACCGACAGCGGGGTCGACCATTGCCGGCGTTTGCCCCCGGCTCGCGACGCCAGGATCAGGACGACACCGCCGATCGCGCAGACCGCCGTCGTACCGAGCACGACCGGCAACGTGCGGAGGGCGAGCCGGGGAATCGCGTGCGTCCACGTGCGGTTGTCGATCGCAGTGAGGAACTGGACCGGGATCAGATAGCCGAACACGAGCATCGAGGCAGCGAGTGCGACGCCGAACTCGCCGAGTCCCCGGAGCACGTCGCGTCGTTCGGGCCGTGCGACGATGCCGAGCACCAGTGCGAGCAGCCCGATCCCGGCGGTGATCGGGATCATCCATCCGAGCACCGATCGTGTGGTCTTCAACACGCCGATCGGCTGGATCGGGAGCGTGACGGTCTCCAACTCGGCGGCTCGCTGGTCGCGCACGATCGGGATCAGCTCGTTGCCCGTGACCTCGATCGGGTCGTCGTCTCGCAGCCCGATGATGCGGTCGTGCGCCTGGCGGATGACGGGCATCATCACGGTCGCTCCCGCACGCGTCGACAGCACGGCCGTCTCGAGCATGGTCGCGAGATCGCCCGCCGACTGCTGCACGGTTCCTGCAGCCGCGCCGGTGACGACGGTGTTGATCTCGAGGCGGATGTCGGCTTCTTCGAGGATCGCGTACGTGGTGTCGCGCGTCTCGACCGGCGTGAACGCGATGCGCTGCATCCACCACCCGCCGGCGGCGAGGCTGAAGGCCACCCCCGCGACGAGGAAGAGAACACCGGCGAGAGATCGCTCCATCGCCGGAGAGTCTGGCAAACCCGGCCGGTAAGTTGCGAGTGTGGCCGAACCGATCGACGACTTTCCCTCGCGTTCACGCCTGCTCCTGCATGGTCTCCTGCGCCGATGTGCGTGGTGTGGCGACCGCCGCGCCTACTTCGTCGGGTGGTTCAGACGCCAGGAGTCGTGCCGCAACTGCGGACACGGTTACCGACGTGGCGACTCGGCGTTCGAGCTCGGCGCGATCACGGCGAACATCATCTTGACGTTCGGCACGATCCTGCTGACGATCCTCGTGCTGGTCGGCCTCACCGCTCCCGACGTGCCGATCGCCACGGTCACGATGGTGGTCGTCGGGGTCGGGCTCGTCGGCCCGGCGCTGTTCTACCCGATCTCGTTCACGCTCTGGCAGGCGGTCGACCTCTGGATGCGGCCACCCACCGAACGCGAGCTCGCCGGCGAGGGCGATGCCACGCTCTGACTGGCGGGCCCTTCGGCCACGGCAGGCGCGAAATCGAACGGTTGTTCGTCGAAAAGCTTGCCGAACGGTTGTTCGACAACTACATTGTTGTCATTCGCAGCTCAACACTGTGACACCCCCTCTCTACGGTGCACATCACGTTGAACCGACGGATCGGGCCACTCGCCCCGAACGACCGAAGAAGCAGGAAACAGGGAGACGAAATCACATGGCCAACGACCGCGAAAAGTCACTCGACATGGCACTCGCCCAGATCGACAAGCAGTTCGGCAAGGGCTCCATCATGAAGATGGGCGAGAAGACCACGATGGGCATCGAGTCGATGTCGACCGGCGCGCTTGCCGCTCGATCTCGCGCTCGGTGTCGGAGGCCTGCCACGTGGCCGCGTCACCGAGATCTACGGGCCCGGAGTCGTCGGGCAAGTCCACCCTGGCCATGCACGTGGTCGCCGAGGCGCAGCGCAACGGCGGGATCTGCGCCTACATCGACGCCGAGCACGCGATGGACCCGATCTACGCGCAAGGCGATCGGCGTCGACATCGATCAGCTCCTCATCTCGCAGCCCGACACCGGTGAGCAGGCGCTCGAGATCTGCGACATGCTCGTGCGATCGGGCGCGATCGACGTCGTCGTGATCGACTCGGTGGCGGCGTTGACGCCACGGGCCGAGATCGAAGGCGACATGGGCGACAGCCACGTCGGCCTCCAGGCCCGCCTGATGAGCCAGGCGCTCCGCAAGCTCACCGGCAACCTCAACAAGACGAAGACGATCGCGATCTTCATCAACCAGTTGCGCGAGAAGATCGGTGTGATGTTCGGCTCGCCCGAGACCACCCCGGGTGGCCGGGCGCTGAAGTTCTACTCGTCGGTCCGGCTCGACATCCGCCGGATCGAGTCCCTGAAAGACGGTGCCGAGGTCGTGGGCAACCGCACCCGCGTCAAGGTCGTCAAGAACAAGGTGTCCCCGCCGTTCCGTCAGGCCGAGTTCGACATCATGTACGGCAAGGGCATCAGCCGTGAGGGTGCACTGCTCGACATGTCGGTCGACCTGGGTGTCGTCACCAAGTCCGGTGCCTGGTTCACCTACGAGGGCGAGCAACTCGGCCAGGGTCGCGAGAACTCCAAGACGTTCCTCACCGAGAACCCCGAGGTGATGATGGAGATCAGTGACAAGGTCATGATCGCCAGTGGTCTCAAGCCCGACCCGAACGCGCCCGGTCGCCGACGCCGAGCCCGCCGAGGGCGACGCGTTCACCGAGGCCGACGACGAGCCGATCAGCCTCGACTGAGCGGCACGAGTTGCCCAGGGCTATCGCACGACGTCGTCGGCGGTGTCGATGGGATCGCCCCACATCGTGAGGTGTGTCCGGTCGCCCGTCGTAGGGGTGCGATCGGGCGACGTCCTCGTTCAACTCGACGCCGAGCCCGGGTGCGGTCGACGGCACGATGCGGCCGTCGGCCCACTCGATCGGCTGCCGAAGCAGCTCGGCATGGAAGCCGCCGTTGTCCATGATCGACTCGATGATCAAGAAGTTCGGCGAACACGTCGCCAGCTGCACGTTGGCGGCGAGCCCGATCGGGCCGTTGTAGCAGTGCGGAGCGATCTGGGCACCGAACGCCTCGGCCAACGACGGCGATCTTCTTGCCCTCGAGCAGACCGCCGGCACGACCGAGGTTGAGCTGGACGATCGAGGCCGCCCGAGCCTCCAACACGCGGGCGAACTCGTACTTGGTCGTCAGCCGCTCGCCGGTGGCGATCGGCACCGTGCTCTGGGCGGCGACCTGCGCCATCGCGCCGACGTCGTCGGGCGGGACGGGCTCTTCGAACCAGAGCGGGTCGTACGGCGCGATCTCGCGGGCCAGCCGGCGTGCGCCTCCGGCCGTGAACTGTCCGTGGGTGCCGACCAGCAGGTCGGCGCGATTCCCGACCGCTTCGCGGATCGTGCGAACGAAGTCGACGGTTCGCTCGATGTCGGACAGGCGGGGCTGATGGCCACCCATCGCGGTGTACGGCCCGGCCGGGTCGAACTTGACCGCGGTCGAAGCCGCGCTCGACCTCCTCGAGCGCTCGAGCCGGCAGCCGAATCGGCGTCGGTGTACACGTCGGCAGTGTCGGCCGGGACGCGGGTACAGGTAGGTGTAGGAACGGAGCGACTCGTGTACCCGACCGCCGAGCAGCTCGTACACGGGCTTGGTCGGCTGCCTTGCCGACGATGTCCCAGCAGGCCATCTCGAGGGCGCTCATGCAGCCCTGCAGCGTCACGTCGGGCCGCTGCGTGAAGCCGCGGCTGTACGCCCGCCGCCAGAACCGCTCGATGTGGTGGGGGTCCTCACCGATCAGCAGCTGGTCGGCGAGGTCCTCGATCGCGGTCGCGATCACATGCGGCTCGGAACGTGGCGGTGTACGCCTCGCCGTAGCCGACGATGCCGTCGTCGGTCGTGAGCTTCACGAACACGAAGTACTGGCCGCCGAACGACGGTGGTGGATTGCCCACCACGAAGGTCTCGACGTCGGCGATCCGCACGGTCAGCCGCCGCCGTGGTCGAACACGATCACGTTGCGCAGCGCAGCGCCGGATCGCACCTCGTCCATGGCCTCGTTGATCTCGTCGAGCGTGAACGTGCCGGCTGACGAGCCCGTCGAGCTCCAGTCCGCCGTCGTGGTACGCGCGACACGAGTCGTGGGATGTCGCGGGCGATCACCGACGTTCCCATCTTCGACCCGAGGATGCGTTGGTTCCGGGCGGCCAACGCGCCGGGGTCGAACTGGCCGGCCACACCCGTGGCCGGCATGCCGACCACCACGATCGCCCCCATCGTGCCGACGAGCCGTTCGGCGCTCGCCAGCGCTGCCGGCGCACCCGGTGGCGACGAACACGTAGTCGGCCATCCGGCCGTCCGGTGAGCTCGTCGACCGCCGTCGTGATGTCGTCGGTCGTCGGATCGACGGCGTGGGTCGCACCGAGATGGATCGCGAGGTCGAGCTTGGCCGGCTGAGGGTCGGACGCCACGATCGTGGCGGCCTTGGCGAGCGCGGCGCCCTGCACCACGTTGAGGCCGACTCCTCCGCAGCCGAGCACGACCACGGTCGACGCCGGGGCGACCTGCGCCGTGTTCAGCACGGCACCGACGCCGGTGATCACGCCGCACGCGAGCAGCGATGCAGACGGCCGCCGGGATGTCCTCGTCGATCGGCACGATCTGAGATGCGTGCACCACCACCTGCTCGGCGAAGGCCGCGGTGCGCATGCCGTGGTCGATCGGTGCGACCGTCGGCGTCGGTGAGCGGTGTCAGTTCGTCGAGCGCGAACCGTCTCGCTGCACGCCACCTCGGCGCCGCGCTGGCAGCGCGGGCACTCGCCGCACGAACGGATCAGCGTGACGACGACCCGTTCGCCGACGTCGAATCCGACGCCGTCGCCGACCTCGACGATCTGCCCGGCCGCCTCGTGTCCCCACACGGCCGGGAGGTCGCCGCCCCACTCGCCGTCGGCGTACGACACGTCGCTGTGGCAGATCGCCACGGCGTCGACTCGGACCCGCACCTCGCCGGGCCCGGGGTCGGCCAGCGTCAGCGTCTTCGATCGTCAGAGGGGTCGACCGAACTCCCGGCAGACCGCGGCGCGGACCGTGGTGGGCACTCAGAGGCCCGGCTTCCAGATCATCAGGACGAGGCCGACGATGAGGCCGAGATGGGTGATGCCGGTGCCGGCCGCGAGCTTCGACGTCGGCCGACTCGCTGGTGTCGGTGATCGCCGGCCGGATCAGGAACCAGCTCACCGCAACCAGCACGACCCAGTTCACGATCGACAGCGTCAGCCAGAGCTGCGACATCTCGTAGACGTCCTCCGACATGCCGGCGAGGCCCATGCCGAGGACCCACAGCACGATCGAGCGCCGGGAAGGTCATCCGCATGTGCATGCGAGCCATCGTCGTCGTCTCGCCGGCCTTGCGGAGTCCGGGATAGAGGAACAGCGGTCCGAACGCGACGACCGCAGCCAGGATGTGCAGCAGCGCCATGATGCGGTACGGGGTGGTGTCGAGCAGGATGGCAATCACGCCCGGCAGAGTAGCGCGCGACCGTCCGGGTGATCACCCGACGGTCGCGATGGCGGTCTCAGAGCTGTTCGAGGCGTCGAGCAGGGCGTTCTCGACGACCTCGGTGAGCGCCGGATGGATCCAGTACGGCTCGTGTGCGACCGTCGGCGGCCGTCTGGTCGAACTGCATCGCCTGGATCAGCGGCTGGATCAGCGTCGCCGCCTGCGGGCCGATGATGTGGGCGCCGATGATCAGGCCGGTCTCGACGTCGACGAGCACCTTGGCGAACGACGTCTCGTCGGCGAGCGCCCATCCGTAGGCCGTCCCGGCGTAGTCGCGGCGACCGACGACGATAGCTCGCGGCCGGCGGCGTCCGCGTCTGCGTTCGGTCAGCCCGACGCGCGCGACCTGCGGGTTGCTGAACACCGCCGACGGCACCGCCTTGTGGTCGACGGCTCGTCAGCTCGTCGGGGTGGGCGATGTTCCAGAACGCCACCGTCGCCTCGTGGTTGGCGACGTGCTTGAGCTGGAACTCGTTCGCGATGTCGCCGATCGCCCAGACGCCGTCGACGCCGCGTTCGCAGGTACTCGTCGACCACGACCGTGCCGTGGTGATGGCACTCGAGCCCGCCGGCTTCGACGTCGAGCAGGTCGCTGTTCGGTTCACGGCCGGTCGCGACCAGCAGTTCGTCGACCTCGATCTCGTCTGCCGTCGCTGTGGATCACGATCACGCCGTCCGCGACGCTCGACCTTGGTCGGCACGTGACCGAGCCGCAGGTCGACCCGCTCGCCGAACACCTCGGTGAACCGCTCGGCGATCTCGTCGTCGTGCGACAGCAGCAGCCCGGGAGAGCGGTTGAACATCGTGCACGCTGCGAGCCGAGGCCCGAGAACACGTGACCCATCTCGACGGCGATGAAGCCGCCGCCGATGATGCCGAGCCGGTCCGGGCAGGTCGTCGAGCCGCATGATCGAGTCGGACGTGTGGAACCCGGTCTCGACGAGCCCGGGGATCGGTGGGATCGACGGGCCGGGAACCGGCGGCGACGAGCACGTTCGGAGCGGTGATCGATCCGGCCCTCGACGTCGAACACCTTGTCGCCGATGAACCGGGCGGTCCCTTCGATGAGCGTGACGTTCTCCGTTCCGGTCGCCCGGTACTCGCGGCCGCCGTCGGCGATCGCGTCGATCCGGCCGAAGACCCGGTCCCGGATCGCCGGCCAGTCGGCGCCGTTGAACTGGGTGTCGATCCCGAGCTCGTGGCCGTGCCGTGCATCGACCGCCTTGTCGGCCGGGCAGCACGAACATCTTCGACGGGATGCAGCCGACGTTCAGGCAGGTGCCGCCGAACGTGCCCCGCTCGACGATCGCGATCTTCCAGTCGGCGAGGTACGTCGGGAATCGAGTTGCCCGATCCGCTCCCGATGATGATCAGGTCGAACTGCTCGGCGTTCTCCTGGGATTGGTGCACGGCAACAGTGAACACCGTTGCGCCCGGTTCTGTTCCGGTGCCCGTCACTCGGGGTTGCGGCCGCACCGGTAGCGTTGCCCGCATGAGCGGCGACGCCCCACGCAGCTATGTGCTGCGCACGTACGGGTGCCAGATGAACGAGCACGACTCCGAACGCATCGCCGGTCTGCTCGAAGCCGACGGGCTGGTGCGTGCCGCTCGGAGGACGATGCCGACGTCGTCGTGCTCAACACGTGCTGCATCCGGGAGAACGCCGACAACAAGCTGTACGGCAATCTCGGCCATCTCAAACCGTGGAAGGAAGACCGAGCCGGTCGCCAGATCGTCGTGTCGGGCTGCCTCGCCCAGAAGGACCGCGAGTTGGTCGCGAGCAAGCGCCCGGCACGTCGACGTCGTGATGGGCACCCACAACGTGCACCGTGCGGCCGACCTGCTGCGTGAGTCGATCGACGCCGCGGCGCCCATCACCGAGATCCTCGATGCAGCGGTGATCGACGATCATGCGATGTTCCCGTCGGCGCTCCCGGCCCGGCGCGAGACCGGCTACAACGCGTGGGTCACGATCCAGATCGGCTGCGACAACAACTGTGCGTTCTGCATCGTGCCGGCGGTTCGGGGCGTGGAGATCAGCCGGCCCTACGACGAGATCGTCGGCGAGGTGCGCGAACTCGCCGCCGGCGGCGTCACCGAGGTGACGCTGCTCGGCCAGAACGTGAACTCGTACGGTCGTGACCTCCAATTGGCAGCGCGGCAGGCGGGCGATGGCGAGGCCAGGTTGCGTCCGCTGTTCGGCGATCTGCTTCGCGACGTCGGCGCCGTCGACGGCATCCGACGTGTGCGGTACACGAGTCCGCACCCGAAGGACATGCGGCCCGAGACGTTCGCCGCGATGGCTGCGACCGACGCGGTCTGCGAACACCTGCACTATCCGCTGCAGTCGGGCAGCGACCGGGTGCTCTCGCTGATGCACCGTGGGTACACGGGCGAGCGGTATCTCGCCAAGCTCGCCGATGCCCGCCGGGCGATTCCCGATCTGGCGGTGTCGACCGACATCATCGTCGGATTCCCGGGTGAGACCGACGACGACTTCGAGCGCACGCTCGAGGTGGCGGCGGCTGCCGAGTACGACTTCGCCTACATGTTCATCTTCTCGCCACGTCCCGGCACCGAGGCGGCCGACATGGAGGCCGATTTCGTCGATCCGTGCCGTTGCGGGTGAGCGGTTCCAGCGCCTCAAGGTGGTCATCGACCGCTCGGCGCTCGCCAAGCACGAGGCGAGGGTCGGTCAGGTCGAGGACGTGCTGATCGAGGGCCCGTCGAAACGCAACCCCGACGTGGTCTCCGGACGCACGCGACAGAACAAGCTCGTGCACTTCGCACCGCCGTTCCCGATCCGCACGGGCAGCTACGCGACCGTCGAGGTCACCCGCGGCGCGCCGCACCACCTCGAAGGTCGATTCGTCGACCTGCTCGCCGAGCCGACGCACAAGGTGCGAATTCCCGTCGCATCCATGTGATGGCGATCGTCCGGTGACGTCGTGCACCGATCGCCGTGGTCGGCCCGACGGCCTCGGGCAAGTCCTCGGTCGCCCTGGCTGCGACCGCGGGCCGTGACGACGTCGAACTGATCTCGGTCGATTCGATGCAGGTGTACCGCGGCATGGACATCGGCACGGCCAAGCCCACCCGAGCCGAACGCGATCGGGTACGCCACCATCTGCTCGATCTCGTCGATCCCGACCGACGAGTTCTCGGTCACCGAGTTCCAGCGTGCGTACCGGGCGGCGTTCGCCGACATCGCCGAGCGCGGACGCCGGGCGATCCTGGTGGGTGGCACCGGGCTGTACCACCGGGCGGTCATCGACGACCTCGACGTGCCGGGGGAGTGGCCCGACCTGCGCCGCCGGCTCTCCGACGAGGCCGACACGGTGGGCCCGGAGCGGCTGCACGAGCGCCTCGCCGGCTCGACCCGGTCGCCGCCGAGCGCATGGAGCCGACCAACACCCGTCGCATCGTGCGAGCGCTCGAGGTGTGCGAGGGGAGTGGACGGCCGTTCAGTTCGTTCGGTCCGGGGCTCGATGCCTATCCGCCGTCGACCGTCACGCAGATCGGGCTGCGGTGGGATCGCGCCGTGCTGACCGAGCGGATCGAGCAGCGCGTCCATCAGATGATGGACGACGGTCTGCTCGACGAGGTCGAGGCGCTCGCGGACGCCGGCCTCTCGAAGACCGCCGCTCAGGCCCTCGGCTACAAGGAGCTGCTCGCCCACCTGGCGGGCGAGACGTCGCTCGACGAGGCGGTGGACCGAGATCGTGGTGCGCACCCGCCAGTTCGCGGTCCGCCAACTCCGATGGTTCCGGCGTGACCCGCGCGTACGCTGGGTCGACATCGAGCACGACCCGGTCGCCGAAGCGCTGCCCGGTCGTCCGGTCGAGGCACTCGCACGCATGACCACCCTCACACTCACCAAGCACCACGGGCTCGGCAACGACTTCCTCGTCGTGTTCCACCCCGCGGTCGCACGACCTGCCCGACGCTGGCTCGTCGAGCTGTGCGACCGACGCCGCGGCGTCGGTGCCGACGGGCTGCTCGATCGCCGAGTCGCCGCCCGACCGAGGCTACGCCGCTACGGCGCCACGATGGTGCTGTTCAACGCCGACGGCAGCCGGGCCGAGATGAGCGGCAACGGCATCCGGTGCTTCGCCCAGGCGCTGTCGATGCGACACGACGGCGATCTCGACGCCGGTGACGATCCTCACCGACGCCGGCGATCCGTGTCGTCGAGCTCGAGGCCACCGACGACGCCGGCGACGATCGCTGGCCACCGTCGACGATGGGCTCCGTCGACCCGATCGACGAACCGGCGGGATGGGCGGACCTCGGGTGCCACCCCGATCGGCCGGTGGCCCACCTCAGCCTCGGCAACCCGCACAGCGTGGTCGGTGTCGACGAGGTCGACGTGGTCGATCTGGCGGTGCTCGGCGGCAAGGTCCCCCAGGTCAACCTCGAGATCGTCGAACCCGGTCGACGCCAGGACGAGATCCGGATGCGGGTGCACGAGCGCGGCGCCGGCATCACCGAGGCGTGCGGCACCGGTGCCTGCGCGGCGGCGCATGCCGCTGCCGCGCTGGGGGCTCGCCACGCCCGCCGACGGGAAACTCGTGGTGCACATGGACGGCGGGAGTGCCACGGTGGAACTCGACCGCCCCGATCGCCGGGCCGGCGTCACGCTGACCGGGCCCGGCCACCTACGTCGCCACGATCGAGATCGAAGTCTGAGTGAACACCCCGTACCAAGAGGCGCTCGGCGCCACCCTGATCGACCGGACGGTCCGGGAGAAGATCGTGATCGTCGGCGTCGCAGCTGCCCGGGCTCCACCGAGGAGTCGGTCGACGCGAGCCTCGACGAGCTCGAACTGCTCGTCGACACCGCCGGTGCCGACGTCGTCGAACGCCTCGTGCAGCGCCGCGACGCGCCCGATCACACGTGGTACATCGGCAAGGGCAAGGTCGACGAGCTCAAGGAGATCTGCCTCGCCGTCGACGCCGACACCGTCGTGTTCGACAACGAACTGGCGCCCGGCGCAGCAGTTCAACCTGGAGAAGCTGCTCGGTCGGACGGCGATCGACCGCACGGCCGTGATCCTCGACATCTTCGGCCAGAACGCACACACGCTCGAGGGCAAGGCGCAGGTCGAACTCGCCCTGCTCCGCTACCGGCTGCCACGGCTCCGGCGTGGCAAGTCGGCCAACCTGTCGCAGCAGCGCGGTGGCGTCGGCGCCCGCTTCGGTGGTGGCGAGACCAAGACCGAGGTCGATCGGCGGCGCATCATGCGCCGCATCACCAAGCTCGAAGCCGACCTCGCAGTCGCTGGCGGCGACCCGCGACCTCCAGCGCAAGTCGCGTCGGCGCAGCGGCCTCGCCAGCGTTGCGATCGTCGGGTACACGAACGCCGGCAAGTCGACGCTGCTCAACCGGCTCACCGACGCCGGCGTGCTCACCGAGAACCGCTTGTTCGCCACGCTCGACCCGACCACCCGCCGGCTGGCGCTGCCCGGCGGTGAGCCGGTGCTGCTGTCCGACACGGTCGGCTTCGTCCGCAGCCTGCCGCACGGCCTCGTCGAGGCGTTCAAGGGCACGCTCGAGGTGGCGGCGCTCGCCGACTATCTCGTCCACGTCGTCGATGCGAGCGCGCCCGACCCCGAGGGGCAGATCGCAGCCGTTCGCGAGGTGCTGTCGGAGATCGATGCCGGCCGAGGTGCCCGAGCTCGTCGTGTTCAACAAGCTCGACCTCGCGCCCGAGGCCGGCCAAGGAGCTCGTCGAGGACCACGTCGGCTCGGTCGGCGTCAGCGCAGTCACCGGCGAGGGCATCGAGCTGTTCCTGCGCACGCTGGCCGACCGGCTGCGCGCGCTGACCGACCGTGGTCGATCTGCTGATCCCGTACGACCGGGGCGACGTGCTGGCCGTCGGTGCATCGGGAGGGTGAGGTGGTCTCCACCACCGAGGACGACGACGGCTTCCAGTGTCCGGGCCCGCCTGTCGGACGCGTCGGCCGGTCGGCTGGCCGAGTTCGTCGTGCGCGTCCGGCATGACGCGCGATCGGTAGCATCCGGGGCGCATGGACCAGATCGGTTTCGTCCCTCCTCCGTACCCGTACGAGCGCGTCGATCGCTTCAAGCCGCTCGGCGACGAGTTCGAGGGCGGGCTCGTCGACTTCTCGATCGGCACACCGTTCGACCCGCCGCCCGGCGCGGTCATCGCCCGTCTCGGCGTCGTCCGGGACTCGAACGCGGCTATCCGCCGAGCATCGGCACGGCCGACCTGCGTGATGCGGTGCACCGCTGGATGGGGCGTCGCTTCGGCATCGACGTCGCCGCCGACGCAGATCGGCGCCTGCATCGGCACGAAGGAGTTCGTCGGCACGCTGCCCCAGTGGTTGCGGCTGCGCCGACCCGATCGCGACACGATCCTGTATCCGGCGATCTCGTACCCCACCTACGAGATGGGGGCGACGTTGGCGGGGTGCCGCGCCGTGCCCGTGGCGATGTCGCCCGACCGGTGGGCTTCGAGCTCGACTCGATCGATCCGGCCGACGCCGCACGTGCGCTCGCGCTGTGGGTGAACAGCCCGGCCAATCCGAACGGTGTGCCTCGACGATCTCGGTGCCGCGGCCGAGTGGGGCGCGGTCGCACGGCGTGCCCGTGTTCTCCGACGAGTGCTACGTCGAGTTCACGTGGACCGGTCGGGGCCGCACGATCCTCGAACACGGCACGGACGGCGTCGTCGCCGTCCACTCGCTGTCGAAACGGTCGCAACCTGGCGGGTACCCGGGTCGGCTTCTATGCGGGTGACGCCGACACTGGTCGACTATCTCCGCGAGGTCCGCAAGCACGTCGGGATGATGGTGCCGGGCCCGGCCCAGGCTGCCGGCGTCGTCGCGCTCGACGACGATCAGCACGTCGAGGTGCAGCGAGGTCGATACCTGGCCCGGCTCGAGCGGATGGCGACCGGTGCTCAGCCGCTGGTCGGGGATCGAGATCCCGCTTGCCGGGCGGCGGCTTCTACCTGTGGTTCCACGTCGGCGACGCCTGGGCGTTCACCGAGCGGCTGGCGACCGAGGGCGGCGCCCTCGTGAGCCCCGGCGACTTCTACGGCGAAGCGGGTGCCGAGTACGTTCGTGTCGCCGTGGTACAACCGGATACACAGATCGATCTCGTCGCTGCCCGGCTGGGCGTCGGCACGTCGAGCCCCCGACCCCACGAATGAGCTTCAGCGAGGACCGCGCATGGGTGTGAAATCACAAGGACGTGGAGCCGCCGCAGCGCTCGGCCTCTTCTTGTCTGTTCGCCGGTCTGGTCGGCGGAGGCGTGCTGTACGTGGTGGCCCAACGTCGGCCGGCGCAGATCGGTCGAGGGCTTCGCACGTGCGCCGGTGGGTTGCACGACGACGCTCGACTTCACCGAGACCGGCACGTTCTACGTGTACGAAGAAGTCGGGGCCGCCGCAGGCATCGCCGGCGGGGACTGCCAGCCGGTTGCGGATCCGTCGGCGTCGTTCGAGGTCGAGTCTTCACCGGCGATCTCGCTCCCGGCGACGTCACGGCCGACGATTCGATCAGCTACGACGTCGACGGGTTCGACGGCCGGTCGATCCAGCGCGTCGAGATCACCGAGCCGGGCCAGTACTCGGTGGCGGTGACGGGTGACGATCTGACGGTGGTCGCTGCGCTCGGCCGCGACCCCGACGACGGCGTCGACGGACTCCGCCGCGCGGCATCTGATCGTGGCGATCGGCGGCGTCGTGCTCGGCCTGCTGCTGCTGGTGCTGTCGGGCCGCCGCTCCAAGCGGGCCGCGATCGTGGCACCGCCAACTGGGCCCGGGCTGGGTGCCGAGCAGCGCGACCGACGGGGAATCGGCCGATGCGCCATGGCCGCCGGAGCACCGCGCTTGGACCAGGTGCCGGTCAACCCGCACGCGCCGGATGTGACGCCGCAACCGGACCCGGCGCCGGTGGTGCCGCCGGCGACGTGGCAACCGCCATCGGGCCAGGCCGCCGACGCACTCCGCGCCCCCGGACCCGGCGTCGGGAGCACCGACGCTGCCGGACCGTGACGGGCGGCAGCCGGGAAGCTGACCGTCAGAGTCGGCGCATCACCGTGACGACTCGGCCGAAGATGCTGACGTCGTCGGCAGGGAACCGCATCGGTTCCATCGTCGGGTTGGACGGGATCGAGCACGACCTCGTCGCCCTCGGTGCCGATACGTCTTGACCGTCGCCTCGTCGCCGGGGATGCCGGCGACGACGATGTCGCCGCTGTTGGCCGTGTTCTGCTGCGCGGCGATGACGAAGTCGCCGTCGAGGATGCCGACGTCGACCATCGAGTCACCGCGGACCCGCAGCATGAACAGGTCGCCGCTCGCCGGTGAAGTCGGACGGCATCGGGTACAGCTCCTCGACGTTCTCCTGGGCGAGCACGTCGGTGCCGGCGGCGACGTCGCCGACGAGCGGGCACGTGCCGCACCGGGCGTCGCTCCATCACCACGCCCGAGTTCGGGTCCCAGCGGACCTCGATCGCACGTGGCTTCGTCGGGTCGCGGCGCAGGTAGCCGAGCCTCGACAGCGTGTTGAGGTGGCTGTGCACCGTCGACGGCGAGGTCAGGCCGACCGCATCGCCGATCTCGCGGACCGAGGGCGGGTAGCCACGATCGCGCATCTGCGTCGGAGATGAACTCGAGGATCTGGAGTTGGCGGGCGCTGATCTTCTTGTCGGCCATGTCTCCATCGTACGGTTGTTCGCCGCCGGAGTCAAACACCTGTTCGAGGACATCTGTTCGATGTTCCGGGTTGACGTCGAACGATTGTTCGGGTACAACTGTTCCCGTACAGATGTTCGGCGAACACCGGTTCGCCGTTCCCGACCGCCCGGTCGAGACAGTTGGGAGTCCTTCGACATGACCGCAACAATGAACACTTCGACGATCGCACGGCCCGTGGGGAGCCGGCGACCGATCGATACCGAGCGAGCCGGCGACCCGTCGGCGGCGGGCACCGAGGTCGGTGCCCGCGGCCACCTACCGGCGTCGTCGGGCCGTCGTCGGGACGGTCCTGGCCGCCGTCGTGGCCTGCGGGGTCGTGGTCACCCACGATGTGCTGGCCGGCTCCGGCGGCGTACCTGCCTCCGCCGCCGCGAGCCTGCCGGCACAGGTTCGCTCCACCGTCACCGCCCAACCCGGCGACACGCTGTGGTCGATCGCGCACGCGCACCGTGGCGACGTGTCCCGGTCGAGCCGCTTCGTCGACAAGCTCGTCGACCTCAACGGCGGCGCCTCGATCCAGGCCGGTCAGCAGGTCGTCCTGCCCTGAGCGCGTGCCGCCTTGCGCAGTAGCCTCAGACCTCGGGTGCATTGTCCCGCTTGTCGCGCCGACGACACCAAGGTCGTCGACTCCCGGCTCGCTCGAGGAGGGCGCCTCCGTGCGCCGTCGCCGGCACTGCCTGTCGTGCTCGCATCGGTTCACCACGTTCGAGCGCGTCGAAGAGGTGCCGCTCGTCGTCGTGAAGTCGACCGGCGCCACGAGCTGTTCGACCGCGACAAGATCGTGCACGGCGTGCGGTCGGCGGCCAAGGGGCGATCGGTCGACGACGAGGCGATCGCACAGTCTGGCGGTCGACGTCGAGGACGAGATCCGTCTCGCCGGCGGTGGAGAGGTCTCGTCGAGCCGTGTCGGGCTGGCCGTGCTCGAGCGGCTCCGAGCGCCTCGACGAGGTGGCCTACCTCCGGTTCGCGTCGGTCTACAAGAACTTCGACGCGGCGTCCGACTTCCAGAGCGAGCTCGAGCTGCTCAGCAAGCTCGGAGCCAGCGGCTGAACACGAAGCCGTCGTGTCGGCGAGCAGGTGCGCCAGCTCGAACGTCCGCGCAGCGATTCGGTCGCACCCGTCGTCAGGCGCGGACCGTCGCCGCCGACCAGATGCGGCGACAGGCTCAGGTCGAGTTCGTCGATCACGTCGGCGTCGAGCAGGCTCCCGTTGAAGCCGGCACCGCCCTCGGCCTGGACGTAGCGCACGTCGGGTACGATCTCGTGCGAGCCGGGAGACGGCGTCGGCGATGTCGACGGCGTCGTGACCGGCGCGCAGCACGTCGACCCGTGACTCGTCGACGTCAGCCGTCTCGTTCGTGATCACGAATCCGGCCCCGCTCGTGAACAGGTCGCTGTCGAGATCGACGTTGCCGCGGTTCGTGACGACGCCGATCCGCTGGCCCTGTTTCTTCGGTGGCCCGTAGCCCTCGCCGCGCACCGTGCCGGCGCCCACGAGGATCGATGTCGGCGAGGCTCCGCAGCGTCAGGAGCACGTCGAGGTCGTTGGGGTTGCCGAGCCGCGCCCGACGCACCGTCGACGGAGATCGAGCCGTCGAGGCTGGTCACCATGCACAGGCCGATCCACGGGCGATCGGGGTGGGCGGAGCCGGTCCGACGTCGTACGCCGCCGCGACCGAGATCGTGTCGACTCGGGCGGGGAACAGGCGCTGCAGCGTGGGGGCGTGGACATCGCCGATGTCATGACCGCCGATCTTGGCAGGTTGTGGGTAAGCCGACCGCTGTCCACAGGGCAAGTCACAGAAACTCTTCCCAATTCACACGGTTGTCCCCTTCCGTTCCACAAGGAGGTCGTCCGTAGGGTGGGCCTCCGTGCCGGGAGGTGGCGCGACACACGGACGAATCAGTGGAAGAGGGCTGGGCGTTGGACGTGTTGGGGGCGAGCCGGCGACCGACCACCTGGAGCCCGGAGCTCTGAACCTGTGTGTCGCGCTGCCCACGGTGCGCATGAAATGGATGCCGTGAGGCGCGCGTCGCGGCTGGTCAGAGGATTGTTTCGATCCAACGGGCAGCCAACCGTTGACATCGCTGTAACTACAGTGATGTAATACGCAGCCCTCCCCGAGTGCACACAACCTGTTGTGGCTCGACGGGGCGGGATACGGGGGAAACCCAACTACATCTTGTGTCGTCGTCGCACGGCGGCACGGCGCTCGTCACTCTGGAAGGAATCACACATGTCTCTGGCGCCTGAACGACTGTCCGCCACCGGTCGGACCGCATCCGGACGCTGGGCCTTCGACGGCTCTTCACCTCGCCGGGTGTCGACCCGTACGACGAGGTCGTGTGGGAGCGCCGTGACGCACGGATCACCAACTGGAAGGACGGCTCGGTCGCGTTCGAGCAGCTCGACGTCGAGTTCCCCACGTCCTGGTCGGTCAACGCCACCAACATCGTCACCCAGAAGTACTTCCGCGGCTCGCTCGGCACGCCCGAGCGCGAGAACTCGTTGCGCCAGGTGATCGACCGGGTCGTCGACACGATCGTCGAGTGGGGCCGCGAGGGCGACTACTTCGCCGACGAGGACGAGGCCGAGGCCTTCCGCGACGAGCTGAAGTACATCCTCGTCACGCAGCGCGCCGCGTTCAACAGCCCGGTGTGGTTCAACATCGGCGTCGAGGACGTCCCGCAGCAGGCGAGCGCCTGCTTCATCCTGTCGGTCGACGACAAGATGAGCTCGATCCTCAACTGGTACCGCGAGGAGGGCGTCATCTTCAAGGGCGGCTCCGGTTCCGGTGTCAACCTGTCGAAGATCCGCTCGTCGCGTCGAGCTGCTCGAGGGTGGCGGCACGGCGTCGGGCCCGGTCAGCTTCATGCGCGGCGCCGACGCCTCGGCGGGCACGATCAAGTCGGGCGGCAAGACCCGCCGCGCCGCCAAGATGGTCATCCTCGACGTCGACCACCCCGACGTCGAAGAGTTCATCTGGTGCAAGGTCGAAAGAGGAGCGCAAGGCGCGCGTGCTGCGCGACGCCGGCTTCGACATGGATCTCGACGGTTCCGACTCGTACTCGATCCAGTACCAGAACGCCAACAACTCGGTGCGCGTCACCGACGAGTTCATGCAGGCCGTCGTCGAGGACGCCGACTGGGCCATGAAGGCCGTCACCACCGGCGAGGTCGTCAAGACCGTGCGTGCCCGCGACCTGTGGCGTCAGATCGCCCGAGGCCTCGTGGGAGTGCGCCGACCCGGGCCTGCAGTTCGACACCACGATCAACCAGTGGCACACCGCCCACAACACCGGTCGCATCAACGGATCGAACCCGTGCTCGGAGTACATGCACCTCGACAACTCGGCGTGCAACCTGGCCTCGATCAACCTGTTGAAGTACCTCGACCTGAACGCCGACGACGGTGCCGACAGCTTCGACGTCGACGCCTACATGCACACGATCGAGACCGTCTTCACCGCGCAGGAGATCCTCGTCGGCCGCGCCGACTACCCGACGCCCGAGATCGGCGAGACGAGCCGCCAGTTCCGTCAGCTCGGCCTCGGCTACGCCAACCTCGGTGCGCTGCTGATGGCGCTGGGCCACGCCTACGACTCGCCCGAGGGTCGTGCCTGGGCCGGCGCGCTCACGTCGCTCATGACCGGCCACGCCTACGCCACGCAGCGCCAAGACGGCGGCCCGTCTCGGCCCGTTCGAGGGGTTCGCCGACAACGAGGAGCACATGCTCCGCGTGCTCGGCATGCACCGTGACGCCAGCTACCGGATCGACGACGACGACGTGGTCCCCGACGAGCTGCTGTCGGCCGGCCAGCGATCGCCTGGGAGCACGCCGTCCGCGACGGTCGCGAGCACGGCGTTCGCAACAGCCAGGCCTCGGTGCTGGCGCCGACCGGCACGATCGGTCTGATGATGGACTGCGACACCACCGGCATCGAGCCCGACCTCGGGCTGGTGAAGATGAAGAAGCTGGTCGGCGGCGGCACGATGTCGATCGTCAACCAGACCATCCCGCGGGCGCTGCGCCGCCTCGGCTACGACGCCCAGCAGGTCGACGACATCATCGCCTACATCGACGAGCAGAAGTCGATCCTCGGCGCACCGCACCTGGCCGCCGAGCACGTGTCGGTGTTCGCCTGCTCGATGGGCGACAACACGATCCACTACGAGGGCCACGTGCGGATGATGGGCGCGGTGCAGCCGTTCCTGTCGGGCGCGATCTCCAAGACGGTCAACATGCCCGAGGAGGCCACGCGTCGAAGACGTCGAGGCACTGCACCAGCTCAGCTGGGAGCTCGGCCTCAAGGCCGTCGCGATCTACCGCGACAACTGCAAGGTCGCCCAGCCGCTGTCGACGGCGAAGAAGGACGATGCAGCCGACGACGCCGACACGGCCGGCGCCGGCGCCGAAGCGGCCACCGAGATCGTCGAGAAGGTCGTCGAGAAGATCGTGCACGGCCGATCCGCCAGAAGCTGCCCCGATCCCGCACCGCTCGCAACGTTCGAGTTCCGCGTCGCCGACTGCAAGGGCTTCGCCACGATCGGCGAGTACGAGAACGGCCAGCCCGGCGAGATCTTCCTGACGGTGTCCAAGCAGGGTTCGACCCTCGCCGGCATCATGGACGCGTTCGCGAAGTCGATCAGCTACGGCCTGCAGTACGGCGTGCCGATGCGGGCGTACGTCGAGGCGTTCGTGAACATGAAGTTCGAGCCGGCCGGCATGACCGACGACCCCGACGTCCGGTTCGCGGGTTCGATCATGGACTACCTGTTCCGTCGTCTCGCCCTCGAGTACATGACGCTACGACGAGCGCGCCGAGCTCGGCATCTTCACGATCGACGAGCGCACACAGCCGACGCTGCCCGGCGTCGACGAGGCCGTCATCCAGACGAGTCAGGGCTCCGAGATCGTGGCCGACCCGAAGAGCGTGCCGTCGGTCGACGAGCTCGCCGCCGGCCTCGAGAGCGGTGCGGTGACGCCCACGGTCGAGGACAACACGCCGGCCAGGGGCATCGCCGGGCGCGGTGCCGATCGATGCGCCGATGTGCATGCAGTGCGGAGTGCACATGGTGCGCGCCGGCAGCTGCCACGCCTGCCCGAGCTGCGGCAGCACCAGCGGCTGCAGCTGACGACCACGATCGGACCCCCGATCGCGCCGACGACCCCGCGGCTCCGGCTGCGGGGTCGTTTCGCGTCCCGCCGGCCGACGCGTCCATGATGGACGGCAACCGCTCGACCTCCGAGGAGCAGCATGGCCATCGAACCGTCCCGCATCGCCGACCCGACCTTCTGGCATCAGCCGCTCGACGAGCGGATGGCGCAGTTCGCGGAGCTGCGCGAACAGGGCGCGGTGTTGCCGATCGCGGTCGACAACCCGCTGACGGAGACGATGGAGACGTTCCACGCGCTCACGCGCTTACGACGAGGTCGTGCACGTCAGCAAGCACCCCGACCAGTTCTGTTCCGGGCAAGGGTGCGACGTCGATCTTCGACCTGCCGATGGAGATGCTCGAGTTCTTCGGCGGGTTCATCAACATGGACAACCCGCGCCACGCCCACCAGCGTCGCATCGTCGCCAAGCGTTCACCCCGACCGAGCTCGCAGGGCGTGCTCGACTCGGTCGAGTCGATCTGCACCGAGGTGATCGACGGCTTCTGCGAGCAGGGCGAGGTCGACCTCGTCGACGTGCTGTCGCAGCCGTTCCCGCTGCTGATCATCTGCGACATGATGGGCATCCCGCGCAGCGAGTTCAAGACCGTGCTCGACGCCACCAACGTGATCCTGAGCGGCGGCGACCCCGAGTTCGTCGGCGAGGACGGCGGGCATCGAGAGCCTTCCTCGAACGCCGGCATCGTCGCTCGCCGGCGCTGATGGGTGAGCTGATCGAGGAGCGTCGCATCCAACCCGACCGACGACCTCACGTCGAAGCTCGTCCACAACGACCTCCCCGAGGACCTGCTGACGCCCGCGGAGATCACCTCGTTCTTCGTGCTGCTCGCCGTCGCCGGCAACGACACGACCCGCACTGCGATCAGCCACGGCGTCAACCTGCTGGCGCACAATCCCGAGCAGCGGGCGATCTGGCAGGCCGACGTCGACGGCGTGACGTCGGCGGCGGTCGAGGAGATCGTCCGAGTCGGCGTCGCCGGTCACGTTCATGCGTCGAACCGCCACCCGCGACGTCACGCGTCGGCGACAGTGGACCTGGACGAGGGCGACAAGGTCGTGATGTTCTACGGCGCGGCCAACCGCGACCCACGGGTGTTCGACGACCCGGAGCGGTTCGACGTACGCCGCTACGCCGAACCCGCACGTCGGCTTCGGCGGTCCGGGCCCGCACTTCTGTCTCGGCGCCCACCTGGCTCGCCGCGAGCTGGCCGTGGTGTTCCGTGAGATGTTCCGGCGGCTGCCCGACCTCGAGGTGACCGGCCCGGCCGTGCCGCTCGCCTCGACCGGCATTCCGCTGGTCACCGGCATCAAGCGCCTCCCCGTGCGCTTCACGCCCACCGCGCCCGTCGGGAACCGCGGCTGACCGCCGGATCGCGACTCAGTCGCCGGAGCGGCCGGGTCGTACGAGCCCGGCCTCGTACGCAGCGATCACGGCTTGCACCCGGTCCCGCACCTCGAGCTTGGTGAGCACACGGCTGACGTGGGTCTTGACCGTGGTCTCGCCGAGGTAGAGCTCGGCCGCGATCTCCTGATTCGATCGGCCGCGGGCCATCAGCGCCAATACCTCGGTCTCCCGCTCGGTGAGCTGTTCGAGGCCGGCCGACACCGCGTAGGTCGTCGACTCGGCGGCGAACTCCTCGATCAGCCGACGGGTGATCGACGGTGACAGCAGCGCGTCGCCGGCCCCGACGACCTTGACGGCGCGGATCAGGTCGTCGGCGGGCGTGTCCTTGAGGAGGAAGCCGCTGGCGCCGGCCCGGATCGCGTCGTAGACGTAGTCGTCGAGATCGAAGGTCGTCAGGATCAACACGCGTGTCGTCGAGTCGCCGTCGGCCAGCAGGTCGCGGGTCGCCTCGATTCCGTCCATTTCCGGCATGCGGATGTCCATCAGCACCACGTCGGGCCGCAGCCGCCGGCACAGCTCGACGGCCGTCCGCCCGTTCTCCGCCTGCCCCACGATCTCGATCTCCTCGTCGGACCCGAGGATCATGGCGAACCCCGTCCGCACGAGCTCCTGGTCGTCGGCGACGGCGACGCGCAGCATCACGTGGCGTTCGCCGGGGTGCGGTCGAACGGGACGGTGGCGGCGACCCGGAATCCACCGCCGGGCCGGGGCCCGAAGCGCAGTGTGCCGTCGTAGAGGTCGACCCGCTCGCGCATCCCGACGAGGCCGTGGCCGGAGGCGGCGGCGAGCTCTCGATCGGTCGTGCCGGCGCCGTCGTCGGTCACCTCGAGGTGGATGTGTTCGGGTCGATACTGCACGCGGACGACCGCGTGGGCCGGGCGGCCCGCATGTTTGATCACGTTGGTGAGCGCCTCCTGCACGATCCGGTACGCCGCCATCTCCTGACCCGCCGATCGGGTCGCCCGTTCCCCGTCGACGATGAGCTCGGTCGGGATGCCGGAGTCGCTGCAGTGCTGCACGATCTGGGCGAGGTCGTCCATCGTCGGCTGCGGTGCCAGGGCACGGTCGCCGTTCGGCTCGGAGCGGAGCACGTCGAGCATGCGCCGCATCTCCGAGAGGGCTTCGCGGCCGGCCTGCTGGATGTGGTCGAGCGCCTTGGCCGCCTCGGCCGGATCGCTGGCCACGACGCGCTCGGCGGCACCGGCCTGAACCACCATCACGCTCATCCCGTGGGCCACGACATCGTGCAGGTCGCGGGCGATGCGCGCCCGCTCGTCGAGGACCGCCTGACGCGCGAGGAGCCCGCGTTCGGCCTCGGCTCGAACCGCGCGCTGCTCGAGTTCGAACACCCGCTTGCGCCGGTCGTACACGATCTCACCGGCGATCGCCGCGGTGACGTGGAGCGCCGCGATGCCGACCACCGCGGCAGCGGGAAGGTCCTCGGACGGACTGAGCACGCCGAGGACGGCGACCACCGAGACCCCGGCCACGACCGACCCGACGATTCTCCACACGCGTCCGCGGTCCTCGCCGCCGTGTGCGGTGGCGGCGTACACGGCGAGCAGCGAGAAGGCCTCGAAGTTCGATGCGTAGTCGGCGATCCAGAAGCTCACCGTGAACGCGACCACGCCCAGCAGGCTCGCGATCGGCGCTCGCCGCCGGAATGCGAACGAGGCGGTCTGGCCGAGGATCAACAGGCCGCCGATGGCATCGGGCTCCTGTTCCGAGCCGCTCACGTCGGCGACGACGAACCCGAGCATCGTCATCGCGCCGACGAGCACGGCGAACGCGACGTCGGTCTCGAACGGGTGGTCGGTGGCCCAACGGCTGAGCCGTGTGGAGAGCACGGATCTCACGTTTCACAACGTAACCGCATCGGCAACGACCCGCATCGGCCCGAGGGAGGAGCCGGGGTCGTCCGCTCGGACGAAAACCGACCTCTTCCCGTTGTGAAGATGCCTCGGTCGCTGCGACGCTGGTCGTATGGCGTTGCGTCAGACGAACATCGACCGAATGCGTGACGGGCTGTTCGACGTGCTCGTCGTGGGCGCCGGCATCAACGGGGCAGTGTCGGCCGCGGCCCTGGCCGGTCGAGGCGCATCGGTCGCACTGATCGACCGTGGCGACTTCGGAAGCTTCACGAGTCAGGAGTCGTCCAACCTGGTCTGGGGCGGCTTCAAGTACCTCGAGAACTACGAACTCCCGCTCGTGTTCGGGCTCTGCCGCTCGCGCAACCGGCTGATGAAGGCGTACCCCGACAACATCAAGGAGATCGGGTTCCTCGCGGCGCTCGACCGCTCCGCGCCGTACCGACCCTGGTTCGCGGCACTCGGCGCCGTCGGCTACTGGATGATCGGTCTGTTCGGCACCAAGCCGCCCAAGCTGTTCGACGCCGAGCAGATCAAGGCCGAGGAGCCGGCGATCGACACCCGCTCGGTGCGAGGCGGCATCCAGTACCAGGACGCGTACCTGATCGACAACGACTCGCGGTTCGTGTTCTCGTTCGTCAGGTCGGCGATCGAAGCGGGAGCGGCCGTGGCGAACTACGTCGAGCTGGTGTCGGCCGAACGTGTGTCGACGCCGCAGGGTGACCGCTGGGTCGCGCGACTGCGCGACGTCGACTCGGGGAGGAGTTCACCACGGCGGCTCGCACGATCGTCAATGCGGCCGGACCGTTCGTCGACGTGCTGAACCGGCAGCTGGGGCAATCGCACCGACCACCGGATCGTGTACTCCAAGGGCATCCATCTCGTCGTGCCGCGGCTCACCACGACGCGGCACGATCGTGTGCTCGCCTTCTTCGACGACACCCAGCGACTCTTCTACGTGATCCCGATGGGTCGTCGATCGGTGATCGGAACGACCGACACCCGAATCGACACCCCGTTCACGGCGGTCGACGACGACGACCGCACGTTCCTGCTCGATCAGATCAACGCCCGGCTCGATCTCACCACGCCGCTCACCGTCGCCGACGTGATCGCCGAGCGGTCCGGTGTGCGGCCGCTCGTGGTCCGCAGTGACGGCGGCGACCAGACCGACACCGACTGGACGTCGCTCAGCCGCAAACACGAGATCGAATGCGACGACGACCTCGGCGTGGTCACGATCTTCGGCGGCAAACTGACCGACTGCCTCAACGTCGGCGAGGAGGTGGCCGACGAGATCGAGCATCTCGGGATCCCTCTCGAGGACGACCTCGAGAATTGGTTCGGCGAGCCGGCCGAGGCGACGCGTGCCGAGTTCTACCGCCAGGCCAAGCTCATGAAGCTCGATCGACTGCGCACGAAACCCGACACCGAGCCGCTCACCGATCGCCTGTGGCGGCGCTACGGCCGTCGCGCGTTCGACCTGCTCGAGGCGATCAGGGCCGACCCGTCGATGGGGCAGGATGTCATGGGGTCGGCCGACTACCTCCGCGCCGAGCTGCACACCGCTGCCGAGCACGAGATGGTCGTCACACTCGACGACTTCATGCGTCGCCGCTCGAAGATCGATCTCGTCGTGCACGACGACGACATCCACGACGGTCCCGGGCTCCGGGAGGTGGCCGAAATCCTGTTCGGCGGCGACGCCGAGCGCCGCCTCGCCGACTACGTGGCCAACAAGCCACGGGTCGGCAACGTCGCCGCCGGCTGAGCGCTCAGAGCTCCCGGCTGTCGTGGACCCGGGTGGGCTCCGTCGGCACGAGGCCGGCGTCCTGTTCGGCGGTCAGCTCGGCCTGGACATCGACGATCACGTGGGCCGATGAGAGCGTGTAGAGGCAGATGTTGCCCTCGTCGAGGTCGACGAGTGCGAGGTTGGTGACCGTCTGGCCGGCGAGGTGGTTCACGTTCGACGTCTCGACGTCGTCGACGCCGTCGAACGACGCACACGGTCCGACCGACACGAATCCGTCCGACTCAGGTTCGGTCACGGTGACGGCGATCGCGGCGCCCGGCGCCTCCGTGTCGAGATTCAGTTCGATCACGGTGCGTGCTCCGGGTCGCCCATCGCACCAGGCGTCGGCGCACTCGCGAGTGTCGAGCGCCCGCCGCGGCTGTTCGAGTGCCCAGCCGTATCCCTCGACCGGATCCAGGGATCCGAGTTCGTCGACGATCACGTGGGCCTCGGTGAGCGCGAACACGCAGCTGCCGATCTCGCCGTTGCCGACGAGTGCGAGGTTCGATCGCGCGGCGCCGTCGAGGTAATTCAGGTTCGAGAAGAGGTACTCCTCGCCGACGCCCTCGCACGTGCCGGCTTGCAGGTAGCCCGGTCCGCTGCCGTCGACCACGGCCAGGTTGGCGATCCGCGGACGTTCGTCCTCGGTCGGCACTGCGTGGACCGCGGCGTCGGGGACGGGACCGGATTCGCACTCCTGGCCCGGCTCGCAGACGCCGTCGGCGCGGGTGTCCGTCAACCGGTTCGGGACCGACGGATCGAACCACATCGGCTCGCCGTCGGCACCGATGTGGCCGAGGACGTCGACGACGCTGTGGACGCCCGTCGAGCGGTACACGCAGAAGCGTCCGTCCTCGTCGATCGGGACCACCGCCATCGCCGCGGTCGTGTCGTCGGCCGCGAAGGTGAGCGCCGACGTGGTGCGGAATCCCTCCCGGGCGTCGCAGTCCTCCAGCGTCAGGAACCCCGGACCGGCCGATTCGGTCGCCGTCAGGTTGATCATGACCGCCTCGGCGCCCTCGGGAGCGCCGCTGTCGACCGGCAGCCGCCAGTCGGCCTCGGGTCGTCCGCTCCGGTTGCACCGCTCGACGTCCTCACCGTCGTCGTCGACGACGGTGAAGCAGGTGAGGCTCGGGTCGTTGCCGTGGTTGAACGCGAGGATCGCCTCGGCGTGCTCCACGGTGCCTCGGAACTCGAAGTGCGGCGGGTCGCGGAACACCGAGTCGCGTTCGGTCGAGGTGTCGATGCAGCCGCTGCTCCAGCCGTAGCCGCCCCAGTACAGGCCCCATTTCTCGGCCGTCTGGATCATCCACCGCGGCATGTCGGTCTCCATCGGCGTCTGACAGGCCGTCACGCCGTCCTGGCTCGAGTACCGCCGAATCGGGTTGGTGTTGGAGTTCATGTCGACGGCGAGACCCCAGGCGTGGAACGAGAGGTGGTCGGGATCACCGGTCGGGCAGTCCCATCCTCCGTTGCTGTTCGTGCAGCGGAACGAATAGGCGCTGGCGTGGTAGACCTCGTACCCGTTCGCCGAGATCTCGGCGAGGAAGCCCTCGATGATCCCCTGAGCGGCGACGTGGGACTCGAGCTGACCGGGTGCCATCCCGGCGATCGTCTCGGTGTTCTCGGCGATCTGCTCGGACTCCCAGGTCTCGAGCGCCGGCGAGCCGTTGTAGCGCGAGCCGCTGAACTCCCAGCCGTCGCCGACCCCCGGAGCGGGCGGAACGCCCCAGCCGGTCTCGGAGGGGTCCTGGTAGAAGGAGAGCAGGCAGTGGCCGACGTCACCCGACTCCGCGTCGTCGACCGTGCACTCGGGCGGGCGCTCCGGCAGGGTCCAGGGCGTGTCGTCCACTGCTTGCGCAGTCGGTGCCCCGGCCACGAGCCCGGACGCGATCAGCGCGGAGGTGAGCAGGAGGGTTCGGATCATGACTGGTGGTGACTCCCCGGGACGCCATCGGCGTGCCGTAACGCGAATGTAATGTGACGATGCTTCGAGTTTCCCTCGGCAGACCCGGGGGACGGCTTGAGCCCGGTGACCGTCAAGTTCGTCAAGATGTGCGCTGGACGCCGCCCGCGGAGCGTCGTCGGTTGTTCCCGCCCGTCGCTAGGGTCGCCGGGGTGATCGCATGTGTGTACTGCGGAGGTGAGCACGGACGTCCCGCCGAGGTGAAGCAGTGCTGGGCCGATCACCAGGGCGCGCCCGCGCAACCCACCGCGTCCGCGGCGGTGTCCCCGTCGGACGTGCCGTCGGACGCTCCCGACCCGATCGCGCTCCCCGTGCGGCGTGGTCCGCCTGCACTGGGGCGTCACGCGATCGTCCTCGCCGAGCAAGCGCCTCCGGAGCCCTGGGCCGACGCAGCACGGGTCGAGATCGACCGGACGGCCGTCGAACGGCCCGCCTGGATGCTCGACGTGCTTCGGGCGGCGGCCCACGAGCGGACCGGGCTCGTCGTGTCGCTCGCCACCGAGCTCGACCCACGACCCTCGGAATCCTGCGACGACGAACCGTTCTCCCTCGGTGTCGACCACACCTTCGAACTCGACGAGCTCCGCCACCTGATCTGGTCGAACTCGATCGACGTCCGTTCCGGCGAAGCCGGACGGTGGACCGCGATCGATCGGGCCGTCGCCGCCGGTGCGTCCGTCGCCGGTCCGGATCTCGAGGGTGACGTCGTCGCACCGGACGGCGCGGGGATGTGGCTCGACGGGGGCCCGATCCGGTTCACGGGGCCGATCGACGGCGTCGCCGTGGTCCACACCGTCCAGATCGAACACGGGCGCTTCGGTGCCCCGCACACGAACACGGCCGACGCCGAGCTCGCGTCGGACCAGCTCGCCGCCGTCACCCATCCGGGTGGGGTGGCGCGCATCATCGCCCCGGCCGGGTCCGGCAAGACCCGGGTGCTGACCGAGCGGGCACGCCACCTGCTCGGGCGCTGGAATCTCCCACCGACGGCCCTGACGCTCGTCGCGTTCAACAAGCGTGCCCAGGAGGAGATGCGCGAACGCACCGTCGACCTACCGGGACTGCACGTGCGCACGCTGAACGCAATCGCACTCGCGATCGTCAACGGCTCGCCGCCGTTCGCCCCGCAGCGCCGGAATTGGACGACGATCGACGAGCCCGAGGTGCGGCGAATCCTCGGTTCGCTCGTGCAGACACCACGGAAGCTCAACATCGATCCGTTGGCGCCGTGGATCGACGCGCTGAGTCTGGTGCGCCTGGGCCTGGTCGCTCCACCCGACGCCGAAGTGCGGTACGGCGGCGACGTCGACGGTCTCACCGAGGTCTGGCCGCAGTACCGGGCAGCGCTCGACCGTCAGGGCGCCGTCGACTTCGACGACCAGATCTACCGTGCCATCGAGACCCTGCTCACGCAGCCCGAGGCGCGACGAGCCGCGCAGTCGGCGTGTCGCGTGCTGCTGGTCGACGAGTTCCAGGACCTGACGCCGGCTCACCTGTTGTTGATCCGCCTGCTGGCGGCTCCCGGCGGCGCCGTGTTCGGGGTCGGCGACGACGACCAGACGATCTACGGGTACAACGGCGCCGATCCCGCCTGGTTGATCGACTTCTCACGCTGGTTTCCGGGCGCCGAGTCCCACCCGCTCGAGGTCAACTACCGATGTCCGGCGGGAGTGGTCGACATCGCCGACCGACTGCTCCGGCACAACCGGCGCCGCGTCGACAAGACGATCCGTGCCGCGTCGGCCGACACCCGGGGCTGGCGGTCGGTCACCTCGGACGATCCGGTCGATGCCTCGGCCGGCGAGGTACGGGATGCCCTCGCGACCGGTGCCGACCCGGCCGACATCGCGGTGCTCGCGCGCGTCAACGCTGCGCTCGTGCCGGTGCAGGTGGCGCTCACCTCGTCGAGCGTCCTGATCTCGGGCGGTGTCGGCGTCGAGTTCCTCGAACGAACCGCGGTACGGGCCGCCATGGCGTGGTTGCGGCTGGCGTCGGGTGCCCCCTTCTCCGGCGCCGATGTCGGTGAGGCGGTGCGGCGCCCCTCGCGCGGCCTCAGCCCGCGGCTGCGCGACTGGGCGAGCGAGCAGCGGGACCTCGACGGGCTCGAGCGCTTGGCGGCCCGCCTGACCAACGATCGGGACGCCACCAAGGTGAGCGACTTCGCCGTCGATCTGTCTCGCCTGGCGGGTCTCGTGCGACGTGGCGCCTCGGCGCCGGAGGTCCTCGACGTACTCGTCGACGAGATCGGTCTGGGTGGTGCGGTCGCGACGCTCGATCAGGGGCGGCAAGGGATGAACCGTTCGGCACAGGGCGATGACCTGCTGGCGCTGCGGCAACTCGCGCGACTCCATTCCGACGTCGGAACGTTCGAACGGTGGCTCGGCGAGCAGCTCGCCACGCGGCGGGACGCATCGGGTGTCGTGCTCAGCACGGTGCACCGGGTGAAGGGTCAGGAGTGGCCGGTCGTCGTGGCCCACCTCGTCGACGCCGATCAGTACCCGCATCGCCTCGCCGACGACGTCGAGGAGGAACGCCGACTCCTCCACGTGGCCATCACCCGGTGCCGCAACCGCGTCACGATCGTCAGCGGCGAACAGCCCAGCCCGTTCGTCGCCGAACTCACCACCGAGCCGCCCGAACACCTGCCGGAGCCTGCCCCGCTTCCGGCGGTCCGAACGGCATCGGGCCGGCAGCGTCAGGCGCCGGACCACCCGCTCCTCGACCGCACGACCGTGATGGCGGTGCCGGGGCTGGTCCTCGTCGACCAGGGCCACGAGTGGGTGATCGGAGCGCTCGAGCCCGAGGCCGCCGTCGCGGCCCGGGGCGACGCGATCCGACGGTTCCCGATCGGGTCGAAGGTCGAGACGGCCGGCCGGCAGCGAGGGCGGCTGGGGGCCAGGTCCGGCGAGGTCGACGAAGCGAGCGCGCGGCTGTTCGATCTGCTGCGGGCGTACCGCGACCGCAGCCGCAACGGCAAGCCGGCGTACACCGTGTTCGACGACAAGACCCTGGCTGCGATCGCGACGGCGCTGCCCGACGACCTCGCTGCGCTCGCGAGGGTGAAAGGTGTCGGCCCGGCCAAGCTCGAGCAGTACGGCGACGACGTGCTCGCGCTGGTGGCGACCGCCCGGTCCACGTACTGACCTGCGACAATGCGCTCGATGCCCGTTTCGGAACGACTGCCCGGTCCGCTCGCTCGACTGGTCGCCCGGCGATGGTTCCCACACGTGACGTGCTTCGTGGCCGCGCTGGTGCTGCGCGTCGCGTGGGTGCTCTGGGTCGATCGCGACGGCTTCGTCCTGAACGACGCGATGATGTACAACGCCAACGCGGTGGCGATCAACGAGGGTCTCGGGTTCCGGCCGCCGCAGGGCGGCCCGTCGGCGCAGTGGCCGCCGGCCTACTCCACGATCCTCGCCGGGATCTACTGGGTGTTCGGGATCGAACCGCTGTGGGGAGAGATCTTCAACGCGATCGTCGGTGCGCTCACGGTGGTGTTGTTGATGCTGCTGATCGAGCGGGTCGTCGACCGGCGAGCTGCCATCGTCGGCGGTGTCATGTTGGCGGTGCTGCCCGGGCCGATCCTCTGGACCGACGTGTTGGTCACCGAAACGCTCTACACCGCGATGTTCGTGCTGCTCTTCCTCGTGCTGGCCCATGCTTCGCCGACGTGGCCGTGGTTGGTGGCGATCGGTGCCGTGATCGGTCTCGGCGCGCTCGTTCGGGGCGAGGCGCTCACGTGGGGGTTGCTCCCGATCGTGTTGTTCTGGCGCGAGCTGCCCCGCCTCGAGTTGGCCAAACGGATCGCAGGCGTCGCGGCGGTCGTCATCGTGATCCTGATGCCGTGGACGATCCGCAACGCGATCGTGATGGATGCCTTCGTGCCCGTCGCGACCAACGCGAGCGCCACGCTGTGGTCCGGTCACCACGCGGGCGCGACGGGTGGCCAGACCTACCCGCCCGAGGAGTACTACCTCCAGTTCGATCAGGAGCCGCCGCTGCGCGAGTTGCAGTCAGGATCTGCACTCCGCCGTGACGCGATCGAGTACATGGTGACGCACCCCGTGCACGAACTGCAGCTCGTTCCGCTCAAACTGATCCACCTCAACCGTGGCGATTCATACGCGCTCGACTGGGTGAACGACGCACCGGGTGCGGCGCCGATCTCGCCGATCAATGCCGAACGCATCGGCGTCATCGCCGACGTGGGCTACTACGGGCTCCTCACGCTCTTCCTCCTCGGCGCGGTCGTGCTCGGCCGCCCGTTCTGGCGCACGCGGATCGGGCGCGTATTCGCCGCCTCGTTCCTGACCGCACTGTTCCTGTACGGATTCCTCTACTACGGCAACTACCGATACCGCCTCCCGTACGAGCCCCTGATGGTGCTCGTTGCGGCGGCGTTCCTGACGCAGCTCTGGCACTGGCGGAGGACCCCTGAGCGGACCGATCCGGCGTGATCGGCCCTGAACGGTTCAGCGCGAGCCGCTTCCTGCCGATACCTTCGACACCATGAACTGCGACGACCTGCTGCTGGAACGCCCGTCTTGGCGTGGCGTGCTGCACAGTTGGGTCTTCTTTGCCTCGATCCCGGCGGGCGTGCTGCTGATCATCTTCGCCGTCGGCGCCGCCGGTCGCACGGCGGCCGGCATCTACACCGGCACCCTGCTGCTGGTCTTCGGCACATCGGCCGCCTACCACCGTTTGGCGAACTCGTATCGAGCCCGCGAGATCATGCAACGTCTCGACCACTCGATGATCTACCTGCTGATCGCCGGCACCTACGTCCCGATCTGCCTGGTGGGGCTGCCGTTGCGATGGGGGATCCCACTGCTCGCCTCGGTCGGCGCGATCGGCCTCGTCGGCATGGTGATCAAGCTGGCGCCGATCCGCCGGCTGCAGTGGCTCGGGTACGCGCTGTACCCCGTCATGGGCTGGGCTGCCGTGGCGGCGACGCCGGCGCTGACCACCTCGCTGACGTCACTCCAGCTCGGGCTCGTCGTGGCCGGGGGTCTGGCGTACACGATCGGCTTTCCGGTGCTGCTGTTGAAGCGGCCCGATCCCTGGCCGCGCTCGTTCGGCTATCACGAGGTGTGGCACGGGTTCACCGTCGTTGCCGCGGCCCTGCATTTCGGCGCCGTCGCCAGCGTCGTTGCGTGAGCCTGTTCGACCGCTACGTCGTCGTCGACTGGAGCGCGAAGAACTCCGCCGCCACCGGCAAGGACTCGATCTGGATCGCCGACCTCGGTCGTCGAGGCGTCACGACATTCTCCAATCCGCCGACGCGGCGCATCGCCGACGAGCAGATCCGGTCGCTGCTCGACGCCGGGTCGGCCGACCGTACGCTGCTCGCGGTCGATGTCTCGCTCGGCTTCCCCGGGGGAAGCGCCGCCCGGTTCGGTCTGGAGGGGGATGCGCCGTGGCGTGCGATGTGGACGACGCTCGAGCGTGGCATCGTCGACGACGACCGCAACCGCAACAACCGGTTCGAGGTCGCGGCGAAGCTCAACCTGCACACCGACCATGCCGGGCCGTTCTGGGGCCGGCCGGGATCGAACGAGCTCGATGGGCTCACCGTCACCAAACCCCCGTCGTTCCCGGACGACGAGTTCCGATCGTGCGACCGCCTGCTCATGTCGCGGGGGTATCGGCCGGCGAGCCCGTGGCAGTTGCTCGGGATCGGCAGCGTGGGCAGTCAGAGCCTCACGCTGATCCCGATCCTCGAACGTCTCCGCCGCGAGCGGCGTGCCCACGTGTGGCCGTTCACCACCGGCCTGCGGCCCCCGGTGCCAGAGCGGGGTGGCGTGGTGATCGCCGAGATCTGGCCGACGCTGTTCCCGATGGTCATGCCCGTCCACTGGATTCGGGACGCAGCCCAGGTGCACGGGGTGGCCCGCCGGCTCGCAACCGCCGACCGGGCCGGGGAGCTGGCCTCGTGGTTCACTCCCGCGGTCGATGACGCGGCGTCGGTGCAGCTCGAGGAGGGGTGGATGCTCGGTGTCGCGACGCACCCGGGGCTCGTGGCACCCGAACCGACGGATTGACCTGCATCGCGCCTGCGACGGTGCGAGACTGAGCGCTCCCTCAGTTCCGATCGGTACAGCATGACCTTCTCCAGACCCGCCATGGATACGCGCCCGTGCCTCGCACTCTTCGTGATCGGCTGCCTCGCGGTGACCGCTGCGTGCAGCAGCGGGAGTGACGCCGCCGAGACGGCACTGTCGACGACGACGGCGCCGACCACGACCCCGCCCACGACGACGCCGCCCACGACGACGCCGCCCACGACGGCGGCGTCGACGACGAGTACGTCGTCGACGACCACGACATTGCCGCCGATTCCTCGTCAGCCCCTGACCGGAGCCGTGCTCGCCGACGGCGACGTCGCGATCGACCGGCCGGCGCTCGCCGTCAAGATCGACAACGCTCCGGGCGCCCGTCGCAACCACAGCGGCTTGGCCGTCGCCGACATCGTCTTCGAAGAGATCGTGGAGGGCAGCATCACCCGATTCGCCGCAGTGTTCCACAGCCGGGACTCCGAGGTGGTCGGACCGATCCGTTCGGGTCGATCGCAGGACGTCGACCTGCTGACATCGTTCATCGAGCCGCTGTTCGCCTGGAGCGGTGGCAACGCGGGGGTGACACGGCTGATCGCCGAGTCGCCGCTCACCGACCTGAACGCGGTGCGCGGCGGAAAGGGCTACTACCGCGGCTCGGGCGAGACCCCGCACAACCTCTACAACAGTACGGAGGCGCTGTGGGCGCAGACGCCGGAGGGGCACCCCGGTTCGCCACCGCCCCAGCAGTTCGACTATCTCCGGCCCGAGCAGGAGTTCGAAGGCGAACCGGTCGGCGGCGTCGCGCTGCCGATGCGTGGCATCAGCGTCGAGTGGACGTGGGACGCCGACGAGGGCCGTTTCCTGCGTTCGCAGGAGGGCCGGCGCCACGTCGACCAACTGCACGGCCGGATCGGCGCCGAGAACGTACTCGTGTTCGGTACGTGGTACCGGCCGAGCGCCATCGACGCCCGGAGCCCCGAGGCGCAGACGGTCTCACAGGGCGCGCCGCTCTGGGTGTTCAGCGACGGTGAGCTCGTGGAAGGTCAGTGGATCCGCACCGACCCGCAGCAACCGTTCCAGTTGGTCGACACCGAGGGCCAGCCGATCCTGCTGACGCCGGGAACGACCTGGGTCGAGTTGGCGGAAGGGTTGTTCAGCGGTGAGGAGGCCAATCCGATCGTCGAGGTCGATGTGCTGCCGGCCGGCTGACACCGACCGCGTGCAACCCGCCCGGACGTGTCGTCAGTCGACGGTCCAGGTGCCGTTCGAGCGCAGCAGCGCCTCGAGATCGCCCGGCCCCTTGGCCTCGGACGCGGCCGCCAGCTGAGAGCTGACCGCCGTCGTGTACTCCTGGCGATCGATGTCCCGGAAGATGCCGAAGGGTGTGGGTGAGTGGTCGTCGGTGTTGAGCCGTGCGAGAGCGAACGCAAGCGACGGGAACGGGTTGTGGGCGTCGTGCACGAGGATGCGCTCGATCCCCACGTCCGCGACCTCGACGAGTCGCAGGTAGCCGTCTTCGCCCATCATGACCCCGCGCTGGCCGTCGGCGCCGAAGAGGATCGGTTCGCCGTGGACCAGGTCGATCATCATCTCGTCGCGGACCGACCGCTTGGTGATGTCGTTGAACTGGCCGTCGTTGAACACGTTGCAGTTCTGGTAGATCTCGACGAACGAGCTGCCCTGGTGATCGTGGGCGGCACGGAACGTCTCCATCATGTGCTTGCGGTCGAGGTCGTGGGTGCGGGCCACGAAGCTCGCCTCGGCGCCGAGTGCGACCGACAGTGGGTTGAACGGCGGATCGATCGAGCCGAACGGCGTCGACTTGGTGACCTTGCCGACTTCGGAGGTCGGGGAGTACTGCCCCTTGGTCAGACCGTAGATCCGGTTGTTGAACAGCAGGATCTTCAGGTTCACGTTGCGCCGGAGCGCGTGGATCAGGTGGTTGCCGCCGATCGACAGACCGTCGCCGTCGCCCGTGATGACCCACACGTCGAGGTCGGGGCGGGCCACCGCGAGCCCGGTCGCGATCGCCGGCGCCCGGCCGTGGATCGAGTGCATCCCGTACGTGTTCATGTAATACGGGAATCGGCTCGAGCACCCGATGCCGGAGATGAACACCGTCTTCTCGGGCGCGATGCCGAGGTCGGGCATCAGCTGTTGGACGGCGGTGAGGATGCCGTAGTCGCCGCAGCCCGGACACCAGCGGACCTCCTGGTCACTGGTCCAGTCCTTCTTGGTCGTGAGGTTGACGGCGGTGTCGGTCACGTGGTGCTCCTCGCTGCTTCGATCGCGTCTTCGAGTTCGCTGGTGCGGAAGGGGAGGCCGGCGACCTTGCTGATCGACTGGGCGTCGACGAGGTACTTGCCTCGCACGAGCTGGCAGAGCTGGCCATGGTTGAGCTCGGGGACCAGGACCGTCTCGAACCGCCTGAGCTTGTCGCCGAGGTCGTTCGGCAACGGGTTGAGGTGCTCGAGGTGGATCCAGGCCAACCTTGTGGCCGGCCCGGCGCTGTCGCTCGACCGCAGCATGGATCGCCGCCCAGGTGGAACCCCAGCCGAGCATGCAGATGTCGGCGTCGGGGTCGCCGACGATCTCGAACTCCGGGTAGTCGTCCGCGATCCGGTCGATCTTGGCCTGACGCAGGTCACCCATGAGCTGGTGGTTCTCTGGCGTGTAGTTGACGTTGCCGGTCTTGTCCGCCTTCTCGAGGCCCCCGACACGGTGCATCAACCCGGGGGTACCGGGAATCGCCCACGGTCGAGCGAGCGTGTCGTCGTCGCGCAGGTACGGCAGGTAGACCGGGTTGCCGTCGTCGTCGACGCCGTTGAAGTCGGTCTGGAACGGTACGGAGATGTCGGGGAGGCCGTCGACGTCGGGGATCGACCAGGGCTCGGACCCGTTGGCCAGGTACCCGTCGGAGAGCAGGATCACCGGTGTGCGGTACTTGAGCGCGATGCGTGCCGCCTCGATCGCAGCGTGGAAGCACTGCGCCGGGCTGTAGCTGGCCACGACCGGCATCGGTGCCTCGCCGTGGCGGCCGTACAGCGCCATGTTGAGATCGGCGGCCTCGGTCTTGGTCGGCAGTCCCGTCGACGGGCCGCCGCGCTGGATGTCGATGATCAGCAGCGGCAACTCGATCGACATCGCGAGCGAGATCGTCTCGCTCTTGAGCGCCACGCCGGGGCCGCTGGTGGTCGTGAGGCCGAGGTGGCCGGCGAACGCAGCGCCGAGCGCCATGCCGACGGCGGCGATCTCGTCTTCGGCCTGGACGGTGCGGATGCCGAAGTGCTTGTGCTTCGACAGCTCGTGCAAGATGTCACTGGCCGGCGTGATCGGGTACGAACCGAGCGTGATCGGCAGCTTCGCGAGCTGCCCGGCGGCGACGAGCCCCCAGGCGAGCGCGGTGTTGCCCGTGATGCTCGTGTACTCGCCGGGTGGCAGTCGGGCCGGCTTGACCTCGTAGCGGTGCCCGACCTGTTCGGTGGTCTCGCCGAAGTGGAAGCCGGCCTTGAACGCTGCCGTGTTCGCGTTGACGACCTGCTCGTTCGATCCGAACTTCTCGGTGATCCACTCGACCGTCGGCTGGATCGGCCGGGTGTACATGAACGACACCAGCCCGAGCGCGAAGAAGTTCTTCGACCGCTCGGCGTCACGCGGCTTGACGCCGTGGGGCTCGCACGCGTCCTTGGTGAGCGACGTCATCGGCACCTTGATGACGCGGTAGCCGCTGACGGTGCCGTCGTCGAGCGGGTTGGCGTCGTACTCGGCCTTTTCGAGGTTGCGCTCGTCGAAGGCGTCCTCGTTGACGATCAGCGTGCCGCCGGACTCGAGCCGGTGGAGATCGGCCTTGAGTGCAGCGGGGTTCATCGCGACGAGCACGTTCGGTTCGTCGCCGGGCGTCGTGATGTCGTGGTCGGAGATGTGGACCTGGAAGCTCGACACGCCGTTGACGGTGCCCGCCGGCGCCCGAATCTCGGCCGGGAAGTCGGGCAGTGTCGACAGGTCGTTGCCGAACGACGCGCTCACGGAGGTGAACCGGTCACCTGTCAGCTGCATGCCGTCACCGGAGTCACCGGCGAATCGGACGACGAGTCGGTCGAGAACCTCGGCGCCCTGCGAGTCGGACCGGTCGATCGTGTCGGTCATGATGTTCTCCCTCGGCCCGGCCACGTTGCCGCGCTCGTTGCTGCCTGCCGGTCACCATAGTCATCGGGCATGCCGATTACACGCTTGACGGCGCGCTCGGGTCTTTGGTCCCGGCGAGATCTCAATCCTTGGCTTCGGACCACCGTCGGATGACGGCAACGTCGGCGAGGAAACGGACCTCGGGGTGCGGCGACCATCGATGTGCGGCCTCGTCGAGCGCCTCGTGGAGGACGCGGACGGCCGCATCGGCGTGGGCCTCGGGTACGTGCACGATCAGCTCGTCGTGCAGGCAGAGCACGATCCGGGCGCCGATCGATCGACCGCGGCTGCGCACCAGGACGGCCCACACCTTGAAGAACTCGGCGGCTGCGCCCTGGATCGTGGCGTTGCGCGCGATACCTGCCTCGTGCAGCGGCGACCCGGCGTGCCCGGTCGATGTCCCCGTCGATCGAGTCGTCGACCCACATGTGAACGAGTCGACCGCCGACCGTCATCACCGCCTGCCCGGCGCGGCCGGCCTCGGCAGCCCGCTCGAGGTACCCCATGGCCGTCGGATACGCCCGCTCGAGACCCCGGAGCGCGTGCGCGGACTCGCCCGTCGTGGCGCCGTACATGGCTCCGAGCACGGCCACCTTGGCCACGGCGCGATCCACGCCGAGACGGTCGGCGACGGGCTGGTACAGGTCGTCGTCCGCCGTGGCAGCGACGAGTGCCGGGTCGCCCGACACGGCGGCGAGGACCCGCGGTTCGATCTGGCCGAGGTCGGCGCGCACGAATCGGTGACCGGCCTCGGCGGCGACGGCCGGCCGCATCTCGCCCGGGAGGTTGTGCAACCCCGCCGACGCGGTCATCCGTCCGGCAGCTCCATCGCTGCTCGACCAGTTGCCGACCAGGCGGCCGTGGGTGACGTGCTCGTCGAGCCACCGGTAGCCGTACGTGGTCGCGATCCGCTCCGCCTTTCTCCAGGTCAGGAGCGCCGGCACCAGCGGGTGGGTGTCGCGGTGCTGCTCGAGCCGCCATGCCCGGGTGTCGGGCACGTCGACGGCGACGCGGCGCAGCATCGACTTGACGTCGGCCGGGTTGCGGAGGTCGACCGGCGGGCCGGGGTCGAGGTGCTGCAGCACCGCCTCGTCACGGCGGTGCCGTTGCGCCGCCGCATCCCGTTCGTCGGAGGGGCGCGACCCCACCGCGTCGGCGATGATCCGGGTCGCCGCGGCGACGTCGATCGGGAGGCCGTGCACCTCGAGCTCGGCGCACAGGAACTCGGCTGCCGACTCCGACCTCGCCGTCAGGAGGGCTCGCTCGGGGAACGGGCGCTGGGCGAGCAGACCTCGCTGCAGCCCGGCCGCGACGAGGCATGCTCGGGCCCACGCCGCGAGCCGTGACGGGCTGGTGCCCCATCCACCCCCCACCCACTCCGGTCGGAGGTGACCGTCCGGCCGCACGGGTTGCTCCGGATCGGTGCCCTCGTCGGTGGGCGTCGCGAGCAGGTCGAGCTGACCCATCGTGGGCAGGCTGCCGGCGTCGAGGTCGTACAGCCATGCCCAGCACTCGGCCACCGACGTGCGCCAGCCGCCGTGCAGCTGCCGGTGCACGGTCAACACGTCCCACGATCGGTCGATCTCGATGCCGCGGGCTGCGAGCAGGTCGGACGTCGAACGCTCCCACCACACCCACCGAGGTGCGACGGTCCGATCGATCCGTTCGACGACCGGAACCGGGTCGCCGGTGGCGAATCCGCGAACGGTGTCGGTGGTGGCGAGGCCGAGGCCGACCCCGGGTCGCAGCGCCAGCGCCAGCTCGTCGCCCGCACCGACCGAGCGGTCTCGCAACCACGACTCGACGGCGCCGGCGTCGTCGGTCGGTGCACTGGTCATGAACGGTCAGTCTCGCATGACGGTCGACCGGTCCGGAGCGTGCAGACTGCTGGGCGTGCTCTTCGTCGAGGTCGCTCGAACCTCCCGGGCGGTGGCCGCCACCGGCAAGCGGGCGGGCAAGGTCGCGGCCCTCGCCGAGTTGCTCGGCGGTGCAGCTCCCGACGAGATCGAGGCGGTCGTCTCGTTCGGCGTCGGGGCGGCACCGCTCGGCCGCATCGGGGTCGGCTGGGCGACGATTCGTGATGTCCTGCCAGCACCGGCGTCGGAACCGGCGCTGACGATCGGCGACGTCGACCGCACGATCGCGACGCTGGCCGGGATCACCGGCGAGGGGTCGGTGGCGCGGCGTCGCGAGGAGTTGCACGCCCTCCTCGCACGCGCCACCGAGCCCGAACAACAGCTGATCCGGTCGATCCTGGGTGGAGAGCTCCGTCAGGGGGCGCTGGACGGGGTGATGACGGCAGCCGTGGCGAAAGCAGCCGCCGTGAAGGTCGCGGACGTCCGGCGAGCGGCGATGTTCGCCGGTTCGCTCCCGGTTGCGGCTCGGGCAGCTCTGGTGGACGGCCTCCCCGGCCTGCGGGCGATCGAGCTCGTTCCGGCTCGGCCCGTGCAGCCGATGTTGGCCTCGACGGCGGGCGATGTCGCCGAGGCGCTCGCCGCCACGGGTGACGCCTCGGTCGAGTGGAAGCTCGACGGGGCTCGGGTCCAGGCGCACCGGGCCGGCGACCGCGTGCGCCTGTTCACGCGCAACCTGAACGACGTCACCGACCGGCTGACGGGAGCGGCCGAGCTCGTTCGAGGTCTCCCCGGCGGCGATCTCGTGCTCGACGGTGAGGTGCTCGGCGTCGACGACGACGGCGGCGGCCCACGGCGGTTTCAGGACACGATGGGTGACTTCGGGGCCGAGCCCGGCGGGTCGGGCCACTCGCGGGGGAGCGGACTCCGGGCGTTCTTCTTCGACGTGCTCCATGCCGGCGATCCGGTGGTCGACGAACCCCTCCGGATCCGACGGGAGCTGCTCGGCGGGATCGTGCCTCCGTCGAACCTGCTCCCGTCGATCGTCACGGGCGATCCGGTCGCCGCGCAGGCGTTTCTCGATCGTTCGATCGCAGCGGGTCACGAGGGCGTGATGGTGAAGGAGATCTCGTCGACCTACGACGCCGGCCGACGTGGCGGCGCCTGGCGCAAGGTCAAGCCGGTCTACACCTTCGACCTCGTCGTGCTCGCCGTCGAGTGGGGCCACGGCAGGCGGCAGGGGTGGCTGTCGAACCTGCATCTCGGAGCGCGCGGTGACGACGGCGCCTTCGTGATGGTCGGCAAGACCTTCAAGGGGCTCACCGACGAGTTGCTGCGATGGCAGACGGATCGTTTCCTCGCACTGCGGATCGGGGACGAGTGGGATCGCGGCGGCACGTGGTGCACGTGCGCCCCGAGCAGGTCGTGGAGGTCGCGGTCGACGGGGTGCAGCGGTCGACTCGGTACGCGGGTGGGGTCGCATTGCGGTTCGCGCGAGTTCGCCGGTATCGCCACGACAGGACAGCGTCCGACGCCGACACGATCGACTCCGTCCGCGCACTGCTCGCCGGGCCACCCTGATCGTTCGTTCCTCCCGGGCGGAATGATCGTGGGAGACAGCTCGGGACCGTGCAGAATAGATCAGTGCTCTTGGCAGATCTCGTCGACGTGCTCGACCGTGCGGCCCAAGCCCCGCGTCGGGCCGACAAGGTGGCGGATCTCGCTGCCCTGTTGCGTCGCACACCGATCGAGGAGGTCGAGAGCGTGGTGGCGGTCGCGGTGGGAACCCATCGGCCGGCGCACGACATCTCGGGATGGACCGCGACCCTCACGGAGCACCATCGTGCAGCGCCCGCGAGCTCGCTGACCGTCGACGACGTCCGCAGGGTCGTCGAGGAGATGTCGATCGCATCGGGGCCACAGGCGGTCGAGGCGGCAGCGCAGTCGATCGTTGCGCTCCTCGAACGGGCGACCGAGGCCGAACAGACGGTGGTGACGTCGATGCTCGATCCCGAGGATGAGTCGCCGGTGACGGCCTCGGTGATGTCGACGGCGATCGCGAATGCGGCCCGGGTTCGTGTGGGCGACGTACGGCGTGCGGCGTCGGTCAACGGCTCGCTCGCGATGACGGCGACGCTCGCGTTCCTCGAGGGAACGACCGCGCTCAAGTCGGTCGAGCCACGCGCCGGACGACCGATCCAACCGATGCAGGCGGCCCCGGTCGACGATGTCGAGGAAGGTGTGTTCGAGCAGACGTGCGTCGAGTGGGCGCCGGTCGGCCTGCGGCTCCAGGCGCATCGTGCGGGGCGGACCGTCTCGCTGTTCGTGCACGACGGCATGACGTCGGTCGACGTGACCGACCGCCTGCCTGCCATCGGTGATCTCGTCCGCGGTCTGCCGGGCGACGACCTGGTGCTCGATGGTGAGCTCGCCGGCACGGAGATGCCCGACCCCTCGAACGCCGATGCGGATCGACAGATCTGGTTCTTCGACGTGCTGTTCGACGGCGCCGCACTCCTCGACCGGCCGCTGGCGAATCGACGCCGCGCCCTCGAGGTCGTGGTTCCCGACGAGCTTCGGCTCCCGTCGATCGAGACATCGGATCCCACCGAAGTCGAACGTTTCCTGGATGACGCTCGATCCCACGGTCGGTTCGGCGTCGTGCTCAAGGACCTCGGCTCGTTGTACGAACCCGGGCGCCGCGGGAGGAGCTGGCGTGAGTTCAGTGCCGTTCGCACGCTCAACCTGGTCGTGGTCGCCGCCGAGTGGGGGTCGGGCCGGCGCGCCGACAAACTGTCACGTCTCCATCTCGCCGCCAGAACGCTGTTGGGCGAGTTCGAGACCATCGGCCGGACCGCCCTCGGCGTCACCGACGAGAAGCTGACGTGGCAGACCGAGCGCCTGCAGCAACTCGCCGTCGGCGACGTCAGTCGTGACGAGACAGTCGTGGTGCGCCCGGAGCAGGTCGTCGAGGTCGCGTTCGATTCGGTGCACGAGGCGCGCCGCGGTGGCCGCTCGCTGTCGCTGCGGTCGGCCCGGGTGCGGCGCTACCGCGACGACCTGCGGGCTGCCGAGTGCGACACGATCGAGACCGTCAGAGCGCTGGCGCAGTCCGATGAGCGGAGTGCGCCGCGTCCCGACGAGACTCCCACGACCGGTCCACTGCGTCGCGCCGAGGACGACCCGGGGAGCCGCGGCGACACCGGGCCGCGTCTGCCCCCGGCGAGACCGCCGGGTCTCGATGCCGCCCAGGCGGAAGCGGCGAAGCGAATTCGTGAGGTGCTCGCCGACCGGGAGACCGCACCGGCGGTCGAGGCGGTCGAGCCCCCGCCGTCGACACCGCCACCGGCCAGCCTGCCCGTCTCCGGCTACCTGCGGGGACACATCGCACAACTCGACCTCGACTTCGAGCCGTACGAGGAACCGGTCCTCGAGACCGGTCGCGCCACACACACGATGGTGATGCTGGTTCGCTTTCTCGTGCTGGGCTGGGCGGTTGCCCTGACGACCGGCGCCCTGATCACACGCTCGGAGGAGGGCCCGGTCGACCCGTCACTGGTCCGGACGATCGGCTGGTTCGGCATTCCTCTGATGATCGCGCTGGCAGCGACCGGCTGGGCCTGGTCCGACCGGCTCACACGCAACCTCAGACGACTCGACGGGCGGCTGCCCTCACGTCTCCGGTGCATCACGGCCTGGCTCACCCCGCTGGCCGCGATCGGCCTGTTGGCCGTCACCGTCGTTCGACTCTCGCCGACCGATGTCGTCGACGTCCGTCCATCGATCATCGTCGGCGTGTTCGCCGCGGTCATGTGGAGGCCCTACGCGCTGATTCGACGCATCTTCGCCACGCTGATCCGGATTCGCTTCGATGCGCTCCTGGCGGCCGGCTACGTGCTCGATCTCGTGGCGTTCGGGTTGCTGTGGTGGCGGCTGACCGTCTGGTCAGGGGGGTCGGAACCGAAGACGCAGGGTGACGTCGAGATCCTGATCGGCATCGGCGCCGCGGTGGCCGTCGCGCTCGCTGCGAGCGTCGTCGTCTGGCGTGGCATCGTTCGCGCCGGAGATCGCGCCGAAGCACACCGGGCGGCATCACAGCGCACTCGCTACGAGCATCGCATGCTCCGACTCCGCGGCGTCGATCCCACCGACCCCGAGGTGTGGTGGGCGTTGGTGCAACGCCGTGCCGACGAGCAGCGGGCCGAGGAGCGACGCGCCGCCCTGAGGGCGGAGGCTGCCGAACTCGGCGAGGGCGCGGGCGGCGTGTCGGTGGCGGCCGAGGTCGTGTTGCCGCCGCCTGCCGTCGTGCCGACCGTCGACGATCTGGTCGAGGAGGTCAAGCAGAAGCACAGCGTCGCCTTCCGCCGGCTCGGCGAGGAGCAGTCGGACCAGTTGGTCGACCGCCTTCGCGAGCAGTTCTCGACCGTCGTCGGTGACCTGCAAGGCATGCCCCTGGAGACGCCCGTCTCCGCCGAGGCTCCGGCCGGCCTCGCGCCCGACGTCGAGAGGGAGACCGCACCCGAGGCGGCCCCGGTCGAGGAGGCGGTCGACGAATTCATCGGAGCGCGGCCCCGGTCGAGACGGCGGGTGACACCGAGTCGACGGCCGGCGCGGTCCCCACCTCCCTGCTCGACTCGCTGCGTGACGCTGGAACGGGTCCGAAGGCACGAGCCACGACCGACGACGACGAGCCGCTGTCGATCCTCCGTTCCGTGGTCAAGCGAGCGGGCACACCGATCGTCCCGGCCCCCGTCGACGACACGGCGGCGGAGCAGGACGAGCCGGTCGTGGCGCGCACCGACACCGACGCCGATACCGACACGGACGCAGCGAAGCCGGGGCCGGACCGGAAGCTGAGCCCGCTCGAGCGTCTCGCAGCCCGCACCGGCGCGGTCGCGGACGACGTCGCCGGCGCCCCGGGCCGTTCGGGCGACACCGCGACCGACGGCACTCCGGCGGACGACACGGGCGACACGGGCGACGCGGGCGACGCGGCGACGGACGGCGGCGAGACGTCAGGTGACCGCGTGGCGGCCGGCAGCCCCCTCGAACGGCTCGCTGCGCGTACCGCCGGTGACGAACCGAGCGGTGACAAGCCGGGCGATCTGCGGGCGCGACTGCAGGAGGCCGCCGCAGCGCCGGGCGACGCGGATCCGGTGTCGGCACTGAAACGGCGGCTCGGCCTCGACGAACAGGTCGACGACGTCAAGAGCCCCCTCGAGCAGTTGCTCGACCAGGCCGGCACCGTGCAGGTCGAAGCGGCACTCGCCGAACACCGACAGCAGGAGATCGAGGAACGGCCGGCCGAGCGGATGGTGCCACCGCGCCTGTATGCGCTCGAGTGGACGCGCCTGCTGCTGGTGGCCGCCTTCGCGATCGTGACCGCCTGCGGGGGCTGGCTGGTGACCGAGTCGCTCGGGGCGAGTGGTTCGTCCAGCGACGGGAACCTGGGTGCCGCGGCGCTCGACGTCGACCTGGCCAGGCGGGCGTTCGTGGGCGCGTACTCGGTCGCGATCACGCTGATCCCCCTGTGGACGTTCACGGTGCTGACGTACGCGCGCAGGTGCGGAATGGACCATGCCCAGCCCCGTCGCCACCTCGCCCTGTTCGCATTCTCCTCCTGCACCTGCGTGCTCGCGTTCGTGCTCGACGGCGGGGTCCGCGGTGACACGTCGGCACTGCTGTTGATCCCCGGAGCCCTGATCGCCGGCGCCGCCGGCTACCTCGTCGAGCCCGCACGCTTCTGGTTCGATCTCCCGTCGGTGACGCTCACGATCTGGACGGTGGCGGTGCCCGGCATGCTCGGCGTCGCCTGGGTCGGCGGCCTGCTCCGCCCCGTCGACTCCCTCGCCTCGTTGCAGCTGCTCGCGTTCTTCACGGTCACCGTGTCGCTGATCGAGCGCGCTGATCACGGTGCTGATCGCGCTGAGCGCCTCCGACATCGAAGACGAGATACGGCTGTCACCCGAACTCGCCGTACCGGTGTCCGAGACCGGCAGGGGACGCTCGTGATCGCCGGACCGCGCCACTAGGGTCGCTCGGTCATGGCGACTCTCCGCTTCAGCTTCGGCACGATGGGCTCGGGCAAGAGCACGCTGGCGTTGCAGATCCACCACAACCTGTCCAGCCGCCACCTCTACGGGCTGCTGCTCACCCGCCTCGACCGTGATGGCATGCAGGTCACCAGCCGGCTGGGTGTCGCCGCTCCGGCGATCCAGGTCGATCCGGACCTCGACATCCACAAGCTCGCGGTCGAGCACTGGCCACTGCACTATCTGGTCTGCGACGAAGCGCAGTTCTACACCGTCGAGCAGTGTGACCAGTTGGCCCGAGTGGTCGATGACATGGAAGTCGACGTGTACGCGTTCGGGTTGATCACCGACTTCCGCGGGAAGCTGTTCGACGGGACGAAGCGGCTGCTCGAGATCGCCGATGAGCGTGTGCCGCTGCAGGTCGAGGCGCGGTGCTGGTGCGGGGCACATGCCACCCACAACGCCCGCGTGGTCAACGACCTCGTCGTGTACGAGGGCGAGACGGTGGTCGTCGGCGACACGGCCGACCCCGGCGCGCAGAAGATCTTCGGCGATGTCGTGCGCTACGAGCTGCTCTGCCGACGTCACTACAACCTGGGAGAGCTCGGGGCCTGAACATGCCGGGCGACGAGACCGAGCGGTCGGCAGCCGACGTGCCTCCTGCCGGCCCGCCGGCGCCCTTCCTGCCGGCGAGTGTCCCCGCCGCACCCCAACCCATGTCGCGGTTCCCGGACGACGAGGTGACGCGGGACGATCCGTGGGCGGCCGAGACGCCCGAGACGCCCGAGACGCAGGACCGGACGTCGGGTGAGCAGTTGGCGACCCGCAACGTGCCGCCACCGCCACAGCGGATCGTGCCCGCCTCACCGCCGGTCGAGCAGCCTGCGGTGGACTTGCCCGAGATCGAGCCGATGGGTCAGGCGACGACTGCGCTCCTGGTGGGCCGCTCCCTGTTCGCGGTGGCTGCGCTGCTCATCGGGCTCGCGGCCCGACGGTCGACGGGTGTCGGTGGCGAGGAGCGCGCGTCGGCGTTCTGGTCGGTGGTCGGCTCGGCGGGCGTGCTCACGTTCGTGGGGATCGTCGGGCTGGCGTTCTGGTCGGTCACCGTCGCGGGAAACGCCCGGCGGTTGCGGACGCGTACGGCGTCGGCGTGGGCGATGGGTTGGAGCTGGATGATCCCGGTCGGCTGGGTCGCCGTCTCGTCGCTGACCTACCTCCGGATCGAGGTCGATGCGGAGATCGACCCGTTGCCGGTGGTCGCTGGTCTGGGGTGGATGATCGCGGTCACGATTCCCTACGGCCGGCTGCAGGGTGTCTGTCGCGGACTGTCGCGTCGGCCACCGATCGTGTGGGTCAGTGCGTACCCGATCGACGTGATCGCCTTCGGGCTGATCTGGTGGCGATTGACGAGTTGGCCGAGCCCGGTGGGCCCGGAAGCCGATCATGTCCGGTCGACGGCCAACATCGCGTTCGGCGGCGTCGGCTGCCCTCGCGGTGAACGTGCTCGTGTTCGTCTGGTTGGCGGGCAGGACGAGCAGCGGGGTCTACGAGCGACTCGGCCGTCTCGAGTCGTTGCAGCGTCCGGATGCGGGCACCGAGCCCGAGTGGTTCAGGACCGGTCTCGCTGCCCGGCAGGCGCTCGCTCCGCCGGTCGTCACTCGTCCGTTGATCCCGACGAGGCGGTTGGGGGCGTTCGTCGCGGCGCTCCACGTGCTGTGGGGCGGTGCCGTGGTGCTCTTCGGCATACTGATGGCGACCTTGGCGTTCGACTACTCCGGCAAGGCGGTGTTCGACGGGGACGAACTGGTCGTCGAGGACGCCGATGCCGATCTGATCGTCGCGATCGCCACGGCGGTCGGAGTGCTCTTCGCCGCCGCGATCGTCGTGCACGGCATCTGGGCAGCGCTGATGGCCTACAACGCTCGACGGATCACCGTCCACTCGCCGAATCCGGGAACGTTCGTGTTGGCGTTCGCGCCGGCTCCGCTCCTGCTGATCGCCGGTCTCGTGGTCGGAGGGCGTGGCGGCTACGCGCTCGTGGCCGCGGGGCTCACCGTGGGGTTCGTCGCCGTGATCCTCGTGAACCAGATGCTGCTGGCCCTCTCCGGCCGTATGGGTCGCCAGTTGCACGGGTTCAGCCGCTGGACCGTCTGTCTCGTCCTGACCTATGCGGCGGGCTTCTTCATCAATTTGATGTTCTCGCAGTCGACGTCGCAGCTCGGTGTCTACGCGACGCTCTCGCTCGTGCAGGGAGTGCTGATCTCACTCGGTGGATTCATCGGGTACTCCGCGATGGACGATCTCGGCGACGAGTTGCGGAGCCACCGCCAGGTGCATCGCGTCGGCGGGTGAATCACCCCGTCCGTTCGGCTTCCAGGCACAGCTTGATCATGCCGACCGCCATCAGGATGCCGCCGAGCCGACCGAGGAGGGCCGACACGTCGCTCACACCATCGGAGTTGCGGAAGAAGACCCCGAGGATGCCGAACGCACCGATGACGATCACCACGTAGCAGGTGCCCGCCGAAACACGAACGAGTTGGCGCAACAGGATCACCGATTGATCGATGACGGATCGGGCGATCACGGTGCCGACGACGCCCGCTGCGACCGCGGGAACCAGGACGACGAGGTTCTGGGGGAGTGACGCGAACGAGATGATCTCGACCCGCTGCCACCAGAGGCCGTCTTCGAAGCTGGCGTCGTTGAGTGCCGCAGCGCGGCGGACGATGCCCGTGACCACACCGAGGTACGCCAGCAGGAACAGCCATCCGGCGACACTGGTCGCCCGCGCCCACCTGATCGCATCGTCGTCACGCACTCGCGATGTCTACCAGGCGCAGGGGAGCCGCTTGATGCCGTTGATGAAGTTGCTCTGCAGGTAGTCGGGTTCGGCCGTCGAACGCAGATCGGGGAGACGGCGCCGGATCTCGTCGAACGCCATCGTGATCTCGCGGCGAGCCAGGTTGGCACCGAGACAGAAGTGGGGGCCGCCGGCTCCGAAACCGACCTGAGCGGGCTGCAACGGACGGAGCACGTCGAACCTGTCGGGGTGCTCGAACACTCGCTCGTCCCGGTTCGCGGACTCGTAGAACATGACGATCTTGTCGCCCTCGTGGAGTTCCCGGCCGCCGAGTGTGGTGTCCTGGGTGACGGTGCGCCGGAAGTGGATCACCGGTGTCGCCCATCGGACGATCTCGTCGACGGCGGTGCGGGTGTGGGCGTCGAAGTCGCCGAACCAGACGTCGCGCTGTTCGGGATGGTCGGTGAACGCCTTCAACCCGTGGCTGATGGCGTTGCGGGTGGTCTCGTTGCCGGCGACGACGAGGAGGATGAAGAACGAACCGAACTCCTGGGCGGTGAGCCGCTCGCCGTCGACCTCGGCGGTCATCATCGCCGAGGTGATGTCGTCGGTCGGATTCGCTCGTCGTTGTTCGCCGAGATCCTGCGCGTAGGCGAACATCGCGAGTGCGACCTCCAGCAACCGTTCGTACGTGTCGCCGAACTCGGGATCGCCGACACCGAGGATCACGTTGGTCCAGTCGAAGATCTGACGGGTGTCGCTCGCAGGGATTCCCATCATCGAGCAGATGATCTCCAGCGGGAAGGGGCCGGCGAACGACTCGACGAAATCGGCGGTTCGGTCGGGATGCTCGGCGATCATCCGATCGACCAGTTCGGTGGCCTTGGACTTCACCTGCTCCTCGACCGCTGCGATGTGCTTCGGAGTGAATCCCTTCGACACGATCGAACGGAGCCGGAAGTGTTTCGGGTCGTCCATCGAGATCATCGACCCGAAGAACTCGCTCAGCTCCTGGTTGAGGTCGCCGATGTTGACGCCGCCGCGGCCCGAGCAGAACAGGTCGGGATGGCGGCTCGCCTGCCAGACGTCCTCGTGACGGGTGACCGCGTAGTAGCCGGGCCCGGGTTCGAGTGGTGACTCGATGAACGTGCGCTCGGGGAAGAAGGGAAGGCCCGGAGCGTCGCGCAGCTGCTTCCACGCCGCCGGGCGGCGATCACGCTCGGTCGTCCAGAACGCCCAGTCGGAGATGTCGGGCAGTCCGTCAGGTGGATCGACGGGTGACGACTTGAACTCTCGCGTGTCGGCCATGCGCCGAGCGTACGATCCCCGTAGCCTGACGGCCGTGCTGAAACCAGAGGAGATCGAACGGGCGCTCGTCGTCACCGCCCATCCGGACGACGTCGACTTCGGCGCGGCCGGCACGGTCGCGGTGCTCACCGATGCCGGCGTCGAGGTCGCCTACTGCCTCGTGACCGACGGCGAGGCGGGAGGCTTCGATCAGACCGTCTCGCGTACGCAGATGGCGGCGATCCGCCGGGAGGAGCAGACGAAGGCGGCAGCCGAGGTGGGTGTGACCGAGCTGGTGTTCCTCGGCCATGCCGACGGTGGCGTCGAGTTCGGCATGGAGTTGCGCCACGAGATCTCACGGGTGATCCGGCAGGTCCGTCCGCAGGTGGTGATCACGCAGTCACCGAACATCAATCTCGACACCGTGTACGGCAGCCACGCCGACCACGTCGCGACCGGGCAGGGCACCTGGGCGGCGGTGTACCCCGACGCCCGCAACCCGTTCGCGTTCCCCGAGTTGCTCACGTCGGGGTTCGAGCCGTGGTCGGTCGACGAGATCTGGATCATGCTCGCGGACGCCACCGACACGGTCGACATCACCGATCAGCTCGAGCGGAAGTTCCGCGCCCTGATGTGCCACGTCAGCCAGCATCGTGACCCAGCGGCCCTGGAGGAACGAGTCCGCGAGTGGTACCTGCAGCTCGGTCGCGACGGTGGGCTCCCCGAAGGTCGCAGTGCCGAACGCTTTCGCGTCGTCGACGCCAGGTGATCCGCTGACCGCGCGTGGCCGTCACCGCGCGCTGATCGCGTCGAGGACCTCGTCGAGGGCGTCGAGGCTGTGACCGCTCGTGAACGAATCGACGAAGGGCAAGGCGGCGGCCATGCCCCCGGTACGGGGTTCGAACCGGTCGCTCTTGGCCCGCGGGTTGACCCACACGATCCGGTGCGCGAGGCGTGACAGTCGCGCCATCTGCTCGCCGAGCAGAGCCGGATCGTCGCTCTCCCAACCGTCGCTCACGATGACGACGACGGCACCCCGGGCGAGGCCTCGCCGCCCCCAACCATCGTTGAACGTGCGGATCGCCTCACCGATGCGTGTGCCGCCGGACCAGTCGTCGACCTCGGCGACGGCGGAGCGCATGGCCAGGTCGGGGTTGCTCGACGACAACCGATGGGTCAGCCGCGTGAGCCGCGTGGAGAACACGAACGTCTCCGCCGAGAGCGCCGTGGCGGCGCCGTGCAGGAGATACAGGTAGGCCCGCGAATAGGCCTCCATCGAACCCGACACGTCGGCGAGCAGAACGACCCGCCGGCGGCGTTCGGTCGGCCGGCGCATCACCAGCCGGGCCGGGTGGCCGCCGGTCCGGCGCGCCCGCCGCAACGACGCCCGCCGGTCGATCGACCTGCCGGTGGCGTGCCGACGCCTCCGCCGGCTCGGTCGGACCGGCGGAGCCAGCTCCATCTTGGCGACGAGCTCGCGCAGGCGCCGCAGCTCGTCGACCGTGCAGTCGGCGAAGTCGCGGTCGCGGAGATGCTCGTCGCGGCTCACGGGTGCGCCGACCGGCGATTCCCGACCGTCGTCGATGTCGGGGGAGGTCTCGCCACTCGGCCTGCCCGGTCGGGCTTCCCCTCCGGAGCCGTCCGTCGTCGGAGCCGAGCTCGGAGGTGTGCGCCGACCCGGGTCGACCGACTCGAGATTCGGTTGGTTGGGGTCGCCGCGCGACTCGGCGACGTCGGCGATGCCGAGGAAGACGTCCGCGAACACGCGGTCGTACGCGGCGATCTCGTCGCGGTGGCCGGTCAGCGTCACCCTGCCGAGCCAGTAGAGCTCGTCATCGGTGAGCGGCGCGCCGAGATGGAGCGACTCGGCGAACCGGGCGGCTCGGTCGGGTCCGGCCTCGACACCGGCGGCGTGCAGGTGCGAGGCGAAACGTGCCGCGACGTCGGCGAGGTCCGTGTCAGGCATCGGCGCCGACGAGCCACGACAGCGAACGCTCCGTGACCACGGCGGTGTCTTCGCGGTACTTGAGCACCGAGCCGATCGTCAGGGCGGCGGCGTCCTCGTCGAGCACCTCGAATCCGAGCAGCCTGAGTGCATCGACCCAACCGATCGCCTCGGCGATGCCCGGCGGCTTCTGCACGTCGAGCGTGCGGATCCGTGCCACGGCGTCGGCGACGTGCGCGGCGAGCGACTGCTGAGCCTCGGGTACCCGGGTCCGGATGATCTCGGTCGCCCGAGCCGTGGACGGATAGTCGATCCAGTGGTACAGGCATCGCCGCTTGAGTGCGTCGTGGAGGTCGCGGGTCCGATTGGAGGTCAGGATCGCGATCGGCGGGTGCGTCGCCACCTGCGTGCCGAGTTCGGGGATCGTCACGGCGTGCTCGGCCAGCACCTCGAGCAGGAACGCCTCGAACTCGTCGTCGGCGCGATCGATCTCGTCGATCAGGAGCACCGCCGGTCGAGGCCCGGGGTGCCGCAGTGCCGCGAGCACCGGCCGCTCGACGAGGTAGGCATCGGTGAACATGTCGTCGTCGCCGAGATGGTCGCCCCGGGCCTCCGCCAGGCGGATCGCCAGCAGCTGGCGCGTGTAGTTCCACTCGTACAGCGCCTCACCGGCGTCGATGCCCTCGTAGCACTGCAGCCGGATCAGGGGTGTGTCGAGCGCCTCCGCCATGGCCTTCGCCGCCTCGGTCTTGCCGACGCCTGCCTCCCCTTCCAGGAGCACCGGCTGCGGTAGTCGGGCGGCGCAGAACAGTGCCGTCGCCAGCCCCGGGTCGGAGAGGTAGCCGACCCCCCGCAGCGCGTTCCCGAGTGACGTGACGTCCGGCAGGAGTTCGTCGACGCTGCTCACGTCGGGGTGTACGCCGTGGGATCGGAGGCGAACGCCCGGAGGCAACCGGACCCGCAGAACCACCGTCGGTCGCCGTCGTGGTCGAGATGCAGTGATGCCTCGACGGTGGCGACCGTCATTCCGCAGACCGGGTCGATCGCGCTGCCGGAGGGTTCGGTGCTCACGGGCACCGGTCGGCCGGACGGCTGAGGTCGCAGCGACACGATCTCGGCCATGATCGAGAGTGCGACCTCCTCGGGGGTTCGCGCGCCGATGTCGAGCCCGGCGGGGGAGTTGATGCGCGACGTGTGCGACGTGCACCGGTCGAGCGACTCGATCACGGCGGCACCCCGTTTCGTCGACGCGACGAGGCCGACGTAGGGCACATCGGCGTCGAGGGCGGCGCGCAGCACGTCCTCCTCGCCGCGGCCGTGCGACGCGACCACGACTGCCGCTGCGCCCGACAGTGCCTTCGTGGTCACCTGCTCGACGCCGACGGGCGACTCGGGGTGCCAACCCAGGCCCTCGGCGATGCCGGACAGCGCCAGCGCGATCGGCGATTCGCCGACGACCACCACGACGTTCGCGGGGAGCACGGGTTCGAGGAAGATCTCGAGCGTGCCGCCCGACAGGCAGGGGTTGTGCACGACGAGCTTGCCGCTCTGACCGTCCTCGGGTTCGGGGGTGATCCGGAGCAGCAGGGACTCACCATTGTCGAGCAGTGTGAGGCTCTGGGCGCGAACGGTCGACTCGGCGCAGTCGCCCCCCACGAAGCCCTCGATGGTGCCGTCCGGCAGGATCAGCGCCTCGGCACCCGGCTTGGCGCTGGTGGGAGCCTCGGCGAGCACGACGCGGGCGTGTACGTACGGCACCCGGGCAGACCGCAGCTCGTCGGCGCGGGCGATCAGCGGCCGGTCGGCCATGATCGCCCGCGCAACTGGGAGGTCGCCATGTGTTCAGTCCTCGAACGCCAGGTCGGTCCGGAGCGTCTTGCCCTGCATCGTCATCCAGACCTGGGCCGGGGTGAGCGGCATGTCGGCGTGACGCACGCCGTAGGGCTTGAGCGCGTCGATCACGGCGTTCACCACGGCCGCCGGCGAACCGACGGTTGCCGACTCTCCGACGCCCTTGACGCCGAGGGGATGATGCGGCGACGGCGTGACCGTCTCGCCGAGCTCGAACGACGGGACCTCCATGGGTGTCGGCAGGAGGTAGTCCATGTACGAGCCGCCGAGGTTGGTGCCGTCCTTGTCGAACGCGATCACCTCCATCAGCGCCATGCCGATGCCGTCGACCAGCCCGCCGTGGACCTGGCCCTCGACGATCATCGGGTTGATCCGTGGCCCGCAGTCGTCGACCGCGATGAACCGGCGAACCTGCACGTGCCCCGTACCGGGGTCGACGTCGACGACGCAGATGTAGGCGCCGAACGGATACGTCAGGTTCGGTGGGTTGTACACGGCCTGTGCGTCGAGGTGGCCCTCGGTGCCCTCCGGGAGTTCGAGGCTGGAGTGAGCCAGCAGCGCGATCTCCTGGATCGTCTTGCCGTTCTCCGGGTCACCTTTGACCTGCCAGCGACCGAGCTCCCACTCGAGGTCGTCGACCGACACCTCGAGGGCCGCGGCCGCGACGATCTTCGCCTTCTCCCGGACCCGTTGCGCCACCACCGCGGCGGCGGCGCCGGACACCGGCGTGGAACGCGACCCGTAGGTGCCCAGCCCGAACGGTGTGTTGTCGGTGTCGCCGTTGATGACCTGCACGTCTTCGGGCGGGATGCCGAGCTCGTGGCTGACGATCTGGGCGAACGTGGTCTCGTGCCCTTGGCCCTGTGACTGCACCGACAACCGGATCTGCGCCTTGCCGGTCGGGTGCACGCGGAGCTCGCAACCGTCGGCCATCCCGAGGCCGAGGATGTCCATGTCCTTGCGTGGCCCGGCGCCGACGCCCTCGGTGAAGAAGGAGATCCCGATGCCCATCAGTTCGCCGCGTTCGCGCTTGTCGGCCTGCTCGCGTCGGAGGTCGTCGTAGCCGGCCATGTCGAGCGCGAGTTGGAGCGCCCTCGGGTAGTCGCCGGAGTCGTACTCCCATCCGGTTGGGGTTGTGTACGGGAACTGCTCGGGTCGCAGCAGGTTCTTCATGCGGAGCTCGGCCGGGTCCATGCCGAGCTCGTCGGCCAGGCAGTCGATGATCCGCTCGACGAGGTACACCGCCTCGGTGATCCGGAACGAGCAGGCGTAGGCGACGCCACCGGGTGCCTTGTTCGTGTACACGCCCTTCACGTTGCAGTGCGCGGCGCCGTAGTCGTAGGAGCCGGTGAAGATGTGGAAGAACCCGGCCGGGTACTTCGTCGGCTGGGCGGTCGCGTTGAACGCGCCGTGGTCGGCCAGCACGTCGACCTTGAGGCCGAGGATCGTGCCGTCGGACGTGGCGGCGATCTCACCCTGCATGTGGTAGTCCCGGGCGAACCCGGTCGACATGAGGTTCTCCGACCGGTCCTCGACCCACTTGACGGGCCGTTTGGTGACGATCGACCCGACGATCGAACACACATAGCCGGGGTAGATCGGGACCTTGTTGCCGAACCCGCCGCCGATGTCGGGCGCGATCACCTGGATCTGGTGCTCGGGGAGCCCGGCCACCATGGCGTAGACCGTGCGGTGGGCGTGGGGCGCCTGCGTGTTCGAGTAGAGCGTGAGCTTGCCCGAGAGCGGGTCCATGTCGGCGACGGTGCCGCAGGTCTCCATGGGCGCCGGATGCGAGCGTGGGTAGAGCATGTCCTGCTTGACCACGACGTCGGCGGCGGCGAATGCAGCGTCGGTGGCGGCGGCGTCGCCGGCCTCCCAGTCGAAGATGTGGTTGTTCGTCTGGTCGTCCTTGTCGTCGCGGATCACCGGTGCGTCGTCGTCGAGCGCGTGCTGCGCGTCCATGACGGCGTCGATCACCTCGTAGTCGACGTCGATCAGCTCCAGAGCGTCGCGTGCGGCGTACCGGTCGTCGGCGATGACGAACGCGACCTCCTGGCCGTGGAACCGCACCTTGTCGGTGGCGAGCACGGCTTGGGTGTCGTACGACATCGTGGGCATCCAGGCGAGGCCGAGCGTCTCCAGCACGGCCCCGGTGATCACGGCGTGCACCTTGGGATGCGCCTCGGCCTCCGAGGTGTCGATCGACACGATCTTGGCGTGGGCGTACGGGCTGCGCAGGATGGCGCCGTGCAGCATGCCGGGCAACACGACGTCGTCGACGTAGCGGCCCTTGCCGCGGACGAACCGGACGTCTTCCTTGCGGAGCATCCGGCCGAACCCGATCGGGTTGCCGGCTTCGCTGGTGGGGACCTCGGTGTCGGTCATGACGCTGCTCCTTCCGGCTGGGCGTTGAGTCTGTCCGCCGCGTACTGCACGGCCTTGACGATGTTGTGGTAGCCGGTGCACCGGCACAGCTGACCCGACAGGCCGTCGCGGATCTCGTGCTCGGTCGGGTTCGGGTTCTGCTCGAGCAGCGACTTCGCTGCGATCATCATCCCGGGGGTGCAGAACCCGCACTGGAGGCCGTGGCACTCCATGAAGCCCTCCTGGATCGGGTGGAGGCCGTCGTCGCCCTCGAGGCCCTCGACGGTGAGGATGTCGGAGCCGTCGGCCATCGCGGCGAGCATCGTGCAGCTCTTGACCGGCTGGCCGTCGACGCTGACCACGCAGACGCCGCAGTTCGAGGTGTCGCATCCCCAATGGGTTCCGGTCTGGCCGAGTTGTTCACGGATGAAGTGCACCAGCAGGGTGCGCGCCTCGCACGTCTCGGTGCGTGATTCGCCGTTGATCGTGACGCTCACGTCGACGGTGTTGTGATGGTCGTGCGACATGTCAGTTGCCCTCCGTGTTCGTGCCGGTCGCTCGGGCGACTGCCCGTCTGATTGCTCGCGCGGTCAGTTCGCCGGCGAGGTGGCGCTTGTACTCGGCCGGTCCACGCTGGTCGGTGGTCGGACTGCACCCCGAGGCCGCCGCCGCGGCCGCAGCCGCGATGACGTCGTCGGTGGGTTCGTTGCCGGTGAGCGCGTCCTCGGCGCCCGGCGACACGAAGTGGTCGGCGCCGACCGCGGCGAGGCCGATTCCGGCATCGGTGATGGTTCGGCCGTCCATCCAGACCACCGCGGCGGACGAGGCGATCGCCCAGTCGCCGACTCGTCGCTCGACCTTCTCGTACGCGCTCCCGCAGCCGTCCCTGATCGGTACCTGGATCTCGGTGAGGATCTCGGCGTCGCCGACGACGGTCTCGTACGGGCCGGTGTGGAGATCGCGAACGGCGACGGTCCGGTCGCCGTCGGCGCCCCGGATGGTCGCGGTCGCCTTCAGCGCCGACAGCGCCGCGGACAGGTCCTCGGCAGGGTCGGCCTGGCACAAGGATCCGCCGATGGTGCCGCGGTTGCGCACGATCGGGTCGGCGATCACCCGCTCGGCGTCCTGGAGGATCCGGAAGTGTTCGCCGACCACCGCCGATTCGAGCAGGTCGTTGTGGCGTGCCATGGCACCGATGACGAGTGCGTCACCGGCGATCGAGATCGACCCCAGCTCGCCGGCCAACGGGTTGATGTCGATGAGGTGCTCGGGCTGCGCGAGCCGGATCTTCATCATCGGCAGCAAGCTGTGCCCTCCGGCGACCAGGCGGGCCTCGGGTCCGAGTTGGCGAAGCAGTTCGATCGCGTGGTCGACGCTCGTGGCCCGTTCGTAGCCGAACGGTGCAGGTGTTTGCATGACAGGCCCCCTGGTGGTGCGTTGGACGGTGCCGCCGTCAGGATCGACTCCCCGAACCGTTCCGTCGTCCGGCGACGTCCGCGATTCTCCCTCGTCGGGCACGTAACGTCCAATTGCCGGGGCCCCGGACGCAGAAAGTGACCTTCGGGGCACGGAGCGTGCATTTCGGTCCGGAATCGCGTACGCTCATGGCATCTGCCGAGAACTTGACCGAAATTTTGACTGCATTTGTAGAAGGCGAGGATCGTGAGCGGACCCACGGCCGTGCAGCAGAGCCGGGGTCGACACCCCGCTCGCGAGCGCGGACCGACGACGGCGCCGCCGCCGGGCACACCGAAACGGTGGCCCGAACGGAAGTGGGCGGCGCGCATCATCCGCGTCGTCGTGTTCGTACTGCCGATCGTGCTGTCGTTCGTCGTGGCGATCGTGTTGTCGCGCCGCGTCGCCACGGCCGACGCATTCTGGATCCGAGTCGTCCGATGGCTGGCGATCGCCGCGGTGGCCACGCTCACGATGCTGGTGGCGCAGCGAGCGATGCGACGGCTCCTGCCGCTCGCCGCGCTGTTCTCGCTCACACTCGTCTTCCCGGATGAGACGCCGTCGAGGTTCGGTCTCGCGCTGCGCGGCATGTCCGCGCGCCAGCTCGAGAAGAAGCTGTCCGACGTCGACGACGTCGGACACATCGACCTCGGCGAGACGCCGACCGAAGCTGCCGAATCGCTGCTCGAGTTGGTGGCGGTGTTGTCGCAGCACGACCGGCTGACCCGAGGACACTCCGAACGGGTCCGTGCCTACTCGGTGATGATCGGCGAGGAGATGGAGCTCGATGCCGCCGACCTCGACCATCTGCGATGGGCCGCGCTGCTGCACGACGTCGGCAAGCTGCACGTGCCTGCAGAGATCCTCAACAAGCCCGGCTCGCTGACGCCGGAGGAGTTCGAGACGATCAAGCAGCACACCGTGGCGGGCAGGGAGATGGTCGCGCCGCTCGCGCCATGGTTGGGCGACAGCGCCAACGCGGTGTACGAACACCACGAACGCTGGGCGGGCGGTGGCTACCCGACCGGTGTGCCGGCCGATCAGTTGGCGTTGACATCGCGAATCGTGTCGGTCGCGGATGCGTTCGACGTCATGACGTCGGCGCGCTCGTACAAGGAGCCGATGTCGGCCAAGGACGCTCGCGCCGAGCTGCAGCGCTGTGCCGGCACCCAGTTCGACCCCGAAGTCGTCAGGGCGATGATGAACATCTCGCTCGGCAAGCTCTGGCGGGCGATGGGACCGATGGCGTGGGCAGCGCAGGTCGGGTTGTTTCCCCGCCCGGTCGCGCAAGCCGGCCCGGCTGCCAGCGCCGTGGTGGCGGCGCTGTTGTCGCTGCTGATCTCGGGCCTGGCGGTCGCGGCCGACCAGAGAGCGTCCGACCTCGACGACCTCGCCGGCGTGGAGACGACGGTGCCCGGATCGCCGGGGAGCGATGATGCCGGCGGGGGCAGCGGCGAAGGTTCCGCAGGGGCTGTGGCGGCCGGCGAACCGTTCGCTGCGAGTGCGGGCCCCACGACGACGAGTTCGACGACGTCCACCACGTCCACGACGACGACCAGCACCACGGTGCCGCCGACGACCACGATCCCACCGGTGGTGTTCGCGCCTGTGATCACCACGCCACCCACGACGGTGCGACCCGCTCCAGCACCCCGAGTCGTGACCACGACGCCGCGACCGCGGGTCATCACCGTGCCGCCGGCAACGACGGTCGCGCCGACCACGACGACCGTCACCACCACGACGACGCCACCGACGACGACCACCACGACCCCCACCACGACAACCACGACCCCCACCACGACAACCACGACCCCCACCACGACCACGTCGACGACCACGTCGACGACCACCACGACCACGACCACCACGACCACGACCACCCCCACCACCACCACCACCACGACGACGACCACGACGTTGCCGCCCGACCCGACGGTCTTCGTGCTCGCGTCCGGCGGTCCCGGCGATCAGGCCTCCCAGCCACTCCTCGACCTCGCCGGCGATCGTCCGCCGCAGAACGCCGTGGTGCCGAACTACGACACCGATCGCAACGCCGATCCCGGTCTGACGATCATCGGCAGCCCGGGCACGATGCAGACGTCCGATCCCGCCGGCGTGCAGGTCTGGCGATTTCCCGAGTCGTTCACCACGATCGACGGCACCGTGGCACTCGACCTCTGGGTCGCCCCGGTCGGCGCTCCGACGCCCGGCCAGTTCCGGGTGCGGGCCGGGTTCTTCGATTGCGACCTCGCCCGCACGTCGTGCACCCGCATCGTGCGCGACACGCTCACGCTCGACGGCGTCGATGGCGTGTTCGCTCCGGTGACGTTCGATCTCACGATCGGCACCGACCCGTACGTCGCCGGACCGGGCCGCCGGTTGGAGCTGCGGTACGCCACGCTGAACGGGTCGAGCAACGACAGCTGGATCGCCTACGACAGCGCCGATGCGCCCGCTCGGCTGGTGATCACGCCGCCCGGTTCGGGTGGGGGAGTCGTACCTCCCGGGCCGACGAGGTCGCGGCCCGCGTGGCCGGTGGGGCCGATGGCGCTGCTGGCGGTCGCCCTCGCCGCCGTCGTCTCGGCGCGGCACTCCGGCCGGCGGGCCATGCTCCCGCCGGCACCGGCGGGTCGCTTGGCCGTACCTACCGGCGGGTAACTAGCATGGCGACATGACAGAAGCTGTGATCGTTGCCACCGCCCGAAGCCCGATCGGCCGGGCCGTCAAGGGATCGCTCGTCGATCTCCGTCCCGACGACATGTCGGCCCAGATCGTCACCGCCCTGATGGAGAAGGTGCCGCAGGTGGGGGCGGATGACATCGAAGACCTCATCATGGGCTGCGGGCAGCCCGCGGGTGAGGCCGGCTTCAACATCGGCCGCGCGGCCGCCGTGCTGGCGGGCCTCGACGACGTTCCCGGCGTGACGGTCAACCGGTACTGCTCGTCGAGTCTGCAGACGATCCGGATGGCGGCCCACGCGATCAAGGCGGGCGAGGGCGACTGCTTCATCGCCGCCGGCGTCGAGGCCGTGAGCCGCTATGGCAACGGCGCCTCCGACACCGCTCCGAACGAGGTGTTCGGCGAGGCCGGAGCTCGCACCGCCGAGCGTGCTCAGGGCGGCGCCCCCACCTGGACGCCGCCCGCCGGTCTGCCCGACCTCTACATCGCGATGGGGCAGACCGCGGAGAACGTCGTGCAGTCCGAGAACGTGAGCCGGGAGGAGATGGACGAGTTCGCCGCCCGCAGCCAGCAGCTCGCAGTCGCCAACCAGGAGAACGGGTTCTGGGACGACGAGATCACCCCGCTCACACTGCCCGACGGCACCGTCGTCGCGAAGGACGACGGGCCGCGTGCGGGCACGACGGTCGAGGGTCTCGCAGGGCTCAAGCCCGTGTTCCGGCCCGACGGATCCGTCACCGCCGGCAACGCCTGCCCGCTCAACGACGGCGCCGCCGCCGTGATGGTCATGAGCGACACCAAGGCCGCGGAACTGGGCGTCACGCCGCTGGCGCGAGTGGTCGCGTCGGGTGTCACGGGCCTGCATCCCGAGATCATGGGTCTCGGCCCGATCGAGGCCGTCCGCCAGGCACTCGGCCGGGCCGGCATGACGATGGACGACATCGACCTCGTCGAGATCAACGAGGCGTTCGCCGCACAGGTGATCCCGTCGGCCAAGCACCTCGACATCCCATGGGACAAACTCAACGTCAACGGCGGCTCGATCGCCCTCGGTCATCCGTTCGGCATGACCGGTGCCCGGATCATGACCACGCTGATCCACGGGATGCAGGCCGGGGATCACCAGTTCGGCATCGAGACGATGTGCGTCGGCGGTGGGCAAGGCATGGCCATGATCGTCGAACGCCTCTGCGTGAGCCGGATCTCCCGCTGACGGCGTCGCTTGGCCCCGTGTCCGTACCGACCGGTGACTTCCGGCACTGGTTGCTCGATCGCGGTTTTCGCATCGTGGATGGTGATACGGGAGGTTGGTCATGCGCGCAGTCGTCGTCTACGAATCGATGTTCGGGAACACACACGAGGTCGCCGAACACGTCGCCGAAGGGCTCCGGGACGGGTTCGAGGTCGAGTTGCTCGCCGTCGGCGAGGCGATCGGCACGATCCTGCACGATGTCGAGTTGCTCGTCGTCGGTGGGCCGACCCACGTGCACGGCCTGTCGAGGCCGACGTCGCGTCGCTCGGCGAGCCAGCAGGCCGCCGACGACGACGACCTCGACCTCGAGCCCGATGCCGAGGGGCCGGGGCTCCGCGAGTGGTTCGATGGCCTTCCCCGGCACACGGGTCGCTCGGCGGCGTTCGACACGCGTGTCGATGCATCGGCGATGCTGACCGGTCGCGCGTCCAAGGGCATCGCCAAGCGGTTGGACAAGCACGGTTACGACCTGGTGTGCCCGCCCGAGAGTTTCCTCGTCGACAAGGAGAACCACCTGGTCGACGGCGAGGCCGAACGGGCCGTCGGGTGGGGCCGGCACCTGGCGTCGGTGACCGCCGCCGCCGGCTGACTCAGGTCTCGCCCGGGTGGGGCAGATCGGCTTTCACGCAGATCTCACCCTCCGCCCGTGTGATCGCCCTCAGGATGTAGTGCTGGCCACCCGAGCGAAGTTCCGCCAGCGCGCACGCATGCGACGAGGTCCCCCAGACTCGAGGCCCGAGGTATTCGAGCGAGCGCACTTCGAGGCCGGCCTGATCGGCTTCGGCCGTCCAGAGGTTGACGATGCCCTGGCGCATCGACGGGTCGCTGAGCAGATCGGTGCCATGCAGCTGCAGCTCGATGTTGGTGATCGTGACCGGCTCGAGCTGGTCGAGATCGACCACGGTGTCGCCCTTGAGATCGCCGTCGAGCATCACTGCGACGCGCGTGTGGTCGCCGTTGGTGCCACCCACGAATCCGTAGCGGACGATCGGGAAGCCGTCATCGCCGAGAGACTCCCAACGAACTCGGTCTCCCGGCTGGAACATCAGCCGACCGCTCCGGCCTCGGCGAGCACGGCGTCGGAGAACTCGGGCCACAACGTGAGTGCTTCGGCACTCCAGTCGTCGAACGGCCGGTCGGTGAGCGCCACGACGCCGACGTCGGCGGCCGGATCGACCCACATCATCGTGCCGGCACCGCCGAAGTGGCCGAACGTGAACGGCGACGCGGCGCAGCCCATCCAGTGCGGCGACTTGTCGCCGTGCACTTCGACCCCCAATCCCCAGGGGCACGGATCGAATCGGCCCACCCCCGGAACGATACCGGCCAGCTCGGGGTACTGCGGCCGAATCAACTCGGAGACCGTCGACGGCGCGAGCAGCGCGGGCTGCCGCATCTCGGACACGAAGGTGATCATGTCGGCGAGTGTGCTGCGAACACGATGTGCCGGCGAGCCGTGCAAACCGGTTCGCTCCAGACCGAGCGGTTGCAGCAGCGCCTCGTCGAAGTACTGACCGAACGGCATCTTCGCCGCACCCTCCAGTTCTGCTGCGGCGAGCTCGATCCCGGTGTTGGAGTACGTGCGGGTTCGTTCGATCGCGGAGATCGGCGTCGTGCCCTCGAAGCCGAACCCGGCCGCATGGCTGAGCAGGTGCCGCATCGTCGCTCCGTGGGGAGCGGACACGTGCACGAGCGGCCCGTCGAGGTCGATCACGCCTTCTTCGACCGCGACCATGATCGCCCACGCCGTCATCGGCTTGGTCAGCGAGGCGATGCGGAACTCGTGATCGGTGTCGCCGACGTGGTCGACGCCCCGGGGTGTGACGATCGCCGCGGCGACGTGGTCGACCGGCCAGTCGAGCACCGAGCGGAGGGCCGCCATGGCCGGATCAGCCGGCCTGGTCGCCGTTGCGGATCAGTTCGGCCGTGCGGAACGCCAGCTCGAGCGACTGGCGGCCGTTGAGGCGGGGATCGCACACCGTTTCGTATCGGGCGGCGAGGTCGGAGTCGATCAGCTTGTCGGCGCCGCCGATGCATTCGGTGACGTCTTCGCCGGTCAGCTCGACGTGGATGCCACCCGGCCAGGTGCCCTCGGCGCGATGGGCCCGGACGAAGCCTTCGATCTCGCCGATGATCGACTCGAGGTCGCGGGTCTTGTGGCCGTGCACGCTGGTGTAGGTGTTGCCGTGCATCGGATCGCACGCCCAGACGACGGGGTGGCCGCTGTCCTTGACCGCGCTGCAGCAGGGGCCGCAGACCGCTCTCGATGTGGTCGGCACCCATCCGGGTGATCAGCGTGAGCCGCCCGGGGATGCGGGCCGGGTTGAGGAGCTCGCAGATCTGGATGACGTCCTCGCCGGACATGGTGGGCCCGACCTTGCACCCGATCGGGTTGCCGACCCCGCGAAGGAACTCCACGTGGGCGCCGTCGAGCTCGCGGGTGCGTTCGCCGACCCAGACCATGTGGGCAGAGCAGTCGTACCAGGTGCCGGTGGTGGAGTCGCGGCGCGTGAGCGCCTCTTCGTAGGAGAGCAGCAGCGCCTCGTGGCTGGTGTAGACGTCGACTTCGCGGAGGCTGGCGTTGGACTCGGTGTCCATACCGGTCGCCCGCATGAACCGGAGCGCACGATCGATCTCGCGGGCCAGTTGCTCGTACCGCTGGCCGGCGGGGCTGCTGGCGACGAACTCCTGGTTCCAGGCGTGGACGCGGTCGAGCGCTGCGAACCCGCCCTTGGTGAACGCCCGGACGAGGTTCAAGGTGGATGCCGACTGGTGGTACGCCTGAACGAGCCGTTCCGGTGTTGGTACGCGGGCAGCGGCGGTGGGGCCCTCGGCGTTGACGATGTGGCCGCGGAACGACGGGATGTCGTCGTCGCCGATCCGTTCGTAGTCGGCTGACCGGGGCTTGGCGAACTGTCCGGCCATGCGCCCGACCTTCACGACCGGCACGCCCATCGAGTAGGTGAGCACGATCGCCATCTGCAAGATGACGCGCAGCTTCTCGCGGATGTTGTCGGCGGAGAAGTCCTCGAAGCTCTCGGCGCAGTCGCCCGCCTGGAGCAGGAAGGCGTTGCCGGCCGCGACCTTGGCGAGCGACGTCTGCAGCGAGCGCGCCTCGCCGGCGAACACCAGCGGCGGATAGGCGGAGATCTGCTTCAGCGCCCGATCCAGGTCGGCCAAGTCGGGCCATGCGGGTTGTTGCTTGATCGGTCGGTCGCGCCAGGAGTCCGGAGACCAGTCCTTCACCATGCCTGGAGCCTACCGGTGGGAAAAAGCCGAACACCGGCCGGATTGGCTCCGGCCGGTGTTCGATCAGTTCTGCGGGGATGGATCAGACGAGGATGCGCTCCGCGTCGTCACGCAGGCCGGCAACCGCACGGCTCACGAGACGGCGGGCCGCCTCGGCGGTGACGCCCAGGCTCTCGCCGACCTCGCGGAAGCTCTTGCGCTCGCCGTCGAGCAGACCGAAGCGGGCCTCGACCGCATAGCGCGCACGAGCGTCGAGCGTTCCGAGCAGCTCGTCGAGCAGGTCGCTGTCGACGAGCGTCATGACGTGCTCCTCGGGCGTGCCGTCGCCGTTGGCCATGAGGTCGCCCAGCGTGGCGTCGCCGTCGTCGCCGACGGTCTTGTCGAGGCTGACCGGCGTGGTGAGCCGGTGCAGCTCGGCGTTGGTCTGGTCGAGCGTCTCGCCGTCACCCGAGGCCTGGCGCAGGGCGGCGCGGAGGCTCGCCGAGCGGTCGCCCGGGATGCGGATCAGGCTGGCCTTCTGGTCGAGGGCCCGGCCGATCGCCTGCCGGATCCAGAACGTGGCGTACGTCGAGAACTTGAACCCACGACGCCAGTCGAACTTGTCGACCGCATGCTCGAGGCCGAGGTTGCCCTCCTGGATGAGGTCGAGCAGGTCCATGCCCTGGGGCAGCGGGTACCGGCGGGCGATCGAGACCACCAGACGCAGGTTGGCGCGGATGAAGCGGTCCTTGGCGTCGGCCGCCGCTGCGACCTTGGCCTTGAGGTCGGCGCTGCGCTTGCCGTTCTCGAGAAGTTCTGCGGCCTCGCGGCCGGCCTCGATGATGCGCGACAGCTCGCGCTCGTCCTCGGCGGTGAGCAGTGGCACCTTGCCGATGTCGTTGAGGTAAAGACCGATGGAATCATTCATGTCGTTTCGTTACAACCGTTCGTGGTGGTGATTTCTTCCCGAAGCAGGGCAGTGTCGAGCGACACTCAGATCGGGTTTGGGGGGTGTGGTGAGATCTACGGGCTGTGGTAGCTCGCTGGATGCATCAGACAACGCATTTTCGAGCTGCGTGTTCCCGTTTCGGCCAGGTTTCGAACCATTTCGTTGTGGTCAGTACTTTGACCGGCTTTCCACTGTAACAAAGCTGTCAAGTACCCGGGAAGTCGGGTGTCCGACGGTGGGTGCCGACGACCGCCTACACTTCAGATCCGTGCCCGATGACGTCCGCGAAACCCCTGCGTATCGGGGTCTTCGGGGGGACGTTCGACCCCCCGCACGTCGGTCACCTGGTGACGGCGATCAACGTCGGGTACGCGATCGGCCTCGATCGGGTCATTCTGATGGTGGCCAACGTGCCCTGGCAGAAGGTGGGGACACGACCGATCACACCGGCCGCCGACCGGTTGGCGATGGTCGAGGCCGCGGTGGCCGACGTGCCACGTCTGGTGGCCGGTGATCACGAGATCGTGGCCGGCGGCCCTTCCTACACTGCCGACACACTCGCTGCTCTGGCGCACGAGTTCCCCGGCGCCGAGCTGTACGTGATCCTGGGCGACGATGCGGCGGCGGCGATCCACACGTGGGAGCGCGCCGACGAGGTGGCCGAGCGGGCGCAGCTCGTCGTCGTCGACCGACCGGGTGATCCGGTTTCGCTCGACCCTGCGATCGACTGGGTGCGCGTCCAGGTGCCGCGTCTCGATGTGTCGAGCACCGATCTGAGGGCTCGGTGGGCCGACGGCCGTCCGCTGAACTATCTCGTCACCGATGCCGTCCTCGACGTGGTCCGTGAACGTGGTCTGTACGGGGGCAGCGCGTGACGGCCGTCAAGCGACGCCGAACGCACAGCACGGTGATTGCGCTCGCCGCCGCCGTGGCGGGGTTCGCGGCGGTCCTCGTGCTCGGCGTGACAGGGGTGCAGTCGCTGCGCAACTCCACCGCGGGTCAGCAGGCGTCGGGTCAGGCCGAGACGGTGCCGACGCAGCGCCTGCCGTTCACGTCGACCGCGCTGATCGGGGTCGTCGACGAGGACCTGCGACTGACGTCGGTCGCCGTGTGGGTGCTCGATCCGACGGGGGTCGGCGGCAGCATCATGAGTCTGGCCGCCACCGCCGATGCGGCGTCGGGCACGTTCGACACGTTGTCACCGCTCGCCGCCGTGTACGAGGTCGACGGACCCGACGAGCTCCTGACCGCGGTCGAACAGTTGACCGGGCTGACGTTCGACGTGGTCGAGGTGCTCGACCAGCAACGGTTCGCCCAGGTCATCTCCCCGCTGGGGGATCTGCCGGTGCTGTTCCCGTTCGAGTTCGAGGACGCGTCGTCGGGCGAGCGTTGGGAGGCAGGCGAGACCACGCTGGCCTCACCGGCGGCGGCGCGTGCGATCACGGCGACCGACCCGTCGATCGCCGACTGGTTCTTCGAGGGGGGTCGGGCTGCCGTGTGGAGTGGCGTCGCCGACCGTGTCGGCGCCGGTGTCGGCACGATGACGCCGATCGGCTCCGATCAGGCGGTGCCCGTGCCACGGAGCGTCGGTGAGTTCGCCGAGCGGTTGTTCGGCGCGCCGGTCGAGTTCCGGGCCATCGTCTTCGAGCCGATCGTCGGCGCACGCGTCGAGGCGCAGCTACCTCCTCGGTACGTCGGGGCGCTCGGACCCGTCGATGCGGTCGTCGCCCACGATCGGGCCGACATGGCGATCCTGTTCGGGTCGACGGCGCCGGGCCGGCTCGGAGCGCCGCTCGATGCCCCGGTGTTCCGTGTCATGGCGTCGTTCTCCGACGACGACCTCGAGCCGCTCGGGCTCAATCAGACCGACGTGTTGAAGCGGGCGATCGATCGGCTGTTCTTCGCGCAGGCGAACATCGTGTCGGTGGCCGATGTGACCGGCGGGCCGGTGCCCGACGTGACCCGGTTGGAGGTCGCCGACGGCGAGGTGATCGACGCGGTGCGCTCGGTCTACGAACCCCTCTTCGGCGAGATCGAGGTGGTCGAGGCGGCCGTGCGCATCGACGGGATCGACATCGAGGTGATCCTCGGTCGCACGTTCCTCGACGAACTCCGTGGTGAAACGGCGGCCGACGTGGCAGGCTCTGGGGGCGATGACGACGGTGATGCCAGCGACGACTGACCGAGGCCTGCCCGCGTGATCGACCGGGAGGCTCGCGAGCTCGCCGTCAGTGCGGCCCGGTTCGGCGATGCGCTGAAGGCGACGGACATCCTGGTGTTGCACGTGGGTGACGTGCTGGCGGTGACCGAGTACTTCGTGGTGATGTCGGGTTCGAACCGTCGGCTCGTCGATGCGCTCGTCGACGACGTGGAAGCCCGCGTTCGTGAGGCGTCGGGGCGGTCGCCGGTTCGGGTCGAGGGCGCCCGCGAGAACCAGTGGGTGCTGGTCGACTACGGCGACGTGGTGGTGCACGTGTTCCTGTCGGAGATCCGCGAGTTCTACGAGATCGAGCGGCTCTACACCGACGTGCCGAAGGTCGACTGGGCCGGTGACGGCAGTGCCGGGGAGCCGGACGGGGGCACGGCCGAACCGATCGAGCCGACCGGCACCGACTGACCGGGCCGCAAGACTCGCCGTCGTTGTGTTTCGCTCCGGCGAGTCGGTATCGTTTCCGACGCTTCGGGGCTATAGCTCAGTTGGTAGAGCGCTTCCATGGCATGGAAGAGGTCAGGAGTTCGATTCTCCTTAGCTCCACCCCGAAACCCCAGGTCGATCGCCTGGGGTTTCTTCGCGTCGGTGACGCGTCGTGATCTGCTCGACTAGGTTGCGTCACCGTGCAAGTACACATCGCCACCGACGGAAACCTCGATCCGAGCCGAACGGCCACTGCCGCATGTCGGCTCGCCGGCGATCACGGCCGGATCACGGTCCTCAGCGTGATCGAGGTGCCGCGGGAGCTCCTCGAAGAGATGCGCGCTGCGGCCGCCGGCTCGGCTGCGTCGGCGACAAGTCCCGAGTATCAAACCGAGCAGGCATCGGACACCCAGCGAACGCACTGGGTCGGCGACGACGCCTTCGTCGACCGGTACGTCGCGAACCAGGTGAAGTTGCGGACCGCCGACCTCGTCGCTGCGCTCGACGAGTTTGGCGCCGAGTACGAGGTGGCCGGGATCGAGGGCGAGAACGCCGCCAAATCGGTGCTCGAGTGGGTCGGCGACAACCCGGCCGACTTCCTGCTGATCGGTACCCACGGCCTCGGTCGGTTCGAGGGCATGTTGGGGTCGACCTCGACGAAGCTGGCACGGCTTGCCCCCTGTTCCGTCGTGCTCGTCCGCTGAGGGAGGTTGGACAGATGAGCGATCGCCAGGATCTCCCCGTCGCCGACCTGGTCGAGCTCGCGGGCCTGCCCGGGAGTGGAGCGGTGTGGAGCCTGCCGCACGATGGCGACCTCGATGCCAACGTCGTCCGCGTCGCCGCCGGCGACGCGATCGACGCGCACGTCAACGACGAGGTCGACGTGCTCATGGCGGTGTGGAGCGGCACCGGCGACCTCAACGTGGGCGACGAGAACATCACCCTCGAACCGGGTCTCGTCGTGAGCATCGCCCGTGGGCTGGCACGCGCCGTCTACGCCGGGAGCACCGACCTCGTGTACCTCAGCGTGCACCGGCGCCGGGGTCCGATGGGCATCGGGTCGATCCGTCGGTGAGGCGGCCGACTCGATGATCCGGCGAGGCGCAGGTCAGCGTTCGGTACGGTGAAACGGGTCGAGCCCAGCCCCGATGTCGACGAGTACATCGCAGGATCGGAGCGGTGGCCGGCCGAGATGGCGGCGCTGCGCCCGATCCTGCTCGGCCGGGGGTTGACCGAGCAGATCAAGTGGCGCAAGCCCTGCTACTCGGCGGGCGGCGGGAACATCGTGATCATGCAGGAGATGAACGACTTCCTCGCCCTGATGTTCTTCAAGGGGGTTGTTGGACGACCCCGCCGGCGTGTTGGAGGAACAGGGTTTCAACTCACGTTCGGCCCGTCGCATCACGTTCACGTCGGTGCACGACGTCGAACGGCTCGCCGAGACGATCGCGGACCACGTCGACGCGGCGATCGCCGTCGAGCGGGCGGGGCTCGACGCTGGCCCGGCACCCGACCTGGTGCTGGTGGAGGAGTTGCAGGATCGTCTCGACGCCGACCCACTGCTGCGATCAGCGTCCGACGTGCTCACGCCGGGACGACGACGCGAGTACCACCTGCATGTCTCCGGCGCGAAGCAGTCGACGACCCGTGCGGCGCGGGTGGACAAATGCGTCCCCAGAATCCTCGACGGGAAGGGTCTGCGCGACCGTTGATCGGTGCCGTCGTCGTCGGTCGCGGCGACCGACTGCCGTCGGTCGGAGCCGCGCTCGTGGGAGCGACGGTCGTGCTGTTCCCCGTGGGTCCATGTCAAGTCGATGACGGTCCTCGCGCGACGGGCTCAAGCTTGAGAGAATCTTGCCGATACTCGGTTGGGGACAGAATCGTGGAGCAGTTCCACGAGCCACCCGCAGGAGGACAGATGCCTCAGACACGACGTCTCGATGACGACCAGGCCCACCGGCGGGCGCTTCGGGAACTTGCCGACCGTGCCGGGTCCGAGTGCTGCGCCGATGTGTGTTGGGATCCCGTTCATCAGCTGCAAGGGCACGTCGACGTCGACGGCCGGCATCTCGTGGTGATCGCCCCCCGTGACGACGAACACCGCCCGCTCGTCCTCGACGACGCCGAGTGGGACGCGTTGCGTCGCGGCTGCGTGGCGGCCGCCTGACCGCCCTCAGACGGGATCGATCTCGGCCGGCAGGCGGAGGATCTCGTGCGTCAAGGTCGTCCGGAGATGCGCAACGTGCTCGTCGAGAACACGTGGGTGATGCGGCCTCACCTCCAGACCATTGGGGAGTACAGGCGACACTGAACAAGCACCTCAACCCGCCGCCGGCCAGGGTTCGCGTGCGGCGCGGTCCGGGTCGTCGGTGACGTCGACCACGCGGAGAGGTTGACCCGGCTCGTCAGCTCCGCGATTCGACGCCGGGCAGAACGCACAGCATCTCGTACAACAGGTTGGCCGCGAGTGAGCGCGGTGTTGCCCGGCGGTGTCGTAGATGGGAGCGACCTCGACCAGGTCGCAGCCCACGATGTCGAGCCCGCGGCAGCCGCGGATGATCTCGAGCGCCTGGGGCATGGTGAGCCCGCCGACCTCGGGGGTTCCGGTGCCGGGAGCGAACGCCGGGATCGAGCCCGTCGATGTCGAAGCTCAGGTACACCGGCCCGCCACGCGACCTTGGCTCGCGACCTCCTCCATGAGCGGTGTCAGCGACCGGTGCCAGCACTCCTCGATCTGCACCACCCGGAAGCCCTGCTCTCGGGACCAGTCGAAGTCGTCGGCCGCATAGCCGGTGCCACGCATGCCGATCTGGACCACCCGGTCGCCGTCGAGCAGGCCTTCCTCGACCGCGCGACGGAACGGGGTGCCGTGGGTGATCTGCTCGCCGAACATCGTGTCGTTGATGTCGGTGTGGGCGTCGACGTGCACCATGCCCACCGGACCGTGGCCTTGCGCGCATGGCCCGCAGGATGGGGAGCGCGATCGTGTGATCGCCACCGAGGGTGGCGGGCACCACGTCGTCGGCGAGCAGACTGCGTCGAAGTGCGCCTCGATGCGAGTCGACCGAGTCGGCGAGGTTGAACGGGTTGGTGGCGACGTCGCCGAGGTCGTCGATGCGCAGGCTGTCGAAGGGTGCGGCGCGGGTGGCCATGTTGTACGGGCCGCAGCAGCACCGACTCGTCCGCGGATGCCGCGTGGGCCGAAACGGGCGCCCGGTCGGTTCGACGTGCCGAGGTCGAAGGGCACGCCGACCACGCCGACGTCGAGGTCGGCCGGCTCGAGGTGCCCGGCAGGCGCATGAACGTGGCGATACCGCCGAACCGGGGCATCTCGTTGCCGCCGAGTGGCTGCGGGTGATCGCTCATGACATAGATGAAACTGCCTTTCCCACCTCGCTGTCGACACGAGATGCTCGAGGCGGTGCATTTCGCGGCTGCCACCTGCGCCGAAGACGTCGATCCCGATGGGGTGGTACCGTCGCGATCCCGGACATCGACACACGGAGGGGGCTGTCATGGCGAGTGCAGAGGCCGAGGCCATCAAGGCGGAGTTCGTGGCGTTCTCGGAGGCGCTGCAGACCGACCCACCGCCCGAGTTGCAGGAGATGCGTGACGCCTACGCGACGCTCGGCAACATCGGCACGAAGCCCGATGGGGTCACCTGGACCGACGTCGACGTCGATGGGATCTCGGCGATCTGGGCCGAACCGGATGGCGGTGTCACCGATCGTGCGCTGCTCTACGTGCACGGTGGCGGGTACGTGATCGGGGCGGCCGAGTACTACCGGAACATGTGCGGCCACCTGGCCAAGGCGATCGGTTGCCGCGTGCTGATCCTCGACTACCGGCTGGCGCCGGAGCATCCGCACCCGGCTCCGGTCGAGGATGGTGTTCGCGGGTTCCAGTGGTTGCGTTCGCAGGGCTTCGACACCAACCACATCGCGATCGCGGGCGACTCGGCCGGCGGCGGCTTGACGATCACCACGATGTTGTCGTTGCGCGACCAGGGGCTCGGCCAACCGGCCGCCGGTGTGCCGATCAGTCCATGGGGCGACCTCGAGGGGCTCGGCGGTTCGATCGCCACGAACGCCGACAAGGACGTGCTCGTCTCGATCGAGATGCTCCAGGCGATGGCCATGATGTTCCTCGCCGGTGGCGACGAACGGACCCGCTCGCGGCTCCGGTCTACGCCGACTATGCCGGGCTCGCTCCGCTGTACATCCAAGTGGGTGGCGACGAGACGTTGCTCGACGACACCACGCGGATCGTCGCCAAGGCGGAGGAAGCGGGCGTCGATGTCACCAGCGAGGTGTTCCCGGAGATGCAGCACGTGTTCCAGCTCGGAGCGGGTCGCATGCCCGAGGCCGACGACGCAGTGGCCAAGATCGGCGCCTACCTGCGTCCACGCCTGGGCCTCTGATCTCATCGCTCCGCGGCAGGCTCGTCAGCCGACTGCGGTTGTGACGAGTTCCCGGTGTCGGCTGGGGCTGACGCCGCGTTGCGTGTTCGAACACCGTGCTCAACGTGTACGGGCTGCTGTCGCCGACCTACTGCGCGACCGCGCCGACCGCATGTTTCGCGAGCCTGCGGTGCTCGACCCCTCGCTTCAGCCGAACTCCGCGCTGGCCGCCGGTCGGTGACCTCGTACCATCGTCGACCTGCGCGAGCGCCTGACACGCGGCGATCCGGTCGACGCCTCGATCCGTCGATCGGTCAACGCTCCGCACGTTCTCGACATCCAGCACACGCCGATCGATCCTGCGACCACGTAACCGATCGAACGTGCCGTCGGCCTCTGGTCGCCTCCGCCGTTCGGTTCGACCATCGATACATGGCCAGGACGTCGACGACGGAACGAATCTCCGACGGTTGCGGTCGTACTGTCGGGCGCCGCCGCCCGTGGTGCATTTCAGGCAGGGGCGCTCGCAGCGCTCATGCCGGAGCTGGAACGGCGGGGCGAGAGACCGTCGATCCTGCTCGGAACGAGCGCCGGCGCGATCAACGCCGCGCTCTGGGGCGCGAACGCACATCGCCCGACCGCGGACGCGGCCGACGGACTGGTGGAGCTCTGGAGCGAGATGGGCGCCGACGACGTGTACGAACCGATCTCCCGAAGTGTCTGGCCGTTGGGCGCGCGGTTCCTGCTCGGCTCGACCCTGGGTGTGGGTGGTGGGACGACGAGCCTGCTCGACACCGGACCGCTCCGCGAGACGGCCGGTCGACGGTTCGATGCCGAACGGTTGCACGCGAACGTCGTCGACGCGTCGGTGGGAATCGATGCGGTCGGCGTCGTGGCCACACGTGTGCCGCCGGGAGAAGAGCGCCGTGACGAGGGGATGGCCAGCGGGCGCAGTGTGCTCTTTCTCGACGAGCGCGTCCCGAGCGGCTATGTGGGGGACCCGGCGCATGCGCACGACGTGGTGGCGTGCGAGATCGGCCCGGAGCACGTCGTCGCGTCGGCGGCGATTCCGGTCGCGTTCCCGGCGCAACGCATCGACACCCCCGAATCGGTGGCCGGGTGGTACGTCGACGGCGGCGTTCGCCTCAACGCCCCGCTGCGTCACGCGATCGGGCTCGGCGCCGACCGGATCGTCCTGGTGTCGGCCGCCTCCACCGAGCACGGGCCCCCGTTCGCATCGGCGGACCCCAGCCGACGGCCCGACATGGCCTACGCCGGCGCGCAGGCGCTTCATGCCGTTCTGTCCGATCGCATGATCGAGGATCTCCATGCGATTCGTCGGATGAACCACCTGGTCGAGCAGGTGGAGCAGGCCGCGTCGTCCGGTGGTCTGCAGGAACTGCGTCGCCGGGGTTCGAAGGATGTGTACCGCTGCGTGGAGTTCATGCGGGTGTCTCCTGCGCCGGGTGCGATGGGGATGCTCGCCGGACAGCTCGCCGGTGAGCGCGCCGACCTGCACGGCGCTGCAGCGGACTCCGACAACTTCCTGCTCGCCCGAGCGGTTCGAGGTGCCGGCGACGCCAAGGGATACCGAGAGCTGATGAGCTATCTGCTCTTCGACGAGGAGTACTTCCGAGCGAGCATCCAGATCGGCCGAGATGCCGCCTGCAAGGCGTTGCTCCATGGATGGGAGCACTGACGTCGTCGGCCGCGCGGCCCACTCGTCTCACCCGGGGTGACATGGATCGTGGTGTCTCACTTCTCGCCGTTCCACGTTGTCGCGTCCGTTCATTTCGCTGTTATCGCGAGACCTCCGGCGCCCTTGACGGGTATTGGGGGCCAGTAGTTCGTGGCTATCGATCAATCCGGTCTGGGCGGGCAGGTCCATAGGGCACTTGTCTCCGCGTCATCCATATTCGATCCTGCATGAAAGACGCCGGGTCCACCGGCATCACGACCAGGAGGGATGACGATATGACCACCAAACAGTTCGAAGTCGACAAGTACCGGATGTGGAAGGGCTACAAATCATCCGCGACATGGGGTGGGGTACAGATCGGAATCAGGGGCTACGTCGCCTGCTACGGCGGCGACCACCGACTCATCGTCTACTTCCTCACCGACGACAGCTCGGTTCCCGACCCGGTGTACATTCCCCAGAACCGGGTCGGAGCCATCTTCCTGCCGAAGGAAGAGATGGACGGGTTCGTCGACATGGTCCGCAATGAGCGGCCACTGTTCGCGTACCTCAACTCGGACAAGCCCGAGTGGAACGGCATCCGGACGTCTTACGAGCCGGTCGGCGAGGAAGAAACCTGAGCGGTTCGGGCCACGGTGGCGAGGCGGGCCCAGCTCCGACACGAAGGAGAGATCCATGATCAACATCGACACCGAGTTCCGGCTCGACCAACCACGACCGAACGACCTCGTCGGGAGCCCCCTGCTCGTCGCAGGGATGGGAGGTGGCACCGAATCGACGATCGGGATCCGTGTGCTCGACGCGAACGGCCGTGTCATCGAGAACACGTTCACGAACAGCGCCTGGATGGCTCGCCCGTGGCAGAAGAGCGTCGACCTCACGAACGTGTCGACGACGCGCGGGCTGGTCATGGTCGGCCCGGACTCCGGCGAGAACGACCCGCCGTGGGTGTCGGTCCCGGTGTTCTTCGGTACCGCCATCGTGCCGACGTTCCGCAGCTACTTCTCGTACGTGGTGCAGCAGGGTGACACGCTCTCCAGCATCGCCGCCGATGCCGAGGCGAGTCAGCTCTACGAGGGGTCCGGTTGGCAGCCGATCTTCCGAGCCAACGAACACATCATCGCCGACCCCGATCTCATCCATCCCGGCATGGTGCTGCGGATCCCGGCCGGCTTCTGAGCGTGGCGTCGCTCGCCGGCGACGTCACGACAGCCTGCGAGACGACGATCAGATGACGTCTCGGCGGCGGGCGACCACGTCGGAGCCGCGACGGGCGATCAATTCGACCTCGGCCGGGCGTCGGCCGAGGCCACCGAAGCGGTGGGGCCCGGAGGCGCCGGCATCGACCGTGCCGACCGCCGCGCCGCCGATCCTGACCTCGATCGTGTCGATGTCGGTCGTCTCGGCTCGGACCTCGAGCCGACCCCGAAATCGTCCGAGTTCGACCCTGAATCGCGGTCGACGTTCCTGCTTCAGCAGGCGAACGGCGTGTGCGATCAGGTCGTCGTTGTTCTTCGTGATGTCGTCCTCGGTCATGTAGTGGCGCTCGTCGATGTCGATGCCGAGGTCTTCGAGCACCTCGCCTTCGGCTTTGCCGACCCGGGTGATCCGTCGCACGGCGACCCGCATCTCGGCGTCCCGCTTCAGGTCTTCCAGACGTCCGTCGGTACCGGCGAGCATCACGAGGTCGCGATGTCGCCAGACGTTCGCCCCGCCGGCGCCGGTGTTGTCGGCAGTGCCGAGCACCGGCCCGATCCGATGGTCGATGAACCCTGCGGCGAAGATGTCGGTTGCGCTGTACGACAAGCCGTCGACGATCAACACGACCGGGCCGAAGTAGCGCTGGCCACGATCGTTGGCCGCCGACTCGGGCGTGATCGGATAGCCACGCGAGTAGGCCGAGCCGGTCGCCACGGCTTGCTCGAGCGACGGGATCCAGTCCGACAGGTCGAGCCCGTCCAGACCCGTGTCGGGCCCGTGTCGCTTGCACACGTCGAGGAGCACCGGGCTCGTGGTGAATTGCGCCCGCGACGGCCGTACGGGTGTCGGCGTGAGCATCTGGAGCAGGCGTTCTGCCGCGGTGATGACGCCGCCTCCGTTGCCACGTACGTCGATGATCAGACCTTCGTCGGGCATCTGCTCCACGAGCCGCTGGAACTCGTCGAGAAACTGGTCGTCGTCCGCGACGCCGAACGTGAAGATTCGGATGTAGCCGAATCGATCCTCGGCGACGGCGCGGGCACGAAAGACGCCTGCCATCGTCGTCTCGAAGTGACCGGGCTTGACGGCCAGGGGGGCGGACGTGATCTGGCCGCCCGCTTCCTTCTCGGCCTCGGCGGCCTCCCGGGCATACAGCTGCTTGCGGGTCTCGCCGACCGCGGAGGTCTGCACGTCGAGGCCCAGGGCCATGCTCGATGCATCGGACAGGGCCCGCCACGGGCTCGGCCCGACGGAGACGAGCCGCCACTCCTTGCGCGTCTCGCGGACCTCGCCGTCGAGGCCGCGGTACGTGATCGTGACCCACTCCTCATCCGGCGGAAGCGACGTGACCAGCGGGCGAACGGTCATCGCGTCCAGCCCGCGGGCGAACGCGGCTGCTTCGTTCCCGCCTGCCTGGCGTTCGGCGTTGCGTTCGATCGCCCGCCGGATCGGCACGCCGTTCCAGTTGAGTACCTCGACGCCGGCGACGAACGTCGGATGGGCGGCGTCAGGTGCGACCTTCGAGACCAGATAGTGCGACGGGGGCGGCAGCGGATCGCCACGCTTCGGACGATCGAAGCACTCCTCGAGTTGGAACGGCAGGACGGCGGTGTAGTCGCGGTACGGGCTGGGGAGCAGGTAGTTGGTGTGCAGGTCGCGAACCGACGTGAAGGTCTCGGTCATCTCGTTGTGGAACCACACCTCGTCGAACGCGTCGTCGGCCATCTGCAGGAGCCGGTAGCGCAGCAACCGGAGGCGTTGTACCGGGTCGACGGCGTGCAGCGCCCGTTTGAACGGCAGGTGGACGTAGGCGTCGCTGAGCAGGATCATCGCCTGGTCGACGACCTGCACGCCGTCGTCGAGGGTCATCGCGGTGTCCTCGTCGAACTGGTCCGGCAGCTCGTCGGCCACTGCGGCGCCGAGCGACGGAGCGGAGGTGGTCTTCGGCGCGGTGCGGCCGTAGAACGAGAACAGACCCCCTCGCACCGCGTCCGGGAGGTTCTTCTCGTCACCGAGCGTCGACCAGAGCCGGCCATCGTCGAGTGCCGCGAGCTCGTCGAGTTCGACCGATCCGAGGAGCCCGGAGAGCGGCTCGCTGGCCGCGAGCGAATCGGGGAACTCGCCGGTTCGCAGCCCCTCCAGCGTGAGCTTCGGTCGATGGGCGGCGCCGTCGCCGTCGAGATGGTCGAGGTCGAGGAACCACGACGCGCCGTCGGCCGGGCTCATCGTCGGGATGGTGGCCCCGGTTCCGACCATCACATCGGCGGGCGGCCCGGCACCCATCGCAAGCGACGCCGTCGAACCCTGCTCGAGTTTGAGGGCCAACTCCGGGAGCCGTTTCAACGCGTCGCGGAGACGACCTTCGGCGTTGCTCAGCGACAGATCACCCATGGTCTGCTCGATGTTGTCCTGCGTCAGGTTGAGCCGGCGCTTCGACCCGCCGACCTTGAGGTGCTCGACGTCGTCGATCCCCGACATCAGGCCGACCTGGCCGTACCGGCGCACACCGTTGATCACGACGAGCACGACGCTGGTCTCGGTGGCCGAGACGAGTCGGCGGTACGGATCGCCGGTCTTGCGGGACACGACCACCAAGTCGGCTCGGCGCCCGGCCTCGATCGTGCCCAGCTGACCGCCCCAGCCGATCATCTCGGCGGGCGTGGCTGTCACCATCCTGACGAGGTCGTAGTCCGTCGCTGCGATGCCTTCGGAGTCGCAGTACAGCCGGGCGGTCTTCAGCTCCATCAGGAGGTTCTTGCTGCCCGACGGCGACCAGTCCGAGCCCAGTGAGATCGGCACACCCTCGCGCAGCGCCCGACCGATGTCGGTGGTGGCGCCGTACAGGAGCAGGTTGCTGAGCGGCGACCAGACGATCGATCCCTTGCGGGCCCGAAGCGTGGCGAAGTTCCGCCCCCGCAGGCCGGTGCAGTGGATGCCCACCAGCGCCTCGTTGATCGCCCAGGTGCGGGCATCGATCTTGAGCGCCCGGAAGTGCTGGTTCGCCTTGTCTTTCTCGTCGTCGTTGCGACCCTCGGCCAGATGCAGGATCAGCTTCTTGTTCCGCCGCTTCTTCGACTCGAGCCGGCTGAGGAACTTCGCCGCCGACGTCGCGTCGACGTCGCTGATCTTGGTCTCGGCCTCGGGCAGCTCGTCGTCGTTCGTCTCCTCCACGTTGCGGACGACGCCCCGGTAGTACTTGCGGGTGTCCGAGTTCGAGTAGAGCTTGATGCCCTGCGAGGTGGTCGTGCCGGCGATCAGCGCCTTGGTCTCGCTCCAACGGACGACCGCCTGAACGAGCCCGTCCGTCTTGCCGAGCACGTTCATGGGCCCGCTGATCAACCGCCGGTAGTCCTTGTGTCTGCCCCACTCGGCCCGATGGTCGTAGCGCTTCGGCACCTGCCAGAGCGGCAGGACGTTGTAGGCGAGGTGGTTGTGGAGCTCGATCATGCCGGGGAAGATCGTGCCGCCGGTCCGACGCGGCCGGATCCCCTCGAACCCGGCCGGTGGCGCCTGGTCGGCCGGCTGCACCGCCTCGATCCTGCCGCCGGAGATGTAGATGTTCCCGTCGTCGATGACGTCGGCCGGTCCGGTCATCTGCACGACCCGGCCGTTGAGCACCCACTTCGGGCCGGCCACCGGGTCGAAGATCGGATCGGCCATGGCGGTCGTCAGTCGTTCTTCAGTCGTGTGGCGGCTGCCGCCTCGGCGCTCGACAACGCGGTCGGCTTCAGCTCGAACGCCCAGTCGGGCATCACGAACTTGTAGTAGTCGAACGAGACCTTGCTGCCGCGTGTGGCCTGTTGCCCGCGGTCTCCGCTCGAGCCCTGCCAGCGCAAGGTGCCGAACGGGAGGTCGTGGCGCTCGATCTGCAGCGGCTTGCCGTCGTAGTCGAACGACGGCGAGCGGATGTCCTTCCGGTAGCTGAGGGCCGAGAGGTCGTTCAGTGCCCGCTGCCAGTCCGCCTTCGAGCCCGATTGACCGTGCGCCTTCATCTCGACCGTCGGCGTCCCGGTCGGCGTCACGTGCGGCGCGAGCCGCTTCGCGAGGGGGCCACAGAACACGAGCACCTTCGGTCTCACACGCCGGACCGCTTCGGCGTGGAGGGCTCGCACTTCGGCGGTGTCGACGACATCCCGAACGGTCGCCTGATCGTCGTCGAGCGTGTCGACCGGGAGGACCCGGAGGATCCCGTACGACTCGGTGAGACCGGCCGCCTTCAGGAAGGCCTGGAGGTGCTGGCCCGCCTTGCCCGTGAGGGCCCGACCCGTGAAGAGATCGTCGTGGGACTGCTGATCGGCGATCACGAGGATGCTCGGACGGCTCAGCCGCCCGCGAGCGATCGGCCCGGTGCCGAACGAGGGTTCGCAGCGCAGGCCGAGCGCGTTGAAGTCGGGCCACTCGAACCCGGAACGTCCGCCCTGGAGCAACGTCGCGAGCGAACGGCCGGGCCCCCGGTCGAACTCCTTGTAGTCGCTCTTCGGTGGCTCGTACGCGAGGTCGCCGGGCTCGTCGCCGTAGCCGGCCTTCGACATCGACGCATCGTCGGGGTACTTGAGTGAGTGCCCCTTGTTGCCGTACTTGCCGTGCTCACCGAACATCTGGATCGCCTGCTGGCTGTTCTTGCGGTTCGACGAGGTCGCGTCGCGGCCCAGCCGCCACGCGGTGCCGAACGCGAAGTCACGGAACGGGATCGGGTCGGACGTGTACTTGTACTGGTTGGCGGGGGAGCGGGTGCCACCTGTGTCGACCGGCAGCCACGTCGGATCGGCCGTCGACCAGGTCTCGATCTGTTTGATCGCCGTGACGAACGAGGCCTTGATCTTCGTGACGGCTCCGCCCTTGCTCGCGCCACCGGGATGGAGCACACCGACCATCTTGAGCTTCGGTGAGATCTTCGACGAGTCCGCGAGATGGAGCCGGTCGGGGTCGGCCTGGCCGCCATGCGACTCGACCCACGACGCGAGCGACTCCTTCGCGGCCCGCCCGACGGCGATCGCGAGGTGGAGTTCGGGCCGGTTGCGTTGGACGGCGTAGTCGAAGAGCTCCTCCCGATGCCGCGCGGATCGGTGAGTCGGGGTGCTGCGCGAGCAGTCGCTCCTTCGTGCCGTACTGACCGAAGATCGGGTACACGAACGTGTTGGTGAACAGGTACGACTCGGTGATGCCGAGATGGTTCAGGAGGTTCTGCATCCGCCCACCGGTGCCACCGGTGAACGAACGGTGTGACAGCGACTCGTCCTGCGCACCCTCCTGGCCGACGATCAGCACCTTGATCTCGTGGTCGCCGAGGCGACCTCGGTAGAACATCGGCCCGAAGTGCCAGCGGAATTCCTCCTTGCCGGTGACGGCCTTGCCGAGTGCCCGATAGTTGGGGGTCTCGGCAAAGAGTCGCGGCCATTTGCGGTTGCGTGGCGGCCCCGGGTCGTACTCCCACGGGAAACCCCGCTCCTCCCAATACTCGTCGAGCATCGTCTGGGCTCCTTCCGGCTCGGCGGCGCCGTTCCCGCGCGGACATCGTGTGCCCGCCGGCGTGTGCGAGCCATTGTTCCAGATCGGCCGCCGTCGTCGCTCGGGTATTTCGTCCAGACCGGGCGTTCCGGTCTCGCCGGACGTCGTACGATCGGTGCCATGACCGACCCCGACTCGACCGACGAGGTCGGGTGACGTGCGGATCGCGGCATTCAACCTCCAGAACCTGTTCGATCGGGCCAGGGCGTTCAACGAGCCCAATGACGTCGCCCGCAAGGTACTCGCCGACACCGCTGCGCTGAACGCCCTGTTCGAGTGGGGCAACTACACCGAGCGGCGCAAGCAGCGCATGCTCGCGCTGATCGGCGAACTCGGCCTGACCCGATCGGATCGGGGCCCGTACGTCCTGCTTCGCCAGGTCAGGGGCCGCGTGATCAGACGTGGCGCCGGTGGGCCCACGATCGTCGCGTCGGGGCGCGACGACTGGGTGGGCTGGGTCGAGGCGAAGACCGAAACGGTCAACGAGCGGTCGGTCGACAACACCGGCCGGGTGATTCGAGACGTGAACGCCGACATCCTGGCGGTGGCCGAAGCGGAGGACCGCATCGCCCTGCAGATGTTCTCCGAGCTCGTCCTCGAACGGGTCGACGGCCGTCCGTACGATCACGTGATGCTGATCGACGGCAACGACGATCGCGGCATCGACGTGGGCGTGATGACGAAGGCGGGTTTCGACATCGGCGACATGCGATCGCACATCGACGACGTCGATTCGCGGGGTCGTGCGATCTTCAGTCGGGACTGTCCCGAGTACGCGATCACCACCCCGGGCGGCGAACGGGTCTGGGTGCTCCCCAACCACTTCAAATCGAAGTTCGGTGGCAACAGCCGGTCGTCTCGGAGCCGTCGGCGGGCGCAGGCCGCCCGGACGGCCGAGATCTATCGCGGCCTCCGCCGCGCCGGCGAGGATCTCGTGGTGGTGCTGGGCGACTTCAACGACACACCCGACAGCGCCCCGCTCGCCCCACTGCTGGCCTCGACCGACCTACGCGACGTGTCCGAGTACGAGGGGTTCGACACCGGCGAGTTCGCCGGTCGGGGAACGTTCGGGCTCGGCAACGACAATCAGAAGCTCGACTACGTCCTCCTGTCGCCGGCGCTGTTTCGGCGGGTGACCGCGGCCGGACTGTTTCGCAAGGGTGCTTGGCCCGGCAGGCGGCCGAAGCGCTGGAGCGTGTACGCCGAGATCACGCACCCGGTCCACGTCGCCAGCGACCATCACGTGATCTGGGTCGACGTCGACTGAGCGCAGGTCGTGCAACGCCGCCCGCCGGCACCTGGAGGACGACGGTCAGCCGATGCGAGTCGGATGACGCTGGTCGTCATCGAGTTGGACGGCCGTCTCGGTCGTCGGCGAGGGGAGCGGCGTTCCGGTCGTCGGCAGGCCGTGCGAGGGGAGCGGTGCTCCACCGGCGGGCCGGCTCGGCGCCGATGTGCCGACGTCGGGGCGGCCGCGAGCGCCGATCACGATCAGCGTGATCGCGACGGCAGTGAGGATGCCACCGATCACCAGCAGTGTGACCGCGATCGGCGTGACGGCACCCGACTTGGCGCCGATCTCGACATCGGCGGCAACGTCGGCAGAGCCGTCGGCGTTCATCACCACGACCGACCATCGTCCGCCGCGGGCATCCCACTCGATCTCCTGCTCGCCACCGCCGGCGGAGCTGACCGACCAGAAGTCCTGATCGACCGGAGGAGCGATCGAATCGGATCCATCGAACTCGAGGTACCGGGCGACCCGGTTGTCGAACTCGACGACCTCCGAGTAGGTGGTGTCGGCGAGGTAGTCCTCGACGTCGGCGGCGCGGGCGATTCCGACGAAGACGTCCTCGGTCGACGCCGCACCTTCGGCGCGGAGTCGTACGTCGAGATCGAGCCAGTCGAGCACCCACGGTGACGCATCGTCGTCGGCATCGTCGAGCCAGAGGTCGGTCGTCGCGATCGCGACACCGTCGCTCTCGATCCGATCGATCGTGAACGTGAAGTATCCGTCGTCGTCGGTGGCCGCCGCCTGCGCGATGGCGATGGCGCCGCCGCCGGCGAGCATCCCGAGGCCGGGCAGCAGCATGAGGCAACCGATCACGATCGCGGCCACGTGACCGGCCGATCGGGTGCGGCGCGGCTGCGTCACGGGCGCGGCCGGTTGCCGGAGCGTGGGGTTCGGTGCGTTCGTCATACCTTCATCATCCTCCGCTCGGCGGCCGGTGTCAGCCCTGCCTTCCGGCCTGTTCGGGGTGGGGTTGTCCCCACCCCGCGGAGTGCGTGGAGTGAGGCGGCACTGGACAACCTATATCCGGATGACTATTATCCGGATATGCGATTGGGTGAGGGCGTCGAGTGGGCGTTGCACTGCTGTTCGGTACTCGGCACCCTGCCCCCTGGCGTCACCTTGCCGGGCGCGCGCCTGGCCGAGTTCCACGACGTGCCGGCCAGCTATCTCGCGAAGCACCTCCAGGCCCTCAGCAACGCCGGGGTCGTCGAGCCGGTGACCGGTCGGAACGGGGGCTACCGGTTGGCCCGCCCGGCCGGCGAGATCACCATGCTCGACGTCGTGCTGGCCGTGAACGGCGACGAGCCGGCGTTCCGGTGCAGCGAGATCCGACAGCGCGGCCCGAGTGCGATCGCGCCCGAGCGGTACGTGCAGCCGTGCGGCATCGCACGCGCGATGTGGGACGCCGAGTCGGCGTGGCGTGCGTCGCTTCGGGGCGTCACGATCGGCGATCTGGTCGCCGATCTCGGCGAGTCGGTCGACCCGGCGCAGATCGACAAGGCGATCGACTGGATGGGAGCCGTGCTGCGATGAGTCGAGTCTTCGTCACGGGAGCGACCGGAGTGCTCGGCCGACGCGTCGTCCCCCGATTGGTCGCGGCGGGCCACGACGTGTCCGCGGTCGTGCGGTCCACGGCGAAGGCCGAGCTCGTGCTCGGCCAGGGCGCCAGACCGGTCGTGGCCGATCTCTTCGATCCGAACGGGGTCGCCGTCGCCATCGCCGGACACGACGCCGTTGCCCATCTCGCCACCAGCATCCCGACCGGCGCCGCGGTCGCCACGAAGCGCGCCTGGAAGACGAACGACCGACTCCGACGTGATGCGTCGGCCGTGCTGGCACGGGCGGCGGTCGAGGCGGGCGTCGGGAGATTCGTGCAGGAGTCGATCACGTTCCCGTACGTCGATCGTGCCGAGACGTGGATCGACGAGACGGTCGACCGGGAGTACGTCCGGGGTGACCGCACCACGGTCGACGCCGAGGCCGCGGCGGCCACGGTGACCCAGGCCGGCGGAGCCGGTGTGGTGCTGCGGTTCGCGATGTTCATGGCAACCGACAGCGCTCACATGCAGACCTTCGCCACGATGGCCGGGCGGGGAATCTGGGGCTTCTTCGGCGCAGACGATCGCCACATCTCGTTCGTCGACGCCGACGACGCAGCGGCAGCGGTGGTCGCCGCGTTGGACGCGCCCGCAGGCATCTACAATGTCGCCGAGGCCGATCCGGTGACTCGCGGCGAGCATCGCACGGCGTTGGCCGCGGCGGCGGGCCGACAGCGTCTGCGTGACCTGCCGGGCCTCGTCGAGAAGATGGGAGGCGCCGCGGCCGAGAGTCTGGCCCGGTCGCACCGAATCTCGTCGGCCTCGCTGCATTCGGCGACCGGGTGGACACCCGCTCACCGACCGATCGACCGTTGGAGGGAACTCACATGACACAGGCGACATGGATCAGGGTCGCACTCGGCTATCTCGTGCTCGTGTCGTTGCAGATCGGCGCATGGGCACAGTTCGCGCCACGGTCGTTCTACGACGACTTCCCGGGCCTGGGCCGGGCGTGGGTCAGTGTGGACGGCCCGTACAACGAGCATCTCGTGCGCGACGTCGGTGGGCTGTACCTGGCGCTGACCGTGCTCCTGGTCGGGTCGATCATCACACTGTCGCGTGCCCTCGTGATCACCGCGAGTGTGGCCGTGCTCGTCAGTGGTGTGCCGCACCTGGTGTACCACCTCGCCAACCGAGACGGGCTCTCGACCGGAGACCTCGGCGGGAGCCTGACCGGTCTGGTCGCGTTCGCACTGATCCCCGTGGCTCTGCTGTACGTCGAGCTCAGGTCACCGGCTCCCGCCGAGCCTCCGGCGGCACCCGCTGCGTAGGTGCCGCTCCGGCCGTCGTCGTTTCGCTAGAACGTGGGGATGGCCGGTCGCACATCCCAGCCGACGGTGAGCGGCGTCGACGTGTCGTCATGAACGTCGAGCACCGCCACCTCGCGGGTGCCCTCGTGCCGCGGCAGCCGCGCACGCCGTTCGCGGCGATCGTGCGGCGCGTGGCGTTCGCCGCCGGGCTGATCGTCTTCGTGGCGCTCGTGGTCCGTCTCGGGCGCGGCGGCTACACCGATGTCACCGGCGACCCGATCTCGCTGCTCGACGCGCTGTACTACGCGTCGGTCACCGTGACGACGACCGGGTACGGCGACATCACCGCGGTCACCACCGGTACCCGGCTCGCGACGCTGTTGCTGATCACGCCGGCGCGCATCGTCTTCCTGATCCTCGTGGTCGGTACCACCGTCGAGGTGTTGACCGACCAGACCCGCCACGTCCTGCGTACCACCCGATGGAGGAAACGCGTGCAAGATCACATCGTCATCTGCGGCTTCGGAGCCACCGGTCAGAGCGCTGCGGCCGACCTGCGTGCGAGGGGTCGGGGTCCCGACTCGATCGTCGTCGTCGACGTCGACGAGGACGTCATCGTCGAGGCCAACAAGTTGGGCTACGTCGGCATCGTCGGCGATGCCACCGCGACCACGGTCCTGCACGAGGCGATGATCGACCGTGCGTCCGGCGTGATCGTCACGCCGAACCGAGACGACACGGCGGTGCTCGTGACGCTCACGGCCCGCGAGCTGAACCCGACGGCGACGATCGTGGCGGGCGGGCGCGAGCAGGAGAACCTCCACCTGCTGTCGCAGGGTGGCGCCGACGAGGTGATCGATGCGACGGCCGCCGTGGGCCGGTTGCTCGGCTTTGCGATGGAATCGCCGAAGGCGGTCGGTGTGCTCGAGGACCTCATCGACGCCGGCAGCGGACTCGAGTTGGTCGAATGCGGCGTCGACGATCTCGACGACGGCAGCACGCTCGTGGGAATCGTGCGCGACGGACGGCGGCTGCCGCCCGGGGAGGTGTCGGCCGCGCTCGTACGTCCCGACGATCGCCTCGTCGTCGTGAGAGAGTCGAAGACGTAGCCGCCGCGCTCAGGCGAGACCGGGGTGGAGCCGCTGCAGCTCCTCCACCCGTCGCACGTCCTTGGGTCGCGAGGTCATCGAGCGCAAGCCGGCGACCTGTCCGATGATCACGACGGTCGCCCCGTGTCGGTCGAGCACTCGCAGCAGTGGCACCGGGTCGAAGCCGATGGCGTCGTCGCTCGAGATCGTGCCGAGCTCCTCGTCGGCGTGGTCATGGTCGATGCCGGCCGGTTCGCGGCCCTGCGTCTCGACACCGATTCGACGAATCGCATCCGCGAGCGCCGCTGCCGATTCGACGGGGGCCATGTGACGTCAGACGAGATACGGGTCGGCGGCGTCGGGGTCGATGTCGTAGCGCTTGATCGCGTCGGCGACCGTGCTGCTGTCGACCTCGCCGGCGTCCATCAGGCCGGTGAGCACGCCCACGACGACGTTCCCCGTGTCGATCTCGAAGAACCGGCGCAGCGCCTCGCGGGTGTCCGACCGACCCATACCGTCGGTGCCGAGGATCTCGAACGGCCGACCGCTCGGGCACGAACCTGGCGATCTGTTCGGGCACGATCTTCATGAAGTCGCTGACGGCGGTGATCGGGCCCCGAGACTCGTCCAGCAGCTCGTGTCACCAGCGGCACCTGTGGCGGCTCGGTCGGGTGCAAGCGATTGTGACGCTCGATCGCCGAGTGCCTCCTCGCGAAGCGCCTTGTAGCTGGTCGCCGACCACAGTTCGACGCCGACGTCGTAGTGCTCGGCCAACTCGTCGGCTGCGGCCGCGTGGCCGCGGCGTGGGAGATGCCCGAGAACAGGATGGTCGCCCGTTTCGACGGCCCGTCCGGCGCCTCGGCGAATCGGTAGAGCCCGCGTACCGCGCCCGCCTCGATCTCGTCGGCCCTGGTCGTCGGGCAAGCGCCGGCATGACGTAGTTCTCGTTGTACAGGTTGATGTAGTAGATCACGTCGGGATCGAGGTCGCCCCCGTTGTCGCGCGACGTCGAGCCGTACATCCGGTCGATGCCGGCCTCGTACGATCGCACCCACCTCGTACGCGAAGGCCGGGTCGTAGGCCTGCACCGCCGGCACCGTCGAGGCGAGCACGAGGCCGTGCCCGTCCTGGTGCTGCAGACCCTCACCGAGCAGCGTGGTGCGCCCGGCCGTGGCAGCCATCAGGAAGCCACGGCTGCGGATGTCGGCGGCCTGCCAGATGAGGTCACCGACGCGCTGGAACCCGAACATCGAATAGAAGGTGTAGAAGGGGACCATCGGCACGCCACGGGTCGCGTAGCTCGTGCCTGCCGCGATGAAGCTCGCCATCGACCCGGCCTCGGTGATGCCCTCCTCGAGGATCTGACCGTCGGAGTCCTCCGCGTACGACAGCAGCAGGTCGTGGTCGACCGGCTCGTACTTCTGCCCTTGACTGGCGTAGATCTCGAGTTCGCGGAACAAGCGCGTCCATGCCGAACGTGCGTGCCTCGTCGGGGATGATCGGCACGATGCGCTTGCCGACGTTCGTCGTCGCGGCACAGGCTGCGCAGCAGGCGGGTGAAGCCCATCGTGGTCGACACCTCTTGATTGCCGGACCCGGCTCGCATCTCGGCGAACGGCTTGTCGGTCGGGGAGCAGCGATCGGCCGGCGGGCGGTGGTCGACGCGTTTGGGAAGCGAACCGCCGAGCGCCTCGGCGCCGTTCCATCATGTACTGGTACTCGATCGAGTCCTCCGCCGGGCGGAAGTACGGCGGGCTCGTCGGCCTGGATCTGCTCCTCGGGGATCTCGTCGTGGAGGTGCAGGCGGTCGCGGAGGTCGAGCAGCTGCTGCTTCGTCATCTTCTTGATCGAGTGCGTCGCGTTGCGGCCCTCGAAACCCTCGCCGAGCGTCCAGCCCTTGACGGTCTTGGCCGAGGATCACGGTCGGCCGACCCGAACCCAGGTTCTCGGTCGCCGCCTTGTAGGCCGCGTAGAGCTTCTTGTAGTCGTGGCCGCCGCGCGGCAGGTTGCGCAGCTCGTCGTCGGTGAGGTGCGACACCATCGCCCGCAGACCGCGGGTCGGGTCCGAAGAAGTGCTCGCGGATGTAGTCGCCGCTCTCGACCGCGTACCGCTGGAACTCGCCGTCGACGGTGTTGTTCATCTTGTTGAGCAGTGACGCCGTCCTTGTCCTGGGCGAGCAGCTCGTCCCACTTCGAGCCCCAGACGACCTTGATGACGTTCCATCCGGCGCCGCGGAACACCGCCTCGAGCTCCTGGATCACCTTGCCGTTGCCGCGCACCGGGCCGTCGAGTCGCTGGAGGTTGCAGTTGACGACGAACACCAGGTTGTCGAGCTGCTCGCGGGAGGCGAGCGAGATCGCCCCGAGCGTCTCGGGCTCGTCGCACTCGCCGTCACCGAGGAAGGCCCAGCACGCGGCTGCCCGACGTGTCGTCGAGCTGGCGGTTCAGGAGGTACCGGTTGAATCGGGCGTGGTACAGCGCGGTGATCGGGCCGAGGCCCATCGACACCGTGGGGAACTCCCAGAAGTCCGGCATGAGTCGCGGGTGCGGATAGCTCGACAGGCCGCGTCCGTCCCGGCCGATCTCCTGGCGGAAGTGGTCGAGATCGTCGTCGGTCATGCGGCCCTCGAGGTAGGCCCGTGCGTAGACGCCGGGTGCGGCATGGCCCTGGAAGTACACGTGGTCGCCGGGCTCGTCGTCCTTGCCCCGGAAGAAGTGGTTGAAACCGATCTCGTACAGGGCGGCCGAGCTCGCGAACGTCGACAGGTGGCCGCCGATGCCGTCGGCATGCTTGTTCGCCTTCACGACCATCATCGCGGCGTTCCAGCGGATGAACGCCCGGATCCGGCGCTCGATGTGCTCGTCGCCCGGGAAGAAGGGCTCGCTGCTCGCGAGGGATCGTGTTGACGTAGGGCGTGCTGACCGTGGCCGGGAAGCTGACCTGGCGCGCATTGGCGCGGTCGAGGAGCTGGCTCAGCAGGAACCGGGCTCGGGTCTTGCCGTGCACGGCGACGACGGCATCGAGCGAGTCGAGCCATTCCTGCGTCTCGACCGGATCGATGTCGGGCAGCTGGTGCACGTAGCCGTCGAAGATCATCGAAGCAGTCTCGCAGGGTTACCCGCGGGTACCACCGGGACCCACGAAAACGCGGACGACGCGTTCGGGTCAGCCGCGGGTGTCGAGCACGCGGATCGGCACGAGCGGTGCGAACGAGTCGTCGATCGAGCCCATCATGTCGACCACGAGGTCGGTGGTCGACAGCGAGTAGATGCACAGGATCTGGTCGTCGTTGGGCGCAGCGATCGACGCGTTGGAGACGACGAGACCGGGGCCGGTGTTGAGCATCGACGTGGTCGGCCGCTCGTCGCCACAGGGGTAGACCGTGATGAACCCCGGCGCCTCGGTGTTGACCGCCGTGACGTTGATCACCGCGCCGTCGGACCATCCGAAGCCCTCGACCGTCGTGTCGAAGCGGGTTTCCGACCCGGCCGCGACCTTGGCGCCGAGTTCCCTCGTGTCGGTCCACCGGACGGCACGGTCCGCCTCGACGGCACTGCCCTCGTCGAAGATGCCGAAGAGGTCGACCACCACGTGGGACTCGGCGAGTGTCGTGACGCAGATGCGGCCGTCGGCGTCGGGTTCGACGACGGCGAGGTTCGGCACCGCGGCAGCGTCGGAGTAATTGACGTTCGATGTCTCGGCGTCGTCGCCGCAGGTGCCGACGCGCAGCCAGCCGGGGGCGGACGCCTCGGCCGCGGTGACGACGACCACGACCGCTCGGGGGTCGCCGGAGTAGCCGACCCTGCCGCGGATCTCGTCGAAGTCGAGCACGACCTCCCCGCCGGCCGGAACGGGCGCGCGCCCGGCCGAGTTGCGCGTGTCGAGCCATCGCGTCGGAGGCGGAGCCGTGAACCCCGAGTCGGGGCGGAACAGACCGGTGACGTCGACGATCAGGTTCGTGGACACCCTGGTGGTGGCGCAGAAGTCGCCGTTGCCGTCGAGTGGGACGACCCCGGCATGCGCGACCACCTCGTCGCGCCGGTGATTGTGCATCGACACCACCGGGGGCGGTCCGTTGCACGGGTGCAGTGTGACGAAGCCGGCGGATCGCGGGTCGGTGGTGGTGACGTTGACGGCGGCCGCGATCGCACCGTTCGCGTTCGGGACGTTGATGCGAGTCGTCGACCCGTCGGGCACGGATGTGGTGACCCCGTCGACCTTGGCCCGGATGATGTTGCTGAAGAGGGCGGCGCCGTCGTTGTTGAGGTGGATCGCGTCGTACGTGATGCCGGGACGGTCCGCGACCGCCTTCCAGTCGACGAGGTGGAGGTTCGGGTGTCGCTCGAGCGCTTCTTCGAGCAGCCGGTTCACGTCGGGGAAGTACCAGGAGTACGGCTGGATCTGCCGCCAGGCGCCCGCCGAGACGTACTGCGGCTTGATCTCGCGCAACGTCATCCAGTACACGTGCTTCACCCCGGCTGCGGTGAGCGTGTTCACCATCGAGTCGACCTCGCTGACGAAGCGGGGGTGATCCCAGTGCGAGAAGTTGTACCCGGCCGCGATCACGACGTGGTCACCGAACCAGTCGGGGTTCGTCCGCAGCCTGGGGCGGACGAAGTTGTGCTCCATCTCGCCGACCATCTCGGCCGGCCTGCCGTCGACGCGAACCTGCCAATCGGGCGGGAATGCGCGGGGGAGTGCGAACTCGGCACCGAGGCCGACCGAGTCGGTGAACATCACGACCCGTTGGGATCGCGGGGCGACCGCCGACACGGTGTCCGCAGGCGGTACCGCGGCGATCGCTCCGATACCGACAGCGGTGACGGCGAGCAACGACGTCAGTCGACGACGCATCCGGGCCGAGGTGCCGGTCATCAGCCCGGCACCCACCAGCCGCTCGTGTCGAACACCGTGGAGGTCGCCACCCGCGCCATCACGCACAGTCTGCCGTCGGCGGAGACGCCGGTCGTCAACGAGTTCGCGAGGACGGCGCCGCTGACGGCCGTGACGTTGGCGGTCTCGGGCTCGGAACCGCATCCCCACGCTCGGACGAAGCCGGTGCGCAACGGCGTCACCATCGTGAGCGTGCCGCTGACGGCTTCGGCCTCGGGCGGGGCGACGCGGGCGTCGATCGTCTGGAACCGGCCCTGGACGGGCTCCCACCCGCCGGTGCCGTACGCGCGTGTCGATCATTCGGGTCGGTGCGGCCGGCTGGAAGACGAGATCGGCGTCGGCGGAGAACGTACCCGTGAGGTCGACGGTGACGTCGGTGGAGTTGAGTACGTACACGCAGATCGTTCCACGATCGCTCACGGGGAGGAACGCGGTTCCCGAGATCAGTTCGGCCGGGCCGTAGTTGACGGTGGCGACGACGGGGATGTCGTCCGAACAGGGGTAGGCCGTGAGGAAGCCGAACCGGTCGCCGAACACGGCGGTGAGGCTGATCGCGACGGCGTCGGCGCCGGCCGGCGCGTCGATCTCGATCACCTCGGAGCGTCCGGTCTCCCTCGTGTCGACCAGTCGGCTCGGCGTGTCGAGGGGATCGAACCGCAGCCCGCCGCCGCCGACCGGCACGAATGCGGCCTGCAGGTCGACGAGGAGATCGGCCTCGGCGAGGGTGTACAGGCAGAACGTGCCGTCGTCGGCGATCGGGGTGATCGCGACCGCCCCTCGCGTCGCGCCGGCGGCGTGGTTCGCCGCGGACGCGGTCGGTCGGCCGGTCGAGCAGTCGTAGGCGGTCAGGAAACCGGGGCCGGCCGTGTTCGTCGCCGACACGTACGCCGCGATCGCGGTCGTTCCCACCGGGACGTGGTCGGAGACGTCGACGACGATGGCGGTGTCGGCCGCGACCCGGCCCGGTGGATCGATGCGGGTGTCGATCACCCGGACGGGGCCGATCGGCACCAACTCGCTCGGAGCTCCGGTGGGGGTGGCGAGCGGTGCGTCACCTCCCGTTCTGGTGGCGAACACGAGATCGGCGCTGAACTCGTGCGCCATGATCCGGGAGCGGGTGCGGTAGCCCTCGGACGTCAGGTGGGTGTTGTCGCCCGTGGCCAGCCCTTCGGTCGCCATGACGAACGGCCAGTCCCACGTGAAGAAGTCGGCCCGCTCGTCGGCGATCTGCTCGAGCGCGAGATTCCAGTTGTCGGCCTGATGCTGGAACAGCGGATGCCTGGTGACCTTCGGCCACCAGATGCGGTGCCCCGTCCCGATCGCAGTCACCAGGTGCAGGATCGCGTTGCGGGCACAGGCGAGGTCGACGTCGCAGCGGCCCGAGTCGTTGGCCCCCAGGTTGACGAACACGTTCGGCGCATCCCAGCCCTGGCGGCGCCACAGGTCGATCCAGTACGTGGCCCGCGCTTCGGTCGCGGTCGCGAAGATGCCCGTCGAGTAGCCGACGCCGGCGCGACCGCGGATCGGGCCCCAACCGTTCTCGGCGAGGCGATCGGTGAGGGTGGGGCCGACGATGAACGAACCCTGGAGCACGGAGTCGCCGATGATCGTGACGGCGCCGTGGGTGCGCGGTCGTCGGATCGAACGACGAGTTGGCGAGGGCCGCGTCCGCCTGCTCGGGCCGACTCGCGGCGGCGACGATCGACAGGATCAGGGCGCCGAGCAGGGCCAGCGCGGTCATCCGCCGGGGTACGCCGCGCGTGAGCGCCGGTTCGGGGCTGTCACGTCCGCCAACGTTACCGAGGGTGCCCGTACACTGCTGCGTCGAATGTCGAACCGTCCGACGATCGCCTATCAGCCGGCCCTCGACGGCGTCCGGGCGTTCGCCGTCGTCGCCGTGCTGCTCTTCCACGCCGGCGTTCCGGGTTTCCGGGGTGGGTACCTCGGGGTGTCGGTCTTCTTCACGCTGTCGGGGTACCTGATCACCAGCCTGCTCCTGGGCGAGCACCGCGAGTCGGGCCACATCGACCTGGCGCGGTTCTATTCGCGCCGGCTCCGTCGCCTGCTCCCGGCGAGCTCGCTCTGCCTCGTCGTGGTGGCGCTGCTCGCCGCCTTCACCGATCTGTTCGCCGGGGTCGCGAACCTCCGGGCGCAGCTGCTCGGTGCCGTCTTCCAGGTGGCGAACTGGGTGTTCCTGTTCGGCGAGGGCTCCTACCAGGATCTGCTCGCCCGCGACAGCGGGACCTCGTCGCCCGTCGAACACTTCTGGTCGCTCGCGATCGAAGAGCAGTTCTACTGGGTGTGGCCGCCGTTCATGCTGTTCGTGTTGAGTCGAGTGCCCCGCCACCGCGGCCGCCTCGTGGTCATCGGCGCCGTCACCGCGGCCGACGTCGATCGCCGCCCCGGTGATCGCGTTCGTCTGGGGCGCCGACGCCGCGTACTGGGCCACGCCGGCGCGGATCGGCGAGATCCTCATGGGTTCGTTCCTGGCCGTGGTGCTCGCCAGGCGGTCGATGCCCGCCAGCGCATCACCCGTCGCGCCGGTCGCGTTCGCGGTGCTCGCGGTCTGCATCGTGGCCTTTCCGTCGTCGGGCGGACCGGCCTACGGGGGCGCATTGCCGCTCGTTGCGATCGTCTCGGCGGGTCTGATCGTGGGATTGCAGGTACCGGGCCGGCTCCGACGGGTGTTCGAGACCGAGTTCTTCGTGTGGGTCGGCAGCGTGTCGTACGGGTTGTACCTGTTCCACTGGCCGATCTTCCTGATCATCCATCCCGATCGGCTGAGCTGGCCGGGGCCACTGATCTTCGTCGCACGGATCGCCGTGACACTCGTGGTCACGGTCGCCTCGTACGAGTTGCTCGAGCAGCCGATCCGGACCGCCGGCGGGCTCCGGCCCAAGGTCACGTTCACCACTGCGGGCATCTCGACCGCGGTCGTGGTCGCCGTCGCCGTCGTCGCCGTGCCCGCGAGTCTCGGCGACTACTGGAACCCGGACGACGACGTGGTCGAGGCGGTCGCCATCGAGGTGACCGACACCCCGCTCGCGGGGCTGGCGGCGGCCCCCACCGCCGACGCATTACCGCCGGTCGTGACGTCGTCGGTGATCCCGGCCGCTCCCATCGACGATGCCCCGATCGGCACCGGCGACGGTGATGCGGCCCCGGTGCCGTCCTCCTCGCCGTCGACGGCGTCCACGACCCCGCCCACGTCCGACCCCGGTCCCGAACCCGAACCCGAACCCCTCCCGCCGTTGACGCGGCCGGTACGAATCGTGGTGACCGGTGACTCGACGGCCGAGGCGCTCGGCACCGGTCTCGTGCAGTGGGCGGCCGCTCATCCCGACCTCGCGCAGGTCGACGTGGTGTCGGCGCCCGGGTGCGGATTCCTCCTGGGCGGTGAGCGACGCACCGGAGACACGGTTGCGCCGATCGAAGGCTGCGACCGGTGGATCAACGAGTTCGTGTATCCCACCATCGAGCGCGCGGAGCCCGACGTCGTGGTCTCGATGGTGAGTTCGTGGGACATCATCGATCGCCGTTGGGAGACCGACGAACTGCTGACCCCGTTCGACGCCCCCTACGCCTCCCGCCTCGACACCGACTACGAGCAGTTCGTGACCGACGTGTTCGATCGGGGAGCGACCCGGTTCGCGTTCGTCCGCCACCCGATCCAGGACGTCTACTGGCTCCCCGCCGCCGACGCGCAGGAGGATCCTGCACGCCACGACGTGCTGTACGGGGTGTACGACCGCCTCGCCGGCGTCGAGGAACGGGTCGACGTCGTTGCTCTCGATCGGTGGTTCTCGGAGCGTGGGCTCGACCGCAGTGAGGAAGCGAGGCCCGACGGCATCCACCTGGCGCCCGAAGCATCCGCTCGCATCAGCGAGGAGTTCCTGGGCGAGGCACTCATCCGCGTCGCCCTGGGGGTCTACGAACCATGACCGAACCCATCGAGCCATGACCGAACCCGTCGAGGTCTTCACCGACGGTGCCTGCTCGGGTAACCCCGGGCCGGGCGGCTGGGGGTGGGCCGTCGCGCCCGAGGGCGAACCGTGTGGATCCGGCGGGGAGCTCCACACGACCAACCAGCGCATGGAACTCATGGCGGTGCTGGAGGCGTTGCGGTCGCTCGGTGTCGGCTCCGAGGCCGGCCCGATCACCGTCGTGTCCGACTCGACCTACGTGGTGAACTGCTTTCGCGACGGCTGGTGGGTCAAGTGGCAGCGCAACGGTTGGAAGAACTCCAAGAAGGAACCGGTCGCCAACGTCGACATCTGGCAACCGCTGGTCGAGATCGTGCGATCGGGCGACGTCTCGTTCCGCTGGGTCAAGGGTCACTCCGGTGATCCCATGAACGACCTGGTCGACGCGCTGGCGGTGGAGGCCATCCCGACGTCTTGACGGATCCTTGAGTCCGGCGCTCCTCCTGCCGATGACCGGATGTGACGTTACAAATGCGTGACCAATCGATACGGTGCGCGCCCGTGAGTCCCTCGAAGAACGCTTCGACTGCGCCGCCGGCCGGGCTGATGCCCGGAGCGACGCCGGGCGTGATGCCGGCGGTGATGCCGGTGGTGATGCCGGTGGTGATGCTGGTGGTGATGCTGATGGTGTCGTCGCTCGTGCTGCTCGTCGGCCCCGCAGCGGCCGACGCCGCACCCGCCGGTGACGACCAGGTCATCGCGTTCGAGGTGCGCGGTGTCGGCAACGGACACGGTCGTGGCCTCAGTCAGTGGGGCGCCCACGGTCGGGCCCTCGACGGTCAGACCTGGCAGCAGATTCTCGGCGCGTACTACGGCGGTACCCAGCCGGCGACGCGGTCCGAGCCCCACATGCGCGTCCGGCTCACCCCCTGGGACGGAGTCGGAACGGTGGGCGTGATCTCGACCAGCGGCACCGCACGGTGGAACTCGAACACGACCGACTACACGTCGCTGCACACGGTCGAGACGTCGCCGAACGTGTTCTCGGTCTACGGCGCGGTCTCGGGGCGAGCCTGCCCGGGTGCCGGCACCCTGACGGTCCCGTTCGTCCATCTCCAGCTCGGGTCGAGCGGCACCGACGTGGAGCGCCTGCAGGAGTTCCTGAACCGGTTCGGGTTCGACGCCGGAGCGGTCGACGGCCAGTTCGGGCCGGCCACCAGAGGTGCGGTCGAGCGCTTCCAGGGCTCCGCAGGGCTCACCGTCGACGGACTCTGGCGCAACGACGATGCGGCCGCAGCACAGGCGATGGTCGACGGGCAGTCGGGCTCGACCAGTTGGGAGCATCTCGCGAGCGGAGTCGCCGGTCCGATCCGCTTCTCGACGACTGCCAACCAGTCGACGTCGGCTCCCGGATCGGTGCTCGGCGTGTGCCGGAGTTCCGGTGGCGTCACGCACTATCGAGGCGCGATCGAGGTCGTGCACACCAGCTGCCGGCAACCGCGTGGTGAACGACGTCGACGTCGAGAACTATCTGCGCGGCGTCCTCCCGAAGGAGGTGCCCCCGAGTTGGGGCGATGCCGGTGGCGGGGCGGGCATGAACGCCCTTCGGGCCCAGGCCGTCGCGGCCCGCTCGTTCGGCATGTCCCAGGGCCGCTACTCGTACGCCGGGACGTGCGACACGTCGTCGTGTCAGGTGTACGGCGGCGCGGCCACCCGCGTCTCGGTGTCGTCCACCGCGATCCGAGTCGAGCACCCGAACACCGACCGGGCGATCGACGACACCGACGGTGCCGTCCGCGTCTGGCCGAATGGATCCGTCGTGTCGACCGAGTTCTCGGCGTCCAACGGTCCGCGCACCGCGGGTGGGGCGTTCCCGGCGGTCGACGACCCGTGGGACGACGTGTCGGGCAACCCGAACCATCGGTGGACGCGCATCATCGACGCCGACAAGATCATCTCTCGCTACGGCTTGTCGACGGCGAACGGTGTCCGGACACGGGTCGACGCCGACTCGCCGTACGAGGGCATCTGGGCCAACGAGGTCGTGCTCGGGAACGGCTCGGTCGTGAGCGCGTGGAACTTCCGCAACGCCTTCGGGCTCCGCGCGCCCGGGTTCGAGTTGGTGCCGATCCGGCGCGATGTCACCGGCGCGGCCGACATGGTGTTCATCGGCGACTCCGTCGGGGCGAGCGTGGCGTCGTCGCCGCTGTCGGAACTGCGCGTGGTGACCGAGGACATGTTCGGTGCCGAGCGGTACGACGCGGTCACGAACCGCCGAACGCAGGGCGGAACGGGAACCGACGGCGTCGAGGTCGCCGGCACGGTGCCCGTGGGTACGGATCTGGTCGTGGTCGAACTCGGATACAACGACGATCCGTCCGCCATGGCGGGCCGGATCGACGCGATGATGTCGGCGCTGCGCGCACGCGACGTCGGCCTCGTGCTGTGGGTCGACTTGTCGGAACGCCGCACCACGCCGTACGAGGTCACGAACGTCGCGCTCCGAGCCGCCGCCCAGAACTGGGAGGAACTCGTGGTGCTCGGCTGGGACGACGCCAGCGACCATCGGGTCGCCGATCGGTGGTACACCGACGGCGTGCACCTGTCCGCATCCGGCCAGGCCGAGTTCGCGCTCTGGTTGCGTCGGCACCTGCTCGAGGTCGTCGCGGAGGGGTACACGCCGCCTCGACCGCTCGCGGCCGGCAGCGTTCTGCGGGTGCCGGTGATGGGTCGGGCTGGTGTGCCGGCTGCGGGTGCGGGGTCTGATGTGGTGGGTGTGGCGTTGAATGTGACGGCGGTGGGTCCGGTGGGTCCGGGGTTCTTGCGGGTGTGGCCGTGTGGTTCGGCGAAGCCGGAGACGTCGTCGGTGAATTATCTGGCGGGTGGTGTGGAGCCGAATGCGGTGGTGGTGCCGGTGGATGCGACGGGTGAGGTGTGTGTGTCGTCGTTGGTGACGTCGGATGTGATCGTGGACGTGTCGGGTTGGTTCGATGGTGGTGTGCGTGCGGGGATGGGCCGCCTGGTCGACACGCGTGAGGAGTCGTCGCGGGTGGATCCGGGTGAGGTGTTGCGGGTGCCGGTGATGGGTCGGGCTGGTGTGCCGGCTGCGGGTGCGGGGTCTGATGTGGTGGGTGTGGCGTTGAATGTGACGGCGGTGGGTCCGGTGGGTCCGGGGTTCTTGCGGGTGTGGCCGTGTGGTTCGGCGAAGCCGGAGACGTCGTCGGTGAATTATCTGGCGGGTGGTGTGGAGCCGAATGCGGTGGTGGTGCCGGTGGATGCGACGGGTGAGGTGTGTGTGTCGTCGTTGGTGACGTCGGATGTGATCGTGGACGTGTCGGGTTGGTTCGATGGTGGTGTGCGTGCGGGGATGGGCCGCCTGGTCGACACGCGTGAGGAGTCGTCGCGGGTGGATCCGGGTGAGGTGTTGCGGGTGCCGGTGATGGGTCGGGCTGGTGTGCCGGCTGCGGGTGCGGGGTCTGATGTGGTGGGTGTGGCGTTGAATGTGACGGCGGTGGGTCCGGTGGGTCCGGGGTTCTTGCGGGTGTGGCCGTGTGGTTCGGCGAAGCCGGAGACGTCGTCGGTGAATTATCTGGCGGGTGGTGTGGAGCCGAATGCGGTGGTGGTGCCGGTGGATGCGACGGGTGAGGTGTGTGTGTCGTCGTTGGTGACGTCGGATGTGATCGTGGACGTGTCGGGTTGGTTCGATGGTGGTGTGCGTGCGGGGATGGGCCGCCTGGTCGACACGCGGTACGGGGCTCGCTGACGCCGAGTCGGACGCCGCTCGTGTCGGGGTCGATCAGGTCGTGTAGTCGGCGTTGATCCGCACGTACCCGTCGGTGAGATCACAGCCCCACACGGTCGATCGGCCGTCGGCGATGCCGAGATCGGCGCCGATCACGACCGAGTCGCCCCGCATGTAGATCGACAGCGTCGCCAGCCCGCCGGCGTCGACCTGCGAGGGGTACACCTCGGTGTCGCCGAACCGGATGCGTACTCGGTTCTGGTCGATGTCGGTGTCGTCGCTGCACTTGCCGATCGCCATGGCGACACGACCCCAGTTCGGGTCGGCGCCGTGGACGGCGGTCTTCACCAGTGGTGAGTTGACGATCGCCTTCGCGACCCGCCTCGCCTGTGCGTCGTCGCGAGCCCCGCTCACCGTCACCTCCAGCAGGGTCTGGGCGCCCTCGCCGTCGCGGGCGATCTGCTTGGTGAGGCTCTGGCACACGTCGAGCAGGGCGGCTTCGAACGAGTCGCCGCCGACGGTGCCGGCCGCGCCGCTCGCCATCACGATCGCAGTGTCGCTGGTCGACGTGTCGCTGTCGATGCTGACGCAGTTCAGCGTGCGGTCGACCACGCGCCGGAACGTGCGATCCAGCTCGTCCGCCGGGACGTCCGCGTCGGTGAGCACGACGGCGATCATGGTGGCCATGTCGGGCTCGATCATGCCGACGCCCTTGGCGATGCCGACCACCGTGGCGTCAGACCCGGCGACCGGGGCCGACGCGACCTTGGGCACCGTGTCGGTGGTCATGATCCCGGTTGCCGCGTCCTCGGCGGACGTGCCGGTCACGGGCACCACCATCGCCTCGACGCCCGCGCGGACGTGATCCATCGGATACGGGCGTCCGATCACGCCGGTCGACGCGATCAGCACGTCGGCGGGGTCGCAGCCGAGGCGGTCGGCGACGATGCCGACGAGCTCGTGGGCGTGCTGAGTGCCGGTCTCGCCGTTGGCCACGTTGGCGTTCTTCGAGATGATGACGACGGCCCGGGCGCTGCCCGCCGACACGTGGTCGCGGCTGATCGTCACGCTCGGCCCCAGCGAAGCGGCTCCGGGTGAAGACGCCGGCGGCCGGCACCGCTCGTGCGGCGGTGATCACGACGAAGTCGTCGGTGTCGTCCTTGATGCCGATGTTGGCGACGTGTGCAGCGAATCCGGCCGGCAGCGACGTCATCGTGCGTCCGCGGCGTCGAGCGCGGCGCGGATCTTGCCGAACGCGCGGGCGATGGCGATGTGATCGTCTTTGTCGAGCACGTCGATCATCCTGGCGCGGACGCTGACGACGTGGCCCGGTGCCGCCGCGGCGAGTTGTTCGCGGCCGGCGTCGGTGAGCGCCGCGAGCATGACCCGGCGATCGGCTTCCGAGTTCCGTCGTTCGACCCATCCCGACTTCACGAGCCCGTCGAGCCTGCGGGTGAGGCCGCTCGGGGACAGCTGCAACATGTCGGCCAGGTCGCACATGCGCATCTGCTCGTCGTCGGCCTCGGTGAGATAGACGAGCACCTGGTAGTCGCCGAGCGTCAGGCCCGAGGGTGCGAGGTCGTGCTCGATGGCAGTGATCAGGTCGCCGTGCGATTCGATGAACGAACGCCAGGCGGCCATCTCGGTGGCGTTCAACCAGCGGACGTCGTCGGTCATGCCGTCATGCTAGCCGGGGGTAACAATTGCGCCCCGCAACAACGCGTTCACGCCGCGTCGGCGAGGACCGCCGCCGCGCACCGGCGCCCCGAGTACAGCGCCCCCTGGATCGACGCCGTGTCACGATGGTCGCCGCACACGTAGACCCCCGGCCGCGAGCGAACCGACCGCCGGGGTGAGAACGGCGGCGACTGCGTCGGCTGGCCGTGTGCGATGCGATACGTCGCGACGTGCTCCCAGTCGGCCACCGAGGGTCCCCACCAGTCGGCGAAGGTGGAACGCGCGGTCTCGGCCAGGTCGTCGCCCACCTCACCCGGCATCGCTGCCACGATCAGATGGCGGCCCTCGGGCGCATAGGTCGGTGCGACGTTGGTCATCACGGCGGCGTTGAGCACCGGACCGGGTTCGCCGTTGAGCACGACGAGCTTTTCGTCGGTCGGGGCCTCGTCGGCGGCGAAGTAGACCGCGCCGACCGACTTCGAGCCGACCTCCGGGAGACCGAGCAGACGGGCGGCGCCCGGACCCTCGCACGCGATCACGACCGCGGCGGCGGCGACCGTGCCGTCGTCGGCGCGAACGTGCCCCGGTGCCACCGACTGCACGGATCGCCCGAGTTCGATCGAGCCGTCGGGCAGCCGGGCGGCCAGCTGCTCGGGGATCGCCTGCATCCCGGCGGCCGGCACGGCGGAGTCGCCGTCGGCGAGCGTTCGGAAGATCACGTCGAACATGCGTCGCGACGTGGCGAGCGAGGGGTCGAGCTGGATGCCGCCGAACAGCGGTCGAAAGAACCGTTCGATCGTCCGATCGGAGAACCCGTCCTCTCGGAGGGCCGTCGATCGTGGTCATGTCGTCGCCTCGGAGCAGCGACGCAGGGTGCACCGATCGCACACGCCGACGCAGGCGGGCGATCCGGAGCTTGTCGGTCGAGCGTCGCGGCGGGGCTCAGAGCGGCGTCGATCACGCGGGTGGGTGACCGGAACGGATCGACGATCACCGACGACGAGCGCCCCTGCTGGATGAGCGCGCCCGGATCGAACGCACGGAGATCGAGGGCCTCGAGGTCGAGCTGACGATGTGCCTCGGGGTACGCGGTGAGCAGCACCTGGAACCCGCGGTCGAGCAGGAACCCGTCGACGTGGTCGGTCCGGACCCGTCCGCCGACGGCGTCACCGGCCTCGAGCACCCGGACCTCGTGGCCGGCGTCGTGGAGCGCCACTGCGCACGCCAGCCCGGCCAGGCCCGCACCGACGACGACGACGGGACCGTCGGTCACGTGTTCAGCACCGCGCGGCAGCGCGGAGGTCAGGTCGGGGTGCGAGAACTCGAACGCGGCGTCGGATCGCAGCACCTCGGGTCGGACTCGCTGTCCCTCGAAGAGCAACGCATCCGCCAACTCCCCGCCGAGCAGGAGCTTCGGGCCGAACTTCGGCACCGGGAGAAACGTCGGTCGGTGCAACACGTCCCCGAGGGTGTCGGCGAAGTCGGCGTTCGTGACCGGGTTGGGCGCGGTCAGGTTGACCGGGCCCTCGACCTCGGCCGTCAGCAGATGCTCGATGGCCCGGATCTCGTCGTCGATCGAGATCCAGCTCATCCACTGCTCGCCCGAGCCGAACCGACCGCCGGCGCCGACCTTGAACAGCGGGAGCATCTTCTTGAGCGCGCCGCCGACGCGACTGAGCACGATGCCGGTCCGGAGGTGGACCACGCGTGCTCCGGCGGCTGCCGCGGCGGCGGTGGAGCCCTCCCAGGCGGCGCAGATCTCGGCCAGGAACCCGTCGCCGGGCGACGACCGCTCGGTCAGGATCTCGTCGCCACGATCGCCGTAGTACCCGATCGCCGAGCCGCTCAGCAGCACCCTCGGGCCCGCGTCACCGAGCACGGCGAGCGTGTCGGCGATCAAGGTGGTGCCGTCGACGCGGCTGTCCATGAGCGTGCGCTTGTAGTCATCGGTCCACCGGCGGTCGCCGATGCCGGCACCGGCGAGGTGCACGATCGCGTCGATCGGTTCGAGATCGGTCGGGCTCGAGCCGGCCCGCCGACGGGTCCCAGCCGATCTCGCCGGCGCGGGGCGTCCGGCGGACGAGTGGCGTGACCTGGTGACCGTTGCGTCGAAGGTGCGAGGTGAGCGCTGTTCCGATCAGACCGGAGGCGCCCGTGATGGCAACGTGCATGACGGGACTGTACGCGTTCGTCCGGGGCTTGAAACCTGGTTTGGTCAAGTGGGGCGCTTCGTCTGCCGATCGACAGGGGAACGAATCACCAGAGACCGATTGGATAGCGTGACCACGATGCAGGACGACAGCCCTTGGAAGCCGCCGGCGGATGCCGGTTCGCCCGACGCTGCCGCAGCGGTTCCGCCCGCCCCGGCAGCCGACTCGTCTGCGCCGCTGTTGCCGCCTGCGGAACCCGGACCGATGCTCCCCCCGTCGGAACCCACCGTTCCGGCACCGCCCGCAGCGGGTGCACCGATGGTCCCGCCCGCGACCGCTCCGACGGTCCCTCCCGCGCCTGCACCGATGGCGCATCCGACGGCGCCTCCTCCCGGCTGGAGCCCTCAGCAGGGCGTTCCGGGCGCGCCCGGCGGTGCCGGCACGGTCACCGTCACCACCGGTGTCCCTCCCTCACGCTCGAAGCGGTCCAAGTGGCTCGTCGGCGGGGCGATCGCGGCCGTCGTCGCAACGGGTGCTGCCGGTGTCTTCGCGGTGTCGCAACCTGACCGGTGTCGCCCAGGGTGGTGCCGCCACGCCCGAAGAACTCGGGCTCACGCTGCTCGGCGCGATCGAGAACGAAGACGTGCTCGGTGTCGTCGACGTGCTGTCGCCCGGTGAACGCGAGGTGTTCCGTGACCCGCTGGTCGACCTCGTGTCCGAACTCACGCGCCTCGGTGTGCTCTCCGACGATGCCGATCTGTCGCGGATTCTCGGCGTCGACATCGACCTGACCGGCGAGTCCGTCGTCGCGACGTCGACCAACGTGCCCGACATCACCAACATCGATCTGACGCGCCGACGCCACGATCACGTTCGACGGTGCCGAGCTGCCGATCGGCGACCTGATCACCGACAACGTCCCCGCCGACATGCTCACCGAGATGCGCGGCACACGCCTGACCGAGACCGACGAGCTCGAAGTGAGCCTGACGGCCGTCGAGGAGGACGGTCGCTGGTACTTCAGCGTGTTCCACACGATGGCCGAAGCTGCCCGGAACGATGCTGGCGCCGAGCACGCTCATCCCGGTCCAGGGCATCGGCGCCGACGGCGCCGAGACGCCCGGCGCCGCGTTCGACAATCTGCTCGATCGAGTCGAGGCGCTCGACCTGACCGGATCTGCTTCGCACGTTGAACCCCGGCGAGGCAGCCGCCCTGCAGCGCTACTCGCCACTGTTCCTCGAGGAGGCCGAGTCGGTGCATCGACGAGGTGCCGCTCGAGTGGGAGATCACCCGACGTGAGTTCCGTGTCGACGAGACGGGTGACACCGCCTCGGTGTTCGTCGATGCGCTCGCGATCGAGGGTGTCGTCGAAGGTGAGGCCTTCTCGGTCGAGTTCGCCGACGGCTGCGTCCGCGCGTCCGCTGCAGGTGAGTCGTTCGAGCAGTGCAACGAGGGTGCGTTCGACGACACGACCGGTCTGCTCGAGGAGACCCCCGAGATCGAGCGCCTGATCGACATCGTCACCGACGCCTTCTCCGACGTCGAGGAGGTCGGCCTCGAGATGCGGCGGACCGATGGCCTCTGGTACGTCAGCCCCACGACGACCTCGACCGAAGCCGTGTCCTGGCGGTGCTCCGTGCGCTCGACCGTTCAGAGCTCGACGCGATCATCGAGCAGGCGCCCGCTGCGTTCGACGAGTTCGGCGAGGCGATCTTCGGGGGCCTCAACGGGCTGCCCGGCGCGTTCGACGACATCGACGAGTTCGAGGAGCTGATCGACGACGGATCGTTGGTCGACGACGGATCGTTGGATGACGGCGCGATGGACATCATCGTCGAGAACCCGAACGACGGCACCGGCGAGGGCGCATCGTGGCAGGACTGCTACTCCGAGTTCGATCCCGAAGCGGCTCAGGTGTGCTTCTCACACGGCCGTCGAGCAACGGCGAGCTCGATGCCCGCGACGTCCCGCTCGCGCTCCGCCACCCCGAGTGCGGGTACCTCGATTCGTGGGGCGGTGGGATGTACAGCCTGCCCGACGAGGAGTTCATCGCCGCAGCCGAGGCCGCTCAGCCGTGCTTCCTCGACCTCGTCGATCGTGGCGAGGTCAGCGAGTTCGAGCTGCCCACCGAGATCAGCCACCTCGAGTGCTTCGAGGGGCGCAACTGGTACACCGTGTTCGACGACACCGAGTACGACGAGCGCTACTACGAATGCATCAGCGGCGACACCGGCGGCTGATCGGCCGCCCGCATCCCGTCGGGCCACATCCCGTCAGGCCACAGCGGCGCTGATCAAGGAGTCGAGCAGTTCCTCGTCAGCGGACCCGAACAGCGTCTGGACCTCGCCGTCGGGGTAGATGATCGCGAATGCGGGCTGCGTGGGCACCTCGAAGCGTGAGAACACGTCGGCTGCTTCGTCGTTGATCTGCGGGAACGTCAACCCGTAGCGGTCGACGAACTGCTGGAACTCGTCTTCGGACGAGCTCCAGGCGACGCCGACGAACTCGGCCTGTCCGGCCCACCTCTCTGCTGCTTCCTCGACCGAGGGAGCTTCACGGTTGCAGGTGCTTCACCACGGTGCCCAGAACCAGAGCAGCACCGGACGACCCGCCAGGGCACCCATCTCGATCTCCCCGCCGCCGACGAGGGGAGCGGTGAACTGCAGTGCAGCCGGCACGGTCGACGGGTCGCCGGTGGACTGCGTCGGCGCAGCGGTCGCCGCCGGAGCGTCGGTCGCGGTGGTTGCCACCGTCGTGGATTCGGCAGTCGCTGCGGGGGTCGACGTGTCGTCGCCGCCGCCGCACGCGACGAGCAACGTCGCTGCCAGGACCGGGAACGTTCGTCGCAACACGGCGGCCACGGTAGCGCCGGGTCGGGGCGTTGTCCGTTCATCGGGCGGTGTTTCGAGAACGTTTGCCTAGCCTCCTGTCTGCATGAAGACGCGGACGCTGATGTTGTTGGCACTCGGATGTGGCGTCGCGATCATGCTCGCCGGTGCCGTGTTCCTGTTCCGGTTGGCCAGGCAGGACGAGCTCGCCGAGCCGATCCGGATCGGGGCCACCACCAGCGTCGGCGACATGTCCGTGGCGGTCATCGAGTCGCAGCGTCCCCGTGACGGGAGCCTCTCCGTGGTGGTCGAGATCGGCGGCACCGTCGATTCGGCACCGGCCGACGACTTCCGGATGATCGCCTCGGGCCGGCCGGCGCCGCTCGTCGGGACCACGTGCTCGCCGACCGGGCCCGAACCGCAGGCGTGCGTCGTCACGTTCGACGTGTCGACCGCCGACGGGACGTCCCGAGTTCTGTTCTACGAACGTGGTGACGACCAGGCGCGTTGGGTGCTCGGTGGGTAGGCCACGGTGCGTTACCTGCGGGTAGCGACGCTACGGTGGCCGCCGTGAGTGACTCGTTCGATCTCGTCGTCATCGGTGGGGGCCCGGGTGGCTACGCCGCCGCCCTCTACGCCGCATCCGCAGGGATGCAGGTGGCCCTCATCGAGAAGGACGCCCTGGGCGGTACCTGCCTCAACCGCGGGTGCATCCCCGCCAAGGCGTTCCTCGAGACCGCCGCGGTGAAGCGCCACGTCGACCACAGCGCCGACTTCGGCATCGAGTCGGGCGACGCGTCCGTCCAGTTCGCCGTGACGCAGCAGCGCAAGCAGAAGATCGTCGCCGGCCTCGTCGGCGGCATCGCCGCGATGTGCAAGGGACGCAAGGTCGAGGTGTTCAACGGCGTGGGATCGCTCGGGCCCGACCGAACGGTGTCCGTCGCGATGAACGACGGTGGTTCGGCCACCATCACGGGAACGAATGTGATCCTCGCCTCGGGTTCGGTGCCGAGGACGATCCCCGGCTTCGACGTGGGCGGTCCGATCATGACCAGCGACGAGGTGCTCGACCTCGACCACGTGCCGGCTCGGGTCGCCGTGATCGGTGGCGGTGCGATCGGCTGCGAGTTCGCGTCGACGTTCGCCGACCTCGGGGCCGAGGTCACCATTCTGGAGGGCCTGCCCAAGATCCTCCCCGGGCTCGACGCCGACGTGACCAAGGTCGTCGAGCGGAGCTTCAAGAAGAAGAAGATCACCACCAAGACGGGTGTGCAGGTCACCGGACACACGCCCGACGGTTCGGGCGGCACGAGCGTGCAGTTCGGTGAGGGCGAGTCGGTCGACGTCGACGCCTGCATCGTGTCGGTCGGCCGCCGCCCGTTCGCCGACCAGCTCGGCCTCGACGGCACCGGCGTGGTGGTCGACGAGCGCGGCTTCGTCCGGGTCGACGAGTTCTGCCGCACCGGTGAACCGGGCGTGTACGCGGTCGGTGACCTGATCGACACGCCACAGCTCGCCCACGTCGGCTACGCCGAGGCGATCCTGGTGGTGAAGCACGCATTGGGCGAGGGGCCCATGCCGATCATGTACGACCGGGTGCCGTGGGCGATCTACTGCCATCCCGAGGTGGCGTGGGCCGGCCCCGGCGAGGACGCCGCCAAGGAAGCGGGCATCGACGTCGTGGTCGGCAAGCACCCGTTCAAGTTCAACAGCCGTGCCCAGATCGTCGGCGAGACCGACGGGCTCGTCAAGGTGATCGCCAAGCAGCAACCCCGATGGCAGCCCCGGGCAGGTGCTCGGCGTGCACATGGTGGGCCCCTGGGTCACCGAACAACTCTCGGGCGGCTACCTCGCCGTGAACTGGGAGGCGACGGTCGACGAGGTCGCCGAGTTCATCCAGCCCCATCCGAGCATGACCGAGCTGTTCGGTGAGACGATGATGTCGCTCACCGGCCGGAGCATCAACGGCTGACGGGCCGTCACCGTCGCACCACCATCCGATCGCCACACCAGCACGCAACGACACGCACACAGGAGCAACATCACCGTCATGGCCGACGTCACCCTTCCCCAGCTCGGCGAAACCGTCACCGAGGGCACCATCACGCAGTGGTTCAAGCAGGTCGGCGACACGGTCGCCGAGGACGAGCCGTTGTTCGAGGTGTCCACCGACAAGGTCGACACCGAGGTGCCGTCGCCCATCGCCGGCGTGGTCAGCGAGATCCGTGTGCCCGAGGGCGACACGATCGAGGTCGGCACGGTCGTCGCCGTCGTCGGTGACGCCGCGCCGCCGCCCCGGCGGCCGCACCCGCCGCCGAGCCGGCACCGGAGCCCGCCCCGAGCCGGCACCGGAGCCCGCCCCCGAGCCGGCACCGGCACCGGCTCCCGCCCCGGCTCCCGTGGCAGCGCCGACGCCCGAGTCGCCGGCTGCTCCCGCTCCCCGCCGACCGCGACCGCCGGCGACAACCGCCTGCTGTCGCCCGTGGTTCGCCGGCTCGTCAACGAGCACTCGCTCAATCCCGACGACATCACCGGGACCGGCCCCGGTGGCCGGATCACCCGCGAAGACGTGCTCGACCACATCGACGCCGTCGGTTCGACGCCGGCCGCCGGCGCCGGCCCGCAGCTGCGGCTGCGCCACCCGCCCCGGCGCCTGCAGCAGCTCCGGCTGCGCCGCCGGCGCCCGCCACGCCGCCGCCGCCCGCGCCGACGCCGCCACCCGATGCCGGCCAGCGCGACTCCGTCGTCAAGCTGTCGAAGATCCGGCAGCTCACCGGCGACCACATGGTGATGAGCAAGGCGACCTCGCCGCACGCGTTCAGCGTGGTCGAGGTCGACTTCGCGAACGTCGACGCGACGCGCGTCGAAGGTGAAGGCCGAGTTCAAGGCCTCCGAGGGCTTCAGCCTCACCTATCTGCCGTTCATCACCCGGGCGATCGTCGACGGTCTCGCCGAGTTCCCGCATCTCAACGCGAGCGTCGGTGACAACGAGTTGATCGTGCACGACTTCATCGACATCGGCATCGCGGTCGACCTCGACTACGAGGGCTTGCTGGCGCCCGTGTTGCGGAGCGCCGAGACGAAGCGGCTGCGGGCGATCGCCCAGGAGATCAGCGACCTCGCCGACCGCGCCCGCAACCGCAAGCTGAGCCCCGACGAGATCTCCGGTGGCACGTTCACGATCTCCAACAACGGTTCGGCCGGTTCGGTGCTCACGATGCCGATCATCAACCAGCCGCAGGTCGGGATCATCTCGACCGACGCCATCGTGCGCAAGCCGGTGGTCGTCCACGGCGCCGACGGTGGCGAGGCGATCGCGATCCACCCGGTCGGCAACCTGGCGATGAGCTGGGACCACCGTGCGTTCGACGGCGCGTACGCGGCCGGATTCCTCAAGACGGTCAAGGAGATCCTCGAGACACGCGACTGGGACGCTGAGCTCTGACATGGCCGTGCACCCCGCTCCGGGTCAGGTGGCTGGGGAGGGTGCCGTACCGCGAGGCGCTCGCCGTGCAGCAGGCGCTGTTCGATCACGGTGAGCGGGCAACACCTGCTCCTGCTCGAACACGACCACGTCTTCACCTACGGCCCGCGCGCCGATCTCGACACCAACCTCCGCTGTGATCCCGCAGCGGTCGGCGCCGACTTCGTGGCGGTCAAGCGTGGTGGCGACATCACGTACCACGGTCCGGGTCAGCTCGTCGGCTACCCGATCGTGTCGCTGCCGAACGCCAAGGGCTCGCTCGAGCACGTGCACGGCGGTCGAGCAGCTGCTCATCGACGCGCTCACCGAACTCGGTGTGCCGAGATGCGGGCCGACTCGGCGAGTATCCCGGCGTCTGGGTCGACGCCGACGGGCCCGAACGCCCGCGCAAGATCGCAGCGATCGGCGTTCGACTCGCCCGTGGTCGCACGATGCACGGGTTCGCGCTCAACGTCACGACCGACATGACGTACATGCGCGAGCACATCGTGGCCTGCGGCATCGCCGACCGGCCGGTCACGTCGCTGGCCGAGGAGGGCATCGACGTGTCGATGCGCGAGGTGGTCGACGTCGTCGCGCGACTCGCGCGCGCAGCGGTGGGCGAACGGCGTCTCGGAGCGCCAGGACGTCGCGTGGCAGGCACCGCCACGACGACCTCACCCCGTTCTCGCGCGGCGAGGGGCCCGGCGAGCCGGTCACGTTCCGGCCGCCCCGGTCCGCACGCCCGGCTCGAACAGGCCGGCGTCACCGACGGGCTGTCGATCGAGACCCGCAAGCCCGACTGGCTGCGCCCCAAGGTGCGACCTCGGGCCCGGAGGTGATGCAGCTCAAGAAGACGATCCGCGACCTCGACCTCGTCACCGTCTGCGAGGACGCCGGTTGCCCGAACCTGTCCGAATGCTGGTCCGACGGCACGGCGACGTTCATGGTGCTGGGTGAGCGGTGCACCCGCGCGTGCGGCTTCTGCCTGGTCGACACCCGTCAGCCGCTCGGTCCCGACGGCTGACGAGCCGGCGCGTGTCGCCGAGGCGGTCGACCGGATGGCGCTCGATCACGTCGTGCTCACGATGGTCGCCCGCGACGACCTGCGCCGACGGCGGCATGGCGTTCGTCGCCGAGTGCGTCGAGGCGATCCGTGCTCGCCGTCCCCAGGCACGGATCGAGACGTTGATCTCCGACGCGAAGGGTTCGCTCGACTCGCTGGCGACACTGTTCGCGGCGCGCCCCGACGTGCTCAACCACAACGTCGAGACGGTGGCCCGCCTTCAACGCGCGGTGCGACCGTCGGCCGGCTACGCCCGGAGCCTGTCGGTGCTCGCCCACGCCAAGGCGGCGGGCCTGACCACCAAGTCGAGCATCATGGTCGGGCCTCGGCGAGACCGACGACGAGATGATCGGGGCACTCGCCGATCTCGCCGGGATCGGATGCGACATCGTCACGATCGGCCAGTACCTGCGCCCGACGTCGCACCACCTCCCGATCGCCCGATGGGTCGAACCGAACGAGTTCGACCGGTGGAAGCAGATCGGCGAAGCGACTCGGGATCGGCCACGTCGAGGCGAGCCCGCTCACCCGGTCGAGCTATCACGCGAAGCAGGCCGCCGAGCAGGTCACACCCGTCGGCGTCGACGCCTGACCCCAGCGACGGTCAGGTCTCGAGCGGCAGGAGCGCCTCGGCCGCCTCGTCGAGGTGACTCGTCCAGTCGTCGACCTCGTGCGGTTCGTTCATCGGCAGCACCACGAACTTCGTCGTCCCGACGTCGACGAACTGCCTGATCAGACCCTGCAGGTCGTCCCACGTGGTCGGCACCAACGTGGTCGGATCGAGATCGGGGCGGCGCTTCGCGAGGCCGGCCATCAACACCTCGGGCAACTCACCCGACATCGAGTAGGGGATCAGCACCCCGTAGTGGTCGTCTTCGATCTCGCGGTCGTGGTCGGCGGCGACCTGCTCGATCACGACGCGACCGGCCTCGGCGTCGGCGGGCGTGACGAACGACGGCAGCCAGCCGTCACCGAATCGACCGACGCGTTTCAGTTCCGAGGGCGCGAACCCGCCGAGCCACACGTCCATCCGTTTCGGGACCGGCTGCACCGTGACGCCGTCGTAGTGGTATCGCTCGCCGTCGTGCACGACGGGCCCGCCGCTCCAGCAGGCGCGCATGATCTCCATCGACTCGTTGAACCAGGCCGCCCGCTCGGAGCGTTCGACGCCGAAGGCCTGCTGCTCGAGTGGGTGGACCTGACCGAGTCCGAACGCCGGGAGCAGCCGACCGCCCGACATCGTCGCGAGGCTGGCGACGGCCTTCGCGAGCAGGATCGGGTTGCGGCCGGGGAGCACCATCACGCTCATGCCGAACTTCAGGTTCGTGGTGCGGCCGGCGCCGTAGGCCATCGCGACCATGGGGTCGGGAGCGGCTCCACCGACTCGTTCCGACATCCAGAGGCTGTCGAACGACAGGCGCTCGAGCTCGTCGACGACGTGACCGAACCGCTCGTCGTGCAGCGTGGTCCGGGTGCCGAGGCCGAAGCCGATGCGAACCTTCATGGTCCGCGATCGTGTCACACGGGGTGACCGTCAGCCGACCGGCTGACGGACCGGCATCACCGTCACCCGGTGGGCCGGCCGGGTGGCGACGGCGCGTCGAACGCGGCCCGTCTGCACCCAGCTCATGGTGAAACCGACGACCGCGACGATCGCCACCAGATTGACGGTGGACACGTCGCCCACCGTATGCAATCCCATCGCCACCACCGATGCGATGACGCTGAGTGCCATCGCCAGCCGGATCGCCGCCCCGTACGTTGCCCGCCGAATCTCCATCATGTCTGTGTATCGGTTCGCCATCGGACGGCGAGAGCCATTTTCGGAACTGTGCGCGAACAGCGCGGTTCTCGTCATCCAACGGTCACACGTGTCACACGATCGCGATGGGGTCGGGCCGCAACGTGCGTCGCTAGCGTTCCGGCGTGGCGAACGCTCGGCAGGTCCTTCGACACGCCTCGGTGCGTCGCTACCTCCTGTCGACGGCGCTGGCGGCGGTCGGCCACAACCTGCTGGTCACGGTGCTGTTCAAGCAGGTCTTCGACATCACCGGCGACGAACTCGACATCGGTCTGATCGGTCTCGCCCAGTTCGTGCCGGCGTTGCTGCTCGTGCTCGCCTCGGGTTGGGTCGCCGACCGGTTCGACCGGCGCCGGGTCTCGGCGCTCTTCCTGCTCGGTCGGGGTGCCTGTGCGGTGGCGCTGGTCGCCTACAGCGCGTCGCAGCCGGGTGCCGTGTGGCCGCTGTTCGCGATCGCGTTCGTGCTCGGAGCGTCCGACGCGATGCTGTCGCCCGCCCGCCGGTCGATCCCGCCGCTCATCGTCGAACAGGCGGAGTTCCCGCAGGTGATCGCGCTCTGGACGGCGACGTTCACGGGTTCGGCGATCGTCGGCCCGGTGCTGGGCGGCTTCCTGTACTCGGTCGGGCCCGACATCGCCTACGGGGTGGCGGCGGCGCTCGAACTGGCGTCGATCGTGCCGATCCTCGCGATCGTGTACGTCCGCGACCAGGAACGCCTGACCGATCGGCCGACCCTGTCGGCGGCGATGGAGGGACTGCACTTCGTGCGCCGGACGCCGATCGTGCTCGCGGTGATCTCGCTCGACCTGTTCGCCGTGCTCTTCGGTGGTGCGATCGCGTTGATTCCGGCGGTGGCGAGCGAGCGGTTGGGGGTGGGCGACATCGCCTACGGCTGGTTGCGCGCGGCGCCCGGCATCGGCGCGGCGACGATGGCGGTCTGGTTGGCCATCCGGCCGGTTCAGCGCCATGTCGGCGCCGACGCTGCTCGCCGTGGTGGGGGTGTTCGGTGCCGGGACGCTGGTGTTCGGGCTCACGCGCAACTACACGGTGGCATTTCTCGCACTGGTCGTGATCGCCGCCGCCGACATGGTGTCGATGTACATCCGCGGTTCGATCGTGCCGCTCGTGACGCCGAACGAACAGCTGGGCCGGGTGACGGCCGTCGAAGGTGTGTTCATCGGCGCATCCAACGAGCTGGGCGCGTTCGAGAGCGGCGTCGCGGCACGCGCGTTCGGTCTTGCCGTGGGCGATCGCCGGCGGCGGCTTCATCACGGTGTTGATCGCGGGAGCTTCGCCGTGCTGTTCCCGTCGTTGCGACGGGTCGACACGTTCGACGAGCTCGAACCGGTCAGCCCATCCAGCGTGTGAGCTTCGCCAGGGACCGGTACTTCTCGGCGGTCTCGAACGAGCGGTCGGCGGCGATCCGCCCGATCCCGGTGGCCAGGGTCGGGTAGATGTGGACCAGGTCGCTGAGCTCGTTCAGCTTGGCGCCGAAATGGATCGCGAGCGCCAGTTCGTGGATGAACTCGCCCGCGGTCGGCGCGAGCGCGTGGGCGCCGACGATCTTGTCCTTGCGGTGACCACCAGGATCATGCCGTCGGTGGTGCCGTCGGCACGGGCCCGGTCGTTGTGGGCCAACTCGTGTCGGTGCACGGTCACCGCGCTGCGGCCGTGTCGCTCGCGCGCCTCGGCGGCCGTCAGACCGACGTGCGCGAGCTCGGGATCGGTGAACGTGCACCACGGCGTGAGCTGTGCCGGCGCACCGCGGCCGGGAAAGAACATGTCACGCACCGCGAGCACGGCGTCGTGGGCCGCCACGTGCGTGAAGTCGGCGCGGCCCTCGGCCGCGTCGCCGACCACGTAGATGCTCGGCACCAGCGTGCGGTTCCGGCCGTCGACCTCGACGCCACCGGGACCGACGGGCACGCCGAGTTCGCCGAGACCCAACGACTGCACGTTCGCGGTGCGTCCGGTCGCCACGAGCAGCCCGGCGGCCGAGAACTCGCCGTCGTCGGTCTCGACCACCACGCCGTCGCCACCGCGACGCACCGCCGTGGCCGACGTCGACAGGTGCAGGTCGACGCCTTCCCGACGCAGGATCTGGCCCAGCCGATCGGCGAGTTCGGGCTCGTCGCGGGGTACCAGGCGGTGCGCCATCTCCAGCACCGTGGTCGGCACGCCCAGACGCACCATCGATTGCGCGAGTTCGGTGGCGATCGGCCCGCCACCGATCATGACCAGTGAGGACGGCGGTTCGTCGATCTCGAACAGCGTCTCGTTGGTGTGGTACGCGACCGTGTCGAGGCCGGGGATGGGCGGCACGGCGGGTCGGCTCCCGGTGCAGACGAGGATGTAGCGCGTGTCGAGGCGTCGTTCCCCGTCCGCCGTGTCGACCGTCACCTGCCGGTAGCCGGTGATCCGCCCCGATCCTTCGACGAGGTCGACGCCGAGCTCGCGGAACCGGTCGGGCGAGTCGTCGGTCTCCGCGATCCCAGCCTGGATCGACCTGATACGGGCCCACACGGCCCGAAGATCGATGTCGGGCTCGCCGGCGGTCACACCGAACGTGCCGGCGGTGCGCACCGTGTGCGCCACTCGGGCGCTCGCGATCAGGGCCTTCGACGGCACGCAGCCGGTCCACAGGCAGTCGCCGCCGATGCGCCCCCGCTCGACGGCAGCGACCCGCAACCCGAGCTCACCGGCCGCGAACTCGGCGGCGAGACTGCCACCGGAGCCGAGTCCGATGATGACGAGGTCGTACTCCTGAGCCATGAGCGAGGGAACCGTACTCGACGCCTCGAAATGCCGCGACATCGGCACCTCTCGGGTCGCCGACATGCCGGGGGATCCCCCGATGGCTGGGTCCGCCTGTGCTTGAATCTCGGCGAGGGGTCGTCAACCCAGGAAGACCCCAAGGAGAGATGAACACCATGATGAATGAGTTCAAAGAGTTCGTGAACAAGGGCAACGTCGTCACCATCGCCGTTGGCTTGATCATGGCCCTGTACTTCCAGAAGATCGTCGAAGCGTTGCTCGACGGCGTGATCAACCCGATCGTCGCCGCGATCTTCGGCGAATCCACCTTCACGAACGTCGGCTTCGACATCGGTGACGCCCGGATCAGCATCGGACTCCTGATCGATGCGGTGATCAGCTTCATCATCGTCGCCTTCATCCTGTTCATGATGATCAAGGCCTACAACAAGTGGCAGGCAGGCGAAGAGGAGGACACGGGGCCGTCCGAGGTCGATCTTCTCACCGAGATCCGCGACTCGCTCCAGAACCGCTGAACGAGAGATTCGGCGGCCGGTGCGCACGCGCCGGCCGCGAATCGGATTCAATGTGCCCGGCATGAACCGGGCGGTGCAGCGATTCAGACGAGCGCAGGCGGCAGCGGCCGTGGTGCTCGCCGTGTCGCTGTCGGCGCTGTCGGCCTGCGCCGACGATCAGCCCGATGGCACGGCCGACGTGTTCGGCGTTCCCGAGACCGTCGAGCTCGGTGAGTTCCCCGAGCCGCCGACCGACGAGTCGGTCACCCCGCCGCCACCGACCACCCGGTCGACCGGGACGAGCACGAGCACGTCGGTGCCGGCACCCGAGCCGGTCAGCGCCCCGCTCGGCGACGTCGTCGACGGCAATCGGGTCCTGCTGATCGGCGACACCGTGATCGCGGCGACGGCGCCGCGGTTCGAGGGCGCGATGTGCGACGCCCTCGAAGCGTTCGGATGGCAGGGCGAGATCGCGGCGGAGGTCGGCAGGTTCGTCGAGTTCGGGGCCACGGTGGTCGAAACCCGGGTCACGCCCGAGGAACCCGAATGGGACGTCGTCGGTGTGATGCTCGGGAACCACTTCGACGGCGATGTCGCTGCCTACGAAGCCGAACTCGACGCACTCGTGTCGTCGCTGTCGCCCCGACCGATGCTGGTCTACACGCTCGTCGAGGACGACACGTTCCAGGCGACGTTGAACGACGTGATCCGCGACCTGCCGAGCCGCTACCCGAACGTGCTGATCGTGGACTGGGCCGAGATCGTGGCCGCGGAGCCCGACGTGCTGACGGCCGACACACCATCGGGGCTGTCCGCCGAGGGGCGCGGTCGACTGGCGCTGTTCACGGTCGCAGCCCTCGGCGAGCCGCCAACCATCGAAGCGGCGGGATGTGTCCCGCCGGTGTTCGTGGACGACTCGGCGATCGTGCTCTGAGTCAGCCGCGCAGACCGGGCACGCCTGGCAGGTTGCGCACGAACGCGAACGACAACAGCGCGACACCGGCGGCGACCTGGAGCGGGACGGGCACCCATCGGCTCGTTCGGATGGTCCTCCCGGCCGAGTTGAGGAGCCAGGCGAACCACGCGGCCGTCAACGCCAGCAGGATCACGATGACGAACAGGTTGTAGTGGAGGGCCTGCATCACGTTGCCGCGCAGCAGGTGGTGAGTCGCCCGTGTCATCCCGCAGCCGGGGCACCACAGCCCGGTGAGCGTGCGGAACGGGCACGGGATGAACGTGGCGCCGTCGGACGGGTTCTCGGCAGCAACGTAGGCGGCGCCGGCGAGCATGCAGCATCCGCACGCGATCGGGGCCGCGAGCGATGTGCTCGATCCTCGCCCGGCGGAAGTCACCGTTGCCGTCATCGACCTTGACCGTAGTCTGACCGGATGCTCCAGGCGCAGGCACTCTCGGTGGAAGTGGGTGGTCGGCTCGTCGTCGACGACGCCGACTTCACCGTCATGCCGCGCGACAAGGTCGGGATCGTCGGCCGCAACGGCGCCGGCAAGACGTCGCTGTTCCGGGTGCTCGGCGGCGCAGCCGAGCCGGCCGGCGGGGCGGTGATCCGGCGCGGTGGCTTCGGGTATCTGCCACAGGACCCGAAGATCGAGGGCGCGGGCGACTCGCGCACGGCGATCCAGCACGTGCTCTCCGGGCGCGGTATCGACGACGAACTCGTACGGATCGAGAAGCTGCGCATCGCGATGGAGGAATCGCCCGACGAGCGCAACGTGAGCCGCTACACCCGCGCCGAGGAGCAGTTCCGGGTCAACGGCGGCTACTCCGCGGAGAGCGAGGCCCGTGGCCTGGCGGCAGGGCTCGGCATCGGGGAGGACCGCATCGAATCGGCGATCGGCGTGCTGTCGGGCGGTGAGCGACGCCGAGTCGAGCTGGCACGCATCCTGTTCGCCGGCAGCGACATCCTGTGCCTCGACGAGCCGACGAACCATCTCGATGTCGATGCCAAGACGTGGCTGATGGGGTTCCTCCGTCAGTACCGGGGCGCGCTCCTGGTGATCAGCCACGATCTCGATCTGCTCGACGAGGCGATCACCCGTGTGCTCCATCTCGACCGTCCGACCGAGTCATCGGTCGGCGAGATCGTCGAGTACCGGGGCACGTACACGCAGTACGTCACCGCACGCGCGGAGGACGAGCGTCGCCTCACGAAGCAGGCCGCCGAGCAGGAACGCGAGATCGCGCGCATGCAGAAGTTCGTCGATCGCTTCGGTGCGAAGGCGACCAAGGCGGCGCAGGCACACAGCATCGAGAAGCGGATCGCCCGCCTCGCGGCCGACAAGGTCGACGCGCCCAGGGCGCAGAAGGTGATCAACGTGCGGTTCCCCGATCCGCCGCCGTGCGGTCAGACGGTCATCGAGGCTGCGGGACTGTGCAAGGGCTACGGCGGGCCGTCGGTGTTCGAAGACGTCGGCTTCGACCTCGGGCGTGGCGAGCGCCTGCTCGTGCTCGGTCTCAACGGAGCCGGCAAGACCTCGCTGCTCCGCATCCTGGCGGGGGAGACCGAGGCCGACCTCGGTCACTTCGACTTCGGCTATCAGGTCGAGGCCGGGTACTACGCGCAGGAGCACGACAACCTCGACGCCACCGCCTCGCTGCTCGACAACCTCCGGGCCGACATGCCGGCCAACAGCTCGCTCACCGAGACCGAGCTGCGTGGGCTGCTCGGCATGTTCGGTCTGTCGGGGGAGAAGGTGTTCCAGGAGGCCGGCTCGCTGTCGGGCGGTGAGAAGACGAAGTTGGCGCTGGCGATGTTGATGTCGGGCCGCAACAATCTGCTGCTCCTCGACGAGCCGACCAACAACCTCGATCCGCCCTCGCGTCAGTCGGTCGCCGACGCGCTCACCACGTGGAAGGGCGCCATCATCTTCGTGAGCCACGACACCGAGTTCGTCACCGAGCTGGCCCCCACCAAGGTGCTGCTGCTCCCCGACGGTGACCTCGACTACTTCAACGACGACTGGCTCGAGCTGGTCAGCCTCGCCTGACCGGCGCGGTGGGGGGGGCACCCCGGGCCTCGGGCATGGTCAGGAAGCCAGTGCTGCTGCAGCGTCGCGGGCGGACTCGACCCGGATCTCGGGAACGAGCGCGTCGACCAACTCGGTGTCGAGCGACGCCAAGCCCCGCCGCGACACGCTCGCTGCGCCTGCTGCAGCCCCGAGACGCAACAGATCGTCCGAGCCGAGGCCGCGCACGTATGCCACGGCGATCGCTCCGGCCATGGCGTCACCCGCACCTCGCCAGTCGACGGCAGCGAGGCGCGGTGGCGTGATTCGGAACCACTCGGCTCCTACCCGCGCCACGGCCGGCCGATCGGGGCCGAGCGTGACGACCAGGTCGGCAGGAACCCATTCGGCGAGGCCGGACACTGCCGAGACCAATGCCCGGTCGGAATCGTCGGTGAGCAACCCGTCGTCGCGTAGGTCGTCGTCGCTCAACTTGACCAGTTGCACCGTTCCGCTTCCGATGACCTCGACGAGTTCGGGTCCGTGGAGATCGGTGATCACCGGCACACTCAGCGTCGCGAGGTCGGTGCAGAGACGCCCGTAGAAGGCGGGAGGGATCACGCCGGTGTCGATGTTGCCCGCCAGCATGCAGCAGTCGCTGCCGATGGCGTGGGAGAGCGTCATCGAGTACAGCTCGTCCACGGCGTGCCGATCGATCGGGGCCGCTTCGGACCGTGCCACGAGCGACAGGGGGCCCGACCGTCGGTCGTAGATGCAGACCGCCGAGGGTGCCTCATGCATGATCGCGACCAACTCGATGCCCTGTCGCGACCTCATGAGTTGCGTCACCACCTCGCCGACCTCACCGCCGGCCGTCGCGCACAGGACGACCGACTCGCCGAGCCGTTCGATGGCGCGCGCCACCCAATACCCCTGTCCACCCGGATGGAGGTGGATCTCCTCGCCACTCGGGCCGACCTCGACGGTGACCATCAGCCGCAGTCCTGGCGAGAACACGCAGATGCCGCTGCGCCGATCCATGGGGTCCACGACGGACACCTCCCTTCGGTCGGCTCGGCCGAACTCGCACGATGCGCTCGAGCACGGACACCCTGGATCCACCACGACAGAGGAACCGTGGGTGGAACAGTGCCAATCGACATGATCCCGACCAGCACCGACCACGACGACCGACCACGATGACCGACCACGATGACGAGGTGGCGGACCGATGCGTCGTCGCCGGCCGCGAGCTCGGGCTTCGGGGCGTCGAGACGCTCGAGCACGCCGTCAGCCACCCCGCGTCGCAGCGGTTCGCCCGCCGACGGGTCTCGACTCGTCCCCCAACCGACTCGACATCGTCGTTCTCGCCCTGATGCGTTCATGTCGGTCCTCCGGCGCGAACCGCTGCGATCACTCGGTCTGCCGGTTGGACGCGATTCGTCGACGTTGTTCGTCGGGGTGGACCCAGCCCAGGCCGACCCGGGAGTAGTCGACTCTGCCCATCGGCGGCGGTTGATACCGCTGTGCGGGTGGCGGCACATCCCCGGTGGGTGGGCTCGCTCGCCCGCACGGCGGGAGCGGGCTGCCTCGGGCGTCGGTGAACACGACACCATCCGGCTCGTCGGCATCGCCCGAGATGCCGAGCACACCCTGGTGATGGAGGCGGTGATGGCGATGACACAAGCTGATCAGGTTCCACGTGTCGGTCGGGCCGCCTGCCAGCCAGTGGACGATGTGGTGGACCTCGAGGAATCGATCGTTGGTGCAACCTGGCACCCGACAGCCGCGATCGCGTCGCTCGATGACTCGGCGGGTCCGCCCGGGCACGATGCGCTGGGTACGGCCGATCGAGAACGGGACGCCGTCGCGTTCCCACACCGGCTGCACGGAGCCGTCGCAGCAGATCCGGTCGCGCACGGTGTCGGGCAGCCGCCATCCGTCGGTCGTGGTGGCCAGTCCGTCGGTCACGTCGACGTGGACCCAGGTCTTCGACCGCTCGCGCCGCACCGGTGACTCGATACCGTCGAGATAGCGCTCGCAGATCTCGACGAGGCAATCGGCGTTGGTGGCGGGCGACTGCCCGCGCTCGAACAGCGAGTCACGAGCCTCGATCATCGCTGCGTCGACGACAGCGCCGCGCCCGAGGTCCAACTCGCCGTGAAGGTGCCACCGGTGTTCGTCGGTGACGGTCGTCGTCACCCGGTCGCGTTCACTCGTCGATGCGTCGGGTCCATCGTGACCGGGCGCTTCGGTGAACCACTCGCGGCGGATCGTCCTGCGGAGGCGGGCGACGGTGGCGACACGACCCCAGTCGAGGACCAACTCGTCGGCCCACTCCGGCGCCTTCACGAGCTCGGCGGCCTGCTCGAGCGAGAGCTCTCCGGCATCGAACGCTGCCATCACGCACGGAAACGATGCCCGTCGCTCGGCCACCCGGACGATCACCCGCGCCCGCTCGGGCGAGACGCCGGCTCGGTAGGTGAGCCACTGGGCCGGAGTGTGCACCCCGTCGGAGACCCACGACTCGTCGATGAGCGAGCGCTCGGTGATGCGCACGAGACGGGCGTTGGTGACGTTGAGCACCCCGGCGGCCTCGGCGAGCGCAGCCTCCGCCTCATCCGAGCGCTCATCGACCTTCGACATGCATATATCGTACGTACGTTCGATACAGACTGCAACGTACCTGCTCACGGATAGTACAGATGGCCGGCACGCCAGTATCTGAGAACCCGATCGCACGGTCAGGCGCCGGCCCGGGCGCCCGGTTCTCGACCACCCACCGGCGAACCGTTCAGGACGTCGAGCGGAAGAACATGACGTCGCTCTGGAGGTACAGCCCGTACCGCGCGGTTGGCGACACGGTCATCGTCAACTCTGACGTCGACCACCACGGTGCGATCGTCCTGTTCGACGGAGCCGATCTCGAACCGCGCGCCGACGGGACCGGGGAACAACGCACTGCCGGCGGTGGTCCACGCCGTTCGAACCTGATCGAGCGCCCGTTCGGCGGCATCGGAGTCCTCGAGGATGTACACGACCGTGGACGACGCATGCTGGTCCTGCAGTGATGTCCCGAACCCGAGCAGCGAGAACTGCTCCGAGATCGCCAGCCGTGTCCGATCGAAACTCGATGTCGCTGCGAAGTCGTCTTCGACCATCACGGCCGAGGTGGCGAACTCCTCGTCGAGGATGCGCGCCACGAGCGCGTAGTCCTCGACATCACCGAGCACCCCGGTCTGTGCCGCGTGCCAGCGCTCCACCAGCGGGCCGAGGTGACCGACGCCGAGGAGCGGTTCACCGGTTTCGTCGGAACGCTCGGCGAGATGGAGCGTCCGCCCGAACGGCCTCGCTGCGGTGACCTGGCTCATGTTGAAGTCGCCGTCGGGCCAGTCGCCGGTCGAGAAGACGCCGGGCGTGAATTCGTCCAGCGACGAAGCGATCGGGAGGTCGCCGCGGAGGATCGAGAAGAACATCCCGCCGGCAGCGGTCGAATCGGTCGACCTCACCCAAAGGGTGCCGAAGCCGAGTTCGTCCGCGACCTCGGCGTGCGCGCCGAGAGCCTCCTTCGGTGGGAAACCGAACTCGTCCAGGAGTGCGTACCCGTTTCCACCTTGGTCGACGGATCGCCAGTTGGCGACCACGTTGAAACGCTCGAACCCGTCGTCCACCGACGATGCGTCTGCCGGGGCACCGATGCCGGCGTCGTCGGCGGCGAGGTCGAAGCTCGTCGCGCTGAACCGAACCGCGTCGATCTGGTCGCTCTCGACCGCTGCCGACCGGATCTCGACCGGCAGACGGCCAGGGCGTCCCGCAGGAAGGTCTGCGACGAACGGGGAACCACCTCGGCGACCGGGGTGTCCGCGTCGGTCGCGGTGCTGACCTGACCGTCACGAGCGCTCGGCGCCATCGTGGTCGATTGCGTGGTGGTCGATTGCGTGGTGGTCGACTGCGAGGCCCGCTGCCAGCCAGAGGCGCATGCTCCCCATGCGGGCAGTCTCGTCGGAGCAAGGGCGCTGCCGGCAATCACGAGGATCGCCGGGATCGACACGCGAGGATCACCGTTCGCCTGCGCCGGGAACGTGTCGCTGACGGCACGTCCGGGTAGGACTGAGGATATGGCCGACGACGATCGACTCGAACGACTCACGCGGGTTCGACGGGAACCGCCGCCGCTGCGGCCGGTCACCGTTGCGGCACGCGTCGAGCTGTCACCCAGGATGCTGCGCCTCACGCTCGAGGGTGAGGGGTTGCGGCAACTGGTCGTGGAGCAGCCGGCGGCGAGCGTTCGCCTGCTCGTCCCGACGCCCGGCACCGACGACCTGGTCATGCCCGAGTGGAACGGCAACGAGTTCCTGCTGCCCGATGGCAGCCGCCCGGCACTGCGCACGTTCACGCCGCTCCGGGTCGACAACGAGACAGGACGGCTCGACGTCGAGATCGTGCGCCACCCGGGCGGGGCGGTCTCGGGCTGGGCCGAGACGGCGACACCGGGCACTCCCGCCGCGATCTCGGGCCCGGGCACCGGGTACGACTTCCCGGCGGGCGCCGAGCAGCTGATCGTGCTCGCGGACGAGACGGCGCTCCCTGCAGCCCTTCAGGTCGCCGAGACGGCCCCCGACGGATTGGTCGTGCACGTGCACATCGAAGCTCTGCACGCCGAGGCGCTGCGGGAGACCGACCTGCCGGATCGGCAGACCGTCGAGTGGCACGTCACCGAGCCCGGCGCGACCCCGGGCGGACGGCTCGTCGACGTGGTCCGATCGCTCGATTCGATGCCCGACGTCACCTACGTGTGGGCGGCGGGCGAGGCGTCGGCGATGCAGGCGATCCGCGGCCACCTGTTCGACACGCTCGGCCTCCCACGCCGTCGCGCCGGTCGTTCGCGGCTACTGGAAGCCTGCACGCTGACCGCACGCGCACCCTACGCTCGGGGCATGGGCCACACCCGTCGCGTTTCGGCGTTCGTCGCCGTCCTCGGCGTGCTCGTGGCCGCCTGCTCGGCTCAACCCGGTGTTCGCAACGTCGCCTCCGAGCCGACACCCACGACTCCCGTGGTCGAGACGGTTCCGCCACCGACCACGATCGTCGACCAGCCGACCCCCGACGTGGCTCCGACGACCACGCCGATCGCCCGGGACGCGACCATCGAGTTCGGGTCGTGCGACGAGTTCGCCGAGGGCGCACCCGAGGCTCCGGGACCGGAGTGGCAGTGCGGCGTGCTCGACGTCCCGCTCGACCACGACGATCCCGGTGGTGCCCTGGTCGAGTTGGCCGTCACACGCCGCGCCGGTCAGCGGAGTCGGGGCGAGGCGCTGGTGATCAACCCGGGTGGCCCGGGCGGGGCGGGGCTGCCGTTCGCGTGGGCCCTCGCCGAGCACCTGCCCGCCGACGTGCTGCGGCTGTTCGACGTGGTCTCCTGGGACCCGCGAGGCGTCGGGGTCTCGAATCCCGCGATCGTCTGCCCGAATGGCGCACGTTGGGCCGACCCCGATCTGCTCGGGAGGTGTGACCGGTCGACCGGTGAGCTGATGGCACACATGTCGACGGGCAACCACGTCGACGACCTCGAAGCGCTGCGCATGGCGCTCGGTGGCGAGCGTCTGAACTACCTCGGCTACAGCTACGGCACCTACCTCGGGGCGAGGTACGCGAATCGTTTCCCCGATCGGGTCGGCCGGTTCGTGCTCGACGGTGCGACGCACCCCGATGCCGGAACCCCCGAGGCCCCCCGTCTCGGAGGCGAACCCTGGTACGCAGCCGAGAGCCTGGAGGAGGTCGAGGCACGATTCTTCGAGCTGTGTGACCTGGCGGCCGCGTGCGAGCTCGGTGACGACAGCAGGGTGACCTTCCTCGACCTGATGGCGTCGGTCGCCGAGTTGCCCACCGAGGCGTTCGGGGGCGAGGAACGGATCGACGCCATCACGTTGGAGGCCGTCGTCGCGACGTCGATGTCCGACCCGTTCAACTGGGGCGTGCTGGCCACGGCGCTCGAAGACGCGCAACGCGGTGACGCCTCGACGCTCGACGCCCTGGCCGATCTGCTGGAGGTGTCGAACGCCTACTTCGGTGAGGTCGTCGACCTGCGGGAGAGCAACGAGGCCGTGGCGAATCCCACGATCTACTGCGCCGACTTCCAGGCTGTCCCGGCGGCGCCCGCGTACTGCGACGGGGTTCCGGCGAACTCGCAGGCGTCGGCTGCGCTCGGTGCCGTCGACGTCGCCGAGCCGATGCTCGTGATCGGTACGGCGTTCGACCCGAACACGCCGGGTCGGCACGCCGGTGAGCTGGTCGGATCGGCTCGGCGACGCGGTCGTGTTGTACTGGGACGGCGTCGGCCACACCGCCTTCCCGCTGAACAGCCCGTGCGTCGACGACGCGGTGTCGGCATACCTGCTCGACGGGGTGCTGCCCGACGACGGCCTCCGCTGCGAGTTCGTCGCCGGCGCCGCCGGTGATCAGGAGATCGCCGAGTACCTGTTCGCGCTGCCGCCGGCCTACGTCGAGCCGTGGATCGCCGACGAGATCGCGGACACGTGGGGTGACGACGCCGCGTGCGGCGCCGAACGGCTCTCGGTCGCCGGCGACCGGATCGTCGTCCACGTCGTGCTGGGGGTCAGATCACCGGCGGTGACGGCGGCCTTCGACAAGGCAGCCGCCGCCTGCGCTGCCGGCTGACCCGACCGCGTGCCGACGACCGACGTCAGCCGATACCCACGCGGACCGCCCGTTCGGCGGCCTCGACACGCACCTGCTGGAAGAAGTCGTTGCCCTTGTCGTCGACCACGATGAACGCCGGGAAGTCCTCGACCTCGATCTTCCAGATCGCCTCCATGCCGAGCTCGGGGTACTCGAGCACCTCGACCGCGGTGATGTTGTCGAGCGCCAGCCGAGCCGCGGGCCCGCCGATCGAACCGAGGTAGAAGCCGCCGTGCTCACGGCACGAATCGGTCACCTGCTGGGACCGGTTGCCCTTGGCGAGCATGATCATCGATCCGCCGGCGGCCTGGAACTGCTCGACGTACGAGTCCATCCGGCCGGCCGTGGTCGGCCCGAACGAACCCGACGCATAGCCCTCGGGCGTCTTCGCCGGACCGGCGTAGTAGATGCAGTGGTCGCTGCAGGTACTGCGGCATCTCCTCGCCGGCGTCGAGCCGTTCCTTGATCTTGGCGTGGGCGATGTCGCGCCCGACGACCATCGGGCCCGTCAGCATGACGCGGGTGCGAACCGGATACTTCGAGAGCTCGGCGAGGATCTCGGGCATCGGCCGGTTGAGGTCGATGTGCACCACGTCGGTGTCGTCGAGGTCGGTCTCGGTCGTCTCGGGCAGGAACGTGGCCGGGTCGGTCTCCAGCTGTTCGAGGAACACGCCGTCGCGGGTGATCTTGCCGACCGCCTGGCGGTCGGCCGAACACGACACCGCCATCGCCGACCGGGCAGCTCGCCCCGTGGCGCGGCAGCCGCACGACCCGGACGTCGTGGGCAGAAGTACTTGCCGCCGAACTGGGCGCCGATCCCGGTGGTCTGCGCCAGTTCGAGCAGCTTGGCCTCCAGCTCGAGGTCGCGGAACCCGTGACCGAGTTCGGAGCCCTACGTCGGGAGCGAGTCGAGGTACTTCGTCGACGCGAGCTTGGCGGTCTCGACGGCGAACTCGGCCGACGTGCCGCCGATCACCACCGCCAGGTGGTAGGGCGGGCAGGCCGACGTGCCGAGCGATCTGCATCTTCTCGAACACCCACGGGAGCAGCGTCGCCTCGTTCAGCAGCGCCTTCGTCTCCTGGAACAGGTAGCTCTTGTTGGCGCTGCCGCCGCCCTTGGCCATGAACAGGAACTTGTAGGTGTCGCCGTCGATCGCCGAGATCTTGATCTCGGCCGGCAGGTTGGTGCCGGTGTTCTTCTCGTCGTACATCGTGAGCGGCGCCATCTGGCTGTACCGCAGATTGCTGGTGAGGTAGGTGTCCTCGATGCCGTGTGCGATCTGGCGCCTCGTCGCCGCCACCGGTGAACACGAACTGGCCCTTCTTGGCCTTGACGATCGCCGTCCCGGTGTCCTGACACATCGGCAGCACGCCACCGGCAGCGACGGCCGCGTTCTTGAGCAGATCGGTCGCGACGAAGCGGTCGTTGGCGCTCGCCTCGGGGTCGTCGAGGATGTTGCGCAGCTGCTGGAGGTGGGCCGGTCGGAGGAAGTGGGCGATGTCGCGCATCGCCTCGGCCGTGAGCCGCCGGATCGCCTCGGGCTCGACCTTCAGGAACGTGCCCTCGGGGGTGTCGAACGTCGACACGCCCTCGGTCGTCACGAGGCGGTACGGGGTGTCGTCGTCGCCGAGCGGCAGCAGCTCGGTGAAGGCGAATTCGTCGTCGACATCAGCCATGCCCCAACCCTACGAGCCGGTGCGCGGCGGTCACCCAGGCGATCACCGGCGTGCGTCAGCCGAGCTGTCGGGCGAGGAGCACGATCGCCGACGCGGAGCAGACGATCAGCACGAACGGCCGGACCAGGTTGGCGGGGAGGCGTGTGATCGCCGATGCCGTCCGACCCACAGGCCGGCGAACACACCGGGGACCAGCATCAGGCCGAGCTGCAGCTCCCGACGCCCGAGCACGCCGACGATCACGAGGCTCGGGATCGATGAACGTCGACCCGATCGTGTTGAACGCCGCGAGGCTGGCGCGGAGCGTGCGCGGATCGGAGTGCTGATAGGTGAGCGCCATCGGCGGTCCACCGATCGCCGGCGACCGTGCCCGTGAAGCCCGAGACCGTGCCGGCGACCATCAGGTTGCGCCGGGTCGGCGCGAACCGCCAGCCGAGCCGCCGACGCGATCACCGCGAGCAGCACGCTGACGGCGATCACGACCGCGATCAGGTCCTGCCCCGCCTCGGCGACACGCCCACGCGCCGACGACGATGCCGACGACCCGACCGACGACGGCGCGGAAGATCTCCGGGTCGACGTGGTCGCGCTCGCGCAGCGTCATCCCGACCGTGAGCGGCACGACGCACGATCGCGATCGCGCCGGGGATGAAGCCGGGGTCGATCAGCGTGAGCGATCGGCGCGGCGATCAAGCCCGAGCCCGATGCCGATCGACGCCTGTGTGGCCGAGCCGACGAACACGATCGCGACGGCGAGCCGCGGCCAGCCACGGCGACAGCCCGAGGATCTCGGCCGCGAGCACGTCAGCGGTCCTTCAGGCGCTTCGGGGTCGGCGGTCGCCGGGTCGTCGGGCCACTGGTGCTTCGGGTAGCGGCCCGGCCAGGTCCTTGCGGACCTCGGCCCACGATGCCCGCCCAGAACCCGGGCAGGTCGCTCGTGATCTGGATCGGGCGATCGGCCGGCGAGAGCAGGTGCAGCACGATCGGGCCGTCCGCCGGCCGTCGGGTGCACGGTCGTGCCGAACAGGTCCTGCACCCGCACGGAGGCCGTCGGCTCGTCGCCGGAGTAGTCGATCGGGACCGACCGGCCCGGTCGGGCAGGTCGAGTGCGGCCGGGTGCGAGGCGGTCGAGGTCGGCGCCCTCGGGCCACGGCAGCTGCGAGCGCAGCACCATCGCCAGATCGACCTGGTCGAGGTCGCGACGCCCGGTGGCGCCGGGCAGGTACGGCGCCAGCCAGTCGTCGAGCGTCTCGACGAGGTGCTCGACGCTCCAGTCGGGCCACGGGTCGCCGACGGTCCGGTGGAGGAACTCGACGCGCTGGCGGAGGTCGATCGAGGCCTTCGACCAGCCGAGCACGGCGAGCCCGTGTGTCGGCACGCCCGTCGCATCAGCGCAGCGGTGGTCTCGTCGCCGGGCGACGGCCGTCTCGTCGTCGACCCGAGCTGCATCGATCCGAGTCGTCGCTCGACGCGTCTCGACGAGGTCGTCGCGGTCGTCGTCCCACTCGAGGGTCGACCGTTCGTCGATCTCGTCGGCGAACGTCGGCGCCACGTCGTCGGCGTCGAGCGCGGCGGCCAGGCGGATCCGGGCCCGGTCGCGCTTGCCGTCGAGGTCGGCGGCGACGACGAACGACTCGTGGGCGAGCGGGTCGGTGTCGGGCAGCCAGGCGCCCGACCCGGTGCGGAGCTGGAACTGGCCGGGGCGACGGCGCGCGGCGAGCCGATCCGGGAAAGGCGTGCAGCAGGCACCGCTCCGGCGCGGTCGGCGTCGATCGAGATCGGTGTCGAAACGGATCCGCGGCGCGTCGGGCGAGGTCGGCGGCACGGTCGCGGAGCCGTCGAACGCGCCACGATCGGCGAGATCGTGATGCCGCGTCCGCCCGGACAGCACCGGAGCGCGCAGCGCGAGGTCGGCCGGCAGATCGTCGGGGCGGCCGCGCAGGATGTCGCGTTCGTCGACAGCACGGCGAGCGACACACCAGAGCGGTGACGGCTCGGCCACGAGCATCCGAGCGAGACGCGGGTGCACCGGTAGGCCGAGCATCTTCGACCCGGTCGTCGGTGAGCGCGCCGTCGGCGTCGATGGCGCCGAGGTCGGCGAGCAGTTCGCGGGCGCTGCGCATCGCCTTGGCGGGCGGTGGCGTGATGAAGGCGAGCTCGTCGACCGGCATCCCCACGCGGCGAGTTCGAGTGCGAAGCCCGGCCAGGTCGACCTCGTCGATCTCGGGCAGCCGGTGGGCGGCGCGCGTGCCGTGCTCGATCTTGCTCCACAGTCGATAGCACGCGCCCGGCTCGACGCGTCCGGCTCGTCCGGCTCGCTGCTCGGCCGACGCTCGGCTGGTCGTGACCGTCGTCAGTCGGCTCATGCCCGTGCGGGTGTCGAAGCGTGGGTGCGCGGGCGAGGCCGCTGTCGACGACGATCCGGACGCCGTCGACCGTCAGCGACGTCTCGGCGATGTCGGTCGACAGCACGACGCGCCGGCGCCCGGCGGGCGACGGGGCGAGTGCAGCGTCCTGTTCGGCCGAGTGACAGCGCCCCGGCGAGCGGGTACACGTCGACGTCGGGCCGACCGGTGGTCCGCAGCGCCGCCTTCGGTTCGGCTGATCTCGCCGATGCCGGGGAGGAACACGAGGACGTCACCGCTGTCCTCGTCGCAGCGCCCGCTGGACGGCGTCGACGACGTCGGTTCGATCCGTCGACCCGGGTCCCCGACGCTTGCTCGCCCGCGACCGCCGCCGCGGCTCGACGGGCTGGGCGGCATCCAGCGCATGTCGACTTCGAACATGCGGCCGGCGGTCTCGATCACCGGCGCGTCCGAGAGTCGGAGAGCCCGGCGGTGTCGGGCGTGGCCGACATCGCGAGGATGCGGAGATCGGGCCGAAGCGTCGCCGCGACGTCGAGCGCGAAGCGCGAGGCCGAGGTCGGTCGTGGAGGTTGCGCTCGTGCACCTCGTCGAAGATCACGAGTCCGACGCCGGGGAGCTCCGGGTCGTTCTGGAGTCGTCGCGTGAGGATCCCCTCGGTCACGACCTCGATCCGCGTGTCGGCGCCGATGTGGCGTTCGTCGCGGGTCTGGTAGCCGACGGTGCCGCCGACCGCCTCGCCGAGCAGTGTCGGCCATCCGGCGGGCGGCGGCCCGTGTGGCGAGTCGCCGCGGTTCGAGCATCAGGATCCGCTGATCGGCCAGCCACGGCTCGTCGAGCAGGGCGAGCGGGACGACCGTGGTCTTGCCCGGCGCCGGGCGGGGCGACGAGCACGGCGCGCTGTCGATCCGGCGAGGGCGGCTCGGAGCGCGGGCGATGGTCTCGACGACCGGAAGGTCGGGGAGCGGGCGCCCGGAGCGGCCCGGCACGGTCACCCGGCGGCAGGTGTGCCGGCGAACGCGCCCGGGTCGCCCGGCGCCGGGATCGTCGGCACGTTCCACTTGGTGGTCGCGGCGATCGCCTCGGCGACCGCGTGCCACTCGGCGGCGTTCCAGCCCTCGGCCGTCGGCCACGACCTCGCGGTCGACGCGGGTGAACACGAACGCCGGGAGCTGGTCGAGGCCCATGGCCGTCACGACCGTTCGGTCGGGGTCGCAGAACGACGAGGAACCGGTCGGTGCAGCGGTCCGAGGAACGCCCGGGCGTCGTCGTCGTCGGCGGTGACGATGAAGTTGACGCGGGCGTGTGAGCCACGGAACTCCTCGAGAATCCGGACGGCGGACTTCAGCACCCACGAGCTCTCGTTGGTGTACGGATCGAGCACCACGCTCGCCAGATGGAACGTGGTGAGCCACTCGCTCGAGCCCACGTGGCTCCCCGTCGAGCGGCGCGAGTTGGAGATCGTCAGGCAGTTTCGTCGCCACGGCGAGCGATCGTAGCGACCCGGAGGCCGGGTGCCCCAACCATTGGTCGGTGGCGTACCGTACGAGCGTGCACCCGATCGAGCATCTGCGCTACGTGGCGAGGGCCCGCGGAGCCGACTCGTCGTCGCTCGTCCGCGAGGCCGCGACGCGCGCTCGGCATCGCTCCGGGCCGACCACGCCAACCTGGTGATCGCCTGTCGCCGCATCGTCGAGCGGCATCCCGGAGGTCGGTCCGCTGTGGTCGATGTGTGCCCGGCTGCTCACCGCCGACGACCCGACGACGCTCGCCTGGCACGATCGCCGACGAGATCGACGACGATCCCGCGCCGCGAGCGCGTCGCCGCCGCGTTCGCCGACGACGCGACCGTGCTGACGATCGGCTGGCCCGAGGTCGCCGGTGCGGCCCTGATGCGGCGCGGCGACGTCACCGTGCTGTGTGCCGACAGCCGTCACGAGGCATCCGGCTTCATGCAGCGGCTCGAACGGTTCGACGATCGCCTGCGAACCGATCCCGACCGAGTCGCTGGCACGGGCGGCGCACCTGGCCGACGTCGTCGTCGTCGAGGCGACGGCTGCCGAGCACGCGGCGTGTGATCGCTCCGGTCGGTTCGCACGTGATCGCCGCGGTCGCCCGCTCGGTCGACACACCGGTGTGGCTCGTCGGCCGGCGCCGGCACGCCGCCTGCCCGTCGAGTACGTCGACGCGATCGGCGGTCAGGTGATCGACGCCGCCCCGTCGTGGGACCTCGACGTCGACGACCTCCCGCTCGATCTCATCACCCACGTCGCCGGTCGCCGACGGCGTGTCCGACGATGTCGACCGCGCGCTGCGTCCCGACTGCCCGTTCGCTCCCGAGCTGCTGCGTTTCAGCCCGTTCTGACCGCGGGCCCGCAGCCGATCACGCCGTTCTGGTGGGCGGGCGGGTAGCCCGTGATCTCCTCGATCACGGCTTCGGCCCGCGTCAGCACGGGCTCCATCACGAAGATCCGGGCCATCGGCTCCCGGGCCGTCAAGATCATGTGCGACGTGTGGTCCTCGCTGACGCACGGCGGGGATGTCACGCTCCCACAGCTCGTGCAGGACGAGATGCGCCTGCCACATCGGCATCCACGCCGCCTCGACGGTGCGCTCCGGGTCGACCGGTCGAGGCGGATGCTTCCCGAAGATCCAGTGGAAGATGCCCACGAGACGAATCTATTGGCTCTAGCGGGCACCGCCATGCGGTGAACTCGGCGACGATGAGTCGATTCGATGCGGTGCTGTTCGACGCCGGCGGAGTGCTGGTCCTGCCCGATCCGACGGTGCTGGGGCCGCTGCTGGCGCCGTTCGGCGGATCGGTCGACCTCGAACGGCACCGTCGGGCCCACTACGCCGGGCATGGCCGAGAAGGCCGCGAGCCGAGAGCCTCGAGGGTGACTGGGGCGACTACAACACGGCGTACGTCGAGTCGGTCGGCGTCGACGACGATCTGATCGAGCATGCCGCGATCGTGCTCGACCACACCCGGACCGCACCACCTGTGGCGGTGGCCGATTCCGGAGACCGCTCCGGGCACTCGCGAGCCCTGGCCGCGATCGATGTGCCGATGGGCGTCGTGTCGAACGCGCGCCGGCCAGGTCGAGGCCGAGCTGCGGCGGTCCGAGATCTGCCAGACCGGGCGACGGGACCGGGTGCCGAGATGCGCGTCGTGGTCGACAGCCACGTGGTCGGCGTCGCGAAGCCCGACCCACGGATCTTCGACTTCGCCCTGGCGGACTTCGACGAGTTCGAGCGCTCGCGCATCCTCTACGTCGGCGATTCGGTCACGATGGACGTCCGTCGTCGACCGCGGCCGGGCTGCACCCGGTGCTGATCGACCCGTTCGACGACCATCTCGACGCCGACTTCGAACGCATCGCGAGCGTCGAGGACATCGTCGACTGGTTCTGAGACCGCGGCCTGATCGCCGGGCCGTCAGGCAGCGGTGAGGCGGCGGGCGATCACCTTGAGGCAGAGCGTCTCGTCGGCGCCCTCGAAGATCGACAGCACTCGCGCGTCGACGAACAGCCGGCTGACCGCGTACTCCTCGGCGTAGCCGAAGCCGCCGTGGATCTGCATCGCCTCACGGGTGACCCACTCGGCGGCCTTGCACACGTAGGCCTTCACCATGCTGGCCTCCATCGCGCCCTTGCCCTGCGCCATCAGCGTGGCGACCTCGAGCGAGAACTGACGGCTGGCCTGGATGATCATCGCCATCCGGCCGAGCTTGGCCTGGGTCAGCTGGTACTCGACGATGTTCGAACCGAACACCGCGCGGTTCTCGGCGTACTCGACCGCTTCGTCGTAGGCGGCCTGCATCACGCCGATCGCCCGTGCGGCGGTCTGGAGGCGACCGTTCTCGAAGCCCGCCATCTGCAGGTAGAAGCCCTTCCCCATCCCGTCGTCCTCGCCGACGAGGTGGTCGGCAGGCACCCACCAGTCCTCGAGCGCGATCTCGTACGAGTGCATGCCCCGGTAGCCGATCGTGTCGATCGGTCGACCCTCCATCTTGCCGATGCGATCGTCGCCGTCGACGGTGACGGGATCCTGCGAGAACTCGAAGCCGTGGGCGTCGCCGCGCGGCTTCGGCACGATGAACAGGCTGAGGCCCCGGTGGCCCTTCGAACGGTCGGGATCGGTGCGCGCCAGCAGCGCGAGCACGTCGGCGCGGGCGCCGAACGTGCACCACGTCTTCACGCCGTTGATCACGTAGCCGTCGGCACCGTCGGGCCCGGGAGCGGGCGTGGCGGTGACCTTGAGATTGGCGACGTCGCTGCCGAAGTCGGGCTCGGTCACGGCGACCGCCGGCATCACCTCGGCGGCGGCGAGCTTGGGCAGCCACGTCAGCTTCTGCTCCTCGGTGCCGCCGGCGACGAGGGCGCGGGTGAGGATCTCGGGCCGGGTGATCAGTGAGCCCCCGATGCCGAGGCTCGCCCGGCTGAGCTCCTCCGTCGCGACGACCATGCCGAGGTACTCGGCGTCGCCGCCCTCGCTGAACCCGCCGTAGTCGGCGGGAACGCTCAGCCCGAAGGCGCCGATCTCGGCGAGGCCGGAGACGATCTCCTCGGGCACGTCGCCGTTCGTGCGGTGCACGTGCTCGGCGTGTGGTGCGACGACGTCGGTCGCGAACGAGCCGAAGGCGTCGCGAACCATGTCCATGTCGTCGCTGAGGTGGCGGGGCCCCGGCGCGGTGGCCAGCGACGCGACGAACTCGGGGTCCCGGAACGTCTGGACGAACTCGTGAGCGGGGGCGAGGTCGCCGACCTGCACGCCCCACAACGCCTCGCGGCCGATCAGCCGGGTGGCGAGATCGTGGAGCACGTCGGCGGCGAACCCGCAGGCCAGCCGCGCCTCGGTGTCGCCGTGTTCGCCGTACGCCAGCATCGACCGAGCCGTGGCGACACCGGCACCGGCGTGCGCGAGTTCGTACGCGAAGACCTGTTGGGCGTCGGGGCCACCCAGTTCGGTCAGGCGGGCGACGGCCTTGCCGATGGCCGTGTTGGCCAGTTCGACGGCAGCACCGGCGCCTGCCAGATCGGGTGCGGTCGTAGGGGCGTCCAGCGTCTCAGCCATGCCAGCAAGCTACCCCTCGGTAAGTCCCTGCGGAAAGCCGGCTCGGTCTCCACGTGCCGGCGTCGGCCCAGCGTCGGCACGGTGTCGGCACGGCGTCGGCCCGGCGGCCACGGACGGCCGCAATCGACGTCCGAACGGTCACGGTGCGTGGTCGATGACCGGGACGATCGCTGAGGAGAAGTTGACTTGATTTGTACTGGAATTTACTGTTTGATCACAGTGTTCTCGCTGATCGAACATCCCCCATTGGCAACGGTGAGAACGGAAGGCGGACATCATGAAGATCAGAACGACGACTCGGCGCGCTCGGGCGATCCTGGCCGGCACGGTGCTGGCGAGTGTGATCTCGGTCGGAGCGGTGGCAGATTCGGCGTCCGCCGAGGAAGCCGGTTCGGCCGAGGCCCGCATCGTCAACGTCCGGCTCGACGACGGCGGTTCGCACACCTACATGCGAGGCGGAATCAGGTGGTGAGCGCGCCGGCGTTCTGCGGCGGCCGCTGGTCCTGATACCACCCGGCCCCGACGGCTGCCCGGGTGTGGCGCGGAATCGCTCACCCCGGGCCGCCGGCGTGCCGAATGACGTGACGTGATGTCCGACTCCGAGGCGTTGTTCGAAGCGAACAGCATTCGCCACGTCAATCCGCGACAGCCGCGGCCCGATGCCGCTCGTCGCACCTATCTGCTGTCGGCCGGGCTCACGCTCGTATCCCTGTTCGTTCTCACACGCCTCGACCTCGACGTCGTGCCGACGACATCGTGGACGATGCCGGCGTGGGTGATCGCCGTGCTCGCCGTCGGCGCGGCCTTCATGGTCTTCGACGTCGAGTTCCGAAGCGAGACGTACACGTTCACGTTCAGCGAAATGGTGCTCGTGCTCGGGCTCTTCTTCGCGTCCCACTCGGCCTGGTGATCGGCCGCCTCGTCGGCGAACTGGTCTTCCTGACCGTCGCGCGAGCGTCAGCCGCTCCGCAAGCTCGTGATGAACCTGTCGGCGTTCTTCGCGGAGACGGTCGTGCTGCTCATGGTCCAACAGGCGCTGCTGAGCCCGATGGACATCCGGCAGCCGCTCAGCTGGCTGGTGGCGCTGATCGCGGTCCTCGCCGCCGAGATCGTGGGGTTCGCGGCGGTGGCGACCGCCGTCCGATGGCACGGCGGGCCGCTCACGTTCCGTTCGATCCTGCAGATCGGCCTGGTGACGGCGCCCGCCAACACCAGCTTGACGCTGGTGATCGGCATCTTGCTCGACGTCCAACCGAGCGCCGTCCCCCTGCTCGGTGGTGTCGCCGTCTTCCTGCTGTTGACCTACCGGGCGTACAGCTCGTTGCGGCAGCGGTACGAGAGCCTCAGTCTGCTCTACGACTTCACGCACCTCGTGAGCGGTGTCCGCGAACCGGACGCCGTGCTCGACGCGATGCTCACGCAGGCCAAGGACCTCCTGCGAGCGGAGCGGGCCGAGTTCTGGCTGCTCACCGGCACCGATTCGGTGCGGCGCTACGTGGTGGACGACCACGGGCAGTCGACCACGACGCTCGACCTGCCGGCAGCGTTGGCGGCCATCCTGACGGACGAGTTCGCCGAGCGCCGTCACGCACACGTCTTCGCCCGAGGGAGCACCGACGACGTGTCGATCGATGTGCTCGCCGAACTCGACGCTCGTGATGCGATGGTCGCGCCGATCGTCGAGGGTGAGTCGCTCATCGGCTTCGTCGTGACGGCGAACCGGCTCAGCGACATCTACAGCTTCGCCTCCCAGGACGCCCGCATGATCGCGACGCTCGCGAGTCACGCCGGTGTCGCATTGCAGAACGGACGGCTGATCATCCGTCTGCACGACCAGGGGCATGGCAGTCGACTTAGCATTGACCTTGAGTCCCGCTCGTTGGAGTCGTGCTAAGACTTGTTCCAGCTTCTCGAGATGGTCGTCGAAATCTCCGCTAGTTAGACAGAGCAGGTCGTCGATATACGCTCTCACGAACGATAAACCTTCGAATAGCTCGTCCATCTTTTCCTGGAAGATGTCGGGGCTGTTACATAAGCCCATGGGAATTTTCTGGTACTCGAACTTGCCGAACGGAAGTACAATGGTGCACAGCTCCTTAGACTCCGGTGACAATTCGAGGTGGTAGTAGCCCATATTCAAATCCAGACTGGTCGCGTACTTGAATCCTTCTAGATTCAACAGCATGTCCTGGATGTGGGGAATAGGATAAGGTTGTCTCCGTATCCGTTTGTTCAATTCGCGAAAGTCGCTAATGAATCGTACTGTTCCGTCTTTCTTCGGAATCAGGAAGGTAGGAGCAGCCCATTGCGATCGATTGACCTTCTTGAGCACTCCTAACTCACATAGCCTTTCCACTTCTTGTTTTAAGGTAGCCAGATGGCACCTGGGAACAGGGAAGGCTCTTGCGTGATAAGGAGTTGCATCCTTATTCAAGCTTAGTTTTACGGGAGAACCGGTCCACTTGCCAAGTGTTCCGTCAAAGAGATCTTCGTACTTGTACAGTAATCTCCGTAAAGCTTCCTTCTCTTCATCCGAGAGAGTAGGTTGTTGGTCGCGACAGATCTC
>CAWHCI010000025.1:0-248721 GCA_963827775.1 uncultured Acidimicrobiaceae bacterium | reverse complement strand
GCCTTGCCGGCGAACGCATAGTTCGCCTGGGTGACCTCGACCCCCTTCGGGCGTCCCGTCGTGCCACTCGTGAACATCACCGCGGCCCGGTCGTGCAGGCCGGGATCGGGCCACACGTCGATCGGCTCGGACGGCAGCCACTCGAAACCGGCGTCGGCCTCGTCGATCTGGATCACCGTTCGGCCTACGGCTGCCGGCAGATACTCGTCGCGCGCGCCCTGGCGCAGAATCCGACCGCCGGATCGGTCCGGTCGATGTGGTCGGCGAACTCGGGTGTCCGGCCCATCGGGTCGCTCGGCACGATCCAGGCCCCCAGCCGATTGGCGGCGATCCAGACGGCGACGAACGTCGGGCAGTTCGTGAGTGCCAGATGAACCGACGAACCCGCCCCGACACCGTGGCCGGCCAGCTCCGACGCCATTCGGGCGACGAGCAGGTCGAACCCGGAGTACGTCCATGCAGCGGTCGATCCGTCGGGCGCCTCGAAGATCAGGAACGGTTCATGCGGGCGCGTGCGGCGACGGCGTCGGCCCACGTCTGGGCGAACGTCACGGCGTCGGGCCACGAAGTCATCTCAGATCGGCGCTCCGTACCCGCCGCCACCGGGCAGTTCGAGTCGCACGACGTCGTCGCCCGTCAGACTGATCCGGGCCTGCGTCTGGACGGGCTCACCGTTGACCTTGAAGCTTCCCCCGCGCCGGGCTCGCCGCCGAACACACCGAGCGGTGGGTCGGCGAGACGGCTCGTCACCGCGTTGAGCTGCCACGCCTTCTCGGTGTCGACACTGAATTCGATCGACTGACCGAGACCACCGGGCTGCGCGCCGACGCCGCCGGACCCGGGCCGCAACGACTTCTCGCGGAATCTGATCGGCGCCGACGCCTCGACGACCTCGATCGGTACGGCCGACACGCCGGTCGGATACGAACACGCATTGAGGCCGGGCTTGGTCGCTCGCGCCCCGACACCGCCGGCGTACGTGAACATCGCGGTGATGAACGGGCTGCCGTCGGGGTGGTTGCCGTTGACCTGCATCGTCCAGACCGCACCGGCACCCTCGGCCATCGCTGCCTCGGGCCGGACCTGGGCGAGCGCCTTGAGCAGGGCATTGGGGAGGAACATCCCGACGACGTGACGGGCCGTGCCGGGCTGAGGCGGCACCGCGTTGACGATCGAGCCCTCCGGCGCCTTGACCTTGATCGGGCCGAGGCTGCCGTGGTTGTTGGGGATCTCGGGGTTGAGGACCGACCGAACCGTGAAGGTGGTGTAGGCGTGGGTGTAGTTCATGACCACGTTGATGCCCCACGGTGATGCGTCGGACGTGCCCTCGTAGTCGACGGTGATCTCCCCGGCATCCGCGTCGACCTGCAGCGAACACACGATGTCGATCTTGCTGCCGTCGGCGAGGTCGAGCACCGCGCTCGCGTCGTAGTTGCCGGACGGGAGCTCGCGGATGCTGTCGCGTGTTGCCGCCTCGGACCGGTCGATGATCTCGTCGGCGAGCGCCTCGATGTCGTCGAGGCCGTGGGTGTCGCAGAGCGTGGCCAGCCGTTGCGCGCCGACCTCACCCGAGGCCATCTGCGCGTGGAGGTCGCCGGCCATGTGGTCGGGCTGGCGGACGTTGGACAGGATGAACTTCCAGACGTCGTCGTTGCGTTCGCCACGCTTCATCAGCTTGCAGATCGGGATCCACAGCCCTTCTTCGAAGACGTCGCGTCCGCCGGCACCGATGCCGTAGCCGCCGACGTCGGTGTGGTGGATCGTCGAGCCGAACAGGGCGATGATCTTCCCGTTCCGCCACGCCGGCACGAGGACGGTGACGTCGAGGAGCTGACCGGCCGTCTTGTACGGGTCGTTCGTGATCAACACGTCGCCTGGTTCGAGCGAGTCGATCGGATACTCGTCGAGCATGTTCGACGCGCCGATCGCGAGGCTGTTGATGTGCCCGGGGGTACCCGTCACCGCCTGAGCGACCATACGACCGCGCCGATCGAACACGGCGTTGGCGAGGTCGCCGGCCTCACGGACGATCGGCGAGAAGGCCGAGCGCTGCAATGCCCGCGCCTGTTCGTTGACCGTGGAGATCAGCGACTGCCACAGGATCTCGAGCTCGATCGGATCGAACTCGGCCGGCCTCGACTCGGTCAGCGTCATGATGTTCCTCTCGTTGCGATGAGGCTGCCATCGGGGACGACCTCGACGGACCAGCCGGGCCGAATGACGGACGTGGTCTCTCGTTCTTCGACGACTGCCGGACCGGCGAAGGTGGCGCCCGCGCCGAGCGACGCCCGGTCGTACACCGGCGCTTCGACCGCCTCGGCGCCGCGTGAGAACACCATCGGTCGAACGCTCTTCGGTTCTGGTCCGCCGGTCGACCGGGCCAACGACTCGTGCGGCTCGACGACCGACGTGGTCGCGTGAGGCCGACAACCGCCACGTGATCGCCTCGACCGCGACCGTCGGGGATCGCCATGCCGTAGATCCGCTCGTACTCGGCCTCGAACGCCGAGGTGACCTCGGCGGTGGTTGCCGGCCACGCGGAGCCCTCGCCGACCCAGATCGTGATCTCGTTGCCCTGTCCCGCGTACCGGGCATCAACGCCATACCTGAACACGATCGCGTCGTCGGGCACGCCCGCGGCCCGCAGGACTCGCCGCCCTTCGGCTCGCAGTTCGTCCAGGAGGCGGTCGCGCTCGGCCGGGTCGATCGATTCGATGAGCCGCGGCAACGAGCGCGCCAGATCGATCCGGACCGGCGAGACGAGCGTGCCGAACGCCGACAGCACACTCGCGTTCACCGGGAACACGACGCGGTCCGACTCGAGCAACTCGGCGACGCCGCACGTGTGCACCGGGCCGGCGCCGCCGAACGCGATCAGCGGGATGCCCCGCAGGTCGACACCCATCTCGACACCGTGCATGCTCGCCGCCGACGCCATGTTCTGGTTGACGACCTCGTGCACGCCGGCCGCGGTGTCGATCATCTCGAGGCCGAGGCCGTCCGCGACGGTCTGAGCGGCCGACGCAGCCAACGACGCGTCGAGCGGCATGTCGCCACCGAGAAACGCGGCGGGGTCGAGCAGCCCGAGCAACACGTCGGCGTCGGTCACCGCCGGGATCGTGCCGCCCTGCCCGTAGCTCGCCGGACCGGGGTCGGCGCCGGACGACTCGGGGCCGACCTTGAGCAGACCGAACTGGTCGACGCGGGCGAGGCTCCCGCCACCCGCGCCGATCTCGACCAGGTCGACCGACGGCACCGACACCGGGAATCCCGAGCCCTTCTTGAAGCGGTACGCACGGGCGACCTCGAACGTGTTGGTCAGCTCGGGCTCGCCATGCTCGATCAGGCACGCCTTGGCGGTGGTCCCGCCCATGTCGAAGCAGAGCAGTCGATCGACACCCATGCGCTTCGCGAACCAGCTGCCGGCGAGCGCGCCGGCGGCCGGACCCGACTCGACGAGGCGGATCGGTCCGCTGGCCGCGTCCTCGGCCGACACGACACCACCGTTGCTCAACATCATCAGCACCGAGCCGCCGAAGCCCTCGGCCGACAACCACTTCTGGAGCTCGTCGAGATATGGACCGATCACGGGCATCGTGGCCGCGTTGCAGGCCGTGGTGATCATGCGCGGGTACTCGCGGATCTGGGGCGAGATGTCGGCGGAGATGCAGACCGGCACGCCGAGTTCGGCGCGGAGGTGGGCGGCGACCTTCTGCTCGTTGGCCGGGTTGACGTACGAGTTGAGCAGGCAGACCGCCACGGACTCGACGTCCGCGGCACGGAGTTGCCCGGCCAGCGCATCGAGCGCGTCGGGAGTCGGGTCGACGAGCACCGATCCATCGGCACCCGTCCGTTCGTCGAGTTCGAACGTGAGGTCTCGCGAGATCGGCGGCGCTGGGAATTCGATCTGCAGGTCGTACATGTCATACCGATGCTCGTCGTGGATCAGCAGCGTGTCGCCGAAGCCCAAGGTGGTGACGAGGCCGGCGCGGCCCGTCTTGCCCTCGATCAAGGCGTTGGTGATCAGCGTCGTCGCGTGGACGATGGGCGCCGTGATCTCGCTGGGCGTCACCCCGGCCTTCGCGAGCAGTTGTGTCACACCGGTCCGCACACCGTCGAGCGGTGCGCTCGGCGTGGTGAGCGTCTTGTCGACCACCACTCGGCCCGAGGCGCCGTCGAGCAGCACGACGTCGGTGAACGTGCCACCGATGTCGACCGCCAAGCGCCAGTCGGCCGCCATCAGCCAGCCCTCAGATCGTCCCGCGGCGGCGAGAACACGTCGAGGATCCAGCACTCGTCGTATTCATCGTCACCGATGAACACGCTGTCGCCGTGCCAGACCGAGGTCGGGGCGAGGTATGCCTCGTGCTCGCCCAGCATGACACGTTCCTGTGGATCGTCGTCGCCGATGCGGAAGTCGAGCGAGCCCCGCACGATGATCCCGAGCTGTTCGTGCGCGTCGTGCTTGTGCAGGAACGACCCGGTCGCCCCACCCTTGATCCGCCAGAAGCACAGTTGGAGCTGGTCGCCGGTGATCACCCGTCGACGAAACCCGGGACGATCGGTCTCGACGAACTCGTCGTCGTCGAGGAAGTAGCAGTACTGCGCGCCGATGTTCACGTGCCGCTCCCCGGGCGACATCGGCGAAGACGCTGGAGGTGCCTCCGTAGCGATCGCGGTCAACGTCGATGTCGAGCGGCTCGACGATGGCGTCGTGTTCCTTGCTGCCCCAGTTCTCGGGCAGATTGAGCCACATCACCTCGAACTCGAGCCCGTCGGGATCGCGGCAGTACAGGCTCTTGTTGACGTGGTGGTCCGACGCGCCGATCAGCGCGCCGGCGGCGTCGAGGCGATCGCGCATCTCGGCGAGTTCGTCGAGGGTGGCGACTTCCCACGCGAGGTGGTACATGCCGACCGTCCGACGACCGGCCTCGGAATCACCGGCTGCGTCACCGACGGTGAAGAACGCGATGTCGTGGTGGTTCGCCGAGCCCGGCGCCCGCATGAACACGAACGGACCGGGGCCGTCGATCACGGTCTCGAATCCGAGCAGATCGGCATAGAAGTGCCGATGACGTTGGGCGTCGCGAACGTACAGGACGGCGTGGTTGAGCTGTCGGATCGTCATCCTCACTCGCTTTCTGGACTGATGGTCAGACCATAACGCCTGATCTCGAGGACGGTCAACGCCGGCTCGGGCCCGATCGGGCCCGTCACGACTCGGCCACCATGGCGGCGAAGCGGCGGCGCCACTCGACCGAACAGCGGTCGGACTGCACGCTGACCAGATCGGTCCGTTCGAGCGGCATGGTGCCGTCAAGCCGCTCGAGCATGCGCTGGTCCTCGGCTCCGATCGCCCGGTCGAACGCGATGATCTCCTCGGGATCGGTCGAGTGATCGTCGTTGCGCCAGACCACGAACGTGAACAGGGACGACACGTCGTCGACCGGCGTGGAGCACAGCAGCAGGATGTGCTCGAGCCCCGACTCGTACGCGATCGTGCTGCGCACCGTGAGCGGGAGATGGAAACCGGTCGTCATCCGTCGGTGCACGACCTCCTCGTCGGTTCCGGTGGTCGCCTCGGCGAGGTCCGGGTTGTTCGCGTCGACCTCGTACGCGTAGCCGAACCACCCGTCGCCGAGGTCGTCGAGTTCGATGCGCGGGACGAGCGGACTCTGGCCACGGCCGAATGTGCCGACGTGCACCCACGGGAAGTGGCTGATGTCGCAGAAGTTGTCGACCATCCGCGGCGCCGAGACCCGCCACGACTGCATGCCACTGTTGATCCGCCGGAAAGTCGGGTCGTCGTCGTGGCCGACCTCGGGGAGTTCGGTGGTCGGTTCGCCGACGCACACAAAGATCAGCCCATACCGCTCCTCGACCCGTGCCGCGTGGAGGTGGGCGGCAGGCGGCACGGTCGCGCCCTCACCCGACGACGGCACGAGCACGCATCGGCCGCCATCGCCGAACGCCCACCCGTGATACGGACAGCGGAGCACACCAGCGATCATGGCACCAGCCGACAGCGGCGCCTCGCGGTGCGGACAGCGATCGGGGGCCACCGTCACCGAGCCGTCGGCGCCACGCCACGCGACGTACGTGTCGCCGAGCAGGCCGAACGCGTGAGGACGATCGGTGACATCGGTCGACTCGGCGACCGGATGCCAGGCCGATCGGATCGCCTCGCTGTGCACGAACGCCGTCATCGGTCTCCCCTCCCCGGTACGACACAGTGGTCAGACCATCCGACCGTAGCCACCGCGGACGAGCACGGTCGAGTGGAGCGGTCAGCGAAGGTCGTCGACCATCGAGTGTTCGATGCTGTCGATGTGGCGGATCGTCGCCGCGGTCATCGCCTCGGCGTCGCCGACCTCGAACGCCGCCGCGATCCGACGGTGATCGTCGATGGCGCCGGCCACGATCCGTGTCACCTCCGACCGGTTCTGTTCGTCGCTCAGCAACGTGTCGAAGTCGTGCGATCGGAACAGCTGATCGAGCACTTTGCCGTAGAGCTCGATGAGCAACGGGTTGCCGCAGTGGGAGGCGATCGTGGTGTGGAACTCACGATCGAGCCACCGGAACTCGTCGATCTCGAGATCGTCCGCGAAACGATCCATGAGTGCTGCGACGGCAGCCCGTGCGCTGTCGTCGGCGCGCTCGGTGGCCAGCGCGAAGACCGGCCCCTCGAGCACTCGACGGGTCTCGAACAGCTCTCGCACGAACGACTTGCGCCGGTCGCCGTTCGGCTCGACGGAGACGTCGGGAAGGTGCTCGGCGACGCACGTACGGTTGCCCCGACGCTCGATCACCCCGAGCGACAGCAGACCCTGGATCGCCTCGCGAACCGACGTTCGGGCGACCTGGAACTGGTCGCTCAGCTCACGTTCCGACGGGATGCGAGCGCCGGGCGCGAGCTCACCGGTCGTGATCCGCTGCAGCAGCTGTTCCCGGATCTGCGTGCTGACGGTCCGCCTCGACACCGGGTCGAACATCACTTGTTCGGTCAGCGGACGCTCCTCACCTCAGTTTGGGCCGATGGTCCGACCACCGGACCAATGGTAGCGCAGCACGGCGAACACGGCGTCCGAGGATCGGGCGGGGCTCGCGACCCCACCAGCGCATCTGGTCAGACCATCGGACCGGAGGCTAGAGTCGACCTCGCGACCACGGAGGCCGACATGCAGGATTCCACCTACGACATCCACCCCGGCGAGGCGCGCTGGACCCACGTCGCGCTCCGAGTCGACGACATCGACGCGACGATCGCGTTCTACACATCGATGACCCCACTCGAACTGATCGACAAGCGACAGGACGACATGGGCTTCGGGGCGTGGCTGGGCATGCCGGGCGCCACGAACAACCCCTTCATCCTCGTGGTCGCACAGTTCCTCGAGGGTTCCGATCCGTTCGCCGACGCGCCCAAGGAGGTGCTCGCGCCGTTCGCCCACCTCGGGATCGAGCTCCCGACGAAGGAGGCGGTCGACGACGTGGCGGCACGCGCCGGACGCCGCCGACTGTCTGGCGATGCCGGCGACGATGATGCCGCCGCCGATCGGCTACATCTGCATGGTGCGCGATCCCGACGGCAACATGGTCGAGTTCTCGTGGGACCAGGGGGTGTTCGCCACGCTCCGCGAACGATTCGGCGACCCGCCGGTCACCCCGGGCTGAGGGGCCGGACCCCGAACGCGTCGATCGCGATCAGTTCGTCGGCCACCACGTGGCTGTCACCGGTCGCCGGCTCGTACGCGACCACCTTGCCGCCGCGGTTGAAGAACAGGAACCGGGCGTCGGGCGACCAGACCGCCTGATCGATGTCCTGGGCGAACCCGACCTCGGCCACGACGCCGGTGGTGAGGTCGATCACGCCGATCATCGGCTGCCCCGATGAGCCGTCGCCCGGGTTCACCACACGAACCATCGCCAGCGCGCCGTCGGGCGACACCGATTCGTGGCCGACGATCGCGATCGACGGCAACAGGGTGTCGTCGAGCGGGCGTGCGACATCGAGCGTTCTCCGCTCCCCCGTCGCCCGGTCGATCACGACCACCGAGCAGGTGAGCCCGGCATCGCACTCTTCCGCGAGTGCGACCTCCCGGCCGATCGCGATGAGCTCGCCGGCCGTGATCTGCGACACCCCGTCGGCGGCGACCCGGTAGGAGCCGCCGGGAGCGTCGACGACGAAGCCCCCGGCCGGGTCGAACCGGCTGGGGGGACCCGGAAGCGTCAGCTCCTCGGCGCCTCCCGACGAGATCGGCACCCGCTCGATCACACCGGCCCCTCCGGACGCGAGCTCCTCCGACATCACCCACAGCCCAGCACCATCCGCGACCCCGGCCACCTCCCACGTGGGACCGTAGAAGCCCTCCGTGATCTCACCGCCGTCGCCGACGACGATCGTGGGCAGTTCCCTGTCGGCCGGCGGGAACATCACCCACTCGTCCCCGACGATCAAGCGCGTTCGCCCGAACGGCTGTCGAGGTACCCGCTGTGTGACGAGGCTCCCCGCGGCCAGGTCGAGTCGCCGGAGGAGTTGGCCGTTGCCGTAGGCCACGACCTCGACCGGTTGGCCGAGGAGCGACGCTGCCACGTCGACCTCCTCGACCAGCGGGGCGTCGCCGCCGACGTCGGGTTCCGGAGCATCGGGTTCGGCGGCGTCGGGCGCCGTGTTCCGGGGCTGGTCGGTGGACGGTGCCGCGCCACCGTCGGCATCGGAGTCGTCCACTCGAGCCGTGTCGGCAGGTTCGATCGGGGCAACCGGCGTTCGAGCCGACGTCACCTCTCCGGCCGCGACCGGGTCGTCGATCCCCTCGGAAGCGGACCGGCCGAGCATCCAGCCGAGCGCCAGTGCGACGACCGCCACCGCCGTCGCGATCGCCACCACCCGGCGGTCGGGCCCGTCACCGGGCTCGCCGCTCACAGGTGCCGCTGCAGGGCCCTCTCGCCGGGCGAACGGAGAGTCCGGCGCAGTGCCGGACATCAGTTCGACCTCGATCCGCTCCGGCTCGTCCGACACGTCCATTTCCCTCAGTCTGGGCGATGGTGGATCACGGGCGCGAGTCAGCCCGCCGGCGACGGTCGGGTCGTGAAGGCGTTGAGCGTTCCGAGGTCCTCGGTGAGCAGCACCGACTCGCCGGTCGTCAGGTCGAACCATCGGAGCCGGCCCCGGTCGAGCCACAACAGGCTGCGGTCGTCGACCCAGCGCACCGACGGCACGTCGATCGCGTTGCCGATCTCGATGTAGTCGCCGTCCTCGACGTCGAGCACCCCGTACGACTGGCGACCGGCACCGATCGGGTTCCAGGCCAAGACCAGCAGTGCGTCCTCCGACTCGTTCCAGGGTTCCTGGAACACCCACCAAGCGCTCGACTCGAGATTCGGGGCCTCGCCGAGTTCCGGGTCGAGGGGCACCACGCGGTGCTCACCGGACGACCGGTCGATCACGGCGTGAGTGCAGACGAGTGCTTCGTCACACTCCTGCACGAAGGCCCGCTGCCGGCCCAGTGCGAGGACACGACCGGCGGTCAAGCGGGTGGCTTCCTCGGGGGTCAGCACGTAGGAGCCACCGGGCGCATCGACCAGCACACCGCCCAGCGGATCGAGCATCCGGGGGATGACACCGTTCAGCTCGATCTCGGCACCGGTCGGTCCCCCGTCGATCGCCGTCTCGACCAGGCGCACGGGCGCGCCTCCGTCGGCTGACTCGACGCCGCTCCAGACCCGGCCGGTCGACGTGTCCGCCAGCACCAGCCAGGAGGAACCGAGCGCGATCGACGACCTCGAACCGTCGTCGTGCAGCACCACCGACTCCCTGCCGGGATCGAAGCTCGGGAGCATGGTCCACCCGTCCCCGGCGTACAGCGCGGTGGACCGAACTGCGAGCCCTGCACGTCGGCCGTGACCGTGTTTCCAGACGCCGGGTCGACCCGGACGACCTGCCCCCGGTTCGTCAGCGCGAGGATCTCGACACCCTCCGCGTCGACGGACGGGTGCACGTCGATCAGCTCCTCGGCCGACCACCCGGCGGCCTCGGTCGTGGTCGGCGACGGCGGGGTGGTCGGCGGCACCGGTTCGGCGGCCGGCAGCGTGTCGCGGTCGTCCACGGTCGGTGCGGCCGAGGTGACGGCCACCGCCGTGTCGTCGGCGGCCGTGGCGTCGTCGGTCTCCGGCGTGCCACGGCGTCCCATCCGCCCCACGGCGACTCCCACGAAGAGCGCAGCCACGGCGATCGCCGAGACGCCGAGAACGAGGCGACGGTTCCGGTCGTCCGACCGCACCGGTTCGCCGACCGTCACGGCCCCATGGCCGGGAACGTCCTGTGTGAGCGGTGGCTCCGATCGAGGTGTCCCACCGTGCACCGGCTCGTGGCTCGTGAGCTCGATCTCGATTCGATTCGGCTCGTCCCGGTCGTCCACCGCCGTCCATCAGACCACACCCCGGCGGGCCACGACCGTCGCGCCCGGCGCTACGGTTCGATCGATGGATCCCCGCGCCACGGTCGAGCAGTATCTCACCGCACTCTCGTCGGCCGACTCGGCCGCCACCGCCGCGCTCGTGACGGAGAACTTCGTGAACGAACACACGAGCGAACTGGGCTCGACGATCGAAGGACGCGAAGCGTACGCAGAGCGCCTGCCGGGCTTCCTCGCCCAGTTCGCCGCGCTGCAGTACGAAATCGTCGACACCATCGTCGAAGGCGACCGGGTCGCGGTCCGGTACCGGATGACGGCCAACTGTGGCGGCCACCCCATCGACATCCCGGGCGTGATGCTGTTCCACGTCGTGGACGGGCTCGTCGCCCGGCGAACCGACGTGTGGGACAGCCTGACGTTCCTGCGGCAGACGGGAGCCGTCGAAGAGCGGTAGGGTTCGTTGCGAGACGAACGGGGAGCTCGCGCGGCGGGCTGAGAGGGTGGCACGACCACCGACCCGAGAACCTGATCCGGGTAATGCCGGCGGAGGGAACGGATGAACGAGATCGTGATCGTGATCACCGGGGATGCGCCGCTCGATGAGCAGGCCCTGGCCACGATCCCGTCCGGAGCAATCGTGATCGCCGCCGACGGGGCGCTCGACCACGCACTCGCAGCGGGTCTCCAGCCGGCCGCGTTGGTCGGCGATCTCGACTCGGTCTCCGATGCCGGCCTGGAGTGGGCGACGGCGCACTCGACGATCGAACGGCACCCGCCCGACAAGGAACACACCGACACCGAGCTCGCGCTCGTCGACGGCGGCCGACCTGAACCCGACCAAGGTGGTCCTGATCTCGGGAGGCGGCGACCGGCTCGACCACACCTTCGCCGCGATCGGTGCACTCGGCCACCCGTCGCTGACCAGTGTGCCGCAGCTCGAGGCGTGGTGGGGCGGGCAGCAGGCGTCGGTGGTGCACGGCCCCGGCCGCGTCCGACTCGAACTCCCCGTCGGCACCATCATCTCGCTGCTCGCGTTGCACGGTTCGTGCGGCGGTGTCTCGATCGACGGCGTGCGCTGGCCGCTCCTGGCCGCGGATCTCCCCGCCGCCGTCGGCCTCGGTGTCAGCAACGAGACCACCGATCCGATCGTCGAGGTCACCCTGACATCGGGCGTGCTGACCGTCTTCGTCAACTCCCATCTCACCCCACCCCCCGAATCGGAGGACTCGTGAAGCGCCTGCTGGCCCTCACCGCTGCCGCCCTCGTCGTCGCCGCCTCCTGCAGCGGCGGCGACGACGAGCCGAACTCGCTCAGACTCCTCACCTACGACTCGTTCCCGACCGACGAGAACGACCCCGTGATCGTGGCGCTGCAGGAATTCACCGACGAGACCGGCATCGAGGTCGAGGTGATCAAGTCGGCCGACACCGGCACCATGGTGTCGAGCGCCGCGCTGACGGCAGGGAACCCCGAGGCCGACGTGATGTGGGGCCTCGACACCACGTTCCTGTCGCGGGCCGTCGACGCCGGCATCTTCGAGCCGTACGAAGCGGACGGCCTCGATGCGATACCGGACGAACTCACGGCGTTCGTGCCCGACTTCGAGGCGACCCCGGTCGATTTCGGAGACGTCTGCATCAACTACGACATCGATGCGTTCGACGACGAAGGTGGTGTCGCCCCACCGACCTCGTTCGGCGATCTGACGAAGCCCGAGTACGCCGGTCAGCTCGTCGTGCAGAATCCTGCGCTCTCGTCACCGGGCCTGGCCTTCCTGCTCGCGACGATCGCCACGTTCGGCGAGGAGGGCTGGGAGCAGTACTGGCGGGATCTCAGGGCCAACGACGTGCGGGTCGCGAACGGCTGGACCGAGGCCTACTACGGCGACTTCACTCGGGCCGGAGGTGACCGCCCGCTGGTCGTGAGCTACGGCTCGAGCCCGCCGTTCGAGGTGCTGTTCGCCGAGGAGCCGCTCACCGAGGCCGCCAGCGGTGTGGTCGAGGCATCCTGCTATCGGCAGGTGGAGTTCGCGGGGGTCCTGCGGGGCACCGACGCGTCGGAGAGCGCCGGCAAGCTGGTCGACTTCCTGATCAGCGAACGTTTCCAACGTGAAGTGCCGCTGAGCCTGTTCGTGTTCCCGGCCAACTCGAACGTCGAGCTGGCACCCGAGTTCGCCGAGTACGCGACGATTCCCGACGAGCCGATCGAGATCGACCCGACGTTGATCGACGCCAACCGCACCGAGTGGATCGAACGCTGGAACGCCGCCGTCCTCCGCTGAACCGCCTCCCGCGAGGGGTCGTCGCCGCGGTCGCACTTCCGCCGGCGCTGTTCCTGTCGCTGTTCTACCTGTGGCCGTTCGCCACATTGATCGGACGCGGTACGACCGGTGGGGCGATCGGCGCCACGTTCGGCCGCGCCGACACGTGGCGCGTGCTCTGGTTCACCACCTGGCAAGCCGCGGCGAGCACCGCATTGACGATCGTCATCGGGCTCGCTCCCGCCTGGGCGGTCGCCCGTTTCGAGTTCCCCGGGCGCCGGCTCCTGGCGAGCACCCTCACCGCCGTCTTCGTGCTCCCGACGGTGGTCGTCGGGGCAGCCTTCGTGGCGCTCCTCCCCGACTCGCTCGACCGGAGCGTCTGGGCGATTCTCGGCGCCCACGTCGTGTTCAACCTGGCCGTGGTCGTTCGTACCGTCGGCGCGGCATGGGAGCGGATCCCCACCGACCTCGAACACGCGGCGGCCACGCTCGGAGCGGGTCCGGTGCGAACGTTCCTCGACGTGACGGTGCCGCTGCTGCGCTCGTCCGTGGCTGCGGCCGGGGCGATCGTGTTCCTGTTCACGTTCACGTCGTTCGGCGTGATCCGCGTGCTCGGCACGGCCGACCGGACCACGGTGGAGGTCGAGGTGTGGCGACGTGCCACACAACTCGGCGACCTCGGGGGAGCTGCGACGCTGACGCTCATCCAGCTCGCTGCGCTCGGGCTGCTCGTCGTGTGGACGGCGAGCCAGCAGCGGCGACACACGCATCGGTTCGTCGCAGCACGCAGCGTCGCCCGCCGCCGGCCGCGGGGCGCGAGCGGGTCGCCGTGCTCGCGGCGGTGACGATCACCGGCGTCATCGTGGCCGCGCCGCTCCTCGCCCTGGTCGAACGATCGCTTCGGTTCGAGGGTGGGTATTCGCTCACGGCGTGGCGTTCGCTCGGGAACAGCGAGATCCGCCCCGGACTCCGCCTCGGCGTCGACCCGCTGGGGGCGCTGCAACGATCGGCGGTGACGGCGCTGTGGGCGACGGTCTTCGCGGTGATCATCGGCGCCGCCGCCGTCGTCGCGATCAGTGCGCTCGGCAGGGCGGGCCGGGTGCTGGACGTCGGTCTGATGCTGCCGCTCGGCACCTCGGCGGTGACGATCGGCTTCGGGATGCTGATCACGTTCGACACCCCGCCGGTCGACTGGCGAGCCGAGTGGTGGCTCGTTCCGATCGGCCATGCGCTGGTCGCGGCGCCGTTCGTGGTTCGCACCTCGCTCGTCGCGGTCCGCACCATCCCGCACGACCAGGCTGCTGCCGCTGCGACGCTGGGCGCGTCGCCGATCCGCGCCTGGTGGCACACGGCGCTCCCGGTACTGCGACGACCCCTCGTGGCCGGTGCCGGGCTCGCTGCCGCGATCTCGCTCGGCGAGTTCGGCGCGACGAGCTTCCTCAGCCGGGCCGGCGGCGAGACGCTCCCGATCGCGATCGAGCGCCTGCTCGGCCGAACGGGCCGTGTGTTCCAGGCGCAGGCCTTCGCGCTCTCGACGATCCTCGCCGCGGCGACGATCGCGATCGTGATGATCGTCGACCGTGGGGGTGACCATGCTCGAGGTTCGTGACGTCTCCGTGTCGTTCAGCGCCGTATCGGGCGACGCGCTCCCGGTGCTCGACGGGGTGTCGCTCGATGTGGCCGACGGCGAGATCGTTGCGCTGCTCGGACCGTCGGGGAGCGGCAAGAGCACCCTGCTGCGGGTGATCGCCGGGCTCGTTCGGCCCGACGCCGGGCGGATCGTGATCGACGGTGACGACGTGACCGACCGACCGACACATCGTCGATCGGTGGGCATGGTGTTCCAGGACGAGCAACTCTTCCCGCACCTCGACGTCGGACGCAACGTCGAATTCGGTCTGCGCATGTCGGGCGCCCACGCGGCCGCCCGGCGTCAGCGTGCCGACGAGTTGCTCGCCCTCGTCGGGCTCGACGGATTCGCGCGGTCGGTCGGTCGGCCGACTGTCGGGTGGCGAGGCGAAGCGAGTCGCGCTCGTCCGGTCCCTCGCTCCGGAACCCAAGGTCCTGCTGCTCGACGAGCCGCTCTCCGGTCTCGATCGCGACCTCCACGCGCTCATCGGAGGCGAGATCGCCGCCGCGCTCCGGTCGACACACACCACCGCCGTCTGGGTGACCCACGACACCACCGAAGCAGATGCGATCGCCGATCGGGTGCTCCTCCTGGGCGACCTGTGAGCGTGCGACAGCCGTTTCGGCCGATCGGTAGCGTCGGCCGGGTGATCGAGCTCGTCGAACTCACCTCAGCCGAGACCCACCCGCTGCGCCGGGCGCTGCTGCGCAACGACACCCCGGACGACCGCGTGGAGTTCGACGGGGACGACCTGCCGACGACGTTCCACCTCGGCGCTCTGCTCGACGGTGAGCTCGTCACGATCTCCAGCTGGATGAAGCGTCGCTATCCCGACCTGCCCGATCGGCAGGGCCACCAGCTCAGGGGCATGGCGACCTCACCCGAGGTTCGGGGTTCCGGCGCCGGCGCCCTGGTGCTGCGTGACGGGGTGCGGCGGTGCGCAGCCACCGGCTCGACCGTGATCTGGGCCCGGGCCCGGGTCACCGCGCTGGGGTTCTACCTCCGCCACGGGTTCGAGACGCGCGGCGACGAGTACGTCGACCTCACCACCGGCCTGCCGCACCGCGACATCACCCGGCTTCTCTGATTTCCGGTTCCGCACGCCGGAGACCTCCACTCCCCCACGTGGACACCCCAACAGCATCGGCTGACCCCGGCGGCTCGTCGTACGCCCCCGACCTCCGTCGACGTGCCGACGAGCTCGGCGAGCTGGCCCGGTCGATCGAGCGGACGCTCGTGATGACCCTGATCGGACCCGGGACCGCCGGCGCGAGCGACGGCGAGCCACGCGACGGGCCGATCCCGAGGGATCGGGACCGGCTGTACGCCGCGATGCTGGAGCGAAACCTGCATCAGCTCCACCGTGCCGCCGACGACCTCCGGGTCACGGCGATGCGCTTCCGGCAGCGAGCCGACGAACTCGACGACGCCGCGCGGGCAGCGGCGTGAGCACCGGACCTGATCCGACCGGTGCCGATGTGGGCCGGCCGACCGGGCGGGTCGACGACGCGATCGCCGAGCTGGCCGGCCTCCGCAGCACCGACCCGGCTGCCCGTTCCGCCCTGCACGCGATCAAGCTGACCCGGCTCACCCTCGAGTGCTTCTTCCACCGCCCCGAGCCGGAACCACGCGACCCCGCCGCGTGAGCTCCGGGCCCGACCGCACCGTTGCGCCGGTCAGAGGAGTCCGGGTGGGGCGAGGGTGGCGATGTCGGCGCGGCCCATCATCCAGGCGAGGCGGGTCGCGGGATCGGCGGCGAGTGCGGCATCGGGCAACGACGTCAGGCCCATCGGCTGGCGCGCCGTCCACAGCATCCCCATCACCCTGAGGTCGCGGCGCACGTACTCACTCGGCATGTCGGAGAATTCGTACCCCAGGCCGAGGTCGACCCGATGTACCTCGATCTCGCGCTGGCGGAGCAATGGCACCTGCGCCGTCCGGCGTTCCCCGGACAGCATGGTCACCGTGCCCGTCCAGTCCTCGCAGCTCGTCAGCGCCTCGACCACGGCGTCACTGCGCGACACCACGTCGTCCACCAGCTCACCCCAGCAACGGGACGACCCGGCCTCGATGTCGGGTTCCGTCCCTCCGGTCCGTGCGGGTACTGGGGCTTCCCGCCGAGGACCGACAGCACGCCGTCGCCGTTGCGAGCGATGTGCGTCATCACGTGGCCGATCGTCCAGTCCGGCAGCCGCGACGGCGCCGCCGGATCGACATCGTCGAGGTCGCCGACGAACTCGACGAGCGCACGCTCCGACGAGATGCAGGCGTCGATCTCGCGTTCGAGTTCCTCCGGTGCGGGAGGTCGGTCGGCTTCGTCGGCCACGTCAGCGACGCTAGCTCCGACGTGGCAGGCTGAGGCGATGCAATCAACGATGCAGTTGGGGATGGTCGGGCTCGGCCGAATGGGCGCCAACATGGTGCGCCGGCTGATGGCCGACGGACACGAGTGCGTCGTGCACGACCCGCGAGCCCACCGATCGACGAGCTGGCGGGAGAGGGCGCCGCACCGGCGTACTCGTTGCAGGAACTCGTCGACGCGCTCGTGCCGCCGCGGCACATCTGGGTGATGATCCCGGCGGCGTTCGTCGGCGGCACGGTCGAACAGCTCGCGCCGCTGCTCGATCCGGGCGACACGATCATCGACGGCGGGAACTCGTGGTACCGAGACGACGTCGACCGCAGCGCTCCACTGCTCGCGGATCACGGGATCCACTACCTCGACGTGGGCACCAGCGGCGGCATCCACGGCCTGGAGCGGGGGTACTGCCTCATGGTCGGAGGCGACGCCGCGGCCGTCGAGCGGATCGCACCGGTCCTCCGCTCGCTCGCGCCCGGGATCGAGGCTGCGGACCGCACGCCGGGCCGTACCGGCGAACCGGCACCCGAGGAACAGGGGTGGTTGCACTGCGGCCCGTCGGGCGCCGGTCATTTCGTGAAGATGGTGCACAACGGGATCGAGTACGGGCTGATGGCCGCCTACGCCGAAGGTGTGAACGTGCTGGCCCAGGCCGACATCGGCGCCGAAGACCATGCCGCCGACGCCGAGACGGCACCGCTCGACGACGCGAAGTACTACCGATACGACATCGACCTCGGCGCCGTCACCGAACTCTGGCGTCGTGGATCGGTCGTCACCAGCTGGTTGCTCGACCTGACCGCCGAGGCCTTCCACATCGATCCGGCGCTCGACGAGTACTCGGGACACGTGAGCGACTCCGGAGAGGGCCGCTGGACGATCCACGCGGCGATCGACGAGGGCGTCCCGGCCCCGGTGCTCTCCGCCGCGCTGTACCAGCGATTCAGCTCACGTGGTCGGGCGAACACCGCCGACAAGGTGCTCTCCGCGATGCGCGCCGGATTCGGCGGTCATCACGAGCGCACGGAGTCGAGCCGATGATCGACACGTCCCAACCCCGAGCCGACGCACTCGTGCTGTTCGGCGCCACCGGCGACCTCGCCAGGCGCAAGCTGTTCCCGGCGCTGTACCACCTCGAGCAGGACGGCGCGTTCGACATCCCCGTGATCGGCGTCGCCCGCAGCGACTGGACCGACGAGTCGTTTCGTGATCACGCCCGCGACGCCGTGATCGCCGCGGAGCCCGCACGCGGACGCGGCCGCGCTGCATCCGCTCTGTCGCCGGCTCGACCTCATCCAGGGCGACTACGCGAACCCGGCGACGTGGGAGGAACTCCGAACGACGCTCGATCGCCACGGATCGTGCAACGCCGTGTACTACATGGCGATCCCACCGACGATGTTCCCCGAGGTGGCCAACAGCCTGGCATCCGTCGGCCTGAACGAGCGCGGCCGGATCGTGGTCGAGAAGCCCTTCGGCAGGGATCTGGCGAGCGCGGTCGAACTCAACGCGACGCTCGCATCGGTCTTCCCCGAGGAGCGGATCTTCCGCATCGACCACTACCTCGGCAAGGAGAGCGTCGAGGATCTGCTGGTGTTCCGGTTCTCGAACTCCCTGCTCGAACCGGTCTGGAACCGCCGGTACGTGCGCAGCATCCAGATCACGATGTCGGAGACGATCGGCGTCGAGGGCCGCGGGTCGTTCTACGACGGCGTCGGCGCCATCCGTGACGTCTTGCAGAACCATCTGCTCCAGGTCGTCGCCCTGCTCGCGATGGAGCCGCCCGCCGGCCCCGACTCCCAGTACCTCCAGGACGAGAAGGCCAAGGTCATGGCGGCCATGCGGTCGATCGACCCGGAGGAACTCGTGCGCGGGCAGTACGTGGGCTACCGCGACGAGCCCGGCGTCGAGGAGGGCTCGTCGGTGGAGACGTTCGCCGCCACCAAGCTCGAGATCGACTCGTGGCGGTGGGCCGGCGTGCCCTGGTACGTGCGCGTCGGCAAGGCCCTCACGGAAGCCGCGACCGAGGCGGTGATCGAGTTCCACACCCCACCGCGTTTGCTGTTCGACGAGGCCGGCGGACCGCCGCCGGGCAGGAACCTCGTGCGGTTCCGGCTCGGCAAGCAGGACGGCGTCACGTTCGCGCTGCAGGCGAAGACACCGGGACCGCACCTCGACAGCCAGGAGGTCGACATCTCGGTCGACTTCGCAGCTGCGCTCGGAGCCCGCTCCGAGGCGTACGAGCGCCTGCTCGGCGACGCGATCTCCGGGTCGCCACGCCGGTTCGCGCGCCAGGACGTGGTGGAGGAGACCTGGCGCATCATCCAACCGACGCTCGACGAGCCGGGTCCGGTCCACCCGTACTTCCGCGGCTCCTGGGGCCCGAGCGAAGCGGATCGGCTGCTCGACGAGGGCGATCACTGGTACGAGCCGAGCAGCTGAACCCCGGCTCGGCCGGGCGGCACACTCGCCATCTGCCGGCCCCGGGTGGAATGATGGGGGGATGGATCATGTCGAGGCCGAACTCCAGCCACCGCACCTCTCTGAGTGGGACCGCCCGGCCGGGAGCGAGTACTACCACAGCGACGGTCGCCTCAGGAAGAAGTTCTACGAGAACGAACTGAAGCGGATGCAGGAGGAGCTCGTGCAGCTCCAGCACTGGGTCCAGCAAGAGGGTCTGCGCGTCCTGGTGATCTTCGAGGGCCGCGGTTCCGCCGGCAAGGGCGGCGTGATCAAGCGGATCGGCGAGCGCACCAGCCCACGCATCGTGCGGACCGAAGCGCTGCCCAAGCCGACCGAGCGTGAGAGCACACAGTGGTACTTCCAGCGGTACGTCCCGCTCCTGCCGTCCGGCGGCGAGATCGTGCTGTTCGACCGCAGCTGGTACAACCGCTCGAACGTCGAGTGGGTCATGGGGTTCTGCAACGAGAAGCAGCATGCCGAGTTCCTCCGCACGTGCCCCGAGTTCGAGCGCATGCTGGTGCGGTCGGGGATCATCCTGCTCAAGTACTGGTTCTCGATCAGCTACGAGGAACAGGAACGACGATTCAACGCTCGCAACGAGGAGCCGCTCAAGCGCTGGAAGCTCTCCGACATGGACCTCGAGGAACACCGTCGATACGTGCGCTACTCGATGGCCAAGGACACGACGTTCCAGTACACCGACATCAAGCAGGCGCCCTGGTACGTCGTGCCGTCCGACTGCAAGCGGCGGGCCCGGCTCAACTGCATCGGGCACATGCTCAAGATGATCCCCTACGAGAAGACCGTGCCGGACCCGGTCGAGATCCCCGCCCGCGAGGACGTGGCCTACATTCGGCCACCGATGGCCGACCAGACGTTCGTCGACCAGATCTACTGATCTCTCGACGCGGTCTGGACCTCGATCGGCAGCGCCCGGACGCTCGTTGCCTCACCCCCTGGGCCACAGGTCCCGAATGGTGAGACGCCATGTGGATTCCCGTCACCCTCGCGGCAGCGACGTTCCAGATCCTGCGAACGTCACGCCAGCACCAGCTGCGCACCGACGTTGTCGACGAACGCCGCCGGCTTCGTTCGATACGCCTACGGCGCCCCGCTCGCGATCGCGCTGAGCGGCGTCCTCTTCGGCGTGCTTGGGGCGCGACGTTCCCGCGATTCCGGCACGGTTCTGGCCGACGATCGTGACCGCCGGCGTCGCCCAGATCGCGGCCACGGTGGCCCTGCTGGCCGCGTTCAGGCAACGAGACTTCGCCGTCGGCACCGTGTATTCCAAGTCGGAGGTGCTCATCGTCGCCGCGCTCGGGCTCGTCGGCATCGGTACCGGGCTCCAGCCCCTCGGGTGGGTCGGAGCAGCGCTGGTCACCCTCGGCGTGGCGTCCCTCGCGTCGAAGGGGTCGCTGCTGTCGCTGCTCCGTCACACCGGCGATCCGGCAGCCCTGCTGGGGCTCGCTGCGGGCGCCGGGTTCGCGGTCGCCGCGGTCGCGATCGGAGCCGCGTCGCGTTCGCTCACCGGCGCACCGTCGTTCGACCGGGCCGTGTTCACGCTGACCGCGCTGCTCCTGATCCAGACCACGATCAACGCCGCGTGGTTCCTCGTCACCGATCCCGGCGAGATCACGCGGAGCGCGCGAGCGTGGCGCCCGGCGTCGTGGGTCGGACTGTTCAGCCTGCTCGGCTCGATCGGGTGGGCGTGGGCGTTCACCCTCGAGAGCGCCGCCAAGGTGCGGACGCTCGGTCAGATCGAGTTGATCATCGCCTTCGCCATCGCCCACGTCGCGCTCCGCGAGGTACACACCAGGGCCGACTACCTGGCCAGTGCGACCGTCCTCGCCGGCGTGGCGGTCGTGACCGTCCTCGGGTGACGAGCTAGACGATCAGTGCTCGAACGCCGAGCGCTGCGAGCAAGAAGAACACGAACACGGCGATTCCCGCGGCCGGGCCGTAGTTCTGATAGAGCCACACGGTGACCGACCACCGCGGCTCGTAGTCGGGGTCGTGCTGCTTTCGCAGCCAGCCGCTGATCGCCATGCAGGGGCACCCCAGCAGCGCCACCTGGACGATGATCACGATCGTCAGCACCGTCACGAACACCGGCCCGTTCCACGCCGTCGCGCCCATGACGATCAAGCCGATCACGAGCGGCATGTGAACGATGTCGACGAAGTTCGCGATGTAGGTGTAGCGCTCGGTGTTCTTCGGCCGTTGCCGAGCCCGATCCCGTGCGGTCGTACCCACGGGTTCAGACTACGGCCGACCGGAATGTTTCCCGAAGTGCATCCGGTGCCGCCGCTCGTTCCGTAAGACCGTCCGAGCACTCCGGCTCGATACGAAAGGAACCCCACCATGAAGCGAGTACTCGCAGGAATCGCAACGGTCGCCGCCGTTGCCCTCTCCGGCGGCACGGCTGCCGCACAGGACGCAGCCACCGTCACCCTCCTCCACGGCATTCCCGGCGCCACGGTCGACGTGGCCGTCGACGGCGACGTCCTGCTCCCCGGCTTCGAGCCGGGCGCCACGCAGGACCTGACGCCCTTCGCCGGCACGACCCTCACGAACGTCGAGGTTCGGGCCGCCGGCACCGACGACATCGTGATCGGGCCGATTCCCGAGCTCGCGGTTCCTGCGTCCGGTGACTGGACCGTGATCGCCCACCTCGACGCCGAGGGCACGCCGACCATCACCGCGTTCGAGAACAACATCGTCCCGACGCCCGACGGCGCAGGGACGCCTCACCGTCCGCCACACCGCTGCGGCCCCCGCCGTCGACCTGGTGGTCGGCGACGCCCGACCGATCGAGGGCGCCGAGAACGGTGCCAGCGCCGAGCTGGAGCTGCCCGCCGGCGAGATCGCCGGCGCCCAGCTCGCACCCGCCGGTGGCGATCCGATCGTCGACGTGCCGACGGTGAACCTCGCCGCCGGCTCGAACCTGATCGTGTACGCCGTCGGCTCGCTCGCCGACGAGACCTTCACGTTCTACACCCAGGAGATCCAGGTCGGCTCCGAGGCGCCGGGCGGAACCGACGATGCCAGCGACAGCGACGGCACCCCGGCTCCCACCGCCGTCAACACCGGTGCGCCGATCAACGACTCGGTGAACCTGTCGCTCCTCGCAGCGGCTATCGGCATGCTGGTGCTCGCCGGAGGAACGCTCACGCTGCGTTCCGTGAAGCAGCGCTGAGCGCGGATTCGATCAATGAATGACGCCCGACCCGAACGCCGACAGGCGTCGGGTCGGGCGTTCGTGGTCGCTGCCGCGGTGCTCACCGCGGCTGCTGTCGCGCTCGGGGTCCTGGCGTTCCGGCCCGCTGACGTGGCCGACGAGATCGTCCTCGACGTCACGTCGGCCACGGCTGCGGCGGCACCGACGACGGTGCCGCTGCTCCCCGCCACCGACCTCGCCGCGGACAGCGACGCACCCGCCGCTGCCGCGAGCAGAGACGACCGACCACCGGAGATCGAGCTCTCGCCGCTCGCAGCGCTGCTGGGTGTCCCGGGATCCGCGATCCCACCGGCGGTCGAGCCGCGGGATCCGGCCCCGAAGCATCACGATCGACGACATCGAGCTTCGGGGCGACGTCCGAGCCGTCGGGCTGGAAGAGAGCGGAGCAGCTCGAGGTGCCCGACGAGACCGAGATCGGCTGGTACCGGTACGGGTCGAGTCCCGGCCGTGCCGGCGCCACCGTGCTCGCCGCCCACGTGACCTGGAACGGAACGCGTCGGGCCCTTCTTCAACCTCGGCGACGTCGAACCGGGCGATCGGGTCGAGGTCGGGCTCGAGGACGGCACCGTCCGGACGTACGAGGTCGTCGAGCGCACGATGTACGACAAGGACTCCCTGCCCCGGGAACGGATCTGGCGGACGACGGGCGACGAGTCGCTCGTGCTGATCACGTGCGGCGGATCGTTCAACCCCGACATCAATCGCTACCGGCAGAACATCGTCGTCTACGCGGTGCCGGTCGGCGCATCCGACGACGGAGACGCCACGGCTATGAGCTGAACGACTCGCGACGCGGAATCACCACGATCGTGCCGTCGGGTTCCCGGTGCACGCTCACGCGGACGCCGTAGAACTCGGCGAGCGTCTCCGCACGCAGGACGGCCTCGGGCTCACCGGACGCGACGACCACCCCTTCGTGCAGGAGCGCCAGGCGATCGCTGTAGAGCCCGGCGAGCGTGAGATCGTGCATCGCCGAGATCACGGTGAGCCCGTGCTCGCGGCGCAGGCGGGCGACGAGTTCGAGCGCCTGCTGCTGATGCCCGATGTCGAGTGCGCTCGTCGGTTCGTCGAGCAGCAGGATCGGTGCCTCGGTCGCCAGGGCCCGGGCGATGACGAGACGCTGACGCTCGCCACCGCTCAGGTGGGCGAGCCGTCGATCCGCGAACTCGCTCAAGCTCGAGCCGATCGAGCACGTCGGCGACCATCGCCCGATCGTGGCGGCTCTCGCTGCCGAAGTAGCCGACGTACGGCGCCCGCCCGAGCAGGGCGTACTCGAATCCGGTCATGTCGGCCGGCATCAGCGGGTCCTGCGGCACGTAGGCGACGAGCGCGGCCCGACGGGATCGTGAACGCAGCGACATCGACGCACCGTCGACCACCACGTCGCCCGATCGACGGCACCACGCCCACGACCGCCTTCAGCAGCGATGACTTGCCGGCACCGTTCGGGCCGATCAGGCCGAGCCACTCCCCCGACCGGACGGTGTCGGTGAAGCCGCGGACGACCTCCGACCTTGCCGTAGCGGACACGGCACGTCGTCGAACTCGATCGAGCTCATCGTGCGACCTCCCGCGTGCGCAGCAGCACGATGAAGAACGGCGCCCCGACGAACGCCGTGACCACGCCGATCGGCAGCTCGGCCGGGCGCCGTCAACGTCCGGCCCGGGATGTCGGCGAGGATCAGGAACACCGCGCCGAACGCGATCGTCAGCGGCACGCAGACGTCGGTAGCTGGCACCGGCGAGCAACCGCACGACGTGCGGCACGACCAGCCCGACGAAGCCGATCAGCCCGCTGACCGCCACCACCGCTGCCGTTCCCAACGTGGCGGCGACACGACCACGAGGCGGACCCGCGTGACCGGGAGCCCGAACGTGACCGCCTCGTCGTCGCCGACCCGCAGCAGGTCGAGGTGACGACGGTGGAACAACAGGACGAGCGCAGCTCAACGTGACGTACGGGAAGCACGAGTCGCACGTCGGTCCAGGATGCGGTCGACAGTCGCCCGAGGATCCAGTTGTAGACCTCGCGGACGACCTCGGAGTTGCGCTGCAGCACGAACGTCTGGATCGCCGTGAGCAACGACACCATGGCGACACCCGCGAGCACGAGCGTGGCGTACCCCGCAGCCCGCCGAACGAGGCGCCGACCAGGTAGGTGAGCGCGACGGCGCCGAGTGCGAAGACGAACGCGACGGCCGGGACCGGATCGACCGACCACGTGTCACCGACGTCACCCCAGATCGCGATCATGAGCGTGGCGCCGAGCCCGGCGCCGGCGGCCGCGCCCAGCAGGTACGGATCGACGAGCGGGTTGCGGAACACGCCCTGATAGCTCGCACCCCCGACCGACAGCATCGCGCCGACGAGACCGGCGAGCACGACCCGCGGCATGCGGATGTTCCAGATGATCGACCACTCGCGTTCGTTGACACCGCTGTCGATCGAGATCAACGGCAAGTGATCGAGCAACGCGAGCGGGACCCGCCACCACGGCGGTCCGGCCGGTCCGATCATGATGCCGAGCAGCACGGCGAACACGACCGCCGACGACGGCGGTGAGGTACCAGCAAGACCGACCGACGGCGTCTGCCGTGCTGCTCGACGTTCACCGGTTCAGCCGACCTCGGTCGGCGCAGCGGCGTCGATCACGGCCTTGGCCGCGAGACGCAGATAGTCGACGATGCGCGGCCCCCAGCGGGATGCGATGTCGTCGTCCATCTCGATCACACCGTCGTTCGGCCACGGCGTCGAGGTCACCCCAGCCGGGCCGCGACGCCACGCGTGTCGGCCGTCTCGCCGCAGTACTTCGTGTCGGCCAGGAAGATCAGGACCGGGTTCTCGTCGATGATGAACTCGGCGTTGAGCTGCGGGAACGGGTTGCCGTCGCCGACCGCGTCGGCGATGTTGACGAGGCCGAGTCTCGGCGTAGACGGCACCGATGAAGGTCTCGCTCGTCGACCGAGAACAGCGTGGGGTCGAGCTCGTGGTAGTAGGTCAGCGGCGCGTCGAGTTCGGGCAGCCTCGTCGCCGACGAGCCCGATCGTCGGTACTGCATCGACGCCGACGAGTTCGGCGGCCTCGGCGACGTGACCCGTCGCGGCACCGAGCTGCTCGATCTGGGTGTAGACGTCGTCGAACGTCGGCGGCCGCCGGCCCCTCCCAGTGGGCGATGTCGAGGGTGTCGAGCTGAGCGAGCAAGTCGGGGTTGGTGCCGTCGGTCACGACGAGGTCGGGTTCCAGCCCGGCGATCGCCTCGACGTTCGGCTCGAAGCCCGACAGCCCCTGCATCTTGTCGGCCGCCTCGGCGCGGATGGTTCGAGAAGTCGTCGACGGCCAGCACCTGGTCGCCGGCGCCGATCGCGTAGAGCATCTCCGTCGCGGTCGGCGACAACGAGATGATCGCCTGCGGGAGGTCGGCGGCGGGCACGGTGTCGTCGGTGGCCGTGGTCGTCGTCGTGATCGCCTCACTCGTGGTCCGCTCACCCGACTCCTCGGCCGTGTCGTCCGACGTCGCCTCCGACGTGTCGCCTGCCGTCTCCTCGGCCGTCGCTGCACCGGTCTCCTCGTCGGACATCTCGCCGGACGACGCCTCGGTGGTCTCCACGGTCGTCGTCTCGGCCGACTCGTCGTCGTCGTCGCTGCACGCCGCCGCAACGAGTGCGCAGGCGACGAGCACGCCGGCCAGTTGCTTGATCTTCATGGTCTTCCTCCACATCGGGAGGACAAGTGGGTCAGCGACCGGCGAACCGACCTGCGAACCGCCCTTGCCTCGAGGGTCTGGTTGTCGCGCACGAAACGGTCGACCGGGCTCGTCCGGCGCCTCGACGTGCGTCGACATGCGGCCGGAACCACCGTTGCGGGACAGCGCCGGGATCTCACCGGACTTCGCACGACCGTGCGGCCGGAACTGTACACCTTGCGGCGCCACACCATGGGGCGAGTTCTCGATCGTCGCAATAGGATCGCCGCCCTGATGACTGACGACACCGCAGCCACGACCGACGCACTCGAAGACGACCCGCGGCCCGACGGGCTCCGTTCGGCGACATCGCTCGTGCTGGTGAACACCGGCAACGGCAAGGGCAAGAGCTCATCGGCGTTCGGTGTGATGCTGCGAGCGCTGGCCGTCGACTGGCCGGTCGCCGTCGTGCAGTTCGTCAAGAGCGGCGACTGGAAGGTCGGCGAGGAGAAGATGGGTCGCCAACTCGGCGTCGACTGGCATGCCTTCGGCCACGGCTTCACCTGGGACTCCGACGATCTCGACACACGACAAGGCACACGCCAACGAGGGGTGGGCGGCCGCGAAGGCGCTGATCACGGCCGGCGAGCACCGGCTCGTCGTCCTCGACGAACTCACCTATCTCTGCACGCTGGGGGTGGATCGACCAGTCCGATGTGATCGCCACCATCGTCGGTCGGCCCGATCACGTGAACGTCGTCGTGACCGGGCGAGACGCACCCGCCGAACTGATCGAGATCGCCGACACCGTCACCGAGATGACCGAGGTCAAGCACGCCTACCAGCAGGGCATCCGCGCCAAGCGTGGCATCGACTACTGACGTGAGGCCGGCGTCGACATGCTGACGGTGCTGCTCGGAGGCGCCCGTTCCGGCAAGAGTTCGGCCGCACTCCGGCTCGCCGGGCGTTCCGGCGCCCACGTCTGCTTCATCGCGACGAGCCCTCGGATCGCAGGCGACGCACGACCTCGACGCGCGGATCGCCGCCCACCGGGCCGAGCGACCGCCGACGTGGTCCACGATCGAGACCGAGATCGAGCTCGCCACTGCGATCCGCACGGCCGGTGACGCGCTCGCCGTCGTGGACTGCCTCACGGTCTGGCTCGGCAACGTGATGCATCACGGCCTCGACGACAGCGCCATCGTCGGCAGCATCCGACGCCGCGCTCGACCGCTGCCACCGAGCGCGTGGGCGACACGATCGTGGTCACCAACGAAGTGGGCGCCGGCATCGTGCCGCGCGATGCAGTGTCGCGTCGCTACCGCGACCTGCTGGGCAACATCAATCAGCACTGGGTCGGCGCAGCTGACGAGGCGTATCTCGTCGTCGCCGGGCGGGCGCTCCCGCTCACCGAACTCGGCCGGGACCTCACGATGAGCGCCTGCCGTCCGCGCGCTGCTCGTCGACATGCCCGAGGCCGACGCTGGCCAGCGCGTCGGCCGTTCGTGAGCGCGCCGAACAGGTGTTGCGACCCGGCGGAGCGCTGCAGCGGCTCGACGACGTCGCCGTCCACGTCGCCGGCTGGCGGGCCGACCGACGGCCATCCGTCGACCGACCGGCGGTCCTGGTGTTCGCCGGCGACCACGGCGTCGCGGCCGCCGGGGTGAGCAAGTACCCGCCCGACGTGACGGCGGCGATGCTCGCCGCCGTCGAGGCGGGCAGGGCGACCATCAACGCGTTCGCCCGATCGATCGGCGCCACGCTCGACGTGGTCGACGTGGGTGTCGGGCGTCCCGACCGGCGACATCCGGGTGGAGCCGGCGATGTCGGCCGAGCGGTTCGACGAGATCGCGGCCACGGCGATCGCGGCCGTGGACGCCGTAGCGGCGGCCGGAGCCGACCTCGTGGTGCTCGGTGAACTCGGGATCGGCAACACGCACGATCGCCGCCGCGCTTCCGGCCGCGCTGATCGGCGGGGGCGCCGCTCGGTGGGTCGGGCGCGGCACCGGGCATCGACGACGACGGGCTCGACCGGAAGCTGGCTGCGGTCGAGCAGGCGGTCGAACGCATCGCCGGCATCGACGACCCGATCGAGATCATGCGTGAGTTCGGCGGGGCCGAACTCACCGCGATGGCGGTGGCCTGCGCCCGGGCCCGCCAGCATCGGATCCCGGTCGTGCTCGACGGGTACATCGCCGCCGCGGCGGTGCTGCCGCTGCACGTCGTGGCACCGGCGGCGCTCGATCACTGCCTCGCCGGGCACGTGTCGGCCGAGCCCGGTCACCGGGCCATCCTCGAACACATCGGCAAGGAGCCGTTGCTCGATCTCGGCATGCGGCTCGGCGAGGGCAGCGGTGCCGCTGCCGCCGTCCCGCTGATCCGAATGGCGTGCGCCGGCGTCGTCGAGGTCGCGACGTTCGACGAGTGGTTCGGCGAGTGAGCGCCCCGACCCATGACCGGACTGCTCGGCGCCATCCAGTTCCTGACCCGAATCCCGATCCGGCTCGCCGCGCCGGTCGGACCACGCACGGGTCGTGCCCTGGTTCGGTGTGGTCGGGGCGCTGATCGGTGCCGCGGTCGGAGGGATCGCTGCCGGCCTCGGTGAACTCGTCCCGGTTGCCGTCGCAGCTGCGTGTGCGGTCGTCAGTCGGGCTGCTGATCACCGGTGCATTCCACGAGGACGGGCTCGCCGATGTCGCCGACGCCTTCGGTGGCGGATGGACGGTCGAGCGTCGGCTCGAAATCCTCAAGGACTCGCGCACGGCACCTACGGAGTGGCGGCGCTGACCTGCTCGATCGTGATCCGAGTGGTGTGCGGTGGCGTCGATCGCTGCGCCCGGCGGCGGTGTTCGCGTCGTTCGTCGCGGCCCACACGCTCGGACGGTGCGCCGCGGTCGTCGCGATGATGTCGGCACCGCCGGCCGGCGACAGCGGGCTCGGCGTCTCGGCCGCGCGTCGCTGCGACCGGTGCCGACTGCCGCTCGGGCTCGTCGCCGGCGTCGGCGCTCGCCGCCGCGCTGTCGCGGGTGGTGGATCGTTGCCGTTCCTCGGCGCGGCCGTGGTCGGGACCGGCGCCGTCGTGGTGCTCGCCGTCCGCAAGATCGGCGGGCTCGCCGGCGACGTGCTCGGCGCGGTCGAACAGGTCGTCGAGTGCCTGGTGCTCGTCGTGGCTTCTGGGCTGGCCGCCCGCTCCGGCAGTCTGGTGGATCTGACCACGGCCGTACCATGAGGGCATGAGTTCCGGAACCGACGTTCGTCGACCGCTTCTACGCACTGCTCGGTTCGGGGGACGTCGACGGCGTCGTCGACCTCTACGCCCCCGACGGCGAGATCGTCCGCTACGACGGCGTCGCCGCCACGCCCGCGACCAGATCGCTGCGTACTTCCGGGGGCACCTCGGTCGACACCCCGGCTTCTCGCTGCGGTCGATCGACCAGCTCCGCGAGGCCGACGACGTGATGATGTGGGATGCGCTCGTCGACACCGACAACGGCGTGCTCCAGACGATGCACGTCGTCGTGTTCACCGACGACGGATCGATCCATCGTCACATTCCCGGTCTCCGCGGCTACTGGGGCCAATGATCCGCGACGTCCACGACGTCCACGTCGTGGTCGGCTCGGCGCAGTTCGACGACGATCTCGCAGGTGCTGACCGACGGAGCTACGGCTTCCGGGTCGACGCGATCTTCCCGGCCGACGCCCCGGCCGACGGCCGTCGTCTCCGGCCACGGCGTGCGGCTGCGCCTCGAGCGCGCCGAGCGACGCGGCGCCGGTCACGACTCCGGCTGCTCTCCGACGACGCCCGCGGCGACGGTCGAGCTGCCCGGCGGCTCCACGCTCGAGTTCCGCGCCGTTCTCCACGACGTACGACCTGCCCGACAACGAGCCGTCGCTCGTCGTCACGTCCGACGACGGCGACGTCGGGCGTCGGTCGGGCCGGCATGCGCTACCGCGACCTCATCCCCGACCGGTGGGGCGGCCGTTTCATCGCCTCGCACATCACGATTCCCGAGGGCGGGCCGGTGCCCGACTACGTGCACTTCCACAAGATCCGCTTCCAGATGATCTTCGTGAAGTCCGGCTGGGTCGCGTCTGTCTACGAGGACCAGGGCGAGCCGTTCGTGATGCACGCCGGCGACTGTGTGCTGCAGCCGCCCGAGATCCGCCACCGCGTGCTCGAGAGCTCGCCCGGGCTCGAGGTGATCGAGATCGGCTGCCCCGCCGAGCACGAGACGATCGCCGACTGGGCGCTCCCGCTTGCCGACGGCCGTACGTCGACCCGACCGCGACTTCGGCGGCCAGCGGTTCGTGCGCCACGTCGCCGCCGACGCCGACTACGCGCCGTGGCGGGTCGACGGGTGGGAGTACCGCGACACCGGCATCGGCGCCGGCCACCGACGGCCTCGCCGGTGCCGTGTCGCGCGGCCGGTCCGCGGCGGCCACCGACCGACGACGCCGCTGGATCGCCCACGACACCGAGTTCTGCCTGCTCGTCGTGCTGCCGGGGTCGGTCACGTTCGACGCCGACGACGGCGACCGTCGGTGCTGCTCGCCGACGGCGACAGCGTCGCGATCCCGGGCGGCACGTCCGCTACCGCGCTCACGCGACGCCGACCGCGACGACTGCGAAGCTCCTCGACGTCACGCTCCCGGCGCTCGTTCACCGTGACGTTGCGAGCTGAGCGGCGCGCCGACCGGGTAGCCTCGCCCCTCGTGCCGATGCCCACTCCTGCCGCCCAAGCTCGCCCGTGGCTTCGCGATGGGCGCCGCCGACATCGTGCCCGGGGTGTCGGGCGGCACCGTCGCGCTGGTGCTCGGCATCTACGAGCGGCTGGTCCGCAACATCCACACCGGCGCCGCAGGCGCTCCGAGCCGCTGGTCACCGGCGACGCTCGACGGCGTTCGTGACGACGCTCGCGCGACGTCGAGTGGGTCTGGCTGCTGTCGCTGCTCGGCGGGGTGCTGCGTCGCCGTCGCCGTCGCTGTCGTCGGTGCTCGAGGACCTGCTGCACGACCACCCGATGCGGATGGCGGCGCTGTTCTTCGGCCTCGTCGTCGGGCTCGCTGACGATCGCCTGGCGCCTGATCCGCTCGGTCGGCGCCGAGAGCTCGGCGCGATCGCCGGTCGTGGCCGTCGTGCTGTTCCTCGTGCTCGGCCTGCAAGAGCGACACCGAGGTCGCCGAGGGCACGGCCGAGATCGTCACCGAGTCGTGGTGGGTGTTCTTCCTCGTCGGGCGCGCTGGCGATCTGCGCCATGATCCTGCCCGGCATCTCCGGCTCGTTCATCCTCGTGCTGATCGGCATGTACACCGAGGTGCTCGGCGCCGTCAACGACCGCGACCTCGTTGTCGCTCGGGGCGCTCGGCGGCTCGGATGCGTCGTCGGGCTGGCGCTGTTCTCGTCGGTGCTCGACTGGGCGCTCGACCACCACCACGACCTCGTGATCGCCGCGATGGTCGGGCTGATGCTCGGATCGTTGCGGGTGCTGTGGCCGTGGCCGGGCGGCACCAACACGACCGATCTGGCTGCACCGAGCGGCGACGTCGCCGTGCCCGATGCTGCTGGCGCTCGTCGGCGCCGCAGTCGTCGTCGTCGTCGAGTTGGTCGGCCGTGCGCACCGACCACGACCCGGTCCACATCGCCGACGACGTCCCCGCCTGATCGAGATGGGTTCGGGAATGGCGAACTGCACCGTCGAACGCACCTCTGACGCCGGACTTCATCGACCACGGGTGGGCGCCGCTCGCGGCAGCGAGCGTCACGACGGCTTCGTCCTGGTGACGTGGCCCGACGGCGCCGAGTTCGAGGCGTACTCGCTGTGGCTCGCCGAGAACGCCGACGGGTACGGCCTCGAACCGACCGTGCGCGAGTCGACGATCGAACCCATCGACCTCCCGTCGCCCGCCGCACTGCGTGTCGGCATCGGTCGACGCCGACGGTGCGCTCGTCCTCGACTGGGCAGCGACCGTGCCGGCGTGCGGATCCACCCCGGCTGGCTGCGCTACGTCGCCGACGGTCGCCATCTCCCGGCAGCGCGCTGCCGGCGACCGACCACCTGGACCGCGGCCGACCTTCGCCGAGCCGCCGACGATCGACGGCTCCGACATCCTCGACGACGAGTCGGTGCTCGAGGCGTGGCTGACCGGCACTCGTGCGATACGGCCTCTGCCGCCTCGCCGACACGCCGACCGACCCTCGACTTCGTGGGTCGGCTCGTCGGCGCGCGTCGGCCCGATCCGCGACACCAACTTCGGTCCGGTCTGGAGCGTGCAGGCCGACGTCGACCCCGACTCGACCGCCAACACCGGGCTCGACCTCGGCCAGCACACCGATCTCCCGACCCGGGAGAGTACCGCCCGGCTTCCAGTTCCTGCACTGCATCGAGAACACCGTCGACGGCGGCTGGTCGCGGATGAGCGACGGGTTGGCCGTCGTCGAGGCGATCCGCACCGAGCACCCCGACGCCTACGAGGCGCTCACCACGCTCGACTGGGTGTTCATGAACCGTGCCCGTGACGCCGAACACCGCTGGGTCGGCCCGATCATCGATCACGGGTCACGGACACCAGCCGCTCACCCTGCGCGCGTTCTACCCGGTTCGCAGCGCGCCCCACATGGCGGCCGCCGACGTCCCGCGCGCCTACGAGTCGCTGCGGATCTTCGCCGACGTCGCCCGCGACCCGCGCTTCCAGATCCGCTACCCGTTCCGGCCCGGCGACCTCGTCGGCTTCGACAACCGGCGGGTGCTCCACGGCCGCGACGCGTTCGCAGCGGCGGCGGCCCGCCACCTGCGCGGCTGCTACGCCGACCACGACGACCTCTACTCCCGCCTCCGCGTGCTGCGCCGCGTGCCACTCCACGACCCGAGTCCGCACCATCACCGACCAGCGAGGTACCCGCATGAGCTCCGTCTTCATCACCTGCGCCGTCACCGGCAGCGGCGACACCGTCGGCAAGAGCGACAAGGTGCCGGTCACGCCCGAGCAGATCGCCGACGACTGCATCGCCGCCGCCCGGCCGGCGCGGCCATCGCCCACATCCACGTGCGCGACCCGATCACGCGGCGCGCCGGCGCGCGACCCCGATCTCTACGCCGAGGTCGTCGAGCGGGTCCGCGCCTCCGACGTCGACGTGGTGATCAACCTCACCGCCGGCATGGGCGGCGACCTCACGCTCGGCTCGGTCGAGCAGCCGCTCCCGCTCGACGACGCCGGCACCGACATGGCCGGTGCCACCGAACGGCTCGAACACGTGCGCCGGCTGCTGCCCGAGATCTGCACGCTCGACTGCGGCACGATGAACTTCGGCGAGGGCGACTACGTGATGACCAACACCACGGCGATGCTCAAGGAGATGGCCCGCCAGATCCAGGCGCTCGGCGTGCGCCCGGAGATCGAGGTCTTCGACACCGGCCACCTCTGGCAGGCCAGATCGCTCGTCGACGAGGGGCTCATCGACGACCCGGTGATGGTGCAGCTGTGCATGGGCATCCCGTGGGGCGCCCCGCCCGACATCAACACCTTCATGGCGATGGTGAACAACCTCCCCGACGACTGGACGTTCTCCGCCTTCTCCATCGGCCGCAAGCAGCTGGAGTACGTGGCGCTGGCGACGATCGCCGGCGGCAACGTGCGGGTCGGCCTGGAGGACAATCTGTATCTCGGTCGCGGGCAGCTCGCGAGCAACGCCGACCTGGTCGCCCGGGCGGTCGAGATCGTCGAGCGGCATCGGCCACACGATCAAGGGCCCGGACGAGGTGCGCGCCGATCTGAAGCTGACCAAGCATGGCTGACACGCCGCTCACGGCGAGCGGCCGCGATCGGCTGCGGCGTCATCGGTGCCGGCTGGATCGCCCGGCTGCGGCTCAACGGCGTCGACGTGACGCGCGTACGACCCGTCGCCCGACGCCGGCCGGATCATCGACGACGGTGCACGACAACGCGCGTGCTCGCCTGGCGGGAGCTCGACCTCGAACCGGCAGCCCGAGTCGATCGGGTCGCTGACGGTGCGCGGCGTCGATCGACGAGGCGGTCGCCGACGCAGAGTTCGTCGTCGAGAGCGTGCCCGAACGGCTCGACCTCAAGCAGCGACGCTCACGCAGATCGACGCGGCGCACCGGCCGATGCCGATCATCGCATCGTCCACCTCGGGGTTCCGGCCGAGCGGTGCTCGCCGAGCCACTCGAGCGCCCCGAGCGGCTGATCGTCGGGCATCCGTTCAACCCCGTGTACCTGCTGCCGCTGGTCGAGGTGGTCGGCGGCGAGCGCACCGCCTCGGAGGCTGTCGACCGTGCGATCGACTGTACCGGTCGCTCGGCATGCACCCGCTGCATGTGCGGGCCGAGATCGACGCCCACATCGCCGACCGGCTGCTGGAGGCGGTCTGGCGCGAGGCGCTGTGGCTGGTGAACGACGGCATCGCCACCACCGAGGAGATCGACGACGCGATCCGCTACGGCTTCGGCCTGCGCTGGGCCCAGATGGGCCTGTTCGAGACCTACCGGATCGCCGGCGGCGAGGGCGGCATGCGCCACTTCATCGGCCAGTTCGGCGAGTGCCTCACCTGGCCGTGGACGAAGCTGATGGACGTCCCCGAGCTCGACCGACGAGCTGATCGACACGATCGCCACCCAGTCCGACGAACAGTCCGGGCCACCTCGACGTTCGCGAACTCGAACGGATCCGCGACCGCAACGTGGCGGCGATGTTGCTGGCGCTCGAACGCAACGACTGGGGCGCCGGCCGGACGATCGCGGCGATGCGCAGAGCGTGCCGATTGACGCCGATCAGCGAGACAGGTCACCGCTGAGATATTTGAGGCCCGAGTCGGGCTGCAGCGTCACGACGGTGTGGCCCGGACCGAGCTCACGAGCCAGGCGGCTCGCTGCCACGATGCTCGCTCCCCCGCTGGGGCCCGTCCAGACGCCCTCGGTCCTCGCCAGCTCACGGGCCGCGTCGAAGGCGTCCGGCGTGCTGACGGCGTCGAGTCGGTCGTAGCTGTCCGGCGTGATGAGGGAGGCACGAAACCGACACCGACGTACACCGCCAGCCCGTGGATCTCACCGTCGATCTGTCGGACCAGCTCGTCGCCGATGTCGAGGTAGCCGTCGAGCGTGTCGAGGTTGTTGAACCGATCGGTCGAAAACGCGCCCTTCCGCGGTCACGATCTCGGCGGCACGCTCCTGCATTTCGGGGATCAGCCGCGGGTGAATCCCGTCGTCGCTGTGGATCATCTCGAGTTCGGCTCCGAACGCCAGCATCGTCTGGAGCTTCTCCTCGGCGAACACGTTCGACGTCACGATCTTGAGCGGGTACCCCGTCAGGCTGCACACGAACGCGAGCGAACTGCCGGTCGAACCGCCGGTGTACTCGACGACGGTCTGTCCGGGCCGCAGCTCGCCGCGAGCCTCGGCACCTTCGATCATCGCCAGCGCCATTCGATCCTTGTACGAACCGGTCGGGTTGGCGGCTTCGAGCTTGACCCACACGTCACCGGCTCCCGAACCGGGGAACGACGACAGCTTGACGACCGGCGTGTTCCCGATCCCGGCAAGGGCGCCCACCCGCTCGGCCATGCGGCACGGTACCCCATCGACCACCGAGTCGAGACGGCCTGGTCGGAGCGGTCCCCACGACGGACTCCCACGACGGGCGCCGCCATCGCACGTCCGCATTCGCCTGGTCGTCGCGAGGTTCCGGACAGCGCGATACGGTCCGTCCGTGGCGTACCCGGCGATCCCTTCCGACTCGGTCGGGTGGGTCACCGAAGCGGAGATGGTCGAGGTCGACCGAGTGATGATCGACGACCTCGGGATCAGCCTGGTCCAGATGATGGAGAACGCCGGACGCAGCCTGGCGCGGGCGGCGATCGACCTGTTCGCGCCGTCGTCGGTGTGGGTCGCCGCCGGTTCGGGCGGCAACGGCGGTGGCGGCATGGTCGCCGCCCGACACCTGGCCAACGCGGGTGTCGCCGTCACCGTCACGACGACCCGCCCGGGCCACGACCTGTCGGGAGTTCCGGCGCGCCAGCTCGAGACCATTCGGCGCATGGGCGTCACGATCGCCGACGCACCATCCTCGTGCGATCTGGCGATCGATGCCCTCGTCGGCTACTCGTTGCGCGGAGCGCCCCGGGGGCACACGGCGGAGCTGATCGCTGCGTGTTCGCAGCACCCTCGGACATTGTCGCTCGACACGCCGAGCGGGATCGATGTGACCACGGGCGACGCCCCCGGCGCATTCGTGACCGCGGACGCGACCGTGACGTTGGCACTGCCCAAGGCCGGTCTCCGCGGCCATCCCGCCGTCGGCCGGCTGCTCCTCGCCGACATCTCCGTGCCCCGGGCGATCACCGAGCCACTCGGTGGAGCGCCGGACTTCGGACCGTCGCCGATCCTGGAGCTCGTGGGCTCACCGGGAGGACCGACATGACCGATGTCGCCCTCATCGCCGGCGTCCTCGCACTCGTCGCCGCCTTCCGTCACCGGATCGCCACGCTGCCGATCACGTCGCCCATGATCTTCGTCGCCGCCGGGCTGCTGTTGGGATCCGATGCGCTCGGGTGGCTCTCGATCGAGCTCGAGAGCGAGTCGGTCGCGCTGCTCGCGGAGTTCACGCTCGCGCTCCTGCTGTTCTCGGACGCATCCCGAATCGACGTGCGCCGGCTCCGGGCCTCGGCGCAGATTCCCGCACGCCTGCTCCTGATCGGCCTCCCGCTGACCGTCGCGATGGGCACGCTGGTCACCGCACTGCTGCTGACCGATCTCAGCTGGCCCGAGGCCGCGCTCGTCGCGGCGATCCTCGCTCCCACCGACGCCGCGCTGGGCGAGGCCGTGGTGACGAACACGGCCGTCCCGGCACGGGTTCGCCAGGCCCTCAACGTCGAGTCGGGTCTCAACGACGGTCTCGTCGTGCCCGTCGTCGCCGTGTTCACCTCGCTGGCCGCCGGGCTCGAACTCGACGAACCACGCGAGTTCGTCGGCGAGGCGCTGACCGAGATCGGACTCGGGCTCCTCGTGGGCGTTGCCGCGGCATTCGCCCTCGCCAAGATCGCGACGGTCGCCATGCGGTACGACTGGTCCGACGCCGAGGGCTACCGCCTGCTGATGCTCGGCGGTGCCGTCGTCGGCTATGCCGGCGCCGGCGCGGCCGGCGGCAACGGCTTCATCGCCGCGTTCGTGTGCGGCCTGCTCGTGCGCGCGTTCATGGGCGAGCCGGTCGACGAGCAGACCGAGCTCGCCGAGGACGCCGGACAGATCGGCGCGGCGGCGACGTTCATGGTGTTCGGAGCACTGCTGGTGTGGCCGGCGCTCGAAGAGCTCACGGTCGCGGTCGCACTCTGCGCGATCGGCACCCTGACGATCGGTCGGATGCTGCCGGTCTGGGTGGCACTGCTCGGCAGCGGACTCCGGCTCCGCACGGTCGCCTTCATCGGCTGGTTCGGCCCACGCGGCCTGGCGTCGATGGTGTTCGGGTTGCTGCTGTTCCAGGAGGAGTCACTCGAGAGCCCCGACGACCTCTTCTCGGTGATCGTGCTCGTGATCATCGCGTCGGTCGTCCTCCACGGGGCGACCGTGGCGCCGATGTCCCGCCGGTACGCCGAGTGGTTCCGCGAGCAGGAGCGCCACGACATGGAGGAAGCGATGCCGGTCGATGCGCCGATGGCGCGCGGCGAGCGGGTCGACTGATTCGCCCGACACATGACGCCCTTGCCAGGCTGGGTGGATGCCGTCGACCACCCGCATCGCCCATCGGACCTGCCCACTCTGCGAGGCGGGGTGCGGGCTCGAGATCACCCTCGAATCGACGCCGACCGGGGAGCGGGTGAAGCGGATCCGGGGAGATCGCGACGACGTCTTCTCGCAGGGCTACCTGTGCCCGAAGGGCACCACCCTGGGCCATCTCCACGAGGATCCGGACTGGTTGCGCCGCCCGGTGGTGAAGCGTGACGGCGAGTTCGTCGAGGTCGACTGGGACGAGGCGTTCGCGACGATCGCAGCCGGCCTCCTTTCGATCCTCGACGAGCACGGGCGCGACGCGAGCGCGATCTACCTCGGCAACCCCGGCGCCCACAGCATCGCGCCGCTGCTCTACAACCGCACGTTGATCAAGGCGCTCGGCACCCGCAACCGCTTCTCCGCATCCACGGTCGACCAGCGGCCGAAGGAGATGTCGGCCGGGATGATGTTCGGATCGGTCACCGTGCCCGTGCCCGACCTCGACCGCACCGACTTCGTCGTGCTCCTGGGCGCCAACCCGTACGCGTCGAACGGCTCGCTGTGCACGGCGCCCGACTTCCCGGGTCGCCTGGAGCGGATTCGAGCGCGGGCGGACGCGTCGTCGTCGTCGACCCACGGCGCGAGCGAGACCGCCGAGCGCGCCGACCAGCACGTCTCGATCCGACCGGGGACCGACGCCCACCTGCTCGCGGCCGTTGCACGGACAATCCTCGCGGACGACGTGGCGACGCCGGGGCGACTGGCCGAGCACACCAACGGACTCGACGACCTCGCCGTGGCGCTCGCCGACTTCGATCCCGAGCAGGTCGCCGCGACGTGCGGCGTCGACGCCGGCATCATCCGGCGACTCGCCCACGACCTCGCGGCCGCGCCCACCGCCGCCGTCTACGGGCGCATCGGCACCTGCACCCAGGAGTTCGGCACGCTCGCGAGCTGGCTCGTCGACGTGGTCAACCTGCTCACCGGCAACCTCGATCGTGTCGGCGGCGCGATGTTCGCCACGCGGTGCGGCCGGCCAGCCGTCCACGAAGGGCCGCCCGGGCGTCGGGCCGCGGCATGCGCTTCGGTCGCGCCGCGCAGCCGCGTCGCGCGGCCGCCCGAGGCGCTCGGCGAGTTCCCGGTCGTCGGCGTTCGCCGAGGAGATCGAGACGCCCGGCGAGGGCCAGGTGCGCGCCGCTGGTCACCGTCGCCGGCAACCCGGTCTCGTCGAACCCGAACTCCGAGCGGCTCGACGCCGCGCTCGCCTCGCTCGAGTTCATGGTGTCGATCGACCCGTACGTCAACGAGACGACGCGTCACGCCGACGTGATCCTGCCCCCGCCGTCGCCGCTGCAGAAGTCGCACTACGACCTCGCACTCCTGCAACTTCGCCGTACGGAACGTCGCCAACTACTCACCGCCCGTGCTCCCGCTCGACGACGGGCCAGCTCGAGCGAGGGAGCGATCATGCTGCGACTCGCCGGGCTGCTGGCGGGCGAGGGCGAACGGCCCGACACCGCTGCCGTCGAGGACGACATCGCCCGGTCGGTCGCCGCCGCCGCCACCCGCGACGAGCACGGGCCGGTGCACGAACGAGACGTCGACGAGCTGCTCGAGCTGGTCGGCGACCGCACCGGGCCGGAGCGAGTGCTCGACATCATGCTGCGCACGGGCCCGTACGGCGACGGATTCGGCGCCGATCCCGACGGACTCACGCTGGATCGGCTCGAGGCAGCACCCCCACGGCGTCGACCTCGGCCCGCTGCAGCCGGATCGGCATCCCCGGTCTGCTCCGCACGCCGTCCGGACGCATCGAGGCGTTCCCCGAGGCGATGCACGACCGACATCGAGCGTCTCGCTGCCTCGCTGGACCGCGATTGGACCGAGTCGATGGTGCTCGTCGGACGCCGGCACGTGCGCTCGAACAACTCGTGGATGCACAACATCCCGACCCTCACCAAGGGCCGGAACCGGTGCACGATGCAGATCCATCCCGACGACGCCGATCGGCTCGGGCTCCACGACGGCGCGCCCGCCAGCGTCGCGTCGCGGGTCGGCGAGATCGCGATCGACGTCGAGATCACCGACGGCATCCGGCCGGGCGTCGTGAGCATTCCGCACGGGTTCGGTCAGAATCGACCCGGCGTCCGCCTCCGCGTCGCGCAGGAGTACCGGGGCGCCAACACCAACGTGTTGACCGACGACGAGTTCTACGACCCGGTCAGCGGCAACATCGCGCTGAACGGCGTACCGGTGACCGTCGCTCCGATCAGCTGAAGAGCTCGGCGATCCGGCGAACGCCCTCTTCGAGATCGTCGTCGCCGAGCGCGAAGCTGAACCGGGCGTAGCCGGGGGCACCGAACGCCTCGCCGGGCACGAAGGCGACCTTGGCCTGCTCGAGCACGAGGTCGGCCAGCTCGAGTGTCGTCGACGCCGTGCGACCACCGACGTCGCGGCCGAGCAGACCCGTCACGTTCGGGAAGCAGTAGAACGCACCCTGCGGCTCGAGGCACGTGACACCGTCGATGTCGTTGAGCATGCGGTGCATCGTCGCACCGCGCCGCGTGAATGCGGAGCGCATCATCTCGACGTCGTCGAGCGGGCCCGACACCGCCGCGATCGTGGCGCGCTGAGCGACGTTGCACGACGTTCGACGTGGCATGGCTCTGGAAGTTGGCCGACGCCTTCACGACGTCGCTCGGCCCGATCATCCAACCGACACGCCACCCGGTCATCGCGTAGGTCTTGGCGACACCGTTGACGACGAGGCACTGCTCCGCCAGGTCGGGCACCACCGTGGGCATCGAGGCGAACTCGTGGTTGCCGTAGACCAGGTGCTCGTAGATCTCGTCGGTGATCACCCAAATGCCGTGTTCGACCGCCCACTCCCCCATCGCGCTGGACCTCCGCCGGTGTGTACACGGCTCCCGACGGGTTGTCGGGGCTGACGAAGAGCAACACCTTGGTGCGCTCGGTCCGGGCTGCCTCGAGCTGGTCGATCGTGACCTTGAACCCGGTCTCGTCGCCGGTGTCGACCACGACGGGTACCCCGCCGGCGAGGGTGATCGACTCGGGGTAGGTGGTCCAGTAGGGCGCCGGCACGATCACTTCGTCGCCCGGGATCGCACAGTGCGGCGAAGGCGGTGTACACGGCGTGCTTGCCGCCGTTGGTGACGAGCACCTGGCTCGCCTCGATCTCGTAGCCCGAGTCGCGAAGCGTCTTGGCGGCGATCGCCTCCTTCAGCTCCGGCAGACCACCGGCCGGCGAGTACCGATGGTTCTTCGGGTCACGGCAGGCGTCGACGGCGGCATCGACGATGTGGGCCGGCGTCGGGAAGTCGGGTTCGCCGGCACCGAACCCGACGACGTTCTCACCGGCGGCCTTGAGGGCCTTCGCCTTCGAGTCGACGGCGAGGGTGGCGGACGGGGCGATGGCGGCGAGTCGTTCGGAGGTGCGCTTCACGGGGTCACATCGTGTCAGATCCGCCGGCGATTTCCCTCGCCGGTGGACGAACTGTCCGCCTCGGTCCGCAACGAGTGCGGACCGAGGCGGACGGACGGGGGTGATCAGGGGGTGATCAGGAGGTGATCAGGGGGTGATCAGTCGATGCGCTCGATCGTGATGCGAGCGACCGGGCCCTCCCAGCCGTGGACGGCGGGGTCGAGATCGGCGCCGCCCGTCACTCCGGGGTGGCGGGTGATGACGCCGCCCTCGGGATCACGGACGAACGGGTTGCCGCCGACCGGACCGGGGATGTGCGAGGCGCTCTCGTTGTTGGCCTCCGTCCCGGCGTCGTAGGCACCGACCTCGTAGACGCGGGTGCCGTTGCGCAGCTTGACCGCATCGAGCCCGGTGAACGCATCGTTCGTGTTCACGAGCATGCTGACGAGGCTGATCCGGTCGCCGCGACGAGCGTCGAACTCGAACTCGATCGTGCCGCCCGGGCCGGCGGGTGCAGCACCGCCGACGAACGCCTGCTTGACGCCGTGGACCTGCGAGTAGGTGTCGGCGAAGACGCCACCGTTCGCATCCTCGGCGACCGCGGCGACGGCGTTGGTGGCGGGTGCCCCGGTGCTCCAGACGTCGGTCCAGCGGCTGTGCACGGCCACCCCGGCGGGCGACAGCGGCTGGAAACCGGTCGACACGTTCTCGATGGTGACGCGGTAGGTGGCCTGGCGGCCCCCGAAGTCGGCGTCGGCGACGGTGGGCGCTGCGGCCAGACCTCCGGCGACGGCGACGGCGGCGATCATGCGGCGGATTCTCATGTGGTTGCTCCTCATTGGGTGGTTGTTCGGGACGTCCCCAACTCAAGGCGTTCGCCGCGAAACGAACAAGACGACCGAGCGAAACAGATCGGGCCAACTGCGAAACGAAACGTGAACGGCGCCGCGTCGGAAGTCCGGCCGGCCGCTGCCATGCTGGCCGCCGTGGACGCCAACGCCATTCGACTCCCCTCCTCGATCCTGCCCGCCGACGGGCGCTTCTGCTGCGGCCCGTCGAAGGTCCGTCGCGAGCAGATCGACGCGATCGTCGCCGCGCGCCACGACCACGATGGGCACGTCCCACCGCAAGCCCCAGGTGAAAGATCTCGTCGGTTCGATCAGGTCGGGCCTGCACGAGCTGTTCGGGCTCCACGACGGGTGGGAGATCGTGTTGGGCAACGGGGGCACGACCGTGTTCTGGGACGCGGCGACGTTCGGCCTCGTCGACCGGCGCAGCCAACACCTGGTGTTCGGAGAGTTCTCGTCGAAGTTCGCCGACGCGTGCGCAACGGCGCCCCATCTCGGCGAGCCGACCGTGATCGCGAGCGAGCCAGGTGACCACCCCGACCCCGTCGCGCAGCCGGGTCACGACCTGTACGCGCTGACGCACAACGAGACGTCGACGGGCGTGGCGATGCAGCTGCGGCGTCCGGAGGGTGCCGACGCCGACTCACTCGTGGCCGTCGACGCCACCTCGGCCGCGGGTGGGCTGCGCTGGGAACCGGCGGGGGTCGACGTGTACTACTTCGCGCCGCAGAAGTGCTTCGCGTCCGACGGCGGCCTGTGGTTGGCCGCCTGCTCGCCTGCCGCCGTCGAGAGGATCGAACGGATCGCCGCGTCCGATCGCTGGCGCCCTGCGTCGCTCGACCTCGGCATCGCACTCACCAACAGCCGGTCGAACCAGACGTACAACACCCCGGCCGTCGCGACACTGCTGATGCTCGACGCACAACTGACGTGGATGCTCGGCAACGGCGGCCTCGACTGGTGCGCGAGCCGCAGCGACGAGTCGGCCCGGATCATGTACGGATGGGCGGCGTCCCGCGGGTGGGCGACCCCCTTCGTCAGCGACCCGGCCAAGCGCTCGTCGGTGGTGGCCACGATCGACCTCGACGACTCGATCGACGCGACCGCGGTGAGCGCGGTGCTGCGTGCCAACGGCGTGCTCGACACCGACAGTTACCGCAAGCTGGGGCGCAACCAGCTGCGGGTCGGGATGTTCCCGGCGATCGATCCGTCCGACGTCGAGGCGCTGACCGTGTGCATCGACGAGGTCGTCGGTGCCATGGGCGCCGTCTCCGCCTGACACACTCGTCCCTGATGAACGTCGCCGACGTGCTCGAACTCGAGATCGACGATCTCGGACCCCTGCGGTCCCCGGTGATGCTCGTGGCGCTCACCGGTCTGTTCGACATCAGCGGTGCCGCCACGACCGCGCTCGATCGGTTCGCTCCGGCCGACACCGCGATCACGATCGGCGCGATCGATCCCGACCCGTTCTACGACTTCACGCAGGAGCGGCCGCAGGTCGAGATCGACGAGGGTGAGCTGCGCGTGATCCGTTGGCCCGAGAACGAGTTCGACGTCGTGCGGGGCGCTGGCGGCCGTGATCTGGTCGTGCTCGTCGGCGTCGAGCCGCACCTCGCGTGGCACACGTACTCGGCGTGCATCACCCACGTGGCACGCCGGCTCCGTTGCGAAGCCGTCGTCACCGTTGGTTCGGCCGCCGAGGCCGTTCCACACACCCGCACGCCGCAGGTCACGGGCAGCACGACCGACGCCGACCTGGCTCGGCGCCTCGGGATCGGTCAGCCGTCGTATCAGGGGGTCACCGGTGTCGTCGGTGTGATTCAGACCGATCTGGCCGACGCCGGCATTCCGCCGGTGTCGCTGCGCGTGGGCATCCCCCACTACCTGATGAACGCCGAGCACCCACAGGCGGTCGCGGCGCTGCAGACGCACCTCGCGCACGTACTCAACGTCGAGGTACCCGATCAGGACGACGACTTCGCCGACGAGGTGCGCAAGTGGCGGAGCCTGCACGACGAGGTCGCCGAGGGCGACGTGCAGCTCCAGATGTACGTCAAGATGCTGGAGCACGATTTCGACCAGCGCGCCGAAGCCGCCATCCCCTCGGCCGACGACCTGGGCGCCCAGTTCGAAGACTTCCTCAAGGACCAGAGAGACGAGGACTGATCGAGCCCGCCCCCCAGGGCGAGAGCGCGAGGACCAGTGCGCCGTCAGCCTGGCCGCATCGGATGAGCCCGGCGGGCGAGGCCAAGCACCCGTCATGAACGGCGGGCGAGCGTCGGAGCGGAGCGGAGACGGCGAGCTCGGCAGGCGAGCGGCGGACGCCCGCCGACCCGAACCCGTCAGGCCACGCCCGCCCGGCGAGGAGCACAGCGCAGCGAGCACCCGAGCGCGAAGGTTCGAACCGAAGGCCGAACCCAGGCGGAGCACCCGTCATGAACCGCGGGCGAGCAGCGGACGCCCGCCGACCCGGACCCGTCGGCCGACGCCCGCCCGGCGAGGAGCGCAGGCACGAGCACCGCAGCCCGGAGGTTCGAGCCGAAGGCCGAACCCGGCGAGCACCGAGATGAACGAAGGTTCGAGCCGAAGGCCGAACCCGGCGAGCACCCGTCATGAACGAAGGTTCGAGCCGAAGGCCGAACCCGAGCGAACACCGAGATGAACGAAGGTTCGAGCCGAAGGCCGAACCCGAGCGAACACCCGTCAGGCAGCCGCGAACCCCTGGTCGAGGTCGGCGAGGATGTCATCGATCGACTCGAGGCCGACGCTCAGGCGGACCTGGGACGGCGTGACGCCCGACGCAGCCTGCTCTTCCGGACTGAGCTGGCTGTGCGTGGTGGCGGCGGGCTGGATCACCAGGCTGCGCGCGTCGCCGATGTTGGCCACGTGGCTGTGCAGGGTCAACGCTTCCACGAACCGTTTGCCGGCGTCGACGCCACCGGCGATCTCGAACGCGATGATCGAGCCGTATCCCTTGTCACCGCCGTAGACCCGGGCGCGATCGTGCCACGGGCTCGACTCCAACCCGGCGTACGACACGGAATCGACCTGGGCATGAGCGTCGAGGTACTCGCCGACCCGCTGTGCGTTCTCCCAGTGCCGGTCCATGCGGAGGCTCAGCGTCTCGAGGCCCTGGAGGAACATGAACGCGTTGAACGGTGAGATCGCCATGCCGATGTCCCGGAGCAGTTGCACGCGAGCCTTGAGAATGAACGAGCCGTGGCCGAGCGCCGGCCAGTAGGCCAGGCCGTGATAGCTCGGGTCGGGTTCGGTGAAGTTGGGGAAACGGCCGGCGGCGCCGTAGTCGAACGTGCCGCCGTCGATGATCGCACCGCCGATCGAGGTGCCGTGCCCGCCGATGAACTTGGTGAGCGAGTGGACGACGATGTCGGCGCCCCACTCGAGTGGTTGCACGAGGTACGGCGTCGGCACGGTGTTGTCGACGATGAACGGGATGCCCGACTCGTGAGCGACGTCGGCGACGTTCTCGATGTCGAGGAAGTTGTTCCGCGGATTGGCCAGTACTTCGCCGTAGAAGGCCTTCGTGTTGTCTTGGACCGCCGCGCGCCACGCGTCGAGATCGTCCGGATCGTCGACGAACGACACCTCGATGCCCATCTTGGGCATCGTGTAGTGCAGGAGGTTGTACGTGCCTCCGTAGAGGGACGACGACGCCACGATGTGATCGCCCGATTCGGCGAGCGTCAGGATCGCGAGCGTCGATGCCGCCTGCCCCGACGCCACTGCGAGGGCTCCCGGGATGCCGATCGCCGTGGTGCACCCGCCCTCGAGCGCGCTCAGGCGGGCCTCGAGCGCACCCTGGGTCGGATTCATGATCCGCGTGTAGATGTTCCCCACCTCGGCCAACCCGAACAGGTTCGCCGCATGTTCGGTGTCGCGGAACTCGAACGACGTCGTCTGGTAGATGGGCACGGCGCGTGCGCCCGTGGTCGGGTCGGGTTCGCCGCCGACGTGGATCTGCTTGGTCTCGAAGCCCCAGTTGTCACTCATGGGCGACGACACTAGACCTCGAAACCCGACCTCACAACTCGGGTTTCATGGTCCGGCCTCGCCGGAGCCTCACGACACGTTCAGATCAGACCGAGGCCGCGGACTGCATCGGCCTCGGTGACCAACTCGGCTGCGGTGGCGTCGATTCGGTCGCGGCTGAAGTCGTCGATGTCGAGACCCCGGACGATCTCGTAGTCACCGTCGCGGCACACGCACGGGAAACTGGAGATGATGCCCTCGGGCACCCCGTAGCTGCCGTCGGACGGCACACCCATCGACACCCAGTCGCCCTCGGGCGTTCCGAGCGACCACGAGCGGATGTGGTCGACGGCAGCGTTGGCGGCCGACGCTGCCGACGACGCACCACGCGCCTTGATGATCGCTCCGCCGCGAGTGGCGACGGTGGGGATGTACTCGTCGACGTACCAGTCGTGGTCGCCGACGGCGTCGTAGGCCGAGCCGCCATTCACCTCGCAGTGGAACAGGTCGGGATATTGCGTGTTCGAGTGGTTCCCCCAGATCGTCATCTTGCGGATGTCGTTGACGCTCACGCCGAGCTTGGCGGCGAGCTGGCTCATCGCCCGGTTGTGATCCAGCCGGGTCATCGCCGTGAAACGGCCGGGATCGAGATCGGCGGCGTTGTTCATCGCGATCAGTGCATTGGTGTTGGCGGGGTTGCCGACGACGAGCACCTTGACGTCACGCTTGGCCGAGCGCGACAGTGCCTCGCCCTGGGGCTTGAAGATGCCGCCGTTCGCGGCCAGCAGGTCGGAACGGTCCATCCCGTCCTTGCGAGGCATCGCCCCCACCAGCAGGGCGACGTCGGCGTCGCCGAACGCGACGTCGGCGTCGTCGGTGCACACGATCTCGGTCAACAGCGGGAACGCCGAGTCGTCGAGTTCCATCTTCACACCCTCGAGCGCTCCGAGCGCCGGCGTGATCTCCAGCAGCTGCAACGCGATCGGGGTGTCGGGGCCGAGCATCGAGCCGGACGCGATCCGGAACAGGAGGGAGTAACCGATCTGACCGGCCGCACCGGTCACCGCAACACGAACTGGTGATGTCATGTCAGCGATCGTACGCGCCCGCCGCTGAGCCACCCAAGTGCCACAGGACCCACTTTGCAGCGTTCGCCGGCCACGCAGGCCGCACCCGGACGCTCACTCGCCGACGCCTGGCCGCGCGCACCGCAACGTTCGTCAGCGTCCGGTCACGTCGCCGATCACGTCGGCATAGAACCGCTGCCCGTCCGCCGACAGGTGGATGCCGTCGGCCGAGAAGCAGTTCCCGGTGCAGCCCTGCGACAGGCCCTGCCAGTCGATGAGGATGATGTTGTCACCGGGTCGATCGCGCTCCTGCAGGAGTGCGTTGTTCGAAGCGGTCCACGGGCGCTCGGCCCTGATGTTCAACATGATGACGTTCGGCACGCTGCTGAGGGGCGCGAGGAACGCATCGAGCGTCTCCTTCGTGAACGGTCCGTTCGTGCCCAGATGGATGACCACCGGATCGCCGAAGAGGTCGGCGTCGGCCAGTTGTTGCATCACCGGCACCACGTCGACCATCTGTCGGCTCACCTCGGCATTCACGGTGTACCCGCGGTTGCTGAGCACGCCGGCGGCGCCGAGCATCACCGAGTCGCCGATCGCGAGGTAGTCGACCGGTTCCTTCGGGAGTGTGGTGGTCGTCGTCGTGGTGGTCGTGCTGGTCGTGGTGGCGGCGGCGACGGCCGTGTCGGCCACAGCCGGCACCGTGGTGGCCGACGGCGGCGGATCGGCGCCGGCGGCACCCTCGTCGCCGCCCGTCCCCAGCAGTTCATCGAGCGACGTGACGTTCTCCTGCCCGGCGTCGAGCGCGGCCGCGATCTCGTTCTGCTCGACATCTGCGAGGCCGAGTCGGAGCACGCCGAACGCCAGCACCAGCAGCGTGGCGACGACCGTGACGGCCGCGATCTGCCGCGGTACCGGATCACGGCGCACCCGGAGACTCTCCCACCACGCGGCGACCTGTCGCCGCCGGACGGGCATCTCGATGAACCGGTACGACAGCTCGGTGATGATCATCGTCAGGATGAGCGCGACGACGAACTCCCGGAACGACAACACGTTGCCGGCGACCTCACGGATGATCTGGTAGATCGGCCACGAGAACAGGTAGAGGCCATAGGAACGGGTTCCGACGTAGAGGAACACCGGGTTGCCGAGCACCTTCGCCGTGATGGTGCGGCTGTGCGTGACGGCCGCGATCATCATCAGGGTCGCGAGCGCCGTCCAGAGGAACCCGCCGCGGAACAGCCACGGGTCGGCACCTGCCGGCGTGACGAAGTGGATCGTCCAGACGAACAGGCACAGGAAGCCGAGCCCGGCGAGGGCGATCAGATCGAGCAGGCGGCCGGCGTTGCGCAGCGGCCCACGCATGATCGCCATCGGTCGCCAGAGCATCGCGAACGCCGCGCCGAGCAGCAGACCGCTGGACCGCGTGATCGTGGACAGGTAGAGCGTGTCGGCTTTCGAGATGCAGCGGTCGCCGATCGTCCAGTACGCCTCGGGGTTGACCGAGCAGTCGCCGATGCGTCCGGGGTGGTACACGAGGGCCGTCAACACGGTCACGGCGATGGCCGCGACCACCAACCATCGCGCGGTCAGCGCCAGGTTGCGGGTGCCGTTCCGACGCAGCAGAAAGAGCATCGCGACCGGCCAGAGCAAGTAGAACTGCTCCTCCACCGCGAGGCTCCAGAGGTGACGCAGCGGTGCGAAGTCACCGGTGGCGCTGTACCCCTGCCCGACCCAGATCTGGTACCAGTTGGACACGTAGAACAACGCGGCGATCACGTCGCCCCGGAGCTTGCCGAGCTCTTCGGCGCGGAACATCCAGGTGTACGTGATGAGCAGGAACAGCATGAGGAACAGTGCGGGGAGGAGCCGCCGTGCCCGGCGCATCCAGAACGCCCCGATCTTCACGGTGCCGGTGCGTTCGCGCTCGGCCATGAGGAGCAGGGTGATCAGATACCCGCTGATGACGAAGAACACCTCGACACCGAGGAAGCCGCCGGGCAGCCACGTCGGATTGGCGTGGTACACGAGCACGGCCGCGACGGCGAGCGCGCGCATGCCGTCGAGTCCAGGCAGGTACGGGACCTTGCTCAGATTCGAAGCCGCGCGGTGAGGGCGCGTCGAAGTCATGGTGGCATCTGCCATCGCCACCAGTATCGCCTGGTTGCACCCGATTTCGTGGTCATCCGCGTGCGCGGCCTAGCGTCGGCGCGATGAGTGATGCCGTGCTCGACGCCGTGACCGCCACCGGAGCGTCCTTCGAAGTCGTGCCCTGCGACCCGGACCTGGCCGACACGGCCGCGTTCTGCGCCACCTACGGCTACGACCTCGATCAATCCGCCAATGCGATCGTCGTGGTCGGCAAGGGCGATCCTCGGATCTACGTCTGCTGCCTCGTCCTCGCCACCACCCGTCTCGACGTCAACGGCGTCGTGCGCAAGCGCCTCGAGCGCAAGAAGGCGTCGTTCGCATCGGCCGACGAGACGGCGGAGATCACCGGCATGCAGATCGGTGGGGTGACGCCGTACGGACTGCCGGCCGACCTCCCGCTGTGGATCGACAGCCGGATCATGGACGTCCCGGACGTGATCGTCGGGGGTGGCTCACGCGACCGCAAGCTGCTCGTGCCGCCCGAATCCCTCGCCGCCCTCCCCGGTGCCGAGATCGTCGAAGCCCTCGCCAAACCCGCCGAGTGAGCGCAGGACGAACGGAGCAGACCCGGTTCGCTCCGTTCATCGCTCCGTTCAGAGCGCGGCGACGATCTGGGTCGCCGCCGCCGAGGGCATTACGACATCAGTGCCGGAAGTGGCGTTCGCCGGTGAAGACCATCGCGATGCCGTGTTCGTTCGCCGCCGCGATCACCTCGTCGTCACGGACGCTTCCGCCCGGTTGGATCACGGCGGTGATGCCGGCTGACGCAGTGGCGTCGAGACCGTCGCGGAACGGGAAGAACGCATCGCTCGCGCACACGCCACCGGCTGCACGGCCGGCGCTTCGTTCGGCGGCGATTCGAGCCGAGTCGAGGCGGTTCTGCTGGCCGGCGCCGACACCGAACGCCTGCAGGTCCTTCGCGTACACGATCGCGTTGCTGGTGACCGCCGCGCACACCTGCCACGCGAACTCGAGGTCGCCCCACTGGGCGTCGCTCGGGCGAGCGTCGGTCACCACGTCCCACGCATCGCGGTCGATGGTGACCCCATCCGGTTGCTGCACGATGAACCCGCCGTCGAGTGGCTTCAGGTCGAAACGCCACTCGCCCGGCGCGTCGGCGGTGACGACCCGCATGTTCTTCTTGGCGAGCAGCAGGTCGAGCGCGGCGGCGTCGTAGCCCGGCGCCACCACGACCTCGGTGAACACGGCCGAGACCGCCTCGGCCATCGGGGCGGTGACGGGCCGGTTGACGGCGACGATGCCGCCGAACGCACTCACCGGATCGCAGGCGTTCGCCTTCACGTAGGCATCGGCGATGTCGGCACCGATCGCCACGCCGCACGGGTTGGCGTGCTTGACGACGACGCACGCCGGCTCGTCGAAGCGGTGCACCAGTCGCCAGGCGGCCTCGGTGTCGTACAGGTTCAGGTAGCTGAGCGCCTTGCCTCCGTGCTGGGTCATGGTGTCCCACCAGCTGGAGTCGCCGTGGAAGCGGTACCGAGCGCCCTGCTGATGGGGGTTCTCGCCGTAGCGCAACACCTCGGCACGTTCGAGCGCGACGTGCAACGAGCGCGGCAGCGGGTCGGGGTCGGCTTCCGACGCGTCGAACCAGGTGACGATGGCCGCGTCGTAGGCAGCGGTGTGCGCGAACGCATCGCGAGCGAGCCGACGGCGTGTCTCCGGTACGACCGCACCGTTCTCGGCGATCTCGGCCAGCACGACGTCGTAGTCGGCGGGGTCGACGACGATCGCGACGTGTGCGTGGTTCTTCGCCGACGCCCGCACCATCGCCGGGCCCCCGATGTCGATCAGCTCGACCGGTGATCCGGACCCGTGTTCGAACGCGGCGTCGCTACCGAACGGATAGAGGTTCGACACGACGAGCGAGATCGGCGCGATGCCGTACTCCTCCATGTCGGCGCGATGTCGGGCGTCGGTCGGGTCGGCGAGCAGTCCGCCGTGCACCTTGGGGTGCAGCGTGACCACCCGGTGGTCGAGGATCGCGGGCACGCCGGTGAGGTCGGCGACGTCGGTCACCGGCACACCGGCGTCCGACACGGCGCGAGCGGTTCCACCGCTCGAGACGAGATTCCATCCCAACTCGTGGAGCGCGGAGGCGAACTCGGCGATCCCGGTCTTGTCGTACACGGAGAGCAAGGCGGTCGGCACGCCCGCGACCGTAACGACCGCGACGACGGGCGGGCGAGAGACCGAACGAAATGTCAGGTCAGACCGTCACCGACCGCCGACGGTCGACCGAACCGGTCAGTACGGGACGTACGGCGGTCCGTAGTCGTTGGCGTCCGCGTCGCCCTTCTGGACGCAGAGCACGATCAACACGATCGTGCCGATCAGCGGGATCAGGTAGAGGAGCACGAGCCAGCCGGTCTTGCCGGTGTCGTGCAGACGTCGAACCGTGGCCGAAAGCAGGGGAACGAACAGAGCGACCCCGTAGGCACCTGCGAGGACGTACCACAGCACGCCGAAGCTCTGCCACAGCACGGACAAGACCAGTGAGATCACGAAGTTGATGGCGATGAACCGCCAGAAGCGCCCGACGTCGAGCCGCCCGGCGAAGTTGGAGTAGTTCGTGAAGACGGCGTCCTTGTACGCAGCGATGAACTGATCCATGAATCCCCCGATTGGTGTCCTCGCGGCCTCTGACGAGGCCGATTGCGTCATGATAGGACGCGCCGCGCCGATCGTGACGAATCTGAGCGGCCGTCGTGGTGCACGATTCGGTGGATGGTCAGAGGGCAGCGACGATGTCGGCCATCAGTTCGCCGGCTGCGGTCGGGTTGAGACCGACCTCGACGCCCGCCGCGGCGAGTGCGTCCATCTTCCCCTGAGCGGTGCCCTTGCCGCCCGACACGATCGCACCGGCGTGGCCCATCTTCTTTCCCGCCGGAGCGGTGACGCCGGCGATGTAGGCGCTCATCGGCTTCGAGACGTCGGCCTGGACGAACTCGGCGGCCTCCTCTTCGGCCGAACCGCCGATCTCGCCGATCATCATGATCGCGTGGGTCTCCGGGTCGGCCTCGAACTCACGGAGGCAGTCGATGAAGTTGGTGCCCGGCACCGGGTCGCCTCCGATGCCGACGCACGTCGAGACCCCGATCCCCTTCTGCTTGAGCTCGTAGAGCGCCTGATAGGTGAGCGTTCCCGACCGGCTGACGATGCCCACATTGGGGCCATCGGGCGACGGCTCCTGTGCGATCTCGCCGGCGGTGATGCCGATGTTGCACTTCCCGGGGCTGATGATGCCCGGGCAGTTCGGACCGAGCAGTCGTGTGTCGGGGAAGTCGCGGACGAGTCGGTTGTAGACCTTGGCCTCGTCCTGGGCCGGGATGCCCTCGGTGATGCACACGACGAACCCGATGCCGGCCTCGGCCGCTTCCAGGATCGCGCCGGGGGCGAACTTCGGGGGCACGGCGGCGAACGACGCGTTCGCGCCGGTGGCCGCCATCGCCTCGGCGACGGAGTCGAAGACGGGGATGCCGTCGACGTCCTGACCACCCTTGCCGGGGGTGACACCGCCGACGACCTGCGTGCCGTAGTCACGGTTGCGGAGGCCGTGGTACTTGCCCTGTCCACCGGTCAGGCCCTGCACGATGACCTTGGTGTTCTCGTTGACGAAGATTGCCATGTCGTTCGTTCCTTCTCGACTCGGTCGGTCAGTTCGCCAATGAGACGGCGGTACGGGCGGCGTCGAGCATCGTCGGCTCGGAACGCAGCTGGGACTCGGGGATGCCGGCGTGGGCGAGGATCCGGCGACCCTCCTCGGCATTGGTGCCGTCGAGGCGGATCACGATCGGCGCCCGCAGATCGACCCTCGAGAGCGCCTCGACGATGCCGTTCGCCACCTCCTCGCCGCGTGTGATCCCACCGAAGATGTTGATGAAGATCGACTGCACCGTCTCGTCGAAGTTGATCACTTCGAGTGCACCGGCCATCACGTCGGCATCGGCACCACCGCCGATGTCGAGGAAGTTGGATGCGGCGCCGCCGACCTGGTTGACGACGTCGAGCGTCGACATGGCGAGACCGGCGCCGTTGGCGATGATGCCGACGCTGCCGTCGAGGCCGATGTACTGCAGGTCCTTCTCGGCGGCCATCTGCTCACGTTCGTCCATCTCGGTGAGGCCCTTGAACTCCTCCCACTCGGGGTGGCGGAACTCGGCGCTTCCGTCGAGAGTGACCTTGGCGTCGAGCGCATGCACCTCGCCGGTCGGCTTGAGGATCAGCGGGTTGATCTCCGCGAGGTCGCAGTCGCCCTCGTCGTAGCAGCGGTACAGCTTGACGAGGATGTCGGTCGCACCGTCGATCGCCCGCTCCGGCAGCTTGGCGTCGATGCAGGCCCGGCGGGCGACGTCGGCGGTGAGTCCGTCGAGCGGATCGATGTGCAGCCGGACGATGGCGTCGGGGTTCTCCTCGGCGACGGTCTCGATCTCGACGCCGCCTTCGGCCGACAGCATCATGAGGTGCTGCTTGGCCGATCGGTCGAGCGTGAAGCTGACGTAGTACTCCTCGTCGATGTCGGAGGCCGCTTCGACCCAGACCCGCCGAACGACGTGGCCCTTGATGTCCATGCCCAAGATGTTGCCGGCGTGCTCGCGCACCTCGGCCTCGTTGTCGGCGAGCTTGATGCCGCCCGCCTTGCCCCGGCCGCCGACCTGGACCTGCGCCTTCACCACCACGGGGTAGCCCGCGGCGCCTGCTGCCGCCACGGCCTCGTCGACCGTGTCGGCCGGTCCACCCGGACTCACGGGAATGTCGTAGCGGGCGAAGTACTGCTTGCCCTGGTATTCGAACAGATCCACTGGAGATGCCTTCCTGGAGGTGGTGGTTGAAGCGGTGGTCGAGCTGATCGTCGAGGTGGTCGTTGCGGTGGTCGTTGCGGTGGTCGGGTCAGTCGGTTCGCTCGTCGAGTTCGGATTCGAGCCAGCGACTGATCGCCTTGAGCGAGGCGCCGGGCTGGAAGATCTCGGCGATGCCCTGCTCCTTGAGCACCCTGACGTCCGCGTCGGGGATCACGCCACCGCCGAAGACGAGCGCATCGTCGAGGCCCCGCTCGTCGAGTTCTTCCACGACACGGGGAAACAGGGTCAGGTGGGCGCCGGACAGCAGCGAGAGGCCGATCGCGTCGGCGTCCTCCTGGAGCACGGTCTCGGCGATCTGCTCGGGCGTCTGGTGCAGGCCGGTGTAGATCACCTCGAAGCCGTGATCTCGCAGCGCGCGGGTGATCGTCTTCGCGCCGCGGTCGTGCCCGTCCAGCCCTGGTTTGGCGACGACGACTCGGTACTGGCGCTTCACGACACGCCGACACTATGCGGTCGTCGACGGACCGGACCAACCGACCGACCGCTCACGGCGGTCTCGGCGGCAGACTGAGAGGGTGCGAACCCCGGAGTTCCGTTCCCCCGTCGCCGCGAGCCGTGATGCCGGTGCTGGGCGGCGTGCTGGTGTTCGCGGCGATCGCAGGCTTCACGTGGGCGATCGCCGCGTACATCTCCGACGGGAGTACGTCGACGTCCGACCGGCTGGCGCCGAGCACGTTCACGATCGGTCAGGTCGAGTCGTTGTCGGTGACCGTCGAGGAGGACGGCCCGTTGCTGTTCCCCGAGCTCGGTACCGCGATCGGCACCCGGTCGATCGTGGTCGATCACGAGGGCACCGTGGCCGCCGACGGATGGCGCGTGTACTGGGCGTACCCGGCCGACCGCGATCCGACCTGTGTCGTGGAACAGGTGGTCGGCACCTCCGAGTTCGTCGACTGCGACGGGCGCACGATCGACGTCACCGAGTTGTCTCCACCCGACGAAGGTGTGTTCCCCACGGTGCAGGACCGCACGACGCTGATCATCGATCTGCGCGGCGCGGCCACGGCGACGACGCCCTGAAGATCGCGGCCGGCCGGTCACTAAGATCACAGCGAGCACGGAGGATCGATGCACGCCCACGCAACCGAGAGCATTCGAAACGTCGCCCTGGTCGGACACGGCGGTGTCGGCAAGACCACAGTTGCCGAGGCGCTGTTGCACTCCGCCGGCGTCACGTCACGTGTCGGGTCCGTCGAGGGTGGCACGACCGTCCTCGACCACGATCCCGAGGAGACCGAACGCGGCTCGACGGTGACCTCGGGCATCGCGTCGTTCGACTGGCGGACCCGCGATCAACAGTCGTACCGCATCAACCTGATCGACACGCCGGGGCATCCCGACTTCGTCGCGGAGCTCGATGCCGCGTTGGCGGTCGCGGATCTCGCGGTCGTGGTCGTGAGCGCGGTCGACGGCATCGAGGTGGGGACCGAGACAGCCTGGCGAAAGTGTGCCGAACGTGGCATCCCCCGGATGGTGTTCGTCACCCGTGAAGACAAGCACCGAGCCGACTTCGAGGGCGTCGTCGCGGCGCTCGCCGCGGCGTTCGGGCCGGGGTTCGCTCCGCTCGAGCTCCCCGTCGGCGAAGCCGCGGCGTTCCACGGCGTGGCCGATGTGCTCGCCGAGGAAGCCCACGAGTACGACGCGGACGGCACTCGTCACGTCGAGCCGATTCCCGCGGAGGACGAAGCCCACGAGCACGAGGTGCACGACCGTGTCGTCGAGGAGATCGTCGCCGGCGACGACGACCTGCTCGAGCAGTACCTGGAAGGCACCGAGCCCAGCCCGGCCGATCTCGAGCGGACCCTGTCGATCGAGATGCGGGACGGCATCGAGTTCCCCGTGCTGGTCGGATCGGGCACGACCGGCGTCGGCGTCGATCTGCTCGGCGACTACATCTGCCGACTCGGCCCGTCGCCCGCCGACCGACCGGTGACCGTGCTCGCCGGTGACCAACCGGTCGACGTCGTTCCCGATCCCGCCGAGCAGCCGCTGCTCCACGTGTTCAGGACCGTCACCGATCAGTACGTCGGCCGGATCTCCGTGTTCCGGGTCGTGACGGGCACACTGCGACCCGACGCCGTGCTGTTGGACGTCCGGACGGGGAACGAGGAACGCCTCCACGGGCTGTTCCACCTGTGCGGACGCGAGCAGACCCTGGCCACACAGCTCGTCGCCGGCGACATCGGCGCCGTCACCAAGCTGGCGGGCGCAACGACCGGTACGACGCTCTCCCCACCCGGCCGACCGGTCGTGGTCCCCCCTGCACCGTTGCCGGACGCCCACCTCGCGGTCGCGCTGATCCCGGTCACGCAGTCGGACGACGACAAGCTCCCCGAGGCGCTGCAACGACTGGTCCACGACGACCCGTCGCTCGTCGTCGAGCACGATCCGATCGGGCAACATGCCGTGCTCCGAGCGGTGGGTGACGCCCAACTCTCGGTGTCGCTCGCCCGACTCGAGCGCAAGTACGGGGTGTCGGTCACGACCGGTGAGGTCCGGGTCCCCTACTGCCGCACCATCGAGCGTGCCACCGAGGTCGAGGGCCGGCTGAAGAAGCAGTCGGGCGGACACGGCCAGTTCGCCGTCGTCGATCTCCGGGTCTCGCCACTCGAGCGCGGGGCCGGCTTCGAGTTCGTCGATGCCGTCGTCGGCGGCGCGATCCCGAAGCACTACATCTCGGCGGTCCGGGCCGGAATCGAGGACGCGATGGCCAGCGGTGGTCCGTCGCGCATCCCCGTCGTCGACGTGAAGGTCGAGTGCCTCGACGGCAAGACACACTCGGTCGACTCGTCGGACCAGGCGTTCCGGATCGCCGCGTCGACGGGGTTCCTCGACGCGGTCGAGGCCGGAGGCAGTCTGCTGCTCGAACCGATCGCGCGTCTCGTCGTGCGGATCCCGGTCGATGTGCAGGGAGAGGTGCTCGGTGACCTCAGCGCCCGGCGTGGTCGCATCGTCTCGAGTGAGACGTTCGGCGACGGCGAACAGGTGATCACCGCCGAGGTGCCCGAGGCCGAGATCGCTCGCTATGCGATGGAGCTGAGCGCCATCACGGCGGGACGCGGCCGGTACACCGTCGAGGCGTCGCACCACGACGTGGTGCCCGACCACCTGGTGTCGGCTGCATTGGCGGCCGACGACTGATCAGGAGAGCTGCACGACGTCGAGGAGGCGCTCGACGAAGAGATCGGTGTGCTCGTCGAGATAGTTGCGCTTGATCTCCAGGCCGCCGACCACGTCGGCGCCGGTCTGACCGACCGCGGTGGAGAGCTTGTCGATGCTCTTGCCGGCGTTGAGCGCGAACGTCAGGAAGCAGGCGGCCTTCTTGCCACGCATCGTCGGGAGGTTGGCGATGTTGCCGAGCGCGAACGGTGCCTGCCCCACCACGAACAACCCGTGGGTCCACGTGCCGACGAGCACGATGTCGGCGCGCTGGATCGATGACAGGTCGGGGGAGCCGACCCTCGACATCCCGGTGACCGTCCACCGCTCCTGCTGCAATTTGTCGCCGATCATCTCGGCGGCGTTCCACGTGTTCCCGGTGAGGCTCTCGACGAGCAGTGCTGCCTTCATCACCCCCGATTCAAGCACGTCGGCGCCGCAGCGAGAAGCACGTGGCGGATCATCCAAGAGTCTGATATCTTCACAGATATGCAGGTATTGGACGATGCGCTCCCCGCGGAGGAGTGCGCCGCGCTGTTTCGACTGCTCGGCGACCCGACCCGCCTCCGGATCCTGGATACCCTCGCCTCGACCGACGAGCTGTGCGTGCACGAGATCGCCGAACGTGTCGACGCCAGCGAGACGAAGGTCTCCCAGGCACTGCGGCTGCTGCGCACCGCTCGCGTCGTCCGGAACCGGCGCGACGGCCGTCACATCCACTACCGACTCGACGACGACCACGTTCGGGCGCTGCTCGACACGGCGGCGGCCCACCTCGCACACGGCGGCGATGCAGCATGAGTCACGACCCCCACGACCCCCACGACGACCACGCCGACCACGGCGATCTCGGCCACAGCCACGGTCCGGCACTGGCCCGGGCCGGCGAACGGCACCGGCGGCCCCTGTTGATCTCGTTCGTGCTCATCGCCGGCTTCTTCGTGGTCGAGGTCGTCGCCGGGTTCGCCACCCGATCACTGGCGCTGCTCTCCGACGCCGGGCACATGTTCACCGACGTGATCGGACTCGGGATGGCGCTCGCCGCGATCCAACTGGCGAGCAGGTTCGGGAGCGGCGAACCGGGCTCGTCGCACACGTTCGGGCTGTATCGACTGGAGATCCTGGCCGCGTTCGTGAACGCGCTGCTGCTCTTCGCCGTCGCGATCTGGGTGCTCGTCGAAGCCGTGCGCCGGCTCCGCACCGAGCCCGAGGTGTTCGGTGTGCCCATGTTGATCGTGGCAGTGCTCGGCCTGCTCGTGAACCTGGTGGCGTTCGCACTGCTGCGCGCCGGCGCGGAGGAGTCGGTCAACGTCGAGGGGGCCTACCTGGAGGTGCTCGCCGACACCGTGGGGTCGGTCGGGGTCATCGTGGCCGCACTCCTGCTCGAAGTGTTCGGCTGGACGTGGGCCGATCCGGTGGTCGCCGCGCTGATCGGCATCTGGATCCTGCCGCGCACGTGGCGCCTCGGGCGGCGTGCGGTGCACATCCTGCTGCAGGCCGCGCCCGATCGCATCGATCTGCGACGGCTCGAGCACGACCTCTGCGCGATCGACGACGTGCTCGCCGTGCACGACCTGCACGTGTGGACGCTGACGTCGGAGATGGATGCGGCGTCGGCCCATCTCGTCGTGCCGGCGGGCACCGATCACCACGGCGTGCTCGACCAGGCCCGTTCGCTGCTCGCGACGCGGTACCGGGTCGAACACGGCACCTTCCAGATCGAGCCGAGCGATCATCGCGGGTGCAGCGACGTCACGTGGTAGCAGCGGTGCCGACATGAGGTGACGCACGCCACATCGACCGACGCGACCATCGTGAACTACGTTCTTTCCATGGGAAAGATCGTCGTGGCCGGTGGTGGGATGTGCGGGATGGCGGCAGCGATGATGCTCGCCGACGACGGGCACGAGGTCACGGTGATCGAACGTGACCCGGAGCCGCCACCACCCGACGTCGAGGGCGCGTTCGGCGAGTGGGACCGCCGCAGCGTGGCCCAGTTCGGGCTCGCGCACTGGCTGCACGCCCGTGGCACGTCGATCCTGCGCGATCAGCTGCCGGCGGTGTACCGACGACTGGACGAGAACGGCGGCTACCACTTCAATCTCGTCACCTACCTCCTCTCGATGATGCCCGACACCGAGATCACGGCCGACGACGCTCGGTTCGACCTGGTCACCGGGCGACGAAGCACGATCGAATGGGCGATGGCGAGTGCCGCCCACGAGCACCCGGGGGTGACACTGCGACGAGGCGAGGCGATCGGGGGACTGCTCGCCGACTCGGCCGACGGCGCGCCGCCGCACATCACCGGCGTCCGTCTCCACAGCGGCGAAGAGCTTCACGCCGACCTGGTCGTCGACACCACCGGCCGCCGCTCTCCCACCCCTGACTGGCTCGCCGACGTCGGCGCCCGCCCGCCCGCCGAGCACACCGAGGACAGCGGATTCGCCTACTCCGGCCGCTACTTCCGCAGCTCCGACGGCTCGATGCCCGCCGTGATGGGACCGCTGCTCGCGCCGTACGGCAGCTTCTCGATCCTCACGCTCCCTGCCGACAACGACACCTGGGCCGTGACGCTCTACGGGCTCTCCGACGACAAATCGCTGCGCAGTTTCCGCGACCCGGACGTGTACGAGCGGGTCGTCCGAGCGTGCCCGATGCACGCCCACTGGCTCGACGGTGAGCCGATCACCGAGCTGAAGTCGATGGCGGGCGTCGTCGATCGCCATCGGGAGTTCGTCGTCGACGGCGAACCCGTCGCCACCGGCATCCTGACCGTCGGAGACGCCTCCTCGTGCACGAACCCGTCGTTGGGTCGAGGCATCTCGCTCGGGCTGATGCACGTCGAGGTCATGCGGGCCTGCGTCGCCGAGCACGGGGACGACCCGCACGCCCTCTCGCTGGCTTTCCACGAACGCTCGGAGCGGGAGATCACGCCATGGCACGACGCCACGATCGCAATCGACCGGCGCCGCGTGGCCGACATGCGGATCTACCGTGACGGCGGCAGGCCGACGGCCACCGACGAGGAGAAGATCGGTGACGTCATGCAGGCTGCCGTGACGATCGACCCGGTGATCACGCGCGGCTTCGGCGAGATCTTCAGCTGTCTCTCCACGTCCGAGGAGGTGATGGCGCGTCCCGGCTTCCTCGCAGCGCGTGATCGACTGCGCCGACCGGGTCTCGCTCGACCCGCTGCCCGGGCCCGACCGCGAGCAACTACTGGAGCTCGTGTCATGACCGTCGTCCTCGTACACGGGGTGCCGGAGGCCGCCGCCATCTGGGACCCGATGATCGCCGAGATGGACCGCGACGACGTCGTCACGCTGTCGCCACCGGGTTTCGGAGCACCGGTGCCCGACGGGTTCGAGCCGACGTCCGACGGGTACCGCGACTGGCTCGTGACCGAGCTCGAACAGCTCGACGGTCCGGTCGATCTCGTCGGCCACGACTGGGGCGCCGGACACGCACTGCGCGCCGCCACCGCCCGCCCCGAGCTTGTTCGCAGCCTGGTCACCGACATCGCCGGGACGGCCTCGGGTACGTACGAGTGGCACGACATGGCCCAGGTGTGGCAGACACCGGGCGAGGGCGAGGCGTTCGTCGAGGCGGTCGCGGCGATGTCGGCCGAGGACCGTGTGCCGATGCTGGTCGACGCGGGCATGACCGAGGCGGGGGCACGGGCCTGCGCCGAGGCGAACGGCCCGACGATGGGCGCCTGCATCCTGACGCTGTACCGATCGGCGGTGCAGCCGCGCATGTCGATGTGGGGCGACGAGTTCACCGCCCTCGAACGACGACCGAGGACCCTGGTCGTGATCGCCCACGACGACCACTACACCGGCGGGCCGGAGATGGCACGCAGCGTCGCCGCGCAGTGGGGCGCCGACGTGGCCGAGCTCGACGGGTTGGGCCACTGGTGGATGATGCAGGACCCCGCCCGCGCCGCCGCAACCCTCAACGCCTTCCTCGACCCCTGACCGACCGCGACGGTTCGGGTCCGACCCCGACCGCGACGTCGGTCAGAGCTTCTTGAGGGGCGCCCAGGCGAGCGCGAGGTGCTTCTGCCCGACGCCGGGGAAGTTGATCACGGCCTCGGCCTTCTCGCCGAGGCCCGAGATGTCGATGATCACTCCCTCGCCGAACGCGGGATGTGCGACGTCGTCGCCGACCTTGAGCCCGATGTCTTGCGAGTTGGTCGGCTGCGGCGCACCGGCAGCCCGCAACGCCGCGTCGACGACACGTTCGCGATGCGCATCGTGGGCGTCGGCGTCCGATCCGGAGCCACCGCCTCGCTCGCCGCGCCGCCGATAGGGCGGCGGATCGTACGAGCGTTCATCTCGTTGCCGATAGCTCTGGCGACCGTACGACGAGCGCCCGCTCGTGTTCCCCTTCGACTCGATCAGCTCGGCGGGGATCTCGTCGAGGAACCGTGAGGGCGGGTTGTACTGCGTGCTGCCGTAGAGCATTCGACTCCACGCGTGCGACACGAACAGACGTCGCATCGCTCGGGTGATGCCGACGTACGCGAGCCGGCGCTCCTCCTCCATCTCGGTCGGTTCGGTGAGCGCACGGTTGTGCGGGAAAGATCCCTTCCTCGACGCCGGCGAGGAACACGACGGGGAACTCCAGACCCTTGGCCGAGTGCAGCGTCATCAGCACGACCTGATCGTCGTCATCGAGATCGTCGGTGTCGGCGACGAGCGACACCTGCTCGAGGAACTCGTCGAGCACCGTGAACTCGCGGGCCGACCCGACCAGCTCGCCGAGGTTCTCGATCCGGCCGTGGGCCTCGACCGTGTCCTCGGCCTCGAGCTCGCCGAGGTAGCCGGAGTCGTCGATCACCGCCTGGAGCAGGTCGCCGGGTCCGATGTCGTCCTGCCCGACCATCGCATTGACGCGATCGAGCAGCTCGACGAACGACGCGATGCCGCGGCGAGCGGGGCCGCTCACCCCGGCGTCGTCGGCGTGGCGGAGCGCCTCGGCGAACGGCACCCCCATCTCACGGGCGTACTCGTCGAGCCGGGCGATGCTGGCGTCACCGATGCCTCGCTTGGGCACGTTGATGACCCGCTTCACGCTGACCTCGTCGAGCGGGTTGATCACCGCACGGAGATACGCCATGGCGTCCTTGATCTCGCGGCGGTCGTAGAAGCGGGTGCCGCCGACCACCTTGTACGGCACGCCCATCCGCATGAACGCCTCCTCGACCACTCGCGCCTGTGCGTTCGTGCGGTACAGCACCGCCATCTCGCGCCAGTTCATCGCGTCGTCGCGATGGAGCTGCTGGGCGGTGCCGGCCACCCACATCGCCTCGTCACCCTCGTCCTCGGCGTGATAGCGGGTGATGCGCTCGCCGCCGCCGGTGTCGGTCCAGAGCGACTTGGGCTTGCGTTCGAGGTTGTGCTCGATCACGGCGTTGGCGGCGTCGAGGATCGTCTGCGTCGAGCGGTAGTTCTGGTCGAGCACGATCGTGGTCACGTCGGCGAATGCGTCCTCGAACTGCATGATGTTGCGGAAGTCGGCGCCCCGGAACTTGTAGACCGACTGGTCGGTGTCGCCCACGACGCAGACGTTCTCGTGGCCGCCGGCGAGCATCAGCACGATCTCGTTCTGGGCCTGGTTCGTGTCCTGGTACTCGTCGACGAGGATGTGCTCGAAGCGCTGGCGATAGTGGTCGAGCACGTCGGGGTGCTCGCGGAACAGCCGCACGACGTTGAGCAGGAGGTCGTCGAAGTCCATCGCACCGGCCTGCTGGAGACGGGTCTGGTACTCGGCGTAGACATCGGCCTGCTTGCGGGCGAAGATGTTGTCGGCCTCGATCGGCTGCCCGCTCGGGATCGATCAGCTCGTTCTTCCACAGCGAGATCTGGCCGTGCACGCCCCGGGGCGGGAACCGTTTGCTGTCGAGGCCGAGGTCGCGGATCACGTAGCCGGTGAGCCGGGTGGCGTCGGCCTGGTCGTAGATCGAGAACGTACGCGGATAGCCGAGCGCCTCGCCGTCGCGGCGCAGGATGCGCACACACGCCGAGTGGAACGTCGAGACCCACATCGACCGCACCACCGGGCCGACGAGTGCGCCGACTCGCTCGCGCATCTCGGCCGCTGCCTTGTTGGTGAACGTGATCGCGAGGATGCTCGTCGGACGAACACCCCGGTCGATCAGGTACGCGATGCGATGCGTGAGCACCCTGGTCTTGCCCGACCCGGCGCCCGCGACCACGAGCAGCGGGCCGTCGGCGTGCACCACGGCATCGAGTTGGTCGGGGTTCAGGCCCTCGGTGAACGGATTCGGGCCGACCTCGCTGACCGCATCGACGTCGACCTCGCCCGGCCGCTCGATCCCACTGGTGGTGTCGACCCCCACGTCGGCCGGATGCGGGATCGCCTCGTCGGCGAACGACCGATCGGACGGCTCGGCGCTCGACGGGTCCGTGAACAGTTCTGGCTGGTCCGACATCGTCCGCCCATCCTAGGGACGGGGTGCCACGCCCGAGGGGCGAACGGCGTGCGGGGGCCGAGTTGTGTCGAACCGCGAAACGGGCACGGAACGAACGACCAACTGTGCCGCCCATCCAACCGTGGCAGCGTCGTGCCTGCGTAGGTTGGCGACCATGTCGATCGACGAACGGCCTCCCGTCGAGGCCGCCGAGCCGGTGCCGGAGCCGACGCCCGAGCCGGTGGCGCGGCTGAAGCACCCGCGTGCGATCCGCTGGCTGCACTGGATCAACTTCCCGCTCCTCGCCGTGATGATCTGGAGCGGTCTGCGGATCTACTGGGCCGAGGACGTCTACGCGTTCGGGATCGGCAGCTGGCAGTGGTTCGTCTTCTTCCCGGAGGTCGTCTACGAGCGCCTCGATCTCGACCGGCACCTCGCCCGCGGCATGGCCTTCCACTTCTCGTTCGGGTGGTTGTTCGTGATCAACGGACTGCTCTACACCGCCTACCTCGCCGTCAGCGGGCAGTGGCGCCACATCGTGCCCGATCGCCGTTCGTTCCCCGAGGCGAAGGACGTCGTGCTGCATGACCTCCACCTCACGCCGGACGCGCCGCCTCAGGGGCGCTACAACGCGGCGCAACGCATCTCCTACACGATCGTGCTCGTCATGGCGGCGATCGTCGTGATCAGTGGTTTCGCGATCTACAAGCCGACGCAACTGCATCCGCTCCCCTGGTTGTTCGGTGGCTATCAAGGGGCGCGGCTCACGCACTTCGTGATGACGATCGGGATCCTGGTGTTCTTCCTCGTCCACGTGCTCCAGGTCGCCCGCGCCGGCTGGAACAACCTCCGCGGCATGGTCACCGGCTACGAGATCGAGGAGCCCGACGCGCTCGGAGCATCCGCGGTCCGGGCATCAGCGGCCGAGCCCGGCGAGGTGACGTCATGAGCGACGAGGTCGCGCACGACGACGCGGTCGATCCGGCCGACGCGGTCGATCCGGCCGACCGCGCTGCGATGCTGCGCGCACAGGCACGGAGCGGCGAGGCGATCCCGCTCTCGGAGTTCCGGAAGAAGAGCCGGCGCTCGTTCCTGACGGGCGCCGCCGGCATCCTCGGCGCCGGCGTGTTCTGGAACTACGTGCAGACGAAATCCGATCCCGTCGACGGCATCCCGGGCCTGCTGCGCAACACGCTGGAGACGAACGAGGCCATCTGGTCGAACTTCCAGGACCGCTCGGCGCCCGAGTACGCCATCGCCGACGCCTCTCCGATCCAGACCAACGGCCGCGTCGGGATCCGGGAGGATCTCCAGCTCGCGGGATACACGGTTCGAGTCGAGGGGCCCGACGGGGAGGTGCTGGACGAATTGCCGGTCGATCACTTCCGGGGCCTTCCACAGCGCGACATGGTGATCGAGCACAAGTGCATCGAGGGCTGGTCGAACATCACCCACTGGCGAGGTGCACGCTTCCGCGACTTCCACGAGGCGTACGCCGACCGGATCGGCGATGCCGCGTATGTCGGCCTCGCGACACCAGACGAGGAGTACTACGTCGGCTGGGACCTCGACGCGATCCTGCACCCGCAGACGATGCTCGTGCTCGAACAGGCCGGTGAGCCGCTCGGCGAGCTGCACGGCGCACCGTTGCGGCTCGCGACGCCGAACAAGTACGGCATCAAGTGCCTCAAGCGCATCGGCGTGATCCGGTACCGCCGGGAACGCACGCCCGACTACTGGGCCGAACGCAGCTACGACTGGTACGCCGGGCTCTGACCGCTGCCGAGCCCGCGCCATGTGACCGTGGCGGTGGACGCAGGTGGAGCACGACGAGCGCCGACGTGCGGCGTCACCGAGCCGCGAGCGCGGCAACATCCGGCAGCTGTTCCATCGCGATCTCGACCTCGCCGCCGGGGAACACGTTGATGCTGGACACGCCGGCGGCCTCGAGTGCGGCGACGTGGCCGAGCGCATCGTCCATCGTGCCGACCGCGCCGATCTCGGTCCAGTAGTCGGCCGGCATGTCGAGCAGCACCTCGTGCCCGCCGTCGGCGACCCGCTGCGCGACCTCGTCGAAGAACGGCAGCACACGGAACGCAGGCAGGCGTTCCGCGATGAATCTCGCCACCAGCGGTGCGACGAACCCGTACGCCGTCCGTCGGTCGTCGTCGACGGCCATCATCGTGAACGTCACCACGCGGAACCCGTCGGGCCGACCGGCCCGATCGAGTGCCCAGTTCACGTACGTCGGCCCGGCACCCTCGACGAGGACCACGCCGTCCGCGACGCGACCGGCGAGCGCGAGCGACTTCTCCTGCTGTACGCCGGCCACGACGGTCGGCACGATCGACGGGGGCTGATCGAGCTGAACTCGGTCGAGCGCGACCTCGCGGCCGTCGAACGTGACCTCGTCGCCGGCGAGCAGTCGCTTGACGACGGTGATCGTCTCGTCGAGCGTCGTCAGCGGCGACGGCGTCCGCGCTCCCATCTGGCCCATCCACTCCTGGACGCCGTGGCCGATGCCCGGCTGGAAACGACCGGGAGCGATGTTGCACAGCGTGGCGATCTCCATCGCGGTGATCGCCGGATTCCGGGCCACGGCGGGGAGGATCCCGATCCCGACCTGCAGCCGCTCCGTGATCGCGAGTCGCGGTCGCGGCGAGGCTGATCCCGGCCGTGAAGAAGCAGTCTTCGATCACCCAGAGCTGCTCGATGCCCGACGCCTCCAGCCGGCGGGCGTAGTCGGGCATCGCCGCCGCCGGGAACGCCCGGTCGAAGCACATGCCGATCTCGGCTCGCATCGCACCAACCTAGCGAAGGAAGCGGATCGACGGATCGACGAATCGGCGACCCCGGGGCTCGTCAGGACGATTGCTGTTCGGCGAGTTCGAGCCATCGCTCCTCGAGTTCCAGGAGCTCACCCTGTGCCGCGGCGAGATCGGCGCCCAGGGCGGCGAGTTGCTCGTGATCGGCGGTCGCGACGAGTTGCTCGTTCAGGCGGTCGATGCGGCGCTGCACCTTCGCCATCGCCTGATCGGTCTCCCGGATCCGGCGCCCGAGCGTGTACTGACTCGCCGCCCGCGCCTTCTTCGGCCGGGCCGACGACGAGCGGTCCTTCGTCGCCGGCCCATCCGTCTGCGGCGCAGCCGCGGCGCGGTCGGCCAGCCACCCCTGCACGCCACCGGGCACGCGCCTGACCTCGCCGTCGGCGTCGATCGCCAGCACATGGTCGACCGTTCGGTCGAGGAAGACCCGGTCGTGGCTGGCCACGACGAGAGCACCGGGCCAATCGTCGAGGAAGCCCTCGAGTGCACGCAGCGTGTCGAGGTCGAGATCGTTCGTGGGCTCGTCGAGAACCAGCAGGTTCGGCTTGGTGGCCAGCACCATCACCAGCTGCAGTCGCCGTCGCTCCCCGCCCGACAGCATCCTGACCGGGGCGAACTGTGCGGTCGCGTCGAACCAGAAACGTTCGAGCAGTGCCCGGTCCTCCCAGTCGGGGTCGCGATGCGGGCCGGCGACCAGCTCACGAACGATTGCGTTCGGATCGACCGTCGACGTGTGCTGATCGGCGTATCCCGATACGACCGTGGCGCCACGCGTGACCCTGCCGCCGACCGGATCGCTTCGACCGGCGATGATGTCGAGCAGCGTCGACTTGCCCGAGCCGTTGGGCCCGACGATCCCCAGCCGGGCGCCTGGCTCGACCAGCAGATCGACACCGCGGAACACGGCGTTCTCACCGTACGACTGGGTCACGTCGACCAGCTCGACCACCTGGTTGCCGAGGCGCGTCGATCCGAGGTCGAGGAGCAGGTCGTCACCCCGCACGCTACGGCCCTCGGGACCACCCCCGACGATCTCGCGGGCGCTGCGCAGCCGTGCCTTGGGTTTGGTCGAGCGGGCCTGTGCACCGCGCTGCAGCCACTCGAGCTCGCGGCGGGCGAGGATGCGCCGGCTCGCCTCCGCGCTCGCGGCCTGCTCGAGTCGGGCTGCCCGACCACTCAGGTACGCGGCATAGGCGCTGGTGCCGGGCTCCGCACGGTGCACGTGTCCGGACCCCCGCTCGAGTTCGACGATGCGACCGGTGCCACGCGCCGTGGTCAGCCGGTCCATCAGGTGCCGGTCGTGGGTGATCATGACCAGGGCGGCGCCGGTGGCAGCGAGCCGCCGCTCGAGCCACTCGATCGCCTCGAGGTCGAGATGATTGGTCGGCTCGTCGAGCAGGATCATGTCGAAGTCGCCGACGAGCGCACTGGCCAACGCCACGCGCTTCGCCTGGCCGCCCGACAGTTGATCCGTGCCACGTTCGAGCAGGGGCGCCACGCCCAGCGACGTCGCCACAGCGGCGACCTCCCACGAGTCGCCGAGGTGGTCGGCGACGGTGCCGGCCGGCAGGACCGGGTCCTGGTCGAGCGCAGCGATCCGGACGCCGCGACCGAATCGCACGGCACCCTCGTCAGGCGACTGCGTGCCACCGAGGATGCGCATCAGGGTGGATTTGCCGGAGCCGTTGACGCCGACGATCGCGACCCGGTCGCCCTTCGAGACCGTGAGCGACAGATCGTCGAACAGCACCTTGTCGGGCTGGGCGATGCCCACCTTGGCGAGGTCGACGCAGATCACGGAGCCACCATACGGTCGAGTCCGCACGACCGGCCCGGAACGCGACGATGCGCCCCGTCCGGGGCGCATCGTGCTGGGGGGCCGGTGCGATCAACCGTCGGCGTCTCGGGTTCGGTTCACACCCTCCTCGATCCGCTCGGTGATCCGCTCGAGCCGCTCGGCGGCCCGTTCCTCGTCGAGTCCGTGCGCGATGGCGAGGTCGATGTGACTCTCGGCGTCGGCGATCAGCGCGTCGACCACGCTCTGCACCTCGATGCCGTTCGCTTCCGCGATGTCGGCGATCGAGTTGCCCGCCTCGAGCTCGGAGCGCAGGGTCTCACGATCGATGCCGAGGAGATCGGCCACGACGGTGTTGTTCCGACCGTGCCCGTCGATTCCTCGCCGTCCACGACGACCGTGTCGCTCGGGCCGGTTCTCGACGAGGTGTTCGGTGACGGCATCGGCCTGCGCGGCGTCGATCGTTCCGTCGTCGACGAGAGGCTGCAGGGTCTCGCGCAGCCGCTCGCCTGGCTCCGGGCGTTCGTCCGGCGCGGCCGTGTCGTCGGCGTCATCGGTCGACGTGTCCTCCTGGAGTGCCACGACCTCGGTGCCGCCGGTCGCCGCACTGGTCCACGCCGGTGTCGTGGCGACGAGGCCGATGGCGCCACCTGCGAGCATGCCGGCGGCCACACCCAGCGTCACGCGTTTCCGGCTCCGTGGGGCGCCGGTCTGCGTCGCGCCCGTCTCGCTCGGTTCGGGGAGGCTGTGATTCATCTGGGGTCCTTTCGAGGGGTGGTCTGACAGCCATCAGCATGATCATCCGCGTTGTGAGGACCACGGGAGCCGGGTGAGAACCGGGTAAGAACCCGGGCACCGGGCCGGACCGGCCCTACGCGTCCGCCGGCACGGGGCCGAGACGGAATCCGACGACGGCGCCGCCCCCGTCCCGATTCGAGGCGAACGCCTCGCCGCCATGTCGACGCGCCACCTCCCGGACGATCGACAGGCCGAGGCCCGAGCCGGGCATCGTCCGCGCCTCATCGGATCGGTGGAAGCGATCGAACACCATCGTCAGATCGGCCTCGGCGATGCCGATCCCACGGTCGGCGACCGTCACCGTGCCCGGTCCGACCGTCACGTCGATCGAGCCACCCGACTGGTCGAACTTCGTTGCGTTCTCCATCAGGCACGACACCGCTCGTTGCACGCCCGACCGCTGCGCCGTGATCGGGCTCGGCTCGGACGAGACCACGAACGAACGGCTCGTGCGTCGTTCGAACCGCTCGGCGAGCTCACCGACCAGCACGGCGAGATCGAACGTCGACGGTGGTTCGTCGGCCTCGGTGCCGGAACCGAGGGCGACGACCTCGTCGACGAGCGCCGAGAGCTCGCCGGTCTCCGCGTGCAGGTCGACGAGAATCGCCTCACGGTCGGCGTCGGACATGTCGGGATACCGCCTCGAGCGCGTCGAGGTTGGTCCTCAGGCTCGTGAGCGGCGTGCGGAGTTCGTGACCGGCGTCTTCGACCAATCTTCGCTGCTCGTCCTTCGAACGCGCCAGTGCAGCGAGCATCCGGTCGAACGCCTCACCGAGGCGCCCGACCTCGTCGTTGCCGTCGGCGCCGGTCTCCACGTCGAGGCGACCGGTCGTCTCGACCACTTCCGCCGCCGAGGTGAGTCGACGCAACGAGGCCGTCAGCGCGGCCCGCGAGCCACAGCCCCAACACGGCAGCCAGCGCCGTCACCGCCGCGGCGATGATCGCCGTCCGGTTCCGAAGACTGGCGAGCAGCCGTTCGGTCTCGTCGAGCGAACGACCCACCTGGACGATCCGACGACGCAGCCCGATCGTACGCACCCGATAGTCACCGTCGTCGGTGCCGACCGACGAGAAGCGGTCACCCTGGACGCCGACGAGCGAGAGGTCGGCCGCGCTGACGGGGAGCTCACTCGGGAAGGTCGACGCGACGACGTTCCGCGCGGCCCGACGACCTGGGCGTCGAGGCCCGAGAGCGGTCCGCGGTCGGGCAGGCGGTCGCGATCGATACTCCGGACGTCGACCGCGGCGAGCGAACGGTCGATCTCGGCGTAGAGCCGATCGCGCGTCGACCGGTAGCTCGAGCGATGCCGAACGCGATCGCCGTCACCGCGGCGATCCCGGCCATCGCCAGCGCGATCTTCCAGCGCAGGCTCACGGGTCGTCCGAGCGGGCGACGTAGCCGACGCCGCGCACGGTGTGGATCAGCCGGGTTCCACCCTCGGCCTCGGTCTTGCGTCGCAGATAGCCGATGTACACCGCGAGATTCTTCGAATCGGGTCCGAAGTCGTACTGCCAGATCCGCTCGTAGATCGTCGAGTGCTCCAACACGACACCGGCGTTGCGCACCAGCAGCTCGAGCAGGTCGAACTCGGTCTTGCTGAGGTCGATGCCGACTCCACCCCGACTGGCCTGTCGGCCGGCGAGGTCGAGCCGCAGGTCGCCGAGCGTCACCACGTCGCCGGCAGCGACGTCGGGGTTCCCCCGGGAGCTGCGGCGCACGAGTGCCCGGAGTCGGGCGAACAGCTCGTCGAGGTCGAACGGCTTCGGCACGTAGTCGTCGGCGCCCGCATCCAGCCCGGCGACACGGTCGCTGCTGTCGGTGCGCGCGGTCAGCATCAGGATCGGCACCTGATTGCCTTCCGCTCGCAGCACCCGGCACGCCGTGACGCCGTCGATGATCGGCATCGACACGTCGAGCACCACGGCGTCGACGTCGTGCCGGCGGAGGTGTTCGAGCGCCTCGGCGCCGTTCGTCACCGCCGCGAGACTGTGTCCCTCCAGCGCGAACGCGCGCACGAGCGACTCACGAACCGCGCGATCGTCTTCGGCCAGCAGTACCTGCACGACACGAGTACACCAGAAATCGGTGAGAGATCGGTGAGAATGTCGCGATGCGCGCCGCACTGCTCGTGATGATCGGTGGCGCCATCGGTGCTGCGGTTCGCTGGTCGGTGCACGAGGTGTTGCCCTCCGACCCCGGTCGCTTCCCGTGGGGCACCTTCGTCGCCAACATCGCCGGCTGCGTCGCGATCGGTCTCCTGGCACGCCGGGTGACGCGAGGATCCGACGCGTGGGCCGGGCTCGTGGTCGGTGGTCTCGGCGGGCTGACCACGTTCTCGGCCTTCGCCGTGGAGACCCGCCTCCTGCTCGCCGACGACCGACCCGGAATCGCGGCTGTCTACGTCGCTGCGACCCTCGTCGTCGGCATCGGCGCGACCGAACTGGCGCGGCCTCCCGGCGGCCGGTCGTGACCGCCGCCCTGTTCGTCGCCGGCGCCTCCCTCGGCGCCCTTCTGCGTCACCTCGTCAACCGAACCCGACTCGGCTGGATCGGCACGCTGATCGTGAACGCGGTCGGTGCGTTCGCGCTCGGGCTCCTGGTCGCCGTCGACCCAGGGGCACGCACGCTCACGGTCATCGGTGCCGGCGTGCTCGGCAACCTCACGACCTACTCCACGTTCGCACTCGAAGCCACCGATGGCGACGGGCGGCAGCGGGTCGTCGTGGTCACGACGACGCTCGTCGTCGGCTTCGGGGCGGCGGCGCTGGGTTACACGATCGGATGATCAGTCGAGTTCTACGGCACCGGGCCAGCGCACGGTGACGACCCGATCGGGAAACGGTGGCGGATGTTCGACGAGCCAGGTGGCGATCTCGTCGTCACGATCGGCCGGCAGGCAGAGTCGGCGTCGTGTGCCGGCGACGAAGACGTCGGGATCGGTCGCCGCCGCCGGGAGTGCCGAGCGGCGCCCGACGGCGATCTCGGGATCGATGCCGAGTTCACGCAACACGGCGACGAAGTCGTCGGCGGTCGGGCCGTCTGGCCGGTCCAGGCCCCAGAAGTGCATCCACGCCGGCGCCCAGGCGGCCATCGGATGGGCGACCGGGAGCTCGACCACCACGGCCAGACGGGCGCGACCGGTCAGGGCGACCACGAACGGCACGATGTCTCCGACGTTGTACATGACGTGATGACAGACGACGACGTCTGCGACCGGAGCGAGCTCGGCGACGGCGGGCCAGGTGCCGTGAACCGTGCGACGGGCGACCCCCGCCTCGCTCGCGGCCGCCACGTATCGATCGAGCATCGCACCGCTGCTGTCGACGCCGATCAGCTCGCTCGCCGGTGGGACGAGAGCCAGCGACGAACGCCCGCCGCCGCAGCCCACGTCGAGCACGGTGCCTCCGACCGGGGGGAGGACCTCGCGGGCCCAGCGGTTCGACGTGCCGTCACGGTCGAGCGTGTCGTCGACCGCGAAGCGACGGGGATCGTGGAACCAGGGCGACTCCGGGGCCTGGGCCAGGATCTCGTCGGGGATCCCCCAGCCCGCCAGGAGATCGGCCCAGCGCTGCGCCGCCGGCAGCAGCGGTGCGCTCGGCTCGCCGTTGTCGCCGGTCACGTCGCTGCGAGGACTCGAATCGGCGACCCGCTGAGTCGGCGGACGCGCCGACCGGTCGGCCCCGCCGGGCCGCGGTGGCGTTCGCCACCTGTGACGGGCCGGTCGGGCCCGGTCACTCCTCGTCGGAGACGGTGATGGCGTATTCCGGACAGTTGGCGGCGGCCAAACGCGCCTTGTCCTCGAGTTCGGGCGCGACGCTGCCGTCGCCGACGACGACGGCGGTGCCGTAGTCATCGACATCGAACAGTTCCGGTGCCAACGCGTAACAGCGGTTGTGACCTTGGCAGAGATCGGTGTTCACCTCGACTCGCATACCCGGATCGTAGATGCTGGGCGCCGGCCGGACGGCACCGGCGCACGATGCGCCCATGCCGCTGCAGCGGCGCCCCTGGGCGCAGGGTGTGACATCGGGCCAGTTCTCTTGCAGACACAACCAATGCGCTCCGTCACCGCAACGACGACTTGTTCACGTTACGTGGTCGGTCGAACCGGATTTGCGAGAACAACCTGGAATCACGGCGTTATGGTCACGGCCGCCGCGCGCACGTCGCGTAGTTTTGTACCGACACAGCACTCCGAGCCGATCGAAGGCACCCGATTCGACATGCAACAGCAACACGACGAGACCAGCAGGGCGTTGCTCGAAGCGGCGCATCGGCTGCTCGCAGAACAGGGTTCGGAAGCGTTGACCGTGCGGCGGATCGCCACCGAGGCGGGCATGAGCACGATGAACGTGTACTCGCGCTTCGGCGGCAAGGACGGCGTCGTCGATGAACTCTACCGCAGCGGCTTCGAACGACTCTTCGCAGCGATCAACTCGGTTCCCGTCACGGACGACTTCGACGGCGACCTGTTGAAGATGGCGCACGCCTATCGCCAGTTCGCACTCGACAATCCGACCTACTACCACGTGATGTTCCGGTCGGCGATCCACGACTTCACGCCGTCGGACGAGGCAACCGAGATGGCCTTGGCCGGGCTCCACGTCTTCGTCGAACGGATCGGGGTGGGCCAGGAGCGCGGTGCCGTGCGCACGGATCCGACCTATCCCCCCACCGAGATCGCAGCGTGGCTGTGGGCGAGTTGCCACGGGCTGGTCAGCCTCGAGCTGTTCGGCATCGCCGAGGAACGCGTTGCGTGGGATTCGGTCTTCGAGAACGGTGTGCTGACCGCGATCGCCGGCCTTCGGCCCACTGCAGCGCACCAGGGCTGACCCCACCATCGCAACCCGGTTCCGCCGGCACTAGCGTGCACGCCTCATGCCCGTGCTCGCGAACATCGTCACCGATGCCTCGGACTGGCTCGCCGACTTCTCCTCGAACTGGTACTTCCTGGTGATCATCTTCCTGGTGGCGTATCTCGACTCGGTCGTGCCCCTCGTGCCGAGCGAGACCATGGTGATCATCGGCGGGGTCGCGGCCGGGCGCGGCGACCAACTGCTCATCGCCGTGATCGCCGCCGGCGCAGTCGGCGCCTTTCTCGGCGACACGACGGCCTACCTGATCGGCAATCGGATGAGCGGATTCATCGAACGCCGGGCGGCCGATCGACCGAAGTCGCGGCAGCGACTCGACTGGGCCCGCGAACAGATCCAGCTCCGCGGCGGCCCCCTGCTGATCACGGCCCGTTTCATCCCCGGCGGCCGCACGGCGCTGACGATCACGTCGGGCATCACCAACCAGCCGCGCGGCTGGTTCATGGGCTGGGTCGCGATCGCCGTGACGATCTGGGCGACGTACGCGGCGTTGCTCGGCTTCGTGGGCGGCCAGGCCTTTCAGGAGAACCACACGCTGGCGTTCCTCCTGGCGTTCGGCACGGCGCTCGGCATGACGTTGCTGATCGAGGGGATCCGCCACCTCCGGAATCGCAACTGAACCACTCGGGCGACAGAATGCGGGCATGCACGTCAGCGACGCCGTGAATGCCCGCCGCTCGATCCGGCGGTTCACCGACGAATCGGTGGCCGACGACACGATTCGAACGCTCCTCGGTCGTGCGGCACGGTCACCGAGCGGCGGCAACGTCCAGCCGTGGCGGGTCTACGTGGTCAACGGCGACACGATGGCGCGATTCAGGTCGCTGATCGCCGACCGACAACCGTCGGCCGGCGAGTACGACATCTATCCGCCCGATCTGTGGGAGCCGTACCGCACCAACCGGTTCACGATCGGCGAACAGATGTACGCGACCCTCGGGATCGGACGCGACGACAAGGCAGCCCGCCTTCGTCAATTCGCCGACAACCAGGACTTCTTCGGTGCACCGGCCGCGCTGTTCTGCTTCATCGACCGACGGATGGGCTCGCCGCAATGGAGCGATCTCGGCATGTTTCTCCAGACACTCATGTTGCTCGCCCAGGAGGCGGGCATCGACACGTGCGCACAGGAGTTCTGGTCGGTCCACCACGGAACCGTGCGCGAGTTCGTCGGCGCACCGGACGAGGAGATGCTGTTCTGCGGCATGGCGATCGGGCACGCCGACGCAACGGCCCCGATCAACACGCTGGTGAGTGAGCGCATGCCACTCGACGAGTGGGCCACGTTCGTCTGAACGCCGCCCGGGAGCAACCGGCCATGCCGCGACCGATCATGCCAGTATCTTGTCCATGATCGATGTGGCGATCCGCCGGACTCGCACCGCGCGCCGATGAGCGACGAGCCTCGCCCCGGCGGCCTCCCACTCGCCGTCTATCTCACGGCACTGATCGCGATCCCGCTCGCCGGCCTGGTGATCCTCGGCACACGCGAGGTGGAACGCAACGTCGAGTCGGCCGGGAAACGCCCGCACCGTCGCCCAGACCATCGAGTACCAGACGACGGCGGTCGACGTGCTCCCGCCGCTGCAGATCGAGCGGATCGTTGCCCTCGGATCGGCCCGCGTCGACGAGCTCGACATCGACGCCGACGAGATCGACCCGTTCGTCGCGGCCGGCCTCACCCAGCTGCTCGCCGGGAAACGCCGAGCGGCTCGACGAACGGCTGGCACTGTTCGCCGACGTGTCGGACGAGTCCGGCACTGCCGAATTGGCCGCACAACTCGACGAGTCGATCCAGCAGATCGCACAGCTCCGCATCGAACTACCCGGCTCCGACCCCGATGTCGCTGAGGTCACCACCGTCTACGAGTCGGTGCTCTCGATCGTGGTCGACTTCCTGGAGGAGACGACCGAGGTCTTCCGGTCGAACCCCGCCGCCTTCGATGCCGAGCGTCTGATCCTCGAGCACACCCTGGGAGGGTTGGTGCTGAAGACCGCCAACGACGAGGTGTCGCAGATCGCCGACGTGTTCGTGGGCACCGAGAACTTCGATCTCGTGAGGTTGGTCGCCGCCGAGGCTCGGCACCTCGATGCGATCGAACGAACGTTGGACGTCACCGACAACCCGGCTCCGATCGAGGATCTCGCCGACGACCGCGCCGCGCTGACTCCGTTCCTCACGAACTGGGCCGTCGACGGGCCGATCACGTGGGAGGCGGTGGCCCTCGATCCCGAGCTCTACGACGAGTACCTGGCGGTCGTGCTCGAGCGGCTGCTGTACCTCGGTGAGGTCGAGGAGTTCGTGAGCGAGGTCGGTGACGAGATCATCGTGTTCGCCGACGACGTCGCCGACGACGCAGATCGCGACACGCAGCAGACGCTGCTCGCCTTGCTCGTCATCGGGCTGGTGGTGCTCGCGCTCGAGATCGGCATCGTGCGCTCGTTCGCCCGACCGCTGCGCAGACTTCGCGACCACGCCACGCGAATCGGTGCCGGAAACCTGGCCGTGGAGTCGCTGCCGCTCGAGGGCCCCACCGACATCCAACGCGTCACGGGCGCCGTGAACGACATGGCGTCCACGCTGGTGTCCGTCGACAGCCACCTGACCCGACTCGCCCTGGGCACGCCGTCCGCCGCCGGACTGTCGGACGCGATCCCCGGGCTCGTCGGCGCATCGGTGCGCAACTCGGTGGAACGACTCACCACGTTGACGACCGACCTCCAACTCAGCGAGGAACGACTCCAGCAGGAGGCACGCCACGACGGCCTCACGTCGCTGTACAACCGGTTCGGCGTGATCGAACGCCTCGAGTTGCTGGTCGACGGGCACTCCGAGGCGTTCGCGGTGCTGATCATCGACCTCGACGGGTTCAAGAACGTCAACGACACCAACGGGCAAGCCGTCGGCGATCGCATCCTGCTCGAGGTCGCCCAGCGGCTCACCACCCTGGTCGGCGACGACGGCGTCGTCGCCCGGATCGGCGGCGACGAATTCCTCATCATCACCCACACGGTGGCCGACGAGCAGGGAACGATCGCGTTCGGCCGAGACGTGATCGACGTCATGGAGCGCCCGCACCACGTCGGCGACCTGCTGCTCGGGCTCTCGGCCAGCATCGGCGTCAGCATCGTCGAACCGGGATCCTCGGCACTCGAGGTCATCGAACACGCCGACGCCGCCGTGTATCACGCCAAGCGGCGCGGCCGCGGCCGCGTCGAGATGTACGACGCCGACCTGCAGGCGTCGATCGAGCACGATGCCGAGATCGAGCTCGCACTGCGGCACGGCATCTCCGAAGGCGAGCTGCGGTTGTACCTCCAGCCGACACTCGACATGAGAACCGGTGGGGTGGCCGGCGCGGAGGCGCTCGTGCGGTGGGAGCGGCCGGGGCTCGGTCTCGTGTCGCCCGGCGAGTTCATCCCGGTCGCCGAGCGGTCGGGACTGATCATCCAGGTCGATCGTTGGATGCTCGAGACGGCGTGCCACCGCATCGCCGACTGGCAGCGACGTGATCCCGATTGTGATCTCCGGCTCGCGGTCAACGTGTCCGGCCGCCACCTCACCGAGGGCGACCTCGTCGCCGATCTCGACGCGGCCATCGCCGCCACCCGGGCCGATCCCCGTCTGCTCGAACTCGAGCTCACCGAGTCGCAGTTGCTCGACGACGTCGATCGAATCGTGACCGTGCTCGCGAGCATCCGGGAACGCGGGGTGGCGATCTCGGTCGACGACTTCGGAACCGGGTACTCGTCGATGACCTATCTGCAGCGGCTGCCACTCGACGCCGTGAAGATCGACCGGAGCTTCGTGGCCGGCGCACCCGACCAGACGTTCGATTCGATGGTGATCGAGTCGATCGTGCGGCTGGCCGCGGCACTCTCGCTCGAGGTCGTCGCCGAGGGAGTCGAGACGTCGGATCAGCTGCGTCTGGTCGACGGCAAGGGCGTGGATCGGGTGCAGGGCTATCTGATGGCCAGGCCGATGCCGGTCGACGAGGCCGAGGCGCAGATCTTCGGCGACCTGCGGATCGACCTGGCTGCTCTTCGATCCGACGATCACGACTCGTGAGCGGCGTGGCGGCCACCCCGCCGACGCCGAGCGATCAGCCGCCGATCGTCGACAGGAAGCGACCGGCACCGACCGGTTCGATCGCGTCGGGAAGACGTTTCCGAAGGCCGCGGTCGGACGTGACGACCACGATGTGGTCGGGCGGGTCGGCGGCCGCGAACTCGACGGCCACGATGTCGACGATGTGATCGTCGGCGGCGTCGCGGCCACGCCTGGGGGCCTCCACGATCTCGAGGTTGCCGCCGGCGAGCTCGAGCGTCATCGCCGAGACGGGCGCGTCGAACACGATCGTGACGTCGTCGCCGTGGGTGCGGCACCATCGGGCGACCTGCTGCGCGAAACGTGCCGCAGCCCGCTCACGATCGTTCCACCAGCCATCGGGGCGCGAGCCGAACACGTTGTTGCCGTCGATGATCCAACGCACGGTCAGAGCAGCGCGACCGGTACCTCGGCCGTGCGAGCGCGCAGCCACTCGCCCAGGCTCTTGGCCTGTCCGTCGATCCGGGTCGACGCGGCGACGCCCTCGTCCAGGAGGCCGTGCACCACGAAGTTGAGCGCTCGCAGGTTCGGAAGATCGTGTCGGTCGACGGGAAGTCGACGCAGCCTCCGGCAGCAGTTCGCGAAGTCGCTCGACGGTGAGGAAGCCGCTCAGCCATGTGAACGACTCGTCCGAACGCGTGAACACCCCCAGGTTCGCGTTGCCGCCCTTGTCACCGGATCGGGTCCCGACGACGCGCCCGAGCGGCACCCGTTCCGTGGCCCCGGACGCAACGTGATCCACGTCCGGTGCGACGCTCGGGGCGACCTCGTCGTCGGCCGATCCGCTCGTCGGTGCGTCGGAGTCGACCTGCACGGTGGCGCCGGCCACGTGCACGTACTGCGGAACGAGTGCCGACGGGACACGAGCCGGTCGGTACACGCCGTAGGGCGATGCGCCGGACGGGCCGCCCGACAGGCCGTACAAGCCGGGGATGCTCGCCAGTGCGGTCTCCGTGAAGGAGTTCGAGAAGGCGCGGCCCACCTTGCGTTCGTCGGGGTCCTTGACGGTGATGCGCCACTGGGCGGTGGCGGCCTCGTTCGACGTCGGATCGCTCCGGTCGGTGCGGATCACCCGCGTGTCGACCGAATCGAAGTCGGACGGATCGTTCGGGCAGGCGCGCCAGAACGCCGACTCGACGACCTCGGCCTTGGCCTCGATGTCGAGTCCGGTCAGCGCGACGGCGACGGTGTTGCGGTAGCCACCGAGTTCGTTCATCGCGACCTTCAGCGTGGGTGGCGGCGGTTCGCCGACGGTGCCGGAGATCCGCACCCGGTCGGGGCCCGTCTCCTCCAGCCGGATCGTGTCGAATCGTGCCGTGACGTCCGGGCCGAGATAGCGCGGGCCGCCGATCTCGTACAGCAGTTGCGACGTGACGGTGCCGACGGACACCTGCCCGCCGGTCCCGTCGTGTTTGCCGATCACCGCAGAACCGTCGGCTGCGACCTCGGCCCACGGGAAGCCCAGCCGCTCCATCCCGGGTACCTCGGTGAAGAACGAGTAGTTCCCGCCGGTCGTCTGGGCGCTGCACTCGATCACGTGCCCGGCGACGACCCCACCGGCGAGTTCGTTCCAGTCGTCGCGGGCCCAGCCGTGGTGCCAGGCGGCCGGACCGCACGTGACCGCGGCGTCGGTCACTCGACCGGTGATGACGATGTCGGCACCACGCTGCAGCGCGTCGACGATCCCCCAGCACCCGAGGTAGGCGTTCGCCGTGAGATATCGAGACGAGGTCACCGACATCGCCGTCGTCGTGGAACGGCTGCAGCGCACCTGCGGCCGCCAACTCCTCGATGCGCGGCAGGAGATCGTCGCCGTCGACCCAGGCGACCGTCGGGGTGACAGCCGAGCCGCTCTGCGACCTCCTCGACGGCTGCGGCACAGCCGGCCGGGTCGAGACCACCCGCGTTCGAGACGACCTTGATGCTGCGATCGAGGCACGTGCCCATGACCTGCTCCATCTGCGTGACGAACGTCGAGGCGAAGCCGCCACCCGGTCGTTTGGCACGAATGCGGCTGAGGATCAGCATCGTCAGCTCGGCCAACCAGTCGCCGGTCAGCACGTCGATCGGGCCGTCCTCGACCATCTCGCGGGCGCCGGACAGGCGGTCGCCGAAGAACCCCGAGCAATTGGCGATCCGGATCGGGTCGGTCATCTCAGTCCCCCACGGATTCGAGCACCACGAGTAGGTCACCGGCATCGACCCGGTCGCCGACCGAGAAACGAACGTCGCCGACGACGTGGTCGCCGTGTGCCGTGATCTTGTGCTCCATCTTCATCGCCTCGACGACCAGCAGCAGCTGACCGTCGACGACGGCGTCGCCGGCCTCCACGTGGACGGCGATCACCGTGCCGGGCAGCGGGCAGACCGGGCCGCCCCCCTCGGCGGACGCGTCGTGGTCCACGAAGCGTCGCGGTCGAACCCATTCGAGACTGCCGGCGGCACCGGACGTGCGCATCCGGTCGCCGTCGAAGCCGACCGCGACGGCGTGGCGACGACCGTCGAGTTCCACGACCTGACGATCGGGCGTCCGCCCGAGCAGCCGGACGGCTGCGACGCGTCGATCGTCGTCGGGCAGCGTGCCGTCCGCCTGCGGCTCGGGCCAGTCCCCGAACCGCACCTCCGCGGACTCCCCGTGCAACACGTATTCGATCCGATGTTCCTCGTCACCCAGCAGCCATGTCCGGCGCTGCCCGCGCGTGCGGAGGTTCCGCCAACCCGTGGGAGCGAAGCTGGTCGGGCCGGCCGCGCGACGTCGACGCGTCTCGTCGGCGAACACACCGCCGACGAGCAGCGCGAGCCGATCATCACCGATCGGACCGCAGTCGGCGACCACGTCAGGGTGTTCGTCGAGGTACGAGGTGAACGTCTGCCCGCTGCGGAAGTCGGCGTCGTTCATCGCCGCTGCGAGCATGTTCGCATTCGTGTCGACACCGGAGATCCGGGCGGTGCGCATCGCCCGGGCGATCTGCAGTGCTGCCACCCGTCGATCGGCGTGGTGCGCAACGACCTTGGCGAGCAGCGAGTCGTACTCCGACGGCACTGCGCTGCCGCTGCGGAACCCCGTGTCGACGCGGACATCACCGTCGATGTCGAACTCCCCGAGCGTGCCCGTGGAAGGGATCCAACCGGCCGCGGGGTTCTCGGCGACGAGCCGGACCTCGATCGCATGCCCGTCGAACGTGATGTCGGGCTGCGCGACGGGCAGCTCGTTTCCGGCGGCGACCCCGATCTGCATCTCGACCAGGTCGATGCCGGTGATCGCCTCCGTGACCGGGTGCTCGACCTGCAATCGTGTGTTGACCTCGAGGAACGTGATCGTCGGCTCGCCGCCACTCGGTTCACCGACCATGAACTCGACCGTGCCGACACCGACGTAGCCGACGTGGCGCGCGAGTTCGAGAGCCCCCTCGTGCAGCCGAGAGCGAACCTCGTCGTCGATGCCGGGCGAGGGCGCCTCCTCGATGATCTTCTGGTTGCGGCGCTGTACGGAACACTCTCGCTCGCCCAGGTGCACGATGTTGCCGTGGAGGTCGCCGAGGATCTGCACCTCGACGTGCCGACCATGCGTGACGTACGGCTCGATGAACACGGTGCCGTCACCGAACGCGCCGGCGGCTTCGCGGCTCGCCGACTCGACCGCGTCGGCGAGCAGGGCGGCGTCGTGGACCACGCGCATACCGCGACCGCCACCGCCGGCCGCGGCCTTGACCAGGACGGGCATGTCGAGCCCGTGGGGAATCGCGCCCGGCGAGACCTCCACGATCTCGGTCGTCGGCACGCCGGCGTCGACCGCTGCGCGTTTGGCTGCGACCTTGTCACCGAGCAGCCGGATCTGGTCCGGTGTCGGTCCGATCCACTGCAGCCCGGCATCGATCACGGCCTGTGCGAACCCTGCGTTCTCCGACAGGAACCCGTAGCCGGGGTGGATCATCGTCGAGCCGGTGTCGAGCGCTGCTCGGATGATCGCCTCTCCACGGAGGTACGACTCGGCCGGGGTCGAGCCGCCGAGTGCCACCGCGACGTCGACCGAATCGACGTGCAGTGCATCGCGATCCGGCTCGGAGTACACGCCGACCGTCGAGATGCCCATCCGGTGGCAGGTTCGAGCGATCCGGCACGCGATCTCCCCCCGGTTGGCGATGAGTACCCGCATCAGTGCCTCCACACCCCGTACTCGCGAGCACCCTGCACGACGTTGTTGTGCGCAGCGGAGAGCGCCAGGCCGAGCACGGTTCGCGAGTCGTTGGGGTGGATGATCCCGTCGTCCCACACACGACCGGTCGCGTAGAGCGCCGACGACTCACCCTCGATCTGAGCTTCGAGCGCTTCCTTCCTCGCATTCAGGTCGTCCTCGTCGACCTCGATGCCACGACCGGCAGCCGCGTTGCGCGCCACGATGTCCATCACCCCTGCGAGCTGTCGGCCGCCCATGACCGCGATCTTGTGGTTCGGCCACGAGAAGATCAGCCGAGGGTTGTACGCCTTGCCGGCCATGCCGTAGTTCCCGGCGCCGTACGAGGCACCCACCATCAGGCAGAAGTGCGGCACCTCGCTGTTGGACACGGCGTTGATCAACTTCGCGCCATTGCGGATGATGCCACCCTGTTCGGCCTGCGAACCGACCATGAAGCCCGTGATGTTGTGCAAGAAGACGAGCGGCGTGTCGGTGCGATTGCACAGTTGGATGAACTGTGCGCCCTTCTTCGCCTCCTCGGAGAACAGGATGCCGTTGTTCCCCAACAGGCCGACCGGGTACCCGTGGATCGAGCCCCACCCGCACACCAGCTTGTCGCCGTAGAGCGGCTTGAACTCCTCGAACCGCGATCCGTCGAGCAGGCGGGCGTAGATCTCGCGGATGTCGAACGGGATGCGCACGTCGGCCGACGCACAACCGATCAACTCGTTCGGGTCGTGGACGGGATCGTCGGCAGGCTCGGACGGTCCCGGCCCGAGCTTGCGCCAGCGCAGGTGGCGGACGATGTCGCGGATCATCCGCAGCGCGTCCATCTCGTCGGCCGCGAGGTAGTCGCTCAGCCCGCTGGTTCGGGCGTGCATCTCGGCGCCGCCGAGCGTCTCTTCGTCGACGACCTCGTCGATCGCCATCTTCACGAGCGGCGGCCCGCCGAGGTAGGCCGTACCGCGCTCCTTGACGAAGATCGTGTAGTCGCTCATGCCGGGCACGTAGGCGCCGCCGGCGGTGTTCGGCCCGAAGATCGCAGTGATCGTCGGGATGCCGAGCTTGGAGAACTGCGTCTGGTCGCGGAAGCCCTCGCCGCCGCGGATGAAGATGTCGGCCTGGTGCGGCAGATCGGCGCCTGCCGACTCGTTGAGGTTGATCCACGGCAGCCGGTTGTGCCGGATGATCTCGCGGAACCGCCCCCCCTTGTCGACCGAGCGCGGGTTCATCGAACCACCCCGGTACGTCATGTCGGAGGCGGTGATCGCACACTCGACGCCCTCGACCACACCGATCGCGTTGACGCTGCCGGCGCCGATCGGGAACTCGCTCCCCCACGCGGCGAGCGGACTGAGCTCGAGGACCGGTGTGTCGGGGTCGACGAGTTGCTCGATCCGCTCGCGGGCAGCATCTTGCCCCGCTGACGGTGGCGGTCGACGTAGCGCTGCCCGCCGATCGACGGCACCGACTGCATCAGGGCGTCGACCTCGGCCCACAGCGCCTCCATCGCCGCGAGGTTCTCGCGGTAGTCGTCGCTGCGCGTGTCGAGACGCGACCTCAGCACCTTGCCCACCGCGCCGACCATAGGCCCCGGTACCAAAGAGGGTCAACCGGTACCGTGTGGTGGAGCGGCCAGGTCGAGCCGTTCACGGAGCTCCGCCGCGGCCGCTAACCGTGTCGGTCACGTGCATCGTCTGCATGCCGATCGCGGCGGCGCCGAGCAGATTCCACTCGAAGTCGTCCAGGAAGATCGAACGCTCGGCGCGCACACCCAGGCGATCCAGGGCCAGCCGGAAGATCGCCTCACTCGGCTTGCGGAGCCCGACGTCGGACGAGTCGATCACGACATCGACGAGCGCTTCGGCATCGATGACGGTCCTCCACGCCGACCAGTCCGAGACCATGTTGGACACGATGGCCGTCCGGTACCCGGCGGCTCGGGCGTCGCGAGCGGCGGCGACCATCTCCGGCTGCCGGGCCGATCGAGGCGAGCAGTTCGTCCACCGACGGCGGACTCGGGAACTCCGTGTGCCCTGCGGCACGCCAGAGCGGTTCGGCGGCGATGTCGAAGCCTGCGAGATCGAGCTCACCGCGCTCGGCCCGATGCCACGGATGGTCGCCGTCCTCGTGCAGCGGCCCGAGGACGATCGGCATGAATTGCTCCCGAGTCAGTTGGTATTCGTCCATCCGACTCGCCATCAGCGCGAGCGGGCTCGTGCTCAGGACTCCCCCGAAATCGAACAGCACCGCATCGAGTCGACGTTCTTCCACGGCGCGCAAGCTACCAGCGGGGTCGCAGGCCCGTTCGGCCGACTGGTACCGTCCGGGGCCGAGCGGTACCGCCGGAGGAGGAGCATGGACGTCAGCGAAGTACTCGACGATCTCGTCGCCGAGCAGGAGGCGCTGGATCGAGTGGTCGGCGAGCTCGACGACGACCAGTTCTCGCTGGCCACCCCGAGTGAACGCTGGTCGGTGGCGGATCAGCTGGGCCACCTCACCTACTTCGACACGACGGCCGCGCTGGCGATCGACGACGCCGCTGCGTTCGCAGATCACAAGGCCGAGCTGATGTCGACGTTCGCGGACGAACTGGCCGTCGACGAGGCAACGCTCGGTTCGTTCCGGAGGTTGTCGCCGGCCGAGCAGTTGACGGCCTGGCGCCGCGGCCGCCTCGATCTCGAAGCATCCGCCCGCACGCTCGCCGACGACACCCGTGTCGAGTGGTACGGCCCATCGATGGGTTCGAAGTCGTTCCTGACGGCACGGCTCATGGAGGTGTGGGCGCACGGCCAGGACATCTGCGATGCCGTCGGCGCATCGAGGCCGGCGAGTGACCGGCTGCGGCACATCGCACAGCTCGGGTTCATCACACACGGGTGGAGCTACATCGTGCGGGGCGACGAACCGCCCGGCCTCGCCGTGCGAGTCGAACTCGTCGGCCCCGTCGGGCGACGAGTGGACCTGGGGTGACAACGACGCCGCCGACACGATCACCGGCCCGGCCGAGGACTTCTGCCTGGTCGTCACCCAGCGACGCCACGTCGACGACACCGACCTCGCGGTCACGGGTGATGCGGCCCGCGACTGGATGGTGAAGGCACAAGCCTTCGCCGGTGCACCGACCACCGGCCCAGCCTCGAGAGGAACGGTCTGATGGACTTCGACCTGCCCGCCGAGGACGATCCGCGTCGCCTGGACGTTCGCGCCTGGCTCGACCGACACCCCGAGCCGACGCAACGAGACACTCCATGAGGGCGGCTACATCGTGCCGCACTGGCCGGCGCCGTACGGTCTCGAGGCCGATCCGATGCACCAACTGATCATCGACGACGAGCTCAAGCGCGCCGGTGTCACGAGGACGACCGTGGCCACGCAATGCGATCGGCGTCGGCTGGGCGGCGCCCACGATCTACCTGGCGGGCAGCGAGTGGCAGAAGGAGCGGTTCCTCGATCCGATCTTCAGCGGCGACGAGGTGTGGTGCCAGCTGTTCAGCGAACCCGACTCGGGCTCCGACCTCGCGGGGCTCGGCACGCGAGCCGTGCGCGACGGCGACGAGTACGTGATCAACGGGTCGAAGATCTGGTCGAGCGGCGCGCACCATTCGACAGTTCGGCATCCTCATCGCCCGCACCAACCCCGACGCTGCCGAAGCACAAGGGCATCTCGTACTTCATCGTCCCGATGGACCTGCCGGGCATCACGCTGAGCCCGATCGTCGACATGACGACGGCGCACTCGTTCAACCAGACGTTCTTCGACGACGTGCGACTGCCTGCGGAGTACCTGCGTCGGCGACGAGGGCGAGGGCTGGAAGCTCGCCAAGGTCACGCTCGCGAACGAACGGGTGTCGCTGTCGTCGGCCGGATCGATGTGGGGCAACCGGGTCCATCGGCGAGTCACCTCCTCGATCTGGTGCGTGCGAACGGGCGGCGTGACCGACCCGATCGACCGGCAACGGCTCGCTCGCGCTCCACATCGAGTCCGAGGTGCTGCGGCTCGGCCGGCTGCGCACGCTCGAGCGCCCGGCTCCAGGGGCAAGACGCCCGGCGTCGAGGCGTCGATCCAGAAGATCATGGGCGACGAGCACGGCCAGCACGTGATGGAGCTCGCCAAGGACGTCGCCGGCGCCGACGGCATGATCGCCGGGTCGGGACCGGCCGGCGACCTCCCGGCAGCGGCACGGACCGGCGCCACCGAGATCAACTTCCCCCGAGGCGAGCCAGCCCGTACCCCGACGTCGAACCCGTCTGGCACTACGGCTACCTGTTCTCGCCCGCCCTCACGGTGGGCGGCGGCACATTCGCCGTGCAGCGCAACATCATCGCCGAGCAGGTGCTCGGGCTCCCACGCGACATCAACGTCGAGCAGGGCCTCACCTGGTCGGAGACGCGGCGTCCATCCGCCTGATCGCGGCGTGACGCAGCGGCCGGGTCAGCCGCCCTTCTTGCCACCCTTGCCCTTCGAGCCCTTGCTGCGCTGATCCTTGCGGTCCTGCTTGGCCTGCTCGCGCTCGGCCTTCGCGTCCTCGCGAACCGCCTCACGCTCCGCCTTGGCCTCCTCGCGGGCCGCCTCACGCTCAGCCTTCGCCTCCTCGCGAGCCGCCTCACGCTCGGCCCTGGCCGCCTCACGCTCGGCCCCCTTGAGCTCCTTCCACTCGGCCTTGGCGTCGTCGCGAGCCTGCTTCCACTCGGCCTTGCCGGCCTCGTGCAACTCCTTCAGCTCTGCCTTGAGGGCTCGGCACTCCTCGGACATCTCGTCGTCGCTGCCCGAGGAGGACGACTCGTCGCCGGCACCGCACATCTCGACCCAGGCCTGCTTCGCCTCGTGCCACTCGGCGCGCGTGCTCGTCGCGGAGCTGGTGCCATGCGTCGCGGCCCTCGTCCTTGACCCGCTTCCACTCCGGTACGTCGTCGTCATCCGGCTCTTCCTCGGTGGCCTCTTCCTCGGTGGCCTCTTCCTCGGTGGCCTCTTCCTCGGTGGCCTCTTCCTCGGTGGCCTCTTCCTCGGTGGCCTCTTCCTCGGTGGCCTCTTCCTCGGTGGCCTCTTCCTCGGTGGCCTCTTCCTCGGTGGCCTCTTCCTCGGTGGCCTCTTCCTCGGTGGCCTCTTCCTCGGTGGCCTCTTCCTCGGTGGCCTCTTCCTCGGTGGCCTCTTCCTCGGTGGCCTCTTCCTCGGTGGCCTCTTCCTCGGTGGCCTCCTCCCCACTCGAGTCGGGGCTGGAGAGCACGGGCACCTCGGCACCAGACGCCGCCGCGGCGCCGACGCCCATCGTCACGACGGCGACACCGATCACGGTCTTGCCGGCGATCGTCTTGAGCAGGGTCGCGAGTGTGGGGATCATCGGGGGGCTCCTCGGCTGACATCGCAATTGCGACGAGTGGTCGTCTGCCATGCTACGCGGCCCGCCGACCCCACGTCACCCCAGACACGATCAAGCTGCCTTCAAGCTCTCGTCAAGCAGACCACAGCCCGCGGCAATGCTCAGTAGCTTCTCGGAAGCCCCAGCACGCTCTGCGCGATGAAGTTGAGCGTCATCTCCTGGCTGACCGGCGCCAGCCGCTGCAGCCGGGCCTCGCGCCAGTACCGCTCGACCTGATATTCGGTCGCATACCCCAACCCGCCGTGTGTCTGGATCGCCTGGTCGGCGGCGAACCAGCACGCTTCGGCAGCCAGGTACTTCGCCGAGTTCGCCTCCTCGCCGCACGGCAGACCCTGGTCGTAGCGCCAGGCCGCCTGCTGCATCGACAGGAACGCCGCACGGAGCTGGACGTGCGCGAGCGCCAGCGGGTGGGCGATCGCCTGGTTCGCCCCGATCGGCCGGTCGAACACCTCACGTTCCTTCGCGTAGCCGACAGCACGAGCGAGCGCGACCTCCCCGAGCCCGCACGACATGGCGGCCAGCAGCACCCGTTCGGGGTTCAGCCCGTGCAGGATCTGCCGGAACCCGCCACCACGCTCGCCCACCAGGCGCCATCCCTCCACCGGGAGTTCGTCGTAGGCGACCTCGCACGAGGCGACGGCGTTGCGTCCCAGCTTCGGGATCGGGGCGATGTCGACATGGGCCGGATCGAGGTCGACCAGGAAGAGGCTCAGCCCACCGAACCGGTCCCGGTCGCTCGCCTCGTCGGTGCGTGCGAGCAGCAGGCAGACGTCCGACTCGAGCGCCTTCGACGTCCAGATCTTGCGGCCCGACACGACGAATCCGCCCATGCCGTCGTCGTCGGCGCGGGTCGAGATCCGACTGGTGTCGGTGCCCGCGTCGGGCTCCGTCACGCCGAACGCCACGTGCAGATCGCCCGTCGCAGCCCTCGGCAGGAATTCGGTCCGCAGCCGATCGTTCCCGAACTTCACGACCGGGTTGAGTCCGAACATCGTCAGATGGATCGAGCTCGAGCCGTTCATCCCGGCGCCGGACGCAGCAACACGGTTCAGCACGAGTGCCGCCTCGGCGATCCCCCGGCCGCCGCCGCCGTACTCCTCCGGGATCGCAATGCCGACCCATCCGCCCTCGGCCATGGCCGCGTAGAACTCGGACGGGAACCGGTGCTCGGTGTCGCAACCGCTCCAGTACGCATCGTCGAACCGGCTGCACACGCGATCGACCGCGTCGATGATCGCCCGGTGGTCGTCGTCGAGTTCGAAGTCCATTCCGTCCTCTCCTCGAGTTGCCACTACCTGCCGGCGGGCGCCGTCGCCGGCGTGAGACCGCGGGTCTCGGCGACGTCATCATCGCGGATCCGCGCCGCCACGAAGATGCCCGGGACCATGATCAACCCCACCGCGAGGAACGCGTACTGATGGGCGGGGAGCCGATCGATCGCCGGGTCGGAGTCGGTGAGGCCCCCGAGGCTCGCAGTGAGCACCGTCGCTGCGATCGCGGTGCCGACCGCATACGAGACCTGACGCTGGGTCCCGAACAGCGATGTGGCTCGCCCGGTGTCGGCGAGCGACGTGGTCGCGTACACCGCGGTCTGGACCGAGACGAAGACGAGCCCCATCGACAAGCCCCGCGCGAACGACATGCCGGCGATGAGCGGCAACGGAGTCTCCAACGTGAGCAGCGCGAAGCCGCACGTGATCGCGGCGGCGATCGTGGTGCCGACCACCATCAGACGGCGGGGCCCGACCGCCTGATACGCACGTCTCCCGACCAGATTGGACACGACGAAGACACCGACTGCCTGCGGCGCCTGCACGAGGCCGCTCTGCGACGCCGAGAACCCGCGCAGCGACTGCAGGTAGATCGGGAGGAGGAAGATCAACCCGAAGAACCCGGCGTAGATCAGCGCAGCGGAGATGTTGACGTTGCGGAACAGGCGGTCGCGGAAGAGGCGGAGCATCAACGCCGGCTGCGGCACGCGGAGCTCGACGACGACGGCTGCCGCGAGCGTCACCAGCCCCAGCAGTCCCAGTCCGACGACGGTCGGCGACAGCCAGCCCTCGTCCGGGCCGATCGACAGCGTGTACAGCAGCAGCCCCACCGCGCCGCCGCTGAGCACGAGCCCCGCGAGATCGAGCCGGCCCGGATCGTCCTGCACCTCCTCCCGGAGCGACCGCATCGAGAGCGCCAGACCGAGCGCGCCGATCGGGATGTTGATGAGGAAGATCCACCGCCACGACGCCTGGTCGACCAGGATCCCACCCAGCACCGGGCCCGTCGCCGGCGCGATCACGGCGACGCTCAACACCGCGGTCGCGGCGGTCGCCCGCTGGCTCATCGGGAACGCCCGGTAGAGCATCGCGCCACCGACCGGTGCCATGAGGCCACCGCCGAGCCCCTGCAGCACCCGCAACACGATCAGCTGATCGAGCGTCTGGGCCGCGCCGCACAACGCGGAGATCACGGTGAACAGCGCCAGTGACACGACGAACACCCGCTTCGTGCCGAACCGGTCGCCGAGCCAGCCCGCGGCCGGGATCACGGTCGCGACCGCCAGGAGGTAGCCGACGGCGATCCACTCGACCTCGTTCGCGCTCACGCCGAAGTCCTCGGCCATCGAAGGCAGGGCGACGTTGACCATGGTCCCGTCGATCACCGTCATGAAGATCGCGAACACGTAGATCACGAGGACCTGGCGCTCGTACGGGAGCCGTGACATCCAGCCGATCATCGGGCGCACACACGATCTGATCGTCGGGCGGGCGGCATGCGCCGACGGTAGCGATCCGTGAACAGATGCCCCGATTCGGTGGGTTCACACCCGATCGCTACGGTGACGCGTCCAGGAGGTCAGCACATGCAACCGCACCCCGTCGCTCGCTGGAGCGACCTGTCCGACCGTGAACCGGCCGGAGCCCTCGTCGGCAATGTCGACCTCGTGATCGTGCGCCACGACGACGAGGTCTCGGTGCTGCACGGCCGGTGCCAGCACCGTGGCGCCCTGCTCGCCGACGGCAGCATCCGCGGCGACGACATCGTGTGTGGCGTGCACGGCTGGGACTACCAGTTCCGGTCGGGCATCAGCGCGTACAACAACGACGAGCGGATCGCGACGTTCACGGCGTGGGTCGACGACGACCAGGTGTTCGTCGACCATGACGAGATCGCCGAATGGGAACGAGCGAACCCCCAGCCGTGGAACCGCGACGCCTACCAGGGCGCGTACCAGGATCCGCACGGCACCCCCGACGAGCCGTACGTGTCGCAGATCCGCGAGCTGGCCTCGAACGGCTTGTCGAAGGTCGGGCACCACGGCGCGGTCACGTCGATGGGTGTCCCGCGCGACGATCTGCCCTCGTGGGATTCGATCCAGCTCGTGACGGGCCAGCTGGCTCGCCGGCCGCTGCTCGACGACACCGAGGTCGGCACGGGCGTGACGATCGGGCCCGAGGCGGCGAAGCCACTCCGGCTCGACATCCCCGTGTTCGTGTCCGACATGAGCTTCGGCGCGCTGTCGCAGGAGGCCAAGACCGCACTCGCCCGTGGCGCCGACCGCGCCGGCACGGGCATCTGCTCCGGCGAGGGGGGCATGCTGCCCGAGGAACAAGCGGAGAACTCGCGCTACTTCTACGAACTCGCGTCCGGTCGGTTCGGCTGGTCGATCGACAAGGTGCGCGACGTCCAGGCATTCCACTTCAAGTTCGGCCAGGGCGCCAAGACCGGCACCGGCGGCCACCTCCCGGGCAACAAGGTGGTCGGCCGCATCGCCGAGGTCCGTGACCTCGAGCCGGGCACGCCGGCCGTGTCCCCCGCGACGTTCCCCGACCTCACCGGCACGGACGACTACCGCGAGGTGGCAGCGGAGGTCCGCGACGCGTCCGGCGGCATCCCGATCGGGGCCAAGCTGTCCGCCCAGCACATCGAGGCCGACATCGACGCGGCGCTCGAGATCGGGGTCGACTACATCATCCTCGACGGGCGAGGCGGTGGCACCGGTGCGGCGCCGAAGATCTTCCGCGACCACATCTCGGTGCCGACGATCCCGGCCCTGGCGCGCGCCCGCCGTCATCTCGACTCGTGCGGTTCGAACGTCACCCTGGTGATCACGGGTGGACTGCGCAGCCACACCGACTTCGTGAAGGCCCTGGCGCTCGGGGCCGACGCGATCGCCGTCTCCAACGCGGCGATGCAGGCGATCGGGTGCCTCGGCATGCGCGCCTGCAACACCGACAACTGCCCCGTCGGCATCGCCACCCAGAAGCCGGGCCTGCGACAGCGGCTCGTGGTCGAGGACGCGGCCCAGCGTCTGACCCGGTTCTTCGAGGCCACGGTCGAACTCATGCAGGTGCTCGCCCGGGCGTGTGGCCACTCGCATCTGAGCGAGATGACCGTCGACGACCTCACCACGTTCGACCGGGAGATGCACCATCTCGCCGGCATCCCCTACGGAGGCATCACCACATGAGCGACGAGACCTGGCACAAGATCCTCGAACCCGATCAACTCGACGAAGGGCGCGTCACCACGGTCTCGGTGGGCATCCGGTCGTTCGCGGTCGCGAAGTACCGGGGCGAATACGGCTGCCTCGACAATGCCTGCCCCCACCAGGGTGGACCGCTCGGCGAGGGTTCGATCGAGAACGGGTGGCTCCGCTGCCCGTGGCACGGCTACGACTACTCGCCCACCACCGGAGTGCCACCCGGCGGGTTCAGCGACGCTCCCGCCTGCTTCACGACCGAGGTCCGCGACGACGGCGTCTACGTCGCGTTGCCGCCCGAACCCGAGCCGGTCCGCACCGTGTCCGACGTGGTCGTCGAGACGCTCACCAACTGGGGGCTCACCCACGTGTTCGGCATGGTCGGGCACTCGAACCTGGGCTTCGCCGATGCCATGCGCAAGGCCGAGGAGCGCGGTGACCTCACCTACATCGGCATCCGCCACGAGGGCGCGGCGGCGTTCGCTGCGTCCGCGTACGGCAAGCTCACCGGCAGGCGTCGCGGGCTGTTTCGGCATCGCCGGGCCCGGGTCGACGAACCTGCTCACCGGGCTGTACGACGCCAAGGAGGACCGTGCACCGGTGCTCGCACTGTCAGCGGCCAGGTGCCATCCAAGGTCGCGGGGCCGCGGCGCGTTCCAGGACACCGATCTCGAGGCCGCGTTCGCCGACGTCGCCGAGTTCAGCGAGTCGATGCACGCCGACAGCGACCACGCCGAACTCGCGACGCTCGCCATGAAGACGGCGATCGTCGAGCCGGAACGTCGCCCACCTCGTCTTCCCCGACGAGGTGCAGCACATGGCCGTCGCCGACGATGCACCGGCCGGTGGCCCCGACGGCCGGACCGGGTCGACGTGCGATCTCGCCCGACACCGATGATCTCGACCGCGCGGCGGTCGATGATCGCCGCTGCGAAGCGGCCGATGATCGTCGTCGGCCACGGCGCGCGACGGCAGATGTCCGAGGTGATCGCGCTCGCCGAGCGGCTCGGCGCACCGGTCGCCACCACGTTCAAGGCCAAGGGCCTGATCGCCGACGACCATCCCCTCGGCTGCGGGGTGATGGGGCGCTCGGGCACGCCGGTCGCGAGCTGGTTCATGAACGAGTGCGACCTGCTGATCGTGTTCGGCGCGAGCTTCTCGAACCACACCGGGACTCGCCGACTACAAGCCGACGATCCAGGTCGACGACGACCCGATGTCGCTCGGGCGGTTCCATGCCGTGGACGTCCCGCTCCAGGGCAACGTCGCGGTGACCGCTCGCCTGCTGCGCGACGGTCTGCCCGACGACGCGGCGGGCATCGACATGCGAGCCGAAGTGCTCGAACGCCGTTCGATCTGGTCGGCCGAGAAGTCGCGGCGCCAGACCGACGACGCCGGGCATGGCATCGGCGCCGCCGCCGTGATGGCCAGCCTCTCCTCGACACATCGACACCGACGCGGTGATCGCCGTCGACGTCGGCAACAACACCTACTCGTTCGGCCGCTACTTCGAGACGTCGGGCGACCAGGACGTACTGATGTCCGGGTACCTCGGGTCGATCGGCTTCTCACTGCCGGCGGCGATGGGCGCCTGGGCGGCGGTCGGCGACAGCCGTCAGGTGGTGAGCGTGAGCGGCGACGGTGGTTTCGGCCAGTACGCGATGGAGCTCACGACCGCAGTGAAGTACGACATGAACATCACGCACGTGATGATGAACAACGGTGAGCTCGGCAAGATCTCGAAGGAGCAGCGGGCCGCCCACTGGGACGTCTGGCAGACGTCGCTCCACAACCCCGACTTCGCGGCGTTCGCCGAGTTGTGCGGCGCCAAGGGCTTCCGGGTCACCGAGCTCGACCGACTCGACGACGCGATCCGCGCCGCGCTCGCCCATCCGGGCCCGGCGCTCGTCGAGGTCGTCACCGACGCGCTGTTGGTGTGAGTCGCGCGAGAATCGCCGGATGGCGGCGCTGAGCGACGACGAACTCCACGAGCGACTGCGCGAGCTCTGCTTCGCCATGCCCGAGGTCAGCGAGCGGCTGAGCCACGGTTCGCCGTCGTTCTTCATCCGGGAGAAGCGGGTGCTCTGTAGCTTCCACCCCGGCGGCCACCACGCCGAGGGCGTCACGTCGATCTGGGTACCGGCCCCGACTGGCGTGCAGGAGGAGTTGATCGAGGACGAGCCCGAGCGGTTCTACCGGCCCCAGTACGTCGGCCCGAGCGGTTGGGTCGGCGTTCGCCTCGACCATGACGTCGACTGGGACGAGATCGACTCGATGCTGCGCGAGGCATACCGGCTCAAGGCTCCGAAGACGTTGGCGAAGCAGCTCGACGCCGACTACGGAGCGCGACGCGGCGCCCCGATTTCGGCGAGGCATCGGCGACAGCGTTCGACGTGACGTGGGACGTGGGGGTTCACGTCGCAGGACCGACGTGAACCCCCACGACCGGTCCGCATGGAGGACCTGAACGCCGGACCGGCCCGCTGATCAGTACGGGCCCCGCTGCAGCCGACGCGTTCTCGGTTTCCCAGGATTCCGCGTTGCGTATCGAACACATGTTCGATACGATGTGTGTCCATGTTCCCGACGATCCTCGAGAGCGCGGTCGGATTGACCGACGGAGAGCTCGACGAGGCGATCCGGGCCTCGGAGTTGGCGATGCGGCGCCAGCATGCTCATCACGCGACCTTGATCGCGGTGGCCGAACAACGCGGCGTCCATCGCAGGGACGGGCATCTGTCGATGGCGGGCTACCTCCGCACGACGACGAACGGCTCCGACAACGAGATCTCCCGCCACCGCACGATCGCCGAGGTGCTGAACCGGGCGCCCGAGGTGGGCGAAGCGCTCGCCGTCGGGCGCATCGGCGTGTCGCAGGTGCTCCAGATCGGCCGCATCCACACCAACCCACGCACCCGAGACTTCATGCCGGCGGTCGCAGCGATCTACCTCGAGCGCGCCGAGCACGCGCCGCTCGCCGACCTGCGCGACGACATCAGCAGTTTCCTCCAGTTTGCCGACCAGGACGGCGCGTTCCGCGACCTGGCGTCGGCGATCGAACACCGCACCGCGCGGGTCAGTGACACCGGTGGCGCCGTCGACATCGCAGCATCCGGGGGCGACCCGATCACGGCGGCGCGCCTGGTCGCGATCTTCGAGCACTTCGTGCAGCGCGAGTTCGAGGTCGACGTCGAAGCCCGACGCAGGGAGTTCGGCGGCGACGCGGCGGCCCACCCGCTCCCCCGGTCGGCCGGCCAACGGCGGTTCGATGCGATGGTCGCGATCATGGAGACCGCCGCGGACGCGCCGGCCGACGGCGAGCGGCGATTCGACACGGTCCTCAACGTGCTCATCGACGAGCGCTCGTTCGGCGAGGTGCTCACCCGGGCCGGCCTGCTCGACGACGAGTCGGCCGACGACATCATCGACGCTGCAGCCACCGATCCGGCCGCCTGGGTCGACCGCAGGTGCGAGACCGAGACCGGACAGCCGGTGCATCCGCTGCTCGCCCTCCGACTGGCCGTGGGTGCGCACATCCGCCGGGTCGTCGTGGACTCCGACGGCGTCGTCGTCGACCACGGCCGGAAACAACGGCTCTTCACCGGTCCAGCTCGCGAGGCGGCCAAGCTGCTCGCCCGACGCTGTGAGCACCCCGGATGCAACGTGTCGGTCAGGTTCGCTGACGTCGACCACCTCACCGAGTGGTTCGAGGGCGGCCGCACCGACCAGCGGAACTCAGGAATCAGGTGCCGCTCGCACAACCGGTTCAAGCACCGGGAACGATGGCGAACCAGACGCGACGATTCGGGCCGTCGCCGGAGCATCCGAGCTGATGGAACGGTCGTGCTCCCCGCGGGCGCACGATCGCCCGACTTCACCATCGACGAGATGCACCGACTCGCCCGTGCCCGGGCGGCTGAGCTGCGCCAGACTGTCCCCTCGTGAATCGCACCGATCGGCTGTATGCGCTCGTCGAGGAGTTGCGAGCGGCTGCGCCCGACTACCGATCGACGACCTGCTTGGCCGCCCGGTTCGAGGTCAGCAGCCGAACGATCGAGCGCGACCTGTTGGCACTGCAGTAGTCCGGTGTGCCGATCTACGCCACGCCCGGTCGCCGCGGCGGCTACGCGATCGACACCCAGCACACGCTGCCGCCGCTCAACCTCACGGCTGCCGAGGTCGCTGCGGTCGCAACGGCGCTGGCCGTCGACTCGTCGACCCCACGCCGGACGGAGCGCGCTCCAGAAGATCCTCGCCGTGCTCCACGAGGTCGACGCCGAGGGCACCCGCGAGTTGGCCTCGCGGATCCGCCTGTACGACACTCGCCCGGGCCGCAGCCGGCCCCCGGCCGTGGTCGAACACGCGATCATCCAACGTCGTGTGCTCGAACTCGACTACGTCGACAAGCACGACGAACCGACGACCAGAACAGTCGAACCGGTTGCGCTGCTGGGCGTCCACCCGAATTGGTACCTGTTCGCATGGTGCCGATTGCGTGACGCGCCGAGGGCGTTCCGTCTCGATCGGATGGCAGGCGCCCGCATGACCGACGAGACCGCCCCGGATCGCGGTCTCGACCCGTCGACACTGGAGATTCCGGAGCTCATCGGGCGCGGCATCCTCGGGACCTGACGGAAATCCTCGAAACCCCGACACAGGGTTGTCGCCGGGGGTGTTCATCGTGGTGACATGACACAGACAGCAACTCCCAATCCCGTCACCTGGTTCGAGATCCACTCGGCCGACCCCGATCGCACGAAGGCCTTCTACGGCTCGGTGTTCGGCTGGACGTTCGACGACGCGATGCCGGGCTACTCCATCATCGGCCTCGGCGACGGTGCACCGATCGGCGGCGGCATCGCCCACAACGACGACCAGTACCCCAACGACGCCGTGTTCCTGGTGCAGGTGCCCGACGTCACCGCCGCACTGGCCGCTGTCACCGAACACGGCGGCTCGGTGGTGGCCGAGCAGCAGCAGACCCCGTTCGGCCTCACGTTCGGCTACGCCGCCAGCCCGGACGGGTCGGTCTTCGGCGTCTGGTGCCCACCGGCCGAGTGATGCGCAGACGACCGGTCCCCCAACGTCACGGGTGGGGGACCGGTGTTCCGCCGACCGTGGGGATCGTCACGGCGCAACACCCAACGTGTGCCCACCCGGACCGTCATTCGCGGCCCACGGCGTCTCCGCCATCGTCACCGGCGCAACACCCAACGTGTGCCCACCCGGACCGTCATTCGCGGCCCACGGCGCCTGCGTCAGCGTCACCGTCACCGGCGCAACACCCAACGTGTGCCCACCCGGACCGTCATTCGCGGCCCACGGCGCCTGCGTCAGCGTCACCGTCACCGGCGCAACACCCAACGTGTGCCCACCCGGACCGTCATTCGCGGCCCACGGCGCCTGCGTCAGCGTCACCGTCACCGGCGCAACACCCAACGTGTGCCCACCCGGACCGTCATTCGCGGCCCACGGCGCCTGCGTCAGCGTCACCGTCACCGGCGCAACACCCAACGTGTGCCCACCCGGACCGTCATTCGCGGCCCACGGCGCCTGCGTCAGCGTCACCGTCACCGGCGCAACACCCAACGTGTGCCCACCCGGACCGTCATTCGCGGCCCACGGCGTCTCCGTCGCGGAGCCATCGTCGGCCATCAGTACGGCCGCGGCCACGACGCCGGCGATTGCCAGCACGAGGAGCGGCAACCAGCGAAGCCAGCGAACCACCGAGGCAGCACGGTGCGGTTCGGTGGTGACCACGCCACCTGGCTCGCCGATGCTCGGGACGTCCGCCAGCCCACTGAGATCGTCGGGCACCTCGAGACGCTCGAGCGTCTCCTCGTCATTCAACGTTGCACCGCCGTCGACGGTGCGCAGTGTGTTCTTGCGCTCCAGGATCTTCATGACCATCTCCTTTCGTCCCAACTTCATTGTGGGCGCGCCGATCGACGACATTCGGCACGCCGCCCGTCGTCCGGCTGGCGACGGGCCGCATGACCTCTGGCACTGGACCTGCGGGCAACTGGGAGGAGACTGGAACTGAGAGAGGTGCCGGTCACCATGGGAAGTGGCACGCAGATTCGGGTCCTCGGGCCGATCGAGATCGTTGCGTCGTCGGGCGCTCCCGTCGCCGCCGGTGCTCGCCTGCGGACCCTGCTCGCCGCCCTCGTGATCTCGGCGGGTCGGGCCGTCCCGATCAGCTCGCTGAAGTTCGTCCTGTGGGGCGACCGGCCTCCCGCCGCCGCCGACAACACACTGCAGACCTACGTGTCGCACCTGCGGCACGTCCTCGGGCACGATGCGGTGGTCCTCGTCGATCACTCGTACCGGCTCGACGTCGACGTGGGCACCATCGACGCCGTGCAATTCGAACGGCTGCTGACCGCGGCGACCGATCACCGTTCCGACCACGAGCGGTGCCGCATACTGTGCCGGCAGGCGCTGGACCTCTGGCGCGGACGGGCCTTCGGAGACCTCGCCGACGACGAGTCGTTCGCGCTCGAGGCCTACCGGCTCGACGAGTTGCGCCTGGCGGCCATGGAACTGGCGCTCGAGTCAGAGCTCGGGCTCGGTCGACACGAGCTGATCATCGGCGAGCTGGAGCTCGCCGTCGACGAACACCCGTATCGAGAAGGACTCTGGTACCTCCTGATCGAGGCGCTGAGCGTGAGCGACCGGCGGGTCGAGGCGCTGCGAGCATGTGAACGCCTGCGCCGGGTGCTGGCCGAAGCGGGCCTCGAGGCGGGAGATCGACTGATCGAGCGCGAGCAGGCGATCCTGCTGGGCACCCCGAACGCCCAGTGAGCCCAGCCGTGCCGCTGGAACGCGCGAAGATCGCGGCATGCCGAATCTCGCCGACGTGCGTCGAACGCTGCCCGAGGAACACGGACTGGCGGTGGTCGGCACGGTGCAACGCGACGGCCGGGTGTTGTCGAGCGTCGTCAACGCCGGCGTCATGCGCAACCCGGCGAACGGTCACGAATCGATTGTGTTCGTGTCGGCAGGGTCGGCGGCGCGACTGCGCCACGTTCGACGCGGTTCGGAGGTCACCGTGACGGTGCGTCGAGGCTGGCGCTGGGTCGGCATCACCGGCCCGGCCACGATCATCGGGCCCGACGACCCGGTCGACGACATCGATGTGCCCGGGCTGCTCCGCGACGTGTTCCGTGCCGCCGGCGGAACCCACGACGACTGGGACGAGTACGACCGCGCGATGCGCGACGAGCGCCGGGCGGCGGTGTTCGTCGAGCCCACCCGCATCGTCGGCAATGGCTGATCTCGCCGTCACGGCAGCGCTCTGGCGTCACCGGCGCCGGTGGAGGGCGGAAGCCTTGCTACGTTCCGGTTCGTGACGGACCGGGCGATCGAGGCAACGTCGCCGGACGGCAAACGGATCGCTCTCGGTGCCGCGATCGCCGCGGCGGTCGGAACGGTCGTGCTCGGCGCCGTCGGGATCGGCCGGTCGTTCGGCTACGACGAGGCGATCACCTATCACTTCTTCGTCAACGGTGGCTCGGTTCGCCGGGCGCTGACGACGCAAGTGGTCTTCAACAACCACCCGACGTTCTCGGCGACCCAGGCGATCGCGTGGCGGCTGGGGCTCGTCGGCGAGAGCGCCCAGCGGCTCGGACCCGTGCTGTGCGCGGCCGCCACCGTCGGGCTGATCGTCTGGTACACCTCGCGACGGTGCGGGGTGACCGGGGGGCTGGCCGCCGGCATCGTGCTGGCGCTCAACCCCGTCTACCTCGAACAGGCCCGCCAGTTGCGCGGGTACTCACTGGCGACCTTGGCGGTCGTGGTCGCCGGCATGGCGCTGCAGCAGTCGTGGTACGACCACCGACGTCGGTGGCTGGTGCTCCAGGCGGTGGCGATGGTGGTCGCCGTGACGACGCACGCCTACTCGGCGCTGGCGTTCCTGATGTTCGCGGCGGCGACGCTGGGCATCGGGCGGCTCCGGCGGGCACACGTCGTGACCTGGGTGATCGCGGCGACAGCCGCATTCCTGCTGCACCTCCCCCTGCTCGACGACACGCGAGCCAACCTCGGCGGACGGGGATCGTTCTTCCGGAGCGACTTCCCGGTCCAACTGGCTCGTGCCCTCGTGGGCTACGAGTGGCCGGCGGTGCTCATCGTCGGCGCGTTCGCCCTCGCGGGAGCAATCGCCCTCGGTCGGCGCTCACGACGTCATCTCCTCGCGGATCGCGTTCGGCGGCGGCGTCCTCGTGGCCTTCGTCGCAGTGACGTGGGCGGTGGTCCAGCCGCGCGATCTCTACTTCCGGTTCTTCATCTCGGTCATCCCCCTCGTGGCCCACCTCGCGGGGCGGGGTGTCGCGCTGCTCCCCCGCCAGGTCGCTCCGATCGCCGCGGTCGGCATCGCGGTCAGTCTGGCCGGCGGCGTCGGTGATCTTCTCGATCAGCGTCCGACGATCCGCGACGGCGCCGCCGTCGTCGAGCGGGCACGGGCGAACGGCTACGAGGTCTGTGGCCGCCATGTCGAGCCGATGCTCGTCTACACGGCCCCCGTTCGTCTGGTCAACGGCACCGACGACTTCGACGACTGCGAGGTCTTCGTCAGCGTGCTCAGCGTGAACGCCACCCAGCGAGCGGCGGCCGATTCCCGGTTCGACGGCCATCGAGACCTCGGAGGGTCGGTCCGCGTGTGGGCCGACACCGACATCATCGACGAGGTCGCGCCGTAGCCGGCGACCACTTCGGTCGGATTCGCAGCCCCGCCGTAGGTTGGTGTGGACCGAGAGGAAGGAACCACATGAGCCACGGTGGACGGTTGGCGGCGAAGGTGCTCAAGGCGGCAGGGGTCGAGTGCGTGTTCACGTTGTCCGGCGGGCACGTCATGGGGATCTACGACGGTTGCATCGACGAGGGCATCCGTGTCGTCGATGTCCGCCACGAACAGGCGGCCACGCACGCCGCCGACGCCTGGGCCCGGCTCAACCCGGGTCGGGTCGGGGTGGCGGTCCTGACGGCGGGGCCCGGGGTCACCGACGGCGTCACGGGTGTGGCGAACGCCTGGCGTGCGAACTCGCCGATCCTCGTGATCGGCGGTCAGGGCCCGTTCGAGAACCTGCGACGCGGATCGCTGCAGGAGATGGACCACGTGTCGCTCATGCGGCCCATCACGAAATGGGCGGATGCCTGCTACTCGACGGCCCGGATCGGTGAGTACATGGAGACGGCGATCCGAACCGCCCTGTCCGGCGTACCGGGGCCCGCCTTCCTGGAGATCCCGATGGACGTTCTGCACGCCCCCGTCGACATCGACACCGTGGCGATCCCCCGCTTCCGCGACCCCCGTGTCGCCTCGACCGCACCGGCTGCGATCGTCGACGAGGCCGCGGCGATCGTCGCGGGTGCCGAACGACCGATGGTGATGGCGGGCACCGCGCTCAAGTGGTCGGAGGGCGGGCCGGCGCTCCGCCGATTCGCCGAGGCGACGAAGATCCCGGTGTTCACGAACGGCATGGCGCGCGGCCAGCTGCCGATGAGCCACCCCCAGTTCTTCAACCGGAGTCGCCGCGACGCCCTCGCACGTGCCGACGTGGTGATCCTGGCCGGTACACCGCTCGACTTCCGGATGAAGTACGGGGGGTCGATCCCGTCCGACGCGAAGATCGTGCAACTCGATCTCGACGAGAGCCTCATCGGGCAGAACCGGGCGGCCGATGTGGGGCTGGTCGGCAACCTCGGCGCGAACCTCGACGCGATGACCGACGCGCTCGTCGGTGGCGTCGACGCCTCGGGCCACGCCGCCGAGTTGCGTGCGATCGAGGACGAGGCCGAAGCGGCGCTGGCCGCACAACTGAACTCCGACGAGACACCGATCGACCCGCAGCGGCTGTGCCGTGAGATCGCCGATTTCGTGGCGACCGACGATCGGATGATCGTGATCGGCGACGGCGGCGACATCGTCGCCCAGGCGTCGAAGGTGCTCAAGGTGCCCGAGCACGGCACCTGGATGGACCCCGGCCCACTCGGCACGCTCGGCGTCGGCATGCCGTTCGCCATCGCGGCACAGCTGTCGCATCCCGATGCGAGGGTGCTGATCGTCTACGGCGACGGATCGTTCGGGCTCAACGGCTTCGAGTTCGACACCGCGGCACGATTCGGCTTGCCGGTCGTCGGCATCGTCGGCAACGACGCCGCGTGGGGCCAGATGATGCGACCGCAGGCGATGATCTACGGATCGGACCGCCTGGTCGCCACCGAGCTGGCCGCGACGCGGTACGACCTCGTGGTCGAGGCACTCGGGGGCCACGGCGAGCACGTGACCGAGCCCGCCGAGATCCGGCCCGCGATCGAGCGGGCGTTCGCGTCGGGCAAGCCGGCGCTCGTCAACGTGGAGATGCGCAAGGACGTCGACGGCATGAAGGGGTCCACCTACGTCTGACGTGGGCGGGTTCGATCCCGGCACCTAGGGTCCGACCATCATGCACACCACCCCCGAGACGGCTGCGCCGGCGCGCAACCCGTGGCCGGCCGTGGTCGTCACCACGCTGGTCTTCTTCCTCGTGGTCATCGACGTCTCGGCCGTCAACGTGGCGTTCCCGTCGATCCGCGACGAGTTCGACGTGCCCGAATCGACGCTCGGATGGATCATCTCCGGTTACAACATCACGGTCGCTTCGCTGCTGCTCGTCGCCGGCCGCTACGCCGACAGTCTCGGCCGCAAACGCCTGTTCATCCCGGGCGTCGCGATCTTCGCCGTCGGTTCCATGCTCAGCGCGCTGGCACCCAGCGCCGGATTCCTCATCGCCGCCCGGGTCGTTCAGGGTGTCGGTGGTGCGATCATCGCGCCCACCGCGATCGCGGTCGTGCTGCCCGACTTCCCGCCGAACAAGCGCTCGACCGTGATCGGCATCACGGGAGCGACCGGGGCGCTGGGAGCGGTCGTCGGGCCCGCGCTCGGCGCGTTCGTGACCGACGTCTGGTCGTGGCGGGGCATCTTCTGGATCAACGTGCCCATCTCGCTCCTCGTGCTGGCGCTCGCACCCTCCCTGCTGCGTGAGTCGAAGAACCCCGCCGCCAAGGGCAATGTCGACCTGGTCGGCGTGCCGATCGGCACGGTCGGAGTGGGTCTCGTCATGTTCGCCATCGTCCAGGCCGAATCGTGGGGCCTCACCGATCCACGCGTCGTCGCCGCGTTCGTGGTCGGCCTGTCGATGATCCCGCTCCTCGTCCGGCGGTCCCGTCGTCACCCGGAGCCGCTCCTCGAACTCGATCTGTTCCGCCTCCGCTCGTTCTCGAGCACCAACGCAGGGCTGGCGCTGTACTCCACCGCGTTCACGTCGGGGTTCCTCGTGAACTCGTTGCTCCTCCAGGAGATGTGGGGCGAATCGCTCCGCACCACCGGACTCGCCCTCGTGCCCTCGCCGCTGCTGGCCGCATTCGTCTCACCGGCTGCCGGGCGGTACGCCGACCGCATCGGCCATCGCTGGATCCTCGCCGCCGGGAGCGTGTCGTGCGCCGTCGGGTACCTGACCTACCTCGTCGTGCTCGACGAGACACCGGCCACGTGGTCGGTCTACGTGCCGGTGTCGCTGTTCATCGGTCTGGGTGTGGGTGCCACGATCGCCACCTGGTCGAGCGCCGGCCTGGCCGACGTGAGCCCCGCCCAGTTCGGCACCGCCAATGCGACCGTTCGCACGACGCAGCAGGTCTTCTACGCGCTCGGGATCTCGGTCGTGGTCGCGCTGCTCGCCGACGTGTCGATCGACCCCGACATCACCAAGTTCCGTTGGGCGTGGGCGTTCGTGGGCGCCGGGTACCTCGCCGCTGCCGCCGTCGTCGCGGTCACGTTCCCGTCGGGCTCGAGCGACGATCGAGCGGCTGCCGGGACCACCCGCTCGGCCTGACGCCCCGCCGGCCCGCTCGCGTTCGACCGGGCCGGTACGCGACACTGATTCGAATGCGTTCGGGCGGGAGCATGCGGTGAAAGGTGTCGCGGATGTCTATCCGCTGACCCCGTCGCAGCTCGGCATCCTCTACGACGCGTTGCGGGATCCCGATCCGGAGCTCTACTTCGAACAGGTCAGGTTCGATCTGGTCGGTGACGTCGATCCGGACACGTTCCACGCTGCGTGGACCGACACGTTCGATCGACACCCGGCGCTGCGGACGGTCTGGCTGTGGGAGGGGCTCGACGACCCGGTCCAGGTCGTCCGCGAACACGTCGAGTTGCCCTGGACCGAACTCGACATGACATCGAACGACGAACCGGGGGCGGCACTCGACGAGCTCGCACGACACGACCGCAAGCGTGGCTTCGACCTTCGACGGCCACCGGTCAGCCGCGTGACCGTCGTGAAGCTCGACGCCGACCGCAGCCACCTCATCTGGAGCTTCCATCACATCATGCTCGACGGGTGGTCGACCGCACAGGTGCTGGACGAGGTGCTCGACCGATGCGCCGGCCGGGAAGTCGCCGACTCCGCGCCGTTCCGCGACCATGTCGCCTGGCTCGCCGAGCAGGATCTCGGTGCCGCACGTTCGCACTGGCGCCAGCTGCTGGCGGGGTTCGACCACCCGACGATCGTCGCAGGCCGCCGCCGGACGACCGACGAGCCGTTCGATCGGGCACGAGTGACCCTCTCACTGGACGAGGCAGCGACGGAGTCGGTGATCGCGACCGCCAGGGAGCAGCGAGTGACCCCCAACACACTCGTGCAGGCCGCCTGGGCGCTCACGCTGAGTTGCCTCAGCGGCGATGACGACGTCGTGTTCGGCGTGACCGGGTCGGGACGACCCGCGGAGGTCCCCGGTGTGGAGTCGATCGTCGGCATGTTCCTCTCGACGCTGCCCATGCGGGTTCGAGTCGACCGCGATCGAACGGTCGGCGATCTCTGGCGCGAGCTCCAAGGGCAGCAACTCGACCTGACGCAGTACCAGTACAGCTCGCTGGCCGACATCGCGCGCGAGTCGTCGATACCGGCCGGCGTCGCGATGTTCGAGACGGCCCTGATCTTCGAGAACTTCCCGCGGCCCGACGACGTCGGGCGGCCGTTCACGGTGGAGCATCACCGGGTCTTCGAGCAGACCCGCTTCCCCCTCACCGTGTTGGTCGGGGCCGGGGACCACCTCGAGGCAGTCGCTCTGTACGACCGCTCACAGTTCGAGGACGGTGCCGTCGAGGCCCTGCTCGACGTGTTCCGAGACGTGCTGACCTCGACGGTCGCCGAGGCGACGTTGCCCCTGACATCGGTGTCGGCGCTGGCCGACACCGACCGGCATCGGCTGCTCGACGAACTGAACCGGACGGATCGACCGGTGCCCGACTCGACGGTGCCCGACGAGATCGCAACCCGTGCGCGACTCCGGCCCGACTCGGTCGCCCTGATCGATGGGGACCGTTCGATGTCCTACGGTGAACTCGAGCGAGCCGGGCGGGCGATCGGGTCGAGACTCGGTGACGACGGCGTCGGGCGGGGCGACACGGTGCTCGTCGCCGTCGACCGCTCGATCGACGCCGTCGTCGCGATGCTGGCGGTCATGCGCGCGGGTGCGGCGTACGTTCCGGTCGACCCGGCGACACCACGGGGGCGCCTCGACGCGATCGTCGACGATGCACGGCCGTCGCTCGTCATCGGGAATGCCACCGGCCTCTCCGATCTCGGCATCCCGTCGATCGACATCGCCGGGCTCGCCGGCAGTACCGACGCCGCCACCGGGTCACCGACCGGCGCGTCACCCGACGACCCGATGTTCGTCGTGTTCACCTCTGGCTCGACCGGTCGCCCCAAAGGGGTCCCCGGCACTCACCGGGCGGTGTTGAACCGGTGCGCTTGGGAGGCGAGGGTGGCCCCCTACGACACCGACGAGGTCACCGCCCAGAAGACCACGTTCGCCTTCGTCGACCACGTCGCCGAACTGTGGGCGCCGCTCGTGGCCGGGCGGACCGTTGCGATCATCCCCGACGATGTGGTGCGCACGCCCGATGCGTTCGTCGACGCGCTGGCGCGCCATCGAATCCGCCGGATCGTGATGGTGCCGTCGCTGCTGGACGCGCTGCTGGACGCGTGCCCCGACCTCGGTGACCGCCTGCCCGAGCTCACCCGGTGGACGCTCAGCGGCGAGCGACTGGACGCCACGCTCGTCGACCGGTTCCGCTCCGCGTTGCCGGCCGCCACGTTGCTCAACGTGTACGGCATGTCGGAGGTCATGGCGGATGCCACCGCGTACGAGGTCACGTCACCCGGCGCGCCGGCCCCGGAGCGACGCGGGCCGATCCCGATCGGCACACCGATCGACAATCAGCGCACCTACGTGATCGATCGAGCCGGGCGGCCGGCTGCGGTCGGTGTGCCGGGCGAGATCCACGTCAGTGGGGTCGGCCTCATGACGGGATACTGGCGCCGCGACGACCTCACCGCCGAACGGATCGCCGACAACCCCTTCGGGGACGGGGACCACGCGCGCTGGTACTGCACCGGGGACATCGGTCGATGGTCACCGGACGGGCAGCTCGAGTATCTGGGCCGCCTCGACCGACAGGTCAAGGTCCGTGGCGTTCGCATCGAGCTCGGGGACGTCGAGGCGGCGACCCGTGAACTCTCCGATGTGGTCGACGCCGTCGTCGTCGACGCGGCGAGTGCCGGCAGCCCGACTCGGCTGCGGGCCTACATCGTGGCCGACGACGGCATCGATGTCGCAGAGCTCCGCCGGCAGCTGTCGGAGCTGGTCCCGGCCGCACTCGTCCCGTCCGAGTTCGAACGCATCGACGAGATTCCGCTGCTGCCGTCGGGCAAGGTGAATCGCGCCGCGCTGCCGGAGCCGCTCGGCCGCTGCACCGACCACCGCCGAGCCCGTCGCCGTCGAATCCGACTCGGAGCTCGGCGAGATGATCGGGATCTGGCGCGACGTGATCGAGAACGAGCAGATCGGACCCGACGACGACTTCTTCGATGTCGGCGGCCATTCGATCGCCGGGATCCGGCTCCTCGCGCAGGTCAAGCGGGCCTTCGACGTCAACCTCGAGCTCGCGGTGCTGTACGACGCCGCCACGCCACGCACGATGCTCCACGAGGTCGAGCGAGCAGGGGAATCGGCGACCGGGTCGACCGAGCCGGTCCGACATCTGGTCCCGATCACCACGGGTTCCGACGCCGCCCACTCACTGTTCTGTGTCCACGGAGCCGGCGGCAACGTCCTCAACCTCCGCGACCTCGCGACGGCGCTGGCGCCCGACTGGGGTCTGATCGGCATCCAGGCGCGCGGGGTCGACGGGGTGTCGGCACCCCACGGATCGTTCGACGAGATGTGCGACGCCTACATTGCCGCGATCGAGTCCGAACGCCCGGCCGGCCCCCTCCACCTGGCGGGCTTCTCCGGCGGTGGCATCGTGGCGTTCGAGATGGCCGCCCGTCTCGCCGAGCGGGGTCGCCCCGTCGAGACCCTGCGTGTTGCTCGACACGTTCCACCCGTCGGTGCGGGGACGCCGGCGAACCGTGGGCGAGCATGCGGGTGCGCTGCTTCGTCAGGGGCCCGCGTATCTCGCCGAGCGCCGGCGGGTCCGCCGGCAGCGCCGTCTGTACGCGAATGCCGAGGAGATCGTCGATGCCGAGACCCGACCCGACCAGCCCGTCCCGCACGAGTTGCGCGATGCCATGCTCGTGAGCAACACCCGATCCCTGATCGATGGGTGGACGCCGCGCCGCTACGAGGGCCCGGTGCGCATGTTCGCCGCGACCGACGTGCTCGACGTGTTCGCCCACGCCGGTGTCGATCGTGGCTGGGCCGCATGGACGTCGGATCTGGAGTGCGAGCTCGTGCCCGGAGGCCACCAGGACTTCATCCTCGCGCCGCACGCGACCTCGTTGGCCGCTGCGCTGAGCGCCACCCTCTCCGGCCGGCCCGGCCATCGCACGGCGACGACGGCACTCCCCGACCCCCGGCGCCACGTGTACCGGCACCGGCCGGTGCTGCCCGTCGAGCAACGGCTCGTCGACCGACACGTTCGGCCCGGGATGCAGGTGCTCGACATCGGGACCGCAGCGACGGGGCGTTCGGCGACGATGCTCCGGGAGGCAGGTGCCGTCGTCCATTCGATCGAGGTGAACGCCGAGGCGATGGCCGAGTTCGCGGCCGGCGAAGAACGTCACGGGATCCATCTCGCGATCGCCGACATGGTCGCACTCCCGTACACCGACGATTCGTTCGACGTCGTGATGATCGGCCTCCACGGCTCGGACTACCTCATCGATCCCCACGCCCGCGCCCAGGCCTTCGCCGAATCCGCCCGAGTGCTCCGGCCCGGCGGTGTCTTCGTGTTCAACGCGTTCAACCCGGCCGGGCTGGCACTCTCACCGAGCGGTCTCACGTCGGCTGCGTTCCTCAAGGTCCGTGCGCGGTACGTGTTCACGGGCCGCTTCGCCCGGAGGACGATGATCGACTACAACGGGCTCGAGCTGCATCAAGCACTCCCTCGGCGGATCGTCGACGAGGTCGAGCGGGCCACCGGCCTCCGGCTCCGGACCGTCACGAACCAGAGCGGCAGCTCCACGTCGCGCCTGCTCGTCGGGCTGTTGGCGTCGGCTCCGTACTACGTGTTCGTCGACGATCAGTCGAACTGATCGAGCAGCGCGTCGAGCTGCGCTGCGTCGGCGTCGCTCTGATCCAGCAGGTCGAACGCACGAGCCCGGCCACCACCCTCGTCGTCGGCGGGGTCGGCTCCGTCGACGACTTCGCCGACGAACGCCACGAGATCGTCGGCGAGCCGACTCGCCGACTCGCCGTCGACGTGAGCGGGCAGGTGGTCGAGCGTCACGACGAGCTCGCCGTCGCGAACGACCGCGAGCACCCCGAGGAGATGCGCCCGACGGTTCTCCGCGGAGATCGACGCGCGCATCTCACCGATCTCGGTGAACGGTCGGTCGATCCGAACCACCCGATCGATCTGGCCGAGGTAGTTGAAGGCCACGACGGGAAGTTCCCGATCGGCGAGACCCTCGACCGAACCGAACGACCGGTCGACACCGAACCCGAGACCCCGATCCGGGATCGCACGGAGCTGCTCGGTGACGACGTCGACCGCCGTCGACGCGTCGACGTCCGCGTCGAGATCGACGACCACCGGGAACAACGTCGTGAACCACCCGACCGAGCGGCTGACGTCGACCGGCGGGTCACCGAGTTCCTCACGGCCGTGCCCTTCGAGCACGACGCCGAGACGATCGTGGCCCAGGCAGGGGGGCACGGTTCGTGCAACCGCCGTGAGGAGCACCTCCTCGACGGACGGTGCGGCCTCGCCCCTGCCCGCCATCCGCAGCAGCCGATCCGTACGCTCCCGGTCGACCGTTCGGACCTGGATCCGGGCCTCACCCTCGAGGTTCTCCGGAGATCGACGCAGCGCCAGCTCGGCGTCGGAGGCAATGGGATCGGACCGCCAGTACGGCCGTGTCCCCGCGAATCGATCCTCGTCGGCTGCCGACCGGAGCGCCCCGGCCCACTCGCCGAACGACGCAGCCCGCCCTGCGAACAGCGGCGCCCGACCGGCCGCCCTGGCGGCGTACGCAGCAGCCCAGTCCTCGACGATCGCCGCCCACGAGACACCGTCGACCACCAGGTGGTGGATCGTCACGACCGCGCGCTCGGGCACTCCGGCGCGGCGACGCACGAGCAAGCCGACGATGCGGCCGGCAGCGAGGTCGAGCGACTCCTCCATCGCAGCGAGGGCCGCGTCGCACTCGGCTCCGCTCATCGACGCGAGATCGACGTCGCGTCGCACGACGGGTGCCGGTGCGTCGAGGATCTCCTGCGCCGGCGGGCGCTCACGGAGATCGAAACGGCAGCGCAGCTGCTCGTGTCGCTCCCGCACGTCGTCCAGGGCGACGACCAGCGCATCGACGTCGGTGGTCGGGTCGAGCCCGAGGTCGAGGGTCTGGTTCCAGTGATCGGGGTATCGGTGTTCCTGCTCGAAGAACCAGCGCTGGATCGGGGTCAGCTCGACTGCGCCGTGTGCCGACGCACGATCGGCGGACGAACCGAGGCCCCCTGCCACGGCGGCGAGCTCGCGAAGCGTCGAGTGCTCGAAGACCTGCCGGGGCCGGAGCTCGATGCCCTCCCGACGAGCGCGGGCGACGATCTGGAGGCTGATGATCGAGTCACCGCCGAGGTCGAAGAAGTCGTCGTCGGCCGAGACGTGAGCGATGCCCAGCGCATCGGCCCAGATGCGGGCCAGGAGTCCGATCCGATGGTCCTCCACGGCCCCGTCGGGTCGGGACGGCGGAGCAGGCCCCATCTCGGCGTCACCGGGCCCGGGCAGGGCTCCGCGGTCGACCTTGCCGTTGGCGCCGAGCGGCAGTGCATCGATCGGCACGAAGCGGGTGGGCACGAACTGGTCGGGCAGCAGGCCGGCGAGATCCGCACGGAGATCGCCCGCCGAACGACTCCCGCTCGGCACGTACCACGCGACGAGTTGGTCCCGCTCGCCGATGGTTGCGAGGCCGACGGCTGCCTCGGTGACTCCGTCGCACGATCGCAGTGCGGCTTCGACCTCGCCCGGCTCCACTCGGACGCCGCGGATCTTGAGCTGATCGTCGACCCGACCGAGGAACACGAGCCGGCCCAGCTCGTCGGTGCGTACACGATCGCCGGTGCGGTACCACGGTCCGGGGACGCCGGCCGCGACCGAGGGGTCGAGTTCGACGAACCGCTCGGCGGTCAGGTCGGGTCGCCCGCGGTACCCGGCGGCGACGCCGGTACCGGCGATGTAGAGCTCGCCGGGCGCGGCGCGCGCGACCGGGCGCCGCGACTCGTCGAGCACGAGGTGCGCCACACCCGGGATCGGCGAACCGATCGGCACCGGGTCCGCGTCGAGCGAGTCGTCGACGAGGTACACGTGGCTCCACACCGTGCCCTCGGACGGGCCGTACTCGTTCGCGAGCTGCGCACCCGAACCCGCCGAGCGGTGGAGTGAGACCACGTCGAAGGAGCACGCTTCGCCGGCCACGATGACCGTCCGCAGCGACGTGAGCTGCGCCGGGTCGGTCTCCGTCAGCAGGAGCCGGTACAGCGACGGCAGGGCCAGCACGTGTGTGACCCGGCGCCGCTCGACGAGCGATGCGATCTCCAAGATGTCGTCGTGGCGACCCTCGGGCGGCACGACGAGCGTTGCGCCGGTCGTCAGCGTCCAGAACAACCCCACCATGGAGCTGTCGAACGAGAACGACGAGAGCAGCAGGAACCGCTCGACGGCGTCGGGGTACACGTCGGACCGGGCAACGGTCGAGGCAACGATGTTGCGATGCCGGACCATGACACCCTTGGGCCGGCCGGTGGAGCCGCTCGTGTAGATCAGGTAGGCGAGGTCGTCGGCGCCGACCGTGACGTCGGGCGCGATCGTCGGCCGCCGTTCGAGTTCCGCCGAGCCGAGCTCGACGACGGCGAGCCGGTCGCTCGCCCCGTGCGGCAGGTCGAAGCCGTTCGGTGGAACGACCACCGCCGTCACGTCGGCATCGTGGAAGATGTGTGCGATGCGATCGGCCGGATACCCGGGGTCGACGGCGACGAAGGCCGCCCCGGCCTGGAGCACGCCGACGATCGCGGCAACCGAGTCGACGGAACGTTCGGCGACCACCGCGACGACCTCACCGGCCCCGACGCCACGGGCGACCAGTTCGTGTGCCACACGACTCGATCGGGCGCCGAGCTCGCCGTAGGTCAACGTGTCGTCACCACACCGCACGGCGGGGTGGTCGGGATCGCGATCCACGTGCTCGGCGATGAGCGAGTGGAGACGACGTTCCTCCCGTCGCGGAACAGGACCGACCACGACCTCGGCGCCATCGGGTCGACCACCTCCGATCGTGGCCATCGGCCTGTCGATCGCCGCACGAATCGTCCGGTCGAACTCGTCGAGGAGTGCCGCAGCCCGGTCGGCGTCGACGACCGAGGAGCGGTGCTCGATGCTCAGCTCGACCCGATCACCGTGCACCTGGACGAAGAACGTCGCGTCGGCGACCGGCGACCCGGTGGCGAGCACCTCGTGGTCGACCGGCAACGTTCCGAGGCGACACGGTGCCCAGTCCTCGAATGCCAGCAGGACGTTGACGGGTGGCGGCGCGAGACCGGCCTGCCGACGCGCAGCTGAGATCCTGCCGAGCGGGACACCTCGAACGGACAGCGCTGACGTCACGGCCTCGTCGGCGGCACCGGCCACGGAGGCGGACGTCGCGCCGGGTTCGACGGCGACGGTGACCGGCACGGTGTTCAGGAACAGCCCGACCACATCGCTCACGGCCGGATGCTGCCGAGTCGAGACCGTGAGGCCGAGTCCCACCCCATTGCCCCCGGTGAACGGGTGGAGCACCGTGGCGAGCGCCCCGAGCGACGTGGCGAATGCCGTAGTCCCCGGCCCGGCCCTCAGCTCGGCCGCCGTGAACGACGCCGGGCAGGCGAGGTAGCCGCCTCCGGTGGCGGTCGGGTCGGCAGCCTCGACGAACGACACCTCGCCGGGGTCGTCCGCTCGCAGCCATGGGCTCAGGTCGATGGCCTCGGCAACCGACTCCTGCCACGCCGCATGATCGGCGTAGTCGACCGAGAGCGCGGCAGGCGAGGCGCCCGCGTACACCTGGTCGATCTGGCTCCAGAGCACATCGAAGCCGGCGGCGTCGATCGCCACGTGATGGATCACGAGCAGGACCGCCACCGCACCGTCGGTCAGGGGTTGGACGACGCACCGACCGATCGGGCCGGTGCCGAGATCGATCGGCTGGACGTGGTACCGCCGAAGCACGCTGCGGAGTTCGTCGGGTGCGACGGCACCGGACCGGACGAACACCTCGAGCGCATCGTCGGCCGACAGCCGGTGGCGCGGCTCGCCGTACGTCCAGTGCAGCGTGGGCTGATGCTCGACCACCGTGCGCACCGCTTCGACGAACCGGGGCACGTCGAGTTCCCCGCGGACCACGAACAGATGGCCGACGTTGAACCGCGGGTCGTCGGGGTCGTCGAGCGCCTCGAACAGCATCGACTGTTCGAGCGCACTCAACGGCGGCGGTTCGCCGTCGGCCCGCCTCGGGACCTCGGTCGCGCCGACGGCGGGCGGCACGTCGCCGAGCGCCTCGATCGCCTCCGCGAGCGTCCGCGGTGTCGTGTTCACGAAGACCAGTTCCTCACGGACCGTGAAACCGAGCACGTCGCTGACCGCCACGGCCAACGTCAGCGCGGCGAGCGAGTCGCCGCCCAGGTCGAAGAAGTCGTCGACCACTCCGACCGGCTCGATCTGCAGCACACGTTCGTACGCCGCGACGATCGTCGCCTCGAGTTCGGTCTCGGACGACACTGCGAGCGTCGGGCCCGAGCGGTGCACGCGTGTCGGACCGGGGAGCGCGGCGACGTCGAGCTTGCCGTTCGTGGTCATCGGAATTCGATCGACGGCGACGAATCCCGAGGGAATCGCGAACGCCGGAAGTCGATCCGCCAGGAAGGACCGCAGCTCGGCCGGTTTCGGTTCGGTCGCATCGTCGGCGAGCTCGTACCACGCCGTCAGCACCTCGCGCGGCGACGGCACGTATCCGATGTCGCCGAGCATGTCGCCGACTGCCACCATGTCGAGGTCGTCGTCGAGCTCGTCGATCGCTTCCTGACGTGTCTTGTGGCCGAGACGAACGTCCCAGGCATACGGGACCGCGTAGTTGTGGTAGCCCTGCTCGGTCACGTGGGTGTGGATGCCGGCCGCGTTGACGAGGCAGTTCGTCGATCGACCGGTGTCGGCAGGACGAACCCAGGGGGCACTGCGTTCGAGGAAGTCGAGCATCTCCGAGAGTTCGACGTCGACGTACCGGTAGAAGTCGACGTACGCGATGCGGTCGAAGATGTCGTCGGAGTCGAACACCGTGGTGTCGAGCAGCCGGTTCACTCCGTCGTCGATGCGATGGTACGACCGGCGTGCCTCGAGGACCGCCCGATCGATCGCGTCGGGGTCGAACCGATCGGCCCCGAACTGCTGGGGCACGAGTCGGGTCTCGAACAGCTGGCCACGGGACAGACCGGTGACGATCACCGGGATGCCCAGCTCGTCGGCGCGGGTCGTCGCGAGCGTGTACAGCGTCTTGTAGCAGCCGTGACAGACGTTGGAGTGCCGCTCGAGCGAGTCGCGGAAGATGTCGTTCATGACCTCGCTCGTCACGAACTCGTGGTCGACCCCGAGATCGGCGACCGACCGCCGGACGTTGTCCTTCGCGCCGTCCGAGATGAACCCGTTGTCGAGCGTCATCGTTCGGACCCGGAATCCCGACTCGACGAGTTGGTACAGCGCGTACGTGGAGTCCTTGCCCCCGCTGAGCAGGTGGAGGCAGTCGTAGGGTCCGGTGCTCGCGGCGCGGGCACGGTCACGGATCGCACGCAGGTCGTCGGTGGTGCGGAAATACGCAGCGGCCTGATCCTTGATCCGATCGTACGAGTGGCACGTCGCGCAGACCCCGTCGCCGTCGAAGTCGATGCCGGGCACGTTCGACGGGAGCCCGCAGCGCACGCAGTGGTGTGACGGGTCGGTCGGACGCGGTGACCACAGCCGGACCGCGGCACGTTCGATCGCCGGGTGGGCCGCGAGCGCGTGCTCGACCTCGACGGGTTCGAGGCGGATGCCGCCCGTCTTGATCTGTTCGTCGATGCGACCGTGGTAGACGAGCGTGGCGTCGTCCGCGAGGCGCACCAGATCGCCGGATCGGTACCACCTGGCGCCGTCGAGTTCGACGAACGGATCGTCGGTGGTCGCCGCCGTCGAGGTATCCGGCCGTCAGCCCGTCGTGGCTGATCAGCAGCTCACCGGGTGCACCGATCGGTACATCGCTGAGCGCCCCGTCGACCACCCGCAACGACACGCCGGGCGCCGGGCGACCGATCGGTACGTCGGGGACGTCGCTGAGCTCGACTCGGTCGGCCTCGTGGATCATGCAGCCGACGACGGCCTCGGTCGGGCCGTACTCGTTGAAGATGCGCACACTCGGGAACGTGCGCCACAACCGTCGGGCCAGGCGTGCCGGGAACGCCTCACCGCCGACGACGAGCGTGCGCAGGTCGCACGCCGGCTCGAGGCGGAGAAGCAGCTCGAGATGCGAGGGGGTCGCCTTGCACCAGGTCAGATCGGTCCGCCGCGCGATGTCGCTGAGCCCGCGAGGTCCGTCGGCGCCGATGACCACGAGCCGACCACCGGCGACGAGTGGCACGAACAGGCTGGTCACCGTCAGATCGAACGTGAGCGCGCTGAAGAGTGGCGCGACGGGCACGACGTCGCCGTCGACGTACGCCTCGAGCGCGAACTGGACGTACCTGGCGAGGCCGGCGTGCGTGATCGGCACACCCTTCGGTTCGCCCGTCGAGCCCGACGTGAAGAGCAGGTAGGCCTCGCGGTCGCCGCCGACCTCCGGGAACGGCACGGAGGCGCCGCCGGGCGTCGAGCGCCGGAAGCGCGTCGAGCACCAGCACACAACCCGCCCGCTCGGCGAGTCGTCGCCGGCGATCGGCGGGTTGCGCCGGATCGAGCGGCACGTACGAGCCACCTGCCACGAGCGTCGCGAAGATCGCGACGACGGCGTCGAGCCCGCGGTCGAGTTCGATCCCGACCCGGTTCGCTCCCGGTTCGGCGCCGACCCCCCGCTCGCGCAGCCAGGCGGTGAGTGCGGTGACCCGTCCCCACAGCTCGGCCCCCGTGAGCTCGACACCGCCGTCGTCGATCACCGTGGTGCCGACACCGTCGAGCGCGGCCCGGAGGCGGGACACGATCGACGGCGGGACCGGGCCCGGATCGGCGCCGCGCCCCAACGCCGCACGAGAGCGAGCTCGTCGGGCAGACACAGCGACCGGCCGTCGATCCGCCCGTCGAAGTCGCCGACGAGCGCGCCGAGCAGCTCGCGGACATGATCCGGTGCGCGTCGGCGGTGATCGTCGTCGGCGGCGGCGGCGTTGAGGTCGAGGACGAGGTCGAGCCCACCGCCGTACGTGGTCGCCTGGAGCCGGAAGAGGTGGTTGGGGTCGGAGGCGCCCGGGTGGATCCAGTGCGTCACCGCCGGAAGCTCGCCGAAGGACCCGTGGCCTGAGCGGACGATCACGTTGACGATCGCCTCGCAGTCCGGTGTCGGCGGCGCGGTGCCCGGTCGGGCGTGTCGCAGCGTGGCGAGCACCGCCCGGCCGACACGATGGTGGAGGCTGCGGTAGGTGTCGTCCGGCTCGATCACCACATCGACGGGGAACACCTCCATCAGCGGTCCGATCAGCCGCCGGGTCTCGGGAGTCGTGCGGTTGTGAACGGGCAGACCGATGGCCATCTCGGTGGCAGCCGAGAGCCGGTGAAGATAGATCGCTGCCACCGTGACGAGCAACGTCGTCCATGCGAGGTCGACGGACATCGCTCCGAGATCGCCGTCGAGGCGCTCGACGATCTCGGCCAGCAGCTCGTCGCCGACGTCGACCGATTCGCGGTGGCTCGCCGGTGTCGGGCGGAGCACCGGCCGGTACAGCTGACCGGCGCGCGGCCGTTCGGAGCGGGCGGTCCAGTGCACTTCGGCCCGCTGCGTGCGCCGGTCCGGCGTGAGCGACCGCCACCAGGAGTAGTAGTCGCTCGTCTCGACCGGTTCACCGGCGTACGCAGCCGCCGTCGCATCGAACACCTTCATCGACGAGGTGGCGTCGGTCATCGTGTGGTGCAACGCGAGATACCACGATGCCGTGCCGTCGCGATGGCGGAGGATCACACTGTCGTAGCCGCCCCGCGCGAGGTCGATCGGTACCGCGGCCCGCTGTTCGGCCCAGTTCGGTACGTCGGCCCGGTCGAGGTCGAGGATCTCCGTTCGACGTGCGACATCGAGGGGTTCGACGCACGACGAACCGTCGACGTCGACGACCCGTGACCGGAGCACATCGCTCGCATCGACGACCATTCCGAACGCATCGGCGAGGCGATCGGTGTCGATCGGTCCGTCGAGGTGGCTGACGAGTGCCATGTTCTGCAGCGGCTCGGTGGGATACCGTCGCTGCGATGCGATCAGGCTGCGCTGCATCGGCGTGGGCTGCGTCCCGCGCCGCAGGTGCACCTCGACCGCGTCGTTCACGTTCGCCGCTCCGCAGCTCGTGCGACGACGGCGCTCGGCCTGCGGATCGAGCTCCCGTCCATTGCGATCAGCCATCCGTGAGCCGCTCGGCGAAGGCGACCATCGAGTCGACCGTCTGGAAGTTGGTTCGGACGACGTCGACCGGGTCGATCTCGACCCCGATCGCCTCCTCCATCCACGCGACCACCTCGACGATGCCGAGCGAGTCGACCTGGCCGGTGGCGAGCAGGTCGGTCTCACCGAGCACCGGGACGGACGGGTCGATCGAGATCTCCCCGTTGATGAGTTCGAGCAGCCCTTCGCGCAGCTGTGCGGACGGCACGGTCATGTCACACCACCTCCTGATCGAGCAGCGCCGAACGTACAGCCGAGCGGTCGATCTTGCCGCTCGCCGTCGATGGGAACGAGGACCATTCGACGATCGATTCGGGGACGGCGGCAACCGAGAGCCGCCCCCGGCACCAGCGCTGCACAGCGCCCACGTCGACTTCCTCTCCGTCCTTTGCCACGATGGCAGCGACGACCGCCGACGCTTCGGCGGCGGTGCCGGTGACGCCGGCGACCGCATGGGCGACCCCTGGCGCTCCGTCGAGCACCGACTCGATCGCTTCGAGTTCGAGACGGACGCCGCGCACCTTGACCTGGTGGTCCACGCGGCCTCGGTACCAGAGCATGCCGTCGTCATCGAGCTCGACGATGTCACCAGTGGCATACCACGACGGCCCATCGGCTCTCGGGGTCAGGCGTTCTGCGGTGAGCTCGGGGCGCCGCCAATACTCGCGCATCACGTGCGTCGACGACAGCCAGAGCTCGCCCGTGCCCGGTCCGTGCACGTCGCAGCCGTCGATGTCGATCAGCCGGATCTCGGTCGTCGGCCACGGCCGTCCGATCGGAACGTGCCCATCGCCGCTCGGCGGCGCGGTGACGACGTGTGTGGTGACGGCGTTCGTCTCGGCCGGGCCGTACACGTTCCAGATCTCCGCGTGCGGGACGAGGTGCATCAGCTCGCGGAGCGGACCGGGCGGGTAGGGCTCGACCGCCGTAGCCGATGAAGCGCAGACTCGACAGGTCATATCGGTCGAGCGCCCCGCGCTCGACGAGCTGGCGGAAGAAGAACGGCACCCCGTACCACACGGTGATCCGTTCCCGCTCGGTCAATTCGCTGAACTCGGCGAGGAACAGCCGCATCAATGCGTCGCCGACCACCACGACGCGCGCACCTGCGAAGGGCGCGACGTACAGCTCCAGCGTCGACATGTCGAAGTGCAGCGGGCACATCCCGGCGATGCGATCGTCGCGACGGATCCCGTGCACCGCCGCAGCGGTGCGCACGTACTCCATCCCGCTGCGATGCGTGTGGACGATCCCCTTCGGGCGGCCGGTCGTGCCGGAGGTGTAGATGAAGTAGGCCAGGTCGTCGGGGTCGACCGCGGGCAGCTCGGTGGGCGTGTCGTCGTTCGCCGCGAGCTCCCACGGGACGACCCGCGGGTCGTCGCTCGAACCCGTGGCGAGAACCACACGTAGCTCGGGCAGTATGGTCCAGACGTCGAACTTCGCGATCGTCGGGGCATCGCCGAGCACCGCGACCGCGGCGGCATCCGACAGGACCTCCTCGGCGACCGCCGGCGGGGCGGCTGCGTCGACAGGCACCACGACCGCGCCGGCGCGCAGCACGGCGTGTACGGCCTCGAACGACTCGGCCGCCTTGGTATGTGCCACAGCGACGCGGTCACCGCGGACGACGCCCGCGGCGAGCAACCGTCCGGCGAGGTTGCGTGTGCGGCGTTCGACGTCGCCCCAGGCCCACCGGGCGCCATCGCCGATCACGGCGACATCGTCCGGCCACCGAGCCGCTGCGTGCGGGACGAGCGACGCCAGGTCGCAGATCGTCGGGACGGCCGCGCCGTCAAGATCAAGGTTCTGCGACATCGCGCCCGCCTGAACTCACCGTGTCACCGCGCCGGATCCACCCTGAAATCCTACGCGGCCTCGGCCGAGATTCTCACATCCACGGCCTCGCTTGGCCTGCGCTGAGGATCTGGACCAGACTGTCGATCGAAGAGAGGCGGACCCGGATGAGCTCGTTCGACAGCGGCACCACGATCGACGCAATGCTCGACCTGCGCCATCCCCGCAAGGTCGACGCAGCGGCGCGTGCCCGCGACCTTGACGACGACGTCGAGGGGTTCGACGCGATCGCTGGCGACGCGCTGCGGCGCTCGGCGTCCAGGCGCTCACCATTCCGGAGGATACGGCGGCGTCGGCGCATCGGGGGTCGAGGCGATGCTCGAGTTCGAAGGACTCGGCCTCGGCTGCGAGGACAACGGCACCGTGTTCGCACTGGCGTCCCAGGTCTTCCCGGGCCAGATGTCGATCGCCCGCTTCGGCTCGCCCGAGCAGCGACAGCGATGGCTCCCACCGCTGTGCGACGGGTCCGCGATCTCGGCGTTCGCGATGTCGGAACCGCAGGCCGGATCGGACACCGCCGCCATCGCCACGACGGCAACGGCCCTCGACGACGGCTCGTTCCGACTCGACGGCGAGAAGTCGTGGGTCACGCTCGGCCCGGTCAGCGACGTCGCGATCGTGTTCGCCTCGACCGATCCCGGTTCGGGTTGGTGGGGCTTGACCGCGTTCCTCGTCCAGGCCGGAACGCCCGGCTTCGAACGCGGCGACGTCGAGGCCAAGCTCGGTCTCCGCAGCTGCCCGTTCGGCCGCTTCCGGTTCGACGGCTGCGTCGTCGGCGCCGATCAGGTGCTCGGCGGCATCGGCGCCGGCGGAGCGGTGTTCAGCGCGGCCGTCGAGGCCGAGCGGGCGTTCCTGTACGCAGCCCAACTCGGTGCGATGGAGCGCGTGCTCGATCGCACGATCGAACGGGCGCGCAGCCGAGAGCAGTTCGGTCAACCGATCGGCGGGTTCCAGGCGGTGTCGCACCGCATCGTCGAGATGAAGTTGCGACACGAGGCCTCGCGGCTGCTGTTGTACACCGCGGCCGCCCGACACGACCGCGGCGAATCGGTTGCGATGCCGGCTGCGCTCGCCAAGCTCCAGACGTCGGAGAGCGCGGTCGAGTCCGCGCTCGACGCACTGAGGATCCACGGCGCCGACGGATACACGGACGCCTGCGGCATCGAAGCTGAGCTGCGTGACGCGATCGGTGGCCTCGCCTACTCCGGCACGTCGGAGATCCAGCGCAACATCGTCGTGAAGCTGCTCAAGATCGACCGCCCGGTGCGACCACGCCCCACACTGCCGATGGCGCCCTGACGCGAACCACGCCGTCCACGGGTCGTCGATCATCACACCGCCTGTAGCCGGCTTCCGGCTCAGCCCGAGACGCCGGCTGGCTCGTCCTCGCGGATGTCGTCGTCGCTGGTGTCGTCGACGACGTCGACGGTGGTCGTCTCCTCGGCCGTGCGCTCACCGACGGGGAGGAGGCGACCCGCTCGCCGCTCGACCTCGTAGTAGACGGCGGCGACAGCGGTCGCGAACGCCATCACCCACAGGGCTCGGGGCCACTCGAGCGTCGCGTCGACCAGACTGTTGATGCCCGCGTCGAGCTCGAAGAGCCGCTCGACGATCCAGACCGAGCTGAGCACCGCGAGCAAGACCGAGACCACGTAGAAGAGCGGCATGTACACGCGGGTTCGCCGCAGGACGTACAGCATCGGGAAGGTGACGGCGATGATGATGAGCTGGGCGATCTCGATGCCGACGTTGCGCCCCAGCAGCGACACGAGCTGGGTCGTGCGGTTGATGTCGAGTTCCTCGACCAGCCCGGCGAATCCCATCCCGTGGAAGAGCCCGAACACGAATGCGATCAGCCACTCACGGTGTCCGAGGATCGGTCGCAGATTGTGCAGTGCGGCCAGAGCGATCGACAGCGCGATCACCGATTCGGTGAGCTTCGACGGCGGCAGCGGCAGGTAGTCGAGCCCTGCGAGCGTGAACGTGATCGAGTGGGCGATCGTGAACATCGTCGCGACGAGCACGATGCGCAGGAGCGAGTACCCGAAGCTGGGCGACGGCTTCCACGCCATCGAGGCGAGGATCAGTACCGCCGGCAGCAGGAGGGCGAGGATGAAGAAGATGTGATCGGGACCGGTGCGAATGTGGTCGACGCCGAGGTCGATGCTGGCGCGGAAGTTCTTCCACTGGCTGGAGTCCCCGAGGTCGATCGTCCCCGAGGGCGACGACAACGTGTGGACGAGGAGCTCGTTGGTCTCCTCCTCGAACACACCGCGCTTCCAGTCGTTCGAGACGAGCGTGATGTTGTTTCGGTCCTGGATCTCGGCGAGGAACGGCGTGAAGGTCACCTCCAGCACCTGCGGCACCGACGATTCGGGGAGATCGGTCGTGAACGGCAGGATCACATAGCCCAACCCGTTCTCGTCGACGGCTTCCTCGAACAGCAGGTCGTACCCGTCGAACTCCATCGGCCAGACCACACCCTGCGCCCCGATGGTGGAGTTGTCGGCGGCATAGCGCTGGAGCTCGTCGAGGTTGGCCTCGATCTCGGCTCGCACCTCAGCGTCGGTTCCGGCGATCTCCAGCCCGAAGACCTGACGCAGGTCGGGATAGGGCATCTCGACGCGTCCGTTCAGCGCCGCATCGCCGACGTCGAGGTACAGGTACGACTCGTCGTTGCGATGCGCGTCGGCGGTGCCGGCGTCACCGATGACGAGGAGCGCGGCGAGGGCCACGAGCAGGAGGGTTCGGAGGGTTCTCACGGGTCGATCAATCCTTTCGGGTCCTGGTCACAGTCCGACCGGGGACGAGTAGGGGTCGTAGGGATCGCAGCTGATGCTCTCGAGGATGACGTCGGTGCCGAGGTCGTGACGGACGGCCAGGTCGTGCGCGAGCCGCAACGCGGCGTCGTCCTCGACGGCCCAGCCGGTGGAGTCGAACACCGTGACGCTACCGGCCGCGTCGGCGGACGCGGGCGAGCCGACGAGCTCCCACAACTCGGGGCCGATCGAGGCTTCCGGTAGCTGCTGGCACTCGCCCTCGAGGCGGCATTGTTCGCGGATGTCGGGCACGACGAACGCCGCCTCCATGAGCGAGAGCGGTAGCTCCACCTTGCCCGGGAAGTCGGCCCCGACAGCGTTGACGTGCAACCACGGCCGGGGTTCGGCGTCGCCGATCACCGGCCCTGCGCCGATGTCGACCGAGGTGCACGTGCACAGCACGTCCACCTCGGACGCGATCGTGGCGGCCCGTTCGCTGTCGACCAACTCCACGTCGACCCCGATGAAGGCGATCCGTTCCGGCAGGGTGGCCGCCACGTCGTCGTTGATGTCGAGCGCGACGATCCGTTCGATCGGCCGGACACGCGAGATCGCGTGGATCTGCGTGACGGCCTGCGCCCCGAGCCCCACCACGCCGAGACGCACCGGCCCCGGCTTCGCGAGCAGGTCGGTCGCAACCGCCGACGCCGCGCCGGTGCGGACCGAGGTCAGCAGGGTCGCGTCGCCGAGTGTGACCAGATGTCCGGACGTGGTGTCCCACATCGCCGACGTCGCGATCACGCTCGGCAACCGACGCTGCACCGGATTCGTCGGGTGATACCCCACCATCTTGACGACGACCGGGCCGGACACCTCGTGCGTCGGCATCCACTCGATCAGACCGAGGTCGGGCTTGTCGTAGCGGAACCCGTCACGTGCGCGGACCTGGACCTCATCGGGATCGAATCGATCGAAACGCTCGCGGAGCGCCTCGATCATGAGGTCCATGAAACGGTCGCGGCCGACGAGCTCGACCATCCGAGCCATGTCGGACGCGCCGATGATTCGAGTCGAGAGCGGCTTGCGCCCGCCGCTGAGGGAATTCGAACCCGCCATCTTGTGCAAACTCTAGATCAGACATGGTACGAGGGCCACTCGGTGCGCCACATTCGATGCCGCGGTCGGCAACAGGAGGACCGGGCGTCGAGCGGCGCAGCGAATCCTCCGGGTTCGAGGGTCATCCCTCGTGACCCAGCACCACCTCCACGTCGACGTCTCCACCGACGTCGACGACGAGTTCGTGCTCACCGTGGTCGTCGGCGCGCACGCCGAGCCGGTATCGGCCGGGGGCCGGTGCGGTGACGACGAAGGTCCCGTCGTCACCGGTCAGCGCGGCGATGTCGGGCACGTCGACGGGGGCGGTGACGATCGACGACCACCGCACCCTCGAGGGGCGCACCACCGGCGCTGCGCACGACACCTCGAATGAGCACGATGGCCGCCTTTCCGTCAGAGGGCGTGGTTCGTCTTCCACGCCTTCATGTTGTCGTACACGGCGCGGTTGATCCGCGTGCCGGAGTTCACGACCGCGCCGCCGTAGGCGTGCACGGCGATGCCGTAGCGCGAACCGCCCTTGATGCGATACACCGCCGAGCCCGACTGACCGCCGGCGGTGTCGATGTCGTAGAAGACCTTGCGCGGCCCGACCGAGTCGACCTTGCGGGCCGCGTACCACTGGGTGCCGCTCGGCTTGTCGCCCGGGTAGCCCGAGATGTTCGCCGGTGACGTTCTCGAGGTCGTTGTCGCTGTAGGTGCCGAAGCCGAACCATCCCGTCCGGTTGCCCAGCGGCGTGTCGAGGATGATCGCGCCGTAGTCGTACTCGGGGTTGCCGTGCTCGGTCCAGCCGCGAACCGAGTAGAACGTGCCGCTGGTGGCCTCACCGTACGGCTTGGTGTTGCCGTCGCGGCCCGGGATGACGCGGATCTGGTTCACCCAACCGTCCCGGCCCGGCACACCGCTGCCGTTGATGTGCACCACGTGGCCGGCGGTGATGAGCACGTTCGGGCTGATGAACCATCCGGTCCCGATCCAGTTCGAGTTGTCGGCTGCCTTGATCAGCAGCGAGGAGTGCACACGCCACGGGTAGTTGGCCGTGCGCGGCGACCTGATCTGGACGCGGTCGTCCATGCCGTGCACGGTCTCGGGTCCGAAGCCGAACGACGCATTGCCGATGTCGAACCGATAGTCGTCGAGCGTCGGGTCGGCCGTCTCCGCGCCTCCGGCACTCTCGGGTTGGAACCCACCGCCGCCGGTCGACTTCGTCAGCGGTCGGTACCCGTCGACGTCCTCGATCGCCTCGCTACCGGGCTCGATCGCGCCGCCGGAGGTCTCCGTGTCGACCGATTCGTCGGGCGCCGGCCCGGTCTCCGCGGTTTCCTGATCGTCGGTGTCGTCGGCCGTGCCGTTGCTCACCGACTCGTCGAGTTGATCTGCCATGCGCCTCTCCTTTGGTCACGTCGCAGTGACGACCCGTCGACCGTCACTCAGCACTGAACGTAGATGCTTCCGGAGGGTCACCGTCCCGATTTTCGGTGTCCTGCAGTTCGGGCGACCCGATCTCGAACACCTGGATCGCCACTCTGCGGATCTCACCCCTGCCGGGGATCTCGACGTAGCCCGGCAGCACCTCACCGGGGTCGAGCTCGTTCGCAGCCTTCTTCTCGGTCACGTACACCGCCAGCGTGTGATCTCGCTCCGAGGCGGGGCGATCCTCCCGCCCGGCCCGACCGATGCCGAGGCCGACCACGTTCGGGTACCCCGAGAGCGACTCGGCGTGGAGTTCCATGGCCCGTTTGGCCTGCCGGCGGGATGTCATTCGCCGTCCTCCAGCACGAGGTCGACGTCGAGGGCCTCGAGCACGTGGTCGATCCGGTTGAAGATGCTCGCCGTCATCGAACCGGCGAAGTGCAGGCCGACCGCCCGGCCGGTGGAACTCAGCACGAGCGACCCCGAGTCACCGGGTGCGGTGAATCGGGTACACATCACCTGGTCGCGGAATCCGACCCGGGCTCGTCGGTTCGCGCTCCGGCGCAACGGGAAGTGCAGTCGGAAATGCACGTCCTGGATGATGGCGGTCGTGAGGTCGGACGTTCGACCGACCTTGTGCACGTGCATGCCACGGCGGACGTTCCTGGTGATGCCGGTCGGGGCATGGCCGAGGAGCCGGATCTCGTGCCGGTTCGAGCGTCGCCCGACGAGCTCGGCGATCGCCGCGTCGACGAGGTTCGGGAACCCGACGTCGGTGAACTCGAAGCCCTGGAACCCGGCGAGCTTCGCCACACGATCGGTGCGAGCCTCGCCGCCGTCGGGCAGCGCAGGCTGCAGGATCTCCTCCCCCAGATCGGACAGCCCGTCGCGGGCGAGCACGTGGGCGTTGCTGAGGAGGGCGAGCGCGTCATTGCTCCGTCGCCGCACGAGCGCACCGATCGTGCCGACGGTGTCGTCGAGCGCATTGCCGACGCCCACACCGGCCGCCAACGGGTCCGACGCACCGGTGAACAACTCGGCGTCGAGGCGCCCGATCTCGAGCACGTCGGTGGTGATCGGCTCGGCACCGGCGGCCTCCACCCGCTTGGGGACGGGCCGGTCGATCTTCGTGTTCGGCCGCTTCTGCTCCACGTACACGCGCAGAGCGAGTTCCCCCGTGTCGACGCCGTCCTTGATCTTCTGCCCGATGCCGAGCGCCTGCACACCCGAGCCGGACACCCAGGGACGGTTGTCGTGCTCGATCTCGGCCATCTGCTCGGTCTGCGCCGACGGCCCGGCCGTCACGCTCTCCAGCATGAACTCCAGCTCGTGTGGCGTCTTGGTCATCGTGTCCTGCCCCTCTCGGTGGCGGAGACCGAGCGTCCCCGGTCGCCGACCACCACGACGTCCATCATGACGATCGTGGACGACTCGTCAAGGTCGACGATGGCCCGGACGGCAGTACGTCCGGCGTTGTGACCGATACCACTCAAGTCGTTCCGACACGGGTCGATAGCAGCGTTGTGAGTGAAGAATTGGAGCCGATCACCTCCGACGCCGTGAACCACGCCCCGGCGACCACGACGCTGAGTCCCGACGCACCCCGACTGCCGGACGCCGTTCCGGGCGAGGTGCCCGCCCCAGCGCCGACCGAGCCGGTCGCCGATCCGGCTGCCGTCGAGCTCGACGGCCCCGCGACACCCGAGAAGTCGGGCACGCCCGTCGGGTTCTTCGTCCTGATGCTGCTCATCGTCGGCGCGATCGTCGCCATCGGTGCCATCGTCCGTCCGTGGGAGAGCGCCCCGGAGGAACCCGCCTCGGTCGCCATCGACGAACCGACGGCAACGGCTCCCTCCACCACCCCGGCCACGACCCCGGCCACGTCCCCGGCCACGACCTCGCCGTCCACGGCCCCGCCCGCGACGACCGCTCCGACGGCCGAAGCGGCGGTCACCGCCGACACGACCACCACACTCGTCGTCGGTGCGTTGCCACAACCGACTCCGACCGCTTCGATCGAGCGCGTCGACACCGAGGCGCTGTTCGCAGAGGTCGAACGGTGCCGGACCGAGCAGCGGATCGTGTTCGTCTCGCTGCAGGCGTTCGTGAACGAGACGGGTGCTCACCCCTCGAGTCCCGACTCGCTGGCCGCCAACGGGTGGCTCGAGCCACACCCGGACGGCTGGTCGCCGCGTTGGGCGTTCGACTACAGCATGGAAGGGATCGCGGTCGTTCCCGTCGCCGGCGGCGAGTGCGACCTGTAGGCGACCTCGCACCCATCGCCGTCCACGATCGCGCCATCATGGCCACGGCGAACAACGGCGAGATGGCACGCGCGAGCGTGGTGCGATGGACCTGGACGACGCCGGTCCTGACCGGCCGCTCGGTCACGCGACGTCGAGGATGACCTTGCTGGCCTCGCCTGCGAGGAGCGCCTCGAACGCCTGCTCGAAGTCGTCGAGCGCGACGTGGTGGCTGATGACCGGATCGATCCGCAGACCCGACTCGAGCATGGCCACCGCCTTGTACCACGTGTCGAACATCTCACGGCCGTAGATCCCCTTGATCGTCAGACCCTTCAGGATCGCCTGATTCACGTCGACCTCGATCGGACGGTCGAACAAACCCAGCAGGGCCACCTTCGCACCGTGATTCGCGTGCCGCACGACGTCGGACAGCGCGGCCGGACTGCCCGACATCTCGAGCGCGATGTCGAACCCCTCGGTCATCTCCAGTTGTTCCATCGCCGCGCTCACCGACGCTGCCCCGGCGGGCACCGCGAGCGTGGCCCCCATGCGGCGGGCGGTCTCGAGCCGGATCTCCTCGATGTCGGTGATCACCACGTGTCGGGCACCGGCATGACGGCAGATCGCACACGCCATCTGCCCGATCGGGCCGGCGCCCGTGATCAACACGTCCTCACCGACGAGGTCGAACGACAGGGCGGTGTGCACTGCGTTGCCGAGCGGATCGAGGATCGCCGCGACCTGGTCGGGCACCGAGTCGGGCACGGGGTAGGCATTGCTCGCCGGGATGACGACGTACTCGGCGAAGCCTCCGTCACGCTGGATGCCCACGCCGACCGTCGACCGGCAGAGGTGCCCGTCACCGGCCCGGCAATTGCGGCAGTTCCCGCACACGATGTGACCTTCACCTGCGACGCGGGTGCCCGCCTCGATGTCGGTGACCTGGGACCCGGTCGCCTCGACGACGCCGACGAACTCGTGGCCGACCACCACGGGCGGATGCAGGTTCTCCCGTGCCCACTCGTTCCACTCGTAGATGTGGAGGTCGGTGCCGCAGATCGCGGCATGCGTGACCTTGATCAACACGTCGGCGGGGCCGGGTTCGGGCTTCGGCACGTCGTCGAGCACCAATCCACGGCCGGGACGAGACTTGACCAGCGCCCTCATCTCGCCGACCCGACGAGACCGAGTTCCCGGCCGACTTCGACGAACGCGGCGACCGCTCGATCGATGTCGCCGTCCGTGTGAGCGGCGTTCATCTGCGTTCGGATCCTGGCGGTACCGTGCGGCACGACCGGGTACGAGAACGCAGTCACGTAGATCCCCCGCTCGAGCAGCGCTGCGGCCATCTGTCCGGCCAGGGCGGCGTCGCCGATCATCACCGGGATGATCGGATGCCCCTCGCCCGAGAGCGTGAACCCGGCCGCTGTCATGGCAGCACGGAAACGTGTGGCGTTCCCCACCAGCCGTTCTCGCAGCCCGTCGCCGTCCGCGACCAATCGCAGCGCCTGCCGGGCGCCGCCGAGCAACGCCGGTGCGAGCGCGTTGGAGAAGAGATAGGGCCGTGCCCGTTGGCGCAGCAGATCGACGATGTTCTGGCGCGCCGCCACGAACCCGCCCATCCCGCCGCCGACCGCCTTGCCGAGCGTGCTCGTCACGATGTCGACGCGGTCGGACACGCCGTGCAGTGCCGGCGTGCCACGCCCACCCGGGCCGATGAAGCCGGTCGCGTGACAGTCGTCCACCATCACCAGCGCCTCGTGGCGGTCGGCCAGTTCGCAGATGCCGGCGAGGTCCGCGACGTATCCGTCCATCGAGAACACGCCGTCGGTGACCACGAGCACATGTCTGGCGCCGTCGGCTCTCGCCTGGTGCAGCTGGGCCTCGAGGTCGGCCAGGTCACGGGTCGCGAACCGGTATCGCTTCGCCTTGCACAACCGCACGCCGTCGATGATCGACGCATGGTTGAGCGAATCCGAGATGATCGCGTCGTCGGCGTCGAGCAGCGGTTCGAACACACCACCGTTGGCGTCGAAGCAGGCCGCGAACGTGATCGCGTCGTCGGTGCCGATGAATTCGGCGATTTCGTGTTCGAGCGTGCGATGGAGGTCGAGCGTGCCGCAGATGAACCGAACCGATGCCATGCCGTACCCGTAGGCCTGCATCGCATCGTTCGCGGCCGTCACCAACGACGAGTCGTCGGCCAGGCCCAGGTAGTTGTTCGCGCACAGGTTCAACACCCGTGCGCCGTCGGCCACGGTGACCGAGCCACCCTGCGGTGACACGATCGGCCGCTCCGCCTTCCACAGTCCGTCGGCTCGGATTCCGGCGAGCGTCGAGTCGACCTGCTCGTAGAACGCATCACGGGTCATGCCGTCGATGATGTCAGACATCCCGGTGGGCCGTTCACGTCGACCGCTACGCCGTCGGCAGTGCACGGCCCGGCAAAGATGTGACTGAGGTCCGTTTCGACGGCACCGTCGGGCCATGTACCGTCGATGAACGATGGCAACTCCAACGAACCTCCAGCACGAACAACTCCGATCCTGGGTCGACGAGATGGTCGACCTGTGCGAACCCGACCAGGTCCACTGGTGCGACGGCACCGACGAGGAATACGACCGGCTGACCGCAGGAGACTGGTCGACGCCGGCACGTTCATCAAGCTGAACGAGGAGCTGCGGCCCGACAGCTTCCTCGCCCGGTCCGATCCCGAGCGACGTCGCCCGCGTCGAGGACCGCACCTTCATCTGCAGCCGCACGCAGCCAGGACGCCGGCCCGACCAACAACTGGATGGACCCGGCCGAGATGAAGGAGAAGCTCGACGGGCTCTTCGACGGCTGCATGAAGGGCCGCACGATGTACGTGATCCCGTTCAGCATGGGCCCGATCGGGTCGCCGATCGCCCAGATCGGCATCGAGATCACCGACTCGCCTACGTCGTGGTGAACATGAAGATCATGACCCGGATGGGCACGGCGGTGCTCGACGTGCTCGGCGCCGACGGCGCGTTCGTCCCGTGCATGCACACGGTCGGCGCGCCGCTCGAGCCCGGCGACAGCGACGTCGCGTGGCCGTGCAACCCCGACGTCAAGTACATCGTGCACTTCCCCGAGGAGCGTGCGATCTGGTCGTACGGCAGCGGCTACGGCGGCAACGCCCTGCTCGGCAAGAAGTGCCTGGCGCTGCGCATCGCCTCGACGATGGGCCGCGACGAGGGCTGGCTCGCCGAACACATGCTGATCATGGGCGTCACCGACCCGGCGGGCGAGAAGACCTACCTCGGCGCGGCGTTCCCGAGCGCCTGCGGCAAGACGAACTTCGCGATGATCGAGCCGCCCGCGGCGTTCGCCGACGAGGGCTGGAAGGTCACCACCGTCGGCGACGACATCGCCTGGATCAAGCCCGGCCGACGACGGCAAGCTCTACGCGATCAACCCCGAGGCCGGCTACTTCGGTGTCGCGCCGGGCACGTCGGACGAAGACGAACCCGAGCGCGATGGCGTCGATCCGGGCGAACACGATCTTCACCAACGTCGCGCTCACCGACGACGGCGACGTCTGGTGGGAGGGCATGGACGGCGACCCGCCGGCGCACCTCGATCGACTGGAAGGGCCAGGACTGGACGCCCGACTCCGACGACAAGGCCGCGCACCCGAACGCCCGCTTCACCGCGCCGGCGGACCAGAACCCGGTGATCGACGAGCAGTGGGACGACCCGGAGGGTGTGCCGATCAGCGCCTTCATCTTCGGTGGCCGTCGCTCGGGCACGATGCCGCTCGTCGTACCAGTCGTTCAACTGGGCGCACGGCGTCTACATGGCCGCGACGATGGGTTCGGAGACGACCGCCGCGGCGTTCGGCGCAGCAGGGCGTCGTGCGCCGCGACCCGTTCGCGATGCTGCCGTTCGCCGGCTACCACATGGCCGACTACTTCAACCACTGGCTGTCGTTCGGTCGCAACATCGCACAACCCGCCGCGGATCTTCGGCGTCAACTGGTTCCGCACGCGACGACGACGGCAACTTCGTGTGGCCGGGCTTCGGCGAGAACATGCGGGTGCTCGAGTGGATCGTCGAACGCTCGCACGGGCGGCGCCTACGCGCTCGAGAGCCCGCTCGGCTGGATGCCGCGCTACGAGCGACCTCAACTGGAACGGGTCTCGAGGACTTCACCGAGAAGCGACTTCCGTGCAGGCGATGTCGATCGACCGCGACGACTGGGACCGGGAGATCCTGTCCCACGACGAGCTGTTCATCAAGCTCAACGACCGCATCCCCAACGAGATGCTCGCGATCCGCGACCTGACGCTGTCGGCGCTCTGGCGCTCGCCCGAGCACTGGGAGATGAACCCCGACCCGACCTGATCGCGCCCGCCCCGACATGATCCGGACCCCACGATGTTGAGTACGCCGCCCGGCCTGAAACGCCTGGCGGTGCTGACCAGCGGCGGGGACGCGGCCGGGATGAACCCGGCCGTTCGCGCCGTGGTACGGACCGGGTTGGCACTCGGGATCGAGATCTTCGCCGTCTACGAGGGGCTGCGCGGGCTCGTGCGACGGTGGCGACCTGATCCGCCGGGCGACGTCGGCCGACGTGGGCGGCATCCTCTATCGCGGCGGGACGGTGCTTGGCACCGCCCGCTGCGAGGAGTTCCGCACCCGCGACGGCCGCCGTCGAGCCGCGTACAACCTGGTCGAGCACGGCATCGAGGGGCTGGTCGTGATCGGCGGTGACGGCAGCCTCACCGGCGCCGACGTCTTCCGCAGCGAGTGGTCGGATCTGCTCGACGAGTTGGTCGAGCGCGGCGAGATCGAACGCGCTGCCGCCGATGGCCACCGGCGCCTCGCGCTGGTGGGCATGGTCGGTTCGATCGACAACGACATGTTCGGCACCGACATGACGATCGGCGCCGACACCGCGCTCCACCGCATCACCGAGGCGATCGATGCGATCCACAGCACCGCGTCGAGCCACCAGCGGTCGTTCGTCATCGAGGTGATGGGTCGCAACTGCGGGTACCTCGCCCTGATGAGCGCGCTCGCCACGGGTGCCAACTTCGTCCTGATCCCCGAGAACCCGCCCGACACCGACGAGTGGGCCGAGTCGATGTGCCGGGCGCTCGAGGCCGGCCGAGCGATCGGCCGGCGCTCCAACATCGTGATCGTCGCCGAGGGCGCCCAGGACATGCACGGCAACCCGATCACGGCCGACCAGGTCAAGCACGTGCTCGAGGATCTCAGCGGCGAGGACACTCGTGTCACGAGCCTCGGCCACGTACAGCGTGGTGGCGCACCCAGTGCGTTCGACCGGTATCTCAGCACCGTTCTCGGCTACGCGGCGGTGCAGCACATCGTGGCGTCCCCCGACGGCGAGCCGCAGCTGTTCGGCATCCAGGGTCACCAGATCGTGAACTCACCCCTGATGGAGTGCGTCGCGAAGACGAAGTCGGTGAAGTCGGTGATCGCCGCCCAGGACTACGAGGCGGCCATGGCCATGCGTGGCGGCAGCTTCCGTCACTCGTACCGGATGATGCGCACGATGGTTCGTGCGAGTCCTCATGAAGCCGACCCCGGGCAGCGCCAGCTCCGGCTCGCGGTGTTGCACCACGGTGGGCCGGCGCCCGGGATGAACACGGCGGTCCGTGTCGCGATTCGGGCCGGCCTCGACCTCGGGCACACGATGCTGGCCGTCCGGCGGGGTTTCCGCGGGTTGTCGCGCGGCAACGTCGAGGAGATGGACTGGATGAGCGTGTCCGGGTGGGTCGGTCGAGGTGGCGCCGAGCTCGGGACGAGCCGTTCGGTCGCCACCCCGGAGATGCTCGCCGAGGTCGCTCAGCAGATCGAGGCGCACCGCATCGACGGGATCCTGATGATCGGCGGGTGGGCCGGCTACCAGTCGGCGAGCGCGATGAGCGACCTGGCCGAGATCCATCCGGCGCTGGGCATCCCGGTCGTGTGCATGCCGACGTCGATCAACAACGACCTGCCGGCCTCCGAGTTGAGCATCGGCGCCGACACCGCGCTGAACAGCATCGTGCGCGACGTCGACAAGATCAAGCAGTCGGCGGTTGCTTCGCGACGGAGCTTCGTCGTCGAGGTGATGGGCCGCGACTGCGGCTATCTGGGCCTGATGAGCGGGCTCGCCACCGGCGCCGAACGCGTCTACCTCCCGGAGCGGGGCATCTCGCTGCACGACCTGGAGGCCGATCTCAACGCGCTGAAGGACGGCTTCGAGCAGGGCAAGCGGCTCGGGCTGGTGATCCGCAGCGAGTACGCCGACGAGGTGTACACCACGAACTTCATCAAGGCGCTGTTCGAACGCGAAGGCGAGGGCCTGTTCGACGTCAGGGGAGCGATCCTCGGCCACGTGCAGCAGGGTGGCGACCCGTCACCGTTCGATCGCATCCAGGCCACCCGTCTGGCGTGGGAGAGCGTGATGCACCTCGTCGAACAGGCGACGAACGAGTCGCCGACCGCCGCCATGGTCGGGTTGCAGCACGGCAAGATCCGCTTCACGCCACTGGCGGAGTTCCCGAAGCTCGTCGAGCCCGACGTGCACCGGCCGACGGAGCAGGGCTGGATGGCCCTGCAACCCGTCGCCGACGTGATGGCCGCCCCGTTTTCATAGGTCGGTGACCTGACGGACGTCGCCCGCCGGGCGAGACGCCGAGTCAGTCGACGGCCACCGAGATGGTGTGGTCACGGAGTGGCGGTTCGTCCGTCTCCCACGGGTGGATGTGCCGGAGGGACACCGTGGTGGTCCCGGATCGGGCGGCTCGCAGCGTGAGCAGCTGGTCGATGTTGTAGGTCGTCAGTCCGCCGGGTCGGACGGCGGGATCGGGCTCGATGCTCTGCAGGTCGACCTCGACCACCGTGGAGTCGCCGACCTCGACCTGCCAGTCGAGGCCGGCGGAGCCGCCGCCCGGAAGCAGTACCTGCCACGTCTCGCCTCGTTCCAGGCGCAGGTCGAACGGCAGTTCGAACTCGTCGATCATCCGATCACCAGATGATCGGGCCCGGGAACCAGAAGGCAGGGCCGACACGCCAGTAGTGCTGGAGTCGACCATCGGTGCGCCGCACGATCACCTCGAGATTGAACCCGAAGCTGCCCTCGACCATGCCGACGACGGCGGCGGCGTCATCGCCGAACGTCGCCGAGTGGCGCCACATCTGGTCGCCCTGGTTCCATCGCCACCAGTGCTCGATCTTCGTACCGCGCACGACGCACAGCTCGTAGTTGCCCTGCTGGGTCTCGTCGCCGGCGCCCCATTGCCCTTCGATCATGCACGGTGCACTCTCGTATCCGTCACCGCTGAACGTGTCGCGAATCGACCACGTCATCTCATCGCCGTGGCGCCACCAGTGCTGCATGCGGGTGTCGGCGAGCACGCACACCAACTCGAGGCTGCCGTTCTTGCCGGCGCGACCTTGCACGAGCGAGGGTCCCATCTGCGAGATGCCGGACCCGAAACGCCCTGCGTCGTGCCAGACGGACGAGTCGTCGCGCCACCAGTGGCGCAGCTCGGCGCCGGTCGTGCGCACGACGACCTCCAGGTTGCCCGGCGCGCCGTTGCCCTGGACGAACCCCGGGATCCCGACGGCATCGTTGGGGCCGAAGACGCCACCGTCCTGCCACATCTCCGTTCGCCGCTCGAACCACCAGTGGTGCAACCGATGTCGGTCGGTGGTGTAGATCGCCTCGAAGTTCCGGTCGAACGTCGTGGAGGTGTAGGTCGGGTCACTGGCGACGTCGTCGGCGAAGCTCCCCCCGGTCTTCCACGGGAACGGGTGGTCGCCATCGCGCGTCGACACCGTGAGGTTCCGGCCGTCCTGGGCCACCAACTCGAAGTCGCGTTGCTGCGCGCCTCGACCACTCTCGAAGACGCACCCGTTGTGGAGGCGGCGTCGCGTCAGGGGATCGGGATCGGTGCCGGTCACCCCCACCTTGGCGTGGTCGTCGATCCTGCACTCGCCGTAGCGGATGCGGCAGTAGCCGTTGTCGCCCCAGTTGACGCCCCACGAGTTCTTCACGATCCAGCAACTCTGGGCGTCGTCGTAGCCGACCACCAGCATGTCGTGCCCGCCGACGCTCTTCGCCGTGGACGACCGCACGTACGGCCCGCTCCCCGGTCCCCAGCCGAAGAAGTCGTCGAACACCTCGAAGCCGGTGACGAGGGGACCGACCGTGTCGAGCCAGGTCTTCGCGTCCTGGAGGTTCACCGTCGTGTACTTGTCGATCTCGACCGTTCGTCCGCCACGATCCGGCGACGGTGCGTACGGGATGTCGGCCGTCGGTCCACGGGAAGCACTCCGGGTCGGCAAGACCGTTCGACTCGATCCAGTTCGAGCGCGTTGCGAGCATCACCGGTGCTGACGCAGACGGCGCCCATGCCCTTGTGGACGTCGCCCTCCGAACGATGTGTCCACACTGCATGCTCGATGCGAGTCATCGCCTCGACGAGTGCCGTGGCGGCGAAGACCCAGCATGCGTTGCAGCGATCCTGATTGCGGATCGTGGTGATCCACGGCCACCCCCACCGATTGCGCCAATCGACCATGGCCGGGGCCGCCTCTGCCGCCTCGGCGGCGAGGTCCAGGTCGGGTGGCGACTCGAGCGAGCGAGATCAGATCCGGCGCCGCGAATCCGCGGGCAACGGCGCGTGCCGCGAGCATCGGGTTCGCGGTGCGATCCCCGACGATCGACGTGAAGTCGACGGGCGCAACCTCGTCGGACGTCGGGCGTCCCTCGAGCGTGCCGCCGGTCGGATACTGCGGTATCGCATCGTCGTCGTGGAGCCGTGCGTCGACGTGCCAGCCGAGCTCCTCAGCAGCGATCGATGCACGCAACTCACCGACGGTCCGGATTCGGTCTCCGTCCACGATGCCCTCCCTTGCCGCTCGAAGAACCTCACGTCGAGAGACCGAGGTTCACCTCGCGCGATCGTGACGGAGGAGCGGGCGACCGTGAAGGGGAGAACGGCACGTTGCCGTGGTCACCGCGCGCATGACACGGGAGGCGGTCGAGCGTGCGAGGGCCCGGCTCGGCCCGGACGAACTTCGGTGCTCGCCGCGTACACGAACTCGGCCGGGCCGGAATTCACTCGATACGCAGGCCGGAGATGGCCCGGCTGATGACCAGCTGCTGGATCTGCTCGGTGCCTTCGAAGATGTCGTGGATCTTTGCGTCACGGTGCCAACGCTCGACCGGGTAGTCGCGGGTGTACCCGACGCCGCCCAGGATCTGGATCGCCCGTTCGGTCGCCCAGGTGGCCACACGGCCGGCCTTCAGCTTGGCCATCGAACCCTCGGCGTTCACGAACTTGCGCTGCTTGCCGAGCCACGCCGCACGATGGATCATGCCGCGAGTCGCCTCGATCTCGGTCGCCATGTCGGCCAGCATGAACGCGATCGACTGGTTCATGATGATCGGCCGGCCGAACGCCTCGCGCTCCTTGGCGTATTCGAGCGAGTACTCGTAGGCCGCACGAGCGATGCCGAGCGCCTGGGCGCCGACCGAGGGTCGGGTCGCCTCGAACGTCTGCATGGCCGCCTGCGCGTTGCCGGGCTTGCCTTCACGAACACGGGCGAGCCGCTCGTCGAGCTTGTCCTTGCCGCCGAGCAGGCAGCTGCCGGGCACTCGCACGTCGTCGAGCACGACCTCGGCGGTGTGGCTGGCCCGGATGCCGTGCTTCTTGTACTTCATGCCCATGCTCAGGCCGTGTGTGCCGGCCGGCACGATGAAGCTGGCATGGCCCTTCGACTTGAACTCCGGCTCGACCACGCCGACCACGACGTGCACGTCGGCGATGCCGCCGTTGCTGATCCAGGCCTTGGTGCCGTTGAGCACCCACTCATCCTTGGCCTCGTCGTACTTGGCGCTCGTGCGGTAGCCGCCCACGTCGGAGCCGGCGTCGGCCTCACTGGCCGCGAACGCACCGAGCTGCAGCTTCTGCGCGTCGCCGTAGCACTGGGGCACCCACTCCATCACCTGCTCGGGCGTACCGGAGGCAGCGATGCCCGCGGCGGCGAGGGCCGAGCCCATGATCGCCATGCCGAGCCCCGCGTCGCCCCAGAACAACTCCTCGATCGCGACCGGCATGGTCAGGCCGGTCGGGTCGTTCATCATCCCCTCGGCGATGAACTCCCACCCGTACAGGCCGATCTCGGCGGCCTGCTGCACGATCGGGTACGGGAACTCCTCACGCTCGTCCCACTCGTGGGCGTTCGGGCGCATCACGTCTTCGGCGAAGCCGTGAATCCACTTCTGGAGCTGAATCTGGTCTTCGTTGAGTTCCATCGAGAAATCGGCCATACGTCCAAGTTACCCGTTGGTAACCGGCGTGTCTACCCACCGGTAACTTCGTCACCCAATCGTTGTGGCGGTTCCGTGTGCATCCAGAACCGGGGACGGATCCGTAGGACGGGAACGTTGCCGAACCGAGTCGGCGACCCGTCCCGAGGAGAATCCCATGCGCAGCGTCCTGATCGCCTCCGTCGCCGCCGCCGTCGCCGTCGTCGCATTCGCCCCCGCCGCCGCGTCCGCTCACGACGGCCCGGGCATGACGCTCGCCGACATCCTGCTCTCCGACGCTGCCCACGACGACGAGAACGGGTTCGACCACAACTGGCGCGACTACGACATCGTCACCGAGGCACTGCTGCTGTTCCCCGACCTCACGGCGGCCGCCGACAACCCCGACGCGAACCTGACCGCGTTCCTGCCGAACGACCGAGCGTTCCGCAAGCTGGTCAAGGACATCACGGGTGAGCGCCCCCGCACCGAGGCCGACACGTTCGCCGCCGTCGCCTCGCTCGGGGTCGACACGGTCGAGACCGTGCTCACCTACCACATCGTTCCCGACGCACGGATCTCGTTCGAGGCCGCACTCGGCGCCGATGGCGCCGTGTTGACCACGCTGCAAGGCGGCACGGTCGAGGTCGACGTCAAGGGCCGCCGGCACCAGCGGGTCAAGCTGATCGACGCCGACACCGACGATCGCAACCCCAAGGTGACCGCCGGCGACTTGGGCGGCGAGGCCGTGAACGGCTACGCCCACGGCATCAACCGGGTGCTCCGCCCCGTCGACCTTCCCTGATCCTCCACGTCCCTCCCGCCGCCGGGCGCCGTCGATTCGTCGACGGCGCCCGGTGCGCGTCCGGTGGGTGTGGCTCAGCGACGGACGGTCGTGCCGTCCTTGGTGGTCTCGACCGTCCAGCCGTCGGCCTGCAGCGCCGCCCGGATGGCATCGGCGGCCCCGAAGTCCTTGGCGGCCCGGGCGGCGTCGAGTGCGGCAGCCTTGGCTGCGACGTCGGCCGGCACCTCCGACGCGGCCTGCAGCTCGAGCCCGAACGTCGCTGCGATCTCGTTGGCGGCGGCAACCAGCGCCGCCGCGGACTCGTCGCCGGAATCCAGTGCCGCGTTGGCGTGACGCACCGTGTCGAACAGCAGCGCGGTCGCCTTCGGCGTGTCGAGGTCGTTGTCCATCGCTGCCCGGAATGCGGTCATCGTGTCGGCGTCGGATTCGGCCACCGCCACGTTTGCGGTGCGCGCCGCGAACGAGTCGAGGCCGGCGAGCGACTTCACGGATGCGTCGATGTTCTCCCGGGTGATCTTCACCGGTCCGCGATAATGCGACTGGAGCAGCACCATTCGATACGCCCGCGGGTCGTAGAGCTCGATCAGATCGAGCAGGTTCGACACGTTGCCGAGGCTCTTCGACATCTTCTCGCCCTCCGCGTCGACGACGAACCCGTTGTGCATCCAGTGATTGGCGAACGTCTTCCCCAGCGCGACGGCCTGGGCCCGCTCGTTCTCATGATGCGGAAAACGCAGGTCCTGTCCGCCGCCATGGAGATCGAATCCCTCCCCCAGCAGGTCGAGGCTCATCACCACGCACTCCGAGTGCCACCCGGGCCGGCCGTCACCCCACGGCGACGGCCACGACGGCTCATCGGGCTTGGAGAACTTCCAGAGCACGAAGTCGGCCGGGTGGCGCTTCTGTTCGGCGCCGAACACTTCGCGCTCACCCCCGCCCGACCGCATGTCGTCGAGCGACTGGTGCGCCAACGCGCCGTACCCGTCGACCGTCTCGACCGCCATGTAAACGCCGTCGTCGGTGAGGTACGCGGAGCCCTCGTCGATGAGCGCGGCGATCATCTCGACCATCTCGTCGACGTACTCGGTGGCGTGTGGAGTGTCGTCGGGACGGTCGACGTTCACACCCTTCATCGCCTCGAACCAGACCCGCTCGCACTTGGTGGTGATGTCCTGCCAGGGGCGCCCCTCACGCTGGGCACGGTCGATGATCTTGTCCTCGATATCGGTCACGTTCGAGACGAAGTGCACGTCGAGCCCCGTCCACACGAGGTACCTGCGCAGGATGTCGAACACGATCGCCATCCGCCCGTGGCCGATGTGGGGAGGGCCGTACACCGTGGGCCCACAGACGTAGATGCTGACCTTGCCGGGCTCGCGCAGGGCGAGCTCTCGTACCTCTCGGGTCGCGGTGTCGTACAGGTGCAGCACGAACGGCAGCTTACGAGCCGACTCGGCGCCGGCCGCGATGGTTTCCCGCCACGGCGAGCGGGACGTTCAGCGCGAGTACCGGCGGAAGTGCGGGTTCTCGGGCGTCTCGACCGCGACGAGGTTCGGGTGCCACGGGCCACCTGCTGCACCCTGCTTCAACGCCGCCATCGTCGCATCGCGGGTGTGGGCGAAGATCACTTCCTCCGCTTCGGCCTTGGCGTCGACCGACACCGACACGATCAGGCAGTGGTCGCCCGCGGGGTCGTCCATCTGGAGATCGAGCACGGCCGCGGCCACCCCGGCCTGTGCGGCACCGAGCGTGAGGTCGGCGTGGCGTTGATCGCTGATCCCGACGGCCGGCACCAGCAGGGTGACCGGCACGACCGGCAGGTTCGGCTTGGCCGTGACCACGAACGGCGAGTGCCCGATCGACGGCGTCGCCAACGCCGAGGCCCACGCAGTTCCGACCGGACCCTCTCGTTCGCCGAGCACCGTCGTCACCCGAACCGCGTCGGCGCCGGTACCGGCCGAACCGTCGCCGATCTGCATCGACACCATCGCCTCGTCTCGCGTCGTCTCCACTGCCTCTCCTCTCCTGGCGCCCGCCGCGACTCTACGCTGGGCGAATCGTGTTCGAGGCGCCGGCCATGATGACCGAGGCAGAGTTGAGGGGAGCCGACGACGTGATGCGCATCGCCTGCCGGGTCGTCGTCAGCTGACGAACTGCTCAGCGGTCGATGGGGGCGAGACCGAAGGGGTTGGTGCCCACGGTCACCGTGGTGCTGTCACCGAACCCGCGACGGTCGTGGTGGATGACGCTGACCTGATCCGCCGTGGCACCCGAGTGCGTCACGTACACGTGACCGTCGAGCTCGACGAGGTTGTGCGGGGTCGGCACGGCCGTGTCGACGACATCGTCGACACGCAGCCGCCGATCGAGGTCCCACACGGCGTCGGTACCCCCACCGGCGATGTTCGTCACGAGCACCTCGCGGCGTCGGGTCACCCAGATGCCGTGTGCGTTCGGCACCTCCGTACGGTCCCGCTCGTCGAGGGTTGCGGTCCGGTAGCTCGTGACCGTCGATGCACCCTGTGACGCGACGTAGAGCGTGCCGCCGCGCACGTAGAGGTGCGGGTCGGCTCCGGTCGCGATGCGGCCGGTCTCCTCGAACGTTCGGGTCGAGTACCGCAACACCACGCCCGAACCGTCGTCGAGGCCCAGCATGCTCACGAACGCGAACCGACCCCTGACGAACACGTCGTGCGGCTTGCCGCCGCGGGCCACGAGGTCGGCGGGGATGTCGATCGTGGACAACACCTCGAGCCGCCCGGCGTCGACCACGGTGACCGTCTGCGAGGTGTCGCCGACCACCCAGAGCTGCCGTCGGTTCGGGTCGAGCCACTGGTGGAAGACCCCGTCGCCGACCGCGACCGTACCGACGACCTCGAACGTCTCGTCGTCGAGCGCCACGATGCTGCTCGATGCCCGGTCGCCGACCAGCACCCGGTCCCGGCGACCGTCGTGGCTGACGTACATCGGCTCGGCATCACCGGGCAGGTCGAACGACGTCACGTTCAACGTGTCGGCGTCGATCACGGACACGTCGCCGGACCCGCGGTTGGCGACGACGATCGCATCGTCGTCGTGGTACCCGTCGGCGGAGACACCGGAACCCGAGGTCCCGACGACGGCGAGCGGCACCGCCAGCGATGCAGCGGCGATCAGGGAACGAACACGGAACGATGACATGGCGGACCTCCTGGTGGCGGGACGTCACGACGCAACCACGACGCAACGTGTCCGGGCAAGGTCGCGTCGTCAGTGTTCCGTCAGGTTTGTCGGCAAGTTCCGAAAACGTTCGGTTGCACGCAGCCACCGAGGAGCGACAACGAAGACCGGTCGCAAGCGTCAGCGCGCATCAACGACGAATCGACGAGGATCCTGATTCCGAGTCGGATCGTTCGAGCGCAAGGCGCGGTGAGCCCGAGCTGTCTTCGGACAGCGAGCGGCGAGACGGAACGCCGCGATCGGGCGATCCGGCCGGACTCAGCTGTCGCCGCCGCTCGCCTCTGCCACCGACTGCTTGCCGGCGCTGATCCAGGGCATCATCGCCCGCAACTGGGCGCCGACCGTCTCGATCGGGTGGGCCTTGCCCTCGTCCTGCATGCGGTGGTAGTTCTCGCGACCGGACTCGCTCTCGGCGACCCACTCGTCGGCGAACTGGCCCGACTGGATCTCGCCGAGGATCTTCTTCATCTCCGCCTTGGTGTCCTCGGTGACGATCCTCGGACCACGGGTGAGGTCGCCGTACTCGGCGGTGTCGGAGATCGAGTACCGCATGCCGGCGATCCCCTCCTCGTACATCAGGTCGACGATCAACTTCACCTCGTGCAGGCACTCGAAGTACGCCATCTCGGGCGCGTAGCCGGCCTCGGTGAGCGTCTCGAACCCGTACTGCACGAGCTTGGTCAAGCCGCCGCACAGCACGACCTGCTCGCCGAACAGGTCGGTCTCGGTCTCCTCCGGGAACGTCGTCTCGATCACGCCCGCGCGGGCGCCACCGATCGCGTCGGCGTACGACAGGGCCAGCGCCTTCGCGTTGCCCGTCGCATCCTGGTCGACGGCGATGAGTGCCGGCACCCCGCCCCCTTCGGTGTAGGTGCGGCGCACCAGATGCCCGGGGCCCTTCGGGGCGATCATGATGCAGTCGACGCCCTCGGGCGCACTGATCCGCCCGAACCGCACGTTGAACCCGTGGGCGAAGGCGATCGCGTCGCCCGGCTGCAGGTGGGGCGCGATGTGGTCGTCGAAGATCCGCTTCTGCTCGGTGTCGGGCGCCAGGATCATGATCACGTCGGCCCACTCGGCCGCCTCGTCGATCGTCTTCACGGTCAGCCCGGCGTTCTCCGCCTTGGCCTTCGACGACGAGCCCTCACGCAGACCGACGCACACGTCGACGCCCGACTCCTTCAGGTTGAGCGCGTGGGCATGGCCCTGCGAGCCGTACCCGATGACGGCGACCTTGCGGCCGCGGATGATCGACGAGTCGGCATCGGCTTCGTAGTAGACGTTGGCGGCCATGGGCCCACCTTTCGTGTTCGTCGCTGCGGAGCAGCGTGTTGGGACGGAGAGTGGTTCGGAGTCAGTTCGCGAGTCGCAGCCGTGCGCCGCGATCGAGCTTCGGGAGCGCCACGCGACCGGTGCGCTGGAGCTCCATGATGTCGTAGCCCTCGAGGAGCTCCTCGAAATCATCGAGCTTGTCGGGGTGCCCGTCCAAACTCAGCGTGATCGCGCCGGCGCCGACGGCGAGGATCTTGCCCTCGAAGATCGTCACCAGCTCGATGATCTGACCTCGGGCATTCGGCTCCGCTCGCACCGTCGCGAGCAACAGCTCGCGCTCGACGGAGCGACGCGGATCGAGCTCGCTGATCTTCACCACGTCGATCAGCTTGAACAGCTGCTTCACGATCTGTTCGAGCGGGGCCGACTCGACGTCGACGACGATCGTGATGCGGCTCATGCCGGGCTCGGCGGTCGGTGCGACGGCGAGCGAGAAGATGTTGTAGCCACGCCGTGCGAACAGCCCCGACACGCGGGCGAGCACACCCGGCCGGTTCTGCACGAGCACGGACAGGATGTGATGTCCGACGTCGGACCGATCGTTCGTCTGCGAACTCACTTCAACAACTCCCGGTTCTGCTGCTGGGTCGGGTGGACGAGGAGGTCGTCGTTCGACTGGCCGGCGGGCACCATCGGGAAGACGTTCTCCTCGGCGTCGGTGCGGAAGTCGATCACCACGCACCGATCGTTGATCGAGTTCGCCTTCTCGATCGCCGGAGCGACCTCCTCGGGCGACTCGACCCGGATCCCGACGCATCCCATCGACTCGGCCCACATCACGAAGTCGGGGACCCGCGCCGACTGGAGGTTGGTCTCGCTGAACCGCTCGTCGTAGAACATCTCCTGCCACTGGCGGACCATGCCGAGCCAACTGTTGTTGAGGATCGCGACCTTGATCGGGATGTTCTCGACCGTGGCCGTCACGAGTTCCTGCGCCGTCATCTGGAAACAACCGTCACCGTCGACCGCCCACACGGTCTTGTCGGGCCGACCGACCTTCGCGCCGATCGCTGCCGGGACCGAGAACCCCATCGTGCCGAGGCCACCCGAGTTGACCCACGTGTACGGCTCCTCGAACTGCCAGTGCTGCGACGACCACATCTGATGCTGACCGACGCCCGACGTGAGGATCGTGCCCTCCGGAGCGGCGTCCCGAAGCTGTTCGAGGCAGTACTGCGGCTTGAGCGCCGCGCCCGGTTCGGACTGTTCGTAGGTGAGCGGGAACATCTCCTGCCATCCCGAGATGCGGCTCCGCCAGGCCGAACGGTCCGGCACCTCCGCGCCGGCGTCGACGAGGGCACGGATCTCGTACACGAGCTTCTCGGTGACCTGCCGGCAGTCACCGACGATCGGCACGTCCGGCTTGCGGACCTTGCCCTGCTCGGCGGGATCGATGTCGACGTGGATGACCTTCGCGTCGGGTGCGAACGTCGCGACGTTGCCGGTGATCCGGTCGTCGAAGCGGGCGCCGAGCGCGATCAGCAGGTCGCTCTTCTGGATCGCGGTCGTCGCCGTCGCGGTGCCGTGCATGCCCGGCATGCCGAGGTTCAGCGGGTGGCTGTCGGGCAGCACGCCGCGCGCCATCAGGGTCGTGACGACGGGAATCCGGGTGAGGTCGACCAGTTCGGCGAGTGCCTCGGCCGCACGCGCCTTCAGCATGCCGCCGCCCACGTACAGCACGGGGCGCTCGGCCTGCACGATGAGCTTCGCCGCCTCCTTGATCATGCGGGGGTGGCCCTTGGTGTTCGGGCGGTACCCCGGCAGCGAGGCGTCGACGTCGTCGTCGCTCGGCCAGTGCCAGGTCATCGTGTCCTGCAACACGTCCTTCGGCAGGTCGACGAGTGTCGGGCCCGGCCGCCCGGTCGTGGCGATGTGGAACGCCTGGCGGATCGCCATCGGGATGTCGTCGGCCGACATCACGAGTTCATTGTGCTTCGTGCACGACCGGGTGATGCCGACGGTGTCGCACTCCTGGAATGCGTCACTGCCGATCGCCGCCGTGCCGACCTGACCGGTGATCACGACCATCGGGATCGAGTCCATGTACGCGTCCATCAGCGGCGTGACCATGTTGGTCGCCGCCGGACCCGAGGTCACCATCGCGACACCCGGACGTCCGGTGACGTGGGCGTAGCCCTCGGCCATGTGACCGGCGCCCTGTTCGTGGCGCACGAGCACGTGACGGATCGGGGACTCGAGCAACGGGTCGTAGGCGGGCAGGATGCAGCCACCTGGCAGCCCGAACATCACGTCGACCTGTTCCATCTCGAGCGCTTTGATGAGGGCCTCGGCCCCGGTCATCGTCGTCGTGTCGGTCATGGCGGTTCTCCTGGGCGGGGTGGTGGTTCGTCGGGGGGACGGGTTGGCGTTGGGTTCGAGTCTGGCGAGTGGTCCGGAAAAACGAAACGACCTCCCGGGTCGGGAGGTCGTGGCGCACGCGGCGGGTGAGGCCGGTGCGCTAGTCGATGAGTACTACGAGGGCGCGGAGGTCAAGGCGCATCACCCCCGAGTCTGGCAGATCGGCGGCCGCGGCGCAACCATCGGCGTTCCGCCACGATCGGAGGCGCCGTCCGGGGTGAGGTGACACTGGCCGGTGCAATAGTTTCGTCCTCATGCAGGTGGGCGAGATCTGGCGGTTCCCGGTGAAGTCGGTCGGGGGCGAACCACTCGAGCGCGCCGCGGTCGACGAGCGGGGCATCGAGTTCGATCGGGCGTGGGGCATCTTCGACCCGGCGACCGGAATGGTGCTCACCGCACGACGCGAACCTCGATTGCTGTTCCTGACGGCCACCGTCGTCGACGGCCTGCCCCGCATCTCCACCGACGACGGCGACGACGTGTCGACCGACGCCGGTCTGTCCGGCTGGATCGGTCGGCGGGTCGAGTTGCGGTCGGCCGCGGACGGACCGGCGACGTTCGAGAACCCGATGGACATCGACAACGAAACCGACTGGGTGCAGTGGCAGAGCGCCGGTGTCACGTTCCACGACGGCCGTTCGACGATCTCGTTCGTGTCGCGCGACACGCTCGGCGAATGGGATGCTCGACGGTTCCGCATCAACCTGATCCTCGACGGCAGCGGCGAACACCGACTCGACGGGCTCGTCACCGTCGGCTCGTCGACGCTGTCGGTGCGCAAGCCGATCGACCGGTGCGTCATGGTGACCCGCGCGCAGCCGGGCGTCGAGCGCGACCTGGGTGTGCTCAAGACGATCATCAGCGAGCGCAACAACCAGCTCGGTGTGGGCGCCATCGTGACCTCGCCGGGCGTGATCGCCGTCCGCGACGAACTGCTCACCAACTGAGACCAGAGCGGTCTCACCGCTCACACGCCACCCGTCTGCCAGGGAGGCAGGTGAGCCAGCGCATGGATCAGTGCCGAGGCGCGAGTGTCAGAAACCACCGACGTGGCGCCAGCCTGCTGGCGTCGAAGAGCTGTTCGCCCGTGATCGAGAATTCGCGCTCGAGCACAGAACGCAGCTCTTGCTCGTGGAACTCCGTCATGTGGTGCGGCACCTCCGAGTCGTGCTTCGTGCGGAGATCTTCGATGACGTCTTTGACGCTGTGCGCGATGCCGCGAATCGACCAGACCGGTTCGTGCACCTGCTGGACGATGTGGAGACGACCCTCCGGTTCCAGCACCCTGCGTGCCTCGGCGACGAAGGCGGGCAGATCGTTGAAGTGGTCGAGGGCCGACAACACGGTGATGTGCCGAACCGACTCATCCGTGAATGGGAGGTGCTCGGCGAGCCCCCGGATGAAGTCGATGTCCGAGTCGGCGGGAATCGGAATCGGATCGAGCCCGATGTAGTGAACGGCTTCGGGCAGGTGGCGCCGGAACTTTCCCGGCCCGCACCCGATGTCGACGGTCGTGCCATCGGTGATCCCGGTGAACTCGGCGAACGCCAGCTGTTGGGGACTGCCGCTGACGCTCATTCTGCTCGCGATCCCTCCGGGCTCCGAGACACGGAGTTCGCGTCGCTGCTGGAAGGCATCGAGGTGCTGCTGCCAGGTCTCCCAGAGCGCGGTCATCGGAGATGCCGGGCGGAGTGAGATCGGGGATCCCCTCCGTGACCGTGTACTCGGCGTCACACGCGACACACCGCAGCACGCCATCTGTGCTCAACGCGTCCGACGTGTCGTTGTCGGCCAATGACCCATGGCATCTGGGGCACTGCAGGATGAGCAGGGGAATCACGTGATGATCATAGGTCGGCCGAAGGTGCCGCTCGGTATCGAAGCGAGACACATCGTGGGCGAGACCGAATGTGACGAATGGATGTCGATCGGGCAGGACGAGTGGCACGCTCGCGCCCGAATTCCCTTCGTTACTCTTCCTCGAATCGTGGAAATTTGGGTGCTTGCGTTGACATCTCCTCGCTCCGTTCGTAACATGATCGAAACATTTCGTGATCGTCGCGTCCTCCACAACAGCGTTACAACGACGTTGTAACGCTGTTGGAGTGGGGCGGTGATCGACAGGTCGATTCGATCGGCCTCCGGGTCGGGCTCCACGCCTCAAGGACGCTCAGTCGGCGACCGATACACGATCGAAGGTCAGCGTCGACCAACGATCGGACCCGTTCCCGTCACCATTGGAGTTCACTATGAAGAAGCTGGCGCTGTCGCTCGTGGTCGCGTCGCTCGTCGCGGCCTGGGTTCCATCGACTGCGAGTGGCGACGCAGGTCTCGACGGCTCGTTCGGGCCAACGAGGAACCTGTGGATCGACCGGTCCACTCTGGTGTCGTTGCCGACGTCCGGATCCGCCTGGAACCGGCTCGCCGAAGACGCGACCGGAAGCTGGGGTTCGGCCGATATCGCCGACCAGGAATCGGACCACGATGTCCTCACGTTCGCCGGTGCCCTCTACGCGGTCAGTCGGAACGACGTCGCGATGCGCAACCGAGTCGTGAACGCGATCGAGTCCGCCATCGGGACCGAGCAGGGCGGCCGGACCCTGGCGCTCGGTCGGAATCTCACGGGCTACGTCCTCGCCGCCGATCTGGTCGGATACGACTCGACGCACTTTCGCAGCTGGCTCTCGAGTGTCCGGTCGGCCAACCTCGACGGACGCACCTTGATCACGACCAACGACGAGCGACCGAACAACTGGGGCACCCACGCCGGCTCCGCCCGTATCGCCGCCGACCTCTTCCTGGCCGATACCGCCGACCTCGAACAGGCCGTGCGAGTGTTCCACGGCTTCCTCGGAGACCGCTCGGCGTGCGGCGGGATTCAGGTTCGGGGACGACGATTGGCAGGCCGATACGTCGGCGCCCGTGCCGATCAACCCAGCCGGTGCCACGAAGAACGGCATCAACGTCGACGGCGCAATCGTCGACGACATCCGGCGTTGTGGTTGTGCCGTCAGTTCTCCAGCGCCCAACGAGAACTACCAGTGGGAGAGCATGCAGGGCATCGCAACTCAAGCGACACTGCTCCACGCAGCCGGTTACACCGACATCTGGGAACGGTCCGACGCCGCGATCTACCGGGCCACGCGGTTCCTGTACGAGCAAGCCGACTTCCCGGCCGACAACGACGACACAGCGGTGCCGTTCCTTATCGACGTCGGCCTCGGCACCAACATCTCGGCCGGGGTGACCGCTCGTAACGGCAAGAGCATCGGCTATACGGACTACACCCATCCGACGGGCAGCACCGCCGTGACACGATCGCGCTTCATCACCGGACCGCCGGTTGGGACGACGCCCCGTGCCACCGAGCCGATGCGCTACGTCCCCGTCTCGCCGGCACGTCTGTTCGACACTCGTACGCGCGAACGTCCGTCCGGCAGGCTCTCACCCGGTGCGACCATCGACGTCCAGGTCGAGGGTCGGGCAGGGGTACCAGGTTCGAACGTCGGAGCCGTGGTGCTGAACGTCACGGCGACCAATGCCTCCAGGCCCGGTTACGTCACGGTCTGGCCGACCGGCGATTTGCGGCCCCCGACGTCCAACCTGAACGTGATGGCGCCGGGCGAGACGGTTCCGAACCTGGTGACCGTCCCGCTGGGCAAGGACGGCAAGGTCAGCTTCTTCACGCTCGAATCGCTCGATCTCCTCGTCGACGTCAGTGGCTACTTCGTCGAGGACGACGACGCCCGAGCCGGTCGCTACGTCCCGCTGGCCCCGAGACGGGCGTTCGACACGCGCGACCGGGGGCGCCCCGTCCGGTGTGGTCGGAGATGGCTCGACGATCAGCGTCGAGCTGGCAGGGCGCCACGGCATACCGACCTCGGAAGCGTCGGTCGCCGCGATCAACGTCACCGCCATCAGTGTCAACGGACCCGGGCACATCACGGTCTACCCGCACGGAGAAGGTCGTCCTCTCGCATCGAGCCTGAACCTCAACGGGGTCGGCGACGTGCGCTCCAACCTGGTCTTCGCACCGATCGGCGCCGACGGCCGTGTCGACTTCTATGCGTTCGCGGGCGCACACCTGATTGGCGATGTGGTCGGATACTTCACCGACGACTCGGCCTCACGGAGGACCGAGGGGATGTTCGTCGCGACCAATTCCGTCCGTCACGTCGACACACGAATCGGCGTGCCGAACCGCGATGCGCGGTGGATCGGACCAGGCTCATCTGACAGCTATCGGATCGCTGGCAATGCCAACGTCCCGTCGAACGGCGCGCAAGCCGTCCTCGCCAACCTCACCGTGACCGAGGGCGCGGGCCCCGGCCACATCACGGTCTGGCCGGCCGGCGACGGTGCGCCGGACACCTCGAACCTCAACGTGACCGGCCCCGGCGCCACCCGATCGAACGCCGTGGTCGTCGAGCTGGGATCCGGCGACCAGGTCTCGGTGTACTCGCACGACGGCACCCACGCCGTCATCGACGTGTTCGGGTACTTCATCGACTGACACGCCGGCGGCCCGGTCCGTCGTGGGCGTTTCGCCCATGGGCTACCCGTCTCACGTTCGGATCGACCTGAGCCGATCCGGTCACGGCAACAGTTGCAGCGTCAGCTCGTCCCAGGCGACCGACTGCTCGACGGTGTCCCGGTAGGAAATCTGCACGATGCCGCCGTCGTTCGCTTCGATGTCCGCTTCGAGCGCCCAATCGGAGGGCTCGTCGGTTCCCACCCGCCAGACCTTGGCATGGGCACGGCCCTCGATGACGTCGACCCGAATGTTCGCCGACTCGCCGTCCGAGAGGATCGGGCCCGAGACCGGACCGATCCGAAGCTCGTCCGGACCGTCGAGAGCACGATCAGGACGACCTCTCCGAGGAACGTCTCGGCAGTACGAGTACTCGACCACGACACCCGTCTGCGGCAGGTACGGCGCGGCGTCACGCCACTCGCCGTCGCCGTGCAGACCGACGAAGACCGTGCCCTCGTCGGAGCGGATCGGGGTGATTCGGGCTCGCAGCGTCGCATTTCGATGGGTCGAGTCCGGTGCGAGCGCCCGGACCCACTCGTGGGTCCCACGGGCATCGGTCGCCATCACACCGAAGCCGTCGATCACGGTCGCGGCTCGCCTCCCCTGGGACGTCGACATCCCACGTGGTCGCGGCCCAGGTGTCGCCTTCGTCGACGAACCCGTCGGACAGCACCAACTCGTCGACGTCGGCATCCACCGGCAAGGTGACCACCACGGTCGTTGTCGGACTCGCCGGTTGGCTGGTTTCGACGGCGATGACCGATGTCGTGGGTACGTCCGACACGACGGCGCCCGCCGCTCCTGCTCCGGTCGTGTCCTCCGGCTGTGCGCCGGTCGGCACGACGGACGAGTCGACCACTTCGACCGGATCCGTTGCGGGGCTGACGGGCGTGGTGGAGTCTTCCGAACCGGAAGTGCATGCACCGAGGATCCCGACGCGCGAGGAGACAGGTCAGTGGCGCCCGAACTCGCGCCGTCACGGCGTGATGACGAGCTCGGGCGGATTCGCGCCTTCGCGGCTGCTGTAGTACACGCTGTTGCTCGACGTGCTGGTGAGCGAGAAACTCACGAGGCCGTTGCCGGACACCGCTACGGTGACGTCCCATTCGACCCACTGCCCGGCTGGCGCCGACTGGTCGGCAGCGACGGGGGTCAGCGACGCAGGGCGCGAATTCCAGGTCACCGAAGACTCGTTCCATGCGAGCGGATCGACGCTCGAGACCGCACCGGCGCTCGGGCTGCCGTCGGTCACGTACAGGCGGAGCACCGCACTCGACGGAGGTGCCGCCAGACCGGTGACGTCGAACTTCAGCAGGCTCTCGTAGACGGAACTGGACTGGCGCAGACGGAGCCATGTGTCGCCGCCGTAGTTCTTGTCCGGCTTGTCGGTCTTCACGTACGCGTCCTCGATCGCGAGGAACGTCTCGGGTCCGGATGGAGGGTCGCTGACGGTGATGTAGTCGACCTTGGACATCCTCGTCGGATCCGCTCGCATTGGCCACGGTCAACGACACCGTGTACGTCCCCGCCGTGGTGTACACGTGCGCCGGGTTCTGCGCCGTCGACGTACCGCCGTCACCGAAGTCCCACGACCACGACGTCGGCGAACCCGACGACAGATCCGAGAACTGCACCGACAACGACGCTTGCACCGGCCACCGGCGTCCCCGAGAACGCCGCCACCGGCGGCGGCGGGTCGGTGACGGTGATGTAGCCGACTTGGTCATCGTCGTCGGATCCGCTCGCATTGGCCACGGTCAACGACACCGTGTACGTCCCCGCCGTGGTGTACACGTGCGCCGGGTTCTGCGCCGTCGACGTACCGCCGTCACCGAAGTCCCACGACCACGACGTCGGCGAACCCGACGACAGATCCGAGAACTGCACCGACAACGCCGCTTGACCCGGCCACCGGCGTCCCCGAGAACTCGGCCACCGGCGGCGGCGGCGGTATCGGACACGGTGATGTAGTCGACGGCGATCTGCTCGATCGGACCCGGTCGCATTGGCCACGGTCAACGACACCGTGTACGTCCCCGCCGTGGTGTACACGTGGGCCGGGTTCTGCGCCGTCGACGTCCCGCCGTCACCGAAGTCCCACGACCACGACGTCGGCGAACCCGACGACAGATCCGAGAACTGCACCGACAACGGCGTCGCACCCGACACCGGCGTCCCCGAGAACGCGGCCGCCAACGGCGGCGGCGACGAGACACCCTCGATCACGAGCTGCGGTGGGTTCGCACCCTTCGCGACTCGAGAAGTAGGCGCTGTTGCCGCTCGAACTGACGACGGTGAACGAGAAGGAGCCGGCGGCCGCGCCCGACAGTGCGCTCGTGACGTCCCACTCGTGCCAGGTTCCCTCGACTGCGGGACCACCGGACGCGACCGGGGATCGGGCCGAGCGCCGGCTGGTTCGACCAGTTGACCCCGTGGTCTCGTCCCAGCCGCTGTCGACCGAGGAACAGGTCACCGGCCGACGGACTCGCATCGTCGACGAACATCCGCACGGTTGCCGACGTCACCGTCGACGGGATCGCGGCGACGTCGAAGCGGACGAGGCCGCGGTACTCGGTGGACGCCTGACGGATCCGGACGTGATCGACCGTTCCGTAGTTCCGGTCCGGCCGATCGGATCGGACGTGGGCGTCGGCGGCGGCCGTCACCGTCGTGTCCGCGCGACACCGTGACGGCACCCGCCACCACCTCGCTGTTGGATCGCGATGCCGTCGCCGACCGTCAGCGTGACCGTGTACGTGCCGGGCGCGGCGTACGCGTGCTGCGGATTCTGGGCGTCGACGAGCCGCCGTCACCGAAGTTCCAGTTCCACGTTGTCGGCGCACCCGTCGACGTGTCGGTGAAGTTCACGACGTGTGGAGCGGCGCCGGTCGGCGCGTCGAGGTCGAACGACGCATCGAGCGGCAAGCGGAGGCGACACGGTGATGTAGTCGACCTTGACCGTGCTGCTGTTCGTCGACCCGTCGCCGACGTTCAGCGACACGGTGTACGTGCCCGGCGTCGTGTAGATGTGTTGCGGATTCTGCGATCGTCGAGGTGTTGCCGTCACCGAAGTCCCAGGTCCACGAGGTCGGCACGCCGGTGCTCAGGTCCGAGAAGTTGACGGGTCTGGCCGACCTCGACGCTGGTCTGGTCGGCCGTGAACTCCGCGCCCAACGGTGCCGTCGACGACGAGGTGATCACGCAGTTCCGGTGGGTTCGCACCCTTCACGACTCGAGAAGTAGGCACTGTTGCCGCTGGTCGAGGCGACCAGGAAGGAGTAGACGCCGTCACCGGAGATCAGCCGAGGTGACATCCCACTCGTGCCAGGTGCCGATCTCGGCTTCGCCGCCGAGCGCGTCCGGGGTCGCGGCCGGGATCGGGGCGTTCGCCGTCGGTGACGCCGAGCTCGGTCCAGGAGTTGTCCGACGACGAAGACGTCGCCGGCGTGCGGGCTGCCGTCGTCGACGAACATCCGCAGCGTTGCCGTCACGGGCTCGCCGCCGGCGTCCTGGACGTCGAACTGCACCAGCGAGCGATAGCCGCTCGACGCGTTGCGCACCCGGAGGTAGTCCTCGTCGCCGTAGTTGTGACGTCGGCCGGTCGGCTCGGACGAATGCGTCGGCGACCGGAGCGAGAGTCACCTCGTCGGTGACGACGACGGCGTCGGCGACGGTCGTGGAGTCGACTCTCGGCGGCATCGTTCGTGACGGTCAGCGTCACGTCGTACGAGCCCGACCGAGTTGTAGACGTGGATCGGGTTCTGCTCGGTCGAGGTCGTGCCGTCGCCGAAGTCCCACGACCACGACGTGGGCGTGCCGGGCGACTCGTCGGTGAACTGCACGCTCAACGGAGCGGCGCCCTGCGACGGGTCGACCGAGAACGTCGCCTCGAGCGGCACGTGGAGCGACGATCTCGATGTAGTTGGTCTTGACCTCGATGTCGGAACCTTCGGCGTTCGTGGCCGTCAGGCTGACGGTGTAGACGCCCGGAGTCGTGTAGGTGTGGAGTGGATTCTGCTCGGTCGACGTTCCGCCGTCGCCGAACGTCCCACGCCCACGACGTCGGTGATCCGATCGACGTGTCCGTGAACTGCACGTCGAGCGGCGCCTCCCCGAACTGTGGTGTCGCCGTGAATCCGGCCGTGATCCGGACGACGATCCACCGAGCGTCGTCCTCGTGATGCCAGTAGGTCTCGCGCGACCTTGTCCGTCGCCAGCACCACGAGACCTGTCGACGGGTCGACGGCCTGCTTCGTCGACGACGGGTCGTTCATGTCGTCGGCCGAGGCGTCCCAGATCACCGCATCACCCTTGCCGCCCGAGAACGACGGGTTCGACGGCGTCGGAGTCCTTCGTGTAGATCTTGCCGCCGGCGACGTCGGCGGCGAACCAGTGCAGTTCGGTCGTTGAGCTGGTCGTAGGTGACGATCGGGCGGGTCAGCCGATCGCTGCCGGTCGACGTCACCGCGGACGACCACGTACCGGACGGGCGTGCGCTTGAGCACGTAGGTCTCCGGCTCGCCGGACGAGTCGAGACTCGTCTTGACGGTCGACGAACACGTTGCTCCCGTCGGTGGCGATGTTGATGTGGTCGTCGGCCTCGTCGGTGCCGCTCAGCGCCGTCTCGAGCGACCAGGTCGACGTGCCGTCGGTGTCGTCGTGGACTCGCGAAGTAGTCGGCATCGGCGAGCTGGTTGCTCCAGAACACCCCGATCTTGCCGTCGAACGCGACGACGGAGCTGATGTCGTCGGTCCGACGTGGTCGCCGCGTTCCCGATCGCGCCGATCGTGTCGAGCTCGAACGGTGTCCCCCACGCAGTGTCGTCGCACGTCGGCGAGCACGTCGTGTGGTTGACCTAGACGTCGCCCTCAGTGGTCCAGGTCGCCCAGAGCCGACCGATCGAATCCTTCTCGATCGTCAGCGTCTCACTGCGGTCGTTGCTGATCGAGACCGGGAAGCCGGAGTCGATCGACCACTGCTCGGTGCCGGGTCGTAGCTCAGTCGTGACAGTCGGGCGTCGGCGGAGCCGCCGCTCGTCGCGTAGCGGTGGGACGACACGTACAGCTTCGAGCCGTCGAACAGCGTGTCCTGCCGGTAGATGCCGGAGGTCTCGAGCACGGTGCCGGTGTCGGTCCAGGTGTTCGGTCGCCGGGTCGAGCCGGTGCACGTTGAACGAGTCGGCCGGGTTCGACCAGAGGCTGCCCCACCACGTGCCGTCGTGATGCCAGAGCTTGCTCTCCGGCTTCTCCTGCGACGGATGGCTCCCGCTCGAACCCGAGTACGAATGCGCCTTCGTAGCCGATGTCCCCGGGATCGGCGTGCGCCGTCCCGAACAGCCCTGACGCCTGCCGAGCACCATCGCCGCCACGACGCTCCTCGAATCCCCGTGACTCACGCTAGACCGCCTTGCCTCACTGGACGCCCACCGACCCGGTCGGCGGTCACCTTCACCGCAACCTAACAATTCCTGCACGTCACCCGCCACGGATTTGCGATGTTGACGGTGCAGTTGACGCCGATTTCTCACCCTACTTGTGATTAGGCCGCCGCGCAGCGTGCGATTCTGCGTGACCACTCTTGGCATCGGCGAGCCGCCTTCGGGGTCGCGGAGGCACCAGATGACACCGTTCGCGAGCGCCACCATCGCCCACAGGTACCGCTGGTACGACAGCTGCAGGAAGAACGCCGTGATGAGATAGCTGTAGAGCGCGAACATAAGCCCGCCGCCAGCGCCGCCCGGTTCGGATCTCGATCGCGCCAGCGGCGGCGGGCGATCGCGAGTTGCGCGATCGTCACGCCCATGATCAGACCGAACGTCGCCAGCCCGAGCAGTCCCTGGTCGGCCGCCAGCTCGAGATACAGGTTGTGTGCCCGACGATTCGTGTCGAGCCGTCGGAGACCGAGCTTGTTCGCCTCGATCTGGGAGAACTCGCGGAAGAACCGATTGGGCCCGACCCCGACGACGGGATGTTCGACGAACACGTTGAACGCCGCCAGCGCCTCGGTCGTCCGGCCACGAATCGCGCCGTCGACGTCCGCTTCGCTGTTGGTCGCATCCGTCACCGTCCCGAGCGATGCGATTCGCAGCGCGTAGTCGGGTGCGATCGGCGATCATGAGGAGGCCGCCGACGAGCACGATCACCGACCAGCCGGCTGATCGAGATGAGCCGATGGAACACCATCAGCACGAGCACGACGAACGCGGCGACGGCGGCGCCGCGCGAGAACGTGAGGAAGACGCCGGCGGCGATCACTGCTGCCGCGACGTACCACAGTCAGCTGCCGGCGCCGGCTCCGAAGCGACGCGCCGGCGAAGTACGCGAGCGGCACGACCATCAGCAGCACCTGCGCGTAGCGGTTCTGCTCACCGATCGGACCGGCGAGTCGCTGCCGGACCACGGCATCGTCGCCCTCGCCGACGTCGAAGCCGCCCTCGCTGACCTGAGCGAACCCGAAGAAGTTGTTGTCGTGCGCCTGCGTGAGCTCCTGGAAGACCGACAGCGCGGCCATGAACACACCGGCGATGACGAGGACACCGACGATGCTCCACACTCGGTCGATCGTCGTTCGCGACGTTCGAGACGAGGAGGTACAGCACGATGCCCTCCAGCAGGAACGATCCGATCAGCGGCAGGCTGATCCCGGGTGCCGGCGAGAACGCAGTCGACAGCATCATCGACACCAGGAACACGAACATCAGTCCCAGCGTCGGTGTCACGACGACGGGACGCCGCTCGATCACGATCGAGCGAACGATCGGCAGCAACAGCAGCAGCGCTGCGGTCGCTGCGATCGAGGTCGGCACACCGTGGAAGCGCGAGGCGACGACCAGCACGTTGGCATAGAAGAGAAACGCAAACACGATCGTCGCCACGTCGGCACGCCAGATCATCGCGAGCACGGCGGCGACGCCGAACGCCCCACCGATCGCCGCCAAGGGTCCGACGACCACGAGCAGTGCCACGGCGATCGTGATTCCGGCGACGGCGAACTCGACCCAGCGCAGACGAGCGATCGAGGCGACGTCTCGACGGGCTTGCTGGACGACCGGGGCGGTCACGGCTCGCCGACCATCGTCGGTCTCACGACCTCGTCGGCACCCGACGGACGGGCCGGAGTCCACTGCCGGATCTCACGTCCGGTCACGACGTCGGCCGCCGCCCGCAACGAGGCGGTCAGACCCATCGCGACGAACATCGGCAGCGCCACCACCTTCCGGCGGCCGAGACGGGTGTCGCGACCGACGAATCCGACCGCAGCGGTGACCCAGAAGACGCCCGTGGAACGTAGCGACGACCGCGTACATCGGGTGTCGACGGCGGAGCGCGAACGACGCGACCCCGACCGTCAGCAGCGGGATCGCGAGCAGCCGGCGAAGCAGCTTGTAGGTGATCAGCTGCACCGCGTTCCAGCCGTGGACGAACGGGTTGAGCAGCTCGCGACGTGCGAGCAGACTTCGGAAGCCACGGGTCATGACCCGCCGTTTCCGCCCGTACTCCTCGCCGACCGAGGAACTCACGGGCTCGTGCACGGTCGCTTCCGGAGCGAACACCAGGCGACGATGGGAGGCGATGACACCGGTGCTCACATAGAAGTCGTCAGTGACGCCGTCGATCACCGGCTGCACCAGCTCGCGCCGGACGGCGTAGAGCGCGCCGGTCGCCGAGACCACGCTCCCCGACCGGCTCGCAGCCGTCTTCAGGGCACGATCGACGTCCCAGTGGGCCAACTCGCCGGCCACGACCCCGGCATCGGGCTCGGTGTACACCTGATTGCCCGCCACACCCCCGACCTCGGGGTCGGCGAACGGCCGCACCAGCGACCGCAGGGTGCCGGCGTTCAGCATGCTGTTCGCATCGGTGAAGACGACGATCTCCCCGGTCGCCAGCTCGAGCGCTGCGTTGAGCGCGCCCGCCTTTCCCGATCGTGGAAGATCCAGCACCGTCGCCCGGCCGCCCGCCACCGCCCGGGCCAACTCGACCGTCTGGTCGGTGGAGCCGTCAGACGCCACGATGATCTCCAGGTGCTCCGGCGGGTAATCGACCGACACCACGTTCTCCAGCTTGGCGGGAAGGTCCGACGCCTCGTTGTGCGCCGCGATGATCACGGTCAGCGGCGGGGTGATGTCGGCCTCAGCGGGCGGGCGGGCAGCCAGCCGGGCCCGCGCGAGAACCAGCATCGGGAACAGGACGAACGTGTACACGATCGTCGACGCAGCCAGCCAGAATGCGACGAACACGATCACTCCCGCGCGTCTCGCGGACGACTCGACGTCGACTCGATCTGCGCCAGCAGCTCGAGAGCATTGGCGGCGACGTCGAAGCCGGACAGGACGGTCTGCCGAGCCGCCTCCCCGAGTCGGACCCTCAGTTGCGGATCGTGCGCCAGCCGCTCGAGCGCATCGGCGAGCTGACCCGACTCGAACGGCTCGGTGAGCAGCCCGTTGACCTCGTCGTTGACCAGCTCGGGAATGCCCGAGACCCGGGAGCTCACCACCGGCAGGCCGGCGGACATCGCTTCCATGAGCACGACCGGGATGCCTTCACGCTTGCCGCCCTTGGTCGGCACGCTGGGCGCCACGAGCATGTCGGCGTCGGCGACGTACTCCGCGATCTCCTCACGGGTTCGCCGGCCGACCAACGTGACGTTCGAATCGAGCTCCAGCTCCTGGCGCAACGATTCGAGCATCTCCCGATCAGGGCCGTCGCCCACGAGGACACACCGAACCTCCACGCCACGGCGTCGCAACTCCGCACACGCCTCCAGGAGGAACCGCTGTCCCTTGACCTCGTGCAACGTACCGACGCTGACCAGCCGCAACACGTCGGCGTCCCGGTCGGGCGCCGCTCGCGGGACGAACACGTTCGTGTCCACTCCGCAGTGGATGACGTGGACGTGGTCGGTCGACCTTTCCGGCCCGCACGCGTCGACGATCATCCGCCGGTTGTATTCGGAGATCGCGACAACGAATGCTGCGTCCTCCACCTTCTGCCCCAGCATCGTTCGATCGACGTGGAGGTCCGAGCCGTGCGCCGTGAAGCTGTACGGGATGCCGGTCAGCCGCCGGATGACGAAGCCGGCGAGCGCCGGGTGCGTCGCGAAATGGCAGTGCACGTGGTCGACGCCGAGATCCTGCATCGTGCGTGCGTAGTGCGCCACCTTGGGGAAGGAAGCCAACCCGCCGAAGAAGAAGTTCATCGACCGATGCGTGCCGCGCACGACGCTCGCCAGCGTGTGCAGGTACCGCCGGGGCTCCGAGCGCAGCCAGCGTAGATTGGACATCACCACGCGGGGACTCGCCGCCACCTCGTAGTGCATCCGTTCGACGAACGGGCGGGCTTCGGGATGGACGACGCGTGCCCGCTCGCGAATCAGGGGGAACAGCTCCACGCTCGCTCCCGCCGACTCGACCGCGATCATCTCGAACAGCACGAAGGTCTCGCTGAGGCGCGGGAACCGGGACATGACGTACGCGACCTTGGGCGCCGTCGTCACCGACCGTTCGTGCAGCGCCATCTCAGGATGACCCGGAGCTCTGCGCCACCGGTTCGACCGCGACCGCTTCGACCGCGCCCGGGACACTCGCCCGTTCCCGCGCGCCGGTGCGCGCACCGCCACCGAACACGCGTCGCAGGAACGGTGTTCTCCGCTGTGACGGTGGCCGCTCGTCGAAGACGGCACCGATGAAGTTGTGGGCACTGCGCGACAGTGTCAGGGCACACTGCTCGACCGTGCGAGCGGAGGCCACCTCCGACGTCACGACGAGCACGGTGCCGGCCGCAGCCGCCGACCAACGCACAGCTGCCGGGGAGCCAAACGCCGGCGCGGTGTGCAGCACGACGTGGTCGTAGCCCGCTCCCAGATCGGTCAGCGCCGCTTCGAACTCCGACTGCTCGGGCAGCCTCGTCATCTCCGTCGAGTAGAGGTCGAGCACCCCCGACTCGATGCTCGGGTATCGACCCCCGAGCACGATCTTCGCCGTGTGGTCGATGGGGACGTCGAGCGGTTCCGCCGAGTGCTCGCAGGCCGAGAACAGCCGATCTCGCACCTCCCGGTTGATCTCGTCCGCGTCGATCAGGGCGACGCGTCGACCGGTCGACGCCAACGCAGCGGCCACGTTGACCGCGACGTCCCCGCTCCGGTCCTTCGCGTCGAGACCACCGAACACGAGTGCAGCGTTCGCGCCTCCGGGCGGCAGTTGCGATGCGAGGTCGATGCTGAGCCCACGGAGGCTGATCGCCGTTGGACCTTGATCGCTGCGGAGAACAGCGATCTTGTCGCCGTACTCGGAGCTCGAGTCCCACGACCGTTCGATCCGTCCGAACACGCCACCAGGGACGATGCGATCGACGTCCCCGATGACGCGCACCGCTTGTCGGTTGTACTCGTACGCGACGACCGCGACGGCCACGGCGATCAACATCGCCAGCCCGCCGAGCGCGGTGATCAGCTGCTTGTTCGGCGAGATCGGCGTCGTGGGCGGCGTCGCCGTCTCGAGGACGCGCACCTCACCGACGCGGTAGACGTTCGGGTCGTCCGATCCGCCCGCGACCTGCGCAGCCCTGACCTCGTCGTCGGCGACACGCTCGAGCTCCGCAGCGATCGCATTCGCCACGTCGGCGACCACCTCGGCGTCCTCGCCTCGCACACGAACCTTCAGGATCCGAGTGACGTCGCTTGCGGTCGCGGTCACATCGGCATCGGAGGCGCTCGGGGCCGCCAGCTCGGCGGTGACCACGTCCAAGGTCGACGACGCGGACGCCAGTTCGGCATACGTCTGCGCCGTCTGGCCTGCGGCCCGGAGGACACTCGAGTCGGCGCTGAGTGGACCGATCAGGAGGTCGGCGCCGGCCTGGTACACCGGCGTCCTCGATTCCGCGAACGCGAAGCCGATCAGCGACCCGACGACGAGGGCGAGGACCAGGCCCAACCACCATCGCTTGCCGATCCGTCCGAAGACTTCGAGCTCCAAGAGTCACTCCTGCAGGACCGTGTAGAGGGTGCGGACGCAAGCAGGTCCCGCTACCGGCCCGCCCGACTGCGCAAGACTAGCCCGGGCCACGGTGCGTTGCACTTCGCATCCAGTGTCCGGTGCGGTGGATCGCCGCCTCGGTCCTGACCGACCCGACCGAGGCATCGCGGCCGATGTTCACGCGCGGCAGCCGGACACGATCGGAGCGCCCCGCATCGACCAGACCGCGTTCCGTGGTGAAGGCCGCGGAGAACCCGGCCCGCTCGACTGCCGCGTGCACGCGAGGATCGTGCCCACCCGACGGGTAGGCGAACACAGGCTCGACGCGGCGGTGCCCGAGCCGTTCGTGCATGTCGTCGAGCGACCCCCGGATCTCGGCGTCGATCCGATCGGTCTCGAGTTGGTCGAGCATCGGGTGCGTTCTCGAATGCGGCGCGAGCGCCACCCCCTCGTCCGAGAGCCGTTCGAGCTCGGCCCACGCGAGGACACGCTGCGCCCCCCGCTTCCGCACAGGGGCGTCTGACCCGCGCAGCTCCGCCACCATGCCGCCCACCGTCGCCATGGCGTCGTCGTGCGCCCTCGACTTGATGCCGTCCCGCACGGACCCGAAGGCTTCGATCGGGGTCGTGCCCTCGATCCCGACCCGCTTCCAGTCCGACGGGTCGGCGGCCCTGATTGCTGCGTACAACTCGTCCCACCAGAACCTTCGGTCGGGATCGCCGGGGTAGGCCGTCGGTACGAAGAGCACGACGGGAATGACCCGCTCGGCCATGATCGGCCAGGCGACCTCGGCGAAATCGCGGTAGGCGTCGTCAAACGTGACGAGTACCGATCGCTCAGGGAGGTCGGTGTCACCGGACAGCGCGGCGAGGAATCGATCGACGCCGATCGGCGCGAATGCGTCGGCCACGTCGTCCATGAACCGTTCGAAGCCAGCCGCATCGAGGCCTGCGAGGCCCGGATACAGGTCGGGCTCGTGCGTCTCGATCCGGTGGAATGTCAGCACCGTGCACAGGCGACCCGAGTCCGGCACGACGGAGTCGAGCATCCGACCGACGCCGTGCAACGCCTCACTGCGTTTGGCCATCGACACGATCTGCTTGCGCATGTCAGCTCGACCTCGCCTTTCCGATCAACTTGGCCCCAATGGAGAGAAGCTCCGCGACCGCCAGGCGCGGGATCGCGCCACGACAGGACGTCGTCGCCGATTTGCGGAGAGAAGAGTCGCACCGCAGCTCCGAGCGCCGCGCGACGCGGCGGCCACTGCCCTGCCCCGGGCGCTGCGTGCTTCGGACCACGCAGCACGGAACCGATCCAGACGACCTCCAGCTGGAGGTTGCGGGCGACCGTGCCGATCGCGTAGTCGTCTTGCGACACGCCGAGCCCGTCGGCTCCCCGGGTGAGGAGGTGTACGTATTCGGCGGGGAAATCGACGCCGGCACGGACCGCCAACGGAAGCGATCCCCACACTCGCCCGTTGATCTCCATCAGCCGAGGTCCATCGCGCCCGGCCTTGAACTCCACCATGGCGAGCCCATTCCATTCGAGCGCCTCCATCAGCCGCTCGGTGTGCCCGAGCAACTCGGGGTCGACCGGGATCGCCTCCCGCAGCGCGCTCGCACCACCCGTGACCGGCACCTCGTGGAGCCGGCGGTGCGAGAACGCCCTGACGACACGGCCCCGGTCGACGAGCACCTCCACCCCGACGCCGTCGCCGGTACAGCACTCCTGCAGGAGGACCGGCGCCCCCCGCCCCAGCGACTCGACCTTGCGTTCCAGGTCGTCCGGGTCGAACCCGTACCCCACATCGAGCTTGTGCATGGTGCCGGCGGCACCGACGACGAGGGACGACACCGGCTTCACGACGATCGGCCACCCGAGTGCCGGGGCCGCCTCACGCGCCTCCGACGCGCTTCGCACCATGGTCGTCACGGGCACCGGGACGCCGAGCTCGCGCGCCAGTCGGATCGTACGGTTCTTGTCGGCCGCCACGGCTGCGGCGGCAGCGGAGGGCACGCCGATCACGCACCCCGACGGCAGCCGGCCCCGCAGTGACTCGGCCACCTTCGTCGTGGCGTCGGTCATCGGCAACAACACCTCGACGCCCTGCTCGACGACCTCCGACAGGATCGCGTCGGCTGCGCCGTTCGGGTCGAGGTACGGATCCGGATACCGGAACGACGAGGCGGCCCACCGCGACCACCGACCGGCGCTGATCCATCGGGCGTCGCCGACGGTCACGTGGTGACCCGCCGCCGCGAGCGAACGGATGAACGCGACGGCCGATCCGCGGCCGGCGTCGGTGACGAGCACTCTGGTCACCGTTGCCCCAGTGCTCCGATGACCTCGGCCACGTCGCGGTAGACCGCGGCGAGCTCCTGCGTCGCATCGACGACGAAGAACGCGTCCGTCGTCGAGCACAGCGCCAGGTAGTCCTGCCGCCGACGCTCCAACGCCTCGAGGGTCCCCTCGCCCTTCCGAGCGAGCAGCACCTCGGCCGGGGCGTCGAGCATCACGATGGCGTCCGGTCCGGGGTAGAGGTGCCGCAGGACGAAGCCGTGCAGCCGGCGATGGAACGGGAGCGCGGTCGCGTCGGACATGTCGTGCGTGGAGTAATCCGCGAGGTAGTGCCGGTCGAACACCACGACGAAGCCACGCAGCTGCATGATCTCCGCGATCGCCTGGCGGTACCACTCGTCCGCGATCTGGTTGACGACCCGGAGCGTCGACTTGAGTTCCTTCGCCACCGACGGCGGTCGCTCGGTCCGGAACATCTCCGCCGCGTCGGCCGGCGGCCCGTGGTCGCCGGTCGTGCCCCGGCGACGCTTCAGCCACCCGATCAGTCGCGTCGTGAAGAGCATCCGATTGCTCGCGTCCGGGTTGACGCCGAGATACATGTAGTCGACCTTCAAGCCGCCGTCGGCGGCGAGTTGCCGGCCGACCGTGGTCTTGCCGGCTCCGTCCGGACCAACCAGTGCTACGGAGGTCATGGCGTCCTTTCGTCGAAACGGTGGTCGGTGAGGTCGTGGAGTATGTCGTCGATGCGTCGAGCCGACACGTCCCAGTCGAACCGATCGGTCACCCAGGTCCGATTCGCCTCGATCGGCGACGGGTCGCGATCGGCCGACTCGAGCTCGCCGACGATGAGGTCGGCCATCAGGGCGAGGTCGTCGGTGACGCCCACCGGCGGTCCTTCGCCGTCGACGACGAGCCCCCCGGCCGCATTCGTGCTGGCGACCACGGGGAGCTCCATCGAGAGCGCCTCGAGCAGCTTGTTCTGGATCCCGGCCCCGTAGCGGATCGGCGCGGCGAACACCGTCGCCGCCGCGAGATACGGCCTGATGTCGTCGACCCGGCCGGTGACGTCCACGCCGTCGCGGTCACCGGCGCCGACCAGGCGTGGACCCGGCGAGGTGCCGACGATCAGGAGCTGGGCGCTCGGCCGACGATCACGCACCCGGGGCCACACCACGTCGATGAGACGGAGTGCCGCGTCCTCGTTCGGGCCGTAGCTCATCTTGCCCGTGAAGATCACGGTGTCCCCCGGTCGAGTCGTCGAGGGCCGGGTCCAGTAGGCACGGTCGACACCGTTGGGCACGACCGATGTCTTCGCCGACCACCCGAGGTACTCGGCGTCCCGCCCGGAGGCGACGATGACGTGATCGGCTCGGTCGTGCAGCCGCCGTTCGACCGACTGCACCGAGCGGAACTCCAGGGTGGCGAGCAGCTTGTCGACACCCTGTCGGTCCGACAGGTGGGATTCGAGACGCATCGACGTCGCATCGCAGGCGTCGACCAGAACGGGCAACCCGCCGAGTGCCGACAGCACGCCGACCGTCGCCTTCCCGCCGACGATCGCCGCGTCCGCCCATCCCGTCTCGATGCACTCGGCCACGGCCCGCCGGAGATCCCAGGCGCCTCCGGCCACGATGCGGGGCGCGACGCGGGCGATCTTCGCCGCGTAGCGACGCGCGGCGGTGGCATGCACGTCGAAAGTCTCGACCTCGACGCCGATGCCCTCGACTGCCCGGCGATCGTCGGATCGGTGGTCGCGACCCACCAGCGAGAACAGCCGCACCTCGTGGTGCTGCGCGAGTCGCGTCAGCAGATGGAAGTGGCGGAGGTACCCGCTCGTCAGGGGATACGGGAACCCGGCGGTGACGTACACGAGCCTCATGTCGACGCGACCTCCGAACTCCCCTCGGGCGACGCAGAGCGCAATGCCTCGAACCATGCCGCGGCGATCGGGCTGTCACCGACCGCTCTGGGAGGCCCATCCGACTCGCCGGCGAGTCGGACCGCCTCGGTCGCCAGATGACGCAACGACGCGATTGCGGCGAGGGGTTCGAACAACTCCGACTCGACGTCCAGCTCGAGGAGCGCCTGGCGTGCGGATCGCCGCAGCCGGTCGCGCAGCTCCGGCACGACCGAGGCCACGTAGCCGTGGAAGAACAGCAGATCGTGCAGGGGGAACCCGCTCCGTTCGGCCAATTCCCAGTCGACCGCAGTTATCTCGGTCGGGCTCGTGACGACCAGGTTCGGCGGCCGGAAGTCGCCGTGCTCGCAGACGATCGGCAACGGCACCGAGCGCACGACGCCGACGGCGCGCTCGGCGTCGTCGAGGAGTTCACCGAGCCGCGGCTCGCGGCTCGTGTGCGCTGCGATCACCTCCAGCGCGGGCTGGAGGAGGCGCTCGGACCGCCCGTCAGCGTCAGGCGTGGACCATTCGGCCGTCGGCATCCGCACGAGCCATCGACTCGCAGCGGCAACCCAGTGATCCGGATGCCGGGTCACGTGACGTCTCGAGAGCGGCTCGCCGTCGATGCGTGTCTGGACGATCCAGCGCTGCCCGGACCACTCGGTGTCGACCACCAGGTGCGGGCGCGGTGGTCCGCCGGCGGGGATCGACTTCAGGCCGCGGGCTTCCCACCGGAGCTGTCTGTCGTCCGACGGCACCCGCGGCGTCTTGACGACGAGTGACCGGCCGGTCCGGTCGGTCGCGAGGGCGATGACGTGTCGGCTCGACGCGAACCGTGGTGTCAGCAGCGTCATGGTTCCGGCGGCGACTCGGCCGTCGCCGAACGCGACGCGCAGCGGGCCCGGCGGCTCGTGCTCGTCGTCGGGTCCGGCGACCGACGTGCTCTCGGCGAACACCAACGATCCGAGTCCGAGTTGCGTCAATAGCACCCCGATCGTGCGTCGTCGCCGGTTCTTGGCAGCCCGTGCGCTCGCGATCAGCTCGGAGCGGTCGTCCAGGGGGACGAATCGCGTGGCGACCGCGGCGTGCGGCCACGCCCCGTAGCTCTGCACGTGCAGGCCGGCTCGTCGCAGCCGTCGTTCGGCGACCCATCGTCCCCGTCGCGTCGTCGACTCCACCACGATCTCCCCGCGCCCGGCCCGGAGTTCGAGGGCTCGCGCGAGACCACCGTCGCCCGGGTCTCGAACGAAGACGACGGAGACTCCGTCGACGCCGACATCCTCGGCGCCGACGGGTGACGCTCCGAGTTGCCCGAGCCCCTCCGTCAGCTCGTCGTCGGTGGCGTTGTCGTCCACGCTCAGCGTGACGACGCTCCGCAACCGTGGGTCCGCGAGGAGGAACCGCCAGTCCAGCCGACGGATCCCGGCCGTGCGATTCGTCACGAGCGGTCCCACAACTCACTCAGGACCTGGCCGAGTTCGGCCAGCTCCGGTGGGTACGGATGCGTGGACAGCCAACACGATCGCGCCGTGAGGAACTCGCGCAGCCGCTCGCGCTCGATGTCGCCCGCCGCCTCGATCAGCGGGCTCACCCGATCCGGGAAGGCGTAGCGGAATGCGTGGTACAACGACATCAGCGGCAGTCGCTCGTATGCGAGTGAACCGGCCATGCGCTCGGCGACCTCCGCGCCGCTCGTCGGTTCGAGGGCCACGGTGGTCGAGTCCGTGCTGACCGTGTGCACGACTGCGTCCACGACGGTCGAACGCGGGAATGCGTGCGTCCCGGTGAGCTTCCCCACCGGGAGGTCGACGTACCGCTGGCCGTCGAGGAGGTGACGGACCCGGCGGGCGAAGCGTCCTGCGCTCCCCGCGAGCCGGCTCCGATCGACTCGCTCGGCGACGGCCACCGCTCCCGCCAGCGAACGGGACCGAAGTCCGTTCATCGCCGACACGCGAGGGCGGACGGTGTCGAGTTGGTCGAGGTACCAGTCCCAGACCCTGATGGGCTCCGGCACGCCGACGGCCCGGCGCCCGCCGTCGGACAGGTAGACCCACTCGTCACCGACGTACCGAGCACCGCGGTCGAGTGCGGCGAGGAGCGACTCGGTCTTGCCGCCTTTCGACCAACCGGTCACGACGACCCCACGGCCCTCGATCTCGAACGCCGCTGCGTGGAGTGGCAGCCCACCGTTCGCGAGCGCGCACAGGTTGACCAGCGCGACGAGGTACGGAACGGCGGGTGCTCCGCGCTCGATGACGATATGGCACCCCTCACCGATCGTGTCGAGTGGGAGCCGTGCCCGAATGCTCGATTTCCGGCGGCCGCGGAGAACGAGCAGACCCTCGGAGTCGTACGCCCACTCGGCGCGCCCGAGGTACACGAGCGGGCCGGTCGCGACGCGATCGACGAACTCGACCACGATGTCCGGATCTCGGTCGAGATCTCCGTGGAGCGGACCGAGCTGTCGCTCCACGACGCGCACGTCGTGGGCACTCCCGATGACGCGGACTCCGACGAGCCCGTGGACGTCGAAGTCGGTCATGCCGGACCTCCTCCGCGATCATGTCGCAACGTGATCCGACGCAGGCCCGACTGCTCGCGACCGTCGACGCCGTCGAGGACGAACCTGTGGAACGTGCCTCGCGCACGCTGGTCGACCGGCAGGCGGCGCGCCTGCTTCACGGCGCGTTGCACCCAGCACAGGTGAAGGAGCGGTTCGACCGCATCGGGATCGAGACCAGTGGTCTCCACGTACGAGCGAACGTGAGCGGCGACGAGATCGCCGACCTGGGACCCGACGATCAGGTCGCGACGAGTCCGGGATCGACGGCTCTGCCAGGGGCGCCGCGACGACAGGAGCAGGCTCGTCGACCGCAGGAAGTAGAACAGATCCCACAGCGGCAGCCCCCGGCACTCACCCGCTTCCCAGTCGAGGAACGCGACAGCATCGTCCGCGGTCACTATCGCGTTCCACGGACCCGGGTCGCCGTGCTGCATGACGGCGTGGAGATCGATGGCGGCCAGTCGGTCGACCTGGGAGCGCAGGAACGTCCGTGTCGTCGACGGCACGGGGTACACGTCCACGTACCGGTCGAGCAGGTCGGTGAGGCTGCCGTGCAGCTCATCGCCCACGATCGGCGTCCTCGTCGCGATCGCCAACTCGGACATCCACGTCGTCACACGGCCGATGAGCTCCGGACGGTCTGCCAGACGGCTGCGGAGATCCGTACCCTGCACCGCCGACTGCGCCGACACGGCCGAGCCCCACGCAGTGGTCTCGAACTGCAGCGTCGGCGCACCACCGCGCGCCCAGGGGGGAGCCGGGCGATCCGGGTCAGCATGTCGGACTCGTTGACCAGTCGATCGTTGTAACGCGGATCGCGCGTGATCTTGACGACGATGGACGGTTCGACGTCGCAGGGGGCGATGAGGAACATGATCAACTTCTGGGAGCCGAACTCCCCCCGGCACCAGAGCGCCCAGCCGAAGGAGGACACGTCGTAACCGGCGTCGGCGGCGGCGGCGGTCAGCCAGGCGGGCGGGCCCGGCGCAACCCCCCGGAGCGAACCGGTGGCCGTCCGACGACGGCGTTCGGGTTCCCAACGGAGTCGCTGCTTCCAGGACCGTGGGACCGGACCGTCGGCACCGACGTGGCGGGTGAGGACTTCGCGCGCGACCTGGTCGGACAGCGGGACGACGCCACGCAGCTCGTCGTCGACGTAACGGAGCTCCAGTGGATAGTCGGAATCTCCACCAGCGAGGTCGATCCCGACCGACGATTCGTCGACCTCGGCGTCCGGGGAAGCCGGGCCGACGACCAGGGCGGCGTGTGGACCGTCCGCCGTGGAGGACACCGTCCCGCCATTGGAGTTGACGACGGTGGCACTCCTCCCGATCGCCCGGAGGTCGCGGTCGTCGGACGTCACCGACGTCCGCCACTCCACGGTGTCCGCCGGACCAGGGAGCACGAAGCGCCACGCCGCTCCGTCGAGCTCGCCTCGACGATTCGACGCGTCGGACCCGTCGAAGAACGTCTGCAGCAACCGGGTCACTTCGGGCTCCCCAGCAGCCGCGTCGCGAACGGCAGGCTACCGAGCTTGGGAAAGACGTCGAGGACGTCGAGGTACGTTCGAGTCGCGCGCAGGACACCGAGTGACACCACTGCAGCGAGCACGATCCCGACGGCCAGCGACAAGTCCAGGATGTGCACCGCGCCGTACAGGCCGACGGTGGCGAGGACGATCACGGCGTACGGATACATCATCTTGGCCGGGTAGAGCGGGACGCCGGTGCCGAGTCTCAGACCCAACTGCTTCAGCAGATTGTGTGCGATGAGGGTGATCAGCGTCGCGATCGCCGCACCGAGGGCGCCGTACGGCGGGATCAGGAGGAAGTTCAGTCCCAGGTTCACGACGACGGCGACCATGGAGATGATGATCGTATACCTGACCCGACCAGCCGTCTTCACCGTCAGCCCGTTGAAACCGAGCGCCGCGTTGAAGTAGTACCCGAGCGCGAGCAACGACAGATAGGTTCCCGACGAGCGGTAGATCTCGCCGAACATCGCGGCGCTGAGGTCGTCGGACATCGTGAACGTGATGGCGAACAGCGGGAACGTCGCCACGGCGATCCATGCAGCCGTACGCCAGTAGAGCTCGGACACACCGTCGCGGTCGCCGCGCTCGAGCAGCCGGCTGACCAACGGGACGAAGAGGAGCGCGAAGCTCGCCATCACGAACTGGTTCAACTTCGCCGCCGGGAGTACCACCCGGTAGGCCGCGACCGATTCGGCATCATGGAACCGACCGAGCAGCACGACGTCGGAGGTGTTCAGCACGGCGAACAGGATGTCACTCGTCATGAGCGGGAGTGAGAAGCCCAGCACGGCCCGCCACGGCATCGTCAGACCGGTCGAGCGGACGTTCTCGATCAAGCGTTGCCGCCGGATCAGTGGCCAGAGCAATGCTGCGTACACCACGATGCCGAGCAGACCGGTCAGCACGTAGCCGAGCGCCAGGAACCTCGGCCCGAGATCACCCGCGACGAGGAGCACCACGACGAGCAGGCGCAACGCCGGCGTCATGAGGTAGCGGCGGACGAAGATCGCGCTCGGTTTGGCGTACACGGCGAACATCGCGACGGCGACCTGGTCGAGCGCCTGGATCGGTGCCAGGAAGACCAGGATCACGAGCACCGCCGTGACCCGGCTGTCATCGATCGCGACGTCGGACAGCCAAGACTGCAGACCGAGGACCCCGATGATGGCGAACGAACCGAGCGCGAGGATCGTGGAGAGCTGGATCACCAACGTCCCGGCGAGATGACCCCACTCCTTTCGTTCGTCGTAGAGCGCCACGAACCTGGGCACGGCACGATCGATACCGAGGGTGATGAAGGTGGCGATCATCATCACCAACGACAGGGCGTAGGCGAAGTGCCCGAACTCGTCCTTGGTGAGCGCGCGGGCGATGAGCGCCTGAATGAGCAGGTTGACGAAGATGCTGGCCACGCGCCCCACCATCAAGATGCTCGACCCGCGGATCTGCGAGTTCACCGTCTGATCCCCGCTCGAGAGCCCTTCGGTGACGTCCTCGCTCGTCATGACGCCCATCCGCGTCGTGGCGTTCGGTGGATCACACGGCGGATCTCGGTGATCACGGAGCCTGGCTCCTCCGTCGTCTCGATCAGCGGGTAACCGTGACGCCGAGCGAGCTCCACGTATCGCGCACGCCGCGCGACGACATCCTCGAGCTCGTGTTCGGGCTTGCGCTGGTGCAACACCTCGGCGGGTGCCATCAGCACGACGACGACCTCCGCACTTGGCAACACATGGGCGAGGATCCAACGTCGAGTCATCGTCGTCCGCTTCGACGTCGGCGGTCCGATCATCGCTTCGCTCGGGTGCCGGTCGAGCGCCACATCCTGACCACGTCGACGGCGCACGCTGGCGCTCAGCCAGGCACCCCACAACCGACGAGTCGTTCGAAGCAGAGCCATCCCGGGGATCGCCGACCGTTGGCGAGATCCGGCCGGAGCGACACCGAGGTAGACGGACGACTCGACGACACCCGAGCGGATCAGCGAGTCGATCGTGGTCGATTTGCCGGCCCCGTCCGGCCCGAGCAGCGCGATCCGCACACCTGGCCGCAGGATCGCACGCTGCAGCTTCGTCGATCGCCGCATCGACGCTCGCCACCGCCGCCGCATCGCCGATGCCACGGGTTGGCGTCGAGCCAGAGCGGTGCGGATCGTCTCGCGCCGCGCCTCGAGCGCCGCCCAGTCCCTCGATCGTGCGGCCGTGTCGATCTCGGTGCGCAACGATCTCGGGAGCGTCAGAGCGACGTCGTCGTCGATCGTCGCCCTCCACGGGCCGAGTCGGACGTGGTCCGACCGACGCAGATGATCGCGATCGAGGAGTGCATGAAAGAGTGCCAACCACTGCTCGTTGGAGTGATCGGGTCGCGGCCAACCGTTCCGAATCGTCACGCCGTCGAGAACGATGTCGCGTGCAGGGACGCGGAGCTCCCGCATCGCGCCGAAACCGAGTTCGTCGACGAGGTCGAGACGGATCGGCCGGTCCTCGGACGGATCCCACCAGGAGAACTGTCGGTGCGGCCTGCGCCCCCAGCTTCGCACTGGCCGCGCCCCCGACGCCCGGAGATACCGGCGGACGGCACCGCCGTCGCCATCGACGAGGATGTCGTACTCGATCTCCCCCGGCCCCGAGGTGTCCGCCTCACGGAGCAGGCACCAGCGCGAGGGGAGGCCATCGAGCAGCTGACGGGTCGACGCCGCCGATCGAACTCGGGCCGATACGAGGTGCATTCCTAGCTGCATCTCACCGCCGCCTCGTTCACGTTCCGCACACTAGCCGGACCTTTCGGCTCACAAGCCCTTGACTCGCGGGGGCGCCGGAGAGAAATCAACGCCCAAACTTTCCTGAAGGACTTGCAAAGTTCGGTTGACTCAGCATCAATTGATCGTGAACACTCGTAGGTGAAGGCAAATCGGGAAGGCGGGGAGATGAACACCAAGTTGCGGGAGGCTTCAGCCGGAGGGGTCGACGGCGAGCAGAACGACGGACGAGAGCTGTTGTCGGGCAAGCGGCACGGTCTGCGGCGCCTCATCGACGGAGCATCACAGCGCCTCGCACACCGGCGGGCCAACATCCTGATCGAGCAGGAGACGGAGCGACTGTGGTTCTGGCGGCTGGTCAGGCTCGAGGTCGAGCGGGCCCGGCGCCGCAACGGTACGTTCACGGTGCTCTGCGTGCGCGACTCCGACACCGTCGCACTGGTCCAGGTGGCGCAGCGGGTGCGGCCACAGCTTCGCGACACCGACGCTGTCGCGGTCGAACGCGACCGCGTCCTGATCCTGCTGAGCGACACGTCGAGCGACCAGGCGCGCCATGTGGCCCTCCGCCTCGCACAACACGCCGATCGACTGCCGGAGGGCGCGGACCGACGCGAAGTGGAGTTCCCGCGTGACGTGCTCACGTTGGGGGCCCTGATCGAACGCCTGCTCAGCCCCGATGCGGGCGTGCAACTCCTGCCCACCGGATGAACCGCCTGAGCGCCGGCCGTCGGTACGACCCGCTCAAACGAGCGCTCGATCTCGCGATCGGTACGGTCTCGCTCCCGATCGTCGTCCCCGTGCTCGGTGCCTGCGCGCTGGCGATCGCGATCGACAGCCCAGGACCGATCGTCTTCCGTCAGCAGCGCACCGGTCGCGATGGGCGACCCTTCGCGATCTACAAGTTCCGGACAATGGTGAAGAACGCGGAAGAACTGAAGAAGTCGCTACGCCATCTCAGCGTGGTGCCGTATCCCGACTTCAAGCTCATCGACGATCCTCGCATCACGCGTGCCGGACGTTTCCTCCGCAAGACCAGCCTCGACGAACTTCCTCAGGTCTGGAACATCCTTCGTGGCGACATGAGCTTCGTCGGCCCGCGGCCCACGTCGTTCGCACCCGAGAGTTACCATCTCTGGCATGCGCGGCGACTCGAGGTTCGGCCCGGTCTCACCGGACTGTGGCAGATCACCGGCCGGAATACCACCGACTTCGACCAACGAAGTCGGCTCGACGAGCAGTACATCCGCACCCGGTCGCTCGGTGTCGATGTGAAGATCCTGCTCCGAACCGTTCCAGAGATGCTCCGACAGAGTGGCAACTGACGGGCAGGTGTCAATGCCTCGGCGGTCGCTTGCGCTCGGCGCAGCGATGGTCGCGATCGTGGGCACGGCGGCTGCAGCCGGCATTGCGATCACTCGGGACGACGCCGGCCCGGTCGTCGAACAACCGACGGCCGAGGTCCGATCCGACGGCATCTGGGTGAGCGCGGACGAGATTGCCGGACTGCCCGTCAGCGGACCGGCGTGGGAGCGACTCGAGGAGTATGCGCTCGAGGCTGACTGGGGCGTCCCCGCGATCGACGATCAGAACTCGAACCATGACGTCCACACGCTGGCGGGTGCGTTCTACGCCGTCCGGCTCGATGATCCGGCGATGACGGATCGCGTGACGGCCGCGCTCGACACGGTCGAGGGAACCACGTCCGACGAGATCCTCGCACTGTCGCGCAACCTGCTGTCGTATGTGATCGCCGCAGACCTCGTCGGCCACCGATCCGACGAGTTCGAGCGCTGGTTGGAGGACAGCCTGACCCGACCCGGTCACAGCAGAGCCGGCATCGAGACGATGTTGGACTCGGCCGTTCGCGACCCGAGTAACCATGGTGCGCACGCGCGCGCGAGCGTGGTCGCTGCTGCGAGGTACCTCGGTGACGACGAGATGGTGGGTCACATCGCCGCGCGCTTCCACGATTGGCTCGGTCGTTCCAGCTCCGACTTCGAGTGGCGCGAGCTCGACTGGCAGGGCGACCCGGAACGACCGTCCGGCATCAACCCGGTGGGCGCGCAGATCGGTGACGTGGACGTGGACGGTGTCCTTCCGGAGGAACAACGTCGGAGTGGCGGTTTCGTCGACCCACCTCCGCAGGAGCGCTACGTCTGGGAGGGGTTGCAGGGCGCGATCGCCACGGCCGAACTCCTCGACCGGGCCGGCTACGAACCGTGGGAGTGGGAAGACCGAGCGTTGCGCCGCTCGCTCGAGTGGCTGTACGACGAGAACCAGTATCCAGCTGAGGGCGACGATCGGTGGATCCCGTGGATCGTGAACGCTCGCTACGGAACGGCGTTCGCGACGGAGACCCCCACCCGCCCCGGCAAGAACGTCGGCTTCACCGACTGGACGCACGCGAGCTGAGGCTCGCGTTCGCATCGCGGCGTCGGCTGCGGTGCCACTCGGTCTGCCGCGCGATGCCGTCGGCGAGCGTCGTCGAGGGTGCCCACCCCAGCAGCTCGGCCGCCCGGGAGGCGTCGCCCCCCGTGCGACGGACGTCGCCGGCTTGCTCCGGCAGCGAGTCGATCCGAACGTCGCGACCGACCGCGACACCGACGGCGTCGATGAGATCGGACATCTTCGTCGACCCGCCCGCACACACGTTCACGACGGTGCCGCCGGGGACCTCGGCCCGACCCGCCAGCACGTTGGCATCGACCACGTCGCCCACGAACGTGAAGTCGCGCACGTGGGTCCCGTCCCCGAACAGTGGGAACGGGACGTCGTCCAGTGCCGCCTCGATGAGGCGGTGGTGCGCCATGTCCGGCCGCTGGCGCGGCCCGAACACGGTGAAGTACCGCAGTGCGACAACCGACAGACCGTAGTTCGCGGCGTACAGGCCGCACAGGTGCTCGGCCGCGAGCTTCGTGACGCCGTACGGACTGTGCGGTGCCGGCAGCATGTCCTCCGAGACGGGGTAGTGCGCCGCGTTGCCGTAGACGGACGAGCTCGACGCATACACGACACGAGGCACGCCAGTCCGACGACACGCCTCCAGGAGACGCTGCGTCGCCAGGACGTTGCAGGTGTCGTACATCTCGAAACCCAGATCCCACGACAACCGGACACCGGGTTGGCCCGCCTGATGGAACACCACGTCGACGTCCTCGAGCAGTCCGTCCAGGTCATCAGTGCGCAGATCGAGCTCGCTCAGCACGAACGAATCCGAACGCGACGCCTGCGCGATGTTGCTGCGCTTCGCGGTCTCGTCGTAGTACTCCGTGAAACAGTCGACGCCGACGACCGCGTACTCCTCGTCCAGTAACCGGTCGACGAGCGAGGACCCGATGAAACCGGCTGCACCGGTGACCAGCGCTCTCATGTTGAACCCGCCTCCAACCGTTCGCGAACACCATCCGCCTACTCGTGGCAGTCGTCATCACCTTAGTCGGACGCCGCTCCGCGATCCTCACGCGCGACTCGCCGGGAGGCGCGCGCGTCGTCACCGGTGCGACGACCTCGCGGGCGCTCACGCTCCCGCGGCCAACGACATCGCCTCGTCTCGGGAACTGGCTCCCAACCTGCCGAGCGGCGCAGACACGTGATTTCGGACGGTGCCCTCGGCGACGAACAGCTCCACGGCCATCTCGCGTGTGCTCATCTCCTGCACCATCAGCTGGAGGATCTGCCACGCTCGATCCGTCACCAGCACGTCGCCGCGCGGCGAAGGAGCCAACCGCGATGCCGAGCACGAACCCGGCGTCTCGCACGGCGTGCTCGAGTTCCCACGGCACGGTCGAGGCCTTCCAGGCAGATCCGCGCCAGCCCGGTGCGCCGGTCTGCGGATTTGCCCCCACCGGAGTCGGCCACCGCTCCTCTCGGGACGAGCGGAGATCGGCCACGACACGGTCGTCGGCACACGCGGAGGCGAGCGTGGGATGCCGCAGTGGTTCCGTGTCCGACCGGATGGTCGACGTGCCGGTCCGCATCGCTTCGCGTGCACAATGGTCGCGTGCTGTTCGCCGAACTGGTCGCCCTCTCCGGCGTGGTGCAGAAGCTGGAGACCCGACACGACAGGGCGGCTCGCGTCACCTCGTCGTTGCGGGAGGCGTCGCCGCGCGAGGTCCCGGTGATCGCCGGACTGCTGACGCGAGCGCCACTCTTCGACGATCCCGGCGACGAGCCGTTCGCTGCGGTGACACCCCGTCAGCACCCCTCGCTGCATTGTCCGGAGGTGGCCGACGCCATCGACGAGATCGACCAGACCTCCGACGAGGACCAGCGCCGCACCCTGATCGAGGAGCTGATGCGGCAGGCAACCGTCGACGAACAGCGTTGGATCGGCGCGGCGATCGAGCACCCGCAGCTCGATCGGCGGGTGTTCGACCTGATCGTCTCCGCGTGCGCAGCGGCCGCCCGGGTCACGGTCGAGCGCCTCCGACGCGCGGCGACGTTGTCCGCCTCGCTCCCGCTGTCGATTCGCATCGCGCTCGACGACGGCGACGCGGGCCTCGAATCGGTCACGCTCGAACCGGGGCGTCCGATCCCGCCGACGCTCCTGGACGGGGCCGAACGTGTGGGCGACCTGCTCGAGGAACTGCCATCGAAGTTGGTCGAGTGGAACCTCGCCGCTGATCGGATCCAGGTGCATCGTCGACAGAGCGAGGTCGCCGTGTACGACGAGTACCTCGAGGACGTGACCGAAGCAGTGCCGGTCGTCGTCGACCAGGTGGCCACCTTCGCCGGCGGCGACCTCGTTCTCGACGGATGGGCCGATCTCGATCCGGCGCGTGCCTCAGACTCCCTCGCCGAAGTGGGTCGGACAGCACGCTTTGGCCCACGGCGCGCGATCGGCGAGGCGGTCTTCTGCGACCTGCTCTTCGCCGGGACGCCCCTCGTGGACGAGCCGCTGTGGCTCCGACGCGAGCTGCTGGCGTCTGTGGTTCCTGCCCATCTCCGGCTCCCGACCGTGGAGATCGACGACCTCCACGACCTCGCTGCGTCCGTCAACGAGTGCCTGCGGACAGGCCACGCCGGATTGTTCCTGAAGCCACTCGACGGTCACTACGAAGGCGGGCTGGTACAGACGTCGTGGCGGCGGATCGAGGCCGCTCACATCGTGAAGCTCGTGGTGGTCGCCGCCGAGCGCGGGAGAGACAGCCGATCGCACCTGCTCTCGACGGTGCACCTCGCAGCCCGCGACGACCGCAACCGATTCCAGGAGGTGGCGCGCACCGCACGTGGTCTCAGTCAGGACATGATCGTCCGGCAGACCGCCGAGTTCGCCGATCTCATGCTCGATGGGCACCACGGCGGATCGCGACGACTCATCCGACTGCGCCCCGAGATCATCGCCGTCGCAGCGATCGAAGGCGTCGACGAGAACACTGCCGAACTCGTGCTCCGCCGACCACGACTGATCGGCTACGAACGCGGCGAGACGGCCGACGTGACGACCGTCGAAGAGCTCCGCGAGATGGCCCGGGCGAACATCGCCGACGACGAGTCGCCCGAGCGGGACGGTTCGAACGATCGACCCCGACTGCCGGGCGACCTCGACCTGCAGCCCGGTCTCCCCCGTGTCCTCGCGTCGATTCAGATGACCGCGACGCCTGCGATCACCTCGGAAGTCGACCTCGGCGGACCGCTCGAGTCGTCGGACACGGTCGGGTCGGGAGCGGTCGGGTCGGGAGCGGGTGAGTTGGACGTCGACGGCTCATCCGACCCTCCCGGAGGAACCGATGCCACCCTGCCGGACGTACACGCCGGCCCCGATGCGGACGAAGCGCCGATCCCGGGACCGGTGCGCCCGACGCCGCGGTGGACGGCGCGGGGCGTCATCGTGACCCGGGTCGTCGCACTCGTCTGGGTCACGGCCATCCTGGTGGCTGCCCTGGACGAGAAGGCCGGTCCGGACGAGATCGACGGTTCCGACGTGGCGGGTCTGGGGCGCGCGGGCTTCGCGATCACCTCGCTGCTGGCGGTGACCGGCTGGGCGTGGTGCGACCAACTGGTGCGGTCCACCGTCCGAACCGACCGTCGACCGGGCCGCGTCCGGTGCGCGACGGCGTGGCTGTTGCCGTTGCTCTTCGTGGCCGCGATCTCGTTGGTAGTGGCGCCGCTCGAACCGACCGAGCCGGTCGACGTCCGCCCTGCCCTCATCGCTGCCTCGTTCGGCCTCGTGATCTGGCAGCCGTACGCGCTGGTTCGCCGGCTCCTGCCCACGCCGTCGAGGCGGCGCTCCGACGTCCTCATCGCCCCGGGCTACGTCATCGACGTGATGGCGTTCGGAATCCTCTGGTGGCAACTCACGCTGTGGGGTGACGGCGCCGGTGTCTCGCAGGGCGAGATCGACGTGCTCGTCGGCGCGGTCGGCGCAGTCGCGATCTCCATGGCGCTGAACGTCGTGGTGTGGTTGGGCCTGCTCGCCGCCGCTCGGGAAGCGGCGCCCCACAAGCCGCAGTCCGTGCATCCCGAAGCAGCTGCTGATCGCGCCGTGCCGATGGTCGACGACCGGGTCGAGGAGCACGGGGAGGTCGAAGAGGTCGACCGCGATCACGACGTCGTCTCCCGCCGCCTCGACGTCGACGAATCGACGCGGGCCGCGGATCGGCTGCGCGGCGAATTCGGCGAGATCCTCCCGACCCAACGGGTCCCGTCCGACGACGACGAGACACCGGAGATCGCCGACTCTCGCCAGGACGGACTCGATGTCGTCGGTCTGCACAGTCGTGCGGCGCAACCGCATGATCAGCCCGAGCAACGCACAGGCGCGCCCGACGAGCGGGCACCGGACTCGGACGTCGACGACGAGGACACATCCGAGGACACCGCCGCCCGTGACGACCGCCTCGACCCCACCAGCCCACACGGCCACGGGCCACGCCTGCGTGAGGTGTCCGCACCCGGCGAGCCGGCGCCCGACGACCGGGCACCGGACTCGGACGTCGACGACGAGGACCCGATCGTGGCCATGCGTCGCCGGACGGCGGGTCGGACGCCCACCGAACGCCTCCCCAGCGACATTGGCGCGACCGCCGATCGACCAGGTCCACCCGACGTCGAGCATGCGGCGGCAGGACACCACGACCCTGAGCATCGGGCAGATGCGACCGAGCACGACGATGTCATGGCGCCCGACGAGTCGGCCGAGCACGCCGAACCACCGAGGCGCATCCTCGTCACGGCGGTACGACTGGTGATGGTCGGCACGTTCGCGGTGCTCACGCTGGTCGCAGCGTGGCTCATCAGTCTCTCTCTGAGTTCCGACACGATCGCCGGTACGAGCGAGGTCGCACCGTCCGTCGTGTCCGACCTCGAACTCGCGCGGACGACGTTCTGGGGCCTCCTGACGGCCGGCGCAGCACTGCTCCCGGTCTGGTCACTCGTGATCGTGCGGCGGGCCGCGCAGGTTGGGATCCCCGGGTTGCGACTGCGACGAGTGCAGATCCTGGCGCTCGTCGCCGTCCTTGCGTGCGTCGGCGGCTTCGTGTTCGACGCAAACGAACGCGGCGTGCTCACGCTCCTTCTGTGTGTGCCGATCATCTGGTCGGCGGTGGCGGCGGGGTTCTGCGTCGAGCCGGTTCGGGCCTGGTTCGAGTTGCCCACGGTGACGCTCACCAACTGGATCGCGACCCTGCCGGCGATCCTGGGCGTCGCCTGGCTCGCAGGCCTCTCGGCGCCGATCGAGGCGACGGCGTCCCTGCAGCGACTGGCGTTCACGACGATCCTGCTGACGCTCGGATGCGCACGCGTCACGGTGATGTCCGTGCTGAGCTCGCTCGACATCGAACGCGAACTCCGCGCGTCGTCGGAGCCCACCGTGCCGACCCGCGCGCCGCATCTGAACTGATCGAGGCCGCCGCCGGAGCGGAGCCCCCACAGCGCCTTTGGCACGTGTTGTGACGTTCCGCTAACGTTCGCCGTCGGATCGTGACACGAAATGGAGACAGACATGGCGGGTAGGCGCAAAATTTCACACAGTCGGCTGCTGGTGGCCGGCGCAACGGCATTGGCGGCGGGCGTGCTGGTCATGCTCCCCGGGGGCGCTCCGGTGCAGGCGGCCAGCTACGTGGTGACCAGCACCGCCAACAGCGGCGCAGGGACCCTGAGGGACGCCATGCAGCAGGCGAACGCCAACCCCGGCGAGGACACGATCACGTTCAACCTCCCGAACCCCAGCACGATCGCGCTCACGAACAACATCACGATCACGGACGACGTTCGCATCGAGGGTCCGGGCCAGACAGCGCTGACCGTGACGAACCCGACGAGCCGCGTGTTCGACGTCAACGCCGGGTCGGTCTACATCGACTCGATGACGATCGACGGGGCCGGGTCGAACGCGATCATCTTCACCTCGCCGAGCGGCGACGTGGAGCTCGACGACATGACGATCTCGGACTCGGCGAACCATGCGCTCAACGTCGAGAGCGCCGCGAGCGTCACCGTGACGAACAGCGCCCTCACGAACGCGCAGGCGGCGGGCTTCAAGGGCGACGGCGTGCACGCCGAACTCGTGTCGGGAGACGTCCTGATCGAGGACGTCGTCGCGTCGGGGAACGAGGACAACTTCGAGTTCGGGACCCCGGCAGCCGGCAGCATCGGCGGCACGGTGACGCTCCGCCGCGTCACGGCGACGAGCGCGATCGACGAGGCGGCCGACTTCCAGAACGTCGGCGGCGTCGTGATCGAGTCGTCGCGGTTCGATGCGAACAACGACCAGATCGACATCAACTTCGTGCCCGGGTCGGTGTCGATCACCGACACGACCGTGTCGGGCACGGAGATCGACGACGGGCTCGAGATCTCCGACGTCGCCGGTTCGGCCGTCGTCGCCCGCACGACCCTGTCGGGCAGCGGGATGGCCGGCCTCGACGTCGCCGGAACGCTGACCGCGACCACGCTGACCGTCGTCAACTCGACGATCTCCGGCAACGACACCTCCGGCATCATCGTCGCCAGTCGGCAGCACGGTGAACGTCCAGCACTCGACGATCACGGGGAACGGCAACCATGGCGTCAACGTTGTGGGCGGCGTCGCGAAGCGTGACCCACACGATCCTGACCGGGAACGCCGGCAACGACGTCCGGCTGAGCTCGGGGTCGGCCACCGTCCAGAACTCGCTCCTGCCGACCGGCACGGCGTACTCGGGCTCGGGCAACGTCCCGACCCCTGACGCCAAGCTCGGCCCGCTCAGCGACAACGGTGGGCCGACCGAGACCCACCTGCCGCAGACCGGATCGCCCGCGATCAACGCCGGGGATTCGGGTATCTCCTCGCCACCGGCCACCGATCAGCGCGGCGAGGATCGCACCGTCGGCACGATCGACATCGGCTCGGTCGAGGTGCCGTCGACACCCCCGCCCGCCAACCGCGGCACCGTGTCGATCCTTCCGACGTCGGTGAACGTCGACGAGGGGGTCGGCACCGTGCCGTTCACCGTGACGCGGTCCGGCGGCAGCGCCGGCGCCGTGAGTGTCCTCGTGTCGACCCAGAACCTCTCCGCCGCGGCGCCGGGTGACTACACGGCGCTGTCGCAGACGCTCTCGTTCGCCAACGGCGAAGGCCGGTTCGAAGACGGTCAACCTCACGATCATCGACGACACCAAGGAAGAGGATCCGGAGTCGCTGAAGGTCCGTTTGAGCCAAGCGACGGGTGGGCTCGCGATCGGCACCGCCGAATCGACCGTGACGATCGTGGACAACGACGACCCCACGCCGCCGCCGCTCGACCCCGAGCTCGACGCTGCCGGTCGGTTCGTCGCCCTGCCGCCCCAACGCCTCTTCGACACCCGGGCCGGGCAGCCGGCACCGGGTCCGAAGGGCAAGGTCGGCGCCGGTCAGACCATCGACGTGCAGATCACCGGCCGGGCCGGTGTGCCCGCGAACGCGACCGCCGTCGTCATGAACGTCACGGTGACCGAGACCGAGACACCCGGTTTCATCACCGTCTGGGCGTCCGGATCCGCACGCCCCCTGGCGTCCAACCTCAACTACCTGTCCCCGAGTTCGACGCGGCCCAACCTCGTCACCGTGCCGATCGGCAGCGGTGGCAAGGTGTCGATGTATGCGTTGACCCCGGCGCACCTGCTCGCCGACGTCGCCGGCTACTACGTCGACATCGACGAGGGGGTTGCGGCCGGACGCTTCGTCTCGCTGACGCCGTCCCGAATCTTCGACACCCGCCCGGCCCAACCGGCAGCGGGCCCGAAGGGCCTCATCGGCGCCGGCCAGACGATCGACGTTCAGGTCGCGGGCGAGGGCGGTCTGCCGTCCTCGGGCATCTCGGCGGTCGTGATGAACCTGACAGCGACCGAGGCGTCGGCGATCGGCTTCGTCACCGCCTATCCCACCAACGTCGCGCAACCGCTCTCATCGGTCCTCAACATGGCGGGCCCGGGCGACACGGTCGCCAACCTCGTCGTGCTCCCGCTCGGTCCGACCGGAAAGGTGCGGTTCTACTCGCTGAACGGCACTCATCTGCTCGGCGACGTCATGGGGTACTTCACCGACGGCTCGGCCCCGGTCACCACCGACGGTCTCTTCGTCCCGCTGGCCCCGAACCGCGTGTTCGACAGTCGTGGGGGCCAGCCGGCACCGGGCCCGAAGGGCTTCGTCGCCGCCGACTCGTCGGTCGACTTCGTCGCCAGCGGCGTCGGCGCCATCCCGGACGATGCCGCTGCGGTCGTGTTCAACATCACCGCGACCGAGTCGGCCGGACCGAACTTCGTGACCGGGTGGCCGACCGGGCTCGACCAGCCGCTCGCCTCACTGCTGAACCTGGGTCAAGGTGACACCCGGCCGAACGCGACCTTCCTCGCTCCCGGCGACGGTCAGAGGGTGTCGCTCTACACACTGGCCGGAGCGCACCTGCTCGCCGACTCGTTCGGCTACTACCTCGGGTAACGCCGTCGTCGATCCGATCGAACGCCCAACGCTGGCGTTCGGTCGGGTCGAAGGCTCCGCCCGAGTCGAGGGCCTCGTCGTCCGACGGGTTCGCGCGCTGCGTCGATCACGACAGCGAACCGAGGTCGGCTCCCGCAGGACGGGAGCTCGAACGGCCGCGTGCTGCGCGGGGATGGCGATCGGCGGCCAGTCGCCAGACTTCGAGAGTTGCCAGGTTCGGTTCCGCGACGCCGCCGGAACGGTCAGGCGTCGAGTGACGAGATGACGAGTTCGACGATCGAGACCGCGACGACCGACGATGCCGCCGCGTCCACGAACTTCGGAAACGGCCTTACGACGACACTCCGGCGCGAATGGCCGGAACGGTCAGGTCGAGATAGGCGTCGAGCGCCGCGTGATCGATCGGCGCCCTGATGGCGACGTTCACCATGTCGGCGCCGGCGTCGCGATACTCGAGAACGCGCTCGACGGCCGACTCCGGGGTGCCCAGCAGCGCGCCCGACGAGACGCGCTCCCACATGACGCCCCACTGCCCTGCGAGCTGCTCCTCGTTGTGCGCCGCCGACGCCTCGTCGACGCCCAGGTTGAACATGACGTTGATCGATCGTTCGATCGTCGCCGGATCGCGTCCGAGGTCGGCGCAGTGCCGGTCGAGCACGTCGTTGAGGCGGCGGTACTCGTCGGGCGAGATGTACGCAGCGTTCCAGCCGGTCGCATGCCGGGCTGCCATGCGGAGTGTGCGCTTCTCCCCCACGCCACCGATCCACAGCGGCATGGAGCCGTTGACCGGGGCGGGCAGCATCGACGCGTTCGAGGCTCGGAAGTACTCGCCGTCGTGCGTGGTGCGCTCGTTGGCGAAGTAGCTGGTGATCAGGCCGGCCGCCTCGTCGAGCATGTCGAGCCGTTTGCCCACCGACGGGAAGTCGTAGCCGTACGCCTCGGCCTCCCACTCGTGCCATCCCCCGCCGATGCCGAGCTCGAACCGGCCGCCCGCGATGTGGTCGATCGTCGTCGCCGCCTTCGCGAGCAGTCCGGGGTTGCGGTAGCCCACGTAGAACACGAGACAGCCGAGCCGCGAATGCTGCGTGTCGGCGGCGAGCGCGCCGAGGCAGGCGACGGCTTCGAAGTGCGGGATCGTGCCACCGGCCGGCGGCGCCTCGTAGAGGTGGTCCCACACCGAGATCCAGTCGAGTTCGCCGTCGCACCGCTTCCACAGCGCTCGCATCTCGTCCATCGACATGTTCTGCTGACCGATGTGGATGCCGAGTTGCATCCGGGCGACCGTAGCGAACGGGGGCGGGCCGACGTCGGTCGGCAGGTCGATGACGGCCGCGGCGTCGTCGTCAACTCGACAGCATGGCTCCTCCGAGGAGGCGGCTCATCACCTCGACGTAGCGGTCGTCGCTCCACCCGAACTCGACCACGAGCTCGCGCCACGTGTCGAAGTGGGCGACTGCGTAGACCGTCGCGGTGGCGTCGTCGACGGACCAGCCCGGTGCGAGTTGATCCCGTGCTACGAGCGTCTCGACGATCCCTCGGAACGTCGCTTGCCGGAACGACATCCGATCTCGCCAGGCCGCGGCGAGATCGTCGTCGTCGTGCCGGGCCACCTCGAGCACCTGAGCGACCGGGAGCACCTGCGTCCAGAACCTGGTGTTGAGCCGCATGGTCGCCTCGATCAGTGCCGGCCCGTCGGGGGCCGCGTTCACCGCCGCGAGCGACTCGCCGAGGTCGAGCGTCTCGTCCATGTACTGGACGAGTGCCACGAGGAGCCCCGACCGGTCCCCGAAGTGCAGGTAGAGCGCCTGGCGCGACACCGACGCCCGGGCCGCGACGTCGGCCAGCCGAAGCCGGGCACCCTGCTCGGCGACCAACGCCCAGGTGGCGTCGAGGATGCGACGACGGGTGTCGGGATCTCCGTATGCAGCGTCGGTTGACATGGCGTCAACTTGGATCCTAGTGTGGTTGACACGACGTAAAGCAGCACCTGCCCAGGAGGCGACCATGCGCGACGACGACTTCACGAATGCCCAGACCGACGTGCTGGAGCGCCACGGACTCGCCATGGACGAGCGCTGGATCGGTGTGCCGCTGATCGACGGCGACGCCCACGTGCTCGCCGGCGGCGAGGGCCGACCCGTCGTGCTCCTCAACGGCATCGGCGTCCCGGCTGCAGCGATGGCGCCGCTGATGGCCGGCCTCGACCACACCGCCCGGTTCGCCGTCGACCTCCCCGGGTACGGGTTGACCGACACCACGCCCGAGTTCGCCGGCGACCTGCGCGCCAATGCCGTCCGGTTCCTCGTCGAGGTGCTCGACGGCCTCGGTCTCGACCGACCGGTCGTCGTCGCGAACTCGCTCGGTTCACTGTGGGCGAGCTGGCTCGCGATCGACCACCCGGATCGAGTCGCCGCCCTGGTTCACGTCGGATGTCCGGCACTCGTGCTCGACACGTCCGCGCCGCTCCCGATGCGGCTGCTGTCGGTACGAGGGCTCGGCGGGCTGATGATGCGCCTCCAACCACCGTCGGTGAGGCAGGTGGAGCAACTCGCCAAGATGGTGCACGAACACCCGCTCCCTCCCGACATCGCGCGGCTCATCCTCGCCACCGAGCGGCTCGACCACTTCGAGGACACCTTCCTGTCGATGCTCCATCAGCTCCTCCGCCTGCGAGGCAGCCGGCCCGAACTCGCACTGACCGCCGACCAGCTGACCCGGATCGAGGTGCCGACGCTGCTCGTGTTCGCCGCGGACGACCCGATGGGCGCCGCCACTGTCGGGGAGCGGGTCGCCCGGGCCATCCCCGACTCGGAACTGCACGTGGTCGACGGCGGCCACGCGCCGTGGCTGCACCACGCCGAACAGATCGTGCCGCTGGTCTCAGCGTTCCTCGAACGCGTGTGACGCGGCTGGCGCGGGCCGGTCGGTCACCGACCCGCGCGCTCGATCACCTCGGGGGCGTCACCGTTCGGCGCCGCCCCCACCGTCAGTGATCGTGCTTGGGACCCCAGTCCTCATGACCTGCCCACAGCCCGAACGAGATCGAGTTCAAGGTGTCCTCGATGCCGGTGAAGCCCTCGCCGGGGACGAAGATGTCCGGACCGAATCCGACGTCGACGTCGTCGGCAGTGCCGAACACGAAGTCGTCGCCGATACCGATGATCGTCACCGGCAGGTTGCCGCCCTGGTCCTGGATGTTCGGAGTTGCGTTGAACTGGTCGGTGTGCCAGTTGGCGAAGAAGTGACCGGCCTCGTGCGCGGTGATCTTGCCGACGGCGACGCCGATCAGATCGACGATCGACGTACCGGGCGCGAGCGGGTAGTTCTTCAGGTCGACATCCGGGGCGGGGAACGGTCCGCTGCCGTTGAGCAGGTCGAGCAGCACGACCGCCGACTCCTCCGTCTCGAAGTTGCCGACGTCGATCGACTGGGCGATGCCGACCGTCTCGATCCCCAACTCGGGGATGCTGCCGCCGACGATGATCCGACTGACGTTCGGCTGACCCCAGGGATCGGGATGATCTCTGCTGTTGCGTACCTCGAGGTCGAAGTGCTTCCTGCCGGTCGGCGAGCGCTACCGGGTGAAGCACGACCGCAGTAGCTCTCCCCCTGGAGGTCTGGAACTCGCAACGGCCGGCGGCATGCCGGTAGCGGACCCCTCGATCGGGATCGCCGTGGCTCGCGAGCTGCCGAATGACGGCGACAGGGACGACACCTTGGACTTCACCCTCGTGCGAGTGGGGTCGTGGGTCAGGGTCGTCTTCGCCGACGACTCGAAGTCGCCCGCCGTCCTCGAGGCCTTCACCGAGACGCCAGTGACGTTCTTCGTCGCGAACGTCGGGACCGAACCCCTCATCGACATCACCGCTCGAGCACAGACGCCTGCCGCGCTGCCGGGTCTCACTTGTGACTTCGCCGAACTCGGTGGGCCGCCGACGGGCACCGATTGGGCCGGCCCGCTCGAGGTGGGCGACAGTTTCTCGTGTCGGGGCGTCGTCCCCGGCTTGGCCCCCGGCGAGCGCCACTTCCTCCTCCTCTCGTTCCTCGGCTCCGGCGCCGAGAGCGGGGATCCCATCGCCGAGATCGGCGAGATCGACTGGGAGGGAGCCGTTCCCGACGTGACGGAACCGACGACGACGACGACCGCACCACCCACGCCGACGATCGATGTCCCTGCCGCCAGTCCACCGCCCACAGCAGGGTCGCCCGGCGAGACGCTGCCGGAAACGGGGCTGGACGGGTGGGCTGCGGTGGTCGGCGGGCTGGCCGCCCTTGCCGGCATCCTCCTCGTCCTCGCAGGTCGTGCGACTGCCCGCGATCTCCGGTGACGCCGGCCAACGCGATGCTTCAGGCTCGTCGGATGCGAGCCGCGAGCTCATCGGCGGCCGGGTCGGTGACGGCGCCCGACCGACGGGCGAGCACGAGGTTTCGATCGAACAGCGTCGGGCCCCGAACGAGCCGATCGCTGCCCTCCGACGCCGCCGGCAAGACGGTCCAACCCAGGCCGAGGCCGACCATCTCGCGCAGCACGTCGGGCTGGTGGCTGTCGGCGACCACCCGCACCGGCGCTCCCGACTCACGGAGCCGTTCGATGATCCGGTGGCGAGTGTGCGACCCCTCGGGGAACAGCACCCACGGACCCCACGTGGCGGGCTTGGCCACCCTGGTCCCCTCCGGCGCGTAGACGACGATGGGTTCGTCGCGGCAGCGGCTCCACGTCGATGCCGGCCGGCCCCGAGGGTGGGTCGACGCAGACCACCAGGTCGAGTTGACCCGCACGGAGATCGTCGAGCAACGGCGCCGACGGCGCCACCGAGAGCGTGAGCTCGACGTCGGGGTGATCGGTCCGGAACGCCCGCAGCACGTCGGGGTAGTGATCGACTGCGGCGACGTCGATCATGCCGACGCGGACGCGACCGCGCCGCGCGGTGCGAACCCGCTCGGACCACGCCACGAGGTCGCCGGTGAGCGACACGACCTGGCGGGCGTGGTCGAGCACCGGCGCAGCGGATGGGCGCAGCCGGCGACGACGACCGTCGCGCTCGAACAGCTCGACCCCGACCCGACGCTCGAGTTCGGCCAGGCCCTGCGACAGCGCCGATGGGCTGACGCCGACGTCGGCTGCCGCCAGCGCCCAGGTCGGCGCGTCGGCGACCGCGACGAGGTACTCCAGCTGGCGGATCGAGAGGTCGGGGAGACCGGGCACCCTTCACACGATAGTTCAGATTTGCTTCACTGTTACATAAATCGCGCAAGCAATGCTTACGATCTGTTGCCATGACTGCACGACAGATCGCTCCCGCCACCGGCAAGCTCGGTGTGCTCACGCCCGGCATGGGCGCCGTGGCCTCCACCTTCATCGCCGGCGTCATCGCCGCCCGCAACGGCCGGTGGCCCCGATCGGCTCGATCAGCCAGATGGCGCACATCCGCCTCGGCACCAAGGACGAGAACCGCAACCCGATGATCAAGGAGTTCGTGCCGCTGGCCGAGCTCGACGACATCGTGTTCGGCGGCTGGGACCCGATCTCCCCCAACGCCATGGAAGCCGCCAAGACCGCCGGCGTGCTCGAGGGCCGCGACCTCGACGCGATCTCGAGCGAGCTCGAGGGCATCGTGCCGATGGAGGCCGTGTTCGACCAGCGCTGGGTCAGCCGCCTCGACGGCGTCCGGGTCAAGGACATCCCGAACAAGTGGGACCAGGCGATGGCCCTCATCGACGACATCGCCAACTTCAAGGAGGAGAACGGCTGCGACCGCCTCGTGATGGTGTGGTGCGGCTCGACCGAGGCCTACCAGGAGCCGAGCGACGTCCACGCCACCGTCGCCGCCTTCGAGCAGGGCCTCAAGGACGACGACGACAACATCTCGCCGAGCCAGATCTACTGCTACGCCGCGCTCCAGTCCGACGTGCCGTACGCCAACGGCGCGCCGAACCTGACGACCGATCTCGACTGCATGATCGAGCTGTCGGAGATCCGCGGCGTGCCGATCGCCGGCAAGGACTTCAAGACCGGCCAGACGCTGATGAAGACCATGCTCGCCCCCGGCTTCAAGGCCCGCATGCTCGGCATGCGCGGCTGGTACTCGACCAACATCCTCGGCAACCGCGACGGCGAGGTGCTCGACGACCCCGAGAACTTCAAGACCAAGGAGATGTCGAAGCTCGGCGTGCTCGACGGCATCCTCCAGCCCGAGGTGTACCCCGACCTCTACGGCAACATCGACCACGTCGTGCGGATCAACTACTACCCGCCCCGCGGCGACAACAAGGAGGGCTGGGACGCGATCGACATCTTCGGCTGGCTCGGCTACGAGATGCAGATCAAGGTCGACTTCCTGTGCCGCGACTCGATCCTCGCCGCCCCGATCGTGCTCGATCTCGCCCTCTTCATGGACCTCGCCCACCGCGCCGGCGAGAGCGGCGTGCAGGAGTGGCTGAGCTTCTACCTCAAGGCGCCGCAGGCGGCCGGCGAGGCCGCGGCCGAACAGGACCTGTTCATCCAGCAGACCAAGCTGAAGAACACCCTGCGTGAGTGGATGGGCGAAGAGCCCGTCACCCACTCCGAAGCCGGCTGACCGAGTCGGCCGAGTGGCCGACGTCACGTCGATTTCTCCGGGAAGTTCGCACAAGGGCTGTAGTAGCGTGAACTTCCCTCCGATGAGCTTGACATGGACGTGACAATGACGCATTCAACAGACGGCCGCGCCTCGACCTGCGCCTTCGTCGGCGATCAATCCCTGGTCGTCCGGTGCGTCGACATCGCCCGCGAGCAGGGCCTCCACGTGGCGGCCGTCGCGTCGCACAACCCCGACGTCCTCGCAGCCGTCGCCGGCGATGGGACCGATCTCGTCGAACTGAGCAGCCCGCACGATCTCGCGCCGGCGTTCGCGTCGAAGCAGTTCGACGTGCTCTTCAGCGTCGCCTACCTCCACATCGTTCCCGATGCAGTCATCGACCGGGCGAACGTGGCCATCAACTTCCACGATGGCCCGCTCCCCGACTACGCCGGCCTGAACGTCACGTCCTGGGCGATCGCGAACGGCGAGTCGAGCCACGGGGTCACCTGGCACCTGATGACCAGCGATGTCGACCGAGGCGACGTCGTCAACGAGGTCACGTTCCCGATCGAGCCGGGCGACTCCGCCCTCTCACTGAACGCCCGCTGCTTCGAGGCCGGCGCACAATCGTTCGTCGACGTCGCACAGGCGATCGTCGCCGGCGAACTGCCGACCGAGTCGCAGCCCGACCGGCCCGGGCGCATGTACCGCCGCCGGGAGCGCCCGATCGCAGTCGTCGACCCCCAACGATCCGCAGCCGAGAACGCGCGTGCGATCGGGGCCGTCCAGGTCGGCGACCGGGTGCTCAACACCGTCGGTGCCGCCCATCTCGTGCTCGGCGACGACGCGCTCGTCGTGACCGACGCCGAGGTGGTCGACGCGTCGGGTCGACCGGTCGGCTCCGTCGCGGTCGACTCGGCCGAGATCAGGGTCGCCACGGTGGACGGCGATCTCGTGCTGCGCGACGTGCGCCGTCCCGACGGTCGCCCCGCACAGCCAACCGGCACACAGGTGTCGTCCGCGGCCGATCTCACCCGAGCGCTCCACGAACACGACCCCGTGCTCAGCGACCACGAGCAGTGGTGGCGACGACAGCTGGGCCGGCAGGTCGACAGCCCGTCGCTCGACGAGCTCGATCAGTCGCTTCCGCCCGCGTCGGCGTCGTTGACCATCGCAGCAGAGCCCGCCGAGGTCGCCGCCGCCCTCACCGTCGTGCTCGCCGGCCGCTCCGACGGTGACACGCTGGCGCTCGGCGTCGTCGACGGCGAGACCGATGCGATGATCCGCACGCTCGCACCGCTGGTCTCGGCACCCGAGGCTCGCATCGAGCTCGATCTCGACCGCACGGCATCGGCCCACATCGCCGACGTGGGTCTGCAACTCGATGCGGCACTGGATCACGGTCCGTACCTGACCGACCTCATCGACCGCGATCCCGAGTTGCGCGGCCGGACGAACCCACCCGTGGTCGAGCTCCGGATCGGCAGCGAGGCGGCCGACGCGACCGACACGGCGGCGCTGACCGTCGTCGTCGGCGACGGCACCGTCGAGGTGCGCGGTCACGGCAGCAGCGAGGCAATCGATGGCGTGGCCAAGCGGCTGGCCGCCGTGATCGAAGCCGTCCGGTCGGCACCCGACGACCTGCTTCGCGACATCGAGCTCCTCACCGATGCCGACCGAGCGGTGCTCGGGCAGCTCAACGACACCACCGCCGACGTCATCACCGAGACGATCGACGGACGGTTCCGGCAGTGCGCCGCCGAGTCGGCCGATCGCCCGGCCGTCTCCTGTGCCGGCCGCACCGTGACCTACGCCGAGCTCTCCGAGCGCACCGACGAGCTCTCGGCGCGCCTTCGCGCCGCCGGCGTCCGGCAGGGCGACGTGGTGGGCATCGCACTCGAGCGCAGCATCGACCTGATCACCTCGGTGCTGTCGGTGCTCGGCGTCGGTGCTGCGTATCTGCCGCTCGACCCCGACTACCCCGCCGACCGACTGCAGTTCATGGTGGAGGACTCGTCCACCTCGGTCGTGATCGGCCGGCCCGACGTGGTGGCCCAGTTCGACCGCGAGCTCGTCGTGATCGACCCGGCCGATCGCAGCGCCGAAGGGGCGACCCACCGCGACCCGTCCCAGCACGCCGACGCCGACCTGGCGTACGTGATCTACACGTCCGGTTCGACCGGCACGCCCAAGGGCGTGCAGCTCGAGCACCGGCAGGTCGCCAACTTCTTCGCCGGCGATGGACGACGGTCATCGGCGACGACGACGCCCGGCGTCTGGCTGGCCGTGACCAGTCTCTCGTTCGACATCTCGGTGCTCGAACTGCTGTGGACCCTCACCCGCGGCTTCCACGTCGTCGTCAAGCAGGACAGCGGCTTCCAAGCCGGTTCGCTCGTTCGGCGGCGATCGCGCCGACCGATGAGCCTGTTCCACTTCGCGGCCGGCGACGCCCAGGCCGGAGACGGCTACCGCACTCCTGCTCGAGAGCGCACGGTGGGGCGACGAACACGGCTTCGAGGCGGTCTGGACCCCCGAGCGACACTTCCACGACTTCGGCGCGCCCTACCCGAACCCGAGCGTCGTCGCCGCCGCGGTGGCCGCCATCACCGAACGCATCGAGATCCGCGCCGGCAGCGTGGTCGCTGCCGCTGCACTCCCCGGTCCGCGTCGCCGAGGAGTGGAGCGTCGTCGACAACCTGTCGGGCGGCCGGGTCGGCATCTCGTTCGCCGCCGGGTGGCAGCCGAACGACTTCGTCCTCAACCCTGCCGGCTACGCGAACGCCCGCGAGGAGCTCGCCGAGCGGATCGAAACGGTGCAGCAGCCTGTGGCGCGGCGAGACCGTCGAGCTGCCGGGCCACGACGGTGAACCGTCGCCGGTCCGCACGCTGCCCCGCCCCGTGCAGGCCGAGCTCCCCGTCTGGCTCACCTCGGCCGGATCACCGGCATCGTTCGAGCGCGCCGGCACGCTCGGCGTCAACCTGCTGACGCACCTGCTCGGCCAGTCGATCGAACAGCTCGCCGAGAACATCGAGCGGTACCGCGCGGCCTGGCCGTGCCGCGGGTCACGACGGCGAGGGCGAGGTCACGCTGATGCTCCACACGTTCCTCGACGAGGACGGCGATGGCGCCCGCGAGACCGCCCGCGAGCCGCTGAAGCAGTACCTGGGCACTGCGGTCGGCCTGATCAAGAACATGGCGTCGGCGTCGGCCTTCCCGACGTTCGCCGGCGCGCGGCAAGGACGCCGACGAGGCGTTCAAGTCGCTCACCGACGACGACATCCGTCAGCTGCTCGAGATGGCAGCCGATCGCTACCTGACGACGAGCGGCCTGTTCGGCACCGTCGACGACGCGCTCGACATGGTCGAGCAGCGACCGACGCCGGCGTCGACGAGATCGCCTGCCTGATCGACTTCGGCATCGACGCCGACCTGGTGCTCGCCCTCGCTCGAGCTGCTCGGCGAGGTGCACGATCGCCTCGACGCAGCGGAGCCGACCGGCGAGATCGAGACCGTGGCATCGACTCGTCGAGCGGTCACGACGTCACCCACCTGCAGTGCACACCGTCGCTGGCATCGATGCTCGTCGCCGACCCGGCGAGCGCGCCGCGCTGGGCCGACTCCGCCACATGATGGTCGGCGGCGAGGCGCTCCCGACCGAGTTGGCGACGCGAGCTCACCGGCTTGGTCTCCGGCCGCGCTCACGAACATGTACGGCCCGACCGAGACGACGATCTGGTCGCTCATCCACGATCTCGACGGCGACGATCGGCGCATCGATCCCGATCGGCACGCCGATCGCGAACACCACGGTGCACGTGCTCGACCGGCACCGCCGAGCCGGTGCCGGTCGGCGTGTTCGGCGAGCTGTACCTCGGCGGCGACGGCGTCGCCCGTGGCTACCTCGATCGTCCCGAGCTCACCGCCGAACGCTTCGTCGACGTCGACGGAGCCGGGCGGCTGTACGCGACCGGCGACATCGTGCGCGTCCGGGCCGACGGCATCGTCGAGTTCGCCGGACGCAGCGACCACCAGGTCAAGATCCGCGGTCACCGGATCGAGCTGGGCGAGATCGAGGCCGTGCTCGACCAGCACGAGTCGGTGGCGAGGTCGGTCGTGGTCGCACGAGGCGCCGGCGAGCCGACCCTCGTGGCGTTCGTGGTCGCGGCGCCCGACCAGCAGCCCGACCTCGAGCTGTTGCGCAAACAGGTCGCCGGCAGCCTGCCGGCTGCGATGGTGCCGACCCACTTCGACACGATCGAGGCGTTGCCGCTCACGCCGAACGGCAAGGTCGACCGCAAGACGCCTCCCGGAGATCGGTCAGTCGTCGGCGGGTGACGGCGCGGGCGAGGTGTCCGAGGGCACCGAGGCGACGGTGGCTGCGGAATGGGCGCGTCGAGCTCGGCCGCGAGTCGGCCGCAACGACAACTTCTTCGACATCGGCGGGCACTCGCTGCTGGCGGTCAACGTGTTCCGCAGCCTCGCCGATGCGACCGGAGCGCCGATCTCACTGACCGACGTGTTCCGGTATCCCGACGGTGCAGCAGTTCGCTGCGCATCTCGATCGATTGCTCGCAGATGCCGGAACCGAACCGGCGGAGCGTGTTCCCGACTCGGGCAGCGATCGCGGCGCCAAGCGTCGCCGAGCGCTCGCCCGCCGAGGTGGAGGAGGCGCGTGATGAGCGACGAGAACGAGTACGCCGAAACCGACATTGCGATCGTCGGCATGGTCGGGCGCTTCCCCGGTGCCGACGACGTCGATGCCCTCTGGGACCGGGTGGTCGCGGGAGACGACTGCCTCACCGACGTGTCGGTCGACGACGCCCGAGCGGCCGGAGCGGCCGAGAGTGACCTGAACGACCCCGACTACGTCCGTCGCGGCGGCATGCTCGCCGATGTCGCCGGTTCGACCACGAGTTCTTCGGCATCGGCAGCCGCGACGCCGACGTGATGGACCCGCAGCACCGTCACTTCCTCGAGTGCGCCTGGGAGGCGCTCGAGATGTCGGCGAACCGGCCCGAGACGTTCGACGGTGCGATCGGCGTGTTCGGCGGGTGCGGCATGAACACCTACCTGGTGAACAACCTGCTGACCGAACCCGGTGTGCTCGACAACTGGGCTGGTTCCTGCTCCGGCACACGGGCAACGACAAGGACTTCCTGGTCAACAACGTCGCCTACCGGCTCGACCTGCACGGGCCCGCCGTCAACGTGCAGACCGCCTGCTCGACCTCGCTGGTGGCGGTCCACCTCGCGGTGCAGAGCCTGCTGTCGTTCGAGTGCGACATGGCGCTGGCCGGCGGCGTCACGATCGAGGTGCCGCATGGTGTCGGCTACCGTACCACGAGGGTGAGATCCTGTCGCCCGACGGCCACTGCCGGGCCTTCGACGAGGCGTCGGGCGGCACGGTGCTGACCAGCGGCGTCGGCATGGTCGCGCTGCGACGCCTCGGACGACGCGGTCGAGGACGGCGACCCGATCCTCGCCGTCGATCAAGGGAGCGGCGATCAACAACGACGGCGCCCGCAAGGTCGGCTACCTCGCGCCGAGCGTCGACGGCCACGCCGACGTCGTCCGCGAGGCGCTCACCGTCGCCGACCTGGAGGCCGACGACATCCAGCTGGTCGAGGCCCACGGCACCGGCACGGCCGTCGGCGATCCGATCGAGGTCGCTGCGTTGACCGAGGCGTTCCGGGCACGACCGACGCGAACGGGTTCTGCCGGCTCGCGTCGACCAAGCCGAACATCGGCCACCTCGACACGGCGGCCGGCGTGGCCAGCCTGATCAAGGTCGTGCAGGCCCTGCGGCACCGCACGCTGCCCCCGATGGCGAACCACACCGCACCGAGCCCGCTGGTCGACTTGGAGCGATCGCCGTTCGTGGTCTCCGGTGCGGCCGCCGTGGCCGGCCGACCGGCCGCGTCGTGCCGGCGTCAGCTCGCTCGGCGTGGGCGGCACCAACGCTCACGTGGTCGTCGAGGAGGCGCCGGCACGCCCGCTCGCCGACGCCGCCGTCGATTCCCGAGCAGACGCTCGCGCTGTCGGCGATGAGCGCGGCATCGGTCGACGGTGCCGCCAGCGTCTCGCCGATCACCTCGAGCGGCATCCCGACGTCGAACTCGCCGACGTCGCGCACACGCTGATCACCGGTCGACGCGCAGATGCCGCAGCGGCGAGTGCGTCACGGCGAGTACACGGCGACGAGGCGATCGCCCTGCTGCGCAAGCCCGATCGCCACCGGTCGTTCGCGTGCCGAGCGGCCCGAGGACGGCTCACGACTCGGGCTTCATGTTCCCCGGCGGAGGCTCCCAGTACCGCGGGCATGGGCGCCGGCCTCGACGATCGCTTCGCGACGTTCCACGAGACGCGCCGCGCACGGCGCCGACGATCGTCGCGCGATCTCGGCGGGCCCGATCTCGCACCCGGATTCGAGCTCGGCGACGACGACGAACGCGCTCCGACTGCCGACCGTGTCGCTGCCGGCCGTCTTCGTCACCTCGGTCGCGCTCGCCCGACAGTGGATGGAGTTCGGCGTCGAACCCGACGTGCTGCTCGGACACAGCCTCGGCGAGTACGTCGCCGCCCACCTGGCCGGCGTGATCAGCCTCGAGGACGCGCGTCGAAGCTCGTCGTCAAGCGATCGCAGCTGATGGAGCAGGTCGGGGGAACCGACACCGCGATGCTCGTGGTGCCGCTCGACGAGGAACGGGTCGTGTCGATGCTGCCCGACTCGCTGTCGCTCGCCACGATCAACGCCGCCGACGAGTGCGTCGTCGCCGGCCAGGCCGACGACGTCGATGCGTTCGCCGACGAATTGCGTGCGATCGAAGCCTCGCCGATCACGATCCCGCTGGCGGCGGCCGCCCACAGCTACCTGCTCGACCCGGTGCTCGACGAGTTCCGCTCGGTCGTGCGCACGGTCTCGCTGTCGGCACCGCAGATCCCCTACCCGTCCAACCTGAGCGGCACCTGGATCACCGACGCCCAGGCGACCGATCCCGACTACTGGGTCGACCACCTGCGTGGCACCGTGCGCTTCCTCGACGGTCTCCGCACCGTGTGCGCCGACCGACCGACCGTGCTCAGTGAGCTCGGTCCGGGCCATTCGCTCTCGTCGGCCGCCCGGCGCACCGAGGGTGGCCCCGTCGGGGTCGCGCCGGCGCTCCGGCACCCCGATCACGAGATCGACGACACGGGCTTCTCGCTGCAGGCCTATGCCCGCCAATGGGCGCTGGGCGCCGACATCGACCTGCGGCAGCTCACCGGCCCCGAGCGGCGCCGTGTCGCACTGCCGACCTACTCGTTCGACCACGTGCAGCACTGGATCGACCCCGGCGAGCGCCGTACGACGGCGCTGGTGTCCGAGCTCGCATCCCACGAACCCGAGACGGTCGAGCTCGACCGGCTCGACGACCTCGACGACTTCACCTGGCTGGTCGAGTGGTCCGAAGCGGACGGCACCCCTGCGGCTCCGCGGTCGTACGACCGCTGGATCGTGCACGCCGATCCCTCCGACCCGCTCGCCGACCGCCTCGTCACCGAGTTGTCGGAGCGCGGGCTCACCGTCGCCCGTTCCGACCACGGTTCGGAACAACAGCAGGTCGACGTGTCGACGTGCCTCGTCACGGTCGCACCCCCGGCCGAACCCGGGCGCCGCAGTGCCACCGAGTGGTTCCACGACGTTGCAGCGACCGCACGTGTCCTCGGCGACGCTCCCGCGACCACCCGCATCGTCGCTGTCACAAGGCAGGCGTTCGCCGTCGAGGGTGCCGCGCCACACGCGGCCGACGCGATCGTCAGCGGCGTCGTCCGTGTGGCACGACGCGAGTACGAGGCGCTCGACGGGCGCGTGATCGACATCGACGACTCGGTCGACGTGGGCCGTCTCGCCGGCGAGGTCGTCGTCGACGGTCCCGACGTCGTCGGGCTCCGCGACGGCCGGCTGCTCCAGCCGGTCGAACGGTCGACGGCGCTCGACCCGTCCGGCACGGCCGAGTCGGCGATCCGCGACGGCGGCGCCTACCTGATCACGGGCGCGTTCGGCGGCGTGGGCTTCACCATTGCGGAGCATCTCGCCCGGGACCGCGGCGCCAACCTCGCGCTGCTCAGCAGGGACCCGGTCCCCGTCGGCGCGGCACGCGAACGCTGGGTGTTGACCCACGGCCGTGACGACCCGACCAGCCGACGGCTGCGTCGCCTGGCGACACTCGAATCGCACGGCACGAAGGTCGAGGTCGTCATCGGCGACACGACCGACACCGAATCGCTGGTGACCGCGGTCGACGACGCCCGCAACCGCCTGGGCGATCTGGACGGAGCGATCCACGCCGCCGGTGTCATGAACGACCAGTTGCTGGCGCTCGCCGGTGACGACGACTTCGAGCGCGTGATCGCCCCGAAGCTCACGGGCGCGGTCACGCTCGCCGAGCAGCTCGATCGCGCCGGCGCCGATCTGCTCGTGCTCGTCGGCTCGACCAGTGCGATCGTCGCTCCCGCCGGGCAGGCGGCGTACGTCGGCGTGAACACCGCGCTCGACCAGATGGCCGGCCGACACGGCGACCTCCGCGTGCTCACGATCGACTTCGGTCTCTGGGCCATCGAGGGCATGGCCACCGATGCCGCCCGCTACGCCCGACTCGGGGTCGACGACCGAAGCAACTTCGATCACCCGGTGTTCGACACGATCGCCACCGCCCGCGACGGCTCGACCGTGCTGGCGGGTCGCCTCGATCCGGGTCACCACTGGGTGGTCGACGAACACCGCACCGACGACGGAACACCGGTCCTCCCGGGGACGGGACACCTCGAGTTGATGTGCACCGCAGCCGCGGCGGCCGACATCGCGGACCCGATGCTCCGCGACGTCACGTTGATGGAGCCGATCGTGGTGCCCGACGGCACCACGGTGCCGGTCCGTGTGACGGTGTCTCCGGCGCCCGACCGGCGCATCACCGTCGAACAGGACGATGGGATCGACTGGCGGATCAGTTCCGAGGCACGGGTCGAGCAGGCCGAGCCGTCGGCACAGCTCGTCGACGCCGCCATGCCGCTCGAGGTCGCCGACCCACTCGCTGTCCAGCGCGGTCGCCTCCACCTCGGGCCGCACTGGGACGGGGTAACCGCCGCACACCGTGGCGACGAGTCGGCCGAGGTCTCGATCGAGCTCGACGACGCGGCCGGCGACGCGGCCGCCTGGACGATCCACCCTGCCATCACCGATCTCGCGACCACCGCTGCGGTGGTGCTCGCGCCGGAACGCACCGACGATGCCCTGTGGGTGCCGGTCCGGTACGAGCGTGTCGCGGTGAAGTCGCCCCTGCCCACGAGCGTCCGGGCCACCGCGGTTCGCCGGCCGGTCGACGACGACCATCTCGTCGCGGACCTCACCATCCGCGATGTCGACGGCGACCTGGTCGCGGAGATCACCGGCATCGAGCTCCGCCCGCTCGGCGGCGATTCGTTCGGTTCACCCGAACCCGAACCCGAGCGAGCGACGGCACGCCACAGCTCGTTGGCCGACCTCGCACTCGAGCACGGTCTGAGCGCCGACGAGGGTGTCGAACTCTTCCAACGGATCGTGTCGGGCCCGTACGACCGCGTGATCGCGAGCAGCCTGCGCCTCGACGACGTCCGTCGCCTGGCCGACGATGCCGTCGGCGGCAACGACGGCGCCGCAGCAAGCGCTCCCACCGAGACCCTCGCCGGCGCATCGGTCGAGTCGGTCGTCACCCAGATCTGGCGCGATCTGCTCGGTGTCGACGACGTCGGGCTCGACGAGGACTTCTTCGACCTGGGTGGCCACTCGCTCATCGCGATCCGCCTCATGAGCCGCCTCGGTCGCGACCTCGGGGTGCGGCTCGAACTCGCCGATCTGCTCGGAGCGCCGACGATCGAGACGTTGGCGGCCCGGCTCCGCGAGGTCGATCCCGACGTCGACGGGCGGCTGTCGGCCGACAGCGGCGACCAAGCCGTTGCCGGACAGCCCGGCGATGCAGGCACATCGGAATCGGCGCCGCCGGCGGAGGTTCGGCATCTCGTGACGATCAGCCCGTCGGGCGGCGGTCGACCGCTGTACGTGGTCCACGGCGCCGGCGGCAACGTGCTCTTCCTCTGGAGCCTCGCCCGAGCGTTGTCGGGGAGTCGACCGATCTACGGCTTCCAGGCCCACGGCATCGACGGGGTCAACCTGCCCGATCCCTCGGTCGAGGTGATGGCCGAGCGCTACGTGGCCGAGCTGCGGGCCCACGCTCCCGGGCCGTACCTGCTCGGTGGGTTCTCCGGTGGCGGACTGGTCACGCTCGAGATGGCGCGCCAGCTCCACGAACTCGGTGACGAGGTCGAACTGGCCGTGCTGTTCGACAGCGCACCGACCGGCATGATGGCACCGAGTACGTCCGAGCGGTTCCGCAACGTGGTGGGACACCTCCGCGGTGGTTCGGTCGGCCCGACGCTCCCGTACATCAAGCGCGGCGTGAAGCGTCGCGTCCGGCGATTCGTCCCGGAGAAGGCCGAGCGGGTCAGCGAGCAGGAGTCGCAGGAGCGGGCGCTCGGCTACGCCGACACCGATGCCCACGGGTACGTGAACCTCTTCTACTACTTCTCGGCGGCCGCCGACCGGTACGAGGTGGGCGAGTACCCGGTCGACGTGTTGCTCGTGAAGGCCGACCACGTGTGGCCGAGCCAGCCGTGGGACTACCACTGGGCTCAGCACATCGACGGCGAGCTCACCGTCGTGACGACACCGGGCGACCACCACTCGATGTTCTTCCCCGAGAACGCACCGCGGCTTGCCGAGGTGATCGCACCGATCCTCGAGCAGCACGACGGGACGTGACCGGGCACCGTCGAACCAGAACCGCGCCGGCCGCGGCGGCGCTGCTCGTCGTGGCGGCTGCCTGCGGCAACGGAGGCGACTCGCCGGCGGCCGATGACGCGGAGCCCGTCAGCGCCGAACACTGCATCGTGCGCCTCCACGGCAAGGGCTCGGGCGGCGCGACCTCGACGCTCGACGACGACGGCATCGCACTGATCTCCCCCGACGGCAACGGAACCGGCTGGGGCGGTCTGCAGTGGGAGTACGAGACCGAGGGCGACATCACGGCGGCCGCCGACATCATCACGGCAGCCGCCGACGGTTCGGCGTGCGAACGGTATGTGGTCCACGGCTTCTCGAACGGTGCGGCAATGGCGGGCGCACTGCTCTGTTCGGACGTGCCGCTCGACGACCGGATCTCGGGAGTGATCATCGACGACCCGGTCACCGACTCCGCCACCGAGGGGTGCCGCGACACCGACGTGGAGGTCGCGATCTACTGGACCGGCGCGCTCGACGAGGAGGCCCCACCGGGCACACGGTGCGACTCGATCGACTGGACCTGCAGCGGCGACGTCGTACGCGGGATCGACGCCTACGCCGCCGACGTCGGCGTCGAGGTGACCCCCAGTCCGTTCGACGAGCACCGGTGGTACCTCGACACGCCGCTGCCGCTCATGTGGCTGGGATGAGCACGAGGGCGACCACACGACCGGCTGCCCTTCCGAGCTCACCGTTCACCACGAGCTCCCCGCGAAGGTCGGCCCAATAGCGACCGGACTCGACGATCACGTTGACGTCGTGGTGCTCGAGCATCTCACCACCGAGCACACTCCAGGCCTTGTACGCGGCCTCCTTCGCGACGAACGCGGTCAGCGCGTCGGGGGTCACGTCGTCGGGCCGCACGATGAGTTCGGCCACCCGATGCTCGATCTCGTGCACCGGCTCGACGTCGATCCCGACCGCACGCAGCGACGCCGCCTCGGCGACCACGCCGACGGCGACGTCCCGGTCGTGCGCGAGGCTCCCGACGACGTCGGGCGGCAGCACGGGTGCGCCCGTGGCGGCCCGCAGGATCTCGACGTCGCGCCCCAGCAACGAACGCATCAGGCTGCGTCCGGTCGCGAACTCCGCCTGTCGCCGCGGCACCGCTCGCTCCACGGCTGCCGACTCCGCGGCCGACAGGTCGGCAACGAGCGCGGCGTCGATGGGGCGCCACCCGACCGTTGCGCGCCCCCCGACCAGCGCGTCGAGCATCGCAGTCAACTCGGACGCGTCGGGGCCGGGCTCCGCTCCGGTCACGAACGTGCACCGAGCGGGCGCTGCGGTTCCGGTCCGCCGGCCACGACAGCACGATCGGCGGGCACCCAGAGCGTCACCAGCGCGGTGATGACGAGCAGCGTCATCTCGATCACGGTGCCGACCCACACCCCGGCGATCTCACGCCGGTGCAGGAGCGTGTCGACCTGGTGCAGCGACACCACACGGATCGCGGCGTAGGCCGCGAGCGTGATGACCATCAGCCCCATCGGCAGGTACCGCCGGCGGCGTTCCGGGGTTCGCCAGCAGGCGACCGTGACCGTGATCAACCAGCCGCCGCCGACCGCCGTGACCACGGCGGCCTGCATGGGTCGTCGTGTCTCGTAGAACCCGCTGTCGAGCGCCCGGCCACGGCCGAGATCGCTGATCAGCGAACCGATGTCGCCGGCCCGCCCCAGCGCCATGACCCCGAGGAAGCCTGCCGTGAGCAACCAGAACGGGGGCCACACGCCGTCGACCTCGCTGGCGCGGCGTGCGTTCCCGTCGACGGGCGACGAGCGACAACACCACGAGCACCACGTACCCGATGACGCGCAGCCAGTGCGAGTTCACCTCGTTCCCGCTTCCACCGGTGCAACGGTAGCCCGACCGCCGGTGCGACGCAGATCGTCAGTCGTCACCGGTCGCACCGGCGATGCCGGCATCGGTGATCACGAGATCGAGCCGGACGTCGTGCGTCTCGACCGGCAACGAATCCACGAGCTGCGGTTCGTATCCGACGCCGATCCACACGCAGTCGCTTCCGGTACGGGGCAGGAACCGGTCGTACCAGCCCCCACCCTGGCCGAGACGGAGCCCCGACCTGGTGAACGCCGTGCCCGGCACGATCACCACGTCGACCGTTCCCGGGTCGGGCGCCGGGTCGTCTTCGGGCAGGACGACCCGCTTGTTCGACGACCGGCACCATTCGATGAACGGCTCCGTGATCGGTTCGCCCGGTACCGAGTCGAACACCATCACCGTGGTCGCATCGCGAACCTCGGGTCGCTCCCGCACGTGGGTCCACAGCCGCTCCGACCGCTCGACCCGATCGGGCAGGGCTCGGCGGAGCGCCCGCATCTCCCGACGGAGCGTCGCCTTGGCCGAGGTCGCGTCGCTCACGCGCCGCAATCTAGTGTCGACGGTGATGAACGAGACAGGCGCCCCGAAACCGTCGACGATCGACCCCGAGGACTTCCGGAACGTGCTCGGGCACTTCCCGACCGGAGTGACCATCGTGTCGGGCATGCACGGTGACGAACCCGTCGGGTTCACGATCGGATCGTTCACCTCGGTCTCGCTCGACCCGCCGATGGTCGGCTTCCTGCCGCAGACCAACAGCAGCACCTGGGACTCGATGGCGATGGGCGGTGCGTTCTGCGTGAACGTGCTGTCACGCGATCAGGCCGATCTCTGCTGGCGGTTCGCGAAGAGCGACAACGAGAGCGAGCGGTACGACGGCGTCAAGTGGCACGCCGGGCCCACGGGTTCGCCGATCATCGACCGGGCGGTCGCCTGGATCGACTGCCAGGTCGAGCAGGTGTACGAGATGGGCGACCACTACTTCGTGCTCGGGCGCGTCGTCGCGCTCGAAGCCGACGCGGACCACGACGGCAACGGCCCCTTCCCGCTGCTGTTCTTCAAGGGCACACTCGGCGGCTTCGAGTCGGAGGGCTGACCGCCGTGCTCCCCGGCACGAACGAGTGGCTCGGTCAGGTCGTCGAGGACATCGTCGACCCCGGCACGCCGATCGTCGACCCGCATCACCACCTGTGGCCCGACGGGGGCCGTACGGCCTACGGCCTCGACGACCTGGTGGCCGACACGGGCTCGGGGCACCACATCGTGGCGACGGTGTTCGTCGAGTGCCGCGCCGCGGCACGTCCGGATGGGCCCGACCACCTGCGACCGGTCGGCGAGACCGAGTTCGTGGCTGCGAGCGCCGATCGTCTCACCGCCGAGCATCCTGGCGCACCGCCGATCGCCGGCATCGTCGCCAACGCCGACCTCACGCTGCCCGACGACGCACTCGCCGAGGTGCTCGACGCCCACACCGCGGCAGCCGGTGGCCGGTTCGTCGGAATCCGCGACGCGCTCTGCCGCGCCCTCGAACCTGAGGCGCTGACGATCGCCGGGCGATACGCCGAGGACAAGTACCTCGATCCCGCCTTCCGGGCCGGCGTCGCCGAACTCGGCCGCCGGGGCCTGACGTACGACTCGTGGCACTACCACCACCAGAACCCGGAGATGCTGGCGCTCGCCCGTGCCGTCCCAGGGACGACGATGGTGCTCGATCACTTCGGCACACCGCTCGGTGTCGGGATGTACGCGGATCGCCGTGACGAGATCTTCCGGGAGTGGTCCGTGGGTGTCACGGAACTGGCGTCGTGCCCCAACGTGGTCGCCAAGCTCGGGGGGCTGGCCATGCCCGACAACGGCTTCGGCTGGCACGAGCGCGACCGCCCGCCGACCTCCGACGAGTTCGTGGCCGCCCAGGCCCGGTACTTCCACCACACGATCGAGGCGTTCGGCCCCGAGCGGTGCATGTTCGAGAGCAACTTCCCCGTCGACCGGTTCTCGCTCTCGTATCCCGTGCTCTGGAACGGGCTGAAGAAGATCGCCGCGCGGTACACCGCCGACGAACGCGCCGCGATGTTCGAGGGCACCGCCCGCCGCATCTACGGGCTCTGATCCGTCGCGCCGCCGACGCGACGGACGCAGCTAGTGGACGTACACCTGCACGTGGGCGTGGAACTGCGTCGGGCTGGTGAAGGCGCCCGACCAGGTCACCCGGTTGCCCGCATCGACATGGCGGAACGGCCGAATGCCGTCCGCGGAAGCATCGGTCACGACGCCGAGCGCATGGAACTCACCGCCGGCGAAGCTGCCGAAGCCCCACTCGTACACCGAGAGGATCGGCGCCGGCCGGTCGAACCTGGCCAGCTTGCCGTTCACGTCGATGGTGGAGAAGTCGGTCGTTGCGTAGAGCTCGTACCGGTCGGTGAACTCGACGTAGTCGTCGAAGATCGGTCCCGGCGGACCCGGCGAAAACGCCGCGTAGCCGAAGACACGGCCACGTCCGAAGTCGATCGTGCCGACGTAGGACACCAGCTCGGTGCCGACGAGCACTTCACTGTCGGCGACGAGCGTGGCATCCATCTCGCCGCGGACCTTGTTGTGGCTGCTCGCGGTGCTCGACGACACGACGAGCACCAGGCCGATCGCGACAGCGATCGCCACCAGCGTGCTCAGGATGGTGCGGTGCTTCATGACTCCTCCTCGGGACTCGGTCGGGAGGTACCGGCTGCAAGCCGCAACCGACGTGGGACGCGATTCCCTCCGCCACCTCGACGGACCTCCCGGTCTGCAGTTGTGGTGTTCTGCCGAAGCCGAGGAACAGCGCGTCCTGCACCTGTGCTGTCTCGGAGTCTTGGTCCAGGCTGGCGTTCGCAGACAACGGCGCCCAGTGCCGATCGGCCCGATCCGCGCCAGACTGGACGTCGTGAGACCCGAGAATCGTTTGGCCGTCGCCGTCGGCCTCGACACGTTCGTCGTGGTCCTCTTCGCCGCACTCGGCCTGCGCACGCACGAGCAGGAGTCGGCCTACGCCGCCGTCCTGGAGACCGCAGCACCGTTCCTGATCGGCCTCGGCGTCGCCTGGCTCGTGGCCCGCGCGTGGCGGCGGCCGACGGCGATCCTCACCGGGCTGGTGATCTGGCCGGTCACGGTGCTCCTCGGCATGGCCGTGCGCCGCGGGCTGTTCGACCGGGGCACGGCCACGTCGTTCGTCGTCGTGGCGACGCTCTTCCTCGGCGCGTTCCTGGTCGGATGGAGGATTGCGTGGCGGCTGGTCGACCAGCGCCGGAGGCGTCAGTCGTCGGGTGGCGCCTTGATCGCCAAGTAGGCGGCGATCAGCAGCCCGATCAACAACAGCCAGCCGATCGACCGCACCACGAACCCGATCCACCCGGCCACCAGCCCGAGCAGCCAGAACACGATCACCGCGACGATCAGCCAGCCGATCGCCGAGGCGAGGACGGATCGCGGGGAATTGGCCATGGGTCTGCAGGCTACGGGCAGCCAGATCTCCCGAAGCTCTGCAGATCGTCTCCAGGACTTCCGCCGACCGATGGCACATCGTGGTCACGTGCCCCACAACGAGGCACCCGACCCGAGAGGAACCATCATGAACACCACCACGACCACCACCACGACCACCACCGCACCGACCGAGCGCAACGGCGTCCCCACCGACAAGCTGTTCGGCACGATCGCCAAGCTCAAGGAGAACGGCGACCTCGCCGCCTTCCGCTTCAGCGCCCGGAACCAGTGGATCGAGGGCACGGCGAGCCGGTCGACGATCTACGAGTGGTTCGGCGCCGGCGCCGACCAGGTGCACGTCGACGAGTTCACGTTCGCCGCCGACCACCCCACGCTCGGCCACGGGCACGGCCCCACTCCGCAGGAGTACGTGCTCCACGCGCTCGCCGCGTGCATCACCGCCGGCATCGCCACCGGTGCCGCCGCCCGGAAGATCGACCTGACCAGCGTGTCGTCCAAGGTGACGGGCGAGATCGACGTGCGCGGCGTGCTCGGCATCGACGCAGACATCCGCCGCGGGTTCTCGTCGGTCGCGATCGAGTTCGACGTGCAGGGCGACGCCGACCGTTCGGTGCTCGACGGCCTGCTCGCCGGAGCGACCGACTACTCCGCCGTGTACGACATGCTGACGGCTGCGACACCGGTCACCGTCTCCAGCGCCAACGGCTGATCGCCTGTCGCACCCGGCCAGTGGTCCGGGTGCGACAGCTCGCGGTCAGAATGCTCGCGTGACATCGAGCGACGGGGCCACCGCTGTGCTCGAGCGCAACGTGCGGCTGATCCCCGTCCACCAGGCGTTGACACGTACCCTGGTGTGGCTGCCGATCATGGTGCTGTTCACCCGTGCGAGATTCGACCTCGACGGCGCCCTCCTGCTGTCGTCGCTCTACTACTTGTTCGTCGTCGCCCTCGAGGTGCCGTCGGGTTGGATGAGCGACCGCCTCGGGCGCACCCTGACGCTCAGGATCGCGGCGGCGAGTTGGATCGTCGCCCACCTGTGCTTCCTGATCGGCGACGAGCGATTCGGCATGATCGTGCTCGGACAGTTCTTCCTGGCCGGTGGATTCGCCTCGCTGTCGGGCACCGACGTCACGTTCCACTACGACACGCTCGAGGCACTCGGCCGGGCCGACACCTACACCCGACGCGAGTCGATCGTCAGCTCGATCGGGTTCGTCGCCACCGCGTTCAGCGTGCTCCTCGGCGGTGTGCTCGGCTACGTCGATCTGCGCCTCGCGTTCGTCGCCGCGCTCGTCTTCGCGGTCGCCCAGTTCGTGGTGGCGTCGATGTTGTCGGAGCCACCCGTCGAGCAGCACGCCGACCCCTTCCTCCGCCAGATCAGGGTGTGCGTGGGGTACCTGTCACGTCGGTACCTGGGCTGGATCTTCTTCTACGGCATCGTGCTCGTCACGCTCGAGCACGTCGCGTTCACGCTCGCGCAGCCGTGGCTGACCGAGGTGCTCGGCCAGACAGCCGACGACATCGGTGCGACGCCGCTGCTCGCAGGTGTGGTGTACGCGACGACCGCGTTCATCGGGGCGGCATCGGCTCGGGCCGTGGCGCCGATCAGCGAGCGGATCGGTGTGGTCGCCACGCTCATCGGCCTCGCGGCGCTGTCGAGCCTGATCGTGACCGGCATGGCGGTGTCGACGAGCGCGTTCATGATCGGCCTCGTCGCGTTCCGCAGCGCGCAGGGTGCGGCAGCGCCGGTGCTGATCAGTGCCGCCGTCGCGCCCCATACGGCGAAGCAGCACCGGGCCACGCTGCTCAGCCTCAACTCGCTGGCAGGCCGGTTGGGATACGGCCTGATCCTCCTGGCCGTGGCCGGCGCCGCGAACGACGACGTGCTGGGCGTGCTCCGCTGGTTCAGCGTCGGCTCATGGGCCCTCGTCGCCGTGCTCATCGCCACGGCATGGTGGGTGGTCGGTCGCCGGCGAACGACGGTGATGTCGAGCCACAGCTCGTTGAAGAACTGACGGAGGTCGTTGACACGTTGGGGTCTCTCACGACGATCCGGCCGACCGAGTCAGCCGCGCCGCACCCGACCGGAAGCACGGTTCTCTGGACCGCCACTCGTGTCGGGTGATGCTGCTCGAGCGCGACAGCGAGCTCGCCACGCTCGCCGAGCAACTGCGACTGGCTCGCCTCGGTTCGGGGTCGCTCGTGCTGATCGGGGGCGAAGCGGGTGCCGGCAAGACGACGCTCGTCACCGAGTTCGTGCAGCCACTCGGTCGCCAAGCGGTGATCGGGGCGTGCGACCCGCTGTCGACGCCGCGCCCGTTGAGCCCGCTGCGCGACTTCGTCGAGGTCGGCGACCACGGCAACATCGATCTCTTCGCCGACGTCATCGAACAGTTCGGGGCTCCACGGGAACCGACGGTGATGGTGCTCGAGGACATCCACTGGGCCGACCAAGCGACCCTCGACTTCGTCCGGTTCGTCGGGCGGCGGGTCGGCGAACACCGCCTCGTCGTGCTCTGCACGTTTCGCGACGACGAGGTGGGGGCCAATCACCCGCTGCGGGGCGTCCTCGGGCAGCTGGCTCGCCTGCGCTCGACCGTTCGCATGGATGTGTCCCCGTTGAGCATCGACGCCGTCCGAACGCTGACGGCCGACACGTCGCTCGATGCCGAGCAGCTGCACGAGTTGACCGCGGGGAACGCGTTCTACGTCACCGACGTGCTCGCCGCCGGTGGCGCGCCACCCACATCGGTGCAGGATGCGGTGCTGGCTCGCCTGGGGCAGCTCCCGGACGACGTCCGCAGCGTGATCGACACGAATCGCACCGCGGTCGCTCGACCTCACCCGTGCGCTCGCGCTCGACCACGAGGCTGCGGCCATCGATGCGGCGATCGAGAGCGCAGTGGTGCTCGCCGACGGTGAGCATCTCCGGTTCCGCCACGAGATCGCTCGCTCGGCCGTGCACGATGCGATCCTCCCGGCCAGGCGTCACCTGCTCCACCGGGCGATGCTCGACCTGCTGCTCGCAGAACAGCAGCCGGATCACGCTCGACTCGCCCATCACTCGATCGAAGCCAACGCACCGGAGTTGATCGCGAAGCACGCCTCGACGGCGGCGCGTGAGGCCGCCGGACGAGGATCCGCCCGAGAGGCCGTCGCGCTGTTCCGCTCCGCGGTCGGCCACGAGGACCAGTTCCCACCCGACGAAGCGGCCCGACTCCGTCTCGAACTGGGGATCGAACTGGTCAAGCTCGATCAGCCCACCGACGCGCTCGCCGAGCTCGAATCGGCGCGTGAGGGCTTCGAAGCGATCGGTCACGTGCCCGACCAGATCGATTCGCTCCGCCACGCGGGTCGTGCCTTCGAGATGCTCGGCCGCCCAGGTGATGCCATGGACTGTGCCCGCGAGGCCGTTCGATTGGCAGAGCCGGACGGTCCGTCGGCTCGGCTGGTGCTCGCGCTGAACTCGGTTGCAGCGCAGTTCATGCTCGCTCGCCGCGCCTCCGATGGCCTCCCCTTCTCGGAGCGTGCGGCGGCCATGGCCGGGGACCTCGGATTGGAGCGCGAGCGGTTCGCCGTCGAGCACACCCGCGCCTGTCTCGAGTTGGTCGGCGGCGACACCGACACCGGCCTCGACCTGCTCGACACCTCCGTCCAGGACCTCGGCAGCACCGGACCCGCCGGCCGTGTCACCGGGCTCATCAACCTGGGTACCGGCGCCGGCGAGGTGCGCAGATACGACGTCGCGATCGATGCACTGGTCGAGTGCGAGGCGACGAGCCTCGCCCACGACAACGACGCCCCGGTCGCCTACTCCCGCGCTTGGCTGGCACGGGTCGCATTCGAGCAGGCCCGCTGGGATGACGCCGTCGCCTACGCCTCGCTCGTCGACGCAACCACCACGAACCGTCGTGGGTACTCCCTCCTGACAGCGCTCGGCGTGCTGGGCCGGGTCCGTGTCCGGCGCGGCGATCCCGGCGGCGTCGGGTTGCTCGAAGAGACGATCGCCGGCTTCGATGGCCACGAGCTGCAGTACCGGTGGTCGCCCGTCGCCGGGCTGGCCGAGCACCATTGGCTCCGCGGCGACCTCGACGCGATGGTGGACGTGCTGGCGGGCCCCTACGACGAGGCACTGGCCACGGAGAGCGAGTGGGCACACGGTGAACTGGGGTACTGGATGTGGAAGGCCGGCGAGCTCGATGCGCCGTCTGTTCGGGCGGCGCCTCCGTTCGCGGCGCAGATGGTCGGCGACACCGACCGTGCCGTTCAGCTGTGGGAGCGAATCGGGTGCCCGTACGAGGCGGCGCTGGCTCGATCGGAGGGGGCACCCGCCACGGCACTCGATGCACTGGCGACGTTCGATGCGCTCGGCGCCGCACCGATGGCAGCCCGCGTTCGATCGGCGCTTCGCAGCGCCGGGGTCGAGGGGATCCCGCGGGGACCCAGTTCGACGACTCGAGCCCACCCGTTGAGGTTGACCGGCCGACAGGCGGAAGTGCTCGATCTCCTCGTCGACGGTCTCTCCAACGCCGAGATCGCGACGAGGCTCTTCGTCTCGAAGAAGACCGTCGAGCACCGTGTCTCGGCGATCTACGCCAAGTTCGGCGTCGAGACGCGGGCGCAGGCGATCGCCGCCGCGCTCGCCTGAGCCCCGGGGAGCGGCCACGGGCCTGGGGGTACCCGGCCACCGATATGGGGGTGCACCCCGATGCTCGCCCCGACACGCCTCCGTACGTTCGATCGTGCCGGATCTCGCCGGCACGAACCATGCCGGCGCACCACGTCGGCGTCGAAAGGAGTCACCATGCCTCGATACATCGTCGAACGAACGTTCCCCGAGGGTCTCACGATCCCCACCACTGCCGAAGGTGCCGAGACCCTGCACGGAGTGATCCGCACGAATGCGGACGAGCAGGTCACCTGGATCCGGTCGTACGTGACCGACGATCGACTCAAGACGTTCTGCGTCTACGACGGCCCGTCACCGGAGGCCGTCCGCCGGGCCGCGTCGAAGACCGGCTTGCCGGTGGATTCGATCTCGGACGTCTCGGTCCTGGATCCGTACTTCTACCTCGGGGCTGCGTCATGACCTCCCGGACGAGGTTCGTCGCGGTCGCCCTCGTCCCGATCCTCGCACTCGCGGCGTGCGGGGGCGACGATGCCGTGGATTCGGCGACGCAGGAGACCGAGCCGGCCCCGACGGCCGGACCGGCGACGACGACCGACTCGACGTCCACGACCGAGCCGTTGAGCACGGACACGGTGGAGATGGTGCACGGGGGAGGCGTCGACACCGACCTGCTGGTCCCCGCCTACCTCGGTGCCGCTCCCTTCCAGGACGTCTCCGTCGCGGAGGCGGCGGGTTGGGTCAACACCGCCGAGACGTTCGGCTGCTTCCAGGACGCGGAGCGCGGCGGCATGGGAGTTCACTGGTTGAACGAGTCGCTTCTCGACGCCGAGCTCGACCCGGCGGTCCCCGAGGCACTGGTGTACGAACTCGACGCCGACGGTGAGGTCGCCGGTCTGGTCGGACACGAGTACCTCGTTCCGTTCGAGGCCTGGACGCACGACGAACCGCCGACGCTGTTCGGACTCGACTTCCACGAACATCCGGTGCTGCCGTTCTGGATCCTGCACGCCTACCTCTGGAAGGACAATCCGAACGGCATGTTCACGGACTTCAACCCGGCCGTGCGGATGTGCCCCGAGGGCGTCGGAGTCTTCGGCGTCGATCTGCCGTAGCCGAACGAACGCGTGAGGGTCGGACCGGTCTCGCTCGTCCGATCCTCACGCGTTCTGCGTGTTGACGTAGGCGGAGATCAGCACCGCCTGGAGCGCGACGACTCCCCAGAACCTCAGCTGGAATGCACGCTTCTCGGTCTTGTGATGGAACAAGCCCTGCGCGAGAAACGCGCCGACCGAGCCGCCGGCGAGCGCCAGCAGGTGCAGGGCCCGCTCCGGGACACGCGCGATCGCCAGGAACGTCGCGAGCTTGTCCCAGCCGTAGAAGACGAAGGCGACGAGGTTGATCCCGACGAGCCAAGAGAGCAGGACCGGACGGCCGAGGCCCGTGGCGAGCCAGCCGGCGACGCCACCCGACGCCGTCAGGCCGGCGACCGTGTACGGCGCCCAGTGCTGGAACCGCACATCGGTCGCAGCGGACCGCCGCCGGTCGATCCCGATCTGTATCCGGATCAGGGCCATCACGACCGCGACCCCTCCGATCACCCATGCCTCGAGCGACACCGAGCCCATCCCCGAAGTGTTCTCCACATCGAACCCCAGAGCAAGGGGTCGGGTCGGGTCAGGTGACGTTGGTGACGGCGCCCTTTTCGGCTCCCTGTGCCAGGCGGGCGTACTTGGCCAACACGCCGCTCGTGTACCGCGGGGCGATCGGCTCCCAGCCGTCGCGGCGACGGGCCAACTCGTCGTCGTCGACGAGCAGGTCGAGGCTGAGCGTCGGCACGTCGATCTTGATCTGGTCGCCGTCGCGGACGAACGCGATCGGGCCGCCGTCGACCGCCTCCGGCGCGACGTGTCCGATGCAGAACCCCCACGTGCCGCCGGAGAAGCGGCCGTCGGTGATCAGCGCCACGTCCGAGCCGCGGCCGGCGCCCTTGAGTGCACCGGTGATCGCGAGCATCTCGCGCATGCCGGGCCCACCCTTCGGGCCCTCGTACCGGATCACGATCACGTCGCCGGGGCGGATCTCGCCGCCCATCACGGCGGCCATCGCGCCGTCCTCACCGTCGAAGACACGGGCGGTGCCCTGGAACGAACGCTGCTCCTTGGAGAGCCCGGCCACCTTGACGACCGACCCCTTCGGGGCGAGCGATCCGGTCAGGACGTTGAGCCCGCCCTCTGCGTTGATCGGGCTCGAGATCGGGTGCACCACGGTGCCGTCGGGAGCGGGCGGGTCGATGTCGGCCAGGTTCTCGGCCATGGTCCTGCCGGTCACCGTCACCTCGTCGCCGTGCAGCAACCCTTCCTCGAGCAGGTGCTTGAGCACCACGGGAACACCGCCGATGCGGTCGAGGTCGGTCATGTGGAACTTGCCGCCCGGCTTCATGTCGGCGAAGTGCGGCACGCGGGCAGCCACCTTGTTGAAGTCGTCGAGGTCGAGTTCGACCCCGGCCTCGTTCGCGATCGCCAGCAGGTGCAGCACGGCGTTCGTCGACCCACCGAGGGCATTGGCGAGCGCCATCGCGTTCTCGAACGCGCCCTGCGTCAGGATGTCGTGCGGCCGCAGCCCGGTGCGCAACATCTCGACCACGGCCTCGCCGGCTCGCCGGGCGTCGTCCTCCCGCCTCCGGTCGACCGCCGGCGGCGACGCCGAGCCGGGCAGCGACAGTCCGAGCGCCTCACCGATCGAGCTCATCGTGTTGGCCGTGAACATGCCGCCGCAGGCACCCTCGCCAGGGCAGGCGTTCTTCTCGATCGCGTACAGTTCCTGCTCGGTGATGTTGCCGGCGGCGCAGGCACCGATCGCCTCGAACACCGACGTGATGTCGAGCGCCTTGCCGTTGAGGTAGCCGGGCAGCGTCGAGCCGTTGTAGACGAACACCCCTGGCAGGTCGAGGCGTGCGATCGCCATCATCATGCCGGGCATCGACTTGTCGCAGCCTCCGGTCGCGACCAACCCGTCGAGCCGTTCACCGTGCATCACGCACTCGACCGAGTCGGCGATGATCTCGCGGCTCACCAGCGAGGCTCGCATACCCTCGTGCCCCATCGAGATGCCGTCCGACACCGTGATCGTGCCGAACTCGAGCGGCACACCACCGGCGCTCCCCACACCCTCCTTGGCGGCCGCCGTGAGTCGGCGAATCGACACGTTGCAGGGCGTGATCTCGTTCCACGACGACGCGATGCCGATCTGCGGCTTGTCCCAGTCGTCGTCGGTCATCCCGACTGCGCGCAGCATCGCCCTCGATGCCGCCTTCTGGATGCCGTCGGTGACGTCACGCGAGCGCGGCTTGACGTCGACGGGGGTCTCGGAACTGCTCGTCATGGCACCGACCGTAGTGCGGGGGTCGACGGGCCGCCTGGTGCGGCGACCACCGGGAATCGGCCGGTACCGTGACGCGATGCGTGAACGAGCGGTGACCCCGTCGTGCACCCACTGCCCGGGCAGCGGCACCTGACGTGCAGAACGCCTTGGCCCTCCTCGTGGTGCTCGTCGCGCTCGTCCCGGGTGTGTGGTGGGTGTCGTACACCCGCCTCGTCGCCGCCCGCTCCGATGTCGATGACCGTTGGGCCGAGGTCGACACCGAACTCCTGCGCCGCTACGAGCTCGCGACCCGAGTCGTCGAGACGGCGTCGGCCACGTCCGACCCCGATCGCGTCGAGGAACTGATCGACCGGCTGGACGCAGCGGTCGCCGCCCCGCGCACACCCGAGGCCGCCAACGAGTTCGAGCCCCCGCTCGGCGAGGCGATCGACCGATTGGCCGGACCGATCCTGCGCGATCGACTCGACGAGGTCGACGACCGCATCGCCGTCGCCGGCAGCTTCTACAACACGCGGGTCGAACAGCTCGACCGGCGCGTCGGCGCATTCGCGTCAGGGTTCGTGGCGCGCCGGCACGGCTTCGAGCGAGCCACCTTCTTCGAGTTCTGAGTCGCGGCCGGGCACGGCGTTCGACGGCACCACGTTCCGGCGGAGCACCACCAGCCCGATCATCGCGATCACGGCACCGCCCAGGAAGCCCGCCCGCTTCGTGAACACCTCGCCCAGTGCGCCGAGCAGCACACCGCCGACCACCGAACCGAGCTCGAAGAACATCGTGAACGAGCTCAGTGCGCTGGCCCGCTCGTCGTCGGCGACGCGGTTGACGACGTTCGCCATCAGCGACGGGTACAGGAACGCCATGCCGAGCCCGACGACGGCGGCCCCGATCCAGAGCGCCCAGGGCTCGGGGACGGCGGCGATCAGCGTGAGCCCCACGGCGAGCGAAGTCAGGGCGACCGTGACCATGCGCCGTTCACCGATGCGTTCGGGCAGCGTGGCACCGAACAGCCGAAGCAGCAGGCTGACCGCGCTGTACACGAGGAACAGGCCGGCGGCCCCGGCCAGCCCGACCGTTCGCGCGTAATCGGGCAGGAACGCCGCGAACACCGAGAAGGCCGCAATCCCCGAGGCGAGCACCACACCTGGCCACAGGGCGGCGCGGTGGAACAGCGGTGGCTTCTCGTCGGCGGTCGCCGGCACGCTCGACCGGTCGACGCGCTTGGGCACGCCGAGCACGGTCACCGCGGCGAGCGCGGAGAAACCGGCGGCCACCAGGAACGTGAGCGCATACCGGTCGTCTGCGAGCACCCATTCGCCGATCGCCGGACCCAGACCGATCCCGCCGTAGACGGCGACCGAGAAGTAGCTGGCCGCCTCGGCCCGACGGTGGGGCGGAGACAGGTCGGCGATCAGCGTGGCGGCGCCGACGAAGAGCGCTGCTTCGCCGAGGCCCATGAACGCACGGAGCACGAGCACGTGCCAGAGCTCGGTGCTCAAACCCAACAGCGCACCGGCCGCGGCGGCGACCAATGCGCCCGCCATCATCAGGGCACGGCGACCGAAGCGTTCGATCAGCCGCCCGAGGAACGGCCGGGCCACGATCGCCGCCGCGGCGAACGTGGCCACGGCCAGACCCACGCCGAACTCACCGGCGCCCAGCTCGTCTTCGATGAACCGCGGGATCGTCACCAGCACGATGCCGATGTAGAAGAAGAAGACGAACGCGGTGATCGTCACCGACACGAACGGGCGCGTGATCAGACGCGTCGGGGCGTCGGGCGTCGTTGCGTCGGCGGTCACCGGGTCCATCGTCGTCGTGTCAACGCCCGTTCACACGATCGGATTCCGATTCGGGCGCCGGTCGTGTGTCACACCCGCGGATCGGGCCCGGCCGATCGGGTCCGGAGTCGATGCGGGCCATGTCGACCGACACGTCGAGCTCCTGCGTCGTCGCGGGGCCGATCATCACACCCCGAACCGGCGTGACATCGGCGTAGTCGCGGCCCCACGCCACCGTGACGTGGTCGTTGACCGGCAGGTGCCCGTTCGTCGGGTCGAAGTCGACCCAGCCGGCGTTCGGCGTCCACACCGAACACCACGCGTGGGACGCGTCGGCGCCGACGAGTTTGGGCGCGCCAGATGGAGCGGCCGTCTCGATGTAGCCGCTCACGTAGCGCGTCTGCCAGGCCCATCGCTCGGAGGCAGCCGATGGCCAGGTGGGCGAAGTCCTGGCACACGCCTCGGCGCTCGCGCAGTACCTCGTCGAGCGGCGTCGACACGTCGGAGAAACCCGAGTCGAACTCGAAGCCCGAGAAGATCGCCGTACAGAGCGCCGCCGCCGCCTCGACGATCGGCCGGCCCGGCTCGAACACACCGTCCGCGATCGAGCGCAGATCTCCGGTGAGCGCCGTCGTATCGACCAACGTCGACGACGCTCGGTACACCCCGACCTCGACCGCCAGTGGTCCTGCGAGCCGTTCCACGGCGTCGGCGACCTCCTCCCACGGCGTCGCGTCGACGGGCATGGGGCGGTTCGCGACGTCGACGACGCTGACCGCCTCGACCGCCATCTCGTCGTGCGGCACATGGAGGCCGAACTGGTTGACGAGATTGCCGAACGCGTCGATGTACGAGTCGCGCTCGGACGCCTCCGGGACGAGCCGGACTTCCGAATCGACGACGGTCTGCCACTCGGTCGGGCGCGGCACCAGGCAGGCGACCGTGTAGCCATCGGTCATCGCCGCCCCGTACCGGTAGCTCGTCCGGTGGATCACGCGATACGTCGTCACCAGCCGTCTCCGGTCGGACGCATGATGATCGGGTCGACCGGCGTCGAGAACCATTCGCTCACGACACTGGCGCCCGCATCGACGATGATGCCCCGGAGCGTGGGGACGAGCTCGGCGATCGGCAGTCCGAGCGCCCTCCGTGCGTCGGAGATCACGGCCGGGTTGATCGAGATCTCACCGTTGGCGGCATGTTCGGCGAGCGAGCCGATCGATGCCGCCAGCGACCTCGGATTCGACTCGTCGTGGACGACGAGATCGAGCGCGGGTTCGGTCTCGATCTCGCTGCGATACCGGCGTCGGTACGCCACCAGGCTCTCGCTTCCCGCCAGCAGCACCTCGAGCACCGACATCGCGACATCGTCGTCGACGTCGGTGCCAGACGGAGCCGGCTCGAAGATGCCCTCGATCAAGTCGAGCGTCACGAGACAGCGTTCGAGACGCCGTCCGGTGTCACCGATCCGCCACGCCGGGCCGCGCACGGTGCTCTCCCGCCAGAGCCCTGCCAACGCTGCGAAGTCGGCCAACACAGCGTCGAGATCGTCGACGACGGTCGAGTGCGCCTGCAGCGACGTCCGGAGCTCGGCCAGGTGGGAGAGCACGCGTCCGGTGGTCACCGACAGGAACTCGCGGACCGTGGTGGCCTCGGTGAGCAGCGACCCGATCTCGTTCGCCACCGCGTCACCGAGCGCAGACAGTTCTGCCTGCAGCGCGTCCAGCCCAGGGTCGAACGACCAGATGCCGTTCCGGCGAATGCCGCTCGTGACCCTGATCATGCGAGCTGTCCATGCTCCACCGTGCATGCTCAGCAGCCCCGGGTCCTGTTCGAGACGCGACCCGACGACGCGGATGGTGCGCGCCATCGCTTCTGCGCGCTCCGCCGCGCGATTCGTCCAGTAGAGCGCATCGGCGGCGCGCGTGGGCACCGAACGACCCAGATTCACCTGTGGCAGTCGCGCCCCGACGACCGGCGCAACCGTCTGGCCCAGCACCCAGACATCCTTCGCCAGACATGCGGTCGGCTCACGCGGGTCGTCCCCCGGAGCGACCACCCGCCCGGTGCCACCCGGCATGACCACCACCGTCTCACCGTCGTCGACCGCGAACATCCGGACGACCACGCTCGCCTCGGCCTGTCCCGCGAGCGAACCGGGTGCCAGCGGCGCCATCGCCAGCGAGTGGTAGGGGTGTGGGAGCGGAGCGAGCGCCTGTTCCATCGGCCGCAGGCGGGCGCACGCATCCGGCAGGAACGGTGCGATCTCGGGCGCCTCGGTCACACCCGAACCGTGGGCGTTGGCCATGACGGCGCCGCCGGATCGCACCGCCTGCAGGAGACCCGGTACGCCCACCGAACCACGGGCGGCCACCTCCAACGGGTCGACCATGGGATCGTCGACACGTCGGTACAGCACGTCGACGGCTTCCAACCCGTCGAGCGTCCGCAACCACAGTCGACGCTGCCGCACCACGAGGTCGGCACCCTCGACCAGGTTCAGACCGAGCTGGACGGCCAGGTAGGAGTGGTCGACGTACGACGGGTGATCGAGCCCCGCCGAGAACACGACGGTGCGCGGGCTGTCGGCGGGAGAGGCCGCGGCGAGCGACCTCCGGATGGCGACGGGATACCGGGACATCGATGCGATGTCGGCCTCGGCCATGATCTCCGGCACGAGCCGCGACATCACCGAGCGGTCGAGCAGGGCGTACCCCACCCCGGCCGGCACGTCGGTGATGTCCTGCACCACGTACCACGCGCCGTCGGCCCCGAGCGCCACGTCGACGGCGTAGGTCGTCAACCAACGACGTGGTCGCGAGCCGACGGCGTTGACACGGAACCGCTCGGTCGAACCGAGCGCCGCGGCCGGCACGATTCGCTCCTGGACGAGCGCCTGCTCCCCGTACAGGTCGGCGATCACCGCGTCGAGGGCCTCCATCCGCTCGGCGACGGCCAGCGAGAGCCACCGGAACGTCGCTGCATCGAGCACCACGGGGATCGGGTCGAGGCGCCAGGGGCGACTCGTGACCGCGGCGATCCGGCCGTCGGCCCGGATCGGGAGGTCGTGGACCAGATGCCCTGCGCCGTGGGCCATCAGCAGGCGGTCCGCCCGCGCCTGGCGACGATCGAGGGCGACGGGATCGAGCAGCCGATCCCGCAGGTCACCGTGCGGGTGGAGGGGTTGCCCGTCGGCCAGGATGTGGTTCACATCACTCCGTCGACGTACCGACGGCAGATCGTGTCGCCGAGGTGGGCGATCGCACGCTGGACGACGTCCATCGATCGGTCGAGTTCGGCGCCACCCTCTCCCCCGGGATGTGCCGCCGCCAATGCCGCCTCGGCTTCCGCCAGCGCATCGAGCACGGCAGACGACGCCGGCAGCTCACCGGCAGTTCGGCGGATGGCGTCGAAGCACCCCTGCACCGACCGCGGGAACGCGCCGTAGTCGAGCAGGAACCTCACCACCGCCATCCCGTCGATCGGACCGCGGGTCGCCCGCTGATACATCTGCAGCGCCGACACCGAACGCAGCACGCTCATCCACCTGACCTCGTCGTCCATCAGATCGGCGCGATCGGCCGACTCGAGACTGAGGATGCCGGCCGCCGCCACACCCAGGACCCGCGTGGTCATGTCGGCCCGCTCGATCAGCCGGCCGAGCCGGATGATCTGGAACGGGTCGGAGCGAGTCATCGTCGACTCGAGGATGCCGTCGAGCCGGCGACTGATCTCGACGACGCGAACCAGGAAGCGGTCGCGGAGTCGGCGATCGACCGCACCGTTCGCCGTCGCGTCGACGTACTGCGACAGCTGGTTGATCGCCTGCCACGCCTCCCTCGGCATCACCTCGCGGGTCGTGCGGAAGTTCTCCCTCGCGGCGGCCACGCTGGTGGCGATGCTGCTGTTCGCCGAACGGTCGGCGAGCAGGTGGCGCAGCACGGTGAATTCTCCGGCCGGATCGTCGGACGGCACGTCGATCTCCACCCGCGAACCGGCGATCACCGCGAGCGGCTCCCAGCGCAGCAGCTCGTCGCTCGGGTAGTCGACGACGAGGTCGTTGTAGGCGCGCACGATGCGAGCGGTGTCCTCGGCGCGCTCCACGTACCGGGCGCCCCAGTAGAGCCGGCCCGCGGTTCGAGCGAGCAACACGGTCATCCGGACACCTGCCCCTGTGACTGCCCACCCTGTCGTTGCTGTTCGGGCAACCCGTCGGCCGACGCGTCGTACCGACCGTCGACGATCCAGGTGTCCTTGCTGCCCCCACCCTGCGACGAGTTGACGATCAGTGATCCCTTGGTCAGCGCCACCCGGGTCAGCCCACCCGGGGTGACGTAACTGCGGTCGCTCGTGAGCACGAACGGCCGCAGGTCGACGTGCCGGGGCTCGATGCCGTCGTCGACGAGCGTCGGCACGGTCGACAGCGACAGGATCGGTTGCGCCACCCAGTTCCGAGGGTCGGCCTCGATCGCCGCGATCGCATCGTCGAGTTCGGTTCGCGTGGCCCGATCGCCGATCAGAATGCCGTAGCCACCGCTCTCGTTCGCGGGCTTGACGACGAGCTCACCGATGTGGTCGATCACGTGGCGTCGCTCGTCGTCGTACATCGTGCGGTAGGTCGGCACGTTGGGGATCGACGGCTCCTCACCCAGGTAGTACCGCACGATGTCGGGCATCCACGCATACACCACCTTGTCGTCGGCGACGCCGGCACCCGGGGCGTTGGCGAGCCCGACGTTGCCGGCCTTCCACGCGCGGATCAGACCCGGCACCCCGAGCATCGAGTCCGCGCGAAAGATCTCGGGATCGAGGAAGAGGTCGTCGATGCGGCGGTAGATCACATCGACCCGCTCGAGCCCGTTGATGGTCTTCATGTAGACGCAGTCGTCGTCGCCGACCACGAGGTCGGCGCCCTCGACCAACTCCGCCCCCATCCGTTCGGCGAGGAACGAGTGCTCGAAATACGCGGAGTTGAAGATGCCGGGCGTGAGCACGGCGATCTGGGGGTCGTCGACGCCGTCGGGTGCGATCGAGGCGAGCAGTCGGTTCAGCTCGTCGGTGTACCCGTCGACCGGTCGGATCCGCTGCCGTTCGAACAGCTCGGCGAACGCCCGCTTGGTGACACCACGGTTCTCGATGACGTAGCTGACACCCGACGGCACTCGGAGGTTGTCCTCGAGCACGTAGATCCGACCGTCACCACCGCGAACGAGATCGGTCCCCGAGATGTGCGCCCACACCCCGTGCTTCGGTCGTACACCGCGGAGCTGTGGGCGGAAGTTCACCGAGGCATCGAGCAACTCGGCAGGAAACACGCCGTCGGCGATGATCCGCTGGTCGTTGTACAGGTCGTCGATGAACATGTTGAGCGCGCGGAGGCGCTGCGCGAGCCCGGCGGTCACCCCGTCCCACTCCCGTCCGTCGATCACCCGCGGGATGATGTCGAACGGCCACGCCCGGTCGATGTTCTGACCGTCGGAGTAGACGGTGAACGTGATCCCCATCGTCAAGATGTCGAGCTCGGCGCGCCGCTGGCGTTCGATGAGCTCGTCGTGACCGATCGACTCGATCAGGCGCATCAGCGCGGCACCCAGAGGTCGCGGGGTGCCGTCGTCGGCGATCAACTCGTCCATCTCCGACGACGATAGAGCATCACCTCACGGACTCGGCACAGGACTCGCCGCCGTCGCCGCGGTCGCATCGGCGGCGCCGCTCGGCACCTGAGCGAGGAAGACCTGCCGCAGCCGCGACGCGCCGAGCCAGATCCCGGACACGGCGAGGATCGCGCCGACACCGCCGAGCACGAGCGCGGCACCACGTCCCTCACCGGTGCCGAACACTGCACCCATGGTCGAGGCCCCGAAGTGCGCTGAACGTCAATCGCCGCTCGGCGGCTTGGGCTCCTTCGGCAGGCCGAGCACCCGCTCGCCGACGATGTTGCGCTGGATCTGGCTGGTGCCGCCCCAGATCGTCTCCGATCGGGAGAAGAAGAACGACGACATCATCGGGCTGACCGGATAGCCCTCGCGTCGTTCGGTCGCGACCCGAACCCGGCCACGATGCCGACTCGGGGCCGGCGTCGATCAGCATCGACTCGGCTCCCCAGATGTCGAGCGCCAGTTCCATCGCCCGCTGGTGCATCTCCGACCAGAACATCTTGTTCGTGGCGCCGAGCGCGGCCGTGCCCATGTCCTTCTTGCCGGTGACCGCCGAGGTCAGATTGCGCAGCCCGTTGATCCGCAGGATCTGGATCTTCGTGTAGTACTGCATCAGCCGCTGGCGGATGTCGTCGTCGTCGATGCGACCGTTGGCCTCGGCCGCCTCGACGCATGAGGCGGAACTCCTCCTCGAACCGGCGGTAGCCGGTGGTCGCCGACTGCCCTCGCTCGAACGCCAGCGTCGAGTTGGCGACCTTCCACCCGTTGTTGACGCCGCCGACGACGTTCGTCCTTCGGGCAGCGGGCGTTGTCGAAGAAGACCTCGCGTGAACTCGGCGGTGCCGTCGGGCTGGGTGATGCCGCGCACCTCGACGCCGGGCTGCTTCATCGGCACGAGCAGGTAGCGTGATGCCGGCGTGTTTCGACGCATCAGGATCGGTGCGGGTGAGCAGGAAGCAGTAGTCGGCGTTGTGGCCCTGCGTGGTCCAGACCTTCTGGCCGTTGATGACCCACTCGTCGCCGTCGAGCACGGCCGATGTCTTGAGGCTGGCCAGGTCGGAGCCCGAAGTTGGGCTCGGAGAAGCCCTGGCACCAGCTCGTCTGGCCCGCTGAGGATGCCCGGCAGGAACTCCTGCTTCTGCTCCTCGGTGCCCCACTGCAGCAGCGTCGGGCCGACGAGCGTGTCGCCGAAGAAGTCGCCGCGCATCGGCGCCTTGGCCCGGGCGAACTCCTCGGCCAACGCGACTCCCTGCATCGTGGTGAGCCCCTTGCCGCCGTACTCCGTGCGGCCACGTCGCGCAGATCCAGCCGCCCTCGAACAGCTTCTGCGGCCAGTCACGGTTGAACGCTCGGCGCTCGTCGTCGGTCAGTCTCGAAGTCCTCGTCGAACCAGCCGGCGGGCAGGTTCTCCTCGAGCCACGCCCGGATCTCGACCCGGAATTCTTCGGCCTCGGCTGGGTACGTCAGGTCCATGACCCATATTCTGCCCCGCGACTTGACCCGCGGGTCAAGTCGGGCTGGTCAGCCGTTGCGCAACCGCCGGAGCCGCCGTTGCCGCCGTGCGATGCGTCGACGCACGGCCGCGTACGACGGTGGCGCACCGCGCTGCAGCGGCCGGCCGTCGACGAGCACTTCGTCGGTTCGGCCGTACTCGAGCTGCGTCACACGATCGGTCGTGTCGACCGAGACGAAACTGACATCGTCGCCGAGTTCGTCCGAGGCCCGCCGGGCCCGCTCGTGGACCAGATTGGCGGCCGGGCACCACCCGCTGCAGAACGCACGCACGTCCACCACATCGGGATCACCGGCCGGGAGCGGCCGGGGTTCCACCCAGCGCGGCGGGTCGGCATCGGACGAGAAGGGCTTCCACACGAGCTCACGAGCGCCGATGCGATCGGCGGTCCGATACCCGTGCTGCTTGAACCACGACGCCTTCATCCAGACCGGGAGGTGCAACCCCCACGCCGCGAGACCGAGGGCGCCCAACTCCCGTACATCGGCTTCGGCCGCGGCCAGCAGCTTCGACCCGATGCCGGCGCCCTGGACGTCGCCGACCCCCTGCTCGTACCCGTGGACCCAGATGCACAGGATCATGTAGAGATCGTCACCCTGTGCCGGAGACGACTCGATCGGCACGTACTGGATCATGCCGAGCGCACGGTCGTCGTCGTCGAGCGCCAGCTTCACCCGGAGTCCACGCTCACGGTGCTGCTCGAACCACCTCTGCTTGAGATCGCGTGCTTCCGTCATCTCCGACGACCAGTCCTCGAGGCACACGAAGTACGACTCGACGTGCCGCTCGGGCAGGTCGACGATCCGCACGGGAGGCACGGGCGGCGACGGTGGGCGGCGACGGACCTTCATGACTCGATGCTGGCATCCGGTCATCATCGCCCCCAGTGCCGAACCTCACTTCCCCACGTGTGCGGCGTAGCAGCGGGCCCGACCACTCAGCCGTCTGACGAGGGCACCCACGACGAGGCCGTCACGCCGGCCAACGCATCCTCGGCGGGCGCTTCGTCGGGCGTGCCCAACCGTTCGTACGGGTGCGGGAGCTGCTTGAGTTCGGGCAGCACCTCGCGGGCGAACAGGTGCAGGTTCCGTTCGGCCTCGTCGTCGGGCATCCCGGCGTACGAGCACACGGCCATGTACGCCTCCGCGTACGTGTTGTCCTGGATGTCGACGATCCGGTCGTAGACCTGCGCCGGCGTTCCCCACACCTGCAGCCCGAGGAAGAACTCGGTCATCGCTTCGTAGCCGCCCGGCGCCGTCAACCGGTCGTACATCTGCCCGTGGAACTCGTAGCCGGGTGTTTTGCTCAGATGGTCCTGGTCGAACTCGTAGTGCTTCACGATCGAGTCCCAGTAGCCGCCGATGTACCGCCGCGCCATCGTCTCGGCGCGGTCGGCCGACTCGTCGACGAACGTCCAGCCGGCGCAGTACGGAGGCGGCGCCACCTCGCCGGTGGCCGCCAGGTACGTCGAGCGGTAGGCCGCCAGTTCGGTGCGCACCGTCTTCCACGGCTTCTGCGGCACGATCAGGATGCCGACGCCCATCTTCGCCATGATCTCCGCCGACTCGGGCGAGATGGCGGCGGCGTAGGTGCGTCCACGGAACGACGACGGTGGCGCGGGCCGCAGGTCGACCCGGGGCTGGCGCACGTACTCGCCGTCGTACTCGACGAAACCACGATCGAGGCCGTTCAGGATCATGTCGGCCGACTCGGCGAACCGGGCGCGGGCTTCGGGCATCTCGACCCGGAAGCCGTCGAACTCGACCCGCCCGGTGCCGCGCCCGATCCCGAGCACGACGCGACCGCCCGACATCACGTCGAGCATCGAGATCTGTTCGGCGACGCGCAGGGGGTCGTGCCACGGCAGGACGCACACCATCGAACCCAGCTGGATCCGTTCGGTGCAGCCCGCCATGTAGGTGAGGAACTGCATGACATCGGGGCACATCGTGTAGTCGGTGAAGTGGTGCTCGACGCTCCAGATCGAGTCGAACCCGAGCGGCTCGGCCTGACGGGCGAGGCGCAGGTCGGCGGCGTAGACCTCGTGGTCGGGCCGTTGACGGCCCGGATTCTGGAAGATGACGGACAGCCCGACGTGCATGTCGCGACCCTACGACGGCCGTCCGCCGGAGGACGGGCCCGGCGGACGTTCGTCGTTCACACACCGTTTACAGAGAGCGAACCCGGCGGTGACGTTCCCGGCGCAACATGATCACCGTGACACGGCCCGCTCCCGAGCAACCGATCCCCTCGGCCGACCAGCCGCACCCCCTCGAGCGCCTGACGGCTCAGGAGCGGGCCGTGTTCGACGTCCTCGCTGCCAACGCCGGGCGTGTGGTCAGCCGGCAGGAGCTGGCCCGCCGGGCAGGGCTGGCCGACCTGAGCACGCGCCGCTGCGATTCGCTCATCGTCGGTATCCGGCGCGGCGTCGGCCCCGATCGTGTGCGCACCGTGCGCCGTCGCGGCTGGATGCTGGTCACCTGAATCCGGCGTCGGCCGAACGAATCGTCCTCGCTCCGAGACAGGAGTCGCCCACGCGGATCACCGACGCACGAACTGGTCACAGAGCGGAAACATCGGCAAGACCGTCCGGAAATCACAGCGTTCTACGGTGCCCCGCAGCCCGGCCGGCAACGAGGCCCTCGCCGGACGAACCCCTACCGAAACCACCAACCCCTTGAGGAGGACCTCGTGCGCAAACATGCGCTTCGAATCATCTCCGGCCTGGGCGGCGTCGCAGCAATCCTTGCGCTCACCCCCGCGTCGGCACTGGCCCAGGAGGGCCCCAGCACCCAGGACTACCTGAACAACCTGTGGGTGTTCATCGCGGGCATCCTGGTGTTCTTCATGCAGGCGGGCTTTGCGCTCGTCGAGGCCGGGCTCACCCGGGCCAAGAACGTCGTGAACATCTTCGCCAAGAACCTGGCTGACGCCTGCCTCGGGATCACCGCCTGGTTCGCGACCGGCTATGCCTTCGCCTTCGGCGGTGAGGGCAAGTGGATCGGCGACTCCGCCTTCTTCCTCGCCGACCAGGACATGGCAGCGATTCCGGAAGGGGGCCTCAGCGTGGCGACCACGTTCTTCTTCCAGGCGGTGTTCGCGGCGACCGCGGTGACGATCGCGTCCGGTGCGATGGCCGAGCGGACGAAGTTCAGCGCGTATCTGATCTTCGCGGGCGTCATGTGCGCGTTCATCTACCCCGTGGTCGTCCACTGGACCTGGGGTGGCGGCTTCATCGCCCAGGACATCAGCTTCGGCGACGCCATCAGTTACTCGGACTTCGCCGGCTCGGGCATCGTCCACATGACGGGAGGCATCGCCGCACTCATGGGCGCCTACTTCCTCGGGCCACGCATCGGGAAGTACGACGCGAACGGCAAGCCGCGGGCGATCCCGGGCCACAACATCCCGTTCGCGATCCTCGGCGTGTTCATCCTGTGGGTCGGCTGGTTCGGCTTCAACCCGGGCTCGGAGCTGCTCGCCGACGAGTTCGTCATGACCGTCGGCGTCAACACTCTGCTCGCAGCGATCGCCGGCGGCGTCGTCTGACCACCATCACGATCTGGCTGGTCTCCGGCAAGCCAGACGTCGCGATGATCGGCAACGGCGTGCTCGCCGGCCTCGTCGCGATCACCGCTCCGTGCGGCGCCGTCGATCCGTGGGCTGCGTTCGTCATCGGTGCGCATCGGCGGCGTGCTCGTCGTGTTCTCGGTGTTCTTCTTCGACCGGATCGAGATCGACGACCCGGTCGGTGCGATCTCGGTGCACGGCGTGGTCGGCGCATGGGGCGTGCTGTCGATCGGCTTGTTCGCCAAGTACGACGACGCGTTCCTGGGACGGGAGAACGCCGGGATCTTCTACGGCGACAACGGCGGCCAGCTCGCTCACGCAGCTCGTGATGCTCCTCATCATCGCCGCCTGGGTTGCGATCACGACCGGTGCGCTGTTCTTCGCGATCAAGTCGACCGATCGGACTGCGGGTCTCGGCCGAGGAGGAGATCGAAGGACTCGACGTCCTCGAACACGGCCTGGCCGGCTACTCCGGCGACCTGTCCCACGTCTGAGCGACGACGACCACTACGAACCGAAGGAGCTACACATGAAACTCATCACTGCGGTCGTCAAGCCGTTCAAGCTCGACGACGTCAAAGATGCCCTCAAGGCCGCCGGCATCAGCGGCATGACCGTCACCGAGGTCCGCGGCTTCGGCCGCCAGGGCGGGCACACCGAGACGTATCGGGGCGCCGAGTACCAGATCGACTTCGTGCCCAAGGTCGCGATCGATCTGGTCGTCGACGACGGCCATGTCGATGCCGTCGTCGATGCGATCACCAACGCGGCGGCGACCGGCAAGATCGGCGACGGCAAGGTCTGGGTGACCAACGCCGAACGGCTGGTCAGGATCCGCACCGGCGAGGAAGGTGCCGACGCGGTCTAGGCGGGACCGCACCACCAGACCCCGTCAGTGCGGGGTAGGGGCGAACCCGGGCCACATCGCTGTGGCCCGGGTTCTTCCGTCCTGTCGGCCGGCTGCGACGTGCCGAGCACGTGCTCGCCGAGCGGCGCCCGGGTCAGCGGTTGGATTCGGGCTGCAGATGTGCGCGGCGGGCCTTGCGGTTCCTGGCGCTCTGCCCCGACTTGCCGGCCGGTTTGCCACCGGACCGCTGGCCGTTCGAGCCGCGACCGTCTCGTGATCGTGCACCATCGTTGCGTTCGCCGCGGTTGCGGTCGTCGTCGCGACGACCACCTTCCTGGCCGGGACGGCGCCGACCGGCACCGTGCTTGCGCTGCGAGCGCCCGGACCGCTGGTTCGGACGGTTCCGCTCCTGAGGCTCACGCTGCCGCGGGCCGGCCGGGGCCAACTCGCGGTCACCCGTCAGGGCGCCTTCCGGCAGCATGCCGGCGTCGGGCTCGGTGAACGGCTCGTCGAGGCCGATCAGGCGCTGCATCTTGCGCAGTTCGTTCTTCTGTCCGGGCTGCACCAGTGAGACGACGAGGCCCTCGGCCCCGGCGCGAGCCGTGCGGCCCGAACGGTGCACGTAGGCCTTGTGGTCCTCGGGCGGGTCGTAGTGGATGACCGAGGCGACACCGTCGACGTGGATGCCGCGAGCGGCGACGTCGGTGGCCACGAGCGCGTGCACCCGACCCTTCGTGAAGTCCTCCAGTGCCCGGTTGCGCTGGCTCTGGCTGCGGCCGCCGTGGATCGGCGCCGCCTTCAGGTCGAGCTTGCCGAGCTGCTTGGCGAGACGATCCGCGCCGTGGCGCGTGCGACAGAAGATGATCGCCGGCCACGCGGCCTTGACGACCTCGGCGACGACCGGGTTCCGGTCGAGACGCTCGGCGGTCCAGAACTTGTGCACCGCCGACTTGATGTCGGGGGTCGCCTCACCGACCTCGTGGCGGACGGGATCCGACTGGTACTCGGCGGTCAGCTTGGCGATGTCGCCGTCGAGCGTCGCGGAGAACAGCACGGTCTGACGGTCGCGCGGCGTCTGATCGAGCAGGCGGCGAACCGACGGCATGAAGCCCATGTCGGCCATGCGGTCGGCTTCGTCGAGCACGACGAAGCGCACCTCGCGGAGGTCGACGTCACGGCGTTGGATCAGATCCTCCAACCGGCCGGGACACGCCACGAGGATGTCGACACCGCGCTTGAGCGCCGTCAACTGGGCGCCGTAGCCGACGCCTCCGTAGACGGCCTCGACACGGACCCGGTCGGAGAACGAGCGCAGTTCGGTCGTGATCTGCTCGGCGAGCTCACGGGTGGGAGCGAGCACGAGACCGACGGGGCGGCGCGGCGCCGACCTGCCGAGCTCTGCGGCGTTGACGACCAACGGCACGCCGAACGCCAGGGTCTTGCCCGAGCCGGTGGGTGCACGGCCGCACACGTCGCGGCCGGCGAGGCCGTCGGCGATCGTGGCGGCCTGGATCTCGAACGGTTCGGTGATGCCGCGACGCTCGAGTGCGTCGCAGATGAATGGGGGGACGCCCAGCTGGGCGAAGGTGACGGATGTGGTCACGGACATGATGTCGCTTTCCGGCTCGCGACGATCGCGAGCTCGATTCAGGGGGTTCGGGGGTTCGATGGTTCACGTTGACAGCGAGAACCAGACCCGTCTGCAAACCCAACGGCGACCGGATCGGTCACCGAAGCGCTCTGCACCGTAACCGAACATCCGCGCGATTCCTCCCGTCGTCCCGGGCCGGCGCCCGTCGGGGGCGACCTCAGAGCGCGGCGTACAGGTCGACCGGGTTGCCGTCCGGGTCGAGCACCGTGGCGTACCGCTGACCCCAGAACGCGTCGAACGGTTCGCTCCGGCTGGCGTACCCGGCGGCGACCGCCTGGGCATGCACCGCATCGACCTCGGCGGGCGAGTCGCAGCCGAACGCGAGCCCGATCCGGCGCCCGCCCGTGGGCGGCTCCCAGTCGCTGAACGACCGGATGACCTCGACCGAGTCGAACATCAGGCGTACGCCTCCGTCGAGCGTGACCTCGACGTGGCCTTCGCCGTCGGCACCGGGAGGGATGTCGAGACCCACGAGCCGGTAGAAGGCCAACGCGGCCGCCATGTCGTCGACCACGATTCCGAATGCATCGAGCTTGGGCATACGCCAACACTACGACGTGCGCCGAACGCGAGCCCGCGCTCGAATCACGCGCTCCACACCCTGCGTTCACACTGCAGAAACAATCCGTGCCTAGGTTCCGCGCCCGTATGGATTCCGGAGATACCGCATGGCTGATGACCTCGGCCGCACTCGTCCTGTTCATGACCCCCGGGTTGGCCTTCTTCTACGCCGGCATGGTCCGATCGAAGAACGTGCTCGGCATGCTGATGCAGAACGTCTTCGCGATGGGCATCATCAGCCTGATCTGGGCGACGATCGGCTTCTCGCTGGCGTTCGGCGGTGACGCGCCGCTGCTCGGCAATCTCGACTACGCGTTCATGGGCGACATCGCGGGCAACGAGGGGATGGCGTTCTTCGCGTTCCAGATGATGTTCGCGGTGATCACCCCGGCGCTCATCACCGGCGCCACCGCCGATCGCCTCAAGTTCGGCAGCTACGCGATCTTCATCGCGATCTGGTCGATCGTCGTCTACTCGCCGGTCGCGCACTGGGTGTGGGACACGGGCGGCTGGATCTTCGACATGGGTGCACAGGACTTCGCCGGCGGTGCGGCGATCCACATCAACGCCGGCATCGCGGCGCTCGTGATCGTCGCCGTGCTCGGCGAACGACGTGGCCACGGCACCGAACCGATGCCGCCTCACAACCTGCCGTTCACCGTGCTCGGCACCGGCATCTTGTGGTTCGGCTGGTTCGGGTTCAACGCCGGGTCGGCGCTGGCGGCGAACGGGGTCGCGGCGCAGGCGCTCGTCAACACCCACCTCGCCGCGGCGGCCGGCATGCTCGGCTGGCTGGTCATCGAGCAGTTCAAGACCGGCCACCCCACGGTGCTCGGCGCGTGCTCGGGTGCGGTGGCCGGTCTGGTCGCGATCACACCGTGCGCAGGGTTCGTCGGCGGGATGTCGCCGATCTGGATCGGGCTGATCGCGGGCGCCGGCTGCTACCTCGCCCTCCGGGTCAAGGAGCTGATGCGCCTCGACGACAGTCTCGACGTGATCGCGGTGCACCTGTTCGGCGGCCTGATCGGCACCGTGCTGCTCGGATTCTTCGGCGACTCCGCCATCAACGGCGACGGCGCCGACGGCCTGTTCTACGGCGGTGGCGGCGAATTGCTCAAGGACCAGGTGATCGCTGCGCTGGGCGTCATGGCCTTCTCCGGTGTGCTGTCGTACGTGATCGCCGTCGGCATCGACAAGACGATCGGCCTGCGGGTCGACCACGACCAGGAACTGGTCGGGCTCGACCAGAGCCAGCACGCCGAGTCGGCGTATCAGGCATGATGGGGACGACAACGTCGTCACCGCACACCGAGGAGTCACGCACATGAAGCTGGTCACCGCCGTCATCAAGCCGTTCAAGCTCGACGAGGTCAAGGACGCGCTCAAGGCCGCCGGCGTCGGCGGCATGACCGTCGGCGAGGTCCGCGGCTTCGGCCGCCAGGGCGGTCACACCGAGACGTATCGGGGTGCCGAGTACCAGATCGACTTCGTGCCCAAGGTCGTGCTGGAGGCTGTCGTCGACGACGGCCAGGCCGACCTCGTGGTCGACACGATCGCCAAGGCAGCGGCCACCGGCAAGATCGGCGACGGCAAGATCTGGGTCACGTCCGTCGACCGCATCGTGCGGATCCGGACCGGCGAGGAAGGCGGCGACGCCGTCTGATCACCGCGGTGCTTGAGCGCGTCGCGACACGGGTATGTATCCCGCATGCCTGATTTCAGCGACATCGTCGACACCGCCATCGAGGTTCCCGTCGTCCCGAGCTTCACGAAGATCGGCTACGCGGTCCGGTCCCGGCTCGACGACTGGACCGATCTCGACTCGTACGACCTCTCCGGCCGCACCTACCTCGTCACCGGCTCGACGTCCGGGCTGGGTCGAGCTGCCGCACGGCAGCTCGCCGCCGGCGGTGCCCACGTCGTGCTCAACGGGCGAGGCCACGACAAGACGGATCGTGTCCGCGAGGAGATCGTCGCGGAGACGGGCTCGACCGAGGTCTCGATCGCCGTCGCCGACATGGGTGAGCTCGACCAGGTCCGGGCGATGGCCACCGATCTGACCGCGCGTTTCGATCGCATCGATGGGCTGCTCCACAATGCCGGCGCCCTCTCCGCGGAGCGGCGGGAGAACTCCCAGGGCATCGAGGCGACCGTCGCGAGTCAGGTCGTCGGGCCGTTCCTGCTGACGAGCCTGCTGCTCGACTCGGTCGGAGCGGCTGCGCCCGGTCGGATCATCACGATGTCGTCGGGTGGGATGTACAGCGCCGGGCTCACCGTGAACCGGCTGCAGATGAACGACGCCGAGTACGGCGGGAGCGAGCAGTACGCCCGGGCCAAGCGGGCCCAGGTCACGCTCAACGAGATGTGGGCCGAGCGGGTGCCGGCGGACGAGATCGTGTTCCAGGCGCTGCACCCCGGTTGGGCCGACACACCCGGCGTCGAGGAGGCGCTGCCGACGTTCCGCAAGGTCATCGGGCCGCTGCTGCGCGACACGGACGAGGGGGCCGACACGATGGTGTGGCTCGCGGCCGACGACGGCGAACCGCTGCGCGCCTCGGGTGGGTTCTGGCTCGATCGTCGAACCCGTTCGATCCACAAGCTCGGCACCACTCGGCGAACCGACACGCCCGAGCGCCGGGCCGAGCTGTGGGACTGGTGCGTCGAGCAGTCCGGCGCCGACGTCGAGCCCTGGTGACGAGGTGATGCCGGCCCGGTGGCCCCGGCATCGATCGTGGGGCGCACCCGGCGATGTCGGTCTGGCCGCAGAATTCTGAAGTTTGCGTCCGCAAGTGCATCCATGCTTCGCGACCGCTCCGTAAGTGGACATAGATACCAACTCCCCCCCCCGATCCACTTGGAGACATCATCATGAGAACACGAACCACCCGTCTGGCTGCGGTCACCGCAGTCGCAGCACTCGGCCTCGCCGCCTGCGGCGACGACGGCAACGACGCCGACTCGACTCCGGCCACTGCGGCCGCCGAGTCGGAGGCAACCGCCGAAGCCGGCGCCGAAGCCGGCAACATCGTCGAGGTCGCCGCCGGCGCCGACGACTTCAGCACCCTCGTGGCAGCCGTCGAGGCCGCCGGTCTGGTCGAGACGCTCTCGGGCCCCGGGCCCTTCACGGTGTTCGCCCCGACCAACGAGGCGTTCGAAGCGGCGTTCACGGATCTCGGCATCACCGCCGAGGAACTGCTCGCCGACACCGAGACGCTCACGTCGATCCTCACGTACCACGTGTTGGCCGGTGAGGTCGACGCCGCCACCGCCATCAGCCTCGACGGGCAGACCGCCGAGACCGTGAACGGTGCCGAGATCTCGATCAACGTCGTCGACGACAACGTGCTGATCAACGACGCGACCGTCATCCTCCCCGATGTCGCCGCCAGCAACGGTGTCATTCACGGCATCGACACGGTGCTGCTGCCGCCGCACGACGGCGACGACATGTCCGAGGAGATGAGCGAGGACATGAGCGAGGACGCCATGTCGGACGACATGTCCGACGAGATGGTCGAAGAACTCGGCTCACTCGTGGCCGTCGCCTCGGAGGCCGGCGCCTTCACGACGCTGCTCGCCGCCGCTGAGTCGGCCGGCCTGGCCGAGACGCTCGACGCCGACGGCCCGTTCACGGTGTTCGCGCCGACCGACGAGGCGTTCGAAGCCGCCCTCGCCGCCCTCGGCATCACCGCCGAAGAACTGCTCGCCGACACCGAGACGCTGACGTCCATCCTGACCTACCACGTGGTCGACGGCGCAGTGCTCGCCGAGACGGTCGTCACACTCGACGGCCAGTCGGTCACCACGCTGAACGGCGCCGACGTCCTGATCACGGTCGACGGCGACACCGTCCTCGTCAACGAGGCCACGGTCATCACCGTCGACGTCGAAGCCGACAACGGCGTCATCCACGTCATCGACGCAGTGCTCCTGCCGCCCACCGGCTGAACCCCTTCGTGGGCGGGCACCACCCCCCGGTGCCCGCCCACACCCACTCGTCATGCACGCTCTGACCCTCACCCCACCGACCGACCCACATCACCGTTGCCACCGCCGATACGCTCGAACCGTGTCTGTGGTTCCGCCGGAGATCCCGTCGCTCGATCTCGCCTTCTCGCGTGGCGAGATCGATCTGCCGCGCCGTGTACGACGCCCACAGCTCGCTCGTGTACTCGCTCTGCCGGCGAGCGCTCGGGGCAGAAGCGGCGAAGGATGCGACGCAGGAAGTGTTCGTCAGCGCCTGGCGCAAGCGGGATCAGTTCGATCCCTCCAAGGGTGCCCTCGGCGCCTGGCTGGTCGGCATCACCAAGCGGCGGATCATCGACCAGGCGAGGTCCGAGGGTCGGCACGCCGACCGGCGTGCCGACGAGGTGGCACGACGATCGCTCCCCCTCCAAGGAGCCGTCGACCGAACGGGTGGTCGACCGCATGTTCGCCGCCCACCTGCTGTCACGACTGCCGGACCGGACCCGTGAGGTCATCGAACTGGTCTACGTCCACGACCTCACCCACCAGGAGGTCGCCGAGCGCACCGGCTTGCCGATCGGCACCGTCAAGAGCGACGTCCGACGCGGCATCAAGAAGATCCGAGACGAGATGCACGATCATCTGAACGACGAAACGGAGGTGTCCCATGTCTGACACCCCACTGTTCGGCCCCGACGATCGGGTCGACGACATCGAAGCCCTGCTGCGCGAACTCGACGACAGCGACCTCGAACTCGTCACACCGCCGGCCGACATCTGGACCGGCGTCGACGAGGCCGTTCGGGCAGAGGAAGGTGCCGAGGTCGTGGCGATCACGTCCCGCCGGTCCCGCTTCAGCTCGAAGTTCCTCGGTGCGGTCGCAGCCGTCGCGATCATCGCCGTCGGCGCCGTGGCGGTGACCTCGATCGGAGGTGGCGGTGGCGAGGTGCTCGCCACCGCCGAGCTCGCCTACGACCCGTCGGCCTTCGATCCGCTCGGCGCCGACGCCACGGCGACCGCCAGGCTCGTCGAGACCGACGACGGGTTCGAGATCGAACTCGAGGACGACGACCCTCCCGTCCGATCTGGGTGAACCCGCCGATCTCGAGCTGTGGCTGATCGAGACCGACTCCGACGGCAACATCACCGACATCGCCTCGGTCGCCCTCGTCGAGGGCTCCGGCACCTACGCGGTCCCCGCCTCGATCGACGTCGCCTCGCACCGCATCGTCGACATCAGCGTCGAACCACGCAACGGCGACGCCACCCACTCGAGTCGCTCGATCCTCCGCGGCAGCCTCGACGCCTGATCCCGCTGCCGGGATCCGACCACGACGAGGCGGTGGCCTTCGTCATGGCCTACGGTTCCCGTGCATGACGGTGACCGAGACCGCTGCCCCCGCCAAGCCCGAGCGCTGGACGGCCCAGTGGAAAGAGCTGTACGCCGAGGTCATCACGAACAACCTGTGCACGGGTTGCGCCGGGTGCGTCGTGACCTGCCCCCACGACGTGATCGGGTACGAGCACGAGGAAGGCAAGTACATCCCGTTCCACCTCGAGGAGGAACTCGGGCTCGACAACTGCATCCACGGCTTCGGCGAGGGAGGCGGCTGCACCACGTGCACCAGGGCGTGCCCCCGCTTCCGGGCCTGGGAGCCGTCAGCCGACATGCACCTGTTCGGCCGGGTCCGTGAACCCGACGAGATGGCCGGCGTCTGGCGCCAGCTGTACCTCGACCCGGGCCAGTGACGAGATGGTCCACAAGATGGGCCAGGACGGCGGACTCGTCTCGGCCATGCTGATCTGGCTGCGCGAGCACGACTACATCGACGGCGCACTCGTGTCGGGCGTGGAGGACGACGACGCGTGGAAGGCCAAGCCGGTCGTGGTGGAGTCGAAGGACGAGATCCTCGCCACCGCCGGCTCGCGCTACACGTACTGCGCCAACCCGCTCGCGCTGCCCGAGGCCAAGGAGCGGGGCATCGAACGCCTGGCGCTGGTGGGCATGGGTTGCCAGACGTCGTCGCCGCCGATCATGTGGGACCGCAAGGCCGGCAAGGTCTCCAAGCCGTTCCTGTTCAACATCGGGCTGCTGTGCTCGAAGACGTTCGACGACGCCATCTTCACCGAGCTGTTCGAGGCCAAGTACGGCCTGAAGAAGCAGGACATGCTGAAGATGAACATCAAGGGCGTGTTCCAGATCTGGATGAAGGACGGCTCGTACCACGAGATCAACCTCAAGGAGTGCCACGCCTGGACCCGGGAGGGCTGCAAGAGCTGTCCCGACTTCGCAGCCGAACACTCCGACGTCGCCACGGGCGGCATCGGTGAGGACAACGACTGGACGCTCACGATCGTGCGCACCGAGCTCGGCGAGCAGGTCATCGAGCGGATGATCGCCGACGGCTCGATCATCGCCAAGCCGGCCCAGGAGGACGAGACCGCGATGCGCCTGCTCCGCCTCCTGTCGATCGTCAGTCGCCGCCGCTGGCCCAAGGACGCCGACCCGGCGCCGGCGATCGGCGTGCCACCGCCGAAGAAGAAGAAGGCCGCCGCGCCGGCCGACTGACCCCGGGGCCGCCCTCCCACGCCGCGTGATGACCGCCCGACCGCGGCCAGACGCACACATCGCCCGCCGGCGGTCGGTTCAGGCAGCCACGACGGCCGTGACGCCGACCAGCACGACACCGAGACCGAGCACCTGCGTTCGGCTGACACTGTCGCCGAACACCAGGCTGCCCACTCCCACCGTGACCGCCGGGAACATCGACGCCGTCACCACGGCCGGAGTCGCATCCGCCTGCACACCGAGCAGGTAGAACACCGTGGAGAGCGCCGCAGCGGTTCCGGCCGCGATGCCGAGCAGACGCACACCCGTCACCGGCACCCGGCCGTGGGTACGGAAGACGATCAGGACCATGAGCACCATCGCCGCCGCCCGTTGACCGAATGCCGGCCAGGCACCGCTGTCCTCCGACACCTCGATCACGACGGACAGACCGAGGCCGTACCCCATGCCGGATGCCAGCGCCCACCGCAGCCCGACGCGGACGTTCGCCACCGGTTCGCCACCGGCGGTGACCAGAACGAGGCCGGCGACGGCGATCGCGGCGCCGGCCACCGACCACACCGACGCGGACGCTCCCCGTGCCACGGCATACCCGAACGGGATGACCGCGCTCAACGTGGCCACAACCGGGGCCACCACCGCGGACGACGACCGTGCGAGACCTCCGAGGTACCAGGCGAGGCCGAGTGCGAGCCCGACACCCGACACCGCACCGATGGCGACGTCGCGCCATCCGAACGCACTGGCGATCACCAGCACCATCGCGAGCGACACGACGGTCGCGACCACCTGGATCATCATCGCCGCCACGTTGGAGCCGCGCCGGTTGACGATCTGGCGAGCAAACAGATCGGCGAGGCCGATCGACAACGCGGCCAGCGCACCGAACAGAGCACCCATGTTCAGCGCGACGCAGAGGTGATCAGTTGCAGGCGGCGAGGGCGGACTGGAAGTCACCCATGATCTGCAGCGCCGCTTCATTGCCGTCGGCGGCCTTGGCAGCCACGTCGTCGAAGTCGGAGAAGCCGGTGGCCTGAGCCTCGGTCAGGCCGAAGTCGGCGATCTCCTGGCGCATGCACTCCTTGACCGGGTCGCTGACGTCGAGGGTGTCGACCATCTCGAGCGCCAGCTCGCGTGCGCCCGGGGCCGAGGCACCACACGCGCTCAATACGGTGATCGAGGCGACGGCGAGGGCGAGGATCGAACGACGGGGACTCACAGTGCGTTGAGGCTATCGGGGCCTCCTGGCAGACTGCGGCGGTGACGACGATCGGGCTGCTGCGGATGTGCGAGTTGTCACCGCCCGCGATCCGGGCCCACGGCGACTACGTGACCGTGTTCCGCGACTTCTACGGCGGCCGGTCGGTGGAGATCGTCGACATCCCCGTGCACGAGGGCGCGACCCCCGGTTCGGTCGACGAGCACGACGCGTGGGTCATCAGCGGCAGCCAGGCGTCCGTCTACGAGGATCTCGACTGGATCCGCACCGGCGAGGACATCGTCACCGAACTCCTCGCGACCGAGCGCCCGGTGTTCGGCATCTGCTTCGGTCATCAACTGATGGCGCAAGCCCACGGCGGGCGCGTCGAGCGCGCCGCAGTCGGATGGGGCGTCGGCGTCCACCGGTACGACGTCGTGGAACCACCGCCGACGATGGCGACGGCGCCGGCCTCGATCGGCGTGCTCGCGCTGCACCAGGACCAGGTGGTCGAGGCGCCCGCCGACTCGTCGGTGTGGGCGACGTCCGAGTTCTGCCCGATCGCCGGACTCACGTTCGGTGAGCGCGCCTGGTCGATCCAGCCGCACCCCGAGTTCACGCCCCGCATCGTCGAGGCACTGTGCCACGACCGCCGCGACCGAATGGGCGGCGACGTCACCGACGCCGCACTGGCCACCCTCTCCGACCCGCTCGACGGTCACCTCCTCGCCGACGCCGGCGTCGCCCGGTGAGCCGCTCCGCCAGGAGATCGATGATCGCCGGTCACTAGTGCTCTGTCCACGAACGTTGGTGGGTGCGCGTCCACCATCTGGTGGCTGGGCGTGTTTTGCTCGTGGGGATGACACAACCTTGCGAGTCCGTCGGTTGTCCGACGTGGAGGGCCGTCAGATCACCCAGATCGTGCGACGTGGTGGCGGCAAGTCCGACAAGTCGATCGTGAGGTGGCGACGTGCGCTGGTGGTGCAGGCGTCGGCGGGCGGGAACACGGTGCCGGTGATCGCCCGGTTGGTGGCGACGTCGGAGGACCGGGTTCGCGAGATGATCCACCGGTTCAACGAGCTGGGGATGCGATCGCTGGACCCTCAGTGGGCGGGTGGCCGTCCCCGCCAGATCACGACTGACGATGAGGCGTTCATCGTCGCGACGGCCACGACCCGCCCCGAGAAGCTGGGTCAGCCGTTCACCCGCTGGTCGATCCGCAAGCTCGTCGCCTACCTGGCCGACAACGACGACCGGGTCGTGCGGATCGGCCGGGAACGGCTGCGTCAGATCCTGCGTCGCCAACGACGTCACGTTCCAGCGGACCAAGACGTGGAAGGAGTCCAACGATCCGGACCGTGACGCCAAGCTCGACCGGATCGAGCATGTCATCGAACGCTGCCTGATCGGTGGTTCGCGTTCGACGAGTTCGGGCCGCTGAACGATCCGCCCGGTCGGTGGGTCAGCTGCTGGGCACCGGCGGGCCGAGCCGCAGCGTCAGCCGGCGAACTACCACAAGCTCCACGGCGTCCGGCAGTTCCATGGCTGCTACTCGATCGGCGACGACACCTGTGGGGTGTCGTGCGCCGTCGCAAGTCCGCCGCCAACGTGCTTGGCCGCGTTGAGCACGATCCGGGCCGCTCGACCCGACGGCGACCGGATCTACGTGATCCTGGACAACCTGTCAGCGCACAAGGGCATCACGATCCGTGATTGGGCCGGCACGCAACCAGGTCGAGCTGTGTTTCACGCCGACCTACAGCTCGTGGGCGAACCCGATCGAGGCGCACTTCGGGCCGCTACGAGAGTTCGTGCTGAACAACTCGAACCACCCCAACCACGTCGTGCTCACCCGCCGCCTCCACGCCCACCTGCGCTGGCGCAACGCCAACGCCCGCGCCCCTGAACTCCTCGCCGCCCAACGCCGAGAACGAGCCCGAGTCCGAGCCGAGAAAGGCCACCGATGGGGCCGCCCACACACCATCGCCGCATGAAACACCCGCGCGAACGTTTCTGGTCACAGCACTAGCGTCGCAGGAACGGTCCGTCGGCCCAGGGTCGCGTCCGTACCACCCAGATCGATCATCGACACCCAGACAGGAGCGCCCCGACATGCGCGAAGCAGTATTCGTTTCCTACGCCCGGACCGGACTGGCCAAGGCCGGCCGCGGCGGGTTCAACATGACGCCGGCGATGTCGATGGCGGCACATGCGATCAAGAGCGCGGTCGAGAAGTCGGGGGTCGAGCCCGAAGCGGTCGAAGACGTCGCCCTCGGCAACGGCGCCCACGGCGCCGGCAACCTCGGCCGCCTGGCCGGCGCTGCTCGCCGGGCTGCCCGTCACCACCGGCGGCAACACGATCCAGCGGCACTGCTCGTCGGGCCTCAACTCGATCGCCGTCGCCGCCAACCACATCAAGGTCGACGGCGTCGACGTCGTCGTCGCCGGCGGCGTCGAGTCGATCTCGATCCCGAGCCCCGGCATGGGCGGCCAGGCCAACATGGACCCGGCGCTCACCGACATGTACCCGGCGATCTACATGGCGATGATCGAGACCGCCGACATCGTCGCCGAGCGCTACAACGTGTCGCGCGAGTACCAGGACGAGTACTCGTACGAGTCGCAGATGCGCATGGCCCGCGCGCAGGAACAGGAGCTGTTCGTCGACGAGATCGTGCCGATGGACACGAAGATGAAGCTCGTCGACAAGGAGACGAAGGAAGAGACGATCGTCGACTACACGGTCGACAGCGACGAGTGCAACCGCCCGTCGACCACCCTCGAGGGTCTCGCCAAGCTGCAGCCCGTGCGCGGCGAGGGCAACTACGTCACCGCCGGCAACGCCAGTCAGCTGTCCGACGGCGCCGCCGCCGTGGTGATGATGTCGGACGAGGAGGCGTCGCGCCGCGACATCGAGCCGCTCGGCGCGTTCAAGGGCTGGGCCGTCGCCGGCTGCGAGCCCGACGAGATGGGCATCGGCCCGATCTACGCCGTGCCGAAGCTGCTCGCGCGCCACGGCCTCACGGTCGACGACATCGACATCTGGGAGCTCAACGAGGCGTTCGCGAGCCAGTGCCTGTACAGCCGCGACAAGCTCGGCATCGACCCCGAGAAGTACAACGTCAACGGCGGCTCGATCGCCATCGGTCACCCGTTCGGCATGACCGGCACGCGCTGCGCCGGCCACCTCCTGCAGGAGGGCAAGCGCCGCGGCGCCAAGTGGGGCGTCGTCACCATGTGCATCGGCGGCGGTCAGGGCGCCGCCGGCCTCATCGAGATCTACTGAGCGCAGCGCGGCGATCCGGGGCCCGTATCCCTGATCGTCCGCGTTCACACTCGACGACGGCGGGCCTACGCTGACGTCATGCAGCGACGATCACGAACCATGCGGCACGGCATCATCGCCGTGTCGATCGCGATCGTGGCCATTGCGTGCCAGTCCGACGACGGCGACGACGCCGTCGAGGGCACCCCGATCGAGGAGCCGAGCACCGTGACCGAAGCGAACGACGAACCCACATCGGAAGCAGGCTCGACCTCCGGCTCCACCGACGACGCCGACGCGACGGCCCCGGCCGACGATCCGGCCGACGATCCGACGACGACCACCTTGGTGCTGGCCACCCAGCCGCCGGTCAAGACCACACCGACCATCGCCACGTCGGCGCCGGGTGAACCCTCGACCGAGAGCGTCTACGAGGTCGGGTCGATCGACCCCGGGCTCGCCCCGTTCGTCGAGATCGCCGTCGACGATCTCGCCGTTCGCCTCGACATCCGACCCGAATCGATCGAGTTGCTCACGGCGGTGCTCGTCGCCTGGCCCGATTCGGCGCTCGGGTGCCGTGAACCCGACCGTGTGTACGCACCGGTCCTCACCGACGGTTCCGTGATCGAGCTCGGCGTCGACGGGCTCGTGTACCGCTACCACAGCGGCGGAGATCGCTCGCCGTTCCCGTGCGACCTGCCCCTCGACCCGGTCCCCGTCGCCGCCGGCTGACCCCACCGGAACGGTCAGCCGTCGCGCCGCGCGAGGTCGCCGGCGCGACGGAAGACGTCGTCGAGCATGTCTTCGGTCAATCGTCTGGTGAACGTGTTCTGCTGGCTCGGATGGAACGAACACAACAGCGTCGGGCCGTCGGGGATCGGCACCTCGACGCCGTGACCGAACTTGGGCCTGCGGCCGCACGGCGAAGTGGCGACACGCCGCGTCGTAGCCGAACCCACCGAGGCAGACCACCACCCGCGCATCGCTCGAGCAGTGCCATCTCACGTCGCAGGAACGGCGCACAGGCGTCACGCTCGGCCGGCAGCGGTTTGTTGGCCGGCGGCGCACACTTCACGGCCGCGGTCACCCAGGCGTCGGTCAGCCGGAGCCCGTCGTCGGCCGACACCGACGTCGGCTGGTTCGCGAGGCCGGCCCGGTGCATCGCCCGGAACAGCCAGTCGCCGCTGCGGTCGCCGGTGAACACCCGGCCGGTCCGGTTGGCGCCGTGCGCGGCCGGGGCCAACCCGAGCACGACGATCCGGGCGTCGGGGTCGCCGAAGCCCGGGATCGGCTTGCCCCAGTACGTCTCGTCCCGGTAGGCGGCCCGCTTCTCGACGGCCACCTGCTCACACCATGCCCGAAGCCGCGGGCAGGTGGTGCAGGCGATCACCTCACGCTCGAGACGGGCGAGATCGGCATGCCGTTGCGGAGCCATCGCCAGTAGGTTGGCAGGCATCATGGCGACCAAGAGCACCCGGGCCAAGACGACCGCGGCGAAGCCGGCGACGAAGAAGGCAAGCGGCACCAAGCCGACCACGATCCTGCTGGTGCGCCATGGTCAGACACCGACCACCGGCAAGCTGCTGCCCGGTCGGGCTCCGGGTCTCCACCTCGCCGACGAGGGCGTGCAACAGGCCGAACGCGCCGGCGAACGCATCGCCGAACTGAAGCACGTCGACGCCATCTACTGCTCCCCGCTCGAACGTGCCCGCGAGACCGCCGCGCCGATCGGCAAGGCCGTCGGGCTGCGGCCGAAGGTCGACCGCGGGCTGCTCGAATGCGACTTCGGCGACTGGACCGGCGCCGAGTTGAGCAAGCTGATGAAGCTGCCCGAATGGCGCACCGTCCAGAAGGCGCCGTCCACGTTCCGGTTCCCGAACGGCGAGAGCTTCACCGAGATGCAGGTGCGCATGGTCACCGCCCTCGACCGGCTGCGCGAGCAACATCCGGGGGGCACGATCGTGTGCGTCAGCCACGCCGACACGATCAAGGCCGCCATGGCGCACGCCCTGGGCACGCACCTCGACCTGTTCCAGCGGATCGTGATCTCCACCTGCTCGATCAGCGGCATCGCCTGGACGACCGACGGACCGATCGCCCTGACCGTGAACTCCACGGGCGGGTCGCTCCGCGATCTCACGCCGTCGTGAGGCGCGACAGGGCCGGCTGACATGAGCGTGTTCTACGAGTTCGAGGAGGTCGACGCCTTCACCACCGGGGCGATCGGTGAGCCCGGCGACCGGACGTTCTTCCTCCAGGCTCGGCAGGGCCGTCGGCGCGTGGCCGTGAAGTGCGAGAAGCAGCAGGTGTCGGCGATCGTCCAGTACCTCCAACGGGTGCTCAACGACCTCCCGCCTCCCGAGGACAAGCCGATCGCCGGCGCGCTCGAACTCGCCACGCCGGTCGAGGAGGTGTTCGTGCTCGGCCCGATCGGGCTGGGCTACGACCGCAGCTCCGACAAGATGATCGTGCAGCTCGAGGAGGTCGGCGCCTACGACGACGACGGCGAGCCGATCGAGGGCCGTGACGGACACATCCGCGTGTACGTCACCCGCGCCCAGGCAGCAGCGTTCTGCGAACACGCGGAGAAGGTCGTCGCCGCCGGTCGGCCCGACTGTCAGTGGTGCGGCCTCCCGATCGACCCGGACGGCCACGCATGCCCGCGGATGAACTGAGGCTCCCCGCCGCGGAGCGCCTCGCGTCGACAGGGATCCCCGACCCGATCGCGTTCCTCATGACGGCGGAGGCCGAGATCGAGGGACGGATGCCGTGGAGTTCGAACGCGACGTTCCTGGTCACGTTGCGCTGCGACGGCGCCGACGGCCCGGTCGAGCAGCGCGCCGTCTACAAGCCCGTGCGTGGCGAACGGCCATTGTGGGACTTCGAACCCGGCCTCCACCGGCGTGAGCGCGCCGCGTTCCTGTTGAGCGAACACCTCGGCGTCGGGGTCGTGCCACCGACCGTGATCCGCGACGGCCCGCTCGGCGAGGGTTCGTACCAGTGGTTCGTCGACGCCGACCACAGTGAGCACTACTTCACGATCTACGAGCAGTTCGATCATCTGCACGACCAGTGCCGCGACATCGCGGTGCTCGACATCCTCGCCAACAACACCGACCGGAAATCGGGTCACTGCCTGCTGGCCGGTGACCGGGTCTGGGCGATCGACAACGGCTTGTGCTTCAGCTCGCCCTACAAGCTGCGCACCGTCATCTGGGAGTTCGCCGGGGAGGACGATCGACGACACGATCCTCGATCGTGTCGCCCCGATGGTCGAGCGGATCCCGGTCGACATCGCGGCCCTGCTCGACGACGACGAGATCGAGGCGATGCAGAGGCGCGCCACGATGCTGGTGACCGAGCGCCGGCTCCCCGACGACGAGTCGGGCCACCGCTACCCCTGGCCGTTGATCTAGGTACGTGCGCACGGGTTCGTTCGCGTGACACGCTCCCACCTCACTCGGCTGCCACGAGCGAGTCGAGCCGGCGCCAGATCGGAGCGAGGATCATCGCCGAACCGACGAACCCGAACCAGAACGGGGCGGTCACGCCCCACACGCCGGCAATCGCCCCGCCGATCAACGCCCCGACGGCGAGGCTGCCGAACACACCGACCATGTAGACGCTGGAGACACGACCCTGGAACTCGTTCGGCACGGCGCGCTGGCGGATCGTGACCACGGTCGTTCCCCACGCCGCCTCGTGCATGCCCACCAGGAAGAACATGCCGAACGCGACCGCCGGCGAAGTGGTCAGGGCCAAGACGAGATGCATCCCGGTCTCGACCAGCAGTCCGACGCGCATGATGTTCGTCATCCCCAGTCGACGCTCGATCCAGCCGTAGCCGAGCGACGTGACGATTCCGCCGGCGGCACCGAAGCTGGTCAACAGCCCGAACCCGAACGCGCCGAGCCCGAGCCGCTCGACGGAGTAGAGCACCAGGATCGACCAGATCGCACCGAACGTGATGTTGAACCCGAGGACCGTGATCGTCAGGGTCCGGATCGCGGGGTGCCGCCAGACCCAGCGCATCCCGGCGACGATGTCGCTGCGCACCGTCACGTCGACGTCCGGTGGTGTTGGCCGGTCGACGACGATGCCGCGGATCATCAACACGGCGAACGCCACACAGACCGCCTGCACGACGAACGGGATCGCCATGCCGGCTGCGAACAACGCGGCACCGATCGCCGGCCCTGCCAACCGGTTGATCGTGATCCGGCCGAACATCAGTCGACTGTTCGCGACGCCGAGGTCGGACGGGTCGACGAGCATCGGCAGCAGCGTGGTCTTCGTCGTGTCGACGAAGACCTCGGCCGAGCCCAGGGCGGTCAACGCGACCAGTGTCGCCGTGACCGTCAACGTGTCGGTCACGATCATCACCGAGACGAGCACCAGCACAGCAACCCGCACCGCGTTCGCCAGCACGATCACCGCCCTACGGTCGTGACGATCGGCGACGACGCCCGCGTACAGACCGAAGACCACCCACGGGAGCCGTTGCAGCAGGGTCGCCAGTGCGATCAGGAACGGATCGCGGGTCTGTGAGACGACCAGGAGCGGACCGGCCGCAAGGGCGATCCCGTCGCCGAGATCGCTGGCCCACGCCGCGGCGATGAGACGGCGGAACGCATGCCCGAACCTGGGCGGCGCGATGACGTCGACGACCTGGGACATGGCCGCACAACGCTAGCTCCGGGCAGGTCTGCCTGGTCGCCCGGTTCCGCTGCCACACTTGCCCGGTGCCCGACCCGAGCGACGACCAGGAACTCGACGATCTGATCCACGTCGTCGACCTCGACGGTCTCGTGCGGATGGTCGACGAGCGGTGCTCGTCCGACGACTGGGCCGGTCGTGCTTCGCCTCCGCGACCGGTGTGCGGCCGCCACCGTCGAGACCGGCCGGCAGCTGTGGCCGGCCGCGACTCTTGCCGAGTACCGGCTCGCACTGCTGGCACCCGACGAGTGGGCGGCCACCGTGCTCGACGGGGAGTCGGGCAGGTTCACGATCGGGCCGCTGTCGGAGGTCGCCGCGGTCCACCACACGTGGTCCGGGCTGGCTCCGCATCTCGACGCGGTACCGATCGCCACGTTCATCGCCCACGAACGAGCGATCAGAGGCGAGACGATCCCGCCCGACGCGCTGGCGAGCCTGCCGCCGGTGCTCGACATCCCCGCGGCGCTCCAACCGTGGGAACCGTCGTACCCGATCTCGGTGTACTCCGACGCCGGCGCCGAGCACCCCGAGCCCGGCACGTCGGGCACGATGGTCGATGCGGTTCCACGGCCTGGGGCCGAGGTCGTCGACGACGACTCGACCGAGCTCGCCGTGCGCCAACTCCTCGAAGCCTGGACCGCTGCGTCCACCGGTCGAGCCGAGACCGTGTGCGTCGAAGGCGACCATCTCGACGCGCTCGGGAGCACTCGGGGTGCGCTCGGCTCGAGTGGCCGAGATCCCTGCAGGCGAGGCACTCGCCCGATTGGCATGGGCCGGTGCGTCCGGGGGTGCCCGCGGCCGGCGCCGCGGGATCGCGATCGGCCGATTCTCCGCGTGGTGGTTGCTCGGCGCGATCGGCGACCTGCACGACTCGTGGCCGCCCTCGAACGACGAGATCGGTGAGCTCCTGGAGTCCCTGCGATGGTACCGCTGGGACGCACACGAGCCCGCGGGCGGGTGGCGGCTGCAGTTGGTGATCGAGGACCGGCACGAAGGTCTGGCCTGGGCGATCAACGCCGCCGACCACGATTGACCCGATCGCGAACCGATCGAAGATCCACGACGTACAGACCCGACAACGGGCATCACTGATCAACAGCGAGGAACCATGAGCACACCAGACGTCACCCCGACCGAGAACGACGACGCCGGCAGCGGGTTCCCCCGGTGGCTCAAGTGGGGTCTGCTCGGCGCCCTGGCGATCCTCGTCGTCGGCTACGGGCTCGTCTTCCTCTACGCCCACGTGCTCAACGACAGCCCGGACGAACTCGACCAGAGCGACCTCGACGCAGCACTCGCCGCGACCACGACGGCCGGGTCGAGCGAGGCGACGTCGCCATCCGAGACCGATCCGCCGGCCACGTCGGCTCCCACATCCGGGACGACCGCAGCTCCCGACACCACGTCTCCCGCACCGGGGACCACGGCACCGAGCACCACCGCCACGCCCATCGAGGTCGCTCCGGCGGACGGGAGCCTGTGGGAGATCGCGGACGGTTCCGAGCTCGGGTACCGAGTGACCGAGGTGCTGTTCGGCATCGACACCGAGGGTGTCGGGCGGACCGAGCAGATCACCGGGTCACTCGTCATCGACGGCACCCAGGTGGCCGAGGCTGCGTTCGAGGTCGACGTCGCGTCGATCGAGAGCGACGACAGCCGACGCGACAACCAGTTCCGCGGCCGCATCATGTCGACCGACCAGTTCCCGACCGCGGACTTCGTGCTGACCGAGCCGATCGAGCTCGGCACCGAGGCCATCGAGGGCGCCACCGTCGCGACGACCGCGACCGGTGAGCTCACCCTGCGAGGCGTCACCAACCCGGTCACGTTCGACGTCACGGCAGAGCTCACGAACGGTCGGATCGGTGTGCTCGGCAACATCCCCGTCGTGTTCGCCGACTACGAGATCGCGAACCCGTCGGTCCCGGGCATCACCACGGAGGACGACGGGCTGCTCGAGTTCGTGCTCGTCTTCGCGCCGGCCTGACCGGGGCGCCGGTCACACCGGCTGACTCTGCTTCCACGCCGCGGCCAGTGCGGCGTACCGGCCACGCTCGGCGACCAGTTCGGCGTGGGTGCCGAGCTCGACGAGTTCGCCGTGGTCGACCACGGCGACTCGATCGGCGCGCTGCACCGTCGAGAGCCGATGAGCCACCACGATCGTGGTGCGACCCCGCATCAACCGGTCGAGCGCATGCTCGACGAGGGCCTCGGTACCGGGATCGAGACTCGACGTCGCCTCGTCGAGCACCAACACGGCCGGATCGACCAGCGCCGCCCGCGCCAGCGACACCAGCTGGCGTTCGCCCGCCGACAGCCGCGATCCGCGCTCGCGGACCTCGGTGTCGAGACCGTCCGGGAACGCCTCGAACCGGTCGAGCGCATCGATCGCCACGAGCGCTTCTCGGAGTTCGTCGTCGGTGGCATCCGGGCGGGCCAGGCGGAGGTTGTCGGCGACCGTGCCGTCGAACAGGAACCCCTCCTGAGGTACCACGACCACCCGATCGCGGAGCGACCCGAGCGTGGCGTCACGCAGATCGACGCCACCCAGACGGACCGTTCCCTCATCGGGGTCGTACAGCCGGGCCATCAACTTCGCCAGCGTCGACTTGCCGGCACCGGTCGGGCCGACGAGTGCGAGCCGCTCGCCCGATGCGACCGACAGCGTCACGTCGCGGAGCACCGCCGCGCTCGTGCCGGGATACACGAACGTGACCGCGTCCACGTCGAGAGCTCCGTCGCGCGGCAGCTCGACGGCGTTCCGGGGCCTCGTCGACCTCGGGTTCGGTGTCGAGGATCTGGAACATCTTGTTCAGCGACGCGGTCGCCGACTGCATCGTGTTGTAGAGCTGTGAGAGTTGCTGCACCGGCTCGAACAGGCTCGACAGGAGCAGCACGACGCCGACCACGGTGCCCACCGTGACCTGACCGTTCTTGGCCAGCCACCCACCCGCGCCGATGGCGATCGCCGTGGCGAGCACGCCGCAGAACTCGACGACACCGAAGTACCACGTCGACACCTTGACGCTGTGGAGGTGGGCGTCGTACAGGTTGCGGTTGATGATCCGGAACCGGCGGTTCTGCTCGGGTTCGCGGGCGTAGGCCTGGATCACCCGGACTCCGGCGATGTTCTCCTGCAGCGCCGACAGGTTCTCGCCGACCCGTTCGCGCACCGTCAGGTAGGCCGCGTTCGAGTGACGCTGGAACCGGATCGAGGCGACCACGATGAACGGCATCACCATGAGCGCGAGCAGGGTGAGCTGCCACGACATCAACAGCAGCACGACGAGGGCGAACGTGATCAGGATCGCCGCCGACACGAACTGCAGCAGCCCCCACTGCACGAGCTCGGACATCGACTCGATGTCGGCGGTCATGCGCGACACGAGCACACCGGCCTGGTTGCGATCGAAGAAGGCCAGCGACTGGCGTTCGATGTGACCGAACAACCGCAGACGGAGCGTCCGGAGGAACCCCTCCCCGGCCCGGTTGACGTACACGTACTGCTGACGACCACCGAGATACGCGATCACCGCGATGACCGCATACAGGCCGATCGCCAGGTTCAGCGCGCGGGCGTCGTCGGCTCGGATTCCGTCGTCGATGCCGTACCTCAGCAGCAGCGGACCGAGCAACGTGGTACTCGTCGACATCGCCACGAACCCGAGTGCCGCCGTCGCGAGGCGCCGCTGCGGTCGCGCCATGCGGGCTGCGCGACGGAACACCTGCCGGGTCTCGTCGCGATCGAGCTTGTCGTCGTCGCTGACGGCATGGGCGGCCCACATGTCAGGTTCCTCCCCCGGCAGGGGCGGTGACGATCCCCGCGGCAGCGAGCACCGACCGGTAGCGGTCGTCGGAGGCCAACAACTCGTCGTGCGTGCCGTCGGCGAGGACCCGTCCGTCGCCGACCAGCACCACACGATCGGCCATCGCGATCGTGCCCGGACGATGTGCGATCACGATCGTGGTGCGACCGTCCATGACGGTCTGCATGGCGGCGCGGATCTCGTGCTCCTTGGTGGGGTCGACGGCACTCGTCGCGTCGTCGAGGATCAGCACGCTGGGGTCGCTCACCACCGCCCTGGCGATGGCGATCCGCTGGCGCTGGCCACCAGACAGCGAGAATCCGCGCTCGCCGAGCACGGTCTCGTAGCCGTCCGGCAGCTCGTCGATGAAGTCGGCTGCACCGGCGAGTTCCGCCGCCCGGCGGATCTCGTGTTCGTCGGCCTCCGGATTCGCGAAGGCGATGTTCGCTGCCACGGAGTCGTGGAAGAGCAGGGTGTCCTCGAACACCAGCCCGACCGAACGGCGAACGCCGTGCACGGTCCGGTCGCGGAGATCGACACCATCGAGCGTGATCGACCCCTGCAGCGGGTCGTAGAAGCGCACGAGCAGCCGGGCGATCGTCGACTTGCCGGCTCCGGTGGCGCCGACCAGGGCGACGAGCAATACGTAACCGGAACCAGAGACCAGCAACAT
>CAWHCI010000024.1:0-18567 GCA_963827775.1 uncultured Acidimicrobiaceae bacterium | reverse complement strand
CCAGACGGAGACGCCGACGCTCACCTTGATGCGGAGCGGCTCGACGATGCCGTCGAGGCGGGTGCGACCGGCGACCTGTTCGGCGAGCTGCAACGCTCGGCGGCTGGCCATCTCCTCGGTGGCGATCCCGGGCATGACGACGACGAACTCGTCGCCTCCCCAGCGGGCCACGACGTCGCCGTCACGGACCGCCTTGCGCAGTCGGGAACCGACGACCTTCAGCACCTCGTCACCGGCCAGGTGACCGTAGGTGTCGTTGACCTGCTTGAACCCGTTCAGGTCGAACAGCAACAGGCTGACGCCCAGTTCGGCACGCTCGGCGTTGGCGAGGACTTCGCTCGCCCGACGCTCGAACTCACTGCGGTTCGGCAGCTTCGTGAGGGAATCGAAGCTCGCTCGCTCGAGCAGGTTGCGTTGCTCGACGATGATCGTGATGCCGGCGAGCAACATCAGGATCACGGCGAGCGTGAAGATGATGGCGTAGAAGCGGTACTCCTCGGGCGGCAGATGCACGTCGTTCGAGCCGGTGGCCACCACGTACACGTTCGAGGCGGGATCGGCGACCGTGGATGTCTGGCGGAGGCCCTGGTCGTCGGTGAAACCGCCGACCCGCACGCCGGCGGGCAGCAGCGTGGTCGCCTTGACGGCGTGCTCCGAGCCGAGGACGTCGATGACGGCCGGCGTGGTTGCGAACACCGTGACCCTGGGTCCGACGGCCGTGATCGTCATCAGCGAGTCGTAGACGGCGACATCGGCACCGGCACCGGCACCGGCACCGACACCGACACCGGCATCGGCATCGGCATCGGCATCGGGATCGTCCGAGGTCGTGCTGCGGCGCTCCTGTTCGCGCTCGAGGTCGCCGGTGTCCGGCATGGGACCGTCGCCGCTGCAGGCTCGTGTTGCGGCGTCGACGACGCACACGCCGAGGCGGCCGTGGACCGAGGCCAGGGCATCGGCGGCGTCGCCGGGATCGCTCGCGGCGCCCGCAGTGACCGCGGTGGCGTCGACGATCGACGACAGCTGCGCGGCGCCGAGTTCGGCCGATGCCGTCAAGCTGAGATCACGGTCGCCGGCGAGTTCGGCCGTGCGGACGACGTACCCGACGGCGATCGCGACGATCATCACCAGGCTGAACACCAGCGACGCACGTCGAACGAACTTCATAGTTCGTCATCGGGGCCGATCGACCCGACTTGAGAGCCCACCTCGGATCTTCAACTGAAGTTTGCAGAATCGACTCGAAATCGACGATATCAGAGATGTGATGTACCGGAATTCACCGTGTTTGCAGGCCCGGCCGGGTTCCGGTCGAACCAGCTCAGGGACGACGCGACGGCCCGATGGCCCGGGTCACTCGGTCTTGTGGGGCGGAGGGGTGCCGCCAGCGGCGGTGATGGCCACTCGCGGGTCACGATTCGGATCGCCGATGGTGCCGAGCGACGACCGGAAGAGCTCGAGCGCCTGGGTACGCCCGTCGTCGCTGATCTCAGCATCCATGATCTTCTCGACCGAGGGTGCGAGATCGGCGAATTCACTCACCAGTTCGTGGGCGATGCGTTCGGCGGGCTCGAGCTCCTCGACATCGATCGAACCATCCGACCACCGGGTGACCTTTCTCTTGGCCTTCGCCATGCTTCCTCGCTCTCCGTCTCGATTCGAGCGAGGCCGCCGGGTTGAGTCTCGCTCGACACCCAAGCGAGGCGACTCACCCACGAACGGTGGCACCGTACCAGGGATCCTCGCTGGCGACCGCCGTCGGAACCGCGGACCGTGGGCCGCCCGCGCTCGACGAACGAGGGTCGGCGTGCGTGTGGGTCGCGCGCAGAGGGGCCGCGACGCCGAATCAGCCGGGCATCGGGAAGACCGAGATGACCGTGCATCCCGTCTCGGTGCGGAACTCGCTGTGGGTGGTGCCGGCGCCGACGGCGTAGGAGTGGCCCGCCTCCATGAGCACGCCGTTCGACACGATCGACCCGTCCAGCACGTAGGTGAACTCGGCGTCGGAGTGGTCGTGGACACCGCCCACGTACCCGGCGTCGAACTTGAACATGGCGATCACGCGTCCGTCGGCACCGCCCAGCATCTTCATCGCGATGCCCGGACCGACATCGTTCCACTCGATCGCCGCCGAATCGGCGAACGTCCACCCTTCCGTCGAGTTCTCCACATCGACACACTCTCACACGAGCGGGATCACGCGAGACGCCGGGCACGACCCGAGCAACCGATGGATCACCCGGGCTCGTCACCGGCCGACGGCGGTGAGGTCGCTGCGAGCGTGTCGAGACGGCGGAGTGCCGCGTGGCAGACGATCGTGTAGGGCGCGACGACCCAGGGAACACCGAAGCCCGCTCGACATCGCCCCGCGTCGAGGAACTCGACCCGGTGGTCGGTGGCGCCGATCCCGGCGACGTCCCAGCCCCACGAGCGGCCCTCGACGAACGAGGTGATCTCGAACGGCAGGGTCAGGCCACCGACGGTGGTGATGGTGCCGGTCGCCCCGGCTCGGAGCCGGCCCCCGTCGATCGCCGCACTCCGAACGCTCGGCCCCCACTCGGCCCAGTGCTCGACCTCGGTCAACAGACGCCAGACCTGGGGCGCCGGCACGTCGATCGTCCGCTCGACCCAGACGTTCCTCATGTTCGACCGGTACCCGTTCCGGCCCCCGGTGAATCGGGGTCGCTCCACACGTCCCGTCGGAGGTCAGTCGCTCGACAGGTCGACCGGTTCGTTCTCCGGCAGGTGCATCCAACGCGGTCGGCGCCGGTGGGGCGCACCGACGTCGACCGCGTCGGACTCGAGGCCGAGCGACGCCTCGTTCGCCGTGAACCAGCGCACGTACCGATCCGTGAGTACGGGGGCCGAGAGGCCGTGCGCGAACACGCTGAACAGCACCGTGACGGTCGCGACATCGACGATCCGGCTGGTTCCCGGCACGCCGGAGTCCTCCACGACCGTCAACGTGAACACGATCGTGGCCAGGCCCCGGGGCCCGAACCAGCCGGCGAACGCCGAGGTCTGCCAGGCCGCTCCGCTCCCGAGCAACGACAGCCCGACCGGGACCATGCGGATCACGGTGAGGCTGGCGACGGCATAGCCGACCATGCGGAGGTCGATGTCGGGCAGGCTGATCGCGACCATCACGGCTCCGAACAGCAGGAACGTGACCGCGCTGAGGATGCCCCCGAGCTGCTCGGTGAACTCGGTCGTTCGGTGGGTCCGCGCCCAGCAGTCGCCCATAGACGATCCCGGCGACGAACGCGGCGATGAAGCCACTACCGCCCATCTCGACCGTGACCAGGTAGGCGATCACCGCGGCCACGAGCGGTACGACCTGGACCCAGCCGGGCTGCATCCAGCCGCGACGTGCCGAGGTCCTGGCGAGGAGGCCGACGACCGCGGCCACGACGGCGCCCACGACGACGGCGACGAAGAGCTCCTCGACGAGGTCGACGAGCACGCCGCCGTCGAAGGTCGGGGCCTCCTCGAGCTCCGCGAACGCCAGGGCGGCCACGAGGAGCGGGACGCAGACGCCGTCGTTCAGGCCGCTCTCGACGTTGAGACCCTGGCGGAGCACCGACGGCAGGCGGGTGTCGGACACCACGGTCTGTCCGAGCGTGGCGTCGGTGGGCGCCAGGAGCACGGCGAGCGCGGCCGCCTCGAACACGCCGAGATCGGGAAACGCGGCGATCGCCACCAGGGCACCGACGACGATCGTCAGCGGGAGCGCCACGCCGAGCAATCGTGCGGGGAGCACCGTCTCGCGGACCAGCCGACGGGTGTTGAGCGCAGCCGCATCGGAGAACAGCAGCAGCGCAAGTGTCACCTCCGCGAGCAGACGCAGGTCGGCAGAGTCGATCTCGACGGCGAGCAGATCGAGCCCGTCGGCGCCGACGAGGTAGCCGATGGCGACGAACACCATCGCAGGCGTCAGCGGCGAACCGGCCAGCCGCCCCGAGGCGAACGTGTACACCAGCAGCGCCGACCCGATGATGACGACGTCCCAGCCGCTGAGCATCGCGACCATCCTGGCTCACGTGGGCGCGGTGGGGCCGCGACCGGTGCTCACGTGCGACGAGCCGACACCGCGAACGGGGCCTCGCCGTGGTCGGCGAGGCCCCTCGTTCGCACGGATCCGTCAGGGGATCCGGTCAGCGCGCCCGTAGGGATTCGAACCCCAAACCTTCTGATCCGTAGACGGAGAAGCTTGCGTCCGCACGGTGTTGCCTAGCGTTGAACCGTGCCTTCTAGCAGGGGTTTCGCGAACGGTACGGATTCTTCAACACCAGACGGCACCCTCCGATACCAGACGTATGCATACATCCTGCATACATCGCGCCCCTTCCGGGGAGTCGGCCAAACGCCGTCTACTCGGCTTTGACGGCTTGTCCGTATCGCTGGCGCGTCGCTTCGCCCGAGGTGCCGACCATCGCTCCGATCGACGCCCACGAGTGACCGGCGTGCCGGGCGTGTACGACGGCGTCGCCGAGCTCACGCTCCGCATCGGCGCGGGCGAGGAACGCGTCGTGGACGGCGCGGGAGCGCAGTCGCGTCTCGAAGGTCTTCGGGCTCTGCTTGTTCGAATCGTGCAGCGAGTTCGTCGGCTCGGTCGAGGATCTCGGTGGCGAACGCACTCGCCGACCACCCGACAGTCCCGACCATCGAGGTTCCAGACCAGGCGCTCCTGATGCGCGTGCTCGCCCTGAGACGAGTGGCGCCCGGCACCACTCGTCGTGCCCCCTCAGAGCGAGAACACGGTTCGTTCTCGGGCGACGCTGGAGCCCAGTGGCCGACGTCCAGATCGGACGCACGACCAGATCTCGTTCAGCGGCCCCTGCGGGGGAGCGAGAAGCGCCAGACGTCGTTGTCGACGTTGAGCCATTGGGTGGGATCGAAGAAGTCGAACGTCTCCCGGTCGCCACCGAACGTGTAGATGGCCTGGCCGCGCTGCCCCGGGGCCGGCTGGTGCCACCCCGTGTCGAAGTCGTACTTGATCGCTCCCGGATCGGTCGCGTTCCATGGCGGTCCGCTCAACGTGTTCCAGTTCGCCCCGTCCTCGACCCCAGACGTCCATCGGGTTCGACGGCCCGAACGGGTCGGTCGGATCCTCGCTGAGACCGAAGCCACCGAACAGCACGATCGAGTCCCGCAGAACGTCCACGGTGTGCCCCGGTCGCGAGCGTCCAGTCCGCGCTCGCCGTCACCAGCTCCCAGTTCGCACCGTCCCTCGAGCGCCAGACGTCGTTGAAGTAGGGCGGTCGGGGAACGCCCCACGAAACCGAACTCACCGCCGAGCAGGTAGAGATAGCCGTCTTTCACGACGACGGCAGCACCCGCTCGCGCCGCCGACGGTGCGGCATCGGTGAGCTGAACCCATTCGACCCCGTCGCGTGACTTCCACACGTCGTTGAGCACCACACGCTCGCCGGTTCCGCCGATCGCCGGATCATCGACGTAGGACCCGCCCATCACATAGAGCTCGCCCTTGAACACGACCGAACTCAGCCCGGCGCGTGCTGCCCAGGGTGCATCGGCTGTCAGGAGTTCCCAGTCGACGCCGTTCTTGCTACTCCAGACGTCGTTGAAGAACGTCGAGGCCTGGAAGAACGGGGGCCCGCACGGCTCGAACCAGCCACAAGCGGGATTGTTGACCACGCTGATGTTCTGCCCCCCGAGCAGAAACATCGTCCGGCCTCGCGTCACCACCTCGTGATATGCCCGCGCCGGCCAATGATCGGAATCGTGAGTCGCGAGGACCTCGATCCAGGATTTCCCTCGGTCGTCGCTCCGCCAGACATCACCCCACAGTGTGCTGTCGCCGGGCAACGGGCCGTTCGGCGGCGCCACCCATGGATTCGGGGACCGGCCCCCGAGCACGTAGAAGCTGTTCCCGATCGCGGCTGCCTCGAGGCCCGCGCGGCCGGCCCGAAGGGGCGGCCTCGGTGACCTCGGTCCAGTCGTAGGCGTCGAAGTCATTGCCTCGACCCGTCGCTCCCGCCGATCCGGCAGCCGTCGCCAGCAACCCGACGGCAACGAAGCCCGCTACCCATATTCCCCTGCCCATTTCAGCCTCCCATGAAACTCGTCCGCCATCGCGCCTGGCGCTCATGACCACGTTATCTCTGGAGACTCTCACCGATCACAGCGAACCGAACACACCCGATGCCGGCCCAAGCCGAGTGCCCGGAAATCACGGTCGCCTCGGGCCGGAATGGAGCGTTCTGGTCGCGGATCTGAGCGCCTCCGGTTGCCGAGTCCATTGATCGGTAAGTGCCGATGTTGCGCGGTGTAATGCGGTCTCTGGGTGTGTACCTTCTGGAGCGGTGTCGGGGTCAAGTCGGCCACAGGCCGACGTCGGCTGCGAACTGGTCCGCAATCTGCTCGACGGTCGTCGCGAGGCGATGGGTGAGCCGGACGCTCGTGGCGTTGGAGCGTTGCGTCGACCAGTCGAGGAGTTCCTCGAGGCCGTCGGCGAGGTCCGGATGAACCTGGCTCCATCGTTGAACCGCATCTGAGCGGTCCGTGGTCCAGGCCGCATCGTGCACGCTCGCAAGACCGGCGACTGCGAGCAGCGTTTTGCGTGCGACGAGGCGTCCGAGGTGTTCCGCGTCGCTGTCGTCGAGCCGTTGCCACCATCGTGCAAGGTGTCGAGCGATGTCACCGTTGAACCCGCGTGCAGCGCCGCTGATCGCCTGGGAAAGGCGAGGTGGCGCGGTCGATCTCGGGCCCGGCGAGTCGGACGCAGTAGTGGTGAAGGAACACGCGTCCGCCGTACGCCTCGTCGTCGTCGCCTTGAAAGTCGTCTCTCATCGCAACGGCGATCTCCACACCGCGACAGAGGGCGGAGAACTCTGTTGACAGTGACCTGCCGATCGATGCGGCGCGATCGCTCGAGACGCCGACAGTGAGCAGATCGACATCGGACTGCGGAGAGAGTGCAGCGCCCGTCGCGAACGGAGCCGTAGACGTAGACGGATGCGTCGGGCTCTTCCAGTCGGACTCGATCGGTGGCGGCGTCCAACAGATCGACATAGCGAGCGGGAATCCGCTCACGACTGGCGCCGGTGCGGATCTGACCCGTTGCGGTCAGTCCCTCCAACGGGTCACGCACGGGCATCTCTCGATCTGGCAGCGCAACGCTCGACGACCATGAACCAGATGGTCGCACCTCGCCCCGAGCACCGCACGTTTAGGAGCGCCCACCCGAGCACAGTCGCCAATCTCGTGCGGGTGCTTGCTCTCTATGAGGTCGTTGTGTCTGATCGGCTTGGGCGGTTCTGGTTGGTCGGCCGAGTGTCGAGTTCGCTACGGGATCCGCGTCCCAACGCTGGCGCTTGCCTTGTGCCGCTGCGGCGATCGCAGCCAGAAATGTCGGTGTTCGGGGAGTCGGCGTTCCGTCATCTTGAGCGCATCTTGATCGACGATCTGTGGCCATCTTGACACTCTTTGCGTTATAACAAGTCTATGGCAAATGACCAGGGCAGGACTGGGGACGCGGCGGTACCCCGATGGGCGGCACGAGCATGAGGCGTGGACATCACGTGACACGGTCGCAGGTGAACGCCCGACCCCGCAGGGGCGGACGCTTCGTCGCGCAGGCTGCGCTGGCGACCACGGTGACGCTGGCGCTGTCGGCCGGCCTCGCAGCTGCGGGCAAGGGCGGCAACAAGGGCGGCGGGAATACCGGTTCATCGGACCCGGCGTCTTGCGCCGAGGTGCTCGATGATTCGCACACCTTGTCCCTCGACGACGTGCGAGCAGGAATGAACGCCGACTACACCGCGACGGGCGGCGGCGTCGGTGTCGCAGTGATCGACACCGGCATCAACCCGGTCAACGGGTTGACCGGCAATGACAAGGTCACCGACGGGCCCGACCTGTCGTTCGATGCGCTCGAGGACGACTTGCGGTTCCGCGACCTCCACGGGCACGGCACGAACATGGCGGCGATCATCGCCGCGAACAACACCACCTCAGGTGACGGTGTCGCACCCGGCTCCCACCTGGTCAACGTCAAGGTCGGCGCCGGCGACGGCACCGTCGACGTGTCACAGGTGATCGCCGCAATCGACTGGGTCGTCGCAAATCGGAACATCAACGGCAGCAACATCGGGGTCATCAACCTGGCGTACGACACCGACGCCGCTGCCGATCACCGGCTGGATCCGCTCTCACACGCCGTCGAGAACGCATGGCGCCACGGGATCGTCGTGGTCGTCGCCGGCGGCAACGACGGGCGCAGCATCGGCCGTCTGGGTAACCCGGCGCTGAACCCGTACGTGATCGCCGTCGGCGCCGCCGAGCCCGACAGCGCCGCCGCCGAGGGATGGCGGGTACCGAGCTGGTCGTCGACGGGCGACGACGTCCGCAACCTCGATGTGGTTGCACCGGGGGCGACGGTGCTCAGCGCGGGGGTCGCCGGGTCGTACCTGGCCGACAGCTATCCGAACGCGATCTGCGAGACCAAGCGGGGCGACGTCCTCGTACGCGGCTCGGGCACCAGCCAGGCTGCAGCGGCCGTCGCCGGCGCAGTCGCCGTCATGCTGGAAGACCGTCCCGAACTCACCCCGGATCAAGTCAAGTACCTGCTGACGTCCACCGCGACCGTACTCACCAACGACCGGGGAGATCCACGGCCGGCAAAGCAGCAAGGCCATGGCCTCGTGAACCTGGCCGCCGCACTCACCGCCCCAACGCCGGGCGCCGAGGCCGCCCAGACCCACGCGCCGTCGACCGGGCTCGGCACTCTCGATGCCGCTCGCGGAAGCTTCTACGTCGGCACCGACGGTGACCTCCTCGACGGGGAACTCACCGCCTTCGGCGGCGACTGGGACGCCGCCACATGGGCGGAGGCGTCGACCGCCGGTACGGCCTGGAGCAACCAGATCTACACCAACGGCGACAACAGCTGGATCGGCGGCACCTGGTCCGGCGCGACCTGGTCCGGCGCGACCTGGTCCGGCGCGACCTGGTCCGGCGCGACCTGGTCCGGTGCGACCTGGTCCGGAGCGTCCTGGTCCGGGAGCGACCTGGTCGGGCGCGTCGTGGTCGGGCGCGTCGTGGTCGGGGCGACCTGGTCGGGTGCGTCGTGGTCGGGTGCGTCATGGTCATGACCGCAACGATCGACGCCACACACCTACACACCACTCGGAGAGGAAGCAGCTGGTCATGAGAACCTTCCCACGAACTCGACGCCGCCGCGTCGCGATCGGTGTCGCACTGATCGCATCGCTCGGTATCTCCTCCGCCGTGGCGGCAAAGCAACCGACACCGGACCGGTCCACCGAGACCACAACCAAGGTCAAGGGCTACGAGAAGAACCAGACGACCACGACGACGACCGTGGTGACCGACATCACCACCGACACCACCACCGACACCACCACCGACGCTGCGCTCGAGCCCGTCGTCGAGTCGGACCTCTCGACCGCCGTGGTCCAGGAGTGGGACCGAACGAGCCTGGCCGAGGTCACCTCCCAGATCGGCGCCGACGACATGTGGGCAGCCGGCTACACCGGCGACGGCATCGACATCGCCGTGATCGACACCGGCGTCGCACCGGTCGCCGAACTGTCGACCAGCGATGTCTTCGTCGGCCCCGACCTCTCGTTCGAGGGCGGCGTCGACGAGGTCGCCGGTCTCGACACCTACGGCCACGGCACCCACATGATCGGCATCATCAACGGCCGAACCCCAGGTGCCGACCCCCTAACCCAGCAGCCCGACGACTTCGTCGGCGTCGCACCCGACGCCCGGGTCGTCAGCGTCAAGGTCGCCGACAACACCGGCGCCACCGACGTCTCCCAGGTGATCGCAGCAATCGACTGGGTCGTCCAGAACCGCACGACCAACGGCTTGGACATCCGCGTCCTCAACTTGTCGTACAACACGACCGGAACCCAGCCCTACATCGACGACCCGCTCTCCAAAGCCATCGAGAACGCATGGGACCACGGCATCTTCGTCGTCGTCTCAGCCGGCAACGAAGGGCGCGGCGCCCACACCCTGGCAAACCCCGCCACCAACCCGACAGTGTTGGCCGTCTCATCAGCCGAGCTGTGGCCCTACGGCTGGTCCACCCCCACCTGGGCACCCTCAGGCGACGACGTCCGAAACCCCGACCTGGTCGCTCCCGGCGTTTCGATCGCCAGCCTCCGCGTCCCGGGCTCACGCATCGACCTCGACCACCCAGAAGGACAGGTCGCAGACGACTCACGACTGTTCCTCGGATCCGGAACCTCACAATCAGCAGCCGTCGTATCCGGAGCAGCCGCGCTGCTCCTCCAACAACGCCCCCACCTGGCACCCGACGATCTCAAACACCTCCTCACCTCCACCGCCACCGACATGTACGACAAGGCACGGCTCGCAGGAAACGGCGCACTCGACCTGTCCGCTGCGATGCACACGAAGACCGACGCTGTCGAGCAGACCTGGACGCCCGCCACCGGACTCGGCTCGCTCGAAGACGCACGCGGCACCGACCACGTCACGATCGGGGACAGCGAGCTGACCGGGGAGTTCACCGTCACCGGTGCAGCCTGGGACCCCGAAGCATGGGTTGCTGCCAGTGAAGCCGGTACGGCTTGGTCCGGAAGCGAAGACTGGTCCGGAAGCACCTGGTCCGGTTCGACCTGGTCCGGCAGTACCTGGTCGGGTTCGACCTGGTCCGGTTCGACGTGGTCCGGCAGCACCTGGTCCGGTTCGACGTGGTCGGGCAGCACCTGGTCGGGCAGCACCTGGTCGGGCAGCACCTGGTCCGGTAGCACCTGGTCGGGATCGACATGGTCAGGGTCGACATGGAGCTGATCAACCAACACCGAGGTCAACGAACGACCTCATCGGTTGAAGTCGAAATCAGCGCGAGGTCATAGACCGCGCGCCGGGAGCCGCGAACTCGAAGTCAATCAGCGCGACCGCACCGCCGCCACGGAACACCACGTTCGACAGTTCAACGTCGTTGTGGCACACGACCGGACCACCGAGAGAGTCTGCCAGCGTCGTGTTCCACTCGTGCCCGGACGGATCGAAGCCGCGGCCGGCGTCGTGGAACTCCCGCAGCAGTCTCGCAACCGACACGAGGGCGCGGTCGGACTGCGCCCAGATGGGGTACGGAGTTGATGCAACGTCGCCGTCGATGAACTCCAGACGCTCGCTCCCGTCAGCGTCGACACCTACGGGAGCCGGCGCACCAGTGAATCCCGCTCGCCGAAGCGCTGCCAGCAACTCGTGGATGGCGGCGGTGTGCGGGCCGGACGGTCGCACGACATGCTCGCCATCGCGGGCGACGGCGCCCGCGTTCGTGATCCCACCTTCGAGTCGCTGCTCACCCACACAATCACGATCGCGCATTATCGTGCGGGTCGTCGAGCGCCTCCGTGCCGCTACGAGCGGGTCGGCCATCAAACATGAGCCGACATTCTGAGCGGTCTCAGGCGGCCCGAATGGCCTCTACGGACGTCGTCCGATGATGCCGTTCCGCTCGTCTGGACCGCCCAGGCTGGTCGGGTCGATGCTCCATCCTCTGGCAATGGTCATCACGGTCATTTCGTCCGGGAACTCGGCGTCGTCGATTGGGACGATTCCGACGAGAAGTTCGGCACAGTGCGCTGCTGCAGGCTCCGCCAGTTCGGAGGAGTCGCGGCCCCATCGTTCTTCGTGATCTCGCCGCTTTCGCCGACATAGCTGAAGCTCCTGGTGATCTCGCCGTTGATCGCCCGGGCCCACTCGTGATGTTCCACGATGCGATGCGTTCGGAAGAGTTGTGTCTCAACACCCAACGTTCGCGAGACAGCCGCTACGTCGATGTCGTCACCCGTCAAGATCCCTTCGCCCATCGCGAGGGTCCAGCCGTCAACCGTTGGGCACACGAAAACGCCACCGCCGTAGGCCTCTGAAACCCCACTCGACCAAGGCGCCGGTTGCTGGCCAACGACTCCCAACGCGTTCGCCAACGCTGCAAGGTCATCGGTCTGAGCAGCAATCCACCCGGTCTTGTAACCGAACGGCTGGCGTTCCGGTTCCGCCTCCGTAACTGGTTTGGGTGGGTCCGGTCGCTTGAACCTGTCGAACAATCCCATGAGCGGACCGTACGCGAGCGGTCCGGAACATCGAGGGCTTCACTGAGCGATATGGAGCGGCCAACCGCTCCCGTACGTGCCTGATCTCGGACGCCTGCCCGCGCATTGCGGGGCGGTGATTATGCAGCGCCCTCGCAGCGGCCTGACCTCCTCCAGTGCGCAGGCGCTCTGCGATGGGGCGGGCCGTGGAGGCCGGTGTTGTCGAGTGCCCGCGACTCGGCGCTGCGAGACAGCCAACGCGGATCTTCGGGACCCCAGTTTCGGTGAGCGCCGAGTTCCCGGCTCCGGCCACGGCGGTGGTGTAACGAATACTGCGAGCAACTCGATGATGCCGCGCCGACCGGCGATGTACCGGTGGCTGACCCGTTCTGGGAGCTGCACAATCTGACCGAGGACCCCGACGAGCGCTCGAACGTCGTCGAGCAACACCCCTGAGACGTTCTCCGAACTGCGTGCGGTACTCTCGAACGAACGGTCCACCAAACGCCTTGCACCCGAGTTCCGCAATGCGGCCGTCTGAACGCATCCGATACTGCTGCGTGATGTTCGTACCAGCAAACCGTATGTGCCGGTCACCCCGGCAGTGAAAGGACACCTGCATGACTGACTCCTCCGAGACCAACACGGATCTCGACTCCCTCGGGCCGATCGACTTCGTCGTCGTCGAGTTCCCCGCCAACGAGAGCAACTTCACCGGTGAGATGGTCGAGGAGCTCCTGAAGCTGGTCGAGGCTGGCTTGATCCGCGTGGTCGACGTGCTGATCCTCGTCAAGGACGCCGACGGCGTCGTCGATGCCCTGGAGTTGTCGGACGTCGACAACCTTGGACCACTCGAGGCGCTCGAAGCCGAACTTGCGGAGCTGCTGGCCGAAGACGACGTCGTGAAACTCGCCGAGGCGATGGATCCCGGGTCGACCGCGGGCGTCCTGATCTGGGAGAACCTGTGGGCCGCCCCGTTCGCCTCGGCAGTACGTCACTCAGGCGGTCAGCTGATCGCCGACGGCCGAATTCCCATCCAAGCGATCATCGCCTCGATCGAGGCCGACGTCGACATCATCGAAGAAGGAGACTGACATGCCACTGAGACCAGCACGCCGCGCACGACGAGGAGTCATCGGCCACCCGGTCGCCAAGACGGCGGTCGTGGCCAAAGCGGTCACGCCGGGCCCGGCGCCGGTCGCCAAAGCCGCGGTCGTCGGCGCTGCGGTGACACCCGGTCGCCGTCGTCGTCGACGACGAATCTGAGAGACATCCACCGGCCGAACTCCCGCGGCTCGATCGCGGCGAGGCGACACCGGCTTCGGCGTGCCTCACAGGTTCGCCGACGCCGGTCAAGTGACGGCGTGGAGCGTGAATTGATCGACCAGGTCGTGGCGGTCGTGTGCGGCAGCGAGCATCTGCGCGGACTGCAATCGCTCACGATGCAGGGAGCGTCCCGTCACCTTGGGTGAGACCGACGAGGAACCGCCGTAGCGCCTCGATGCGGTCGTCGTCGGTGGGCCGCTCATGCCGCCACGTTACGCAAGCGTCGAGTGGGCGAATCCGGCAACGGTTCGAGTCGCGCGATCTTGCGCACCTGACCGCTCGCGTACGTGCCTGTTCTTTCGTTGTGGGCCTGACCGCTCGGTGATGTTCTGATCGAGCTGGCAGCGAGTCTGAACTCGTGAGCGTCGGCTCACGCAATTGCGGAAGACTGCACTCATGGTGACGGCGTTGGGTGGCACGGAGGTTCACGACATGTGGTCCGAGTGCGTCGGCGACACGTTCCGCGTGTTCGTCGGACACTGCGGGGCGGACCCGGAAGGGATCTTGTTCGTGACCGATGCGAACGGCCTGTTCGGGTTGGCCGTCGACACGGTTCGGCTCATGCAGATCCCTGCCCTCGTGCCCTCGCTTCTCGTCGTGGGCGTCGGATATCCCCACGCCGACGCCGTGATCGACACGGTGCAGATCAGAACTCGTGACCTCACCCCGACACCGAGTCGCCATTTCGAAGGATCCGGGCACGCAGCCGACTTCATCGAGTTCGTGTACAGCGAGCTTCGCCCGTGGCTGACCGACCGATACCCGGCAGCAGCCGATGACGTGACCTACTTCGGGCATTCGCTGGGAGGGCTCTTCGGTGTGTATTCACTGTTGACGGCCACCTCGACGTTCGATCGGTACATCGTGAGTAGCCCATCGCTGTGGTGGGACGACGACACGATCTTCGACATTGAACGCGCACGCGCCGACAGCGCTCGACTGCACTCCCACGTTTACTTCGGAATCGGGCTGCTGGAGACCGACGCCGGCCGCCGTTCGGAGGCTGCAAATCTGCCAACCGGGCATTCGGCGAAACCGCCGTCCGCGCACCTCGACATGGTCGACGACATGCGCCGGTTCATTGCGCAGCTTGGATCGCGACAAGACCACACTCTTCGTATCGATGGCGTCGAGGTCGCCGACGAATTCCACGCAACGGTCCCCGGCATCGTCCTGTCCCGGGCGATGCGGAGCTTCAACTCACTCCACGAATCCAACCAACAGATCTGATCGGGGCGCCCCGCACATTCTCGTGCACCGTACCGAGCGCCGAGGTGCCGATCCCGAGCACGCTGGAAGCCGATCTCGACCGCACAATTTGGGCGGGCGCGACGACCGCACGGTCGCCTGCGGCTATGTGTTTTGGTGGATGATCGTGGCTTCGCGTTGACGTTCGATGCCGTGCGTTGGGCGGTCGTCGCGTTGTTCTGGTGTTCCTATCACGAGCGGTTTGTGGCGAAGGGGATGTCGAGCGATATCGAGTGGGATTGCTTCAAGGATGCCTGGCGTTGAACAGTAGGGTCCATCCGTGATCGATGGCGGCTTTGGTGGTCCGGCGGCCATCGTCATGCACCGCCTCCGGGAACCGTCGATTGCGTGCCATCCGCCCAGGCATTCCCGATCGGTTCCTCAGCTGCACCCGACGATCTCCAGTATGGGGCCTGGCGACAGCTCCGTACACCGAGCACACTGGGCCGCAACGAGGGGTTGTGTCGCAGGAGGAGAACTCGATGACGAACTGGGCGGCGGTGTGTCCCCGGCAGCAATCACCCGGCGGGGTCGGACTTCTCATACGCCGCCCATCGCTCGCATCGGGCCGGTCGCGCTGGCGCTCATCGGAACCGGCATGCGCTGGCCGACGGTTGCCTACATCGGTTGGTTCGGCCCGCGGGGGCTCGCAACCATCGTCTTCTCGGTGCTCGTCGTCGAGGAGGCCGACCTTCCGGGGACGGACACGATCATCGTCATTGCAGCGACGACGGTGTTCATGAGTGTCTACGCACATGGACTGACGGCGAGCACCGGGGCCAGCCGGTATGCCGACTGGGTCGAGGCGGAGTCGGGGACCGGCGATCTGGTCGAGCCCAGCCCGCTGAAGCAAACGGTCTCGCGCAAGCGGTTCCAGGCACCCAGTTCCAGCTGAGCAATGCGACCTTCGGGTACGTGGACTCATCGCCGGCCGGACCGTCAGGACGGTGCAACCGACGCGTCGGACGCCCCCACCGGCGGCGGCAAGATCCAACGCCCTGAGTCCAAGAAGGCGAATCATGACTGGTCGATGGTTGCGATCCCGGGCAGTTTCGAGCACGTGGTCGAGGAGTTCACGAATCCCGTTCGGCGTCAGGTGGCGATGCGAGCAGAACCTCGATCTGCGCGGGATCCGGGTCGGCAAGAACGCTCGAACGAATCCTCGCTTCCCCTTGACCTCGACCGCGCCGGGAATCTCCGCCAATGAGGTCAGGGTGGTCGCGGCATTCTGGAGCACTCGGTCGAGCGCGTAGGTGGCCGTACTGCTCGGCTCGATCGCTCAAGGGGCTTCGGCGTTATGGGTGGTGTTGATCGCTGCGACGTTGTTGTCTTCTGACAACGCTGACCGGCGCGTCAACGAGCAAGGCGGTGGTGGTGAGCAGTAGTCCCCCGTTTCTGGCGAGCACTGACTCCGGTACGGTCCGCAACATGACGACACGGCTTGAGGAAGCGAACGTGGAGATTGCAGCGGTGCTCACTGCGGCTGCCGCCGAGTACACGGCGCAGCAGATCTCTGCAGCTGAGTTCGTTCAACAGTTGACCGGCTGCATGACCCCCGACGTCGTCTTCCGATCGAACTACACGCCGTCATGGGAGCCGTTGCAGCCACTGTTCGCAGCGTGCCGCGGGATCGACGAGATCGTGACGCGGTACGACTATGAGAATGATCATGAGGTCATCCACGGCGGGTCCGGCATGCCGCTCGACCTGTCAATCTCGGGCGACGTCTTGTACTACACCCAGCGCGAGACGGCCTCGTTCTTCGCGCGGGCACCCGTGACGTGGGAGATGGTGACCAAGATCCGGTTCCGCGATGGAAAGATCGCGGAGATCTTGATGTTCGTGGACCCTGCACCGATCGAAGCGGCCTACGGCAATCCGGCTCGCTGAGAGATCGGCGCTCCACCCTGCGACAGCCACCGCATCGAGGCGCCCAGACCAACGCAGCCTCGAGCCCGTCGACCTCACCGGGTGGCGCGCGTTCTCGCGTGGGTGATCGATCGCGTAGGTGCCGCTACGAGCGGTCTGGTCTGCGTCGGAACGATGGGAATATGAGCGGCTACTCGCTCGCTGACGAGGGTTCCCCGTCCACGTCGATACACCACTCCGCAACGCTCTAGCTGCCAGGCCGAACTCATCGGCGATCCGCGCTTGCCACGGGGTCGCTTCGTTCAACAGCCGGGAACACGGTCGGTACCGTCAGGACTGATCGCGTGCGATGTGCAGCGAGGGCTCCTTGCGCCACGCGATGTGATGGGTCGGGCGGTCGTGACAGAAGTGTCGCACCGGATTTCTTGTCCGATCGCGAAGGATCTGGCTCTGTCAAACGAATGCTGTTGTTGTGAGGTTCGAGAAAGAGACACCGATGCCGATGCCGGCGGTCGATCGCTTCAGTGCGATGTACACCTCGGCGTTGCCGGTTGTCTACGGCTTCATCTCGTTGCGGGTCGGCGGGAACCGCCCGCTCGCCGAGGATCTCACATCAGAAGCGTTCGCGGCCGCCGTTGCCGAATACCGCGCCGGACGGCCCGAGGTCGTCACGACATCGTGGCTGTGCACGGTTGCGAAGCGTCGACTGATCGATCACTGGCGCCGCGAGAACGTCGCGTCGAAGAAAGTCATTCCGCTGTCGGGGCGCGGCCACGTCTTCGACTCACCGGAGCCGGGCGAACGCGACTCGGTGATCCAAGCCCTCGCAGCGTTGGCGTCCGAACAACGTACCGCTCTGGTCCTGCAACATGTCGAGGGATGCTCGGTCGGCGAGGTCGCGGAGATCATCGGACGGACCCCCAAGGCCACCGAGTCCCTCCTGAGTCGGGCTCGAAGCGCCTTCCGTACTGCCTATCTGGAGGTCGACGATGTCTGAATCCGATCCCCTCGACCGGCTGAGCCGAGTCGCCAACCAATCGGAGCAGCCGACTCCGGAGTTCAGTGACCGGCTTCTCCACGAACTGCTCGGCGACCTGACAGCCGATGGACCGGCCCCAACGGTTTCATCCGACCATCACACCATCAACGACCCGACCGCGGAGGTCATCATGCTCTCACCCGACCGCAACCAACTTCCCGAGCGCAGGCGCGCTGGGCTGCTCGTCGCGGCATCCGTCGCTGCGATCGCTCTCATCGGTGGCCTCGTGGTCGTTGCCAATCGCGACGAGCCCGCAGCACCCGTCGACGAACCGCAGCCGACCGTGCCGGAGGTCGAACCCGTCACGACATTCGAAGATCAGCTCGCCCCGACAGCAGCAGTCATCTCCCCGCTGCCGTCGACGGGATCGCAGGTGCAGCCCGGCGCCTACACGACCGACCTCCTCGGCATCCCGCTGACATTCGAGGTCCCCGCGACCCTGACCCTGGACATCGCAGGATCGAACATCGTGTCGATGTCCGACGACTCATCCGATTCACCGAGGACGCTCTCGTTGCGACGCATCTCCGGCTGGAACACGCCGGACGAGGCGATCGACCAACAGTACGCTGGACCGGGCTCCTTTGACGCCGTCGACATCGATGCCTGGGCCGATGCCAACGGCCTGGATGCGACGATCCCGGCGTGCTGCCGCACCGGTTCCTTCACCGGGGAACCGCTTGAACGGGTGGGAGTCAGCGTCGGCGAACGGTCGGCCCTTCCTCTCGAGGTCCGTTTCGATACGGATGAGACGATTCGGACGTTCGAATGTGAAGACGGTGCATCCTGCCTGTGGGCGGCCTCGCTCTCCGAACGCGGCACCGCCACGCGCGAAGGGACTGACCTCCGTCTGGCAAGCGGTCTGGTCCATCAGTTGTGGCTCATCACGATCGAGGGCGAGGATCCGCTGCTGATCCACGCATCGTCCTCCGAAAGCGACGAGACCTGGGTGGACGTCATCGAGAACGAAGTGATCAGGGGAGCGTTCGGTCTCGGTCCGGATGCGCCGGCGACGACCGGCGG
>CAWHCI010000023.1:0-67416 GCA_963827775.1 uncultured Acidimicrobiaceae bacterium | reverse complement strand
ACTAGCCCAGCTTGTTCGGTAGTGGCGGTGGGTTGAGAGGTTCGCGTCCGCGAAAACGCCCTTCTGGTGCGGGAAACTTGAGCTGTCGAAGGCATCAAGTCCACAACCAAAAGGGCACTTTCATGGTGAAGCGTAATCGTCGTCGTCCGCGCCTGAAGGTCACCGGTGATGGCTTCGGGATCGTGAACCACGTCGGCGCACGCCTGGTCGCCGATCTTGCTGATGAAGTCGGCTTGACCGCAGCGTTGTCGGCTGCGATGGCACCAACCAAACAGCGTCGCCGCGGCCATGACCGCGGTGATGTTCTTGTCGATGTTGCGGTGATGCTCGCCGATGGCGGCGAGACGATCTCTGATGTTGCGGTGCTCCGCGATCAGCCCGCCCTGTTCGGTGACGTGGCGTCGCATCCAACGGTGTGGCGCACCCTCGAAGCCATCGACGCCGCCGCTATGGAACGGGTCAAGTCTGCTCGTGCGCGGGCTCGGGCAAACGCGTGGGCTGCGGGTGTGGATCCGGGGTTCTATGTGATCGACCTCGACGCCACCCTCATTGGGTCGCACTCGGAGAAGCAACACGCAGCACCGACCTACAAACGCGGGTTCGGGTTCCACCCGTTGATGGCATATCTCGACGCCACTGGTGAAGCGCTCGCTGGGCTGTTGCGCCCGGGCAACGCCGGGTCAGGAACCGCGGCCGATCACGTCACGGTCCTCGACGATGCACTCGCGCAGCTCCCGATCAGACCCGACCCAGTCGAAGCTGGCGGTGACGGCACCGAGGTGATCGTGAGATCCGATTCGGCGGGCTGGTCACACACGTTCGTGAACCACTGCCGGGCCCGCCATGTGAACTTCGTGATCGGTCACCGCCTTACCGTTGATATCGCCAAAGCCCTGGTCAAGGTGCCGAAACGAACATGGTCACCGGCGATCTCAGCTGACGGCAGCGACTGGCGCGATCACGCCGAGGTCGCCGAGATCACTCACCTCGTCACCGACGTCTTCGACACATCGAGAACCTGGCCACCGGGGCTGCGAGTGATCGCACGACGCGAACTCCCGCATCCCGGCGCGCAGCTCACGTTCACCGATGTCGACGGGCACCGATTCCAGGTGTTCGTCACCGACATCGACGATCCCGACATTGCCTATCTCGAAGCGCTCTACCGCGGACGCGGCCGAGCCGAACGACAGATCTGTGACACCAAAGCCACCGGGCTCACCAACCTGCCGTCGCACTCGTTCGCGATCAACACCGCCTGGCTCCAACTCTGCCTCACCGCGCACGACCTCCTCGCCTGGACCCGCGCCCTGATCCTCGACAACGACCTCGCCACCGCAGAACCCAAACGACTCCGCTACCGCCTGTTCCACACCGCCGGCCACCTCGCCACCACCGGCCGACAACGGTTCTGCCGACTCAGCAACGACTGGCCCTGGACCAGCGAACTCGTCGACGCGTTTGATCGACTCGGCACTATCCGCCTCCAAATCTGACCGGCACCACGCGGTCCACCGGCGACCGCAGCACCACCGACCGAACCCGGCCAACCCGAACCGCCAACCCACACCGGCAACCCCGCACGCCCCAGGGACCGTCCCCACCCCAACCACGCGACCCGCCGCCCCACACCCTCAACCCATCCCCAGCCACAGCCGACTACCGAACAGCCTGGGCTAGCTGCTCGCACGGCCGTAACGTTCGATGAGCGTTCGCACGGCACGGGCGAGGCCGGGCCCGGCGCCGTCGGGAGGCATCCGCCAGCCCCAGTTGCCCATCGGGCTGGACGGATCGTTCATGCGGGCGCGCTCGTCGAGCACGAGCAGATCCTGCATGGGGATGATCGCGACGGCGCCGCGTGAGGCGATCGCCGCCTCGATGAACGACCACGTCGCGCGGAACTCATCGGCACCTGCGCCGTGCCGGTAGTAGCTACCGACCGCGGCACGGTCGGCCTCGTTCAGGTTCGCCCACCAGGCTGCAATCGGCGCGTTGTCGTGGGTACCGGTGTAGACGATGGATGGTTCCGGGTAGTCGTGGGGCAGGTGCGGGTTGTCGGGGGTCCCGTCGAAGCCGAACTGGATGATCCGCATGCCCGGCAGCGCGTTCCGGTCGCGGAGCTCGAGCACATCGTCGTCGAGCGTGCCGAGGTCTTCGGCGACGAACGGAAAGTCCGGAAACTCGGCTCGAACGGCGTCCATGAACGCCTGCCCGGGCCCGGGCACCCACCGACCATCGACCGCGTCGGATGCGTCCGCAGCGACCTCCCAGTACGCAGCGAGCGCACGGAAGTGGTCGATGCGAACGATGTCGGTCAGGTCGAGGCAGCGACGCAACCGGGCGAGCCACCAGGCGTATCCGTCATCGGCCATCGCGTCCCACCGGTAGAGCGGGTTCCCCCACAGCTGACCGGTGTCGCTGAAGTAGTCGGGCGGCACCCCCGACTGAACCGCCATCCGCCCGTCATCGTCCAGGTCGAACTGTGCCTGGTTCACCCAGACGTCGGCAGAGTCCGGCGAGACGTAGATCGGCAGGTCACCGAGGATGACGATGCCGTGATCGGCGGCGGCCGTGCGCACCGCTCGCCACTGGTGCTCGAAGAAGAACTGGATCACCTCGGCGCGTTCGATCGCCGAGCGCGTGATCGCTGCGTGCCACTGCGACGGCGGTCGGGTCGAAGCGACGGAGGTCGGTCGGCCACTCGAACCACGGAGTTCCGTAATGGTCACGCAGGACGAAGAACAGACAGGCGTCGGCGAGCCAGTCCTCGCTCTCGACGAACTCGTCGTACGCTGCCGCGCCAGGGGTGTTCGGCGTCGGCGAGAAACGTCTCGGCCGCCTCCCGCAGCACCGGCTGCTTGCGGCGGTAGAGCTCGTCGAACGGCACCCTCGCGCCGTGTGCGTGATCGTGGAGCACCTCGGCCACCGTCGCCGCCCCGAGGAGTCCGGCGTCGCGCAGCACCTCGAGGTCGATCAACCACGGGCTCCCGGCGAACGCCGAGGAACTGAAGTACGGCGAGTCGTCCTTGCCGTTGCGGTTGAGCGGGAGGATCTGCCACACGGTGACACCGGCTTCCGCGAGCCACGCGACGAAACGATGAGCGGGCTCACCGAGCGTGCCGATCAAGTCGTTGCCCGGCAGCGACGAGACATGGAGCAGCACACCGCAACTGCGGTCGGGAATGGATCCGGTCACGTCCGCCAGCGTAGGGCGCGCCGCTACGATCACGCCCGTGCAACGGGTAGAAGGCGTCGTCCAGCACTACGACTGGGGTGACCGCGACTTCATCCCGACGCTGCTCGGCCTCGTGCCCGACGGCCGACCCTGGGCCGAACTCTGGCTCGGCACCCACCCCAACGGTGCGGCTGCGCTCGACGACGGGACACCACTCGCCGATGTGGCCGGACCTCTGCCCTACCTGTTGAAGGTGCTGGCGTGCAGCGAACCGCTCTCGTTGCAGACCCACCCGAACGCCAACCAGGCGCAACGCGGGTTCGCAGCGGGGATCTTCCCCGACGCCCATCCGAAACCCGAGCTGCTGTGTGCGATGACCCGGTTCGAGGCGCTGTGCGGTCTCCGGCCGGTTGCCGCCACCCGGTCGGTGTTCGACGAGCTCGGCCTGCACGAGTTGAGCGAACGGCTCGGCTCGGGTGGGCCGACCGCCGTGTTGCACGGCCTCTATCGCGGCGATCTCGACGGGGAAGCCGTGGTGGACGCGTGCTCGAGCTCGACCCTGCCCGAAGCCGTCTGGGTCCGGACGCTGGCCGCCACCTACCCGGGTGACCCGAGCGTGGCGGTCACCTTGCTGCTCAACCGGGTGGTGCTCGAACCCGGGGAGGCGATCCGACTCGATGCCGGCACGTTGCACGCCTATCTCCACGGCGCCGGCATCGAGTTGATGGGCCCGAGCGACAACGTCGTCCGCGGGGGGCTGACGGCCAAGCCGGTCGATGTCGATCTGCTCCTGGAGGTCGTGGACACCACGCCGCTCGACCACCCGGTGTTGCCCCCGAGTCGCTGCTACGAGCTGCCCGCCGCCGGTGTAGCGCTCGTTCGGCTCGACGCGGGCGAGGCGCGTGACGCGACCGGGCACGAGCTGGCGATCGATCTCCTCGGCAACAGCTGGTACTGCGCCCCCGGCGACACGTTCGTCGCGGCTGCGATCACGTACGTGGTCGCGACGACCTGAACCCTCAGATGCCGAGCGAAGCCGCCATCGACGCGGTCCCGGCGATCAGGGCGTCCGCCTGTTCGTCGGTCAGGCCGGCGTAGGCAGGCACGAGGAGTTCGTCGGTCAGCTCTTCGGCCCGCTGCCACGTCGCTCGGTCCTCGTCGGTGATGTCCGGCGCCGTCTCGTAGCCGAACACGGTGACGTCGTCGGGCCGCTTGATCGCGTGCGCCTTGGCGCTGTCGAGCCCCTGGGCGACCAGCGCGAGCAGGTGCACACTCCCCCGCAACTCGCGCAACACCATCGCCTGGTGCATCGCTGCAGCCGGAGCATCCTCGGGCACCGGCTCGGCCCGCATCGCCGTGAACAACGGCAGCGACGCTCCCTCCACGCCGTCGATGATCTGCGATGCTGCATCGACGAACCCGTCCAGCCCGTCGACATCGGCCAGTTCGGCCCTGCCGAGTTCGTGGGCACACTCGTGGTAGAGGCGCGCGGCATCGCGAGGTGCAACCCGCTCGGAGGCAGTGGTCCACATCTTCGCGATCAGGCCCGGATGGAAGTACCCGAACGCACCGTGCACCACCTCCGGTTCGACGTTGCCGAGCACGCCGCCGCGTCCGAGGATGTAGAAGCGGAACCCGTCGAGGCCGGCTTCCTTGCCGCGGGCGATCGTGTCGGGATGGAAGTAGAACGCGGCGCCGACGGTGTACATCGCGTCGGTGGCTCGCATGATCTCGATGGGCTGCATGCGGGCATGATCACAGCCGAGCGTGCAGCGAGGCGAGTCGGGTCAGCCGGCCACCTTCTTGCGGATCTCGACGATCTTCTCCCCGGCGCGGTTCGCATCGTCGCCCTGCAACTCGAGCAGCGCCGACCGATCGCGGGCGGCTTCGCGCTCGGCGACGGTGGTGTCGGCACGTTCGAGCGCAGCCTCGGTGCCGTGTTCGTTGATGAACTCGGCCCATTCGACGAGCGCGTCGACCATCTCGTCTTCCGGCACGACCGCGACGTTTCGGCCCTTCACGAACAGGTGACCGCGCTTGTTGCCCGCCGCGATGCCGATGTCGGCTTCCCGTGCCTCGCCCGGCCCGTTGACGACGCAACCCATCACTGCCACCTGCAAGGGAAGTTGACGTTCACCGAACGCCTCCATCGCCCGATTGGCGACCTCGATGACGTCGACCTCGGCACGACCACACGACGGGCACGCGATGAGATCGACGTTCTTGCGCTCCCGGAGACCGAGCGCTTCGAGGAGCTGGCGCCCGGCGCGGGCCTCCTCGACCGGGTCGGCGGTGAGTGAGTACCGGATGGTGTCACCGATGCCCTCCATCAGGAGGGTGGCGATGCCGGCCGTCGCCTTGACGAGCCCGGCCGGAGGCGGACCCGCCTCGGTGACGCCGAGGTGGAGCGGCACGTCGGTGACCGCCGAGAGTTGACGGTAGGCCTCGACCATCAGCGGCACACTCGACGCCTTCACCGAGATCTTCATCAGGTCGAAGTCGACCTCCCGGAAGTACGCCATCTCGCGTTCGGCAGACTCGACCATCGCCTCCGGAGTCGCACCGCCGTACTTCTCGTAGAGCGACGGATCGAGCGAACCGGCGTTGACGCCGATGCGGATCGGGATGTTGCGGTCACGAGCTTCGGCGGCAACCGCCTTGATGTGATCGGGCTTGCGGATGTTGCCCGGGTTGAGTCGCAGACCCTGCACGCCGGCTTCCATCGCTGCGAGCGCCATCTTGTACTGGTGGTGGATGTCAGCGATGATCGGCACCGGCGACCGCGGCACGATCTGGGCCAGGCCCTCGGCGGCGGCCTGCTCGTTGCACGTGCACCGCACGATGTCGCAACCGGCCGCCGCAAGCGCATAGATCTGCTGGAGTGTGCCTTCGACGTCGGCCGTCTTCGTGATCGTCATCGACTGCACCGACACCGGGGCGTCGCCCCCGACGGCCACGTCACCCACGGTGATCTGACGGGTCGGCCTCCGTGCGGTCTTCCACTCCGTGACATCCATCGGTGGTCGACGCTACCCGGCCCGACGGTCGACCACCCCGCGACGCACGTCAGCGAGGCCTGGCGGCGTCGAGCACGGCGACGAGCGGCCGGGGGACGCGGTCGAACTCGATGAGTTCGACGAGCAAACGGGCATACCGCAGATTCCTCCGTGCCCCGGCCCTGAGCCACCGATGCATCTGTGCGTCGAAGCTCCGGTCGCGCCAGGCTGCCTGCTTCTGCAGCGTACGGAACGAGCCCAGGTCGCCCTGTGCGTCGAGCAGCGCCTCGATGGCCGGCGGGCCCGTTGCCCGGATCAGTTCGTGCTCGAGATCGTCGACGCACACGAAGAAGCCCAGCTGGGCCATCTCCTGTCGATCGCGAGGACGTCCCAGACCGGCGCGATCGAGCCCTCGCCGGAAGAACCGTTCCTCGCCGGCATCGCAGAGTCCGCACAGCTGCAGATCGGCGCCCGGAGGTCCGTACTCGGTGAGGAACCGCGAGATCGCCTGCGCGCCGCCCATCGGCACGACGACGGTGCTGTCGGACGCGAGGTCGCGTCCGGTGCGTTCGGCCACCGTCTCCAGAGCGATCAGGTCGCTGATCCCCTCGACGAGCACGAGCGAGCGAGCGGAGGCGGCGCGCTCGACGGCCCGAGCGGTCGCCGCGACGGTTGCATCCGGCCCGTGCACGTAGCCGTCGAGCGCCTGCTCCGCCAATCGCCGTCGCTCCCCCTGCACGTCAGCAGCGTCCCAGGTCGCGATGACGGAAGCAACGACGTTCCCTCCCCGAGCGCCGGCGAGCGGCGGAACGCAACGCAACGCAGCCGAACACCACCGCCTCACCACGACGACCATCACCCGCCGCGAATCAGCAGCGAGCGGCGAGACGAACCCCGACCGGACTCGACCGCCGCACCGACGACACCATCACGAGCCGCGAATCAGCAGCGAAGCTGAGCCGGGATCGGACGGTTCGAGCGCAAGGCGCGACGAACCCGAGCTGACTCCGATCAGCGAGCAGCGAGCGACAAGACGAACCCCGACCGGACTCGACCGCCCCACCGACGACAACGATCACCAGCCGCGAATCAACAGCGAAGCTGAGCCGGGATCGGACGGTTCGAGCGCAAGGCGCGACGAACCCGAGTTGCCTCGGGGCAACGAGCGGTGAGGCGCAACGCAGCGATCGGGCGGATCCGACCCCGCTCAGCCGACGGGGTCGGTGATGTCGAGGTAGAGCCCGCTCATGAACAGGAACATCAGCACCATCATCACCGCCATCGCGAACGGCATCAGCTTGGCGACATCGGCGTAGTAGCGCTCGCCCCCTCGCTCGCGAACCCGTTCGTAGGTGGCGATCGCGGCGTGGCCGCCGTCGAGCGGCAGCAGCGGGAACATGTTGAACACGCCGACGAACACGTTCAGCACGGCGAGCAGGAACAGGATCCCGACGATGCCCTGCGCCTCGCCGACGTCGTCGCTCAGGCCGGTCACACCGACCAGCGTCGTGGGCCGTGTCTCGATGTCGTCGTTCGTGCCGGCGACGTGCGTGAAGATGTTGACCGGGTTCAGCACCTTGACCGCACCCTTCGTCATCTCCCACGACGTCGGGAAGATGTCGGTGACGGCGTTGGCCGCCGCCGCAGGCACCGAATGCTCGATGGTGTCGAAGTACGTACTGCTGGACACACCGATGTACGGCTTGCCGAACAGCGGAGACTCCTCGTCGACGTTCGAGCCGAGCGTGACGTTCAGCGCGACGGCCTCGCCGTCACGCACGACCACCATCTCGACCGATTCCTGTGGCTCGTTGGCCTGCACGATGCGACCGAGATCGCCGGAGCCCTCGACCGACCGGCCGTCGATCGACTGCACGACGTCGCCCGGCATGAGACCGGCGACCGCGGCCGGGCCGGCGGCCTCGACGCCACCGATCTCGGCCCCGTTGGCGAACGTCTCGCCATCGGCGACGTACACCACGAACAGCAGGACGATCGCGATCAGCATGTGCATGATCGACCCGGCCGAGATGACGAGCATTCGCTTCGGATAGCTCTTCGAGCGGTAGGTGCGGTCCTCGTCACCGGGCTCGACGTCGTCCATGTTGTTCATGCCGATGATGCGGACGAATGCGCCGAGCGGTAGCGCCCGGACGCCGTACTCGGTCTCGCCCCGACGGAAGCTCCACAGCCGGGGCCCGAACCCGATGAAGAACTGGGTGGCCTTCATGCCGGTCCACCGGGCGGTCACGAAGTGACCGGTCTCGTGGAGGAAGATCGCGACGAGCACACCGACGACGAACACCAGCCACCAGATGCTGAACAACCCGAGCAGGGCGATCAGCCCGACGACGGCGATCACGCCGATCGCTCCACGCACCCCACCGACGAGTTCGTCGTCGGCCTTTTCCACGACGGAACCACCGGCCATCACCTCGCTGGTGAATCGGCCGTGCTGTGGTGGTGGTGGTGGTGGTGGTGGTGCGGGGAGTTCGTCGGTTGTCATCTACCTCGCCATTCTGTGCTCGATCACCGACGACGCACGGCGTCGAGCCGTCGCGTCGGCAGCGATCACGTCATCGACGGTATCGGGTACGGAGCCCTCATACTCGTCGAGGACCGCATCACACACATCGGCAATACCGGCCCAGGAGATGAGCCCGGCGAGAAATCCGTCGACGGCCACCTCGTTCGCCGCGCTCAGCCAGGCCGGCGCGGATCCGCCCGCTCGACCCGCTTCGTAGGCGAGCCCGAGGCAACGGAACGTGGTCAGATCCGGCGGCTCGAAGTCGAGACGCGACAGCGTCGACCAGTCGATTCGACCGAACGCGGTGCCGATCCGGTTCGGATACCCCAGCGCGTACCCGATCGGCAGCCGCATGTCGGGCATGCTGAGCTGAGCAATCGTGGAACCGTCGGTGAACTCCGCCATCGAGTGCACCACCGATTGCGGGTGGACCACGACGTCGATGCGGTCGTAGTCGACGCCGAACAACTCGTGGGCCTCGATCACTTCGAGCCCCTTGTTCATCAGCGTGCTGGAGTCGATCGTGATCTTGGGGCCCATCGACCACGTCGGATGGGCGAGGGCATCGTCGACCGACACCCCGGCGAGCTCGTCGGCCGTCCGACCCCGAAACGGTCCACCACTCGCGGTCAGCACGATCCGGCTGATCTCGCGAGCGTCGATCGACGACCGGAGGCACTGGTGCACGGCACAGTGTTCGCTGTCGACCGGGACGAGTTCGGCGCCCGGCGTCGACCGAAGCGGCTGAACCACCGGACCGGCGGCGATCAGACTCTCCTTGTTGGCGAGGCCCAGGCGTCTGCCGGCCCGCAGCGCGGCAACGGTCACCGACAGACCTGCGAACCCGACCACGCCGTTGATGACGACCTCGGCGCCGTCGACGAGTTCGGCCTGGTCGGCGACGACCTCGACGCCGGGCAGCGCCGCCGCCACCACGGCGCGGGCCGCTCCGTCGGCGACTGCCACCACGGCCGGCCGGAACTCACGGGCCTGGGCGATCAGGGCATCTGCCGACGAACCCGCGCCGAGGCCCACGACGACGTACCGGTCAGCGCCCTCGGCACGGATGACCTCGAGGGTCTGGGTGCCGATCGAACCCGTCGATCCGGCGATCGTGACGCGAACGGGAGCCATGCCGAGCCGGGCGGCTCAGCCGCTGAACTGGGTCCAGGGCTCCAGCACGAGCGTCAGGTAGTACACCGCCGGCAGCGTGAACAGGAACCCGTCGAAGCGGTCGAGGATGCCACCGTGGCCCTTGACGATCGACCCGAAGTCCTTCACGTCCAGATTGCGCTTGAACATGCTCTCGACCAGATCGCCCATCGGCGCCATGATCGAGATGACGACGGCGAGCGCGAGCAGGTGCCAGTTGGAGCTCCAGGTGGAACTGCTCTCGCTGATGCCGACGAGCAGCATGACGATCACGGTCAGCATCGCCCCGCCCATGAAGCCCTCGACCGTCTTGTTCGGGCTGATCCAGTGCCGCAGCGGCGTCCGGCCGACCGCCGAACCGACGAAGAGCGCGCCCACGTCGTTGGCGACGACGCCGAGTGCCAGCAGGAACAGCGTGTCGGTGCCACGGTGCTCGGCGACCTCGAGGAGGCTGCCCGAGTTGGTCGAGAACCGGAGGATCAGCATCGAGAACGAACCGAGCAGGCCGATCCAGATCATGCCGAGGGTGGTGATCGAGACGTTGGGCATCGGGCCGGCCTCGACGCTGCGAGCACCGATGAAGCTGCCGGCCGTGGCCATGAAACCGAAGGCGATCACGAGCGGAAGGGCGCCGACACCGAGCCAGTACGCCGCCAGCGGTGCGGCGACACAGGCCACGATGCCCGGCACGACGGCCGGTCGGTAGCCCTTCTCGGCGACCTTGTCGTAGAACTCCACGGCTGCCAGACCCAGGGTGACCACCACGAGGGCGGCGACCGCGACCGGCCGGTACATCAGGGCGGCGAGGAACGCGCCGGCGAGCACCAGGCCGACGGCGATCGCAACCGGCATGTCGCGTCCGGACGAGCGCGGCGCCGGTGCGCCCGCAGCCCGCGGCGGCGGCCCGCCCCCGCGGCGACGGCCCGACGGCGGTTGCCGGCGCGGCATGCCCGACGGGTCGGTACCGATGGTGATCCGGCTCGGTTCGGTCTGGACCGCTGCGGACTCGCCCGTGACCCGGCGGTGCTGGCCCGAGATGGGCGGCGGTTCATCGCTGACGCGACGATGCTGTGCGGTCGGCAACTGCTCGTCGACGGTCACACCATCGGACGGATCGGCGGGCTCGTCGTCTTTCCACACCGGCGACTCGGACGAGAACGACGACCACACGTCGAGCTCGTCATCGTCGTCGGGGTCGTCGGCGGATTCGGGCACGTCGAACCTCGGGATCTCACCGGTCGGGGGTTCGGTCCAGTGCGGCAACGAGCCGGTGTCGCTGTCGCCGAAGCTGATCGCTTCGGACTCGTTGGTCGGATCGTCCGGGTCGGGCTCGCCCGCGACGGGCGGCTGGTTCCGTGTCGACTCTGCATCGTCGAACAACGATCCGAACTCACTGAAGTCGTCGTCTCGGCGACTGCGCCAGCTCTCATCGCTCATTGCGGACGTCCCTTCCCCATCTCGTCATCGGCTCGGGCTCAGACCTCGAGCAATTCGGCTTCCTTGCGGCCGAAGGCAGCGTCGATCCGTTCGACGTGCTCGGCCGTGATCTTCTCGAGTTCCTTCTCGGCGCGTTCGAGCTCGTCGGCGGAGATCTCGCCCGCCTTCTCGGCGGTCTCCATGGCCTTGCGAGCGTCGCGACGGATGTTGCGCACCGCGATCCGGCCGTCCTCCGACATCGTCTTGACGACCTTCACGTACTCGCGACGCCGGTCCTCGGTCAGTGGGGGGAAGTTGAGGCGGATGACGACACCGTCGTTGTTGGGCGACACACCGAGATCGCTGTCGCGGATCGCACGCTCGATCGCGCCCAACGAGCTGCGATCGTGTGGCTTCACCATGAGCATGCGGGCCTCGGGCACCGTGATCGACGCCATCTGCTGGATCGGCACCTGCGCTCCGTAGTACTCGGCGGTCAGCCGCTCGACGAGCGCCGGGGCCGCCCGGCCGGTTCGGACGGTGCTGAACTGGCCCTGGACGTGCTCGACGGCCTTGTCCATCTTGTCCATCGCCTCGAGCAGGGTTTCGTCGGTCACAACGCCCAGCGTAACCCTCGTTCACTCCGGCGGCAGCGATTCCGGCGAGGAGGCCGGCTCAGTGGATGATCGTGCCGACGTGGCCGCCGGTCAGGATCGTCCGGAGCGCATGGTCCTCGGTCATGTCGAACACGACGATCGGGATCTCGTTGTCGCGGCAGAAGGCGATGGCGGTGGCGTCCATCACCTTGAGATCCTCGTTCATGACCGCCATGTAGCCGATCTGGTCGTACTTGCGGGCGTCGGGGTTGGTCCGTGGGTCGGAGTCGTAGACGCCGTCGACCCCGGAGTGGGTGCCCTTCAGCAGTGCATCGGCCTCGATCTCGGCAGCGCGAAGGGCGGCGGCGGTGTCGGTCGTGAAGAACGGATTGCCGGTTCCGGCGGCGAAGATGACCACACGGCCCTTCTCGAGGTGTCGCATGGCGCGGCGACGGATGTACGGCTCGGCGATGCGCGGCATCTCGATCGCCGACTGCACCCGGGTCGGTTGACCACGCCGTTCGAGCGCATCTTGCAGCGCGAGCGCATTCATGACGGTGCCGAGCATGCCGATGTGGTCGCTCTGGGTTGCGTCCATCCCCTCCATCGCGCCCGAACGACCACGCCAGAAGTTGCCGCCACCCACCACGACGGCAACGTCGACCCCGAGGCGCTGGCGGATCTCGATGATCTCGACGGCCGTCTGATCGAGCGTCGGACCGTCCAGACCGCGACCCGACTCGCCGGCCAGGGCCTCGCCCGATGGCTTGAACACGATCCGCTTCCAGCGCGGTGCCGGCTGGTCGGTCTGCTCGTGCGACATCGAGGGGCAGTCTGCCAGATCGGCCGTCGACCCGGCACATCTCGACAGGTTCCCGAACGTGGCCGGTGTCCGTACCCTGTCCCGATGCAACAGCCGCAGGCTCCGTGGGCGGCACCCGACGGGTCCCCCGTCGGCACGACCGGTTGGTACCTGGCCAGCGACGGCGAGTGGTACCGGACAGATCGACCGCCGGCGGCCGACTACGCGTTGGGCACGGACGGCCGATGGCATCCCGCCGACGAGGTGGCCGAGCCCTGGCGAGCGTCGAGATGGGGGCTGGGCGACGCCTGGTTCGGGTTGCTCGCCTACGTGGTCGCCGGAATCCTCGGCTCGGTCGTGCTGGTGGCCTGGTCGGGCGACGTCGACTCCGTCGACGACGCCAGCCCGTACGCACTCGCCGCGTTCGTCGCACTCAACGCCGTCGCCGCCGTGGGCGTGGTGTGGCTGGCGACGCGCCTGAAGGGACTGCGGAGCCTGCGCGACGACTTCGGACTGACCGGACGGTGGCTCGACCCGCTGATCGGGCTCGGGCTCGGCGTCGCCGGCTTGATCGTGGCCGGCCTGTTGACCTACGCGATCGATTCGGCGCTCGGCGCCGATGAGCGGACGAGCAACCTGCCGGTCGAGGACCTGACGTCGTTCGCCGAGTTCGCCGTGTTCTTCGTGGCCGTCGCCGTGGTCACCCCGGTCATCGAGGAGCTCTTCTTCCGCGGGCTGATCTACCGGAGTGTGCTGAAGCGAGGGCGATCCGTTCCACGGGCGATCACGGTCACCACGCTGCTCTTCGTACTCCCCCACCTGCCTGCCGCAGAGAGCTGGAACGAGGTCGCCGGTCTGTTCGGGGCGATCGGCGCGCTCGGCCTGGCGTTCAATCTCGCCTGCCACTGGACCGGCAACCGGCTCGCAGCGCCGATCGTGGCCCACATGGTCGTCAACGGCCTCGCCGCCATCGCGCTCTACGCCGCCTGACGCACGGCAGCATCGCAGACGTCATCGATCGTGCCATGGTCACGACCGCTCCCTCACGAGCACGCACACCAACGACACACTCGCCCTCCGATCGTCTCGCTGATTCGGGATCGGATCGTGTGCTGAGCGCAAGGCGCGACGAGCCCGAGCTGCCTCCGGGCAGCGAGCGGCGAGGCGGAACGCAGCGATCGAGCCGATCCGGCCCGAATCAGCCGATTTCGACTTGGGAGAAGCGGACAATCTGCGCATCGCCGATGATCTGTGCCACCGACTGCTTGTCGTCCTTCGCGTACGGCTGTTCGAGCAGGCAGACATCCTTGAAGAACCCGTTGAGACGACCCTCGACGATCTTCGGGACGGCTTGCTCGGGCTTGCCTTCGTTGAGCGTGATGGTCTCGAGCGTCTTGCGCTCGGCCTCGACGACGTCGGCGGGGATCTCGTCGCGCGTGAGGTACTTCGGTCGGGCGAAGGCGATGTGCACCGCCACGTCGTGGGCCAGCTCGGCATCGCCGGCGGCGATCTCGACGAGCACACCGTTGACGCCGCGGCCGCCCTGGATGTGAGCGTACGAACCGATCTCGTTGCCGGCGGCGGCCGCCATGTGGACGACGTCGCCGAGCTCGATCTTCTCCTTGAGCGTGATCTTGAGTTCCTCGAGCTCGGTCGCCCGCTGCGACACCGCGTCGGCACCCTCGGCGATGACGAGATCGACGAGTGCATCGGCCTCGGCCTTGAACTGGTCGGAGCCCGCCACGAAGTCGGTCTCGCTCTTGAGCTGCACGATCGCGCCGACGTCACCGTCGACCTTGAGCGCCACGACACCCTGATCGTTGTCGCGGTCGTCGCGCTTGGCGCTGGCGGCGAGGCCCTTCTCGCGGAGCAGCTGCTTGGCGGCCTCGAGGTCGCCACCCGTCTCCTCGAGGGTCTTCTTGCAGTCCATCATGCCGGCGCCGGTGGCCTCACGCAGGGCCTTGACGTCTTGTGCGGTGAATGACATGGGGGGTGTTCCTCAGTTCTCGTCGTCGGTCGGCGTGGCGTCGTCCGACTCCTCGGCCGGGGCTTCCTCGGCGGGTGAGTCGGCAGCAGCCTCGGTGGCTTCGGCGGCGCTGCCTCCGGCGCGGCGGCCTCCGCAGCTTCGGCGGGGACGGCCTCCTCGGCAGGAGCATCGGCGGCTTCGGCGGGCGCGGCCTCTTCGGCAGGAGCCTCGGCGGCTTCGGCGGGCGCTGCGGCCTCGGCGGCTTCGGCGGGGACGGCCTCCTCGGCAGGAGCCTCGGCGGCTTCGGCGGGCGCTGCGGCCTCGGCGGCTTCGGCGGGGACGGCCTCTTCGGCAGGAGCATCGACAGCTCGGCGGGAGCTTCGGTAGCGTCGGCGGGGGCGGTGTCGGCCTCGGCTGGCGCTTCGGCGGCCGTCTCGGCCGGCTTCTGCTTGCTCGCGGTCAGGCGGGCCTCGCGATCTGCCTGGGCGCGAGCGGCTGCGTTGCGCGCCTCGGCCTGGGCCTGGGCGAACGCAGCCTCTTCTTCGGGGCTGCGCTCGGCCTTCGGCTCCGGAGCCGCACCCTCGGCCGGCGGCCTTCGGGCGACGCTGCGCGATGTAGCGACCTTCCTCGACGGCGTCGGCGATGACGCGCACGAGCAGGCTGTTGGCACGGATCGCGTCGTCGTTGCCCGGGATCGGGAACTGGATCACGTCGGGGTCGACGTTGGTGTCGACGATCGCGACGACCGGGATGCCGAGCTTGTTCGCCTCGGTGACCGCGATGTGCTCCTTCTTGGTGTCGACCACGAACACGCAGTCGGGCGCCTTCTTCATGTCGCGGAGACCGCCGAGGTTGCGCTGCAGCTTGGTGAGCTCACGATCGAGGAGGAGCGCCTCCTTCTTGATCATGGCGTCGAACTCGCCCGAGGCCTTCATGCGCTCGTACTCGAGCATCTTGTCGACCCGCTTCGAGATGGTCTCGAAGTTGGTGAGCATGCCGCCGAGCCAACGCTCGTTGACGTAGGGCATGCCGACCTTCTCGGCGTAGCTCTGCACGGGGTCCTGGGCCTGCTTCTTGGTGCCGACGAAGAGGACGGTGCCGCCGTTGGCGACGAGGTCACGGACGAATCCGTAGGCCGTTTCGACGCGGGTGAGCGTCTGCTCGAGATCGATGATGTAGATGCCGTTGCGCTCGCCGAAGATGAAGCGACGCATCTTCGGGTTCCAGCGCCGGGTCTGGTGTCCGAAGTGGACGCCGGCCTCGAGCATCTGACGCATGCTGATGACAGCCATGTGGGTACTCCTCGTTGCGGTTGTCCGACTCGTTCCGGGCGCCGTGGCGACCGCATCTGGGGGAACGAGCGGCTGAATCGTGGACGATCCGACGGTTGACGGACCGGCGCGGCAGTGTACCGAGCCGCGCTCGTCAATCGCTCCGTGGGAGCGAGCAGCGCAGTCGGGGTGGCGGAGGCGGATTGCCGCGGCCGCCGTCGCTCGGGACGAGGCGTGCCCGATGCACCCAGCGGCCCAGCATCGGTGCCGGGTCGACGTAGCGTTCGCCGATCGCGCACGCCGAAGTGGAAGCGGCCGGCCGCCCGGCCGACGGTCTGCCCGCGAACCACCAGGTCACCGGCGGCGAACGACTCGCCGAAACGACGTTCGCCGTACGTGACCCGACGGCCGTCGCCGATGACGGACGACGACGTACACCGTTCCGGCGACGCTGCCGGCGAACGTGACCCGGCCGGTCGCCACGGCGCGCACTGCGCTCACCCGGACGTCGTGCCGTACTCGATGCCGCGATTGCCGGGACACCACGAGCACGCCGGGCTCGCGGAACGGGTCGGTGACGGGGGCACGGACGGGTGGCTCCCAGCACGGCCCGGCACGTGCGACCTGCGCAGGGGCGATGGCCGAGATCACGACCAGGACGATGAGCGCTCTGCGGACGACGAACGACATGACGGCACCTCTCGATGTGGAACGGAGGTGGCGTCTCGCCACGAGGGGCCCCGGCGGGGCGAGGAACGCGAACCCGGCGACTCGGCTCAGCCGACGCCGGCCGCGGCCATGCGCGACCGGAGGTGGATCACCGACTTGGTATGGATCTGCGACACCCGGCTCTCGGTGACACCGAGGATCTCGCCGATCTCGGCGAGGGTGAGCCCCTCGTCGTAGTACAGCGAGAGGACGAGCTTCTCCCGCTCGGGCAACTTCAGGATCTCGGCCTTCATGATGTCGCGCGAATTCGCGATCTTCGACGGCCGCGACCGGATGCTCCATGCCGACCGAATCGACCGACTCGGGCTCGTACCCGGCGGCGACGGCGCGATCGAGTGGCCCGACCGTGGTCGCAGCGATCGACGCCAACCAGCGCGCGAGTTCCTCTTCACCGATGTGCAGCTTGGCCGCGAGCTCTTCGTCGGTCGGGCCTCGCCCCAGCTCGTGCTCGAGCTGCCGCGAACGCCTTCTCGACTTCGCGAGCACGGCTCCGGACCGACCGCGGCACCCAGTCGAGCTGTCGCAGCCCGTCGTAGATCGCGCCTCGGATTCGCGGCGCCGCGAACGTCTCGAACTTGACGGCGCGATCGGGGTCGTAGCGATCGATCGCGTCGATCAGCCCGAAGACACCGGAGCTGACGAGATCGCCGGGGTCGACGCTGTTCGGCAGCCCGGCGCCGATACGACCGGCGACGAACTTGACGAGCGGCGAGTAGTGAACGATCAGGTGATCGCGTGACGCGGCGTTCTTGCGGTTCAGCCACCGCGTCCAGTGCATTGCCAGGTCGGGGTCGTCGGGAACGATGCTCATGCGCGTGGGTGACTCTTCTGATAGGCCGAGCGCAGACGCTCCCGGCTGACGTGAGTGTAACGCTGGGTGGTCGCCACATCGGAGTGTCCGAGCAACTCCTGAACCGAACGGAGATCGGCACCGCCGTCCAGGAGATGGGTGGCGAACGTGTGACGAAGCGCGTGCGGGTGGGTCGGCGTCGGTGATCGACGGTCGAGGATGCGGCGCACGTCGCGGGGCGTCAGCTGCTTGCCACGCTCGTTCGCGAAGACGATCGGCCCGGCGGCGTCGGGAACGACGTCGCGGCGAATCGCCGAACCATGCCCGGAAGGCGTCGACCGCCGGTTCGCCGAGCGGCACTCGGCGTTCCTTTGCCCCTTTGCCCCACACGATCAGCACACCCTCGTCGAGCCGAACCTGGTCGAGACCGAGTTCGCAGAGCTCGGACACCCGGACGCCGGACCCGTAGAGGACCTCGAGTACCGCGTCGTCGCGGCGCCGACGCCACACGGGTTCGTCGTCGGGAGGTCGGGCCGTCGAGCAGTTGCTCGAGTTCGCGCCGATCGAGCACGCCGCGGCAGACGGCCCTGCCCGGCGGTGACCTGGACGCCGATGGTCGGATCGACGTCCGTGAGCCCCTCCTCGAGCGCCCAGGCGAAGTAGCGCCGCAGTGCGGCGACCTTGCGGGCGATGCTGCGACGGGCGTAGTCGCGAGTCGACAGGGCAGCGACGTACCGACGCACCAGCGTGCGTGTGACACCGTCGGGCGAATCGATCGACGAGCGAGCGACCCAGTCGGAGAAGAGGCGGAGATCGGCATCGTAGGCCGACACCGTCCGCACGGACAGCGACGTCTGCGAGCGCCCGAACTCGGTCAGTCGCCACGGGTCGTGATCGTTCACGGGCCCCAACGTATTCGCTGATCAGCCACACAATCGGGACCCCACGGGTTCGAACCACCCGCCGGCCTCGGCGAGCCAGCCCGACCGCTCGAGCCGCGCGGCGCCGAGCGCCGCATCGGTGACCGACAGGCCGGTCGTGGCCACGATCATGTCGAGATTCGACGGCTGCTCGGCACACGCATCGAGAATCAGCTGCTGCTGCTCGTCGGGCGGCGATCGATGGTCGAACGGCAGGGTTCCCTGCCGACGATGATCGAGACCCGAGCGCGGCGAGCACGTCGTCGGCCGAGGTGACCGGCGCGACACCGTCGACGAGGAGCTGATTCGTGCCGAGCGACGCGCGACTCCGAGGTGAACCGGGCACGGCCATGACGTCGATGCCACGGTCGGCAGCTGCGCGAGCCGTGATCGAGACTTCCGCCCGCTCACGGCTCTCGACCACCACCACGATCTCGCTCGAGCGCGGCGAGAATCCGATTGCGCTGCGGGAACCTCCAGGCGTCGGGACGAACACCCGGCGGCCACTCGGAGATGAGCAAGCCCTCGGTCGCCACCCACTCCCACAGGTCGGCATTGGGCTTCGGGTAGTGCACATCGGGCCCGCATCCGACGACGGCGATCGCTCGGCCGGGGCCGCCGGTGCCGCGCACCCCTCGGTGGGCGGCGGCGTCGATGCCGCAGCGCGAGACCCGAGATCACCGCCACCGACTCGGCGGCCAACGCCGCACCCAGGTCGGACGGCGGTCGCGCGTCCGGCAGCGCTGGCGTGCCGGGTCCCGACGATGCCGACGCGTCGCTCGGCGAGCACCGACAGATCGCCACGCGTGAACAGCGCAACCGGTGCCTCGGGATCGTGAACGAGAGCACTGGGATACTCGGCGTCACCGAACGCGACGACGTCGACGCCGAGGCGATCGCATGCGTCGGCCGCCTCGGCCGGGCAGGCGTCGCGGACGCGACGGCGTACGGCCTCGAGCCGCTCGCGGTCGAGACCGCGCACGAACATCGGATCGAGCGCGCGCCCGTCGCGGAGCCGCTCGACGGCGTCATCGGGTGTGTGGTGGGTGAGCAGGAGCCTCAGGCGGGCCGGCCCGAGCGTGGCGACGCCGGCCAACACGGCCAACGCACCGGCGGTCATGCCGCCGCTCCGGTGATGCCGGACCCGACGCGTGCCCGCATCGTCGAGCGCGGCGACGACGTCACGTTCCTCGATCGCCCGGTCGACCCCGCCGCCCAGATCGGCGAGCGTGCGGGCGACCCGCCGGATCCGGTGATAGCCGCGCCCGGTGAGGCGACCCCGTTCCATCTCGTCGCGAATGCACCGCTCGGCGTCACTGTCGAGCGGTGCGAACTCGTTGAGCCCGTGTTCGTCGAGATCGGCATTCAGGCCACCGCTTCGCGCCAGGGCCGCGGCGCGGGCGTCGTGCACGCGCGCGGCGACCTCGGCCGTCGACTCGCCCGGTTCACCGTCGAGCAGGTCGGTCACGTTCGGCCGACTGACCGCGACACGGAGGTCGAACCGGTCGAGCAGGGGGCCGGACATCCGCTGCGTGTAGCGCTGACGCGACCGCTCGTCACACGAGCAGTCACTGGACGGCCCACTGCCGCCGCACGGGCACGGATTGGTCGCGCCGATGAGCTGGAAGCGAGCCGGCATCGCGACCCGGAGTTGCTCGACGCGGCCGACCATCATCTGCCCGTCCTCGAGTGCCTCGCGCAGCCCGTCGAGCACCTTCGGCGAGAACTGGCCCATCTCGTCGAGAAACAGGACGCCGCCGTGAGCGAGACTGATCTCGCCCGGCCGGAGCTGGTGTGAGCCGCCGCCGACGACCGAACCGAGCGAACTCGTGTGGTGTGGCGAACGGAACGGCGGTCGGATCAGCAGCCCGCCAGCGGGCAGGGTGACCCCGGCCGCCGAGTGCACCATCGTGGTCTGGAGCGCCAGGTCGGACGCGAGGTCGGGCAGCAGGCCCGGCAGACGTCGGGCGAGCATCGTCTTGCCGGCGCCCGGCGGACCGACGAACAGCAGGTGGTGGCCGCCGGCCGCGGCGACCTCGAGCGCCAACCTGGCCAACGGCTGCCCCTTGACGTCGGCGAGGTCGTGCAGTTCGGGTTCGACGAACTCGGACGGGGCGTCGGCCGACTCGGGCCAGGCGACACAACCGTTGAGGGCCTCGACGAGCTGTGCGAGACGCTCGACGGGTCGGACCACCCCGCGAGCCGCTGCCCGTGCCTCGGCGACCGACGCGGCCGGAACGACCCAGTCGTGACTCGGGCCGCACGCCGACCATCGGGGCCACGCCCGGCACCCCCCGGATCGAGCCGTCGAGCCCCAGCTCGCCTGCGAAGCCCAGACCTCGCACGGCATCGGCCAGGATCACCTCGCAGGCGACGAGCACACCGACGGCGATCGCGACGTCGAGACCGGAGCCCGTCTTGCGATGATGCGGCGGCGCGAGGTTGACGGTGATCTTCTTGTCGGGCCAGGAGAACCCGCTCGACAGGACGGCCGCACGGACCCGGTCACGAGCCTCGCGGCACGACTCGTCGGGCAACCCCAACATCGTGAACCCGGGCAACCCCCTGGCGATGTGCACCTCGACGGTGACGGGATGCCCTCGCGCCCCGAGAATCGTGGCGGTGTCGACGGTGGCGATCATGCTCGACCTCCCAAATGCGTGCCGGGCGCCCCGGCGGTGAGATGGGAGGGAGTGGAACTGCCCCTCGACAGGTGACGATCACCATACCGAGGGGGTGTCGCGTTTCGCCGCGTGGTCGGATTCGCCGGGTCCTTCCCCCGGCCGCACCCCCGGAGCCGCCCCGGGCTGCCGACGCGACCAGCGTTCCGGGCCGAGCCGGGTCGCGCCGCGCGGGAACGGAGCTCCCGGCACCTCGCACTCCTCGGCGCCGAACGGCGACGACACTGCCTCGGATCGGCACCGCCCACGTGCCACACTCTGGGCCGTGCGAACCCTCGTCTGCGCCGCCATCGCCATCGTCGCGCTCGCTGCGTGCGGCGGCGACGACCCGGTCGACAGCGACGGGCCCCGCTTCTGCGGGGAGGCGATCGAGAACCGCGACAACCTCGTCGATCCGCCGTTGGACACCCCGGCCGAGGTCGAAGCCACACTCGACTTCTACCGGTTGATGGGCCAGCTGGCGCCGGTCGCCATCGCCGAGGAGTGGGACGTCGTAGTCGGCAGCCTGGAAACCGCTGCCACGCTGGTACCCGGCGACCCGCAATCGGAGCAGCTGGTGGCGCAGACCGCCTACGCGAGCGAGCCGTCGGCGTTCGCCGTCAAGAAGTGGCTGCTCGAGAACTGCGGGCTCGACATCCCGATCACCACGATCGCGCCACAAGGCAACGTGCCGGCACGCACCACCACGATCGTCCCGCCCGAGACCACGGACGCCGCGGACGCGGACGACGGCTAGCGCCGCGTCACCGACGCCTCGGCACCTCGCACCGCCGATCCGAGAGGTACGGGCGGCATGTCGTCCGGATGGGCCGGGACCGGGACCGGGATCGTCGACGCGTCGAAGCCGGAGAACTCGGTCGTGGGACCCTGTCGGCCGGAACCGCGCGCCACGTGCGTTGAACGCACGATCCGACCTCGGACCACTGCCATCTCAGCCACGCGGCCGACACCGTCGTCATGACGGCGTGAGGGCCCAACTTCTGCACGGCATGATCGCCCGATTTCGCCCGAGGCGATGGAGCACGCGCACGACGAGTCCGCACTGGCTTGGTCAGCGAGCGGCGAGGCGAACGCCGCGATCGGCCGGCTCGGCCCGACTCAGGCCATTTCCCCGCGGCGCAGGATCACCGAGTCGACGAGGCCGTACTCCTTGGCCTCCTCGGCCGTGAACCAGCGGTCACGCTCGGAGTCCTCGGTGATCTGCTCGAGCGTCTGTCCGGAGTGCTCGGCGATCAGCTCGGCCATGCGCCGCTTCGTGTAGCGCAGCTGCTCGGCCTGGATGGCGATGTCGGTGGCCTGGCCCCGAAGGCCGGCGAGCGGCTGGTGCATCATGATCCGGGCGTTGGGCAGCGTGTACCGCTTGTTGGCTGCACCCGCCGTGAGCAGGAACTGCCCCATCGAGGCGGCGAGGCCCAGGCACACGGTGGCCACGTCGCACCCGACGAACTGCATGGTGTCGTAGATGGCCATGCCGGCCGTGACCGATCCGCCCGGGCTGTTGACGTACAGCCAGATGTCGGCGCTGGGGTCTTCGCCCTCGAGGTACAGCAGCTGCGCACAGACCTGGTTGGCGATGTCGTCGTTCACATCGGAACCGAGCATGATCACGCGGTTCTTCATCAACCGGTTGAACACGTCGTATCGGGGGTCGAAACCGCCTTCGAGCGCTACGGGCTGGTGCGTCATCCCGCCAGGCTATCCGCGCCGATGCGTCATCGGTTCTCGACGGCGACCGACACCACCACGGGTCCGAACTCGGCGAACTCGAGGTCGACCGCGACGGTGTCGCCCTCCGCGAACGGCGCATCGATGCCCAGGCACATCAGATGCAGCCCGTTCGGCTCCATCACGATCGAGCCGGCGGCCGGGAGCTTCAACGCGTTGCCCACCGCCGTCATCGAGGCGATCCCGTCGTCGTCGAAGTTCGTCACGTGGGGCACGACCGTGACGCAGCGGTCGCTGCCGACGGCCACGATCTCGTCGGCGGCGCCGCCGAGGCTGTCGACGCTGACGTAGAGCGCGGCATCGGTCGCGGTGGCCGGGCTCGGCCGCGTCCACGCGTCCACGACCTCGATGCCCTCGACGCTCGCATCGCTGCCGGGCTCGTCGCCGGAGGAGCAGCCGATCGCGAGCCCGACGAGCGTGACGGTCGCCCAGCGGGCAGGCGTCACAGGAGCTCCGAGATGTCCGCGGCGAGCGAGTCGGGGTCGAGCACCGACGGCCACACGATCCGGAGGTGGCCGTCGGGATCGATGCCCAGCAGCGTCGACGTGTGCGACATGGTGTAGCCGCCGCCCTCGAGCGGTTCGTCCTGTGCGAAGAAGATCCCGTACGTGGACGCCACCCGTTCGACGGCCTCGACGGACCACGACACGCCTCGGAATGCCGGATCGAACGAGCGCACGTACTCGCCGACCCGTTCCGGGTCGTCGCGCCCGGGATCGATCGAGACCATGAGCGCCTGCACCCGGTCGACGTCGTCGCCGAGTCGGTCGAGCGCACGATCGACGCTGACGAGCGTGGTCGGGCACACGTCGGGGCACGACGTGTAGCCGAAGTACACCAGCACCAGCTCACCACCGAGCTCGGTGACGTCGACCGGAGTGCCGTCGTCCCACACGAGGCCGTCCATCGACGGGGCCGCGGTCGGCGCCTGCATCACCGTGCCCGAGTGCGGATGGGGCGTCAGCCACTGCAACACGAGCCAGCCCCCGAGCACCATCACGGCGATCGTCACCAGCACCGTGATGATCCGCCTGCGCCACGGCGGTCGTGTGGCGATCACCTCGGCGTCGACCGTGTCGGGGGCTCGATCAGGGCCGTCCGAGATCGGCGACGACGGACTGATCTACATCGACACCGGGTCGACCATCGAGGGCCCGGCGCCGGGCGGCGAGTCGATCGACGAACCCCCGACGGGCCCCTCTTGCTACGGAGGAGACGCACGGGTGACGTACGAGTACGAGACCGACGACCAGCTCGAACGATCGACCAACCAGTGGATGGCCGTGGGCGCCGGCCTGCTGATCGTCATGGCGCTCGTGTTCCCGTTCTACCGATGGTACGAGCCGGGTGCGCGCGACGAGACCCGCGAGGCCCAGGCCGCCTCGTTGGCCGAGGAGGGTGGCAACATCTGGCAATTCAACTGCACGGTGTGTCACGGCCTCAACGGTGACGGCGGCACCGCCCCGGCGCTGAACTCGGAGCAGTACCTCCAGTCGGCCACCGACGAACAGACGCGAAACCTCGTCGCCGTCGGCGTGCCAGGCAGCCAGATGAGCGCCTACTCGCTCGATTTCGGTGGCCCTCTCACGTCGGAACAGATTCGTGCGGTCGCCGCGTACATCCGCTCGTGGGAGGACGAAGCGCCCGATCGCCCCGATTGGCGCGACATGGTCGGCGGCTGACGTGCCGGTCGCGAGGCGGAGTCGCCTCGGACCCGTCTTCGCGGTCGTGGCAGCCGTCGCGGCGCTGTCAGCCTGTTCCGACGCCTCGGAGTCGCCCGAGTTCGCCGCGGCCTCGTGGCCCGACGGCGCGCCCACCGACGTGACCGACCTCCGCGGGTCCGCGGTGTTGCTCGCCGGGTGGGCGACCTGGTGCGTGCCGTGTGAACGGGAGCTGCCGATGCTCGACGAGTTCGCCGCGACGGCAGCGGCCGAGAACGTGGAGATCGTGGCGGTCAACGTCGATCGGGCCGACGTCGCGGACGGCGACCTCGAGGCCATGCTCGACCGGCTCGACGTCGACCTGCCCGTGTGGCGCGACCGAGCCCAGACGTTCCTCGCCGCCTACGAGGGCACGATGAGGCCGTACTCGGTGCTGCTCGACCGCGACGGCGCCGTCGCCCGCTCGTGGGTCGGCTCGTTGGACACCGACAGCGACGAGTTCCTGGAGGCCGTCGCCGAGGTCAGCGGCTGACGTCGCCGTCGCCCGGCAGCGCGCCGAGGCTCATCGATCCCGTCCGACCGCGCACCGCCTCGATCGGGTCGCGGACGTCGTCGATGTAGCCGAGCGCGTACGCGCCGATCCGGTAGCCCATCAGCCGGAGCAGATCGTCGTCCAGGGTCTCGGCGATCTCGCCGGGCACCGACAGGTACTGGTTCTCCTCCTGGCGCAGCCATGCCACGTTGTAGGTGATGTTCAGCCCCGTACGCGTGTCGTCGGAACGGTTCGCGCCGCCGCCGTGGTACACCTTGCCGGTGTAGAGCAGGCACGACCCCTTCGTCATCTCCGCCGGCACGGTCTCGTCGACCGTGTGCTCGAAGTCGTTCGGCAGGTCCTGGCTCCCCGGCATCAATCGGGTGGCACCGTTCTGCTCGGTGAAGTCGGTCATCGCCCAGATCGTGTTGCACTGCACGTGGTACTCCGCCGGGAACTCGTAGAAGTCGAACGCCCACTGGTCGCGGTGGATGGCCTGACCCGGCGAGTTCGGCCCGATCGAGATGATCTGCGTGAGGTGGAGCTGGAACGCCTTGGCGCGATGCAGGAGCCGTCCGGTGACGTCGAGGATCAGGGGGTGCTGCACGAGCTCGCGGCTCGCCGGCGAACGGCCGACCAGCCCTCCGGTTCGCCGGGTCGTGCGGCCGCTGAAGTCGTCGCTGCCGCTCGGCGTGGCGTCGACGTACGGCCCCATCTCGGCGGCGATCCGGTCGATGAGCTCGACGTCGGCGAGATCGTCGATGACGAGTGCGCCGTCACGTTCCAGCACGGCATGGATGTCGGCCGGATCGGCGTCGGCCGCCAGGTGCTCGAGGTGGGTGGCCGGTGCGACGTTGCCGGTCATGTTGCTCCGATCCCTGCGGCTCGTTCCTGTGCCGCGTCGAGCGACAGTCCGATCCGGGCGAACAGCGAGTCGAGGTCGACGCCCTCGGTGCTCTTCTGGCCGGCCCGGTACCGGGCGTAGACGCCGTGGAGGATGCAGGCGGTCTTGAACGAATTGAACGCGCGGTAGTAGTCGAGGTCCGACAGGTCGGCGCCGGTCGCGGCGGCATACCGGTCGATCAGGTCGTCGCGGCTCGGGAAACCCGGCAGGGCGGTCGGCGGGTCGGCGCCGTACACGCCGGCGTCACCGGGTTCGACCCAGGCGTTGATCGAATACGCGAAGTCGGCGAGCGGATCACCGAGCGTCGCGATCTCCCAATCGAGCACCGCGATCACCTCGCCGTCGCGCGAGAACAGGCTGTTGTGCGGTCCGTAGTCGCCGTGCACGATCCGCCCCGGGCCCTGCTCGGGGATGCGGTCGACGAGCAGCGTGTGCAGCTCGTGGACGCGTGTCTCGTCGTGCTCGGCATACGGGATGGACGCATTCCACGATCCGTACCAGGTCGTCAACTGGCGGGCGACGTACCCGTCGGGGCGTCCCAGTTCGGCCAACCCCACATCGGCCGGGTCGATCGAGTGCAGTTCGGCGAGCACGTCGACGAAGTGCTCGCCGGCCCGTCGGCGGGCCGCCTCGGACAGCCAGCCCGACACCGTCTCGCCGTCGTACAGCGCCTGACCCTCCGCCTTGCCCATCACGTAGAAGTGGGTCTCGGCGACGTCGCGGTCGTCGCAGTACGCGATCGGCTCGGCGACCGGAACGCGGTCGGCCAGAGCCCGTCGATGATGCGGTATTCGCGCCACATGTCGTGCGCCTTCGGGAGCAGCTCACCTTCCGGGGGTCGGCGGATGACCACCTCGCGTCCGGCTGCGTCGGTGAGGAGGTACGTGAGGTTGGAATGCCCACCGGGGAGCCGCTCCCAGGAGATCGGTGCCGTGACGTCGGTGACCGACGGCAGCCATCGTTCGATCGTCGGCACCTCGAACCCCACGACGTCGGTCGCTTCCATGCCCCGAGCGTGCCACGCCACGGCGATCGACGACGATCTGCGCCACGTCGTCGGGGCGACGTCGACGCCGGCGACGACTGCGGCGGGCAGCGAGCCGGGCGCGAGACTGAAGTGTGGACGTTCCGCGGGTCAGCATCGAGGGCGACGAGCAGGGGGCCATCGCCGCGGCCGTGTCCGCGCTCGACGGCGCGGGGTGCTGCGTCGTCGAGCGGCTCGTCCCGACTGCGGTGATGGACGACATCGCGGCGGAGCTCGCGGAGTACCGCGATCGGGCGTCGGTCGGTGCCAGCGACTTCGAGGGCCACGCGACCCGCCGCACCGGCGCGCCGCTGCCCCGCTCGGCGACGTTCCGCTCGATCGCCACGCATCCGGTGGTCATGGCCGCGTGCGACGCCGTGCTCGGGCACGCCACGAGCTGGCGGTTCTCGGCCGCCGAGTACATCGAGATCGGGCCGGGCGAGTCGGCCCAGCGGTTGCACCGCGACCAGTGGAAGTACGACATGGTCGACTTCGACTCGGAGGTCGAGCTGAACGGCATGTGGGCGATCACCGACTTCACGGAGGACAACGGTGCCACCCGGGTCGTGCCCGGCAGTCACCGCGCCGGAAACCGCGAGCGCTTCGATGATTCCGACACGCAGGCGGCCGAGATGCCCAAGGGATCGCTGTTGCTGTACACCGGCACGCTGTACCACGGCGGTGGAGCGAACCGTTCCGACGGGTGGCGGGCCGGGTTGTCGCTCCAACATGCCGTCGGGTGGCTGACGCAGTCGACGAATCAGTTCCTCGAGTGCCCGCCCGCCGAGGTCGCCGACTGGCCCGACGATCTGTTGCGGTTCATCGGCTACGCGAAGACGGGCAACGGTCTCGGCTACTGGCGCGACAGCGAGGATCCACTCGCGGCCGTGCATCCCGATCGCGACTTCGACCGGGGATGGGCGATCGTCCGGTCCGATTGACCGACACGGTCAGGTCCGGGCGAGACCCGACATGATCACGGCGACGTCGTCGCCCGGCGCGATCTCGTCGCGCACGTGGAGCAGACCGGCGAGCCCCGCCGACCCGGTGGCGCTGACCCGATACCCGGCTGCGGTGGCCAGCTCGTGGGCCTGCACGATCTCGGTCTCCGTCGCCACCACCGGGCGGCCGCCACTGGCTCGCATCGCGTGCATGTCGGCGATCCAGTCGTAGGTCTCGTCGTCGAGGATGCCGTCGGCCGCCGAGTGGGGATCGGGCCACGGCTGCATCACGTCGTGCCACCGCGATGCCGGCTCGTCCATGTCACCGGCACGTGTCCACGCCGCAGCGAGCGGCGCACAGCCCTCGGCCTGCACGGTGTCGAGCCGAACCTCTGCTCCGACGCCGGCGCCGACCGAGGCCGCGAACGCTCCCCCACCGACCTGCACGAACAACCGGTCGAGCTCGACTCCGGCGGCGATCGCCTGATCGCGCAGCTCCCATCCGAGCGTCCGGCCACCGTCGAGGCACAGCGCGTTCTCCGGGCCCTGCACAGTGAACGGGATCGCGCCGCCGGCGACCGCTTCCCGGAACCTCAACATCGCCGGATCCCCGGGCGGGTCGTCGTCGCGCCGTTCGCACGGGTGGGTTCGGGCGCCGAACTCGTCGAGCAGCCGGCCGAACGCCGGATCCATCCAGGTGGGCACGTACACGTCGATCGGCCATCCGTTGCGGTCAGCGAGCGTCGCCGCCGCCATCGCAGCATTGCCGCACGACGCGATCGCCAGCGGCGGTCGCTCGGTCAGCAGTCCGAGTTCCTCGGCGGCACGGAGGTGCAGCAGGATCGACATCAGGTGCCGCCCCTTCTGCGATCCGGCCACCTGGCCCGTCTCGTCCTTCACCCACACCGAGGTACCGACCTCGTCGGAGAGCTCCGGCGAGCGACCGAACGGCGTGGTCAGGAAGCCGGCGGCGACCTCGCGGGTCAGCGCGACGCAGTCGTCGTGCGACATGCCGCGGCCCCGTGCGAACGACCACCAGGCGAGCCGTGGTCCGTACCGCACGAACGGGTTGGGATCGTCGACGGCGACGGGGTGGTCACCACCCGGAAGCACGTGCAGCACGTGGTACGGGTCGGCAGCGGTCCGGTTCGGGCACTGCCAAGGCGCCAACGAGGCGATGTCGACCGTGGCCGCGCACACGGCGCAGCGGAAGCCGGCCACCGCACGTTCAGCCGTCACGGTGCGTCCGGTGTCGTCGCTCCTCGGCCTCCATCGACGACACCGTATCGCCGGCCGACTCGGTGGACCGCGGCCGGTCCGACACCGCCGCGGGCCGAGATGGCACTACCGTCGCAGTGATGACGGACTGGCGGGCGGTCGTTCTGGCGGCGATGTTGACGGCAACCTCCGCCTGCAGTTCCGCCGTGCAGTCGAGCGGTGACACCGACGACGAAGCAGTCGTCGAGACCACCGACCCGACCACCGAACCCGACACGGCCACCCCACCGCCGACGGCGGCCGCCACCACGACGAGCGCGGCGACCACGACCACGCCGACGACCACCACCACGACGACCACACTGCCGCCGACGACCACGAGCACGACGACCAGCACGACCACGACCAGCACGACCACGACGACGACCACGACGACGACGCTGCCGCCGCTCGACGTCTACGACGCCGCCTGCGTGGTACGGGTGCAACCGCTCGACGACCTCGCGAAGATCGTGGAGGAGTTCGACGACGACTCGGTCGACGTCGAAACGGTCATGGCCGAGAACGGCCTCGAGTTCGACGTCCTCGTCAGCGGCCAACTGCTCGACATGTGCGTCGACAACGGGCTCGACGACATCGACGGCTCGGCCCGGACCGAGCGCAACGCCATGGTCGTGCGCCGCGAGGTCGAGGCCCAGCAGGTCAAGCTGAACGAGCTGTTCGCCGGCTACGGGATCCGGGAACTGCTCGTCGACGGCGTGTCCGGGCCGGTCACCCGGCAGCGACTGTGTGCCTTCCGGCTCGCCGCAGATCTCCCGGTCAACCGGCAGGACATGGTGGCCGGCAGTGAGGAGGAGCAGATCCTCATGGCGACCGAGACGCTGCCGATCCCGTTCACCTCGGCGATCCTGTCCGAGCGATGGGTGCTGGTCGACCAGACGTGTCAGATCATGTTCGTCGGTATCGGCACCGAACGACTCCAGTTCGTGTTCCCGACCTCGAGCGGGCTCGCTCAGTTCCCGACGCGCCCGCAGAATCGCAGCACCGTGTTCCGGTACAACCCGGCGAGCGGCAACGGCGGCTGGCACAACAGCACCACGTACCCCGCAGCGGTCGACAATCCGCTCAACGGCAACATGTACAAGCCGCTCTACTTCGACCGCGGTCAGGCGATCCACGGCGCCAACAACGTGCCGCGGTCGCCGGCGAGCCACGGCTGCCTCCGGCTGCGGGTGACGCACATGGATGCGCTCGTCGACTGGCTCGGTCTCGGTGATGTCCGCGGCGCCACGGGCGACCGCGGCCGCATCAACCTCACGGTCAACGTGCAGGGCCGCTACGGCGGCTGAGCAACCGTTCCTCGCGCCGGTCGACGGGGCCGTCAGGTGATGGCCATCAGAGCGCGTCGGACACGCGCCAGATCCGATGACCCCACCCGCTCGATCGGTTCGAGCAGTCGCCCGACGGGAACGGTGAGCAGCTGATCGACGGCGAACACCGTCCCCGAGATCGGGATCCACCACGGCGGCAGTTCCGGTGGCACAGCCATCTGTTCGGGACAGACGATCGCGCGACCGGACAGACGATGGAACCGACTGGTGGACACCACGAGCGCTCGCTCGCGGACCTCGCCGCCGAGATCGCTCAGGTACACGTCGCCGGCGTCGATCACCTGATGCGGCTCACGGCAGCGTCACGCTCTGTGACTTCGTGTTCGATCGCCTCGCGCTCGTCCGGATGGGCGTCCCACCACGACTTCGCCCGCTCGGCCTGCGCCCAGAAGCGCTCCGTCTCGAGCGCATCGAGGGCCGCCACGATCGTCTCCTCGTGGGTGGCCCCTCCCAGCGCCTTGATGCGGTCACGGGTCGCCGTCGACACTTTGATCGTCGTCGCCATACCAGGAGTATACCGCGTTCGCCGGCGCCCGAGTCGGCCCGTGGGGCTCGGTCACCCGGCGGCGATGCGGCCGTTGAGGTCGGTGATCATGTCGTCCCACACGCCCACATAGCGCCGCAGACCACGCCAGAACTCCTGCGAGCGGCGCTGTTCGAACATCTCGAACGGCGTTCCCTGCTGTTCGACCCAGGTGTAGTACCCGAGCTGGAAGATCCGGCGCCGGTCGGCTTCCCTCATCTCGATCATGTGCTCGGTCGTCACGTCGCCGAGGTGCTGCCCGAACGCCTCTGCGGCATCGGTGTGGCTGTACTCGCCTCGGTACCGCCGCTCGAAGAACTCCGCTCGCGAGCTCGGGTACATCGCACCGCCGTCGGTGGCCACGGTGATGAGCGCGTCCTCCGGGCCGAGGTCGAGCAACCTCGCCGTCTTGATCGCCGCGAGCGTGTTGCAGATCGACGAGTATCCGAAATGGGGCAGGTCGCCGAGGAGCTCGTCGGACAACCCCTTCGACTGCGACAGGTACTCGAGCCCGGCCGGTGTGTTGAACATCATGTCGAGCTCGTCGGTGGCGACGTCGCTGATCGCGCAGACGACGTCGGTGTTCATCACGTTGTGGATCAGCGGGATGTGCTTGTCGCCGATGCCCTGGATGTTGTGTTCGCCGTACCCGTTCTCGAGCATCGTCGGGCACTCCAGCGCCTCGACGGCGACGATCTTCGCCCCGTACTCGTCCTTGAGCCGATCACCGGCGGCGATCGTGCCGGCCGACCCGGTCGCCGACGCGAACGCGGCGAGGCGCAGGTCACGCCCCGAGGCCTCGCGTACCGTCTCGAAGACGTGACCGAGTGCTCGACCCGTGACCGTGTAGTGGCCGAGATGGTTGCCGAACTCGCTGAACTGATTGAGGATGAAGTTGCCCGGATCCTCGGCGAGCTCGTTGCAGGCGTCGTAGATCTCCTTCACGTTCGACTCGGTGCCGAAGGTGCGGATGACGTCTTCCTCGGGGTTCTCGCACCAACGATTGAGCCAGTCGAACCGCTCCTGGCTCATCCCCTCCGGGAGGATCGCCACACCGCGGCTCGCCATGATCCGGCTGATCGCGATGCCGCCACGCGCATAGTTTCCGGTCGACGGCCAGATCGCGCGGTGGCGGGTCGGGTCGAACTGACCGGTCACGACGCGCGGCGCGAGACAGGCGTAGGCGGCGAGCACCTTGTGGGCGGTGATCATCGGGAACCGGTCGCCGAACACGACGATGATCGGGCAGTCGACGCCGGTCAGTTCCTTCCCGAGCACGACGTGCTCGGGCACGTCGACCCGATCCCCGGCCAGGTCGTTGTACCAGTGGACGCGCCAGAGATTCCGCGGATCGGGGCCCTGCGGGTCGGCGTCGCCGACGTGGGAGGCGTGGTCGAACGACGACGGGTCGGCGAGCTGGGCGATCGTGGGCAACGTGATGCCTCGCTCGCGGAAGCGCCGCGCAGTGTTGGCCAACGCATCTTCGTCGACCACCCGGTCGGCGAGCCCGAACTGATTCTCGAGCGCGGCACGGTTGATGTCGATCGGCGTCACGTTGACAGTCTGTCAAGAAATCGACGCCGACCCTCCACGTCGCCGGGAGATGTCACTGCCGGACGAACACGGCAACGGCCGCGACCGTGCCGGCGTGCTCGGACGCGTCAGCGGCCGAGTATCGGGATCGGTCGTAGATCGGCAACTCGATGATCTCCAGGTCACGGACCCGACCGTCGGTGGTCGCCGCCGCGAACCAGTCGCCGAACCCGGCGGCGTCGAAGTGTTGACCGTTGACCCCGAGCGCGAGGACGGCGCCCGCTCGTGCGATGGCGAGCAACTCGTCGATCGGCTCGGGCCCGAGATGGCCGTGCGTGAACGTCCCGGCGCTCACGATCCCGCAATACTCGCCACGTGCGATCGGCGTGGTCGCGGTGAGGTCGGCCTCGATGAGCTTCCGGTAGACGGGTGCACCGTCGTCGTGCACCTTGCCGGCCGCGATCTGCAGCATCTCGGGTGACAGATCGACGCCGTCCACGACGGCGAGGCCGCGCCGACGGAGTTCGGCGCCGACCACGCCGGTGCCACACCCCACGTCGAGCACGGGCCCGTCGGGATGACGCCGGTCGAGCAGCGCCGCAACGACCGACTCGTGATACACGTAGCCATGGCTGGCGACGAAATCGCGGTCGTAGGTCGTCGCCCATGCCGCGTAGAGGCGCCGGTTGTCCGCCGGCGAGCTCACCGAGTAGGCATCGGCGAGATCGAACGCGGGCTCGTCCGCGTCAGCCACCGAAGAAGCCCTCCGGTTCGAGGGTGCTCGGCCCGACGTGGGCGTCGAGCCAGGCGTTCATCGCAGCGGCACCCTCCCACGTGTCGCGCACCTTGGTGGCCGCCTGCTTGGTGTGCAGCCACTTCGGTGCGCCGAAGTCCTTCGACGCCATGAGCCCCTTCCGACGGATGAGCTCGATGCGGGGATGATCCTTCGGGTACCCCCGCGGCGCCGTCTTGAGTGCTCCGACCGCTCCGATCGAATAGCGACGCCTCGACAGATCGGCGACGACGTCCGCGATCTCGGCGCCGGTGTGCTCGGCATCGACGGCCTGCCGGAAGCGGTCGAGCTGATCCTTGGCCATGGCGTAGTAGCCGGTGCCACACATCAGGCCCAGTGCGGAGATCTGGACGTAGTACCCCGCACCGCCTTCCGATTCACCGTAGGCACCCTGGTGCGTCTTGTACGGCGGCTTGTTCTTCGAGAACCGCAGGTCGTTGTGCGGACGGAAGAGGTGGTACGGCCCGAACTCGTCGAGTGCGTCGCACAGGGCCTCGGTCGTGGGTTTCACGACGTCGCGGTACCGGTGCTTGTTCGCCTCCCAGAACGCCTTCGAGTTGTCGGCCTCGAGTTGCGCGTAGAACTCGACGACCTCCTGCGGAATCCCCGTGAACGCCATGGGGGAACGCTAACGCGCTCGCCGGGGCCCTTGACGATGTCTTGAAGGAGCGCACGATGACCCGGTGCAGGAACGGACCGATCACGCACCGGACCACCACGCACCGAAGTCGACCTGCGAACCGATTCGAGTCCGAACGGAGGCGTCGCGTCGATCTCGAGCCGGGCGAACGGGGTCGCGGTCGTCGCCGGCCGCAGCGGTGCGATGGCAAACTCGCGCACCCACCGCGTTCAAGATCGTCTGCCAATGGTCAAGACTTCGACCACCCTTGGTGACGAAATGCACTTGAAAAACCCGGGACCGTCGTCAATGATGGGCCCCGGCAGGCGCCCGGCGCCTGGTGAGGCGGTCTCGTCCAGGGCCCAGGGTCATGGGGTCACGGGCGGCGTGGGGCTGTTTCGGATGCAGAGCGGAGTGGATGACCGGGCGAACTCGGTCATCGTCGATCGGGGGCAATCGAGGGTGGGGCGGCACATGGTGCGACGGGCGGTGGCGACTCGGGGCGGAGCCCACCTCGACCGCGCATCGGGAGGTGTTCGGCCCGACGCTCCCGTCGATGACGGCGCGACCGATGACACCACGCCGTCCGACACCACGCCGTCCGACACCACGCCGTCCGACACCACGCCGTCCGACACCACGCCGTCCGACACCACGCCGTCCGACGCCACGCCCGCGGAAGCGGGCACCGTCGCCTCGCTGGTCGACGAGATCGCGAGCAAGGCCGACACGATCGCCTCGCGGGTCGACGCCAACGGCGATCTCGATGCGGCGATCGGGGCCCTCGACGATGCCGTCGCCAGGCTCGACGACATCATGGCGAACTGGGACGATGCCGTCGAGGACCGGACCGTCGAGGACCGGACCGCCGAGCCTCCCCCGCCGGAGCACGGGGGCGACGAGGGCGGTTCGACGACCGAACGGCTGCTCTCCAACCTGTTGGCCGACGTGATGGAACTCGACGACGTTCCCGCCACCGTCGACTTCTTCGACGACCTCGGCGCCGACTCCATGGTGATGGCCCACTTCTGCGCCAAGCTGCGCAAACACCCCGACCTCCCCTCGCTGTCGATCAAAGAGGTCTACCAACGCCCGACGATCCGCAGCCTGGCAACCTCGATCGACGGCACCGACGACGACACCGAACGGCTGCTCTCCAACCTGTTGGCCGACGTGATGGAACTCGACGACGTTCCCGCCACCGTCGACTTCTTCGACGACCTCGGCGCCGACTCCATGGTGATGGCCCACTTCTGCGCCAAGCTGCGCAAACACCCCGACCTCCCCTCGCTGTCGATCAAAGAGGTCTACCAACGCCCGACGATCCGCAGCCTGGCAACCTCGATCGACGGCACCGACGACGAGACGTCACCGCTGCCGACCGCCGAATCACCCGTTCCGGCACTCGAGCCGGCGACGCGTGTGCCGACCTGGCAGTACATCGGCTGTGGGGCGGCACAGCTCCTGATCGCGGTGGCGTTCGCATCGGTCGGCGCCGTCGTGCTCGCCCGCCTCTACGAGTGGGTGTCGGCCGCCGACGGGGTGGCGAGTACTTACGGTCGGGCGATCGTGTTCAGCAGCGGCTTGATGGTGGCCTGGTCGCTGCTCCCGATCGTCGTCAAGTGGACGCTGATCGGACGGTCACGACCCTCATACTTCCCCGTCTGGGGCTTCCGGTACCTCAGATTCTGGTTCGTGAAAGTGGTCATCAACGCCAACCCGATGGCGGCGTTCGTCGGGACGCCGATCTTCGTGCTGTACCTCCGCGCGCTCGGGGCCGACATCGGATCTGGGGTGCTGATCCTGTCGCGGCAGATTCCGGTGGACACCGACCTGCTCACGATCGGCGATCACGCCGTCGTGCGCAAGGACTCGTCGTGGTCGTGCTACCGGGCACACGCCGGGTGGATCCAGACCGGTCCCGTCTCGATCGGTCGCGGCGCGGTGGTCGGCGAGTCGACCGTGCTCGACATCTACACGTCATTGGGCGACGGAGCGCAGCTCGGCCATGCCTCGGCACTCTGCGCCGGGCAGTCCGTGCCCGACGGCGAGTTCCGACAGGGCGCTCCGGCAGTGCGGCGGACCGACGCGGATCTCCGAAGCGTTCCACCGATCGCATCGGGCACCACCCGGCGGCGGGTGGTCTACTCGTCGATCCAGCTCTTCGTCCTGTTGTTCGTCACGGGCCCGGTCGTGCTCGGCGGCATCACCGCGGTGGCAGAGTGGCGCATCGCGTCGCCAGACTTCCTCGGAACCGACGCGACCACCTCGGTCTGGGCCTTCAACCGCAACGCCCTGATCATCTCCTTCGTGCTGTACTTCGGACTCCTCGTCGTCGGTCTGGCAGTTGCGTGCATCGTTCCCCGCATGCTCGCTCGGCTCGTCCGTCCGGGCGAGGTCTATCCGCTGTTCGGCATCCGATACTGGGCGCACCGGACCATCACCCGCCTCACCAACGTCCCGGTGTTCACCAATCTGTTCGGCGACAGCTCCTACATCCTCCACTACCTGTCACTGCCTCGGATACGACGTGTCGTTCTCCGGACAGACCGGAGCCAATTTCGGTCTGAACGTCAAGCACGACCACCCCTACTCGGTGACCGTCGGTTCCGGGACGATGGCCGCGGACGGGCTCTCGATCGTGAACGCCGAGTACTCGAGCACCTCGTTCGGCGTGTCATCGGCCGAGATCGGCTCGCACAGCTTCATCGGCAACCAGGTGGTCTTCCCGTCGGAGTCGACGACGGGCGACGACTGCCTGCTCGCCTCCAAGGTCCTGGTCCCGGTCGACGGCGACCGCCGCGAACACGTCGGGTTCCTCGGATCGCCGAACTTCGAGATCCCACGCACGGTGGAACGTGACCGCAAGTTCGACGATCTCGGCCGCGGCGACGAGTTCGCCAGGGGGCTGGCCGCCAAGAACCGGCACAACCTCGTGAGCATCGACGCTGGTACCTCGTGTCACGTTGGGTCATCGACGTTCGTCGGGGTGCTGGCCGCGCTGGGCGCGATCGATCGTCTACGCACGGTTCGGCGCGCCGGCGATCGTCGTCGAACTGGTGCTCCTCACGGTGTTCGTGACGCTCTTCTACGTCTTCGTCGAGCACGCATCGATCGGCTTCCGATCGCTCCGCCCGGTGTACTGCTCGCTGTACGAACCCGCCAACTGGCGGATCGAGCGCTTCTGGAAGCTGAGCTGGCAGCCGGCGCTGTTCAACGGCACCCCGTTCAAGACCATCCTGATCTGGCGGCTCATGGGTGTCCGGATCGGCCGACGGCGTCTTCGACGACGGATGCGTGATCGACCGAGAAGACGATGATCGACGGTCGGCGACGACTGCACGCTGAACGCCGGCAGCGTCATCCAACCCCACTCGCAGGAGGACGGCGCGCTCAAGTCCGACTACGTCGCGGTCGGCGACGGCTGCACCCTCGGCATCCGTTCGCTCGTCCACTACGGCGTGACGATGGGCGACGGCGCCAGCCTCGACGCCAACGCGTTCTTGATGAAGGGGGCCGAGGTCGCACCGCACACCCACTGGGCCGAGAACCCGGCCAGGGAGATCGGCGATGGGCCACTCGACGCACGACGCCACGACACAGGACTCGCACGCCCTCGCCTCGTAGCGACGGGCACGGAGAACACACGGAGGAGCCATGAGAGTCGACAGCGAAGGCGGGGCGCGAGTACTGGCGGGACGTGCTCGGCAACGGAGGATTCGCGACGATCCCGCGATGGTCCGCCGAACCGAGAACGGGTCTCGACGCATACGCCACCACCGTCGACGAGGAGTCGGCAACGAGGCTTCGACAGCTGGCGCGCGACCAGGACGTCCCGCTGACGTCGGTGTTGCTCGCCGCACACGCCACGGTGCTGGCCGCACTGACGGGTGAGCCGGAGGTCGTGACCGGCCTATCTCGGACCAAGGCCGACCACGCGGTCCCCTGTCGGCTGAACACCGAGCTCCGCTCGTGGGCTGAACTGGTCCGCGCCACCCATCGAAACGAGTCGGAACTGCTGACGTACCAGGACTTCCCGGTCGACGGTCTCCGGCACGAGTTGGATCTCGCCGGGCCACCGTTCGAGACGGAGTTCGACCTGGTCGGTCACCACGAGCCCCTCGCCGACCACACCGTCTGCGCGTGTCGAGCTGGCACCCGAGGCGGTGATTCGATCACCGTCGACCTCCGGTCATCGAACTCGAGCGCATTCGACGCCGACGTGCGCCTCCCGGATGGTCGGCTACCACCTCGACCACACTGGCATCGATCGACGGCCGATCCCGACGCCGAGCCCGGCGCGGCAGCGTCTGCTGTCCGCCCGACGAGCTGACCGGTTCCAGATCGACGGGCTCGCCGGACCCGAGCCGGGAACTCCCGACCGCCGCTTCCACGAGCTGTTCGAGCAGCGCGGTCCGGGAACAGCCGGACGCCGTCGCTGTCGTGCTACGGGCGACGAGCGAGTGGACCTACGCCGAAGCTCAACGCCCGCGCCAATCGCCTCGGCCGCGTCCCTCCTCGCCCACGGTGTCGACCGCCGAGACCGTCGTGGCCGTCGTCACCGAACGCAACCCTGGACTGGATGGCGGCCGTGCTGGCGATCTTCAAGGCCGGCGGCGTCTACCTGCCGATCGAGCCGCACTTCCCGGCCGACCGGATCGCGCCACCCTGGATCGCGGCCGGATGCGATCCTCGTCGTCACCGAAGTACGGCAGCGGTCGACGCTCGATCGAGGCGCTGCGACGTTGCTCGACGGGGTCCGCACCCTGTCCCGTCGACGACGTCGACGGAGAGGGTCACGCCGACGAGCGACCTCGGCGTCGACGTCGGCGAGCCGATCAGCTCGCCTACATCTACTTCACCTCCGGTTCCACCGGTGAGCCGAAGGGCGCGATGTGCGAGCACGCGGGCATGCTCAACCACCTCTACGCCAAGATCGACGACTCTCGAGATCGGCGACGGCACAGACGGTGGCCCAGGTCGCCCCACAGTGCTTCGACATCTCGCTCTGGCAGCTGGTGTCGGCGCTGCTGGTCGGTGGGCGCACCCTGATGATCGATCAGGAGACGATCCTGCTCGAGCCCCGACGGTTCCTCGACACCGTGGTCGACGGACGGGTCGGCGGTGCTGCAGGTGGTGCCGTCGTACCTCGAGGTGCTGCTGTCGTACCTGGAGCAGCACCCGCGCGAGCTCGACCGACCTGCACTGCGTGTCGGTCACCGGTGAGGCCGTCACGCTCGAACTCATCCAGCGCTGGTTCGCGGCCGAGCCCGAGATCAAGCTCGCGAACGCCTACGGGCTGACCGAGACGTCCGACGACACCAACCACGAGGTCATGACCCGAGCGCCGGATCGGGGCCGGTGTGCCGCTCGGGCCGGGCGTCAACAACGTCCACGTCTAGTCGTCGACGAACACCTGGCGCCCGTGCCGCTCGGCGCTCCGGGCGAGATCGTCTTCTCCGGCGTCTGCGTCGGACGCGGGCTACATCAACGATCCCGATCGCACCCGACTGGCGTACGTGCACGATCCCCATCGTGAAGGTGAGCGCCTCTACCGCAGCGGTGACTACGGCCGTTGGCGGCCGGACGGCAAGCTGGAGTTCCTCGGACGCCGCGACGCCCAGGTCAAGATCCGGGGCTTCCGCATCGAGATCGGTGAGATCGAGAACGCCATGCTGCACGTTCCGGCGATCCGGCAGAGCTCGGTCGTGATCACCGACCAGGGCGAGCGAACGGCCCAACTCGTCGCGTTCTACTCCGGCGAGCAACTCGATGCCGACGAACTCGCCTCGCGGTTGGGCCGGTCGTTGCCCGACTACATGGTGCCGTCGACGTTCCACTGGCGCGAGCAACTGCCGCTCACCGGCAACGGCAAGGTCGACCGCAAGGCGCTCACGGCGATGGCGCAGCAGCTCGCGACCGCAGACGCCGACGTCGACGACTCCGACGCACCGGCCACCGGCGCCGAACGGCGCCTCGCCGCGGCATTCGCCGGCGTGCTCGGCATCGCGGTCGACCAGTCGGGCGGCACGACGACTTCTTCGATCGCGGGGGCACGTCACTCATGGCGGTCGAGTTGGTGATCGCCATGGACAGCGCCGTGTCGCTCAAGGAGGTCACCCGGCACCCGGTCCTCGCCGATCTCGCGCTGGCTGCTCGACAGCGACGAGTCGCCGGCTGCGGCTGGGCTGCTCCAGCAGCTCTCGGAGCCCGGCGAGCAGGTCGATGCAGCGCTGGTGTGCTTCCCGTATGCCGGCGGCAACGCCGTCAACTTCCGGGCGATGTCGCGAGCCCTCGCCGGGAGCGGGTTGGCGGTCCATGCCGTCGAACTCCCCGGCCACGACCTGACCGCCGAGACCGAGCCCTTCGCAGCGATGGACGACGTGATCGATCAGGTCGTCGCCGAGATCGAAGCGCTCGCGTCACCACGGGTGATGCTGTGGGGCCATTCGTCCGGGGCAGCCCTGGCGCTGGCCACCGCTCGCCGGCTCGAGCAACGCGGTGTCGAAGTGGAGCGGGTGTTCATCGGGGCGCAGCTGCTCCGGGACGCCGACGGGCGGATGGCCGAAATCCGAGCGTTGCGGGTCCGCAACGACGCCGAGATCGCATCGGGGCTCCGGGCCGACGGCGGCTACACCGAACTCGGCGACCTCGACCGGTCGCGTGCGCTGCACGTCGGCGCCGCGTACCGCCACGATTGCCTCGCCGCCCATCACTACTTCGTCGAACAGCTCGAGGATCCTCCGTCGGTCAAGCTGGCCGCCCCGGTCACCGTGGTCGTGGCCGCCGACGATCCGATCACGATCGAGTGGCCCAGCCGGCACACGGACTGGCAGCTGCTGGCCGACCAGGTCGACGTGCACGAACTCGGCGACGGCGGCCACTACTTCCTGCGCACCCGGCCGACCGAGGCAGCAGACGCCGTCCTCCGGGCGACGACGGCCGTTGATCTTCGGAGATGACGAGAGAGGAGACCGACATGTCATCGACATCCCCCACCTCCCCGCTCGGAGCGGACTCACCACCCGGTGGAGTCCCACTCCTCGAGGTCGACGCGGGCGGGGACCCAGCGGCCTGGGCAGGCGCCCACCGCGACGACGTCCGATCGGCGCTCGGCGAGCACGGGGCCGTTCACCTCCGCGGCCTCGGCCTCCGCGAACCCGCCGGTCTCGGTGCGGTCGCGTCACGGTTGGCAACCGAGCTGACGACCGAACAGGAGGCCTTCGCACCGCGGGACGCACGTGCCGACGGCGTCTCCTCGTCCACGCCATGGCCGCCCAACCAGCAGATGTGCATGCACCACGAGCTCAGCTATCGACTCGAGTTCCCGGGGGTCATGTTCTTCGCATGCATCGACGCGCCCAGAGCGGAGGGGCGATCGGGGTCGCCGACTCGCACGCGGTGCTCGAGGCGTTGCCCGCAGATCTGGTCGATCGATTCGTCGGCGAGGGCTGGATGCTCACGCGCAGCTACACCGACGAGATCGGGCTGTCGGTGGAGGAAGCATTCGGCACCGAGGACCGACAGTCGGTCGAGGACTACTGCCGGGCGAACTCGATCGAGTTCGAATGGCAGTCCGACGGCGGGCTGCGCACCCGGCAGCGGCGCAGCGCAGTGGTCGACCACCCCGTCACCGGCCGACCCTGCTGGTTCAACCAGATCGCGTTCCTCAGCGAGTGGACGATGAAGCCGGAAGTGCACGAGTTCCTGGTCGACATGTACGGCCAGGACGGCTTACCGTTCAACACGCGTTTCGGCAACGGTGACCCGATCGGCGACGACGTCGTCACGGCGATCAACGACGTCTACGACGCCAACACCACCCACGTGCACCCCGAGGCCGGCGATCTCCTGATCGTCGACAACATCCGATGCGCCCACAGCAGAGAGCCGTACGACGGTCCACGCGAGGTGGTCGTCGCGCTCGCCGATCCGGTGCGGTTGGCCGACGTCTCGCCGACCTCGACGTGACGGCCTGCTGAGCCGCCGCCTCCCGAGCTATCCGGCGCGCTGATCGGCCCGCGGAGGGAGCAACGTGGTGGGGCTGCGCCGTCCGTACGCGACCGCCAGGGCAGCCAGTGCGAGGGCAGTACCGCCGCCGATCAGCACCGCACCGACGGCGTTCAGCACTGCGGCGAAGTCGCCACGTTCGGCGAGCACGAGGACCGCGACGACGAGCAGCCCCGACATCACCGCGATGACCGTGGCGAGCTTCGCCGCGGCATCGGCATCGCGGCCTCGACGCCGAGCGAGCGCTGCGATCGGGTGAACCGTCGAAGCGGCCACGAGCGGCACGGCGACGAGCAACCCTCGGCTGAGCCACAGGGGCCAGGCGAATCCGGGACCCGGCGATGCAGATGCCACGGCCACACCCAGGGGTGTGGCCGACGGGTCGTCGATGCCGTGCTCGCCGACGGCCACCCACTCCCAGTCGCCATCGCTCGGCCTGCGCATCACGCCTGCATCCCCCATCGCGACCACGACGACGTCGCCGTCGTCGATCCCGGTCGCGGCGATTCCCGTCAGCGTGCTCGGGCCGCACTCGATGCTGACGACCTCGTGCAGGCCGTCGAGATCGCGTTCCGCGACGCTCAGGATCGACGTCCGTTCGAGTCCGACGACCAGATCGACCCTCGTCACGGAGCCCGGCACCGTCACCTGCACGGTGGTCGTCGAGGGCCGCACGAGCTCGTAGCACCGGTCCGCCACACAACTCCGCTCGGCGCCGAAGTCGACGTCGGTGAACGAACCACTCCAGCTCACCGCCCCGGTGTCCTCCCAGCTCACCCCGCCGTCGCTACTGGCCCACACACCGGCCGACGTGGCCGCGAAGAACACGTCATCCTGCACAGCGACGCCGAACACCCCGCTGCTCGCACAGCTCGTCGCGGTCGTGGCGAACACGGCGGCACCGACCGCCGCGATCCGCAACGGCAGCGAGACCGCCCCGAGCCGCTTCGTCGGCCGCGACCGGCTCACCGCCGCCCAGGGCCACAAGGGTACGAGCACGAGCAGCGCGACGACGTCGGATCGATCGGTCAGCGTGACGCCACCGAGCACCGGAGCCGCCCACACGGCCACTGCGGGAATCGTCTTCAATGCCGCGAAGCCGATCGCGGTCAGACCGAAGCCGACCGACCGTCGGCCGGTCGCGGCGGTCAGCAAGGTGCCCATCATCGCCACGCCGGCGACGTCGCTCAGCTTGCCCGTCACGAGTCCCGGCCACGCCGCTTTCAGGGCATGGTCGTTCACGACCAGGACCGCGACGGCCATGACGAACACACCCGACGACAGCAGCTCCCGAACGCGGCCGCCACCGTCTCCTCACGACACCGACCCTACGGCAACTACTGTCACCGACATGGGAGAACTGTTCCTCGGCGGCGACGTCGATCCGTCCACACACGAACGCACCGGCGACGAGATCCGGATCGACACCGACAAGTTCACGACGCACGGCGTCATCGTCGGCATGACCGGGTCGGGCAAGACCGGTCTCGGCGTGGTCCTGCTGGAGGAGGTGCTCACGGCGGGCCTGCCGACGTTGATCATCGACCCCAAGGGCGATCTCACCAACCTCTGCCTGACGTTCCCGTCGCTGAGCTCGGACGAGTTCCGACCGTGGATCGACGAGGCGCAGGCCGACGCCGCCGGCGTGACCGCGGACGAGTTCGCCCAGCAGCAGAGCGAGCTGTGGACGAAGGGGCTGCTCGGCTGGGGGTTCACGACCCAGAACGTCGCGAACCTCCGCAACTCGACCGACTTCACGATCTACACGCCGGGATCGAAGTCCGGCGTGCCGGTCAACATCGTCGGTTCGCTGCAGGTGCCCGACGACATGGAAGACGCCGAGATCGTCGGCGACGAGATCGAGGGCTACGTGTCCGGGCTGCTCGGGCTGGTCGGCATCGAGGCCGACCCGCTGTCGAGCCGCGAGCACATCCTGCTGTCGAACCTCATCAACCATTCGTGGTCGGAGGGCCGGGCCCTCGACCTGCCGACGCTGGTCGGCCTCGTCGGCAACCCGCCGATCCGCAAGCTCGGTGTCTTCGAGCTCGACCAGTTCTTCCCGCCCGACGACCGGATGAAGCTGGCGATGCAACTCAACGGGCTGCTCGCCTCGCCTGCGTTCGCCGCCTGGGCGGAGGGACCGCCCCTCGACATCCAGTCGATGCTCTACGCATCCGACGGCACGCCGCGCTGTGCGATCGTCACGACCGCCCACCTCTCCGACGAGGAGCGCCAGTTCGTGACGTCGCTGATGCTGTCGAAGCTGGTCACCTGGATGCGACGGCAGTCCGGCACCACCGACCTGCGGGCGATGCTCTACATGGACGAGGTCGCCGGGTACCTGCCCCCGACGGCGAACCCGCCGACCAAGAAGCCGATCATGACGCTGATGAAGCAGGCGCGGGCGTTCGGTGTCGGGGTCGTGCTCTCGACGCAGAACCCGGTCGACATCGACTACAAGGCGCTGTCGAACGCCGGCACCTGGATGATCGGTCGCCTGTCGACCGAGCGCGACAAGGCGCGTCTGCTCGAGGGTCTGACGTCAGCGGCCGGCAGCGTCGACATCGGTGAGGTCGACGACACGATCTCCGGTCTCGGCAAGCGCGAGTTCGTGCTCCGCGTCCCCGGCAAGGACGGCACGTCGGTGTTCACGACCCGCTGGGCGATGAGCTACCTGCGCGGACCGATGACCCGCGACCAGATCAGCGACCTGATGGACGACGCAGCGGGACGCCGCCGCGACGGCCGCCGATACGAGCCGCCGCAACCCCGGCGAGCGGCACCTCGGCACCGGCCGCCGACGAGCTCGGCGACGACGAGACCACGGTGATGCCCGAGGTGACCGACAGCGTGCCGGTTCGCTGGATCGACGTCGCCGCACCCTGGCTGCCCGATGCCGGCGGTGACAGCCGCGGCCGACGGCTCCAGCCGATCGTGGTGGCTCGTGTCGCAGCTCCGGTACGACGAGACGAAGGCCGACCTCGTCCACGACGAGGAGTTCGAATGCGTGATCGACTCGCTCGGCGACACCGTCGACGCCTCGCGAGCGATCAGCGTCGACTACGACGACCGCGACCTCCGCGACGAGGCACCCGAGGGCGCCGTGTACGTCATGACCGACGCCAAGCTCACGAACAAGACGTTCTTCACCGGGATCGAGCGCGACCTCAAGGATCACCTGTACCGCAACCGGAGCCTCGAGATCCCGGCGAATCGCGAGCTCAAGCTGTACGGGCGGCCCGGTGAGACACCCGAGGAGTTCCGGGCCCGCTGCGAGCGCGCCGCCGAGGATGCCGCCGATGCCGAGATCGCCGAGCTGCGCGACAAGTACGAGGCAAAGGTCACCAAGCTGCGCGGCCAGATCGCCGCCGCGGAAGACCGCGTCGACGTGCTCGAGGAGGAGGCGTCCAGCAAACGGAACTCCGAGTTGCTGTCCACCGCCGGGTCGATCCTCGGCGGTCTGCTCGGTGGGAAGTCCAAGAGCGGCATGCTGGGCAAGCTCGGCACCGCTGCCGGCCGTCGGGGCCGCACGCGAGGCCAGCGGTGAACGCGTCGAGGCCGCCGAGAACAAGGTCGAGCGGCTCGAAGACCAGCTCGCGGATGTCGAGGCCGATCTGGCCGAGGAGGTCACCGAACTGGATCAGCGCTGGACGGGGGCCGCCGGGGCGATCGAGGCGATCGAGGTCCCGCTCGAGAAGACCGACATCTCGGTCGCCCAACTCGTCCTGGCCTGGATGCCCACCGACTGAGCCGGCCCGTCCCTCACGGTTCCGTCAAGGAATCCTCCACTCTGTGAATTCGAGTTCAAGTGAGGTGGTCACGCGTCGATAGAACGCGTGGCGGGAGCGTTTCCGTCGAGGGTCCCCCACCCTCCAGCATCGGATCTCGGCGGAAGGAGAACAGCATGAGCGCTACTCGGATGATCGTCCGACGGTCGGCTGTCCCCTCCGACCGCAAGAGTCGCGATGCGAACGGCGCTCACCGTCGCCCCCAGCACACCACCGGCACGGTGGTGACATGACGTGCTGCCGGGTCCACAGCGCCGTGGACCCGGCCGCACGCGTGCTGCGCTCGCCGTCGATGAGCCTCGGGACCCACGCCCGCCCGGCACGCATGGTCGCCCTCACGGTCGCGACGGCGGCGCTCGCGGCTGCGCTGCTCGACCAGCTCGTACGCGTCCGGATCCTCCAGGGCGACGGTGCCGTGAGTTCGGTACCGTTCGTCGCCCTCGCCGTGCTGCTCGTGCTGAGCGAGGTCAGGCCGACCACGTGGACGCGGGTCGGCGAACGTGACGGCGTCACACGCGGACTGGGCGTTCGCCTACGCGCTGATCCTGCTCGGCAACCCGATTCTCGCCATCACGGTCATGGTCGCGACCAGGTGCTACGTCGACCTGTCGCCGCGAGAAGACGTCCCACGAGATCATCTTCGACAGTGTCCAGATCGTCGCGAGTCTCTCGCTGGGCAGCCTCGTGCTCGCCGCATTCGGTGTCCGGAGCAACATCGCGGATGCCACCACGATCTCGATCGTGGCCTGCGTCGGCATCGTCGTGGCCGGGCTGGCCATCTTCGTGCTGAACGGGCTGCTGACCGCCACGGTCATCGGTCTCGAGCAGGATGCCGACTTCGTTCGCGCCACCGGCGCGGCATTCGCGCTGGGCTGGACCGCTGACGGCGCGCTGATCGCACTCGCACCGATGTTTGCGCTCGCCGCCGAGTCGCGCGTGGCGATCCTGGGGTTGGTCGCGACCGCCGCGTACCTGCTCGCCGCGTCGGCACGGAGCGCACTCCGCCGTCGTCACGATGCCACGCCGCTGCTCGTCGATCCACCGGTCGAGATCCCCGTGATCGAGGCCAACGTGATCGAGGCCGGCGTGATCGAGGCCGGCGCGATCAGTTCCGGCGTGATCGAGACGCCCGTGATCGAGACGTCCGCGATCGAGACGCCGGCCGTCGAAGTCGGGCACGCACGGGCGCTCGTGACCACCGTCGACCGGGCGTGACATGGGCGTCCTCACGCCGAGGCGACCGAACCGGCGCGGAGCGATGGCGGTCGAGTGGCGTTCCTCCACACGAGCGACATCGGTCCGGTGTCGTGCCGACGGAGAGACTCGAACTCTCACTGACGGCGACCTAAACGCCGTGCCTCTGCCAATTGGGCTACGTCGGCTGACACCCGCAGGATACGGCAGTCACCGAGAGCGTTCGTGTCCGGGCGAGCTTGACGACACCTTGAATCCTTCACCGGCGCAGCTTGACGATGACAAGAGAGGCGCCGAGTTCGGCGGCGTCGCTCAGCCATGAACCACGTCAAGCGGGCCTTGCATCGGCATCGGGTCACCCTCCTCACCGGCTCGATCGGGCTCTCCGCACTGGTTCTGACGTGGGCGCTCGTCCTGACGGAGATCAGGTCCGAACGCCTCCCCGTGAACTGGCCGGCGTTCGCGATCATCGCGCTGCTCCTCCTGTGGTGCGAGCGGACGCCGGCGACCTGGATCCGATTCGGCTCCGCCGGCGTCGTCACCCCGCTCGGCATGTTCGCGTTCGGCCTGATGCTCGTCGGATCGCCATCGTTCGCGGTGGGCGTCGCGCTCGTCGGGGCGACACTCACGCCGTGCACGCAGGCGTCGTCGCCCGGTCGCATCGTGATCCGCGTCGCGGGCGCTGCGGTCGCGCTGTCGGCGGCGGGACTGATCCTGATGGGCATGGGCGTCCACGGGTCGATCACCCAGTTCGGGTACCTGCCGTGGAACTGGGCGCTGGCGATCGTCGCCGCCGGCGTCACGATCGTCGTCCTCAACACCTCGGTCGTGGCGCCGTGTCGATGTCGATCCGGCGGCGAACCTCGTTCCTCGGCCTGATGCAGCGCGGCCTGGCGGTCCGCATCACCGCCGAGGGCGCACTCCTGTCGCTGGCACCGATCTGGGTGATCGGCATCGACTTCGGCCTCGTCCTCGCGCCGCTGCTCGGCATCACCACCGTGCTCGTGTTCCGCTCGACCCGGCAGGCGCTCGAACGTTCACACGAGGCCCATCACGACTCGCTCACCGGCCTGGTCAACCGCCGCAGCTTCCTCGAGACACCTGGAGGAGATGCTCGACGAGGCCCACCCGGTCGGCACGACCGACGATGCTCGTCATGGACCTCGACGGGTTCAAGGACATCAACGATCGGCTCGGCCACCAGCTCGGCGACGCACTGCTCATCTCCTTCGCCGACCGACTCGAGCAGAGCGTGCCGCGCCGAGGCGGTGGCCGCCCGCTTCGGCGGCGACGAATTCGCCGTCCTGCTCGTCGGACGAGCGACAGCGGCAGCACGGTCGATCGACGAGCTCGCATGCATGCGCTCAGCGAGCCGCTGATGGTCGAGGGCTTCCCGGTGACGATCGGAGTCAGCATCGGCGTCGCCCAGGCACCCGACGACGGCCAGACCCCGACCGATCTGCTCAGGGCTGCCGACGTCGCGATGTACAAGGCCAAGCGGACCGGCGCGTCCGGTCGTGTACTACGAAGTCGTGTGTCCAAGGGCCTCAACGTGGTCGGCTCAACCTGCTCGAGCGACCTCGGCGAAGCGCTCGAGAACCACGAGCTCTACATCCACTTCCAGCCGCAGCTGCGGATCACCGACGGTGAGGTCGACACCGTCGAGGCACTGATCCGCTGGCAGCATCCGCGAGCACGGATCGATCCCACCCGACGAGTTCATCGGCCTGGCCGAACAGACCGACCTGATCGTCCCGATCACCGAGACTGGTGCTGCGGGATCGCGACACGCAGGGCCTGCGTCAACAGCGGCGTCACGGCGCGCCTCGCCGTCAACGTGTCGCCGCGCAACCTGCAGGACCCGGAGTTCGCCGACCAGGTGTTCGCGATCCTGCCAGGAGTCCGGATTCCGGGCCGACCGGCTCGAGCTCGAGGTGACCGAGCGGTCGATCGTCAGCAACGCCGAGCGTTGCCGCTACACCATCGAGCAGCTGCGACGACGCGGCGTCCGCATCGCGATCGACGACTTCGGGGTCGGCTACTCGTCGTTCCAGGCGCTGCGCGTCCTCGCAGGTCGACCGGGTCAAGATCGACCGCGACTTCGTCAAGGGCATCATCGACGAGCCCCGCGACCGCCTGATCGTCGCGTCGGTGATCGACCTCGCGCACGACCTCGGGCTCGACGTGGTGGCCGAGGGCGTCGAGAACACCGAGCTGTGGGATGCGCTCGCCGAACTCGACTGCGACGTCGCCCAGGGATACGGCATCGCGGCACCGATGGCGTATCCCGGCACTGCGTGGGTGGCTGTCGAGTTGGAACGAGGTGCAGGTCGGCCCGCCTTCGCGGCCCGAGCGACCCGACTCGGCCCCCGCTCCGACGCCGACTGAGCAGGGCACGAGGCCGACGATCGCGGCCGCCGCGTTCCTGACGTCTCGCCACGTGCCACGCTGGTCGCGTGCAGATCCGACGACCTCCCGACCCCGGCCCTGATCGATCGACGCCGACGCGTTCGACCGCAACCTCGCGACGATGGCAGCGGTGCACCCGGGTCGGGCGCTGCGACCCCACGTCAAGGCGCACAAGTGCACCGCACTCGCCGCAGCCCAGCACGGCGATCGGCCACGACACGTTCACGTGTGCGACGCCACGCGAGATCGTCGGCATGGCCGCGGCCGGCGTCGGGACCGAACTGCTGCTCGCCAACGAGACGCTCGACGACACCCGGCTGCGGGCGATGGCCGAACTCGACGTGCCGGTCACCGTGGCCGTCGACTCGGACGCGACGATCGACGCCGCCGCCCGCAGCGGCATCACCGCGTGTCTGATCGACGTCAACGTCGGCCTGCCCCGCTGCGGCGTCGCACCCGACGAAGCAGGCCGTCTGGCCGACCGGGCCCGGCGGCCGGGCTCGACGTGCGCGGCGTGATGGGCTACGAGGGCCACCTCATGATGGTGCCCGAACGCGACGAGCGGCTGACGGCGGTCGAGGCAGTCGATGGAGCTGCTGCGCCGCGCCCACGACGACGTCGGCGGCGACGATCGTGTCCGCCGGCGGCACCGGCACCTTCGACCTGCACGGGTCGACCGGCGTCACCGAGGTGCAGGCGGGCAGCTACGCGCTGATGGACACCGCACTACGGCCGGCAGGGCCTGCCGTTCGAGCAGGCGCTGTTCGTGGTCGGCACCGTGATCTCGGTGAGCGACGGGTGGGCGGTCGCCGACGTCGGCCTCAAGGCCCTCGGCATGGACCACGGCAACCCGGCGGTCGCCGACGGCGCCGTCTGGTTCTGCTCCGACGAGCACCTGACCTTCGCGCCGAGCGACACGACCGCAGGTCGGCGACCGGGTGCGGGTCGTGCCCGCCCACGTCGACCCGACGATGGCCATGCACGACACGGTCTGGATCGTCCGCGGCGACGAGGTGATCGACCGATGGCCGGTCGACCTCCGCGGCTGGTGACTCCGGGAACGTTGCGGCGAGCGGCGCTCAGGCCGACAGCGCGGCGAGCAGGTTCCGGAACGCTCGCCCGCGATGCGAGATCGTGTGCTTCTCGTCGTCGGTCATCTCGGCGAACGTGCGACCGTCGCCGTCGTCGGGCACGAAGATGGCGTCGTATCCGAATCCGCCGTCGCCCCGCTCGGTGACGTCGGTGATGCGTGCCTGCGCACACCCCGTTCGACGACGACTTCCGAACCGTCGGGCCGCCGCACCAGCACACAGGTGCGGAATGCCGCCGACCGGTCGGTGGCACCGTCGAGAGCCCGCAGCAGCTTGGCGCGGTTGTCGGCGTACGAGCAGCCGTCGCCGGCGTACCGCGCCGAGTGCACGCCGGGAGCGCCGCCGAGCGCCGCGACCTCGAGACCGGTGTCGTCGGCGACCGCTGCCGATTCCGGTCGCCTCGCAGATCGCGACGGCCTTGAGCCGGGCGTTGCCCTCGAGCGTGTCGGCGTCCTCGACCACGTCGGGCACGTCGGCCGGTCGCGGCAGCAGCTCGACGACGCCGCGCGAGGATCGCCTCGATCTCGGCGACCTTGTCGGGGTTGGCCGAGGCGCACACCAGCCGTGGGGTGGTTCGCTCATCGGGCCGCCGGCGGCGTGCGCGACGAACTCGCGTTGCGCGGTTGGCGATCTGTGCCAAGGCCGCCCTCGGCGAGCGCGAGCAGCGAGTCGAGCTCGCCGCGGGTGAACGCCATGCCCTCGGCGGTGCCCTGCACCTCGACGAAGCGAGCCTCTCCCCCGTCGGCCGGCTGAGCATCACGACGTTCATGTCGACCTCGGCGCGCGCTGTCCTCGACGTAGGGCAGGTCGAGCAGCGGGGTGCCGTCGACGATGCCGACGCTGATCGCGCTGCAGAACGAGTGCAGCGGGTGCGCGGCGAGATCGCCGCGGGCGATCGACGCGGCTGAGTGCGTCGTGCAGGGCGACGAACCCGCCGCAGATGCTGGCGGTGCGGGTGCCGCCGTCGGCCTGCAGCACGTCGCAGTCGACCGTGACCTGGCGCTCGCCGAGCGCCTGTCATGTCGCACGCGGCCCGGAGCGAGCGGCCGATCAGCCGCTGGATCTCGATCGTGCGGCCGCTCTGCTTGCCCTTGGCGGCCTCGCGGCCGACCCGCTCGGGCGACGAGCCCGGCAGCATCGAGTACTCGGCCGTGACCCAGCCCGTGCCACGGCCCTTCATCCAGCGCGGCACGTCGTCGTCGATCGACGCGGTGCACAGCACGCGGGTCTTGCCGAACGAGACGAGGCAGCGACCCGTCGGCCATCTCGGTGAAGTCGCGCTCGAACGAGCATCGGGCGCAGTTCGTCGACGGCTCGGCCGTCAGGTCGTGTCATGTGGGTCTCCCGTGTTGTCGGTCGTGTTCGTCGGCGAGGGCCAGCGTTCGGTGCGGGCGAGTTCGGGACCGAGCAGCCGGCCGCCGAGTTCGCGGAACAGGTCGATGTCGCCGCTCGACAGAAAGCGATGTTGGCCGGTGCCGCCATCGGCATCGCAAGAGACCGAGCTCTGCGAGCCGGTCACGAACGGCGAACGCGGTCTCGTCGGCCGAACTGACGAGCGTCACGCCGGGGCCCATCACGTCGTTGATCGGTGCGGGCCAGGAACGGATAGTGCGTGCAGCCGAGCAGCAGGCGCGTCGATCCCGACGTCGACGGATCGGTGCGAGCAGCCGCTCGGCGAGCACCGTGACCTCGTCGCCGGTCGGTCTGGCCGCGCTCGACGAACTCGACGAAACCCGGGCAGGCTGCCGAGACGAGCTCGACCGGCGCGCCCGTTCGTGCGACGGCGTCGACGTACGCGCCCGACGAGACGGTGCCGACGGTGCCGATCACGCCGACGCGGCCCGTGACGGTGGCCCGCACGATGGCCCGGGCACCCGGCTCGATCACGTCGATGAACGGGCACATCGAGCTCGTCTGCGGAGTTCGTCGAGACCGGCGGCCGTCGCGGTGTTGCAGGCCACGATGATCGCCTTCGCACCGACGTCGTCCACGAGCGAGCGGGCCAACTCGGCGGCGTACGCCCGCACGTCGCCGAGCGGCTTGGAGCCGTACGGATAGCGGCCGGTGTCACCGATGTAGACCAGATCCTCCGCCGGCAGGAGGTCGATCACGGCGCGGGCCACCGTGAGCCCGCCGAACCCGGAGTCGAACATGCCGATCGGTCGATCCATCGACCCGTCAGGCTACGGCGCCGGCTCGTGGCACGGCCTCCTCGATCGTTCGTGGCAAGCTCGCGACATGGCGTCCCGCCACCCCCGTCGTGTCGCAGGATCCACACGAGCGTTGGACGTCCACCGTCGTGCTCGGTGACGGCACCACGGCGGCGATCCGCCCGATCACCCCCGACGACGCGCCGGCACTCGCCGAGTTCCACGTTCGGCAGTCCCCCGAGAGCCGGTACCGGCGCTTCTTCTCGCCGAAACCCACGCTGCGCGAGTCGGATCTCCGACGTTTCACCAACGTCGACTTCGTCGACCGGGTCGCGCTCGTGGTCGAGGACCACGGCGATTTCGTCGCGTGGGCGAGCTACGAACGACTCCAGAACCGCGACGACGCCGAGGTCGCGTTCATGGTCGACGACCGCTGCCAGGGGCGCGGCGTCGCGACGCTGCTGCTCGAACACCTCGCGGCGATCGCGAAGACGAACGGCATCGAGCGATTCACCGCGCAGACGCTCGCCGACAACCGGAGCATGCTGGCCGTGTTCGCCAAGGCCGGGTGGCCGGTGCACCGGCGCTTCGATTCGGGCGTGATCGACGTCGACTTCCCGCTCGCGAACACGTCGGAGTACATCGACAGCGTCGAGCGTCGTGAACACCGCGCCGACTCGCGGGCGGTCGCGCGGCTCCTGCTTCCGACGGTCGATCGCGGTGATCGGTGCGTCCGACTCCGAGGGTTCGGTCGGCCAGCTGGCGTGGAAGAGCGTCAGCAGTACCCCCGACCGTCAGGTGGTCCCGGTCAACCCCCGCCACGACACCATCGACGGGCGCCGCGCGTACGCCTCGGTGGCCGACGTCCCCCACGAGATCGGACTGGCGATCATCGCCGTCCCGCTCGAGGCGCTCGAGGCGACGATCCAACAGTGCATCGACGAGCGCGTGCGGGGTGCCGTCGTGATCACGGCGGTTCCCGACGGCAGCCTCGACATCGACGCGATCGTCGCGAACGCCCGTCGGAACGGTCTCCGGATCATCGGCCCGTCGAGCTTCGGCATCGCGTCGCCGCGGCCCGAGACGGAACTCCAGGCGGCGCTCGTCGACGTCGATGTCCCGGCGGGCCACGTGGCCGTCTCGATGCAGTCGGGCACCCTGGCGACATCGTTGCTGCTGCTCGCGCAACGGCTCGGGGTCGGGCTGTCGTGGTTCGTGTCGCTCGGCGACAAGGCCGACCTGTCGGCGAACGACCTGCTCCAGTTCTGGGAGGACGACGAGGCGACCAAGGTGATCGCGCTCTACACCGAGTCGCTCGGCAACCCGCGCAAGTTCGCCCGAATCGCCCGCCGCGTCGCAGCGACCAAACCGATCGTGGTCGTGCGCACCGGCGCCGCGCTCGTGGGGACCGCCAACGCGGCCCTGTACGAGCAGACCGGCGTCATCCAGGTTCCGACCGTGGCTGCGCTGCTCGACACGGCGCGGGTGTTCGCCACCCAACCGCTGATGGCGGGCGAACGGGTTGCGGTGATCAGCAACGCCAAGAGCCCGTTCGTGCTGACTGCTGCGACCCTCGACGCCACCGGCCTCGAGGTCGCGGCGATCGCCGAGCCTCGACTGGCGCACGACACCGGACGACTACGCCGACGCGCTGCGAACGGCGCTCGCGGACGACGACGTCGACGCGGCCATCGTGATCCACGCGCCGCCCACGTTCTCCGCGGTCGACGGTCCGATCGACGCGATCGCCGACGCCGCAGACGGTTCGTCGAAACCGGTCGTGGCGGTCATGCTGGGAACGGTGGACGGGCCGCTGGCGCCCGAGTCCCCGATCCCGACGTTCTCGTTCCCGGAACAGGCCGCGGCGGTGCTGAGTCGGCTTGCTGCGTACTCCGCCTGGCGGCGCACGGAGGCCTCCGGGGAGTCCGACATCGAATCCACCCCGATCGACCGGGCGGGAGCCGAGGCGATCGTGGCGCGCCACCTCGACGACGGGCGAAATGCCTCCCGAGCCGCTCGCCGATCTGCTCGCCGGTTACGGCGTCGCGATGCCGGTCACGCGACTGGTCGACGCCGCGGACGCCGTGTCGGCCGCCAACACGATCGGGTACCCGGTCGCGGTCAAGGCGATCGGACGGCGGATCGGGCCGGTCGGTCGAGGCCGGCATCGCGCTCGACCTGTCCGACGACGGCGACGTCGAGGAAATCGTCGGACTGATGATCGAGCACCTGGGTGACGACGCCGAACGCGTCTACGTGCAGCGAATGGTGCCGCCGGGTGCCGACCTCCGGATCCGTGTGACGCACGACGAGCGCATCGGGCCCGTGGTCACCGTCGGTATCGGTGGGCTCCAGGCCGATGCGATCGGCGACGAGAGCAGCCGGCTCGCGCCCGTGTCGTCTGCCACCGCGCTCAGCATGGTGTCGGCGACCCGCGCCGCGGCGTTGCTCGACGAGGCCGAACTCCACGAGGTTGCCGACCAGGTGACCCGCGTCGCCCAGCTCGCGTCGGACCACGCCGAGATCGCCGAGCTCGATCTCAACCCGGTGATCGTCAGCGACGAGGGCTGCTGGGTCGCCGACGCCCGGATCGTGCTGCGCCGAGACGAGCGCCGCGGCACCGTGCTCCGACGCCTCGACTGACCTCCGCCTCGTTCAATCGTCGGTGATGTCGGTCTGGCCGTCGTCGAGGTAGTCGATGTTCTGCAGGGGTTCGATCGCCGCCGTGACGATGCCGGCGAGATTGGCGACGATGCGCTTCCAGTACCGGTAGAGGATCGCCCGAGGCACCGCCCAGCTCCCCGGCTGATCGGTGTGCATGTACTCGAGCACCTTGGCGCCGCACGCGTCGTTGAGCGCGAGCGATCGGGCGAGGAACTCCTTGGCCGCCGCTTCGTCCTGCGACTGGAGCAGATCCGCGGCCTCGACATACATCAGCGAGATCTCCTGGCGGCGGGCGACGAACTCGTCGATGTCGTCGGAGCCCGCGAGCGACACCCCGTCGGCCGCGAGATCGAAGATGTTCCTGGCCTGATCGCCGATTCGCTCGATCTTCTTGAGCAGCAGCGTGTAGCCGAGCACCAGTCCGATGTCGCCGCCACCGCGCACCGAGACGTGCACGACGAGCTCCGACCTCAACTTCTGCTCCGCTTCGTTGATGCGCCGGTCGGTCGCGTCGATGTCGGCGCCGACGGCCTTCGAGTCGGCGCCACTCAGGATCACGGTCGACGCGAGGTCGAACGAGTGCCGGGCGTCGCCCAGCATCGAGATCGTCTGATTCGAGATCTGTTCGAGTGGGGATTCCGACTTGCGGAAGAACGACATGACCATGAGAGACCTCCGGGTACTAGGAGAAGATTGCCAGACCGACGAGCGGCAGGACAATGAACGTGCCCGCGACGTACGCGACGGCGGCCATGCGGTTGCGTACCGCGAGGTCCGCGAGACGTTCGGCGCCCATGATCGGCACCGGTCGCATCAGCGGGATGACGTACAGGAGCAGGATGCCGACGACGTTGAACGTGGTGTGCACCAGCGCGATGGTCAGGGCCGCCGGCACGCTCGCGGCGAGCGCGGCCAGCAATGCCGTGATCGTGGTGCCGACGTTGGCGCCGAGCGTCACTCGGGTAGGCGTTCCGGAGCGTGATGACGCCCGCCGCCGCCATCGGGATCAGGATCGATGTGGTGATGCTCGAGCTCTGCACGGCCACCGTGATGAGGAGCCCGACCAACATGGCGACGAAGCCCGCCCGCGACCCAGGATCCGCGTTCATCGACCGCTCGACACGCTCGGCGACCAACGCCTTCATGTTCTTGGTGATGAAGATCAGCGAGTCAGTACCACGACCAGGCCGATGAACACCATGACGTGCCGAGGACGTTCACGTTGTCGATCGAGTTCCCGAGACCGTCCTTGATCCAGCCGACCGGTTCCTTCACCCACTTCTTGATCGGGCTCTCCCACTCGGCACCGGCGGAGCCGACCAGCGCATCGCTGATCCACTCCGCGATCGACGACAACCATCCGGTGAGGAGTTCCAGCGGGAGCAGGATGGCGACCGCCATGACGTTGAAGAAGTCGTGCACGGTCGCTGCGGCGAACGCCCGGCGGAACTCGTTCGGAATGCCGCACGTGCCCGAGCGACACGAGCGTGTTGGTGACGGTGGTGCCGATGTTGGCGCCCATGATCATCGGGACCGCGGCGTCGACACCGAGAGCGCCGGATGCGACGAGGCCGACGATCACGGAGGTACTCGCCGACGACGACTGCACGAGCACGGTGCCGAGAATGCCGACGCAGAGTCCGGCGATCGGATTGTCGACGTTGTCGAACAGCCGCGTCTCGGGTGTCGGCGCCCATGACCTTGATACCGGCCTCGAGGGTCGACACGCCGACGAGGAAGACGTAGATGAGGAGGAAGACCAGCACCGCTCGCACCGGGCGCGGGAGCGGGAAGAACCTGGCGAGCGCCGGTGGGAGCTTCGACATGCGTCTCCGAAACTAGCTGCCACGCGACAGCGGCCGGTAAAGCTGGTGCCTAGAAGTAGATGATCGACTCGGCGTTCTGCTCGGCCACGTCGAGGTCGCCCGTGTACGCACCGGTGGAGAGGTACTTCCAGCCGCCGTCGCACACGATGAACACGATCGTGCCGCGGTCGATCGATGCCGCCACCTTGGCCGCGCCCGCGAGCCCGGCACCCGACGACAGGCCTGCGAACACACCGCACTCGTTCACGAGCCGGCGCACCCATTCGATCGACTCCCGGGGACGCACGACCCGCTTCCGGTCCAGGAGGTCGAAGCCGTTCCAGGCTTCGAACACGGGCGGGATGAAGCCCTCGTCCATGTTCCGGAGGCCTTCGACGCGCTCGCCGAGCGGCGGCTCGACCGCAACGACCTGCACATCGGGGTTCTGCTCCTTCAGGAAGCGTCCGGCGCCCATCAGGGTGCCGCTGGTGCCGAGCCCCGCCACGAAGTGCGTGATGTCGGGCACGTCGCGCCAGATCTCCGGCCCGGTGCCCTCGTAGTGCGCCCTCGGGTTGGCGTCGTTGCCGTATTGGTAGATGAAGCACCACTCGGGGTGCTCATCGGCCAGCTGTTGGGCTCGGCGGACCGCGCCGTTGGAGCCTTCCGGGCCCGGCGTGAGGATGATCTCGGCGCCCATGATCTCGAGCATCTGGCGGCGCTCGATCGAGACGCTCTCGGGCATCAGGATCTTGATCGGGTAACCCTTGAGCCGCGCGATGGCCGCGAGCGCGATGCCCGTGTTGCCCGATGACGGCTCGAGGATGGTCTGACCGGGGAGCAGCGAGCCGTCGCGTTCGGCGGCCTCGATCATCGCCTTGGCGATCCGGTCCTTCACCGAACCGAACGGGTTCTGCATCTCGAGTTTGGCGAGGATCCGCACGTCGGGGTTCGGCGACAGGTTCGACACGTCGACGATCGGGGTGTTGCCCACGAGATCGAGCACGTTCGCGTGCACCGGGCTGATGCCCGCGATCGCGCCGTCGTGCTGCAGCATCGTGTTCATGTGTGCTGCAACCGTCGCGGCCCGTCGATCATTCCGACAAATCCGATGTGTTTACTCATGATTCTGTTCGGCGAGCCCGCGGCCCCTCCGTCGACACCCGATCGGTACCATCGCCACCCGTGGCAGACAACGACGGGTTCCGGGTCGACATCGAAGGTGTCGCGTATCGCTCGCTCGACGACGTTCCCGAGAAGTACCGCGCGTTCGCCGCGCCGTTCTTCGAGGACGAGGACGGGGACGGCGTCCCCGACATCGTCCAGGGGGCGGGCGCAGCGTGGGCGGTCACCACCGAGCGCAGTGAGACGTACATCGTCGACGGGACCGAGTACTCGTCGATCGACGAGGTCTCCGAGTCGCATCGGGGGAAGATGGCGCGGATGACCGACACGCCGCCGGCCCGACCGATCACGTCGGGCCGGCCATCGTCCGGCGAGCGGCCGGTGGGCATCGTCAGCAACGCCGGGCCCTCGAGCCGAACGAAGATGTTCCTCGCCTTCGCTGCGATCGGGGTGGTGGTCCTCAGCGGGGTGATCTGGCTGTTGGCGCGCTGACGAGCCAGGCGAGCTCGAGCGGGTTCTCCGGTGATCTCGCCGTCGACGATGCGGTTGCTCCGCAGCTCGGGGGAACAGATGGGGACAGTCCTCGATTGTTCGGCTACGCGAGTTCGACGCGGTTCCTCGGCGATCTCGCCGTCGACGATGCGGTAGCTGCGCAGCTCGGGCGAATCGCGCTTGAGGCTCACGATCACGTAGTGCCAGTCGGGGTCGGGTGCCTGGGCGACGTCGGTCGGGCTCGGGTACGGCTCGGAGTGGGTGTGGCTGTGCACGACGCCGTTGATCTCCCAGTCTCGCGTCGTCGGCATCGAGCTCGGCGCGGAGGTGGTCCCTCGGGTCGATCGTGTACACCTTGGCCGACTCGGCGGCGTTGCGGCACGGGTAGAACCGGGCCGCGACGTCGCCGGTGGGCGGCCCGGCGATCAGCCCGCACATCTCCAGTGGGTACTCGCGGTACGCCAGCGCACAGATCGCGTCGAACGCGTGGCGGTCGAGTCGGAGCACGCCGTGACGCTAGCGGTCGATCGCCGACACGTCAGTCGAGATCGAGCTGACCGACGGCGTCCTCGATGCCGCGATGGAACGTCGGGTACGCGTAGATCATCGTGCGCAGCCGGGCGACCGGCACCTGGGCGTGCACGGCGAGCGACAGCAGGCCGAGTACCTCGCCGCCGTTCGGACCGGCGACGGTGGCACCGACCAGGGTGCCGGTCGAGCGATCGGCGACGAGCTTGATGAAGCCCTCGTTGCCGGCCTTGTGCAGCCAGCCGCGAGCCGTGTGTGGCACCCGCTGCACCGCCGCCGCGACCTCGTGACCGGCGTCGCGTGCCTGCTCCTCGGTCAGACCGACGGCCCCCACCTCGGGGTCGGTGAACGTGACCCGCGAGAGCGCGGCGTACGACGCCGGCTCGTGGTCACGGCCGAGGATGTCGGCGACGGCGATCGCGGCCTGGTACATGCCGACGTGCGTGAACGCACCCCGACCGGTGATGTCACCGACCGCCCAGACATCGTCGGTCACCCGCAGGTGCTCGTCGACGTCGACCGCACGCCCCTCGGGATCGAGACCGACGTGCTCGACGCCGAGACCGGCGAGGTCGATCCGCCGACCGGTCGCGACGAGCAGCTTGTCGGCCTCGAGTTCGGTGCCGTCGTCGAGTTCCACGGTGAAGCGTTGCCGCTCGTAGCCGACGTTCGATGCGAGGGCGCCGACTCGCACGTCGATGCCCTCGACGGCGAAGACGTCGGCGAGCGTGCCGCCGGCCTCGGGCTCCTCGAGCGGCAGCAGGCGATCCTGTGCCTCGACGATGGTGACCTCGACACCGAACCGGGCGAAGACCTGCGCCAGCTCGGCGCCGATGGCACCACCGCCGAGCACGATGATCGACGCGGGGAGTTCTTCGACCTCGATCGCCTCACGATTCGTCCAGTACGGCGTGTCGGCCAGACCGGGGATCGGCGGCACGGCAGCGCTGGTGCCGGTCGCCAGCACGATACCCCTGGTCGCCCGGACCGTCTCGTCGCCGACCTGCACCAGCCCGTCACCCACGATGGTGCCGTGACCGCGGACGAAGCGGCCGCCCTTGCCCTCGAATCGCTCGACGGCGACCGTGTCGTCCCAGTTGTCGGTGGCCTCGGCGCGGATCCGTTCGGCGACGGGCGACCAGTCGGGGATCACCTCGACCTTGCCGGCCATCCCGGGGATGCGGCGAGCCTCGGCGAGCAGATCGGCGGCACGGATCATCATCTTCGACGGCACGCAGCCCCAGTACGGGCACTCGCCACCGACCAGCTCGCGGTCGATACCGACCACGCTCGAGACCGGCCTCGGCCAACTGACCGGCGACCGACTCGCCGGCCGGCCCCATGCCGATCACGACGATGTCCGCGGTGCTCGTTGTCTCACTCATGTGTGTCCTCCCGGTTCCTGGTTGCCGCCCCGGCGGGGAACGGCTGCGATGGACGGCCGGCGGCGCCGCCGACCGATTTGGTGAAGGAACCCAATGGGGCCCGGCGCGCATTTCCTCCGGGCCCGGCGCGGTCACCGCTCGGTAGCCTCCAACCCGATGGCGAAGAAGTCGAAGAAGACCAAGCGCGCGCCCGACGGCACGACGCTGATCGCGAGCAACCGCGCCGCGCGCCGGAACTACGACATCACCGACACGTTCGAGGCCGGCCTCGTGCTCCTGGGCAGCGAGGTCAAGAGCATGCGCGAGGGCCAGGTGCAGATCGCCGACGGGTACGTCCGCATCCGTGACCGTGAGGCGTGGCTCGACGGGGTGCATGTCGCGCCGTACTCGTTCGCGATCGGCTTCGGTGCCCACGACCCCGACCGCTCGCGCAAGCTCCTCCTCCACCGGTCCGAGATCGCCAAGCTCAAGGCACGCGTCGATCAGGAACGCGTGTCGCTGATCCCGCTCACGCTCTACTTCCGCGACGGTCGCGTCAAGGTCGAGATCGGCATCGGCAAGGGGCGCTCCAAGGAGGACAAGCGCCACGCGATCGCCGAACGCGACGCGCTGCGCGATGCCGACCGGGAGATGGCCCGTGCCCGGAAGTACGGCGACTGACGCCGTGCGCCTCGAGGTCCGCCCGTACCGGGCATCGGACCGCGCCGCGGTCGTCGAGCTCTGGCGGCGCTGCGATCTCACTCGACCGTGGAACGACCCGGGCCTCGACATCGACCGCAAGACGACCCGTGATCCCGACGGCTTCCTGGTCGGCGTCGTCGACGGTGCCGTGGTCGCCGTGGTCATGGCCGGCTACGACGGTCACCGCGGCTGGATCAACTACCTCGCGGTCGACCCCGACCGACGCGGCGCCGGCCTCGGTGCCGAGATCATGCGCGCCGCCGAGCAGCACCTTGCACGGCTCGGCTGTCCCGAAGATCAACCTGCAGATCCGCACCTCGAACATCGATGCCGTTCGGTTCTACGAGTCGATCGGCTACTCGACGGACGACGTCGTCTCGATGGGGCGCCGCCTGGTCGACGACGAGGCCGGACCGGCCTGACAGACTTGCTGACGTGAGTCGCCAGGTCGCGAAGATCACCAGCGGCGCCCCACCCGCTTGGCTGCTGGAGCACACCGACCGCAACATGCACCAGCTCGGCCCGTCGCGACGACGACGTTGGCCGAGTGGAACGCCGCCGGTCTCCCGCTCCCGGATGTGGCCGACGATGCGCCGGTACCGCGTCGATCGCATCCGGCGTGCAGCTCGCTGCGCACGACTGCGACGGTGCGCTGCTGTACGACCCGATCAACGTGCGCTACGCCACCGACACGACCAACATGTCGATCTGGACGATGCACAACGCCGTGCGGTTCGCGTACGTCGCCACCGACGGTCCGCTCGTGCTGTTCGAGTTCTCCCACGGCGAGTTCCTGTCGCTGCACTCGGAGGTGATCGACGAGATCCGGCCGGCCCGCTCGGCGATGCGGTTCTACGTCGGCGACCGTGCGCCCGAGATCACCCGCCTGTGGGCCGACGAGATCGTCGAGCTGATCGACGCCTCGTCGCGGTCGGGTGGTCGACGGCTGGCGATCGACTCACTGGCGCTCGGTCAGCTCCGCGAGCTCGAGTCGCGTGGGGTCGACCTCGTCGATGCATCTGGCCGATGATGGACGACGCACGCGCCGTCAAGTCGCCCGACGAGATCGCCGCCCTGCGGCTGGCCGCCCACTCGTGCGACACGATCGTCGGCGAGATGCGGGCGGCGCTGCACCCCGGCATGACCGAGGTCGAGTTGTGGACGATGCTCCACGTGGGCAACTGGCGCCGATTCGGCGAGTGGGTCGAGACCCGGCTGATGTCGTCGGGACCCCGGACCGAACCCGTGGTACCAGGAGGCGAGCACGAAGGTGATCGAGGACGGCGAGCTGCTCGCGTTCGACACCGACCTCGTCGGCGCCTACGGGATGTGCATCGACATGAGCCGCACGTGGCTGTGCGGCGACGGCACGCCGACCGGCGCCCAGGCCGACGTGTACGCACGGGCTCGCGACGACGATCGAGTCGAACATCCCGCTGTTCGTGCCGGGCGCGACGTATCCGCGAGATCACCGACCGGCTCACGTACGCGCCGGTCGACGAGTTCAACGGGTACACCGTGATGGCCGCACGGCGTCGGCCTGTGCGACGAGTACCCGTCGATCTTCACCGCGCGAGCAGTGGGACGACACCGGCTACGACGGCGTGATCGAGGCGGGCAACGTGATCTCGGTCGAGGCGTTCGTCGGCCGCCGCGACGGCGGCGAGGGCGTCAAGCTCGAACAGCAGCTCGTCGTGACCGACGACGGGCCCGAACTCCTGACGCGGTTCCCGCTCGATCCGTGAGCATCCGCTCCCCGTTCCGGAGCGATCACCCGTACAGGCCGAGCAACCTGCGCCGACAGCAGCACCGCCGCCACCACCATCGCGGCCCGGATGAAGCGCTCGCCACCCCGCACCGCCGCGTGAGCGCCGATCCAACCGCCGGCGGTCAGACCGACCGCCAGGATCAGCGCCGGGATCCACTCGACCTTGCCCTGCGCGATGAAGATCGGCAGCACCACCGACGTCAGCGTCAGGTTGGCGACCACCTTCACGTTGTTCGCCGTGACCAGGTCGTAGCCGGCGCGTGTGAGTGCGCCGAGCAACACGAGGCCGACACCGGCCTGCACCGCTCCCCCGTACAGACCGACGGCGAAGAACACGCAGAACGTGAACCAGAGCGGCCACGGGTCGGCGTCGTCGCGCACCTTGGGCTTGCGGATCGACAGGAAGATGATCGGCAGCATCAGCAGGCCGAACACCCGCTCGAACGCGTCGTCGGTGAGTCGGGTGATCGCGAACGCACCGATCAGCGAGCCGACCACGATCGGCACGAGCACCCGGCGCCGACTGCGACAGCCCGCGGACCCCCAGTCGACGGAACGCGGTGGCGGCTGCCGCGTTCGAGGTCAGGATGCCGACCCGGTTCGTGCCGTTCGCATTGTTGCCCGGCACACCGACGAGGACGAGCAGGGGCACCGTCAGGGTGGAGCCCCCTCCCGCAACGGCATTGATCAGCCCGGCGGCCACTCCGCCGGAGATCAACAGCAGCGCCTCCCACCATTCCACGGCGGCATCCTCGCAGATCACCCGACGCGCGACACCGAGCGGGATCCTCCGTTCGAACGGCCGGCCCCAGCAGAGGCGACCGCACTACATTGATCGCAACGACCACCGCTTCAGCCCGAAGGGGGTGCGAGATGGCCGACAAGCACGCTCACCTCGATCCCGGACAGACGCCCAAACGCATCCTCAGTCTCGACGGGGGCGGCGTCCGCGGCATCCTCACGTTGGCGTATCTCAGCGAGTTGGAACAGCTCCTCCGTGATCGGCACGACGACCACGATCTCGTCCTGTCCGACTACTTCGACCTGATCGGCGGCACGTCGACCGGCGCGATCATCGCTTCCTGCCTCGCCGCCGGCCAACCGGTGGCCGAGGTCACGTCGCTGTACGAGGAGCTCGCGAGCGGTGTGTTCGAACGAACCTGGTGGCGGCGCGGCGTGCTGTTCGCGAAGTACACCAACCGCCGACTGGAACAGGCACTCAAGTCGCGCTTCGACGAAGACATCCGCCTCGACAGCGAGGTGCTTCGCACCGGGCTGATGATCATGACCAAGCGTATGGACACCGGGAGCCCCTGGGTCATCACCAACCACCCGGGCAACAAGTACTGGACCTCGAAGCCGGGGACGCGGCGGATCGGCAATCGTGAGTTCCCGCTGTGGCGAGTGATCCGAGCCAGCACCGCGGCGCCGCACTTCTTCAAGCCCGAGACGCTCGACGTCGCATCCCAGGACGTCGACGGCGTCGCCGTCGTCCAGACCGGCCAGTTCATCGACGGCGGCGTCTCGACCGCCAACAACCCGGCTCTGCAGCTCCTCCAGGTCGCCACGATCGACGGCTACGCCTTCGGGTGGAGTTTCGGTGAGGACCAACTGCTGATGGTCTCGGTCGGCACCGGCCAGGCCAGCAGCCAGATCGGCGCAGCCAGGGGTGTGCGGCGCTTGGCGGCCGGGCACGCCGGAACCGCGCTCCTCGGTTTGATGGCCGACTGCGCCGACCATGTCGAGACCATGATGCAGTGGATGTCACGCAGTCCGACAGCTCGCCCGATCGATCGTCAGATCGACGACCTCGGCAACGACCGACTCGGCTCCGAGCCGCTGTTGACGTACGTTCGCTACAACGTGTTGTTCGAGCAAGAGTGGATGCGCGACGAACTCGACCTCGACTACGAGGCAGAACGGCTCGACGAGCTCGGCCGCATGGACGACCCGTCGAACATGACCGAGTTGTGGCAGATCGGTGATCGCGCTGCACACCGGCAGATCGACCCGACGCACCTGCCGGCTGCGTTCGACCTGCCAGCGTCAGCGAACGACGACTGAGGTCACGCCGACGCCCCACCCGCCTCGGTCCACATCGCCATCCACGCCTGGTTCTCCACCGAGATCGCCCCCTCGCACTCGGCGACCAACTCGTCCTCCTCGGTCGCCGTCAGTTCCCGAGCGGCGAGACGGCCCGCCCAGTTGGTCCTGAGCGACTCGAGCCGGTTCGCGGTCGCGTGGTAGCTGATCGCCTGCTGCTCGACCCGGGTGGCCTCACGGTGGGCAGCGAATGCGCCGGCGGTGGTGGTGATCGCTGCGACCCAACCGGCGATCGACGAGGGCCCGAACGCCGACACTGCAGCCAAGATCGCTGCCGACACCGTCAACACGAACTCGATTCGCCGAAGCCGCTTCAACTGTCGGCTGTTCTCCCTGGCCCGTGGCCGGTAGTACCCCTGGATCTGGCTGCCGACACGTTGTTCGAGGTAGTCGCCCATCGACATCGGCCCCGGCGCCGGTCGCTCGTCGGGCTCGACCATCGCGAGGTGGTTTCCGAGATCGCGCACTCGGTCCACGACGTCGTCGACGTCACTCCCGAGCCGCTCCGAGCGCTCGACGTCGTCCCGGTACGGCCCGACTCGGGTGACGTACCGGTAGACGTCGGACTTCACCGCTTCGGACGCGCTTCGCAGGCGAGTCCAGTCGAGCACCGCGGACGAGGGCAGTTTGGTGGCCCTCACGACGGGGACGAACGCGAGCGCCGCGGCACCGGCCAGGGCCAGGGCGCGCTGTGCCGCCGATCCGCCGTCGAACTGGAGTGCACCCGTCTCCAGCGCGGCGCCGACGACCAGCGCGATGAGCGCCGAGCGCCTCCAGACCGACTGGCTGGACTTGAGGTCACTGGCGGCAGCGGACAGCTCGCTCTGGTGACGCCACGCCAGTGCGAGCGCGTCGTCGCCGCTCATCGACGCAATCGCTCCACGATGGGCGCAACGCGAGCAGCCCCGCCGTCGACGTGGCCCGAGATGCGCTGCAAGCCCTGTTCGATCGTCTGGAGCTCGTCAGCGGTCGGCGCCTTCTTCAGACTCATGAGCCGGTCGACGTAGTTCGTCGCGCGCTCGTCGTCACCGATGAAGAACGCAGCGTTCGCGGCGGTGGCGAACGCCCACATGTTGGGTTCGCGGAGGCGGTCGATGATGTCGGTGGCTTGCCGGAACGCACGACCGGCCTCTTCTTGGTCGTCGTCCTCGAGGCTCGCCTCCGCCAGGAGGTTCGCGAGGTAGTACGAGTCCGAATCCCGGCTCAGCGCATTGGCGAAGACGTCGATCGCCCGCCGATACTGCCGTTCCTCGCGGTACCAACGTCCTGCGAGCGCCGCGCACTCCACGCTCCGCACGGTGGCGTCCGGGTCGAGTTGCTCGATCCGGTCGATGATCTTCCGGGCCTCTTCCCGGCGACCCGCATCCAGATAGGCCTTCCCGAGCCGGCGCAGGATGTAGATGTCGCGGGGCGCCAACACCTGCGCGAGTTTGAGTTGCACGATCGCCCGCTCGTGGTTCCTGGCGGCGAGGTAGATGTCGGCCAGCCGACTGTGGATGCGCAGGTCGAGCGGCTGCAGCTCGCCGTCGCGCCGGCGCCCGAAGGCGATGTCCATCCAGTCGTGGAACTGATCGACCTCGGACTGCCGATTCTCGGCCAGGACCTCGTCGAGTCGGATCCGCCACTCCTCGATCACGACGTTCGACGGCAGGAGCGGCGCGTTGAGCATCGCCTCGTTCGTCGCAGCGAGACGCTCCGCGACGACGGCCGGCAGCCGGGTCCAGAAGTGTTGCTGGCGATCGGTGCTCAGATCGGTCTTGTCGTAGACGTTCCGGAAGAGCCGGTCGAGGTCGGCCTCCTCGTCGCCGTGCAGCAGCTGCGCCTTGGAATCGCGGATCGGCGAGGGAATCTGGCTGCTGCTCAGCTGATACACCACCGGGAGCACCTTGCGAAGCCCCGATTCGTCCATGGCCGCCGCCGCGCCGTAGACCGCGCCCGCCTCCCAGAGGATCCACGGTTTGGAGACCGAGTTCGGCGTCACGACGATGTACGCGAAGTCGCAGTTTCGGACGCAGTCGACGATCCACCGGAACCAGTCGTCGCCGTGGCCGATGCCGCTGTCGAGCTCCTTCGCCGTCGAGTACTTCACCTGCACGACGTCGGCGCCGAAGAGCTCCCGCAACGCAGCGCTCAATGCGTCGGCGATCGGGGCATCCCTGCCGGTGTGACTGATGAAGATCGATTGGGTCACGCAGAGCCTCCCGGGTGTTGTCGGCGCGCCCCCTGACACGCCGACGCGCTGTCGGTTCAACGTAGACGGCACCGATCCCGAAATCCATCCAATACCTGGTCGTTCGGCCCCGGGCCGAGCGTCGTCCTCCGCTGCTCGGACGGGTGTGGG
>CAWHCI010000022.1:0-3790 GCA_963827775.1 uncultured Acidimicrobiaceae bacterium | reverse complement strand
TAGACGGGTCGGCGATCCACTCGAACTCACCGTCGTTCACGCGAAGGGACACATTCGGGGGATCGGTGTGATTCGGGTCGTCGGGTGGCGGCAGCAGAGCGTAGAAGAAGCCTTGCGAATCTCCGCCTGACACCAGGAACGCCGCGAAGAAGTCGGAATCGCACCGTGGAGCAGGCCCAAGTGAGACGTCGACCTCGTACGTGGTTCCGTCGATGGTGACGCTGGCCATGTTGTCGTCGACAGCAGGTTCGTCGGCGGCTGGTTCGTCTGCTGGCAGTTCCTCGGCCGCCGGTTCGTCGGCGGGCTCGCTGGCGTCGGCTTGTCCTCCGGTTCCTCGGCTGCCGATTCGTCGGCGGGCTCGTTGGCGTCTCCGGTTGCTGCGGCGGGCTCGTCAGCGGTCGGCTCTCCCGCGTCGTCGTCGCCTCCGCAGGCCGCCAAAACCAGTACCGCCGTTGCCGCGCACAGAATCCTTCGGCTCATTCGCATGGCTGCCCCTCGCGTGGTCGTGAGAACAGTGTTGCGGACGATCACCTCGCCCGCAATCGATTATTGCCGGCTCCGTCCAGCGAGTGACTTCCGGCGAAGCCGCTCGGCTTCGTGCGGGACTATGCGTACACGCACCAGGGCCGCAGTGCAGTGCGCTATCGCCGTGCTCGACCGGATGTTGGCGTCCCATGAGGTGGTGGAAGTAGCGAAGGGGTCCACCTGTTGAGGTGGGCCATCGCGTGACTCTTGGTGAGAACGACCAAGTACTCACTGAGAAAGAGAAACACGCGATGACCCACCATGATGATGCCCGCTTCGACGACCTGCTCGCGCAGCTCGGCGACGGCGACTGCAAGGACCTGTTCCGGCGGCTGCTCGAACGCGGCATGCAGGAGCTGATCGACGCCGAGTTGACAGCGACGATCGGCGCGGAGCTCCACGAACGAACCGACACTCGCACCAACCAGCGCAACGGCGGCACGGGAGAGGACGTTGTCGACCCCGGCGGGTGATATCGAGTTGCGGATCCCGAAGCTGCGCGTCGGGTCGTTCTTCCCGAGCTTGTTGGAGCCGCGCCGGCGTGTCGACCAGGCGTTGTGGGCGGTGATCATGACCGCCTACATCACCGGCACCTCGACCCGCAAGGTCGACGACCTCGTGCGAGGCGCTCGGCTGCGAGTCGGGCGTGTCGAAGTCGACCGTGTCAGTCGGATCTGCAAGGGCATCGACGACGAAGTCGCCGTGTTCCGCACCCGACCACTCGATCATCTGGCGATGCCCTACGTGTATCTCGACGCGACCGTACATCAAGGCCCGCAACAACCATCGCATCGTCGGCCGTGCCGTCGTCGTGGCGACCGCGGTGACCGTCGACGGCAACCGTGAAGTGCTCGGTGTCGACGTCGGCGACTCCGAAGACGAGGTGTTCTGGACCGCGTTCCTGCGCACACTCCGAGACCGCGGCCTCGACGGTGTGCGCCTGGTGATCTCCGACGCGCACGCCGGGCTGAAGGCGTCGATCGCCCGGGTGTTCGCCGGCGCCAGCTGGCAGCGCTGCAAGGTGCATCTCGCCCGCAACATCTTGGCCACGGTCAACCACGCCCACAAGGACATGGTCGCGGCGACCGTGCGCACGATCCACGCCCAACCCGACGCGGAAGCGACCCGCACCCAGTTGCACGCCGTGGTCGGCATGCTCGAGGACCGGTTCCCGAAGGCTGCCGAGATCCTCGCCGGCGCCGAAGCCGACGTCACCGCCTACGCCGCGTTCCCGCGAGCGCACTGGCGCAAGATCTCGTCCACGAACCCGCTCGAGCGGATCAACAAGGAAATCAAGCGTCGCTCGAACGTCGTCGGGATCTTTCCCGACGACGCGTCGGTGATCCGACTCGTCGGCGCCGTCCTGTTGGAGCAGCACGACGAATGGGCCGTCGCCGAACGCCGCTACCTGAGCGAAGAATCCATGACCCTCATCGACCAACACCTCCAGGAGGTGAACACCACGCCCGACACCCCCGAACTCCCGGCCGCCTAAACCTCGATCCACCGATCACGGTCGGGTGAGGTAATTTGCGTTCCCGCGCGAAAGGTCTCCTGAGCTGGGACGATGTCGTTGCTTACGCCACATTGGTCAACCAGCCAGGAGACACTTTCAGTGAGTCGAGTATCGCAGACCTTAGCCTCGATCCACCGATCGGGTCGGGTGAGGTAGTTCGCGTATCCGCGTGAAAGGTCTCCTGAGCTGGGACGATGTTGGTTCTTACGCCACATTGGTCAACCAGCCAGGAGACACTTTCAGTGAGTCGAGTATCGCAGACCTTGGACCGCGTTCACGTCACCTTCGACGACGACAATCTGGTCGCCAACGCCGGGTTGTTGTTGCCCGCCACGTTGACCGAACGGCTCGGTCTCGAGTCGCTGATCAACGCGACGGTGCGACTCGATGGCCGTGTCGGTGGCGCGTCACCGGGCCGCAAGGTGTTGACGTTGATGAACACGATGCTGGCGGGCGGCTCGCACATCGATCACGCCGACATGTTGCGCGCTGGCGCGACCGAGGTAGTGGTGTCGCATCGGGTGATGGCACCGTCGACGCTGGGGACGTTCCTGCGCAGCGTTCTCGTTCGGTCACGTCCGCCAACTCGAAGCGGTCAACGACCTCGCCCGTCAACGCGCCTGGGCGATGTCGGCGGCACCGGGCGGGTTGGTGATCGATGTCGACTCGACGATCTGTGAGGTGGTCGGCAAGCTCCAAGCAGGGCGCCGGCTACGGCTACACGCACTGTCTCGGCTACCACCCGCTGCTCGCGACGATCGCCGGGACCGGTGAGATCTTGCACGGCCGGTTCCGCAAGGGTTCGGCGAACACCCAGCGCGGCACGAAACGTTTCGTCAACGAGTTGGTCGGCTCGCGCCCGACGCGACGACCCGGCATCGGGCGTTGACGGTCCGGTTCGATTCGGGGTTCTGGAACAACGACACGATCGTCAACCTCGGCCGGTTGAACGTGCGCTACACGATGGGCGTGCGCACCAGTGTTGGGGCGGTCCAGACAGCGATCGCGGGCATCGACGACGACGCCTGGCAGACCATCGAGTACACCTGCGACGGCGAAGCCCAAGTCGCCGAGTGCGCCTACACGTCCGGGCGCGGCTCCAAGGCCGTGACCCGCCGGATGATCGTGCGTCGAACCCGCCTCACCGGCCAGGAGCAGCAGAAGCTGTGGCCCGATTGGCGGCACCACGCGTTCTTGACCGACCTCGACGGCGACGTCGTCGACATCGACCGGTTCCATCGCGAACACGCCGTCGTGGAACTCGCGATCAAAGACCTGAAAGCAGGAGCCGGTCTCGAGCACCTCCCGTCCGGGGTGTTCTCCGCGAACTCGGCCTGGTTCCAGATCGCGATCCTGGCACACAACATGGTCCGCTGGACCGCCCACCTCGGCGGCCACCACACCGACCAGCTGATCGTCGCACGCACGATCCGCACCCGACTCCTCGCACTACCCGGCCGACTCGTCAACCGCGCCGGTCGAGTCACGCTACGACTCCCGACACGATGGCCATGGGCAGCCACGTTCACGAACCTGCTCGACACGCTACGCCAACTGCCAGCCGTCCCGATCTGACACTGGCACCCGCGGTCCGGCCCGCCGCAGACCTCACCCCAGCGCCGTCAACCCGACCAGCACGACGCTGGCTCCGTCACGCCCCGACAGCAACACGACGAGCCCGGAACCGTCCGTCGCCGCCCAGCCCACGCCAAGCACCACCCACCGACCCGACTCGGTGGATCGAGGCTC
>CAWHCI010000021.1:0-12819 GCA_963827775.1 uncultured Acidimicrobiaceae bacterium | reverse complement strand
CAGCTCCACGAAAAGTGCCATCTACCAGGTGGTTTGCACCGAATGGACGGAGGGATCATTCCCCCGTCCAACACGGTGAGTGAGCTGGGACGATTCGACGACTTGGGCTCTCCCACCAGCGCTTTCATCCGTTGGTCGAGCCGCCGGACGTGCTGCTTCGTCATCGTGAGGACGGAATTCGGACGGATGACGTCACCAGACCGGCGGCCGAGCGTGACGAGATGCCGCAACCGATCGGCAGCCGAAACGATTGCCGACGAGGGTGACGAATGACTTGGAGACCACCATTCGGGGCGCCTGCGCCTTCGGGCTCGCCATCCGGCAAACCGAAAACTCCGGCGCCGACCGCGCCAGACGGGGTCGAGTCGGCGCTGAGCACCCCGGTCCGTCCGCTCCATGGAAGGGCTCGACGGCTGAGCGAACCCGGCGGTCGAACGAGAGGCGTGATCGCTTATATCGGTACCGGTATACTGAGACCATGGCGACCGAGACCTACTCCAGGCACCTCATCCGGATCGCCCGCCGACAAGCCGGGCTCACACAGCAGGCACTCGCCGAACGCGCCGGCACCAGCCAGGCAGCAGTGTCGGCCTACGAGTCCGGCCGCCGCTCACCGTCGGTCGACACCCTCTGTCGACTACTCGGCGCCGCCGGCTTCGAGGTCCGCATGCGTCTCGCCCCGCCCGACACTCATCTCCCGTCCCTCGCCGCCGCCGAGGCGCAGTTGCCGTCTGGCCAACTCGAGCGACACGACACGAACGCGAACGAGCACGACTGGCGCGACATCGAGTCGATGCCTGATCTCGACGCCGCGGCGATCGTCCGAGTACTCAACCGGCACGGCGTGCGATTCGTGGTCATCGGTGGCATCGCTGCGCAGCTCCACGATCTCCCCGTTCCGACCACCATCGACATCGACGTCACCCCGGCCCGGGATCACCAGAACCTCGAACGTCTCGCCCGGGCATTCGACGAGTTCGACGCGGGTCTCCACACCGCCGAAGAAGCAGGCACCTGGTTCCCACGCACCCCTGTCGAACAATGGGCGCAATACGACACGCTGCACCTGATGACCACCTTCGGTCCGATCGACATCGTCTTCACACCCGACGGCGCACCGGCCGGCTACGCCGACCTCAGCAAGAACGCGCAGCGGGCAACGTTGGACGACGAGCCGGTGACGGTGATCACCGTGCCGATGTGGGAGGCACTCAAGCAGGCGACCGGCCGCGCCAAAGACCTCGAACACCTCGACAGCTACTACGAATCCCGACACCTCGACGAATAGGCCGAGCACCCCGTCGACACCACGCTCCGAAGGAAAGGCTCTGTCGCCTTCCGGACAAAGATCAACAACGCCCGCGAGCGGGACGAGGCGGATCGACGCCGTGCCGTTGCTCCGCGCGACAGGGAGGTCACGCCAAGCGACCAGATCCACCAGGGACATTCAGAATTTGAGCCGGGGTCGACCCGATCCATCCAGCTCAACGAAAGCATGGCGGTGGGATTCGTCTGCGTCGACCGAGGGGCCGACGAGTCGTTCGCACAGCACGACGCGCCCGGCGAATCCGCGCATCGTTGTCGGGCGTTGCGTCCGCAGGCTTCCGGCTCGTGCACAATGGAGGTCCGTGACAGTCGTTGATCCGCCCCTGAGCAGCTTGATGTTGCGCGCCGTCGCGGTCGCCGGACTCGCCGAGATGTTCGTCGAGACGCGACGGGTCGTGCCAGGTTTGACCATCGGCGCCGATGGCGTTGCCCGGTCGTGGTGGTGGCCGTTGCCGTCCGCATCAGACCGGGGCCTCCTCGCCGCACTCCTCGACGGAAACGACAACGAAGATCACGTCTGTCTCGCCGACGAACTGGGCAACGAGGTCGACCGGAAGATGCGCGAACGGCTCGTCGTCGATGGCGTGGCATTGCTCGAACCGCGGTCGGGGCGACGAACCGTGCCTGATGCATGGTTGCGCTCGCTCACCGCACCCGACCCGCAACTGTCCGGCTCGCTCGACACCGACCGGGTTGCGGCGTTCGCGGCGGTCGTCGACGAGTGGGTGCGCTCTGGCGTCGTCGGGCTCGGTCGCGCCCGGCTGTGCATCCGGATCCATGAACCGCTCGCCGGCGAATCGGACGATGCCTGGACTGTCGAGGCGATGGCACAGGACGTCGATGAGCCGAGCCTGATGGTCGCATTGCGCGACGTGTGGGGTGGCTCGTCGCCGTTCGGTGCAGAGGTGGTCGAGGAGTTGCTGTCGGCGTTGGGGCGCCTGGCTCGCATCGCACCTGAGCTCTCTGGCCTGCTTGACGCGGCCGTCCCGGATCGTTGCGAGGTCGACGACGCCGCGATCGTCGAACTCCTCCAGGAGCACGTCGGCCCGCTCGAAGACGCCGGCGTGGTGGTGTTGCTCCCCGGGTGGTGGACGAATCGCAGTCTGCTCGGACTGCGGGCCAGGACGAACCGATCGGCGAAGTCGGAAAGCGCGGTCATCGCGGCCGGGTTCGGCTTCGACCAGATCGTGGAGTTCGCGTGGAAGGCTGCCCTCGGTGACATCGCACTGACCGCGGCCGACTTGCGCGCGTTGCAGGCTGCCGCCGATGCCAAGAGATCTTTGGTGCGCGTTCGCGGCATGTGGGTCGAGTTGCGACCCGACGAGATCGCCGCGCTCCTCGCCGGGCACGGCACGAAGGGCGAAGGCACTGTTGGGGAGTTGGTCCGGACCGGGCTCGGCATCGATGCGCTCGATGCGCCCGACGGTGCGATGGTCGTCGGAGTCGACGCCTCTGGCTGGTTGGGCACGCTGCTCGACGATGCGCTCCACTCGACGGTCGACCCGGTGCCGACACCCGATGGTTTCGACGGCGAACTACGCCCATACCAGGAGCGCGGGGTCGGTTGGTTGGCGTTCCTCGGCCGGGTCGGGCTCGGAGCTTGTCTCGCCGACGACATGGGGCTCGGCAAGACCGCTCAGGTCATCGCGTCGATGTTGTCGGATCGTGTCGATGGACCGACGCTGGTGGTGTGTCCCACCTCGGTGCTCGGCAACTGGGAGCGCGAAGTCAACCGGTTCGCACCGGAGTTGTCGGTGATGGTCCACCACGGTGCCGGTCGGATGCGCGATCACGACGTGCCGTTCGCCGAACGCGCGGTCGACTGCAACGTCGTTCTGACCTCGTACCACCTCGTCGCCCGCGACATTGACGAACTCGAGACGGTCCGGTGGGGTCGCTTCGTGCTCGACGAGGCCCAGCAAGTGAAGAACCCCTACACCTCTCAGGCCCGCGCCGTACACCGTCTCAACGCACCGCGACGGATCGCCCTGACCGGCACGCCAGTCGAGAATCGGCTGAGTGAACTGTGGGCAATCATGCACACGGTGAATCCGGGCCTGCTCGGCAGCGCGCCGTCGTTCAGGCGCCGCTTCGCCGGACCGATCGAACGCGAGCACGACCCGGAGGCGACCGCCCGGTTGCAGCGGATTGTGTCGCCGTTCCTGCTACGACGTCTGAAGTCCGATCGGTCGATCATCGACGATCTGCCCGACAAGGTCGAACGAACCCAGCGCTGTCCGTTGACTCGCGAGCAGGCGACGCTGTATCAGGCGGTCGTCGATGACCTGATCGAGCAGGCCGAAGGTCTCGAAGGCATCGACCGGCGTGGTGCCGTACTTGCCGGGATCATGAAGTTGAAGCAGGTGTGCAACCATCCTGCGCACTTCGCGAAGGACTCCTCGACGATGGCGGGGCGGTCAGGCAAGTTGGCAGCGGACCGAGGAGTTACTCGACCAGGTGCTGGCCGTCGGTGATAAGGCGCTGCTGTTCACCCAATACTCCGAGTGGGGCACTCTCCTCGCGCCGTACCTGGCGCGGCGGTTCGCGGTCGAGGTGCCGTGGTTGCACGGCAAGCTCACCCGCAAGCGCCGCGACGCGATCGTCGCCGGATTCCAGGACGCCGACGGTCCGCCGTTGCTCGTGATCTCATTGAAGGCCGGCGGCACCGGGCTGAACCTGACCTCGGCGTCGCACGTGCTGCACTACGACCGGTGGTGGAACCCGGCGGTGGAGGACCAAGCAACCGACCGCGCGTACCGGATCGGCCAGCACCGAAACGTAGTGGTCCACAAGCTCGTGTCGTCGGGCACGGTCGAGGAGAAGATCGACGAGATGATCACGGGCAAAAAGGCGCTCGCCGAGTCCGTGGTCGGCGCAGGTGAAGGTTGGATCACCGAATTGTCGACCGACCAGTTGCGCGACGTGCTCACGCTGCGCAAAGACACGATCGAGGACTGACGATGGCCGGACGCAGGAGCTGGGACGACCAGTGGCACCACTACCCGGAGTCGAAGCCGATCCCGACCGAGGGCGGCATCGCCACCTCGAAGGCGCGCGGCCAGATGGCCGACGCGTGGTGGTCACAGCGACTCGTCGGTCTGCTCGACTCGTACGGGCTCGGGACGCGGATGCAACGCGGCCGGCGCTACGCGCGCCAAGGGCAGTTGGTCGACTTCAACGTCCAGCCGGGGCAACTCATAGCGCAGGTGCAGGGATCGCGGCGGACCCCGTACGTCGTCACGGCCGCGGCACCGGCACTGTCCGATGCGCAGTGGAGCGAGATCGAGGCAGCCATGCGAGCTCGTGTCGGGTTCGCCGCACGGTTGCTGGCGGGAGAGGTGCCGCCCGAGTTGGAGGCCGTCTTCCAAAACGCCGGAGTCGCGCTGCTACCCGCGAAGTGGAGCGACATGCGGGCCTCGTGTTCGTGCCCCGACTGGGAAAACCCGTGCAAACATCTCGCGGCGACGTTGTACGTGTTCGCCGATCGCCTCGATGCCGACCCATGGTTGCTGCTCACCTGGCGTGGCCGCACCCGCGAGCAACTGCTCGCACATCTCGCCGGTGTCACCACCATGTCACGGTCGCAGGTGGCACCGTGGTGGCCGCTGGTCCCCGGCGCGCGACTTCCAGACCCGCCCCTCGAGATCGACCGCCTCACCGACGCAGGCACCAGGATGGGCATGGCCGAGGTACTGCAACGCTGCGAATCCCTCGATGCGGAGGTACGCGGCGTCCCTGTCGTCGACCTGCTCGCCTCCGCCTACCGCGTCACATCCGATTGAGTCACCAGGCCTCATCCGCTGGGGTGGAGTTGACCCACCAGCGGCAACCACCCTCCGGCCCGCGGCGACACCGCTGATCACGCGAGTGTCTATCGTGCGATCGCCTCGCCCCGCACCCAGGGAGCGACCCGGGTCGTCACACTGGTGGTAATCCGTGACGAATCCGGTCACGAATGAAAGCATGCACAAGTCACCAGACTTCGTTGACCGCTGGCGGCGCAACCATCAGCAACCTTCAATCGGGGCCCACGGTGTCCAGCCCAATCGCGCTGGCCATCGGAACGTCCGCCGAGGACGGAATTCGGACGGACGGGACGGGAAAAGGACGGGAACCACCGGTCGACTACGGTCACTTGCGGTCAACAACGGTCACTCGAAAACCGACACTGAGCAGGGGTGCAACGCTCTGACCTGGGCGGGGGAAGATCAGGAGGCGGGGGTTCGATTCCCCCCAGCTCCACTTCGTGGGTCCGGAGACGTTCGTCGAGATCGATGACGTTCCCGGAACTCATCTCTGACCAGGTGTTATGTCCGGAGAAGTCCGTCGACGTCCGCTGGCGTTTCTGGAGCGTTGCTCCCCCGGTTGCTCCCTTTTCGGTATGGTTGCTCCACCGTTGCTCCCATTTACGGGTTCGGGAGCGACCGGAGCGAGGAGGTTCGGCCGATGCCGAAGAGCACCACGAGGCAAGCGGATCGTCGGGTCGGATGGCGCCGTCAATGTGGCGGCCAAGAACTCGAACGGCGACGGCTCGGTGTACTACGAGGCGCACCGGCCGTGGCTCCTGACGGCAAGCAGAAGGTCGGCCGCTGGCGTGCGACGTACCGCGACGAGCGAGGCCGGTTGAAGCGCGTGTCGGGTGCGACCCGGGCGAAGGCCGAGGAACGGCGAGACGAGCGCCTGGCGCAGATCGCGGCACGGGTGCCGACGTCGAGCCGATTCTCGCGGGAGACGACGGTGACCGAGCTGGTGACGTGGTGGCTCGAGTCGGTCGCACGCCATCAGGTCAAGCCGTCGACGTTCGACAGCTATCAACGCTTCGGCCGCTATCTCGCCGACGACATCGGGGCGGTTGCCGGTGGTCGAGGTTGGCCCGGAGACGTTGATCGCGTGGCAGTCAGGTCAGCTCGACACCCACGCCCCGCTGACGGTGCTGAACTCGCGCAAGGTCGGCCGCCAGGCATTCGCCGAGGCAGTCAAGCTTGGCCTGATCCCGTCGAACCCGTTCGATCTTGTGAAGCCACCTCGGGCGAAGCGAGTGAACCCCGGCCGCGCCCTGTCTGCCGCCGATGCCAAGTCGCTGATCCTCGCCGCCCAGACATTCCGACTCGGCGCGGCCGTGACGCTGTTGTTCTGCCAGGGCTGGCGAGTGAGCGAGGTGCTCGGGCTCGCCTGGCAAGACCTCGACCTCGACGCCGGCACCGCCCACATCCAGCGACGGCGGCGCGCGTACACCCCGTCGACCGGCACAGCGCTCGGCTCGACGAAGACCTCAGGAGCCGAGGGCGTCCACTTCCTCGCGCCGGCATCGATCGACCACCTGCTGCGCCGACGAGAGGAGCAGGACGACGAGCGTCGCTGGCACCGGGGCGAGTGGCCGACGCACACCTACGAGGGTGAGCGCCTGTCGATGGTGTTCACGACCGCGACCGGCGGACTCACCAACCGCCAGGCGGTCGTGAAGACGATCGAACGAGCAGCGAACGCAGCCGGTATCGACCCGACCGGCCTGGCGACCCACTCCGGCCGACGAACCGTCATCACCGCGCTGTACGCCGACGGCGGCCTCGACCTCGCCGACATCGCCCGCCACGTCGGCCACGTCGACACCGCGACAACAGCCGAATACGTCCGTAGTCTTGGCAACCGCCCACACGACACCGCGTGGCGGGCAGCTCAGCTGCTCGACCCAACGCTCGCCGAGTGAGACGCGCCCCCTCAGGGCTGGTCAGGCGGAGCCGGGCTCGGGAAACCGATCGCGGAACACGCTGGCCGTTTCGAGCACGAAGCCGTCCGGACCGAATGTCACCGTGAATGTGTCGAGGAAGCCGGACTGCCCGAGGATGATCGCGGTGCCCTGATGTGGCCAGGGGTCGGAGCACGGCGACGACGCTTCGCCATTGCACCGCAGGTTCGCCACGTAGCTCACGCGGCGGACGAGCCTCCAAGGTGAGCTCGTAGAGCGGCACCTCGGTGGTCGATCCGGCGAGCCGCAGCACCATCGTCTCGCCAATGTCCACTGGCTCGGCGCCAATGTCGAGCAGCTCGGCCGCAACGACCGTGATCGGGCCGCCGGTGTCGATGATCGCTGAGAACGTGCTCGAGGCACCTGGTGTCGACACACCGATGACCGCTCGCAGTACTGGCCGAGGTACCCGGCCTCGACCCTCACCGAAGTCGGTGTAGCCGTAACGCCAGGATTCAGCCAAGCCCGTAAACCACGGGTTCGCCCGGCGCCGGCGACCGCATAACCTCAGCACCCTCGATGCCATCGGCATCGATGATCGCCAACAACTCAGCGAGCGAAGCGGCATCACGGCACACGTTCCCGTCGGCATCGACAGCCACCCACCGCCCAGCCCACTTCGTCAGATCGAGCGTGCGCACCATGGCCAGATCGTACCAGTGAGCCGCTCGCCGGCCAGCGAGGCCCGCCAGGCGTTCCGAGCACCACTGCGGACCTGATTCTTCGTTCTCGTCGGCATCACCTCCCATACACACTCACCATCGTCGTATGTGCGCCTCGACCCGCCCAACCGTCACATCGGGTCTTCTCGCGCCTCAGCCACAACCGCACATATGCACCAAAGTTGCTGTACGGCGTTATCGCCCCTCTGCGGCACCGCACCCACGCCCGCGTCAGTGCCGTCGCCGCGCCCACAAACGGCGCATCGCGATCGCGTCCGCGGCGCTCCACCGAACGGCATTACGGGGCAGGCACTCGACGGCCGTAGCCACCGCATCGCGCCGGCACTGCAGTGCAGGTCGGCCAGTTTGGGTTGAGCGAAGTGTGCGACCCAGTGCTGGCGTTTGGTGATGCTCGCGGGTGGGATTCGGGACGCACAATATGGGGCACACAGCACGCGTGAAGTGTCGATATGTGCGTCGCACTCGCTTCGATCTGATCGGCCTGGCAATCAGCCAGCTGGCTGAACAATGCAGACGACGTCGTTAAGCTCCATGGAGACCTTGACCTCCCCGTGGGTCACCACGAGTTTGAATGGCCGCCGGACTCGATACTTGCCTCCATCGTCGCCATAGAACATCACGTTCTCGGCCCCACTCTGGACGTAGTGGTCCCCCGTTTGGTTGACGACCCCCGATGCGAAGGGCTTCCACTCTGTCGCATACCCGTCATCAACGCCGACAAAATGGCCGGTGAGCTTCCAGTTTGCGTGGCTGTAATCGCCGCTGAAGAAGCTCTCGATCGAAGGCAAGGCGTGGAGGTCCTGCTCAAACATGACCTTCAACATCGTCTCCTGACCCGTGCACGGGTTCTCCACGGGGCCGAACTCGAATTCGAATGGGATCACCGCCCTCGTCTCGGGCTTGTCCGCAATCGCCGGTGATGCCCCGAGCACAACGAGCGTCGCAGCAAGCAGTGTGGGAATGATCGTACTTCGCATCGCAAACCTCCTGCTGAGTGCCTTCAGATTGGCAATTCAACAGTGCTCCAGCCTCACTCGACGCACCAGGGGCATATGACACGGTTTCTGGTTGAGGACCTGGACCGACACCAGCCTCTGTCAGGATGACGAGATCCGCCGAATCACTCCCAAGTCGAGTGTCGGACGGGGTTGTCGGTCGAGTACCTCGACCGCACGTATCGACGCTCAGAATCACAACGCGGAGCCGATGTCGACCACTCGGCAACGGCCCAACCCGAGCACTGCATAGTCCCGACCGTTGGCGACCGGATTCGCCGGTTCCCAGGCGGGTCGGACTCCGGGTTGGGGTCCCTCAAGGGCTGATGGTCCCGGGTTGAGTTGTGGGTGGTGGCAGCATCCGTTGAGTGTGACGTCTGTCCTCTTTACGCGGCGGCGGGGGTGTGGTGATTTGGAGTTGGAGGTGGTTGTCATGTTGGCGCGTCGCTGGATGGCCCTCTCGGCGGTGGTGGTCATGGTCGGGATGTCGGCGTGTGCGGATGACTCGTCGACCGCTGACCTCGAACGGTCAGCGCCGACCAGCACAACAGACCTCGAGCAGTCTGCGTCGGCCAGCACGGCCGACACCGTGGCTCCGATCCCGGCGGTCTTCGAGTGGGTGGACTGTGATCGGTTCACGGGTGAGGAGTTGAATGCGGTCATCGACCGTGCGCAGGCGAAGGCAGGAACTGACTTCCCGTTCGAACGGTTCGATGTCGAGCCCGTCTGTTGGACGAGTGGGAGTCCAGGGCTTGTGGGTACACCAGCGGGTGCGTACTGGGACTCGCCCGGTTGGCGTGAGGGCGAGCTTAGTGAGGGGGCGGTCATCGTCGGTATCGAAACCTCGGACCAGCCGGTCGACGACGAGTCGTGGCAACGCCTCGGCTATCGAGCTCATGCGATGCTCGACGAGTCGGTCCACTACCAACTCGACTCCCGCGTCTATGGGACCGCCGACACAGCGAGAGTGGCAGGGCGCCTGTGGCTTGGCGGCCAACCGATCATTGAGTTCTTCCTGAATGTCGTTGACGCTGAAAGCTCCGGCGGCGGCAATTCCCCGAAGTACGAGACGGTCGCTCTCGCGATTGCGAACGAGATGCTCCGCGAGATGGGCTGGATCGACTGACCCCAAACACGAGACTTGGCGCGTATTTCAGCTACTCACACCCCAAGCATGAATCAGGCCCTGACGTGACGTCCCGCTTTCACGTGCATATCCACCAATATCGAGCGCTCGGCAGGTGTCCGGTAGGGGATGACGGTCTTTCATGCGTGACCACGTTCGCAGGGCATTCCGTTGCTTGGGTGATTGCGTCGAGCGTGTCGGCGTGTTCGGCGATCAGCCGAAAGTCGTGACGGTTGCGTCCGAATGGCGTCTGGCTCTGGACGGCGAGCTCTCGCGGGTAGAGAATTCAGGTGTAAGCCGATCGCTGTTGAGAAGAGGTCGCTATGCAGACGATCACACCACCTGCTGCCCCCGCCCCGTCCATCCGTCGAAAGCAACCACACATCTTGACCGTGCTCACCGTGCTCGCGCTCGCCGTGGCGGCCGGAGTCTGGTGGTTCGGATTGCGGGACTCGGGCTCCGACATCACACCGGTCACCGTCGAGGGCACTTCGACGTGCACGGAGACCAGCGACAGTGCTCTTCGGAGTTCGGGCGTCTGCACGGACACGATGTCCGACCCCCGCGTCTCGGGTACAGCGATCGCGACGGCGCGGATCGATACCGCTCCACCGACGGCCATGGACGGCACCTACGAACTCACCAACGACAACGGCACCTGGGTCGGAGACTGGTCCGGTGAGATCACGGCTGACGGCAACCACATCATCGATGGTCTCTACATCGGGTCGGGCGACTACGAGGGATTGCAGTACCGGCAACACGTCGAAGGCGTGAACTTCCCTTGGACCATCACCGGCACCATCGAAGCCAGCCCGTAGGGATCGTTGCTGACGCCTGGTCGCCGCCCGATCCGCTTCACGCGGCAGGCGCGGCCGTCGCCTCGCCCCTCCATGAGCGCCCGCTCGCGCGGCGCCTCGCTAATCGCGGGCGACCACACGCTTCCGATATCGATCGACGGATTCAGGTGGTCGTCGCAACGGTAGCTGGCGCGGTGCGCACGTCTCGGGTGAAGATCTCATGGGACGTTCTCATGCCGAAGGTCTTTCTGGGTCGGTCCTTGAGTTCCCGGGCGATTTTGCGACCCGGTCAGCGGTGTGCTCCCGATTACCGTGCGACTCGACCGCTGCCCGGATCCGCGCCGTCCGCATGTCTGCACCCCACCATCGAATCCACCCGGTATCGCCACGCGTAATCTCGACGTCGAACGCCGAGGCTGCGCTACATCACGGCCCCGATGCGGCGTCACGTATTCGCGCCCGTCGAATCGCCGATTCGCGTGGCGGCGGGAACGCAGATTGGCAGATATGGCGCACGGCTCTAACCGGACGGCAACAACGGAACTCCCGCGCAACTGGTGGCGTCCGGGCAGATCGTGACTTCGACCGCGTCGCCGTACTCTGAAACGAGCGTGTCAGCGAGGGTGTGCTCACCCGGGTTCAGGACGACTTCGACGGGACCCATCCCGAGGACAACCGACTGGTAGCGCCCTCGCAGTTCATCCGTGAGCTTCGCCATCAAGGCGCGGGCCACGTCGCCGGACACCGCGACCTGACACACGACCAACTCATCTGGGTAGGCGACACCCTTACGTAACGCATCTCGGTGTGCGTCGAGATCGGAAGTGAACGAGATGAACACCGACGCGTCGCCTCCGCTCTGCCAAATCAGACCGTAGGTGCCGAACTCGTCAGCGTGCTGGCCCCCGTATGCCAACACTTGTCCGAGCATCGGTTCCAATCGACTCGACTCCGCCATCATCTGCTCGAACTCCTCGGCGTTCTCTCCTGCGTCGGGCTGCGAGGCGGGGCACGGCTCGGTCACTTGCGTCGGCACGACCGACGCCACAAGCGCGTCGTCGGCAGCGGGCCTGACGAGGACTGTGGTCGCGGGAAGCGGATTGGTTGGCGGTGGCGTATTGGTCGTTGGCGTTGGCAATGCTGTTGGTGGAGGAATCGTGCCAGCGGCGGGCGCGCTCAGCGACGAGGGAGCATCCGCCGACCCGCACGAGCACACGAGCCAAACAAGGACCAACGGTCCGGCGCGTCCCACAGTGAGTTCGACGTAGCCACCACGACGATGGTTCCCGCGCCGACCCACCCGCTCAGATTGCCCGATCTGGGCGCTCTCCGCAAGCTTTGGACCGTCATGCTCGGCCTCGCTGATGGCGAGGGAGTGTGATCACGCAGAGAACAGGTCGCGGCCGACCAGGGCGGCGAGCGCTCGTGCGTCGACGTCTCGACGCACAGCGTGATTCGCGTCAATACCCAGGTCACCGTTGGTCCAACCGGACAGCGATGGGGCCGCAAGCGGCTCGGGCACACCGAACACGTCGTTGAGCCACGACGTGCGTTCGCTGCCCCAGTAACGCACCATCGTGACGACGTCATCGCCGAGATCGGGAACATCAACAACGCGGCCCTCGCAGGTGAGCTTGCCGGCCCTGCTCAGATGGACGCCGTCGTAGTCCTCGCCGACGCGCTCCGAGTCAGGCATCGCCACCCGAACGCCGACACGAACTGCTGCTCCTGCAGAGACGTCCTCGAGCAGGTGCGCCTCGGTTCGGTCCTGGTTGGGGCCGGGACTGCCCAGCCACCGTGCAGCCGAGTAGGCAGACGCGCAGTATCGGGCGACCAATCGTACCCAATCAACAGGACCGTGAACCTCGTACACACGAGCCGCCGGTTGGATCGGAAGCCGCCACCGGCTGATCGGGGCCGGGTACATCTCCCACACGTCGATCAAGTCGTCGTGGACCTCCGCCGGCGGTGACGACACCGTCCACAGTGCGTTCCAGGTGAACTCACCACAGCAGTACATACCCCGCTTGCCCGACATCGTGGCATCGGCGTCGACGTGAGCAGCACAGCCGCTCGATATTGCCGCCCAGAATCCCAGCCACCGGAGACCCCGCGTCACTGATCTACCCACCTGTGAGACGAC
>CAWHCI010000020.1:0-115751 GCA_963827775.1 uncultured Acidimicrobiaceae bacterium | reverse complement strand
CGCGTTATCAGCTTGGGAAGCTGAAGTTCTACCATTGAACTACATCCGCATGACCCGCTCGGCGGGCCGGAGGACCAGGTTAGCGGGAGGCTTCGCCGCCGGGGAAGCGACGTCGGCTCACGAGTCGTCGTCGATCTCGACACCGTCCCCGGTGATGTACCGACACGGCACCGTCCACGCCCTGATCGCGGACGACGGCGATCGCATCATCCCGAGCGTCCGGCCACATGAGCAACGCCATCTTCTCTCGCAACGACATCGCGGCGACGCACGTTGGCGCGGTCGATGCCGTCGCGTGGTCACTCGGCTCGGTCAACCGACCGGCGTCGGCTCGTTCGCGGTCGCCGGTCGTGCGGTCGGCTCGGGTCGGCGCGTCGAGTCGGCCGGGTGCACGCGGAGACGGCTACGGACCAGCGCCAACCGAACGATGCGGTGGCCCTTCACCCCGACGCGGACGGGCTGAACCAGGCTTGCGAATCGGTGCTCGGGTCCGCTGAGAGCAACTTGACGCCGCAGTCTCCCGGGCGGTTCTGCTCGCACCAGCCGATCGCGGCGTCACGCGACGCGAACGGCTGGACGTCGCGCAGCACCAGGTAGAAGTACCAGTCCGAGAAGTCGGTTCGAGAGGAATCGAGCAGGTGGGCCCGGTTGAGGTTGTAGTCGGCTCCGCTGACGAGGAACGTCTCGTTCCGGGCGCTCAACGTGTCGTACTCCTCGACGATTCGATCGTGGGTCCACGGCACGCCGTCGTCTTCCACGAGGCCGACGCGTTTCGCGCTCGAGTTGGACGACCCACGCGTCGACGGCCTGATCGACGATTTGCGTGTCGCGTTCGACGATCGATCGCAACCGCTCCTCCGCAGTATCGGTCGAGGGATTCGTCGCGGCCGTTTCCTCCGGCGGGGGCACCGTCGCCGTGGTTCCCTGCTGCGTCGCCGCGGGTGGAGGGTCGTTTGTTCTCTCGGGTTCGCGCCAGCGGCGGATGCCGTCGGCATCCTCGATCACGACGAATCCGGCGCCCGACTCGTCGATCACGCGCAGCGTTCCGCCCGGGCCGACGTCGGTCGTGCCCGATGCCCAGAGTGCGCCACTCTCGGGATCGGTGCTCCGGTACACGACGAAGTTGCCGTCGCTCGGCTGCACGATCGCAGCCGCGGTCGAGGTCGGCGAGTAGTTCGGCTCCCAGACGATCGTGCCGCCGGTCCGCAGGCGAAGCCGCCCGGACGACGTCATCACGAGCTCATGTGCTCCGTTCGGCGACCGCACGGCATCGCCCGGCTCGAGCCATGTGCCCGCCTCGAGCACCGTCGACGGTCCGTCGTCGCCCTGGGAGAACACCACGACGGCTGCGACCGCCGCGATCACGATGGCTGCAACCACGCCGCCGCCGAGCAGACGACGGCGTCGGCGGGTCGAGTCGTCCGATTCGCCGGTCGACGTCGACGCGCGCGCGGCCGGCGGCGCCGCGCTGACCGAGTCGGTTGCGCTCGACCGAGCCGGTCCCGCGTCGAGGGACGTCACCGGGCCCGAGTCCGCCGCCACCTCCGTCTCGACCGCGGGTGCCACCACCGCGTCGGTCGCCGTCGTCTCCCGGGGCTCGGTCGGAGCGTCCGGCGTCCCGGGTTCGGTCGGAACCCCGTGGGTGTCGGTGGGGGTGGTCTCGGGCGGTTCGGTCGGGGCGTCGTGGGTGTCGGTGGGGGTGGTGTCGGGCGGTTCGTTCGGAGCGTCCGGCGTGTCTGCGGAGATGACGCCTGCCGCAACGGCGGGTGCGGCCGTTCCGATCGCGTCGGTGTCGGTGTCGGTGTCGGTGTCGGTGCCGTCCGGCTCCGCGATCGGCGTCGGTGGCAGCGGTGGTGGCGGCAAGGCGCGAACCTGGCGGATCGCTCGTGACTGGAATCGTGCGTCCTCCTCGGTCAGCCCGATCGACTCCATCTCGACCGGCGCCAGCAATTCGTCCGCCAGCTTGTCGGTCGCCGCGCTCAGATACTGGCTGTAGACGGTGAGGCCCTGCGACTGTGACAGCGCCTTGTCGATGTGCGATGGCAGGTCGGCGGGAAAGCCCGACGGTTCGAAGGGAGCGATGAACGTCGGCACGATGATGCGGTTGGTGTCGATCGCGTGCTCGATCTCGCGCCGCATCCAGTCATCGGGGCTGGCACATCGATCGAGCGTTCGTGCCGTGAGGATCGCGATGAAGTAGGGCCGCGACGCGATCTGGTTCAGAAGTCGATCGTCGAATCGACCGGCCGCGCGCATGCTCTCCAGATCGAGAAAGGCATCGACGCCCTTGTCGCCGAGGTTCTCCCAGATCAGACGCGCCCAGGGATATCCGGGGTCCCGTCGATAGGAGATGAACACACTGTTGTCGGCCATCGTCACCTCCCTGTCGAGACCTCGCCGAGCACGAGGACACCATTGCAGCACGTGTGGGGCGGCTCGCGGCGTCCTTTTCGGCGGTACGTCGTGAAACCGGGAACATCGCGACGTGGTGGACGCTACGCGATCGGGGATCGAGACTCGTCCTCGCCCGCAGCTCAGTGGTGTGGATCGTGGCGCCGCATCGCCTCCGCGACCGCTCCGTCGTGTCGATGATCGCGACGTTCGAGCCCGTCGGCGGCGCCGGCGAGATCGCCGGCCGACTTGTTCTGGCTGAGCTTGCGTTTGGCCTCGATACCGGTCACTTCCAACGAGACGCCGACGATCGCCTTCAGCATCCGAGCGACGTATTCGGGCGGCGCGTCGTCGACCGACCACGGTGTCCCCATCGACGCCTCGTGATGTTCGGTCAGGTCGCGGACGAGCTGCTCGGTCCAGTCGTCGTCGTGGGCCCGGAGCCGACCGCGCAGATGGACCACTTCGTAGTTCCACGTCGGCACGACCTTCGGGTCGTCGGCCTTCGACGGGTACCAGCCCGGTGAGATGTAGGCGTCACCGACCGGCACGATCAGCAGGGCCGCCGACGGCAACGCTCGCAGGACCGGATTCGGCCGCGCCAGGTGCGCTCGCACCACCGATCCGTCGTCGTCGACGAGGAACGGCATGGGGCTCGAGAGCAGACCGTCGTCCCCGGCGACGACCAGGTGCCCGAAGCCGGCAGCCCGGGCCATGGCGACCGCAGCTGCCGGATCGGCCTCGGTGAAATGGCGCGGCATGAACACATCCGGATCGTACGCGGGCGCATCGTCGAAATAACGGGTGGTTTGCATGACATTACGGTTGTGTTACGGTGCCGGGCGCGGGTCGGGGGAAGATCATGAGATGGACCAACTTGACGCATTGGACAAGGCAGTCGGACACGATCTGAGCAGTCTCGTCACGCCCACCGCGCAGTCGATCGGGCGGCTCCTCGTCGTGCTCGTCCTGGCCTACTTCGTCCTGAAGGCCGTCCGTCGCGTGATCCGCCGGGTCGACGACAACCGGCTGCGCGAACAGCTGTTGTTCTTCGTGCCGAAGGTGATCGGCTTGATGATCGTGATTCTCGGGCTCGCCGCGATCGGGGTCGACGTCTCGGGCATGGCCGCGATCATGGCCACCATCGGGTTCACCGGTGCCGTCGTGTTCACACCCGTCGGCCAGAACCTCGTGGCCGGCGCGATGATCCGGATCGACGACGTCTACCAGGTCGGCGACGCGGTCACCGTCGGCGACCTGCACGGTCACGTCGTGTACCGCTCGATGTTGCGCACCGAACTCCTCCTGCCCGACGGCTCCACGGCGTGGGTGCCGAACTCCTCGTTCCAGGAGAACCAGGTGCTGAACCACAGCCGCATGGGCGGATGGCGAATCTGCGTGCAGGTGCCCCTCGACCGTGCGTCCGACCGTGGTCTCGCGACCGAGATCATGGAACGGGTGATCGATTCGCTCGACTGGAACATGCCGGGCAAGACCGCCTTCCTCGCGTTCGACCACGTCGGTGGCGAGGCGATGTTCTTCAACGCCTACGCATGGATCGAGGACCGCACGACCGAACCCTGGTTCCGCAGCCTGCTGCTCAGCGAGCTCGTCGACTCGCTCGAAGCCGAGGGCGTCTCGGTCGGCCAGACCACCAACTTCTCGCTGGCCAAGAGCCGCCGCGAGGCCGACGAGGTGAAGCCGACCGAACCGGCGCCGGCGCTCCCCCCGAGCCGTTCGAGTCGGATCGCTCGATCGCTCCGCCCCGGATGGCCGAGCCCGCTGACCGGGAGTCGCCAGACCGACGATCGGTAGAGTCGGCCAGCGTGATCCTCTCCGACCGAACGATGCGCGAGCAGCTCGCTGCCGGCCGCATCGTCATCGAACCCTTCGACGAGTCGCTGATCCAGCCGTCGTCGATCGACGTGCGGATCTCGAACCTGTTCCGAGTGTTCCGCAACCACACCCGCGGCGTGCTCGACGTCAAGGACGACCTCACCGACCTGACCGAACTGATCGAGATCCCCGCCGACGCCAGCGAGCCGTTCATGCTCCACCCTGGCGAGTTCGTGCTCGGCTCGACGCTCGAACGCGTCGGTGTCGCCGACGACCTCGTCGCCCGCATCGACGGCAAGTCGAGCCTCGGCCGGCTCGGACTGCTGATCCACAGCACGGCCGGGTTCATCGACCCGGGCTTCGACGGTCACGTCACCCTGGAGCTCGCCAACGTCGCCAGCCTGCCGATCACGCTCTACGCCGGGATGAAGATCGGCCAGATCAGCTTCATGCACATGACGACCGAGGCCGACGCGCCGTACGGCAAGGGTGCGGCCGGTTCGAAGTACCAAGGCCAGCGCGGCCCGACCCCGAGTCGCTACTTCGAGAACTTCCGCTGACGCGTACTCAGTTCCACTCGACGTCGGGAACGCTGGGCACGTAGCCGCCACGAACCCGTCGACGTTCCAGGAACTCGACCCGGAGATCGAGTTCGTACGACACGACGCGGGCGGCGATCACGGCTCCGTCCCTTGCGGGCTCGGCGTTCGGCTTCCGCCTGGGCCGCGCGCACCGGGTCGTGCAGCGTGGTGACGGGGGCGCGAGGGGGCGGGGCCGGTGGTCGCTGCTGCAGTCGGGTGGGTGGGGGGATGCTCGGGCCGGCCGGAGGGAGTGTCGGCATCCCACCGTCGGGCGCCGTCGACCCCCCGCTCGGGTCGTGGCCGCTCACCGAGACGAAGCCACCCGCGCCCGACGGTGGACGTTGCATGTTGGAGCGCTCTAACATCCGGTCACGGCAGATCCGACGAACCGGGGGATGGATGCACCTGACCGACGACCGATGGGCAGATCTCATCGAGACCCGCGCCACCGAACCCGGCCGAGCACTCGACACGTTGCGCACCCGGGAGCGACGACCGCTGCTGACCGACGGCCGGCTGTTCATCGTCGCCGCCGATCACAGCGCACGCGGCATGCTGGGCGTGCCGGGTGACCCGTTCGCCATGGCCGACCGGCGGCGCACGCTCGAGGCGCTCCTCATCGCGCTCGCGTCACCCGGCGTCGACGGTGTGCTCGCCAGCGCCGACATCATGGAGGACCTCGCGCTGCTCGGCGCGCTCGACGGCAAGCTCGCGTTCGGCACGATGAACCGTGGTGGGATCACCGGCGCGAGCTGGGAGCTCGACGACCGGATGACCGCCTATTCGGCCGCGACGTTGCAGGCAAACGGGCTCGACGGCGGCAAGGTGCTGCTCCGGCTGGCCGACGACGACGCCGGCACCGCGCCCACCCTCGAAGCGTGTGCGCGCTCGGTCGACGAGTGCGCCGCGGCCGGCCTGCCGATCATGGTCGAGCCCCTCCCGTACCACCACGACCCGTCGACCGGTGCCGCGAAGCTGCTCGACGACCAGGATGCGCTGCTGCGAGCGGTGGCGATCGGCTCGGGCCTGGGCGGCACCTCGTCGGCCACCTGGCTGAAGGTGCCCGCCGCCAAGGATCCCGAGCGGATGTTGGCCTGCACCACGCTGCCCGCCCTCATCCTCGGTGGCAGCCCCGGCCCCGACCCCGAGGCGACCTACGCCTCGTGGGAGCGGGCGATGGAGGTCCCCAACGTGCGCGGCCTGGTCGTCGGGCGTTCGCTGCTGTATCCCGCCGACGGCGACGTCGCCGCGGCGATCGCCCGTGCCGAATCGATCGTGAGGCCCACGTGAACCGAACTCGCCCCACCGTGGCCGACCTGCGCGCGGCCAAGGGTCGCCGCCAGCTCTCCATGGTGTACGTCACGACCACCGACGAGGCGGCCGCCTGCGCCGAGGCAGGTGTCGACGTGCTGTCGATCGAGATGTCGTACTGGGACGCGGGCATGCGCGACGCCGCCGGCGACTGCTTCGTACAGGTCGGGCTCCAGTACGGCGTGCTCGCCACGACCGACGACTACCTGCGCGCCGCCCACGACGCCCTGCTGATCGGCGGCGATGCCGTGTACTGCGCGGCGAGCACCGAGATCGTCGCCCGGCTCGCCGCCGAGGGCGTGCCGGTCGTCGGCCACGTCGGGCTGATCCCGTCGCGGCGCACCTGGACGGGCGGATTCCGAGCCGTCGGCAAGACGCTCGAATCGGCGACGACGATCATGGAACAGGTGCGGGCACTCGAAGACGCCGGTGCCTTCGCCGCCGAGATCGAGGTCGTGCCCGAGCCGATCGCCACCGAGATCGCGAAGCGCACCTCGCTCGTGCTCGTCTCGATGGGCGCCGGCACCGGATGCGACGCGCAGTACCTCTTCGCCGAGGACATCCTCGGGTACACGCCCGGTCACCGGCCACGCCACGCCAAGGTGTACCGCGACTTCCGCACCGAGTACGACCGACTCCAGCGTGAACGTGTCGGAGCGTTCTCCGAGTTCGCCGCCGACGTCGCCAGTGGTGCGTACCCGCGGCCCGAGCACCTCGTGGCCGTCGACGACGACGTGGTCGCGGCGTTCGTCGAACACCTCGACTCCGAGGCAGAATCATGATGGAGTGGAGGCAGCCATGAGCGTCAGGAACGCGCCCGCCTTCGGCCGGCACCAGTGTCGGATCGAGGACTTCGTCGAGATCGTCGAGCAGCCGGCGACGATGCCGCAGTTCGCGGCGCGACTCGAGCAATGCGTGCCGATCTTCGAAGCGGCGGCGTTGCGCGACACGATCGTCGACGCGCACACGCAACGACTCGTGCGCGACGCGCTCGCCGACGTGCTCGACCGCGGCGCCGGGATCTTCGTGCTGTCGGGTGCGTTCGACGGCGACGTCGTCGACCGGGCCTCCGACGTGTTCCGATCGATCATCGGGCAGCAGCATCGCGAGGGCCGGGCGATCGGCGACCACTACGCGAAGCCCGGTGCCAACGATCGCGTCTGGAACGCGATCGAGAAGCTCGCCGTCGAGGCGCCCGACGTGTTCGTCGACTACTACGCGAACGACATGGTCGCGCTCGGCGCGCTGGCCTGGCTGGGCCCCGGCTACCAGATCTCGTCGCAGGTCAACGTCGTCAACCCCGGCGGCGACGCCCAGCAGCCGCACCGCGACTATCACCTCGGGTTCATGACCGACGACGAGGCCGAGGCGTACCCCGCGCACGCGCACCGGCTCTCGCCGATGCTGACGCTGCAGGGAGCGGTCGCGCACTGCGACATGCCCGTCGAGTCGGGCCCCACGATGTACCTGCCGTTCTCGCAGCAGTACGACCTCGGCTACCTCGCGTGGCGCAACCCCGAGTTCGTGGCGTACTTCGACGAGCACCGAACACAGCTGTCGCTCGCCAAGGGTGACGTCGTGTTCTTCAACCCCGCGCTGTTCCACGCCGCGGGCTCGAACGTGACCACCAACGTGTACCGCATGGCGAACCTGCTCCAGATCTCGTCCTCGATGGGCCGGGCGATGGAGACGATGGACCGCCTGCGCATGTCGCAGTCGATCTACCCGACGTTGCTCACCCGACAGGCCGAAGGTGTCGGCGCCCGAGCGCTGCAGAACGCGATGACGGCCGCGGCCGACGGCTACGCCTTCCCGACGAACCTCGACAACGATCCGCCGGTCGACGGACTCACACCGCCGTCGCATCTCGACATCCTGGGCGCGGCGCTCGCCGAGCGGGCAACGCCCGAGGTGCTGCGTGAGCGGCTCGACGCGCTCGCCGTGCGGCGTCGATCGCACGGAGGCTGACGTGCGCCGCCCGCTATCTCCCCGTCAGATCGTCAACGGTGTTCGTGGACGCCTCCCTTGGGTGTCGTCGCCCGAGAACGAGGGGTCGCCGTTGCCGTACGTGGCGCGCCGCCCGACGGTCAACCCGGTCCTGCCGGTGTCCGACATGGACGAGGCGATCGGCTTCTACCGCCACCTCGGGTTCGACGTCGAGTCCTACGACGCCGGCTACGCCTGGGTCCGCACGTGCGGGTGGGAGTTCCTGCACCTCGCACGTGCATCGGGCCTCGAGCCCGGCGCGAGTGGCGCGGGGGCGTACGTGCACGTCACCGATGCCGACGAGTGGCACGTGGCCATCACCGCGGCGGCGGGCGACGACGCGGCGATCGGTGGGGTCGTCGATCAGCCGTGGGGGATGCGCGAGTTCGCGGTCACCGACCCGGCCGGCAACGTGGTCCGGTTCGGCCGCAACCTCTGATCGTGTCGGTCGCGTGATCGTGTCAGTCGCGCGGTGATGCGGTGGTGTTCCGCACCACCAGCGTGGGTGGCGTCGTGAGGTGCCTCGCAACGGTCCGGCCGTCCTCGACCCGTTCGATCAGCATCTCGACGGCCAATCGGCCGATCCGGTCGCGACCCTGATCGATCGTCGTCAGCCCGATGTGACGGAGCGCGGCGATGAACGTGTTGTCGTAGCCCACCAGCGACACGTCGTCGGGCACTCGGAGACCGGCGGCGTCGAGCGCGTCGAGGGCACCGAGCGCGCTCATGTCGTTGCCGGCGAACACGGCCGTGAACGACGGATCCTGCTTCAACGCCATCTCGGCGGCGTCGACGCCGCTGGCTTCGGTGAAGACGCCCGGCACGACGTTCGGCACCGAGCCCGTGGCGCTCCATCGTCTCGGTGTACCCGGCCTTGCGCTGCTTGGCGCCGGCGCCGCTGCCGCCGTCGATGTGCACGATTCGGCGGTGACCGAGCTCGACGAGGTGTTCGACCACCAGGGTGGCGCCCGCGTGGTCGTCGTTGTTGATCGTGTCGACCTTCCTCGACTTGACGGGATCGCTGGCAACGACGACCGGCACCGACTCGGCGGTCTGCTCGATGACCGACTTGCTGACCCGGGCACCCGACAAGATGATGCCGTCGACGTTGAAGTCGATGAACGTCTCCAGCGCGGAGCGTTCGTCGTCGTCACTCAGGAACGCGCTGTTGAGCAGCAGGCGGTATCCCGTCTCGTCGGCGGCGGCCTTCACGCCGTCGGCGACACCGGCGAAGTACGGGTTGTGCAGATCGTTGATGACCATGCCGAACGTGCGGGTCCGCTTGCTGGCCAGATGCCGGGCGCTGAGGTTGGGGCGGTAGCCGAGCGTCGACGCAGCTTCGAGCACCGCTGCGCGCGAGCGATCGCTGACCTTGTCGGAGTTCCGCATCACGAGGCTCACGAGCGCACGCGACACACCGGCCTCGCGGGCGACGTCGTCCATCGTGGGCTTCGGCATGGTCCTCCTGGGGCCGCTTGACTTTCCCAGATCCAAGCACAATGATTGGAGCGCTTCAACGTTGGAGCGCTCCAACGGAGCGCCCGACTCAGGATCGAGGGGAACGAGGGGGGGCGACATGCCGGGCACGTTGATGAGCCGTGTGGGTTCTGCGCCGATCTCGTGGGGCATCTGCGAAGTGCCGGGATGGGGCGCACAGTTGCCCGTCGACCGCGTGCTGGCCGAGATGGCGTCGCTCGAGCTCGTGGCCACCGAACTCGGATCGGTCGGCTACCTTCCCACCGACCCCGACGAGTTGACGGCCTTGCTCGACCGCTTCGGGATGCAGCTGACCGGTGGCTTCAACGCACTCGTGCTGCACGACGACGCACGCACCGACGAGATGCTCGAACAGGCTGCTGCCGGCGCCGACCTGCTCGCCGCCGCCGGCGCCGAGACGTTCGTGACCTGCGCGGTCAGCGACCCCGACCACTGGCAGCGGATGTCGCTCACCGAGGCCGACTGGCAGACGATGTTCGACAACCTCGCCCGAGTCGACGAGATCTGTCGAGAGCGAGGGCTCGTCCAGGCGTTCCATCCGCACGTCGATTCGCTCGTCGAGACCGCTCCGGAGATGGTACGCATCCTCGACTCGACTAGCGTCGGGTTCGTGCTCGAGACCGGGCACATGCTCATCGGGGGAATGGATCCGCTCGCCTTCGCCATCGACCATGTCGACCGGGTCGCGCTGGTCCACTTGAAAGACGTCAACGTGCACCTGATCGAACCGCTCAACCGAGACGAACTCACGTTGATGGAGGCCGTGCAGGCCGGCATCTTCCCGTCGCTCGGTCAGGGCGGTGCCCCGATCGCCGAGGTCGTACACGCCCTCGAAGGTGCCGGCTACGACGGCCGGTACGTCATCGAACAGGACGCTGCACTCACCGACGGCCTCCCGGCCGACGGTGAGCGGCCCAGTTCGCGACGTTCAGAGCAGCGTCGCGTATCTGCAGTCGATTGCACGTGCGATCGACGCAACGCTCGAAACACACAACAAGGGGGAAATACCCGTATGAGGAAACTGCGTACCATTTTGGTGCCGATTGCTGCACTGTCACTGGTGGCCGCTGCCTGCGGCGGCGACGACGACGACAGCAGCAGCTCGGCCGAGGACACCTCGGAGTCGACGGCCGATGCCGGTGGTGACGACGGTGGCGATGCCACCGGTGACGACACCGGTGACGACGCGATGCCGGAGGTGACGACGGTGGCGATGCAACTGGTGACGACGGTGGCGACACCGTCGATGCGTCCCAGGGCTCCGATCTGACGTTCCACATGATCACCCACTCCGACGACGGTCCGTTCTGGTCGGTCGTCAAGCGCGGCATGGAGGCCGCCGGCGAAGACCTCGGCGTCACCGTCGTCTGGTCGCCGTCCGTCAACGATCCGAACGTCCAGGTGCAGCTCATCGAGCAGGCCATCGCCGAAGGCTCCGACGGCATCGCTGCTTCGCTGCCCAGCCCCGATCAGCTCGTCGGCCCGCTGCAGACGGCGGTTGGCGCCGGCGTTCCCGGTGATCACGCTCAACTCCGGTGTGAACGACTACCAGGAGATCGGCGCGCTCACCCACGTCGGCCAGACCGAGATCATCGCCGGTCAAGGTGCCGGCGAGCGCTTCAACGAACTCGGCGCCACCAAGGTCCTCTGCGGCAATCCAGGAGCAGTCGCAACGTCGCACTCGAGGAGCGCTGTCAGGGTCTCGCGAACACGTTCAGCGGTGAGGTCGTCACCGAGTTCGTCGGTCTCGACGCAGACCAGACCGAGCAGCAGAACACGATCAACGCCGCGCTGCAGGCCGATCCCGACATCGACGGCTTCATGGGCACCGGTCCGGTCATCGCCATGTCGGGCCTCCGGGCCGCGCAAGACCTCGGTCGTGGACTCTCCGTCGGTGGCTTCGACATCACGCCGGAGATCATCGACGCGATCGAGGCCGGCGACGTCGCCTTCACCGTCGACCAGCAGCAGTACCTGCAGGGCTACCTGCCGATCCTGCTGCTGTACTTGAACGTCACCAACCAGAACACCGCTGGGTGGCGGTCTGCCGATCCTCACCGGTCCGGGCTTCGTCACGCCGGAGAACGCCGCTGAGGTCAAGGCGCTCGTCGCAGCGGGCACCCGCTGATCGATCAGCTGCATACGAATGAGCCGGACAACCGTCGCGTGTCATCCAATGCGTGAACGCGGGAGCCGGCCCACGGCCGGTCCCCGGAACACGACACGAACACCGATGGGGTCGAATTCCTGGGGGGATCACGAATCACGATGAGTGACATCGACGCGTCGCGGCCGCGACCGACGCAATGGCGGCCGACGGCGACGAACGACTCGCCTACCGCGGCGTCTTCCAACGACTGCTTCATCCGACCCGAGATCGGCGCCATCATCGGCGCGATCGGCGATCTGGGTCTTCTTCTGGGCCGTGTCCGGTTCCGTTCGGCACCGCCAACGGCACCGCCGGGCTGCTCGACGTGGCGGCGACGCTCGGCATCATGGCCGTCGCCGTGTCGATGCTGATGATCGGCGGTGAATTCGACCTGTCGTCCGGGTGCGACGACCGGCGCGATGGGCATCCTCATCATCCTGCTGGTCAAGGAGACCGGCGACCTCGGCGGCGCCGGCCTCAGCCTCTGGATCGCCATTCCGATCTCGTTCGTCGTCGCGCTCGGGCATCGGCTGCTTCAACGGCACGATGGTCGAACGAACGGCGCTGCCGAGCTTCATCGTCACGCTCGGCACGTTCTTCGTGCTTGAAGGGCGCCAAGCTCGGCTTCTCGAAGCTGATCGTCGACCAGATCCAGGTCGGTCGCACCGACGAGGGTCACGGCTACGACTTCTGGCAACCGATCTTCGCCGGCGAGTGGGACCGGACACTGCACCACGTGGGAGGCTCGCGACACCGTCTACACCGTCGCGGTGCTCGCTCGGCGTCGCCTGATCCTGCTCGCCGTGTACGAGATGCACTTCACCGAGCGTCAGCGTGGCCTCAACCCCGCCGGCCTGATCCAGTTCGTCGTCGGCGCCGGCATCGCCGTCGCCGGCGTCGATCGTGCTCCACGTCACCGACGGCGTCGGTGGCAACTGGCTCGGCGCTGCGGTGATCGCCGTCGGTGCACTCGTCGGGTTGCTCGGCTTCGCGACCTGGCGCTTCGAGCCGCTCGGCGATCGCGGCGAGCTGTCACTTCACGCCCGAGGTGACGAAGTGCGCTCGGCCTCGGCGTGGCCAGCGTGGCCGTCGGCACTCTGGTCGCATGGCAGATGGAGTCGCTCCTACCTGAACGCCGACGGCGTCGACGAGGCCCTCTTCTTCCCCTTCACCAAGCAGGGCTTCCGAGCCACGGCGTTCCTCGTGCTTCGTCGCGGCCGGTTTCGCGATGCTGATGATCGCCGGTCACTACGCCAAGCGCGTCAGCGTCATCGACCAAGACGGCGGTGTCGTGTCTGACGGCGGTGCTGGTCGCTCGTGCTGGCGTTCTTCGTCCGCTGCGAATCGGACTCGGTCAAGTTCCGGAGCGAGGTGTTCACGCGTCATGCTGGTCGTCGCGCTGCTCGTCTTCGTCTGGGCGATCGTCGGTGCGCTGTTCCACGAACGACGACCGCGTCCACCACGAGGTCGACGCGCTCGCCGGGCGCGGCTGATCGTCGATCGGCCTGCGTGCTCATCGGTGATCGGCTTCGCCGTCAGGCTGCTCTTCACGATCCAGCGACGAGATCGACGCCGGCATCCGCCCGGCCAAGTTCAGCATGCGCATCCTCTGGTTCATCGGCTTCACCGCGGTGGTCGACGTGGGTGCTCGGCCGCACCCGTTCGGCAGCTGGACCTTCGCCGTCGGTGGCAACAAGCAGGCCGCCCGCCAGGTCGGTGTGCCGGCCGCCCGCACCAAGACGCAGCTGTTCATGATCGTCTCGGTCGCGGCCTGGCTGGTCGGCCTGCTGCTCGCGTTCCGGCTCAACACCATCCAGGCCAACACCGGCGACGGTCTCGAGTTCGAGTACATCATCGCCGCCGTGGTCGGCGGCACGCTGCTCACCGGCGGCTACGGCTCGGCCTTCGGTGCCGCCATCGGCGCCTTCATCATGGCGATGTCGCAACAGGGCATCCCGCTCGCCAGATGGAACTCCGACTGGCGGTTCGTCTTCCTCGGCGTGATCCTGCTCCTCGCGGTGATCGCCAACAACTTCATCCGCACCAGGGCGGAGGCATCACGATGACCGACCGATGTTCACCCACGCCGACCGGCGACGGTCGTCGATGCAACGTCACACCTCCTCGAACTCGACAACATCGCGAAGTACTACGGCAACATCATCGCCCTGCAGCGACGTCACCACCGACGGTCGACGCCGGCGAGGTCACCTGTGTGCTCGGCGACAACGGCGCCGGCAAGTCGACCTTCATCAAGATCCTGGCCGGGGTGCACCAGCACGACGAGGGCGAGATCCGGCTCGACGGCGAAGACGGTGAAGTTCGGCTCGCCCCGCGACGCGCTCGACGCCGGTATCGCCACCGTCTACCAGGACCTCGCGATGGTGCCGCTCATGTCGGTGTGGCGCAACTTCTTCCTCGGTGCCGAGCCGACGAAGGGCATCGGCCCGCTCCGGTGGATCGACAAGGCCAAGGCCAAGCGGATCGCCAAGGAGGAGATGGCCAAGATGGGCATCGACATCCGCGACACCGAACAGCCGGTCGGCACGCTGTCGGGTGGCGAGCGTCAGTCGGTCGCCATCGCCCGCGCCGGTGTACTTCGGTGCCAAGGTGCTGATCCTCGACGAGCCGACGTCGGCGCTCGGCGTCAAGCAGTCGGGTGTCGTGCTCAAGTACATCGTCGAGGCCCGCAACCGCGGGCTGGGCGTGATCTTCATCACCCACAACCCGCACCATGCCTACCCGGTCGGCGACCGGTTCATGATCCTCAACCGCGGCCAGTCGATGGGTCGACTTCGCCAAGGAAGAGATCAGCGTCGACGAGCTGACCCAGATGATGGCGGGCGGCGCCGAGCTCGAGGCAGCTCGAGCACGAACTCGAGGACGCGCACTGACCGGCGACCGTGCCGGACTCGCACTCCATCGACGGCTCCAGACCATCGCTCGATGACGACCCTCGAACTCCTCGACGATCGGCCGGGTCAGCGTCGACCTGTACGCCGAGCAGCATCGGCGTGTCGATGACCGAGGTCACCACGCTTCCGCAAGTCGATCGGTGGCACCTCGACCAACGTCGCGGTGGCCGCGGCGCGTCTCGGGCACCGCGCGGCGACGGTCACCAACGGTCGGCGACGACCAGTTCGGCGCGCTACGTCCGCCATGCGCTCGAGCACACGTTCGGTGTCGACGCCCGTTGCGTCGGCGACCGATCCCGAGCTGCCAGACGCCGCTGGCGTTCGCCGAGCTCGATCCGCCCGAGGACCCGTCGATCATCTTCTACCGCGAGCCGCGGGCGCCCGACCATGAACACTCCAGCTCGACGACGTCGACCTCGATGTGGTCGCGGACGGTGCCGCGTGTTCTGGGTGCCGGCCTCGCGGTTCGCCTGGGAGCCGAGCCGTTCGACCGTCGCTGAGCAGCCTGCGAGCGCGCGGCCGACGCGCCCACACCGTGCTCGACCTCGACTGGCGTCCGATGTTCTGGGACTCGCCGAGCGAGGCCGCGCGAGCACGATCTCGCCGGTGCTCGACCACGTGCACGATCGCGATCGGCAACCGCGACGAATGCGAGATCGCCGTCGGCACCGCGCGATCCCGACGAGGCCGCCGACCGGCTGCTCGAGCGGGGCGTCGAGGTCGCCATCGTCAAGCTCGGCGGCGACGGGCGTGATGGTCGCCACCGCCGACGGCACGCGCGAGCGCGATCGCGCCGTATCCCGGTCGACGTCGTGTGCGGCCTCGGTGCCGGCGATGCGTTCGGCGGTGCGTTCTGCCACGGCCTGCTCAGCGGCTGGGATCTCGTGCGAATCGTCCGATACGGCAACGCGGCCGGTGCGATCGTCGCCGGCCGGCTGATGTGTGCCGACGACATGCCCACCGTCGCCGAGGTCGACGAGTTCATCGCACGTCCGCGACATCCGTCTGATCCCCGTCCTCTTCGATCGGAGACCCCCGTCATGAACACTCGCAGTAACCCCCGTCTCGGGATCGGCGTCATCGGCTTCGGCTGGATGGGCCAGGCGCACACCCGGTCGGCTACGCCCGCATCCCCATCGCTGTTCCCGGAGCGCACGTTCGACCCCGAGCTGATCATCTGCGGCGACAACGTGCCGAGCGCGCGTCGACGAGGCCGTCGAGTCGTTCGGGTTCCGAGAGGCGCACCACCGACTGGCGCGAGGTCGTCGACCACCCCGACGTCGACGTCGTCTGCGTCTGCGCGCCGAACATGCTGCACGAGCCGCATCGCGATCGCCGCCGCCGAGGCCGGCAAGCACGTCTTCTGCGAGAAGCCGGTCGGCGGCACGCCCGAGCAGACCGTGCGCGATCGAAGCGGCCAGCCCGCCGCGCCGGCGTGATCACCGGTGTCGGCTACAACTACCGCTGGGCGCCGCTGGTGCAGTACGCCAAGCAGCTGATCGACGACGGCCGACTCGGCGAGATCACCAACTACCGCGGCCGCTTCTTCTCGATGTACGGCTCCGATCCGATGGGTCTGCTGTCGTGGCGCTTCCAGCTCGACGAGGCCGGCCACGGCGTGTCGTCCGACATCCTGAGCCACTCGATCGATCTGGCGCACATGCTCGTCGGCCCGATCGACGACGGTCGTCGGGCACGGCGACACCTTCATCCCGGAACGGCCGCTGCCGAAGCCGGGTGGCACCCACTACGACCGGGGTCAGCCCGGCGACCCGACGGGCCCGGTCGACGAACGAGGACTACTTCGGCGGCATGGTGCGAGTTCGAGAACGGCGCCCGCGGCACGTTCGAGGCGATCGCGGACGATCGTCGGCCCCGAGAGCCAGATGGCGTTCGACGATCTACGGCACCAAGGGCTCGCTCAGGTGGAACCTCGAGACGATGAACGAGCTGCAGACTCTTCCTCGTCGACGATCGACGGCCCGCGGGCTACACCACGGTGTACGCCGGTGATCGGTACCCGTACCACGGCCACTTCGTGCCCGGTGATGCCAACTCGATCGGCTACGAAGACCTCAAGGTGATCGAGGACTACGAGTTCCTCACGGCGGTGGCCGCCGGTCGAGCAGCACGAGCCCGGGCTTCGCCGAGGCCATCGACTACGTCAGCGTCCAGGACGCGCTGGCTGCGCTCGTGGGAGAGCGGCGCGTGGGAAGACGTCACGCTCGATCGCCTGACCGAGGTCAGGGAGCAGTCATCGATGGAGACCGATGCGACTCACCACCGCCGCAGGCGATCGTCCGGTACCTGATCGCCCAGAAGACCGAGCAGGTCGACGGCAGCGACCGCGCCGCTGTTCCCCGGCGTGTACGGCATCTTCGGGCACGGCAACGTCACGTGCCTCGGGCACGCGCTCGAACAAGCGCAGGACGAGCTGCCGACCTGGCGCGGCCAGAACGAGCAGGGCATGGCGCTCGCCGCGACGGCCTACGCCAAGGCGTCAAACGTCGCCGCCAGATCATGGTCGCCACGTCGTCGATCGGCCCGGGTGCCACCAACATGGTCACGGCCGCCGGTGTGGCGCACTCGCAACCGCCTGCCGCTGCTGCTGATCTCCGGTGACACGTTCGCCAGTCCCGCATCCCCGACCCGGTGCTGCAGCAGGTCGAGCACTTCGGTGACGCCGTCGACGACGGTCAACGACGCGTTCCGGCCGGTCACCCGCTACTGGGACCGCATCACCGCACCCGGAGCAGATCGTGACAGTCGCTGCCGCACGCGGTCGCACACGATGCTCGACCCCGCCGACTGCGGCCCGGCGTTCATCGGTCTGCCCCAGGACGTCGCAGGCCGAGGCCTTCGACTTCCCGGTCGCGTTCTTCGAGCGAGGCGTCCACGAGATCGCGCCGGCCCGCGGCCCGACCGCGGCCAGCTCGTCGCGGCCGCCGCCGCGCTCGCGCGGCGCCGAGAAGCCGCTGATCATCGCCGGCGGCGGCGTGCACTACTCCGGTCGCCGAGGCCGAGCTGCTCGCCGTTCGCCGAGCGCCACAACATCCCCGTCGTCGAGACCGTCGCCGGCAAGGCACGTCGCTGCCGCAGTCGCACCCGCTGAACGCCGGGCCGATCGGCGTGACCGGCTGCGACGTCGGCCAACGACCTGGCCGGCCGAGGCCGACGTCGTGCTGGCCGTCGGCACCCGGCTCGCAGGACTTCACCACCGGTTCGTGGACGCGTGTTCCAGAACGAGGCGGTGCAGATCATCGGGCTCAACGCCGCACGGTTCGATGCCACCAAGCACCGCTCCGCTGCCGCTGGTCGGCCGATGCCCGCGAGGCGCTCGACCGAGCTGTCGGCGCGCGCTCGGCGACTGCCGGGCGGGCGACGACTGGACGCGACGTGCCGCCGCCGAGGTCGCGCAGTACCACGCCTACATCGACAAGATCGCCGCACCCGACGGCGGACGCCGACAGCGGGCTGCCGACCTACGCCCAGGTGGTCGGCGTCGTCGACCGCAACGGCCGACCCGACGACTACGCGCTTGCCGCCGCCGGCGGCTTCCCCGGTGAGGTCAACAACGGCTGGCGTGCCGACGAGGTGCACACAGCTTCGACTGCGAGTACGGCTTCTCGTGCATGGGCTACGAGATCGCCGGCGGCTGGGGCGCCAAGATGGCGATGCCCGACCGGAGGTCGTCGTCTTCGTCGGCGACGGCTCGTACCTGATGATGAACTGCGACCTCTACAGCTCGGTGCTGTCCGGGCCACAAGATGATCGTGATCGTCTGCGACAACGGCGGCTTCGCCGTGATCAACCGGCTGCAGATCAACCAGGGCGGCGTGCCGTTCAACAACCTGATCGACGACTGCCAACGATCGTCGAACGAGGTGCGGGTCGACTTCGCCGCCCACGCCGCGGCCATGGGCTGCCACGCCGAGACGGTGACGACCATCGACGAACTCGAAGCGGCGTTCGAGCGTGCCCGAGCCGCCGACCGCACCTCCGTGATCGCGCTGCAGACGCGACGCCTACACGCTGGACCGAGGGTGGCTCGTACTGGGAGGTCGGTGTGCCCGAGGTCAGTCGACCCGAGCCGAAGTGGTCGCTGCCCGCGCCGACGTCGACGCCGGCAAGTCGGATCAGCGGGTCGGTTGGTGATGCGGTCGGCGCGCACGATCGAGGGACTCCGGCCCATGAGCGCCCCGCGATGCCTGCCGGACGCGGAGTCGGATCGTGACCGGCGGCCGGTTCGCGGATCGGGTCGCGCTCGTCTCCGGGTCGACCCAGGGCCTCGGCCGCGCGCTCCTGCTCGAGATGGCCGACGACGGCCTCGCCGGAGCCGTGGTGACCGGGCGAAATGCCGACCGTGGCGAATTCGTGCGCGACGAACTCATCACCAAGGGGTGCGAGGCCATCTTCGTTCCCGCCGAACTCGACGATGCGGACCAGCTGGCCGCACTGGTGGCGACCGCCGACGAGCGGTTCGGCCGCATCGACCACCTCGCCAACTGCGGCGCCGTGACCGACCGCGGAGACGTGTGGGACACGACCGCCGAATTCTGGGACTGGATGATGGCGGTCAACGTGCGCGCCCCGTTCCTGCTCACCCAAGGTGTTGCCGAGGTCGCCCGACGGAACCGGCAGCCCGCGTCGGTCGTCAACGTCGGCAGCGTCGCGGGGTACGGCGGGCAGGACTTCATCACCGCGTACAGCGTGTCGAAGGGCGCCCTCATGACGATGACGCGGTCGCTGGCCCATCAGCTCATGCCGCCACCGGATCCGGGTGGTGACGGTGAACCCCGGCTGGATGGACACGCCCGGCGAGGACGTGATCCAACGCACGTACCACGACGGCGGCGACGACTGGCTCGCACGCGCCGAGGCCGAGCGCCCGTTCGGCCGCCTGATCAAGCCCGACGAACTCGCCCGCACGCTGGCGTTCGTGCTGAGCGACGACGCCGGCCTGATGACCGGCGCGATCATCGACTACGACCAGACCGTGCAGGGTGCGGGATCCGCGTCGGCTGCCGGCACCCCTGGACCGACTGGGAGCGATCGTGACCGACTACAGCCTCACCGGAACGTCATCCAGACTCGCCGTCGAACGAGGGCTCGCCAACGCCGAGTGGTTCGCCCCGACCATCGACGCCGACCGCCTCCGGGAGCTGCAGACCCGGACGGACCTGCGGGCCTCGCTCGACGTCGTGCTCTGGCTCACGCTCTTGGTCGGGGCCGGCATCTGGGCGTACACGACGATCTGGTCGTGGTGGTCGATCCCCGCCTTCCTGGCGTTCGGCGCGCTCTACGGGGGTGCAGCCGACGCCCGTTGGCACGAGTGCAGCCACGGCACGGCCTTCCGGTCGATGTGGATGAACGACGTCGTGTACCACCTCGCCTCGTTCATGCTCTGGCGCGGACCGACGGTGTGGCGGTGGTCGCACTATCGCCACCACACCGACACGATCATCGTGGGTCGCGACGCCGAGATCGTGTTCCAGCGACCCGGCAGCGTGCCACGGGCGCTGTTCGCGTTCACCCACCTGCAGGGCGGGCCGCTCATGTTCCGGCGGCTCGTCGCGCACTCGTTCGGCCGCATCGACGACGACGCCAGGAACTTCGTGCCCGAGACCGAGTACCGCCGGGTCGTCTGGGAGTCGCGGATCATGGTCGGCATCGTCGGAGCCGTCGCGATCTGGAGCCTCGCGAGTTGGTCGATCGTGCCGCTGATGTTCATCGGGCTGCCGACGATCTACGGCGCCTGGCTCGTGGTCTTCTTCGGCATCACCCAGCACGCGGGCATGCGCGAGGACGTGCTCGACCACCGGTACTCCACGCGGTCGGTGTACATGAACCCGGTGTTCCGGTTCCTGTACCTCAACATGAACTACCACGTCGAGCACCACATGCTGCCGAGCGTGCCGTACCGTTCGCTGCCGGCGCTGCACGACGAGATCAAGGACCAGCTCGCACCTGCCAAGCCGAACACGGTCGCCGCCTACCGTGAGATCTTCCACGCGATCGGCAAGCAGCACGACGACCCGACATGGGAGATTCCCCTCGACGTGCCCGAGGTGCCGTCGGCGACCACGAGCCGTATCGACGTCGGCGAGACGATCTGGGTGAAGCACCCCGACGGCGGCATCGACATCGGTGCCGGCGACTCGGTCGCGAACGGCGAGTTGCGCCGGGTCGACGTCGACGACCGCACGTTCGTGGTGTGCCGTCTCGAAGACGGCCGGCTGACGCTGGCCGACGGCCTGTGCACCCACGCCGAAGTCCACCTGGCGGAGGGCACGATCGTCGACGGACAGATCGAGTGCCCGAAACACAACGGGCGCGTCGACGCCGTCACCGGCGAACCCACGCGCAAACCGATCCGCACCGCCCTCTGCACGTACGACGTCGACGAGGTCGCCGGCCGGATCGTGACCCACCTCACCGTGCGACGTCCGACCAATGTCTGATCTCCGCGTCGGCGTGCTCGGGTGCGGCCGCATCGGTCGGATGCATGCCGACCTGCTCGCGAACCGTGTCGACGGGCTGGCCGTGGCGGCCGTCTTCGACGTGGCGCCCGACGCTGCCGCCGACGTCTCCGACCGTCTCGACGTTCGCAGTGCGGACACCCCGGAGGCGTTGATCCAGGGAGACGACGTCGACGTCGTGGCGATCTGTTCGTCGACCGACACCCACATCGATCTCCTGGTCGCCGCGGCCGATGCCGGCAAGCCCGTGTTCATCGAGAAGCCGCTGTCGCTCGACCTCGCCGAGGTCGACCGTGGCATCCGCGCCGTCGACGCCGCCGGCATTCCGGTACAGGTCGGTTTCAACCGCCGCTTCGACCCGAGCCACCGATCGGTCCGTCAGCGGGTCCTCGACGGTGACGTCGGCGACGTCCACCTGTGCCGCATCACGAGCCGCGACCCGGCGCCGCCCCCGATCACGTACATCGAGGTGTCGGGTGGGATCTTCAACGACATGACGATCCACGATTTCGACATGGCCCGCTTCGTCACCGGGAGCGAGGTCGTCGACGTGTTCGCACACGGCGCCGTGCTCGTCGACGATGCGATCGGTGCCGCCGGTGACTTCGACACCATCGTCGTGACGATGCGCCATGAGAACGGCGCGATCACCACGATCGACAACTCGCGTCAAGCGGTCTACGGCTACGACCAGCGGGTCGAGGTCTTCGGCTCGGGGGGTATCGCGATGTCGGACAACCCGCTCACCACCACGACCGTGTACCGGAACGCCGACGGCGGCCGTCAGTCGACGGTGCCGTACTTCTTCCTCGACCGGTACGTTCCGTCGTACATCGCCGAGTGGGAGGCGTTCCGCGACATGGTGCGCACCGGTTCGCCGTCTCCCGTGTCGATGGCCGACGGACGGGCACCGCTCGCGCTCGGCATGGCGGCGTCGCTGTCGGCTCGCGAGGGCCGCATCGTTTCGATCAGCGAGGTCGGTTGATGCGTGCCTACGTGACGGGAGCGACCGGATTCGTCGGGTCGAACATCGCGGCCGAGTTCGCAGCGATGCCCGACACCGAGGTGCACTGCCCGGTGCGTTCCGACCACCCCGACCCGTCGCTGTCGACCGAGCAACTCGATCTGCTCGACGCGGCGGCGCTGCACGCGAGCGTCGACCGCAACCGCCCCGACGTCATCGTGCACTCGATGATCCTCAACGACCACGAGCAGATGTACGCCGACCGGCGTCTCGCGTGGGCCTCGTACGTGGGCACCACCGAGGTGCTCAGCGATGCCGCGAACCGGATCGATGCGACGCTGATCCTGGTGTCGACCGACTGGGTGTTCGACGGCACGCAGGCTCCCGCCGCCGAGGACACCCCTCCCAATCCGATCAACCTGTACGGCGTGTTGAAGATGGCGAGCGAGCTCGTGCTCGCGCGAACGGTGCGAGCGCGGCGCCGTCGCCCGGGTGTCGGGCGTGCAGGGCCATCACCGGGCGCGGCCCACGACCCCGCGGACGCAGGACCTCGGCTACGGCTACCTCGCGGCGTCGATCGTCGACGCGCTCTCCGAGGGCCGTCGGTTCACCGTCTGGGAGGCGCCCGACATCAACAACGTCGCCACGCTCAGCCTGGCCAGCGAGTGTGGCCGGATCATGCACGCGATCGCACGGCTCGACGACCCGGTCGGCATCTTCCACTGCTGTGGCTCGGAGCCGGCGTCGCGCCGCGACCTCGCCCTGGCCACCTGCGACGTGTTCGGCCTCGACGCCGGTCTGCTCGACTTCGGCTCGCCCGACGACATCCCGATGCGGCACGCGGTTCCCTACGACACGTCGTTGTCGACCGGGCACACGGTCGACAGACTCGGTACCACACCGCTCACCACCCGCCAGATCCTCGAACGGTTCCGTGAGGAACGTTCACTCGTCACAGGAGCCACCACATGAACGCCACATCACGTTCCGGTCCGATCCGCCCGTCCGACGGACCCGGCACGCTGCTCGACATCACGCCGCAGTCGGCAGGGTGGCAGAACGTGGCGTTCGCGATTCACGACGTCCGCGCCGGATCACCTCATCGTGGCGGCGTCGCCGACCGTGAGACCGCGATCGTCACGATCGAAGGTGCCGGCCGCGTGCTCGTCGACGGGTTGACGGTCGACGTCGAGCGCACCTCGGTGTTCGACCAGGTCGGGCGCGTCGTCTACGTGCCACCCGGCCACGACTTCACCGTCGAGACCGACGGCAGCCTGCGTGTGGCCGTCGGGTCGGCGCCGGCCGAGGGCAAGCTCCCGATCCGCGTGATCGAGCCGTCGGAGATGCGCAGTGAGATCCGCGGCGGCGGCTCGGCCTACCGCCAGGTGATCCATTCGCTCGCGCATCCGCTGCCGGCCGAGCACCTGATCCTCTACGAGGTGTACATCCCGCGCGGCACCTGGGCCGGCTGGCCACCGCATCGTCACGACGGGATCGAGGGCTCTCCCTACCTCGAGGAGGTCTACTACTTCCGTCTCGATCGCCCCGAGGGGTACGTGCTGCATCGCAACTTCGTCGACGGCGAGGGCATCGACGGCGATGACGACTTCGACGAGGTGGCGGTGGCACACGACGGTGACGCGGTGCTCGTGCCGCAGGGGTATCACACCTCGGTCGCGTCGCCCGGCTCGAACATGTACTTCCTGAACTATCTCGCCGGTGAACTCGAACTCGACGACCGGAAGACGCCGCCGTGCTTCCACGCCGACCACACGTGGATCGAAGCCGACTGGACCGCGGGCGCCTGGGATCTGCCCGTCGTCCCGACGAGTTGAGCTGCTGTGAGTCTCGACGATCTGCGTGACGACCGGGGCGTGTTCAGGGTGCTCGCGGTCGATCACCGCGACTCGCTGCGGCTGTTCCTCGAACCGACGGCACCGGAAACGGTGCCCGACGCCCTCATGACGTCGATCAAGTCCGATCTCGTCCGTGCGATCTCGCCGCACGCGACCGGGGTCATGCTCGAACCCGAGTACTCGATCCCGCAGGTGATCGACGACGGATCCCTGGCACCGGGCGTGGGCTTCCTCGCCGCGCTCGAATCGCAGGGCTACCTCGCCGATCCCGGCGCGTCGCCGACCACACTGCTCTGGTCGGTCGAGGAGGCCGCCGCGAGCGGGGCGTCGGCGCTCAAACTGCTGCTGCCCTATCACCCCGAGGCCGAGCTCGCCGCTGCGCAGCGAGCGGTCGCGGCCGACGTCCTCGCCGAGTGCCGGCGAGTCGACGTTCCGCTGGTGCTCGAACCGCTGTTCTACGGCCTCGACCACCGCGGCGACCGCGAGGGTGTGGTGCTCACCACCGTCGACGACTTCGCATCCACCGGTGCCGACCTGCTGAAGCTGCCGTTTCCGGTCGACCCGGAACTCGTGACCGATCACGAGGCCAGGGTCGCTGCGTGTGCGGCGATCACGGAGCGATGCGAGCAGCCGTGGGCCGTCCTGTCCGGTGGCGGTGGCTTCGACATCTTCGCCGAGCAGGTCGAGGCGGCCGCCGACGGCGGATGCTCGGGCTTCATGGTCGGTCGGGCGCTCTGGGGCGAGGCAGCCCGCTGCACGGCAGACGACCGGCCGCGGGTGATCGAACAGGTCGTGTTGCCCCGCTGGCGCAGGTTGACGCACGCCGTCGCCGCCCGCTCATGACCACGATCGCGCGCCCGGTCAACTGGGCCGGGAACGTGACGTTCACGCCGACGGCATTCGCAGCACCCGACGACATCGACGGACTGTGCGCCACGGTGCGCGACCGCGCCGGCCGGAGGGTGAAGGCGCTCGGATCCGGGCACAGCTTCAACGCGATCGCCGACACCCCCGGGTTGCAGATCGCGACCGATCGGCTCGACCGGATCGGACCGCTCGACGAGGAGCGGGGCACGGTCACGATCGAGGCCGGCGTGCGATACGCCCAGTTGGGCCCCTGGCTGCACGAGCGTGGCTGGGCGCTGCACAACCTCCCATCGCTGCCGCACATCACGATCGCCGGGGCGGTCGCGACCGGAACACACGGCTCGGGGTCGGCCAACGGTGGTCTGGCGACCGCCGTCACCGCGACCGAACTCGTCGGCGCCGACGGTGAACTCCGCCGATTCGAGCGTGGCGAGGCCGACTTCGCGGGCCTGCCGGTGTCGGTCGGAGCGCTCGGCGTCGTCGCCCGGCTGGAGCTGGAGGTCGAGCCGACATTCGAGGTCGAACAGACGGTGTGGTCCGAACTCGCATGGGACGACGCACTCGCGAACTTCGACACCGTCGTCGATGCCGCGTCGAGCGTCAGCCTGTTCACCACGTGGAACCGTGACGTCGTCGACCAGGTCTGGACGAAACAGCGACTCGATCACCCGAACGGTGCCACGCTCGCCGACGTCGGCGCTCGCCCGTTCGACGTCGAGGTGCATCCCGTCGGCGGCGACCCGGCGACGTGCACCGCGCAGCTCGGCATGTCCGGCCCGTGGCACGAACGGCTCACCCATTTCCGCGATGGCTTCCGGCCCGGCACGGGGGCGGAGCTCCAGAGCGAGTTGTTCGTCGATCGCCGAGTCGCCGTCGAGGCGATCGCCGTGATTCCGCGAGATGGGCGAACTGCTCGAGCCCGTGTTGCTCGCCGGCGAGGTTCGGACCGTCGCGGCGGACGAGCTGTGGCTCAGCGGCGCATTCGGACGCGACACGGTGGCCCTCCACTTCACCTGGGCTCTGGATCCCACGGCGGTGGCACCGGTGATCGCCCAGCTCGAGCAGCAGCTCGCTCCTTGCGACCCTCGACCACACTGGGGCAAACTCACCAGCCTCGACGCAGTCACGATCCGATCCCGATTCCCGAAGATCGAGCGGTTCGACGCGCTCCGCCGTTCCCTCGATCCACAGCGCGTCTTCGACAACCCGACGCTCCGATCCATGCTCGGATGACCGACTGCACTCATGACCAGAAACCCAGCTCTCCCGAGGAGTTCCGATGCCTGATTTCTTCGACACCGTCCCGAACCGATCGCGCTACGAGGGGCCCGACAGCGACAACCCGCTGGCGTTCCGCTGGTACGACGCCGACCGGCGTCGTGCTCGGCAAGACGATGGCCGAACACCTCCGCTTCGGCGTCTGCTACTGGCACTCGTTCGCCTGGGACGGCTCCGACATCTTCGGCGCCGGCACGTTCGACCGGCCGTGGAACCCGGCGACCGCCAGTGGCGCAGCTGCCGGCCTGGAGCCGATGGACGCGGCCCGGATGAAGATGGACGCCGCGTTCGAGTTCGTCGAGAAGCTCGGCGCGCCGTTCTTCTCGTTCCACGACGTCGACATGGCCCCGGCGGGCGCGACGTTCGCCGAGTCGGCCCGCAACCTCGACGAGATGGTCGAACTCGCCGCCGAACACATGGACCGCACCGGCATCGAGCTGCTGTGGGGCACCACCAACGCGTTCTCGCACCCCCGCTTCATGTCCGGTGCCGCCACCAACCCCGACCCGGCGATGTTCCAGTACGCCGCCGCCCAGGTCGCGCACTGCCTCGACGGCGACGCACCGGCTCGGCGGCGCCAACTACGTGCTGTGGGGCGGTCGCGAGGGCTACGAGACGCTGCTCAACACCGACATGGGACGCGAGCTCGACCAGCTCGGCCGCTTCATGAACATGGTCGTCGAGCACAAGCACGCGATCGGGTTCGAGGGCACCCTGCTGATCGAGCCCAAGCCGATGGAACCGACCAAGCACCAGTACGACTACGACGTCGCGACCGTGTACGCGTTCCTGCAGAAGTACGGTCTCGAGAACGAGATCAAGGTCAACATCGAGGTCAACCACGCCACGCTGTCGGGCCACGACTTCCACCACGAGGTCGCGACCGCGGTCAGCGCGGGCATCTTCGGGTCGATCGACGCCAACGCCGGCGACGACCGGCTCGGGTGGGACCTCGACCTGTTCCCGAAGTCGGTCGAACAGATGACGCTCGGCATGGTGGAGATCCTCCGCGGCGGCGGCTTCACGACCGGCGGATTGATGTTCGACACCAAGCTGCGCCGGCAGTCGATCGCCCGCGACGACCTGTTCCACGGTCACATCGGCGGCATGGACACCATGGCGCGATCGCTGCTCGCCGCGGCGTCGATCATCGAGGACGGTGAGCTCGACCGCCGTCGCGCCGAGCGCTACGCCGGATGGGCCGACCGGCACGACATCCTCGACGGCGGCGTCACGTTGCAGCAGCTCCACGACGCGCAGATGACCGGCGACGAACCGGTCGGCGTCAGCGGGCGCCAGGAGGCTCTCGAGAACCTCGTCGCTCGTCACATCGAACGGGCGCGGTGAACACGAACCGGCAGCTCGTCGTCGGCGTCGACTCGTCGACACAGTCGACGAAGGTCGAGGCGCGCGACCTCGACACCGGCGAGGTCGTGGCGACGGGCACGGCGGCGCACCCGCCGACGACACCTCCGGTGTCGGAACAGGATCCGACGGCGTGGTGGTCGGCATTGGTCGAGGCGATGGCGCAGCTCGGCGATCACCGCGACGACGTCGTCGCGATGGCGGTCGCCGGCCAGCAGCACGGTCTCGTGCTGCTCGACGCCGCCGGCGACCCGGTGCGACCGGCGAAGCTCTGGAACGACACGACATCGGCGCCGCAGTCCGACCGGCTGGTCGCCGAGCTGGGAGCCGACCGGTGGGCCCGCGACGTCGGCAGCGTGCCGGTGCCGGCCTTCACCATCACCAAGCTGGCCTGGGTCGCCGACCGGGAACCCGAGGCGCTGCAGCGCACGGCCAAGGTGATGCTGCCGCACGACTACCTCACGTGGCGGCTGACGGGGGAGCACGTGACCGATCGGGGCGACGCGTCGGGCAGCGGGTGGTACGACCCGTCGTCGGGCGCCGTGCGAGACGACCTGCTCGCGGCGGCGACCGGCGGTGACGGATCCGAGTGGAGCGACCGGGTGCCACGCGTGCTCGGGCCGACCGACCGTGCGGGCGTGCTGACCCCCGACGCCGCGGAGGCGCTCGGCCTTCATGACGGGGTCGTCGTGGGCGCCGGCAGCGGCGACAACATGGGCGCCGCACTCGGCCTCGGGCTCCGCGCCGGTGACGTCGCGATCTCGCTCGGCACGTCGGGCACGGTGTTCGCGGTGTCCGACAGCGCCACCCACGACCCCTCCGGGGCGGTCGCCGGGTTCGCCGAGCGCGTCGGGCAGCTTCCTCCCGCTCGTCTGCACGCTGAACGCGACGAAGGTCACCGACACGGTCGCCGCCTGGCTCGGCACCGACGCGCCGGGACTGGCCGAGCTCGCCCTGGCCGCAGCCGACGACCCGGGCACGGTGACGCTCGTGCCCTACTTCGACGGTGAGCGCACCCCGAACCTGCCCGACGCGACCGGCATCTTCTCCGGCCTGTCCAACACGACCACCCGCGAGCAGCTCGCACTCGCCGCCCACGACGGCGTGCTGTGCGGGTTGATCGGCGGGGTCGACGCGCTTCGCGCGGTCGGTGCGACCGTCGACGGCCGCGTGTTCCTCCTCGGTGGCGGCAGCCGATCGGCCGCGTACCGCCAGCGTGCCGCCGATCTGCTCGGCCAGCAGGTCACCGTTCCCGACACCGACGAGACCGTGGCGACCGGTGCAGCCCTCCAGGCAGCCGTCGTCGCGACCGACTGGTCGTTCGTGTCGTGCGCCGAGCGCTGGGAACTCGGCGCCGGCGCGACGCTCGACCCCGTCGCGACGCATCCGCGGTCCGCGTCCGTTACGCGGAAGCTGCGACGGCCGCTGGCTGACCGCCGACCGGAGCAGCGCTTCACCCGCGCAGGGTGATTCGTTCGCTGTTCGAAACGTCGAACATGTGGGGACGACGAGCGAAGGAGTTGCCGCACATGGCGAAGAAGCCGAACATCCTCATTCTGTAGGGCGATGACATCGGTTGGTACAACCTCAGCCACAACAATCGTGGTGCGATGGGGTACCGGACCCCGAACATCGATCGAGGGGCGCAGGAGGGCCTCGAGTTCACCGACTACTACGCCCAGCAGAGCTGCACGGCGGGTCGTGCGGCGTTCATCACCGGTCAGAACCCGGTGCGCACCGGGCTCACCAAGGTGGGTATGCCCGGCGCCGACGTCGGGTTGCGACCCCCGCGACCCGACGATCGCCGAGTTGCTGAAGCCGCTCGGCTACCGGACCGGGCAGTTCGGCAAGAACCATCTCGGCGACACCGACGAGTCGCTGCCGAGCAACCACGGCTTCGACGAGTTCTTCGGCAACCTCTACCACCTCAACGCGGAGGACGAGCCCGAGCACCCCGACTACCCGAAGGACCCGGCGTTCCGGGAACAGTTCGGACCGCGCGGTGTGATCCACTCGTACGCCGATGGTCGCATCGAAGACACCGGGCCGTTGACCAAGAAGCGGATGGAGACGATCGACGACGAGGTCACGGATCGGACGGAGGGGTTCATCCGCGAGGCCCACGAGGCCGACGAGCCGTTCTTCGTCTGGTGGAACGCCACGCGCATGCATGTGTGGACCCGGCTCAAGGAGGAGTCGCAGGGCCTGAGCGGCCAGGGCGAGTACAACGACGCGATGGTCGAGCACGACGGTCACGTCGGCCAGCTCCTCGACCTGCTCGACGAGCTCGGCATCGCCGACGACACGATCGTCATGTACTCGACCGACAACGGCCCGCACTACAACTGCTGGCCCGACGGCGCCATCGCCCCGTGGCGCAGCGAGAAGAACTCGAACTGGGAGGGCGCCTACCGGGTGCCGTGTTTCGTGCGCTGGCCCGGTGAGTATCCCGCCGGCGAGGTTCGCAACGAAATCATGACCCACCAGGAGTGGCTTCCGATGCTGCTCACCGCGGCCGGCGAGCCCGGCATCGTCGAGAAGCTCAGGGAGGGGCACCAGGCCGGCGACAAGCACTTCCACGTGCACATCGACGGCTTCGACGCGACCGACTATCTCAAGGGCGACAGCGACGAGTCGCCTCGGGACTGGTTCTTCTACACCAACGACGACGGGTTGATCGTCGCGATCCGGCTGGGTGACTGGAAGGTCGTCTTCCACGAGCAACGAGCCAAGACCTTCCAGGTGTGGGCGGAACCGTTCGTCCCGTTGCGGATCCCGAAGATCTTCAACCTCCGCCGCGACCCGTTCGAACGGGCCGACGAACACTCGAACTCCTATTGGGACTGGGTCCTCGAGCACCTGTTCGTGCTCTATCCGGTGACGGCCTTGGCCGCCGAGCAGCTCCAGTCGTTCGGTGAGTTCCCGCCGCGCCAGGACCCTGCGTCGTTCAACCTCGAGAACGTGCTGAAGGCGGTCACCGACGCTGCCGGCAGCGGTTTGCGCTGACGCCTCCCGTGGGCGGTGGGTGACCCCTGTCCGCCGAGAGTCCGACCAGGCGACGGCCGGCCCGCGCGAGCGGGCCGGCCGCTCGGGTGCCCGTCGAGCTCAGGCTGCGGCGATGCCGAGCATCTGGACCCGACCGTCGTGGTGCACCAACGCGGCGAGCTGCGCGTTCCAGACGACCTGGACGATCGTGTGGCCGTCGTCGTTGCTGCTGATCGCCAGTCGTGTGCCCCGCCGTCGCAGGACGCGCCGGATCTGGCTGAGGTCGAGCGGCGGGAGCACGCCGACGTCGCAGAGCGCCCGGTCGAGTTCACGATCGGTCGCTCCAGCCGCGTGAGCGAGCCGTTCGAGTGCAGCAGCAGACGGTGGTCGAAGCACGACCCCGTTATCGGCCCGACGGCGACAGAGCTTGAGTGTCAGGTCGCCTGGTCGTCGCGTGCGACCGATGCAGGGTCCTCGCCCCGCCGGATCGCCTCGACCATCTCCCGGGCCTGGCCGACCCAGTCCTCGCGCTCGACCCGGCCGTCGTGGAGGTCGGGAAGGAGGTCCTGCAGCGTCTCGACGGACGCGTTGGCCACCTGCCGGAACGTCCGGATGCCACCGTTGTTGAGGATCTCCTCGATCGCCGGACCGATGCCGACCAGCAGCTTCAGGTCATCGCTGTCGTCGCCGGAGATCTCGTGCGTCTCGGTGACGACCTCGGATTCGGTCGTCGGTTCGAGCGTCGCGGTGCCGGCACCGCCGGAGAAGCCGGGCACCCGCAGCGGCGTCTCGAGTGGACCGTTCAGGTGGGCGTCGGGCAGGGCCATCTGCGCCTCGCCGTTCTCGATCGCGTCGAGCAGGTGGATGGCCAGGTCCGCGACCTTCACGTCGTCCTCTTCGACCCCGGCAGCCTTCACGCCGTCGTCGAGCATGATGTAGCAGAACGGGCAGGCGGTTGCGACGCGGCTCGCGCCGGTCGACAGGGCTTCGAGGGCGCGCTCGTCGTTGACCTTGACGCCGATGTCCTCCTCCATCCACATCCGGGCGCCACCGGCGCCGCAGCACATGCCCGTCGTGCCGTTGCGCTGCATCTCGACGATCTCGATGCCCTTGATCGACCCGACCACCTTGCGGGGAGCGACGTAGACGTCGTTGTGGCGGCCGAGGTAGCACGAGTCGTGGTAGGTGATGCGTTCCTCGAGCGTGGCCTGTGACACGTCGAGCCGGCCTTCTTCGATCAGCGACTCGAGCAGCTGCGTGTGGTGCACGACCTCGTAGTTGCCCCCGAGCTGCGGGTACTCGTTCATCAACGTGTTGAAGCAGTGTGGGCACTGCGTGATGATCTTCTTGACGCCCATGCCGTCGAGCATCTCGATGTTCGGCATCGCGAGCATCTGGAACAGGTACTCGTTGCCCGAACGACGCGCCGAGTCACCCGTGCACATCTCGGAGGGCCCGAGGACCGCGACGTCGATCCCGGCCGCGTGACAGCAACTTCGCCATCGCCTGGGTGACCTTCTTGTTCTTGTCGTCGAACGAGCCGGCACAGCCGACCCAGTACAGGTACTCGGCCTCGAACGGCTCGCCCGGATCGACGACGCTGACCGTCTGACCGTTCTCGAGATCGAGGTCGTCGGCCCAGTCGCCGCGTTCGCCCTGGTTCATGCCCCACGGATTGCCCTGGTTCTCCATGGCGCGGTAGGCGTTGCCGAGCTCGTTCGGGAAGTTCGACTCCATCAGCGACAGATAGCGCCGCATGTCGAGGATCTTGTCGAGGATCTCGATGTTGACGGGGCAGATCTCGTCGCACGCCTTGCAGCTCGTGCACGCCCAGATCTCCTCGGGCGTGATCCGCTCGAACAGGCTGTTGGCGCCGATCGTGATCTCCGCGTCGGTGGCGAGCGGCGGACTGACCTGCGGGTTGCCGGTCGCCGCCATGACTTCGCCGGTCTTCAGCACGATCTCGCGCGGATCGAGTGGCTTGCCGGTCGCGTGCGCGGGGCACACGCTCGTGCACCGGCCGCACATCGTGCAGGCGTCGGTGTCGAGCAGCTGCTTCCAGGTGAAGTCCTCCACGACCGACGCGCCGAACGACTCGAGCTCGGTCTCCATCAGGTTCGGCATCGGCTTCATCGCGCCCTTCGGGCGGTCCTTGTCGCGCAGGTACATGTTGAGCGGCGACGTGAACATGTGCCGCAGCATCGTCATCGGCAAGATCGCGAGGAACAGCACGAAGAAGCCGACGTGCAGGCCCCACGAGATCTGGTGGATCAGTTCGAGACGGTCGAGATCGACGCCGTCGACGAGTTGGCTGAGCGGGTAGCCGATGAAGCTGTAGCGCTCCCAGCTCATGTCCTCACCACTGGCGGTGCCGACGGCGATCCGGTACATCTCGGCGGCGAACCCGGTGATGCCGATGCCGAGCAGGCTGCCGAGTGCGAGCGCGTGGTCGGCCTTCGACTTGATGCGGATCCGGTACGGCCGCTGGATGTAGCGACGCACGATCGCCCAGATCACGCCGACGGTGAAGACGAGGCCGGCGGCGTCGCCGACGAATGCATACGCCTGGTACGTGCGGCCGTGCAGGAATTTCAGCTCCTCCGGGAGCTGGTGGTCGATCTCCAAGATGGTGGTGACCCCCATCAGCACGAGGAAGCCGAAGTAGATCATCGAGTGCATCAGCCCGGCGGCCGAGTCGCGCAGGAGGGTCTGCATGTACACGCCGGCGCGGTAGTCCTCCGCCCGCTTCTTCGCGTTCTTGGGGGTGGTTCGGCGCTTCGCCGGGGCGCCGCGCTCCCAGTTCTTCATGCGGTTCGCGAACTGGAAGGCACCCCACACCAGCAGGACCGGGATCACCGTGTAGAACGCGATCTTGATCGGGCCCGGGATGTTGACGAACACCTCACGGTGGATGGCGTTGTCGTTGTGCCAATCGGTGATCAGCGGAATGATGCCCGACATCACCGTGAACAGGGCGATGCCGATTCCGAGAACGATCGCGAGTTGGTGTGGCTTGAAACGGCCGGGGCCGGACGCGGCCGCGGCGGAGGTGTCGTCCTGCGTGCTCATGACGCGTCTCACGCTACTCGCCGGTACCGCATCGATTCATGTCCGCCGGCCGGCCGCGTCGCCCGCGCTGCTCCACCGCACCGGTCGTCGCGTGTACCTTGACCTGGGTGATCACGCGTTCGGGGGAGCGGACCACCATGACGTTCCTCTTCACCGACATCGAGGGGAGTACACGACTCTGGGACCGTGAACCCGATCGCGCCCCCGCAGTGATCGAACAGCACGACCGGCTCGTCGAGCGGGCCGTCGAGGCTCGGGGAGGTCACATCTTCCACCGCGCCGGCGACGGCATGGTCGCCAGGTTCGACGACGCATGTGCGGCGGTGCGCGGGGCGATCGATGCCCAGCGCGCCTTGTCCGAAGCGACGTGGACCGACGTCGATCCGATCCGCGTTCGCATGGGTGTGCACACCGGTGGCGTCGTGATGCGACCGGAGGGTCCCTACGGTTGGGCCCTGAACTACGGCGCCCGCCTCACCGACATCGGGCACGGCGGACAGATCCTCCTGTCGCAGTCGGCGCTCGACGGCATCGAGGCCGTCGGTGAGCTCGGCGTCGACGTTCGGGCGCTCGGGTCGCAGCGACTCCGCGACATCGCCGAGCCCGCCACGGTCTACCAGGTGGTCGCGCCCGACCTCACGCAGGTGTTCCCGTCGCCACGATTCGCGACGCCGACGCGATCGGCACGTCCCGAGCCGCGTACGTCATTCGTCGGACGGGGCGACGTCGTGCAATCGATCGTCGCCGACACCGACACCGGCGCCGCACGCTGCACGACGATCACCGGCGCATCGGGCATCGGAAAGACGCGGGTGGCGCTCGAGGTCGCGGCCCGGCTCGACCGGCGCAGCGACGGCCCGACGATCCTCTGGTCGGACCTCAGCGGCGTCGAGCCCGACGCGATCGGCGTGTCGGTGATGACGGCGCATTCGATCGCGCAGCGTCCCGGTCGGTCGCCCGTCGAGTCACTCGTCGAGTGGCTGTCGGGACAGCACGTGCTGCTCGTCCTCGACCGGTGCGACGAATGCCTGGACGGCGTCGCCGAGTTCGTCGACGCCGTCATCGCCGGCGCCCCGTCGGTGACGGTGCTCTGCACGAGTCAGCGGCTGCTGGGCCTACCGGGCGAGGTCGTGCGGCGGTTGGCCCCGCTCGACATCGACGATGCCGTCGAGTTGTTCACCGATCGCGCGCACGCGGTCGGCGTCGACGATCTCGACCCGGCCGCCGTCGTCGACGTCTGTGAGCGGCTCGACCGGATGCCCTTCGCGATCGAGATCATGGCTGCGGGTGCTGCTGCGGCGACCATCGACGAGATGGTGGGCGCGCTCGCATCGGACGGATGGTCGTCGATGGCCGGGAGCAGTGAACTCGTTCGGTCGGTCGAACACGCGATCTCGGTCGGGGCCAACTCGCTGGCCACCACCGATCGCGAGCGGTTGCTCGCGGCCTCGGTGTTTCCCGGGTCGTTCGATCGTGCGATGTTCGGTGCCGTCTGCGCCCCCGAGGCGGACGAGGCGTCGCTCACCCGCACCCTGCGGGAACTCGTCGATGCCTCGCTCGTCCAACCCGAATCGGCGGGCCGCCGTGCGGTGTTCCGGGTGCTCGATCCCGTCAGGACGTTCGCCGCGTCGGAGGTGGACCCGACGACACTGCACCGTTCGTCGGAACGACTCCGCGACTATGCCCTCGGTCTGTCGGAACAGGTCGCCGCCGGTCTGCGCGGTGCCGAGGAGTTGCGATGGCTGCTGGCACTCGAGCGTGGCTTCGACACCCTGCGGTACGTGTTCGACGAGGCGCTCATCGCGGGAGACGTCGAGACCGCAGCCCGCTTGTCGACCGATCTCTGGGAGTGGGCCTTCTTCCGGTACAACACCGAGTACTTCGAGTGGGGACGCCGACTCCTGGCGTCGGCCGCGCAGCCGGACGACCCACGGCTGTCGCCGGTCCACGGCGTCGTCGCCCTCGGCCACTGGTTCCGCGACGAGTTCGACGACACGTTCGAGCGGGCCAACGATGCGCTGCGTCTCGAGCGTGAGGCGGGCGGGGAGTTCAGCCTGCCCGCTCGCCTCGCCCTCATCAACGCGACCGTCTTCGCCGGTGCGAACGCTCCTCCCGCCGACGTGTTCGAGGAGGCCGCCCGGTATCAACGCGAGCGGGACGAGCCGTTCTACCGGGTGAACGTCGACGCACAGAACGCCATGATGGCGACGTGGCTCGGCCAGCACGACGTCGCCGAGCGGCGCGCCGTGCGCTGCCTCAAGATCGCCAGGTCGTCGCGCAACCCGAGCAGTATCGCGTACGCGTTGTGGGTCCTGGGCCAGTCGATCGAGCACGACGATCCGGAGCGTGCCGAGCACCTGCTCGACGACGCCCTGCAGCAGGCGCGCGACGTCGACAACCGCTGGATCGTGTCGTTGACGCAGACCGGACTGGCCTCGATCCGGCGGCGCACGACCGGGCCGATGGCCGCCGCGCCCTTGCTGTCGGAGTTGCTCGAGTTGCTCCCGCGGGCGGGCCACTGGGCACAGTTCTGGAACGTCGTCCAACTGTCGGCGTTGGTGATCGCCGACCTGGGCCAACTCGAGCGCGCCTATCGGCTGGCGGCCGCCGTCGAGGGCGCGACGATGACATTCCCGTCGCTGCCCCTCGACGCGGCGGCACTCGACGAGATCCGGGCCTCGATCGTCGATCAACGGGGTTCGGCGTGGGCGAAGCGAACAGCCGGCATCGCGTCGACGTGGGATCTCGCGATGGTGGCGAGCGCGGCCCGAGACGGCCTCGCGGTCGTGTTCGAACCGGCGTGATCAGCCGGCCTGCGGATCCGGTGGCGGTCCCCGCACGCGGCGTCCGCCTCGCAGCGGACGGGGACACGATGTTCAGAGGTCAGCCGCGGTTGTCAGACCTCCGTCATGATGTCGCCTCGCTCGATGGCCCGCTCGATCTGCCTGAGGTCCTTGCGCAGCCAGCGCGGAACGTCCTGCCTCGACCGGTGCCACGGTGCCAGTTCGACGCCGTCCGTGCCCAAGTCCTCGACCGTCACACCGGGTTCCCAGCGATGCTCGACCAGGGCTTCGATCTGGTGGAGGAGTTCGACGTCGAACCGCTTCACGACACTCGTCAGGATCACCCGGCTCGGATCGCCGCCCGCCGCCTTGAACAGATCGCTGTCGACCCCGATCACCTTGACATCCTGCCCGGCGGCCGTGCGGTCCTCGGCGGCCCAGAGCGAGCCGATCTGCAGCAGCCCGGCGACGGGCAACACGACGTCGGCGCCTTCGTCGAACAGGTGCTCGTTCACCTGCCGACCGGCTTCGATGTCGTCGAACGTGAAGGTGAAGGGAGCGGACTGCGTCTCGATGTCCCAGCCGATCACTTCGACCGCAGCACCCATCCGCTCGTTGTAGTACCGGACCCCGAGGGCGAAGCCGTCCATGAAGAGGGTGCCCGCAGGGATCGGCAGGCCGCCGTAGACGCCCACCTTCCCGGTGCCGGTGAGCGCGGCTGCGGCGTAGCCGGCTTGGAACGAGGGCTCGTCAGCCGAATACACGACGCTGTGTCCGTCCTGCGGATCTCCCTGGAACAGGGAGTCGATGACCACGAACCGTTGATCGGGATGGTCGGCCAGGATCGGCTCCATCGCGGCGCCCATGAGGAAATCGCCGGCGAGCATGTCGCAGTCACCGTCTTGCACGAACGTGTCGAGCAGCACCGGGATGTCGTCGGTCGTGACGGGCTGAGCGGTGTCGGTGTGGACCCCGTACCACCGCCGAGCCTTGCGCAGCGCCCGCTTCAACTCGACGTCCTTGCCGAAGTCGTACGTGAATTCACCGCTCGGTGGGAGGATCACACAGATCTTCTCCGGTGGATGGTCGTTTCGGGTCGCCCGATGCCGATGCCGACGTCGACGGGCCGGCGATCAACGCGAGGCCCACGAGTCCGGCGAACGTCGTTCTCAGTGGTCTGAACATGTCTGCTCCTCCTGTGTGGCGGCTGTCGCGTCCATGTTCGAGACCGACCGGACTCCCCGCATGGAGAATATGGCCCTCTTGAGCGGAGCGGCGGTGTCATAGGTTCGGTGTGTGCCTTCCGCGGTTGCCGGCCATCACTACCCGTCCTCGCTGGGCGAGTTCATGTCGTGGTTCCGGACCGATGTGGACTGTTTGGACTACCTCGAGTGGCTGCGATGGCCCGACGGTTTCGTGTGCCCCCGCTGTGGCGCCGTCGGTGGGTGGCGCCTCGGTGATGGCCGATTCGAGTGCGCCGCGTGCGGTCGTCGTACCTCGGTGACTGCTGGGACGATCTTCGACCGGACGCGTACGCCGCTCACGGTGTGGTTCATGGCGTGCTGGATGTTCGCCACCCAGAAAGACGGCGTGTCGGCCCTGAGCCTGCAACGCTCGCTGGAGATCGGCTCGTATCAGACGGCATGGGCGATGCTGCACCGGTTGCGCTCGGTGCTGATCCGTCCCGGCCGCGAACGCCTCTCGGGTATCGTCGAGGTCGACGAAACGTTCATCGGCGGCGAGGAACCCGGCCTTCGCGGTGGGCGGGCGAAGGGCAAGAAGTCCCTGGTAGTCATCGCTGTTGAAGTCCGCCAACCGAAGGGCTACGGACGGTGCCGGATGACAATCGTGCCCGACGCTTCGGGCCCGTCACTGCACCGCATGATCGCCGATCACGTCGAACCCGGCACGCAGGTGATCACCGACGGCTGGCAGGGATACCGCGAGATCGACAAGCTCGGCTACGTCCACGACCGGCGCAGTCAGCGAGCCGCACGAGCACGTGGCGACGACCCAGCCGAACTACTGCCCGGCGTGCACCGGGTCGCCTCGCTGGCCAAGCGCTGGCTGCTCGGCACCCATCAAGGCTCCGTCGACGAGGCTCATCTGCAGAGCTACCTCAACGAGTTCGTGTTCCGCTTCAACCGCCGCCCCTCGCGCAGCCGCGGGATCGTCTTCTACCGCGTGCTCGAGCTCGCCGTCGGTCACGATCCAGTTCGCTACCACGACCTCATCGTCAGACCGACACCAGCGAAGAACCCACCATCCACACCCGGCGGGACGGGCCACCCACCGAATTGCACTCGAGGTGGCAGCGCTGCGGTGATGCCGCCGTCAGGTCACCTCGCGGGCGTTCGACCCTGCGTTCGCGTTCGAGCCCGCGGCGTTCAGCCGAAGGAGCGGCGGTCGAGGTTCCGGATGTGGCCGGCGAGCGTGCCGAGCAGCTTCATCGCGATCTGCGGGTGCTGCTCGAGGACCTTCTCGAAGTGGCGTTGGTCGAGCACGAACAGCGTGCAGTCGGTGTCACAGATCACGCTCGCAGTCCGTGGTCCGTGGTCGAGCAGGGAGAGCTCACCCACCACGGCACCGGGCCCGAGGCTCACGACCTTGCGGCCACCGCGCCGGACGGTGACCTCGCCGTCGAGCAGGATGAATGCCTCGCGGCCCATCTGGCCCTGGTCGACGATCAGGGTGCCGGCGGTCATCGTGATCTGGTCTCCGGCCTTCTGAATGGCCTGCAGTTCTCGTTTGCTGCATCCCGCGAAACATCGGGACCGTTCGCAGGTGTTCGAGCAGGGCGGCTTTCGTGGCCATGGGTCCGACAGTAGTCATCACCGCCGGGTGGCACGGAAGAAATCTCGGTCACCGGACATCGGCGGTGCAACACTTCGGGGTCGTCGAGCGCCGGAGAAGGTGTGGGGAGTCGTGGAGGACGAGGGGAGCGACCGGCGGTTCGGCGGCCGACTCGACGGCGCGTCGTGGTCGTATCACAACCGGTGGTGGCCACGTGACCGATGTCGCTTGCGGGGTGGCGAACACCTGTGCGTGAAATGAGGTTGGCGCTCGGGGAACGCCTGATCACAGATCGTCGACGGGACCGGTGCGGACGCGACGTCCGCTCGAACCTTCGTCGGAGGGGCTCCGATTCCGGAGCCCTATGGGGGTGGATCGGCCACGATCGACCACGAAGAACAGGGGACCAATCATGAGACGGAAGATGATCACGAGCATGCTGGCGGTGGGGGCACTCCTCGGCGCAGGCGTCTCACACTCGGCACAGGCGCACGACGGACCGGGTGACCACCCGCCCGACGTCGCCGGCCCCATTTTCGCGGACGGCGGTGTGATGGCCGGCTCGACCAACGGCATCTCGTTCGCGCCCGACGGCACACTCTGGATCGCCAACGTGCTCGGTGCCACGATCACCCAGATCGACCCCGACAGTGGCGAGATCCTGAGCCGGCTGACGGCTGCCGACGGCGTGCTGTTCCCCGACGACGTGGTCGTGGGCGACGACTACACGATCTATTGGACCGACATCGGTCTGGGCACCGTGTTCAAGAAGCCGTTCGGTCAGCCTGCGTATCCGCTGGTCTTTCCGATTCCTGGTGGGTTGAACAGCGCGAATCCGCTGACGTTGAACGATGACGGCTCCCGGCTGTGGGCCGCCGGCTGTTACGGCGGGCCACCGGCGAACAACTCATTCGTCGAGCTCGATCCCGACCTCGATGGCGATTTCATGGGCGCTGGCATCATCAACGTGCTCCGCGACGGCATCGAGGGGTGTGCGTCCAACGGGATGTCGTGGAACGACGGCTACCTGTACGCGCCGCAGCCGTTCACCAACGAGATCCTGGCGCCTCGACCCCGAGCACGGCGCCGATCAGGTCCCTGTTCCCGTGACACGGATGGACGGTCCCGATCGGCACGGCCTTCGACTCGACGGTGAGCTCTACTCGCTTGCCCAGGGCGTCGGCGAGGTCGTGAGATCGACATCGACAACCCCGACACCGAGAACAACCGCACGGTGATCGCCGACATCCCGATCGGCTGGGCCGACAACATCGCGATCAGTGCCGACGACCGCATCTTCATCTCGAGCTGCGAGCGACTGCAACGATCGTGGAGGTGCTGCCCGGTGGCAAGCTCCGCGACGGTCGTGCCCGGTCTGTTCCAGCTGACCTCTGGGTGTCGCCGTGATCGGCAACACGTTGTACACGTCGGCGTTCAGCGGGCTCGTCAGCTTCGACCGGCGTTCGCACGAGCTCAAGGACCACTTCCGGGCCGCGTTCGGCGTGTCGGCGTACCCGTCGACGACCAGCATCGTTGCGTGGCGGAAGAACCTCGTGCTGATGTCGGCGCTCACCGGTCGAGATCATGCTGTGGAACCCGAAGACCAACGAACCCGTGGCCGAGGGTCTCCTCTTCCCGCCGACCGATGCGCAGCCGTTCCGCGGCGACCTCGTCGTGACGCAGGGCAACGGGGAGATCGTGCGGCTGTCGGAGGACCTCGCCCCGATCGACGTCGTCGCGAACGTGCCCGGCGCCACGGGCCTCGCAGCGCAAGGGCGGCAACGTCTACGTCGCCGACCACGACGACGGCACCGTGCTGCAGATCATCAAGCGTGGTCGAGGTGCTCGATCCGCCGGTCGTGGTCGTCGACGGACTCGCAGGGCCGGAGGGCATCGACATCAAGGGCAACCAGATGTACGTGGTCGAGGGTGGCACGCAGACGCTGACCCGCGTGAACCTGAGGAACGGGAAGCGCAAGACGATCGCCACCGATCTCGGCCTGCAGGACCCGACCCCGCTCAGTGCGTTCGGTTGGTTCAACGACGTGAACGTCGTCGGGAACGACATTTACGTCAACGCCGACCGCGCCAACGTCATCTACGAGTTCCCACGTGAAGCAGCACCGCCACTGGTGACCGACGCCGCTGACCGCGTCAGCTGCCCGGCCACTCGGTGATGAGTCTGGCGCCGCACCCTGATCTTCACGTGGGTGCGGCGCCGACGCGTTCGAACGCCGATCAGAACTCGATCAGGCTGGGTCGGTAGTCGTCGGGCGCCTCGTACCCGAGCAGGTCGAGCAGCGTCGCCGCGACGTTCGCGAGGCCGGCATCGGCCGGAGGCGCCATGTGGTACTCGCCGTCGTAGTCGGGGTCGTAGATCGCGAACGGCACCGGGCTCAGCGTGTGCGACGTCTTCGGTGAACGTTCACCGTTCTTCTCGGTGTACATGATGTCGGCGTTGCCGTGGTCGGCGGTGAACACCATCACCCCGTCGAGCTCGTCGATCACGCCGGCGAGTTCGGCGACGCACTCGTCGATCACCGCCATCGCCTCGACCGTGGCGTCGAGGTTGCCCGTGTGCCCGACCATGTCGCCGCTCGGGAAGTTGAGCCGGCCGAACCGGTAGTCGCCCGAGCGCAGCAGGTCGATGACCTCGGCGGTGATCTCGCGGACCTTCATCGCCGGGGTCTGGTCGAACTCCACGTTGTCGCTCGGGATCTCGACATAGTGCTCGAGTTCGCGATCGATGTAGCCCGAGCGGTTGCCGTTCCAGAAGTAGGTGACGTGGCCGTACTTCTGCGTCTCGCTCACCGCGAAGCTGCGCACACCCTCGGCGCACAGGTAGTGGCTGATCGTGCGGTCGATCTCGGGCGGGTCGACGAGGTAGTTCGTCGGCACGTGGAGATCGCCGTCGTACTCGAGCATCCCTGCGAAGAACACGTCGGGTCGCGGGCGTTCGGCGCCGTCGCGGTCGAAGTGGTCGAAGTCGTCGTCGTCGAAGGTCTGGGAGATCTCGATCGCACGGTCGCCACGGAAGTTGAACATCACGACCGCGTCGCCGTCGACGATGGGGCCGACCGGGTCGCCGTCGTCGTCGACCACCACGAACTCGGCGAGGTACTGGTCGCCGGTGGCCTTGCCGGCCTCGTCGGCCTCGGCGTACATCGTCTCCACCGCGTCGGCCGCCGATGCGAACGGGCGACCCTCACCGAAGGCATGACAGCGGTACCCGCGCTCGACCATCGGCCAGTCGGCTCCGTAGCGGTCCATCGTGATCGTCATCCGCCCACCGCCGGAGGCGATTCGGTACCGGCGGTCGTCGCCGCCCGCGTTGATCTCGGCCAACACGGCCTCGGTGCGTTCGATGTAGCGCAGCGCCGACCGGGCGTCGACGTCGCGCCCGTCGTGGAGGATGTGGACGGCGACGCTCGCGACGCCGTCGTCGGCCGCGCGACGCATGAGCGCGTACAGGTGCTCGACGTGGGAGTGCACGTTGCCGTCGGAGTGGAGGCCGAGCAGGTGCAGCGTGCCGGTCGTGGCCGTGATCGATGACGTGCTTCCAGACCTCGGTCTCGAAGATCGCGCCCGACTCGATCGCACGGTTGACGAGCTTGGCACCCTGTGCGAACACCCGACCCGCGCCGAGAGCGTTGTGCCCGACCTCGCTGTTGCCCATGTCGTCGTCGGACGGCAACCCGACCGCGGGGCCGTGGGCCGCGATCTCGGTGTACAGCTCGCCGGCCGCCAACTCGTCGAGCCGCGGTGTGTCGGCCACGTCGACGGCGTTGCTGGGCCCCGGTGGTGCCACGCCCACACCGTCGGCGATCACGAGCAGCAGCGGGCCCGGTCGGCCGGCGAACGAGGGGTGTTTGGTGAGCTCGAGCGTCATATGCGCAGCAGTCTACGAACCCCCGGTCTCCGCGGCCGTGACGCGCCCGCCCGTATGATGCGGCCGTCGACACAACGATCACGAGGAGATCCCGATGGGCCTGCTGAGCTCGAAGAACATCGCCAAGGCGAAGGCGCTCGCCGAGAAGAACAAGGAGAAGATCGCGTCCGGCGTGAACAAGGCGACCGACGTGATCGACCAGAAGACCGGCGGCAAGCACGCCGACAAGCTGAAGAAGGTCGACGAGGCCGCGAAGAAGTACGCAGGGGGAACGCAGGCGTCCGGTGACGCTCCCGAGGCCCGAGCCGAGGGCCCCGACGGCTCCGGAGACACGACCACGACCTGACAGGGGCCCATCGGGCCGGGCGACGTCGTCAGCCGAGCGCGCGGACGTAGCCGCGCTCGAGCTGGATGAAGCCGCTGCGCTCCCAGAACAGGTGCTCGTCGGAGGCGGTGGTGCTCGACATCACGTGCAGCCGACGGCAGCCGAGCTCCATCGCTCTCCATGCCGCATGATCGAGCAGCAGGTTGCCGATGCCGCTGGCGCGATACGGCTCGGCCACGTGCAGCGCCGTCAGCTGCGCCACGCGGGCGCCGCGCTCGTGCAACTGGCGGTAGGCGAGCAGTTGTGTGAACGCGACGATCTGGCTGTCGTACTCGGCGACGAGCACGTAGCTGCCGGGCGTTCGGTCGATCTCACCGAGAGCGTCCCGGTACCCGGCGAGCGCCATCGACGACACACCGGTCGGTGTGTCGTCGGACGACGGGGTCGGTCGGCAGATCGCGGCGATCGCCGCGAGGTCGCCTCGGACCGCATCGCGAAAGTACGGCTGCACGTCAGCATTGTTCCACCCCCGGGTCCTACGATCGGGGGATGCCCGAGATCGAGCCCGAACTGCTGGCGGCCGCGCGCGAGGTGCAAGCCAACGCCCACGTGCCGTACTCCGGCTTCCACGTCGGCGCCGCGATCCGGACCCGAGGGGGCGAGGTGTTCGTCGGCTGCAACGTCGAGAACGCCGCATATCCCGAGGGCGCGTGCGCCGAAGGCGGAGCGATCTCGGCCATGGTGGCAGGCGGCCAACGGCTCATCGATGCACTCGTGGTGGTGTGCGACGGCGAGATCCTCGCCACACCGTGTGGAGGCTGTCGCCAGAAGATCCGGGAGTTCTCCGATGCCGACACCGTGGTGCACACCGCGGGGCCCGACGGGATCGGTGCGTCGTACACGATGGCCGAACTGCTCCCCGACTCGTTCGGGCCCGAACACCTGATCTGACGGCGTCGTTCGAGGGGCCGGGCCACGGACCCAGCGCGACCGAACCCGGTCAGCACCCGCATCGGCACTCCGGTGGTCACCCCCGCCGGCACAGCTTGAAAACCTGAGTCATAGTGACTCAGGTTTTCTCACAGGTGTGTTGGATGCGATGCCGATCGGGAGTACGCTTGAGTGCACTTCACGCAAGATCTCCCCCGATTCCATCCTGAAAGAGGAGCGTTTCAATGCCCAAGGCAGTCGGTATCGACCTCGGTACCACCAACTCCGTCGTCGTCCGTGCTCGAAGCCGGTGAACCCGTCGTCATCCCCAACTCCGAAGGCGCGCGCACCACGCCGTCGGTCGTCGCGTTCTCGAAGTCCGGCGAGGTGCTCGTCGGCGAGGTCGCCAAGCGTCAGGCGATCACCAACCCCGATCGCACGTTCCGGTCGATCAAGCGCCACATGGGCGAGAACTGGAAGTCCGACGACATCGACGGCAAGACCTACACGCCGCAGGAGATCTCGCGCGCGCACGCTGCATGAAGCTCAAGCGCGACGCCGAGGCGTACCTCGGCGACACCGTCACCCAGGCCGTCATCACCGTGCCGGCCTACTTCGACGACGCACAGCGCACCGCCACCAAGGAAGCCGGCACGATCGCCGGCCTCGAGGTGCTGCGCATCATCAACGAGCCCACCGCCGCGGCGCTGGCCTACGGCCTCGACAAGGGCTCCGAGGACGAGACGATGCTCGTGTTCGACCTCGGCGGCGGCACGTTCGACGTGTCGGTGCTCGAGATCGGCGACGGCGTGTTCGAGGTCAAGTCGACCCACGGCGACACCAGCCTCGGCGGCGACGACTGGGACCAGCGCATCATCGACTGGCTCGTCCAGCAGTTCAAGAGCGGCCCAGGGCGTCGACCTGTCGGCCGACCGGATGGCGCATGCAGCGCCTCAAGGAAGCGGCCGAGAAGGCCAAGATCGAGCTCAGCCAGATGCAGTCGACGCAGATCAACCTGCCGTTCATCACCGCGAACGCCGACGGCCCGCTGCACCTCGACGAGTAGCTCAGCCGCGCCAAGTTCCAGGAGATGACCTCCGACCTGATCGAGCGCTGCCGGATCCCGTTCGAGCAGGCGCTCAAGGACGCCGGCGTCAACAAGGGCGACCTGCACCACGTGATCCTCGTCGGTGGCTCCACCCGCATGCCCGCGGTCACCGAGCTCGTCCAGTCGATGACCGGCAAGGAGCCGAACAAGACCGTCAACCCCGACGAAGTGGTCGCCATCGGCGCCGCCGTCCAGGCCGGTGTGCTCCGCGGCGACGTCAAGGACGTGCTGCTGCTCGACGTCACGCCGCTCAGCCTCGGCATCGAGACCAAGGGTGGCGTCATGACCAAGCTCATCGAGCGCAACACCACGATCCCGACCAAGCGCACCGAGGTGTTCACCACCGCGGAGGACATGCAGCCGTCGGTCGAGATCCACGTGCTCCAGGGCGAGCGCGAGATGGCGAGCTACAACAAGACGCTCGGCAAGTTCCAGCTCGTCGACCTGCCGCCCGCCCCGCGTGGCGTGCCGCAGATCGAGGTCACCTTCGACATCGACGCCAACGGCATCGTGCACGTGTCGGCCAAGGACCGGGCGACCGAACAAGGAGCAGTCGATGACCATCACCGGTCAGTCGACGCTCGACAAGGACGACATCGACCAGATGGTCAAGGACGCCGAGGCGCACGCCGAGGAGGACAGCCAGCGACGCGAGGAGGCCGAGGTCCGCAACAACGCCGACTCGCTCGTGTACCAGACCGAGAAGGTGCTCAAGCGACCAGGGCGACAACGTCAGCGACGACGAGAAGGACGCGGTCGAGGGCCCGCTCGCCGAGCTCAAGAAGGCGCTCGAGGGCAACGACACCGATGCCATCAAGACGGCCACCGAGACGCTGATGTCGGCCAGCCAGGCGTTCAGCCAGAAGCTGTACGAGGCGGCTGCACGCGACGCCGACGCCGCCGGCACGTCGGCGAGCGGCCAGGACCGACGGTGCCGGCGAGGCCGACGACGACGACATCGTCGACGCCGAGATCGTCGACGAGGACCAGAGCGAGGCGTCGTGAGCGACGCCGGGGCGGCACCGGACCGATCGGTGCCCGGTGACGACGAGCGCGGCAGCGAGGTCGACGACTACACCGGTCAGATCCCACGTGTCGATGCCGATGACGCCGACGCCGAGCCCGATGGCGCCCAGCCGTCGGGGTTCGGCGACGGTGACGTCGCCGACATCGAGATCGACGACGACGCCACGTTCGACGCGCTGGTCGACGGTCTGGATCTCGACGATGCGCCGGCGGCGCAGGTCGACGTCCCCGCACTGATCGCCGAGCGTGATCAGTTCAAGGACGCGGCGCTGCGGATGCAGGCCGACTTCGAGAACTATCGCAAGCGGAGTGCCTCGCAGGCCGCCGGCGATGTCGACCGGGCGACCGGCCGGCTCGCCGAAGCGTTGCTGCCGGTGCTCGACGCGGCCGAGGCGGCCTACGTGCGGCACCCCGACGAGGTCGGGCCGCTGCTCAACGTGATGCTGGTCGAGCTGAAGAAGCACGGTCTCGAGACCCTCGATCTCGAGTCGAACCGTTCGATCCCGAAGTCGCCGAGGCCGTGGCGCACGAGCCGGGCGACGGCGGTGACGTCGGTCGTCGCCGAGGTGCTGCGCAGTGGCTACCGGTGGAAGGGTCAAGACCCTGCGTCCGGCCATGGTGCGCACGAAGGACTGACGACGACGCGAGCGATCATCGGCACGTGGCCGCTGATCGCTCGCAGGACACCGAAGGAGGTGATCGCGGATGGACGCGCAACGTGAATGGTTCGAGAAGGACTACTACCAGGTGCTCGGCGTCGCCGAGGACGCTACCGCGAAGGACATCACCAAGGCGTACCGCAAGCTCGCCCGTGAGCTGCACCCCGACAAGAACCCCGACGACGCTGCCGCCGAGGAGCGGTTCAAGGACGTGTCGGCCGCCTACGACGTGTTGGGCGACGAGACCAAGCGGGCCGAGTACGACGAGGTCCGCCGCCTCGGCCCGATGGCCGGCGGCATGCGCAACGGTGGCGGGCCCGGTGGGTTCTCGTTCAACGTCGGCGACATGCAGGGCGGTGCGACATCGGCGACCTCCTCGGCCAGATGTTCGGTGGCGCGGGTCGCCGAGCCGGCGGTGGCGGTGTCGGCCCGCAGCGCGGCACCGACCTGACGGCGCAGCTCGACCCTCGACTTCGAGGACGCGGCCGTCGGCCTCACGACCACGCTGTACCTCACCACTGACGCCCAGTGCTCCACCTGTTCGGGTTCCGGCGCCAAGCCCGGCACCGCGCCGACCGTTGTGGCCTGTGCGGCGGTCGGGGTGTGCTCGACGACAACCAGGGCATGTTCTCGTTCTCGACGCCGTGCCGCGACTGCCATGGCACCGGCAGCGCTCATCGCCGATCCGTGCACGACCTGTCACGGCAGCGGGCGTCGAGCGCCGACCGCGCGAGGTCAAGGCCCGCATTCCCGCCGGTGTGCGCAACGGCCAGACCATTCGTCTCGCCGGGCGCGGCGCGCCGGGTCGCAACGGTGGTCCGGCCGGCGACCTGCTCGTCGAGATCACGGTGCGGCCCCACGACCGCTTCGGCCGTTCCGGGCAGAACCTCACGGTGTCGGTGCCGATCACGTTCGCCGAGGCGGCGCTCGGCGGCGAGGTCGACGTGCCCACGCTCGACGGGTCCACCGTCAAGCTGCGGCTCAAGCCGGGCACGCAGAGCGGATCCCGTCATCGCGTCGAGGGCAAGGGCATCGTCACCCAGTCGAAACGCAACGGCTCCAAGACCGGCGACCTGATCGTGACCGTCGACGTGCAGGTGCCCACCCGACTCAGCGAGGCCGAACGGGCCGCGATCGAGCAATTGGCGGCAGCGACTACGGTGGAAGCCAGGAACCCGACAACATGAGCGCCCGGACCCGAACCCAAGCGGTGTACGTCATCTCGGTGGCGGCCGAGCTGGCAGGGATGCACCCGCAGACGCTCCGGATCTACGAGCGCCGTGGCCTGGTGCAGCCGGCGCGTACGCAGGGCGGCAACCGTCGATACAGCGACGCCGACATCGAGCGCCTGCAGCGGATCTCCGACCTCGCCGAACAGGGCATGAACCTCGAGGGCATCCGACGCGTGATGGAGCTCGAGCTCGAGAATCAACGCCTCCGCGACGAACTCGCGCGTGCTCGCGCTCAAGTCGAGTCGGCTCAGGCCGATGCAGAGAAGCGTCAACGCCGCGACCTCGTGCCGCTGCGACAGGCCGTCGCCGTCTTCGGTGAGCGACCTCGATTTCTCGATCGCGACGATTGACCTCGTCGCCCGACCCCGCCACACCATGATGCGTACCGTGCTCCGACAACCCGAGCGCACTACCCCTCTGCGTGGTGGCATGCTGACGGTGTGAGGTCGCAGACGATTCCCTGGCAGCGGGTGCTGGCGGTCCTCGGCGTGGTCGTGGTCGGCCTCACCGGTGTCATCGTCGCGTTCCGTGCCGACGGGTTCGCCGCCCTCGATGCGACCGTCCCGCGTGCGACGCGTTGGTTCGTCGACCAGTCGAACGGCCGGGTCGTGCTCGCCGACGGGTTCTCCGGGCGGGCGCTCGCCCGCCTCGACACCGCTGACAACGGCCAGGTCCTCGAAGTCGCGCAGAGCGCCAACGGCGTGGTCGTGGTCGACCGATCCGCCGCCACGGCCCGGGCGATCGACGCATCGGCACTGCGACTCGGCCCGCCGCAGTCGGTCGGTCTCGTCGCCGAGCCCTCGTCCATCATCGGTGTCAGCCAGGCCGGGCTGGTGACGGTCGACCGGGCCTCGGCGCAGGCCTCGCTGCTGCCGCCCGGCGGCGACGCGGTCCCGTTCGACGTCGAGGCGGCGGGTGCCGGCGCCGCCACGCAGATCGCCCCCGACGGAGCGGTCTGGACGATCGCCGCCGGCCGGCTGTCGCGCGTCACCACCACCGGACGCCAGGTGGTCGCGTCGGGATTGTCCGATGCTCGGTTCTCGCTGGTCGGGTCGGCGCCACTCGTCCTCGACGGCGACCGGGCTCGTGTCCGGTTCGCCGACGGCGAATGGGTCGACCTGCCGCCGGACGTCGCGGTCGACGAGATGGTGCTGCAGGCCGCCGGTCCCGCCGCCGACTGCGGCTGGGTGGCTGCCGACGACCGGCTCTGGTGCATCGGCGAGTCCGGCGTGAGGGAGGAGGTCACCATCGTCGACCTCGACGTCGACGGCGCCGATTCGTTCGGCATCGCCGGTGATGCAGGTGCCCTCGTCCGCCGTTCACCGTCCGAGATCGTCCGCCTCGATTGGCGAAACGCCGCGGTGCTCGACGACGTCGTCGCCGATCCGACGCCCGGAACCTCGCTCACCGTCGCCGCGTCCACCGATCTGATCTGGATCGACGCGACCAACGGCGACGTGGTGTGGGCCGTGAACCCATGGGGGATCACGGCGATCCGGAAGGACGACCAGGCGACACCGCTGCTCGGCGAGGCCGGCGAGCTGCTCTCCGAGGGGGCGGGTGGCCAGGCGCCCAGCGTTCGTGGTGGCGAGGACACGACCGGCGAGAACGACCGCGAGCCCGACGACAACGGCATCGACGACCCGCCCGTCGCGGTCGACGACCCCGTCACCGCGCGCTCGGGCACCAGCGTACCGATCGCCGTCACCGCGAACGACTACGACCCCGACGGCGAGGCGATCGCACTGTCGCGCGCCGACGATCCGGCACATGGATCGGTCGAACTCGCCAGCGCCACGACGGTGCTGTACCAACCCGAGTTCGACTACGTCGGCACCGACGAGTTCGAGTACACGATCGTCGACGGCAACGGCACCGAGGCGTCGGCGCGCGTCACGATCGAACTGCTGCCCGATGACGCCCCGAATCAGGCGCCGATCGGTGCACCCGACGTGGCCGAGACCGGACCGGACGCACCGGTCGTCATCGACGTGCTGCTCAACGACATCGACCCCGAACGGGATTCGTTGCGGGTGGCGTCGTTCAGCCCACCGGACGTCGGCGGCGAGATCACCGAGACGGTGGCACCGTCGGGCCTGCCGGCACTGCGGTACCAGCCGCCGACGGGCGCGTCGGGGACGGCGACGTTCACATACCGGCCCGTCGACTCGTTCGGTGCCGTCGGCGAGCCGGTGGCGGTGCGGGTCGAGATCGCGCAGCCGACCGACGACAACCGCCCGCCGGTGGTCAAACCCGATGCTGCCCGCGTCCGGCGAGACATCGCCGCGACCCTGCCCGTGCTGGCCAACGACCGAGATCCCGACGGCGACCGGCTCACGCTCGGGCTCGTCGAACCGATCCCACCGGGGCTCGAGGTTCGGGTCCGCGGCGCCGATCTCGAGGTCATCGCACGCGGCGGGGGCCGACGTCTTGTCGCCGTTCGCGTACACCGTCGACGACGGACGCGGCCACGTGGTGGTCGGGTCGGTGCTCATCGCCGTCATCGACGACAGCGAGCCGAATCGGCCGCCGATCGCGAACGCCGACGTGTCGTCGGCCGTCGTCGGGCACGGCCCAGCTGATCGACGTCCTGGCCAACGACAGCGACCCCGACGGCGATCCGCTGATCCTGGTGGCGGTCGAGCGGGCAGCCGACTCGCCGAACGCCGGTGCCATCCAGGTGCAGGGATCGTCCGTGCAGTACACGGCGGCGCCGATCTCGACCGACGACGACATCGCGATCGATCGCTTCACGTACACGATCACCGACGGGAACGGGAACGACGCCACCGGTGAAGTCAGCGTCCGCGTGTTGCCCGAGCCGATCGCCGCGCCCCCGTTCGCGCAGGACGACGCCGCGACGACCGAGGTCGATGTCGCGGTCACGCTCGACGTGCTGCGCAACGACGGCGACCCGTCGGGTGAGCGTCCGACGATCGTCGGCCAGCCCGGGTGCGCCGGCGGCGGCACAGCGGTCGTCACCCCCGACGCCAGGGTGACCTACCGGCCGCCCACCGGCCGTTCGGGTGTCTTCAGCTGCACCTACGAGGTGCGCAACAGTCAGGGTCTCAGTGCATCGGCGACGATCGTGGTGAGCGTGCTCGAACCGGAGGTGACGAACGCCCCGCCGGTCGTCGAGAACGAAGACGTCACGATCGAGGTCGGCGAGTCGATCGTGATCGACCTGCTCGCGAACGACTCCGACCCCGACGGGCCCGAGTCCGAGCTGCGGGTGCTGTCGAGCACCCGGCCGAGCCTGGGGACGGCGAGCCGAACCGGTGGGTTGATCGAGTTCGACGCCGGTGTCGTCACCGGGTTCACCACCATCACCTATCAGGTCGGCGATGCCAACAACGGGGTCACCACCGGACGCGCGTTCATCAGAATCGTCGAACCCGAACCGATCGCGCCGTTCGCCACCGACGACGCCCGGACGATCACCGGCCCGGCCGTGCCGATCACGGTCGACGTGCTCGTGAACGACGGAGACCCCGACGGGAACGCGAACGAGCTCCGCATCGTCTCGGCCGATCTCGTCAGTGGCGACGCGACGATCGAGGCGGGTCGCAACACGATCGTGATCGCCGCCGCCCCCGAGTTCGTCGGCGACGTGGTCGTCGACTACACGATCGCCGACGCCGACGGTCTCACCGACACGGCGCGAGTCACCCTCACGGTGCTCGAGGCCCCCAACCGTCCGCCGCTGCCGGGCGACGACGCGTCGCAGGTCGCGAATGGCGGGACGGTCTCGGTGCCGATCGCCTTGAACGACTCCGATCCCGATGGCGATCAGCTCGTCTACTCGATCGTGTCGGGTCCCGATCCGGCGCTCGGGACCGCCCGGCTCGATCTGGGTTCGCTGGTGTTCACCGCGGTGCCCGGCGCCAGCGGCGTGGCCACCGTCGTGTACCGGGTCGACGACGGCGAGGTGACCGTCGACGCCACGGTCACGATCTCGGTCCTGCCCTGCGCCGAGTCGGCTCCCGAGGCGCCCGATCTGTTCCTGCAGACCGGCTACCAGCAACCGATCGCCATCGATCTCACCGCGACGGCGAGCAACGGCGTCGTCACCGACGTCGGCCCGCCTCTGTCGGCCCCGACCGGCGTGTACACGCCCCCGGCGGGTGAGAACGGCAACGTCACGTTCACCTACGTCGTCCGCAACTCGTGCCGAATCCAAGACGTCGGCCAGGTCGTGATCGACGTCAACCAGGACCCGATCGCCTCTCCGTACTCGGACGCGATCGGTCGGCTGAGCCCGGTGGTCATCCCGGTCACGGCGCTCGCCACCGATGCCGAGCCGTTGCTCATCGTCGGCCTGGAGGGTGCCCCCGAGTGGGTGGCGGTCGTCGATGAGCAGCGCGGGATCCTCATCGACCCGCAGGGGCGGAGCGGGCGTCTCGACATGGTGGCGACCGTTGCCGATCCGGGTGGACTGCAGGCGCGCGTGCCGATCTCGATCGAGTTGATCAACAACCCGCCCGTCGCACAACCCGATGCGGTCGCGATCGGAGACGACGTCGTCACGTTCTCGCCGCTGGTGAACGACGGCGATCCCGACGGTGACGTGATCGGCCTGGCGTCGGTGCCCGCCACATTGACGTTCGCGAACGGTGAGGTCGGCACGATCGAACGCCTGCCCGACAATCAGTTGCGTATCGATGCGGGCGCCGGGCTGGGTGTTGCCACGTTCGACTACACGATCGTCGATGCGTTCGATCTGATCTCCGGCGCCGGCTGCCGTGACGGTGACGGTCAACCGCTCGCCCGTCGCCCCGGACGTCGGGATCACCCTTCCCGCCGGTGAGCAGATCGAGGTCGCCGTTCCGGCGACCGATGCCGAGGGTGGGCCGTTGACGCTGACGATCGTCGACGACCCGTCGCCGTTGACGATCGACGTCGACGGGCTCGCCGTCACGGTCACGGCGCCGCGTTCGGCGGCCAACCGCCAGTTCGCGATCACGTACCGTGTGACCGACCCGCAGGGAGCCTCGGCGACCGGTTCGCTGGACATCACGGTCGACCCTCCCATCCCCACGACCACGACGACGACCACGACCACGACGACCACCACCACGACGACCACGACGATTCCGGCGGCGACCACCACTGATCCGACGTCGACGTCGGTCGTCGACGTCACTCTGCCGCCCGACCTGTAGTCGGTCGCGTCAGGCTCGGCGGATCGTGAGGGGATGATCGGCCGACGTCAGGCAGCGACCGCTGTCGCAGTCGAACTTCCAGCCGTGCAGCGTGCACACGAGCACGTCGCCACTCTTCCCCGACTCGATCTCGCCGAAGACCGACAGGTCGGCGTTGCGGTGCGGGCACCGTCGCTGCAGCACGTACCCACCGATCTCGATCTCCGGTTCGGTCTCGGTGGGGGGATCGAGCTTGCGGATCGCCTCGGCCTCGGTGCGGCGCATGCGTTCGACCGACAGCGACTTGAAGAAGTTGTAGAGGTACTCGTTGAAGTCGCCCTCACGCCAGCCGGTCCAACGGCACGACAGGAAGAGTGAGTTCGACCAGTCGACCGCTCGGTCGGCCGCGACCTGTTCGACGAGTGGGCGAGGGATGTCGAACCGGAAGTCGTACGGCTCGCCGGCGAACTCACGCACCTGGGCGTTGGGGAAGTCGATCACGAGCTCGAGCTCACCCGCCCGGAACAGGCAGTTCGCTCCGACGGCGCCACACAGCGTGGGTGCCATGCGCAGCAGCGGTTCCCACCAGGCCTTGAGCGTGGCGAGCAGGTCGGTCGACTCGGCCGGCCAACCCGCCTTCATGTCGTCGAGCCACGGTTGCCAGTCGGCCTGGTAGGTGCGCAGGTAGCGCTCCTTGTGGTCGAAGATGGCCTCGACGTCGGCGTCGGGCATCGGGTGCCGCACGTCGATGCCGTCGGGGTCGACCTCGAACTCGGTGCCGGGAATCGCCAGCTCGCCGCGTCGACCGTGTTCGGCGAGTCGTGCCAGGAACGTGCGCTGGTCCGGGAAGATCGACATCTCGTCGCCGGTGATCATGTTGAGATGCCACAGGTCGTCGTCGAGGAATGCCGGGGGGCCGGCTGTGGGTACGACCGCACGGGCGTCGATCGCTTCGACGTACTTCATCGCCCGGGTGAACTGACTCTCCACCTTGGCCTCGCACAGCCGGCGCTTGTCGTCGTCGGGCATGTCGTAGACCATCGGGTACCAGATCGCACCCGAGTACTGGAGCCAGTGCAGGTCGACGGGACCGTGTGATCTGAGCGCGTCGAGATCGGTGGTGCGGCAGTCGTTCTGGTTGACGATCCGGCTCGATCCGTCGGACACCATCATCGCGGAGTCGCCGCCCGGACCGTCGGTGATCGAGACCTCGGTGTGGATGGCGATCGTGAGGCCGGGTGCGATCTCGAGCTCCTCGCCGTCGACCGTCCTGACGAACTCGGTGAACCCGAGTCGGGCGAGGGTTCGCTGCTGCTCACGGGTCGGGTAGCCCGGGAGCAGGATCGGGATGTCGCGAGGGAGGTGACTGCGCAGCCACGGCTCGTCGTGGTGATCGGCGTGGAGGTGCGTGACGTACAGGAAGTCGGCGTTCTCGATCCGTTCGAGCAGGTCGTCGCTCAGCTGGTCGTTGCGTGGGAACACGAACCAGGAGCCGATGAAGGCCGGGATGAACCAGGGATCGCACACGATCGAACCGGCCTCGGTTTCGACGAGCATGCCGGCGTGGCCGAGTGAGGTGACGCGCATCGACGGTCATCGTACCGGCGCGCGTGCGCGCGTCGGCGGCGTCCGTTCGGTGGTTCAGGCGACCGGTGGATCGGTGTACTGCTGACCCGCACGCGACACGTGTTCGGTCCACTGGGAGCCGTCCCAGTAGCGGAGTTCGAAGCGAGACGACGGGTCGGCATACCAGCCGGCCGGGGCGGCGGCAGCAGCGGCAGCACCGGCGCCAGCATCGGTAGCGGCGGCAGCGGCAGCACCGGCGCCTGCGGCCGCATCGCCGGCGCCCGATGTGCCGGTGTCGATCGACGACGCAGCGGTTGCCGCGGTGTCGGCTGCGCCCATACCGGTGTCGGCTGCGCCCATGCCGGTGTCGGCTGCGCCCATGCCGGTGTCGGCTGCGCCCATGCCGGTGTCGGCTGCGCCCATGCCGGTGTCGGCTGCGCCCATACCGGTGTCGGCGGCCACCTCGGGCAACGCAGCCGCGGCCTCCTCGATCGAACCGGTCTGCACGCTGCTCGCGCCGGCGGCCCACCCGGCCGCCTCGCCGACGGGCGACGCGGTCGCGTCGTCGGTCGACGACGAGTCGTCGGCATCGTCGTCAGCGGCGGCAGGCTCGTCTGCGGCACCGGAATGGTCGTCGGCCTCAGCGTCGTCGGTCGCGGTGGTGTCGTCGGCCGTGTCTGCCGAGGGCAACGACGGCTCGTCGTCGACGAGTGCGGTCGCGCCCACGCCGGCGGCGGCCCCCAGGCCCGCAGCACCGATCGACGACGTCGCCCCCTCGTCGGCCGGCGACGAGTCGGCCCCCGGAGAGAACGACGACGCAGCGTCGGCTGCGCCCATACCGGTGTCGGACGCCGAATCGTCGTCGGGCGCCTCGGTGCCCGCGTCACGGCTCAGGTAGGCCGTGATGGAGCTACCGGCCTGCACGATGCCGACGACCGACCATCCGTCGCGTGACTGCTCGGTGAGCTTGTCGGCGAGGGACCCGGCCTCATAGGACGAGACGCTGATCGAGGAGAATTCCTGCATACCTCCCATGATAGGTCGCGAGCATGGCCGTGCGCTGGTGTGCCCTGCGTCGATCGCCCCTGGTTCGTCCCGACGGCGATTCGCGCCGAGGCGGGCAGGGTCTTTGGTCACCTTTCGGCTGCCTGCCGCCAACTCCCGGCTCCGGCGACACATACTTGACCGATGGTCGAGGCCATGGAGAACCTGACGGCGGTGCTCGCCCTGGTCGCGGGCGTCGGTGCGGCGCTCATCCTCGTTGCTCGTCTGCTCGCACCCGTGGTGCCGGCCGCGGCAGCCGCCGGCCGTGCGGTGGTCGGTCTCCGTGCGCCGTTGACGTTCGCGGTCGCAACGGTTGCGACCTTCGGCAGCCTCTACTTCTCCGAGAGTGCCGGCTACGTACCGTGCCGCCTGTGCTGGTTCCAGCGGGTCGCGATGTATCCGATCGCCGTGATCGCGCTGGTGGCGCTGATCCGCCGAGACCGCGACGCCCGCTGGTACATCCTCCCGCTCGCCACGATCGGTGCCCTGATCTCGTCGTATCACGTGCTGATCGAGTGGGGGTGGGTCAACGACTCCGAGTCGTGTCTGCTGTTCGGACCGTCGTGCGCCGACGTGTGGTTCGAATCCTTCGGATTCGTCACGTTGGCGTTGATGGCGTTGGCTGGTTTCGTGTCCATCATCGTGCTCAACACCGTGTCGTTCGACGCGGTCGACCCCCAGGAGAACTCGTGAACGTACGCCGACGAAGCGTCATCTTGAGTGTGGTCGCCGCCTTGGCGATCACGGCTTGCGGTGGCGGCGACGACGAACCCGTGGCCGACGAGCCCGCCACCACCGAACAACCCGAGGGGCCGCCGGGAACGAACGAATTCGGCGAGACCTTGCCGACGATCGCTCCAGATGTCCCCGAGGAGTTCCTCGAAGGTGTCGGTCCGGCCTCGATCGTCGGCAATCCGCTGCCGGCCTTTCCCGGCGACGGGGTCACCGACCCGGCGGTCGGCCTGACCGCTCCCGTGCTCCTCGGTCAGGCGACCGGCGGTCAGCGCGTCCGGGTCGACGCCACGGTCGCCGGCCCGTTGTGGGTGGTGTTCCTGGCGCACTGGTGCCCGCACTGCAACGACGAGATCCCGGTGATCAACCAGATGCGCGACGACGGCCGGATTCCAGCCGACGTCACCGTGATCGGCATCAGCACCGCGTACTCGCCCGAACGCCCCAACTGGCCGCCCGACGAATGGTTGAACGAGATGGGCTGGACCTTCCCGGCGATCAACGACGGCATCGACACCGAGAACGAGGCGTACATCGCCGCATCCGGATTCGGCATCGGTGGCTTCCCGTTCTCGATGCTGGTCGACGGCGACGGCACGGTCACGGCTCGTTGGTCCGGGGGCCGAACCGCGGCAGAGCTCGAGCAGCTCCTCAACGACAACCTCACCTCGTCCTGAGCGGGTCAGGCGACGTCGTCGCCCGGTGGAAGTTCGGTGCCGAGGTGCTCGGCGCGAGCGAGCACCTCCCGAAGCGGCACGCCCAACGCGTCGGCGGCTGCCCGTGCATCGTCGTGCTCGGCCTTGACCCGGCGCCCGGCGATCTTGACACGGACGTCGTGCCCGTCGACGTCGACGATCCGCTGGACCCGCTGTTGCGGCCACCTGTGCACCGTGGTCGCCCGGACCCCGAGTGAGCCGGTCTCCACGAGCATCGCAGCGCGAACGTCGTCGAAGGTGGCGTCGTCGCAGAGCGCGCTGACCGTGTGGGCCGGTCGGCCCTTCTTCATCACGATCGGGGTCACCCAGGCGTCGTGGGCCCCGGCCAGGAGCAGCGCCGAGACGGTGTGGGCGAGCACCTCGCCGGTCACGTCGTCGACGTTGGCCTCGAGCAGCCGGCAGGTTCGGCCCGCCGAGTCCTGCGGCGCGGCTTCGTCGCCGACGATCGCCTGAACGACGTTCGGCCGGCCGGGTGGATCGGCGGTCCCGGCACCGAAACCGGTGGCCGTGACCGTCATCGCAGGCATCGGGCCGCACCGCTCGCCGAGCACCGCCAACACGGCCACGCCGGTGGGTGTCGACAACTCCATGGTGGTGTCGATTCCGACCGTGCCGAGGCCCGAGTCGGCGAGGAGTCGGGCGACCGCGGGCACGGGGTTGGGCAGGTCGCCGTGCGCGGTTCGCACGGTGCCGTGACCGACCGCGATCGGCGAATGGGTGATCCGGTCGACGGCCAGATCGTGGAGCGCGGCACAGACGCCGACGACGTCGAGGATCGAGTCGAGCGCGCCGACCTCGTGGAGCTCGACGTCGTCGGCGTCTGTGCCGTGGATGGCGCCTTCGACCTCGGCCAGGCGCCGGTACACCGCCGATGCGTCCCGCGGACACGCTCCGGCAGGTCGGCCTGGTCGATGAGCGCCAGGACCTCCCGCGCGGGACGATGGGGATGCGCGCCCTGCGCGTGCCCGTCGTGTTCGTGGACTCCGTGCCGGTCGTCATGTGCGGCGTGCTCGTGATCGATCGCCAGGTTGGTCCAGAGTGACGCCACACCGCAGCGTTGTACGCGCTCCCACGTCGCTGCGAAGCCGTCGACGTCGAGTGCCGCCCACGCGTCCATCACGGCGAGCCGGTCGGCACCCGAGTCGATCAGCGATGCCAGCAGCATGTCGCCGGCCACGCCCGCGCTGCAGTTGAACCAGACCGTGCGGGTCACGACGGCAACATCCGCACGACGGCCGATGCGGCGCCGAACCCGTTGTCGATCCCGACGACGCTGACGCCACTGGCACACGACGCATGCATGGCGAGCAGTGCCGTGACGCCGTCGAGCCCGGCGCCGTAGCCGACGGAGGTCGGCACGGCCACCACCGGGCACGACGTGAGGCCGCCGATCACGCTGACGAGTGCGCCCTCCATACCGGCCACGACGATGACGGCGTCGGCCGACGTGATCTCGTCGAGGTGTGCGAGCAGGCGGTGCAGCCCTGCGACACCGATGTCGTGCCGACGCATCGCCTCGATGCCGTAGGCGGCCAAGGTGATCGCAGCCTCGTCGGCGACCGGGGTGTCGGCCGTGCCGGCGGTGACGACCAGCACGCGATGGTGCCCGCTCGCCTCGGGGCGTCGCCACAGCAGCGTGCCACCTCGCTGCTCGGCAGGGCCGTGCGCGGCCGTGACCGCCTTCACCTGGTCGTCGTCGGCCCGCGTGAGCAGCACCGGTCCATGCCCGTGCTCGATGAGCTCACCGACGATCCGGACGCACTGCTCGGCGCTCTTGCCCGGGCCGTACACCGCCTCGGGCACACCCTGGCGCAACGATCGGTGATGGTCGACGAGTGCCTCACCGACGTCGGCGAACGGCAGGCGGCGCAGCGTACGAACCGCGTCGTCGGGCGACACGGTGCCGGCACGGATCGCCTCGATCAGGTCGCGCAGCGCTGCCTCGTCCACGTCGCCATCGTGGCAGACACATCGACGAATCGGCACACGTGAACGTGGATACGCCGCCTAGCCTCGCCGGGATGACCAGTGACCAACACGGCGACACCACGAGCACGGCGCCGAGCGTCGGGTTCTTCGGGCCGTTCGGCACGTTCACCGAGCAGGCGCTGCAGACGCAGCCGGATCTCGTCCGGGGCGACGTGATCGCGTTCCGCACCGTGCCCGACGTGCTCGACGCGGTCACCGCCGGCGAGATCGAGCTCGGCTTCGTGCCGATCGAGAACTCGACCGAGGGCATGGTCAACTTCACGCTCGACGCGCTCGCGTTCGATCACGACCTCGTGATCATCCGCGAGGTGGTGCTCGACATCCACATGTGTCTCGCTGCGCAGCCCGGCACCTCCCTCGCCGACGTCACCGAGGTGTTGTCGATCCCCGTTGCGACCGCGCAGTGCCACCGCTTCCTGCGTGAGTACCTCGCCGACGCGGAGATCCGGGTCGCCGTGTCGACGGCCGGCGCGGCCGAAGCCGTCAGCGAGGACGCCACGCCCGGGCTCGCCGCCATCGCACCACAGGTCGCAGCCGAGCGGTACGGCCTCGAGGTCATCGAGGACAACATCGAGGACCACGAGGGCAACCAGACACGGTTCGTCGTGGTGGCCCGACATGGCGTGCCCGCGCCGACCGGTCACGACCGGACCGCGCTCGTGGTGTACCAGCGTGCCGACCAGCCGGGCAGCCTGATCTCGATCCTGCAGGAGTTCGCAGCGCGTCGGCTGAACCTGTCGAACCTGATCTCGCGCCCGACCAAGTCGGGTGGCCTCGGCGACTACTGCTTCATCGTGTTCGCCGAGGGCCATGTCGCCGACGATCTCGTGGCCGACGCGATGCGTGCACTGCACGCCAAGCAAGGCGCCGTGAAGTTCTTCGGTTCGTGGCCGCGAGCCGACGGCCGGGTACACGACGCCCGAGAGCACGCCGACGAGCGCTGGCGGCGAGCCGACGATTGGGTCGCCGAGGTGCGTGCCGGCATCGACCGAACCTGACACCGATCGGCGCCGGCAGCGTGACGATCGCCGCGACGCGCTGTCGTACGCTGACCGCCATGATCCACACTCCAGTGTCCGTCGTGACCGGCGCCAACTCGGGCATCGGCCGCGCGACCGCCCTGCACCTGGCCGGAGCGGGCCATCAGGTCTACGGAACCGTCCGCTCGGTCGATCGCGCCGGCAAGCTCCTCGACGCCGCTGCCGATCGAGAGGTCCGCGTCGAGTTGATCGAGCTCGACATCGCGTCGGACGAGTCGGTTCGCGACGGCTTCGCCGAGATCTTCGAACATGCCGGTCGGGTCGATCACCTGGTCAACAACGCCGGCATCGGCGGCAACGGAGTGGTCGAGGAGTCGTCGTCGGAACGGATGCTCGACGTGATGAACGTCGACCTGTGCGGTGCGATGCGCTGCCTCCAGGCGGTGCTGCCCGGCATGCGGGAGCGGGGGAGCGGCACGATCGTGAACATCACGTCGGTGGCCGGCCGGCTGGCTGCGATCGCGCAGGCGCCCTACGTGGCGGCCAAGTGGGCGCTCGAGGGTGTGAGCGAGCAACTGGCGATGGAGGTCGCCCCGTTCGGTGTGCGGGTGGCGATCGTCGAGCCGGGCGTGACCAAGTCGTCGATCTTCGGCAAGAACATCGATCTTCCCAACGAAACCGGTGTCTACGAGGCCCAGTACGAGCGGATGATGCAGATGTACGCCGCCGGATACCTGCACGCCAGCGATGCGGTCGAGGTGGCCAGGATCGTGCTGCACGCGATCGAGACCGACGAGCCCAAGTTGCGGTATCCGGTGAGCTGGGGCGGCCCGGGCATCGTCGAGGGTCGTGCGGCCATGACCGACGAGGAGTGGGTCGAGATGGGTCGTCTGGAATCGCTCGGCGACTACGTCGCCGCGTTCGAGGAGCACTTCGGCATCGACATCTCGACCTGACCTCGGCGCCCGCCGGTGGTTCGTCGGCGTCAGTCGTTGTCGAGCCGGTCGACGATCTTGTGCGCGGCCTCGGCGACCGCGCCGGCGACGCCGTCTTCCTCGGCGAGCTCCGCGAGGCGTGCGTCGACGATGCCGAGGCGGGCTCGCTCGTTCTCGATGATCGAGATCTTGCCGTCGTCGTCGAGGTCGTACGCCTCGAGCTGCTCGGGCGTGGCCGACTCGGGCTCCGCATCACCGACCGGCTGAACGAAGTGCGGCTCGTCGTGGACGGGGTCGTTCGTGGTCTCGTCGCTCATGCCCTCAGTATGTCGCAGGCCGGTGACCGATCGGCGGGGTGTTCGAGCCAGATTCGACACCCGGCGTCGCACGTCGGGATCGTGGCGGAACGGGGGGGATTCGAACCCCCGGACCCGTGAAGGTCGTCCGCTTTCAAGGCGGGTGCAATCGTCCACTCTGCCACCGTTCCGCTCGTCAGGCTAGTGAGCGGCTCGGGGACGTGCACCGTTCGGTTTCTCGATACGGCCTGCGTAGACTCGCCGACGGAGAAGTGCCAGAGCGGCCGAATGGGACGCCCTGCTAAGGCGTTGACCGGGGTAACTCGGTCCGTGGGTTCAAATCCCACCTTCTCCGCCACGAGCCGGACCCGTGAGGGTTCGGCTCGTCTCGCGTCGGGGCGCTCGTTCGGGACGTGCTCACGATGGAGCGTCGAGCTGTGGCGCGCTGCTCAGGCGTTGACCGGGGTCACTCGGTCCGTGGGTTCACATCCCACCTTCTCCGCCACGAGCCGGACCCGTGAGGGTTCGGCTCGTCTCGCGTTCGGGCGCTCGGGACGTTGCTCACGACGAGCGGCTCGCGTTCGGGCGCTCGGGACCTTGCTCACGACGAGCGGCTCGCATTCGGCGCGCCCTCGAGCACCCGCCGACGCCAGCACGCTGGGATGACAGCGTTGTCATTTGGTTGCGATCAGGTGACGCGGATGTTGCGGTTTCATGACGGACGGAGTAGACCTGGGGTCCGATGGCAGCGCCCGAGGCGCCGCCCACCTCCATCATGCGACCGACCGACCACGACCCTCGCTCGCCGTTCGACCACGAGTTCGACGGCGGCAGCGACGATGCCGATGTGACCCAGGAGTTCTGGGGGACGTCCCGCGACTGGGACGACCGCGGTGCGGGCGAGACGCGGCGCGCCGTGCCCGACGCTCGCGGCGCCGACGACACCACCGGTGCAATTCGAGCGATCCGAGACGGTGTCGCAGCGTTCCGGCCACAGCGCATGGACATCCGTGACTCCACCGGGCAGGTCCGCCGCACCCGGGAGCACGGCACGGTCCGGCAGCCGGCAGCTCCCGGTCGGGCCGATCGCCGGGCCGAGGCGTCGATCGGTGATCTCGCAGCCGGGCGCTTCGACGGGCCATTCGAGGAACCAGTCGACGAACGCCCCGCCGACGCCTGGTTCGGCGAGTTCGACCCCCGCGACGACGCCGAGTTCCCGGGCCCGCCCGACATCGACGACCGCGATCGCATCCCGCTCTCGGCCGCGAAGCCCGAGCCCGCTCGGCTCGGCCTCGGTGCGGTCGACCCCCTCCTCGTTCGATTCGGTGCCCTGGCGCTCGTTGGCGTGCTGCTCGTGCCGGTCGCTCTCGCCGTGAGGTCGTCCGATCCCGCGACCGACTCCGTCCTCATCGAGTCACCAGCCCCCGCCGAAGCCGTCATCGAGTCGCACGGCGCGCCCGCTGCTGCGGGCGCGGAGGGCACGACTCCTCCCGCCTCCGAGGCGACGTCGCCCGGCGCCGAGCCCGCAGCGGCCTCCGATGTGTCGGGAGACGCACCGGTTGCGCCACCGTCGGGCACCACCGGCTCGGCCCAGGCCGGCGGGTCCGCCACCGGGTCGACGGATGACGGCTCGTCGTCGAACGACGGTGCGAAGGCGGAGTCCGATGCCATCGGCGACTCGGGTCAGGCCTCGCAGGGCAGCTCCGACGGAGCGATCGACGACGCAGCCACGGTCGACGAGCCCGCCGAGCGCGTCGTTCCCGAATGCCCGCAGACGTACACCGCAGGCGCCGGGGACTCGTGGTTCGGGATCGCCGACGCCGCCGGCGTCTCGCCGGGTGCGGTGATGGCCGAGAACCTGGCGACCGGCGACACCGTGATCCTTCCCGGCGACGAGATCTGCCTCCCCGCCGACGCCACGATCCCGGCGACCCCGGCTCCGCCGGCCGATCCGGCACCCGACAGCACCGCTGCGCCCACCACCACCGCTGCGCCCACCACCACCGCAACGCCCACCACCACCGCAACGCCCACCACCACCGCAACGCCCACCACGCCGAACGCGCCGCCTGCGTCGGTCGAGGAGGTCAAGGCGCTGATCCGGGCGACCTGGCCGGCCGAGGAGCACGACACGGCGATGATGATCGCCCAGCGCGAAAGCAGGTTCAATCCGCGCGCCGACAACAACTGGTGCTGCTACGGCGTGTTCCAGATCTACTTCGAGGTGCACAAGGGTTGGCTCGACGACTTCGGCGTGTACACGGCGTCCGACCTCTTCGACGCCGAGAAGAACATCGCCGCCGCGCACCACCTGTACGAACGGGCCGGCGGCTGGGGCCCCTGGGGCTTCTGACACCCGCAACCGGGTTCCGTTTCATCACCGTCGGCCCTACACTGTGGCCGCTCAGCGCCCGTAGCTCAACGGATAGAGCATCTGACTACGGATCAGAAGGTTTGGGGTTCGAATCCCTACGGGCGCGCTGGACAGATCAGGTGATCTACCAGGTCTGATAGGCTGCGAGGACCTCACCGATTCGGTGAGGTCCTCGGGCGTTTTCGCCCCATGTATGCACGATGTATGCAGAAGGGAGATCAACGTGGCGTGGAAACAGACCCAGCCATCCAACGGTTCAGAAGCAGCGCGACAGGTGGGTCGTCCGTGTCGACGGCATCGACACCGTGTCCGGAGCCAGGAAGCCGCGCCAACTCGGCACGTACCGATCGCGTCGATCGGCTCAGTCGGCGGCATCGTCGTTCGCCGCTTCCGGCGAACGCGGAACGGAGCGTGACACGGTCGCCGCGGTCGTCGACCGGTGGGTGGCCGGCAAGGTCGACGTGTCGAACAAGACGCGGCTGCAGTACGAATGGGCGGCTGGCCACATTCGTGCCGGTCTCGGCGGCGTGCGTCTCGACCAGCTCGATCGCGACGACGTCGCCAGGTGGCTCGAGGTCCTCGCGTCCGACGGCAAGCTCTCGCGCCGCAGCATCCAGATCATGCGGATGGTCCTTCGAGCGGCCCTCGACGACGCCGTCGATATTGGCGAACTTCGCCGGAGCCCGGCCGCACGGGTCGGAATGCCGCGTCACGTTGCCAAGACCTCACGGGAACTCGACCGGGTCGCGTGGACCGAAGACGAGCTCCGGCAGTTCCTCGCATCGATTGGCGGGCACCGATGGGTCGGCCCGATCCGACTCGCAGCCCTCTATGGACTTCGCCGTAGCGAGTTGCTCGGCCTCTCGTGGGCGGCGGTCGATCTTCGCAAACGGACTGTGCGAATCGAACGGGCCCTGGTAGAGGTTCACGGTCGTCCGGAATGGAGTGAGCGGAAGAACGCCAGCTCCAGGCGGACGATCCCGATCGACAAGTCGGTCGCAGCAGCGTTGAAGGCGCATCGCAAAGTCCAGGCCGAAGAACGCCTCGTCGCCGGCCCCGATTGGCATGACGACGATCTCGTCATAGCGACGCGTAGCGGCCGTCCGGTCTCACCGGGAAACTTCGACCAGACCTTCGAGCGTCTGGTCCGTCAGGCGGGCGTGCCGCGGCTGACTTCTCACGGGCTCCGGCACACGGCTGCCACACACATGGTTCGTCACGCGTCGGACCTCGGCGAGATCCGGGCGGCTGCCGACATCCTCGGCCACAGCCCTGACATGCTCATGCGAACGTATGCCCACGTCATGCCCGAGTCGATACGCACGGTGACCGACAAGATCGAGCAGCGGATGAAGGGCGAGGCCTGAACGCTCGGGTGTCGGCTGCGGCCGACGGGCGGCCGGCACGTCACGGCGTGAGGATTCGGCGGGCTGAGTCGAGTTCGCCGGCGGCGGGTGTGCCGTGTTGGTGGTGCCATTCGGTGAGGATGGCGAGGAGTTGGGCGGGGGTTTCGACGCGTCGGCCGTCGGTGAGGGTCATCACGTTGTCAGTGTCGTCGGCGCCGACGCCGGGGTCATCGGCGTACCGCCACTCGAGGCTGCCGGCGTCGGTCATGTCGTTCACCGTATCGGTGGCGGGGTCAGAGGTCGAGGCCGAGGCCGTCGTCGGGGCGGTTGATGGTGGGGGTGCGGAGTTGGGCGAGTTGCGCTCGGAGGTGTCCGTTGGGGCTTGCGACGGAGGGTTCGTCGGGCTGTTGGAGGCCATGGTCGGCGGCCGGTCGCCCGGCGGCTGCGATGTGGGTGACCTGGTCGCGGTCCGCTGCCGGTCGCCCTCCCGGACGGGCCGGACGCAGCAGGCACCAACGGACATCAGCGGACATCAGCGGACAGAAACAGCCCTCCCAACCCGTTAGATCGTCATGGGACTGTAACCGTCCTCGGAACCAGGACACGGCCCGATCGGCAGCGATGCGCTGGGCTCGGCCTACAGGCGAATCCAGCCGGCCCGGGCGACGGCGTCAAGGTGGAGCACCCGTCGCGAAGCAGGCTGAACGACCTTGACACCGACACCCGACCGGCACACCATCACCGCCCGGCCGAGCCTCGGTGGCAGCAGCACGCCCACGTCGAGCAGCGGAACATTATGCGCAGTTCGCGGTGCGAAGAAATGCCGGAACTGTGCGGCCTGCGGAGTGCGTCCCAGGCGTCGATACCGAGCGCCTCAGAGCCGGAGCTCAAGAGCGCCAGGGCGCCCTCCAGCACCGACCAGCGCCCCCATGACGCTCACCACTCCGGGCGTCAACCTCAGGCCTTCGCCTCAGCGGACGTCAGTGGTCGAAATGGAGCTGACCCGGTTTCGTTGACACCGTGATGTTTCCCCCAGTTCTACGCGCTCGGGATGCTGGGATGGTGATGCTCGATCTGAGGAGAGATCATCATGCCGAAGCAGTATCCGGCCGAGTCCGACAACGCGCCATCGCCCTGTGGAGGCTGGTCGCAAGGTCGCTGACATCGCCGCTGACCTGGACGTGTGCTACCGCTGGTGCTCCACGACCTGTGGCTGTTCGACTTCGGCATGGACGCCGCGTGGGAGTACGGCGGCTACACCGTCGGACTGACTCATGGCGAACATCCTGTCACCACACGACGCGACTACCCTCCGACACGAACGCGTTGCGACGACTACTTCGAATTCGCCATCCCCCACCGGACGGTCGGCGCGCCAGGCCACCCGATTGGAAATGGCCGGCTCACGAGTGAGCACGGATCTCGGCATACCACCAGCAGCCTTCGACGACTCGGCGGCGTCTGCACTACCACACCGGCCTCGGCGAGCAGGGCCTGGCGAACTCTCTGCGGCTGGTACTTCTCCGTCGAAACCAACTTCTGACCCTAGCGGCAGGCGATCGTCGGCGGAGCGAGAATTGACGAGCGACAGCGATGCGCTTCGCGCTGGGGGTGATCCTGATGAAGTTCCCCCGACTCACGACATCGCAGCGCCGTCGACGTCGACAGCGTGATCGCGCTGCGGGACGTGGAGCGGATCTATCGCTCGGGTCGGGTCGAGTACCAGGCGCTGCGCGGCGTCGACCTCGATGTCGACGAGGGCGAGATGGTGGCGATCACCGGGCCGAGCGGCAGCGGCAAGTCGACGCTGCTGAACATCATGACCGGGATCGATCGACCGACCGCGGGCTCGGCGACCGTCGGCGGTCGGCGGCTCGACGAGATGAGCGAGGACGAGCTGGCGGTCTGGCGTGGCGAGCACGTCGGCATCGTGTTCCAGTTCTTCCAACTGCTTCCCACGTCTGACGGCGCTCGAGAACACGATGCTGCCGATGGACTTCGCCCACCGTGGCAGTGTCGGTGATCGGGCGATCGCGGCTCGCGCCAGGCTCGATCTCGTCGGTCTCGGTGATCGGGTCGATCACTTCCCGGGTGAGCTCTCGGGTGGTGAGCAGCAGCGGGTCGCGATCGCGCGGGCGCTCGTCTGCGATCCGCTCCTGCTCGTCGCCGACGAACCGACCGGCAATCTCGACACCGAGACGGCGTCGGCGATGCTCGATGTGCTCGACGCGGTCAATCGGCGCAGGCACCACCGTGGTGTACGTCACCCACGATCCGACACTGAGCGCACGTGCCCGTCGGACGGTCACACTCCGGGACGGCCTCATCGTGGACGACGGCCGATGACATCGGCGCTGACCCGCTACTCGTGGCGCCAGCTCACCCGCCACCGCGCCCGAACCGCCTTCACGGTCGCAACGCTCGCGGCAGCCGTGCTGGGAGTCTGGCTGTTCGCGGCGCCGCGGGATTTCGACGCAGCGATGAACGAGCAGGTGCGGGCCGATCTGATCCACGACGCCATCCTGTGGCCCGACGGCGTCTTGATCGACGATGCCGATCTCGCCTCGCTGCGGAGCATCCCCAACATCGAGGGCCTCGACGTTCGCACCACCTACGTCACCGAGATGCGAATCGGTGACCGTACCGGCGATGTCTGGTTGGTGGGTGTCCGGGACTTCGACGACCAGCAGGTCAACGTGATCGATGTCGACGCCGGTCGACGTCCCGAGCGTCGACGAGTCGCGCCTCGAAGCCCTCACCGACCCGGTCAACGAACTGATCCGGCATCGGCGCTCCCCAGATCGACGACACGGTGATGGTCCGCAACTCCCGGTCGCAACTGGTCCCGCTGTCGATCACGGGCGAGGGCACCTCGATCTACTTCAGCCACAACTCCTCCGAATGGATCCCGGTGCTCTACGTCCCCGTCGAGGTCATCTGGGAGCTGGCACCCTGGAACGATCGGTTCACGCGAAGTCGACTTCAGCGTCACCGACCGCGACGACGCCGCACTGGCGGCGACCGCAGACGCGCTGCGCGAGCACGCTCGCGGAGTTGAAGCCGTCGGTGCAGTACAACCCGCTGATCGAGATTCGTCCCGCGGGGAGTGGCCGGGTGAGGACGACTTCCGCAACTTCCTGATCCTGTTCTGGGTGATCGCCGGTGTGTCGATCGTGTCAGCGCTCGTGCTCGTCGGATCGACGATGACGACCCTCGTGCGCGAGCAGACGAGGGAGATCGGCATCATGAAGAGCATCGGCGGCCGCCGTCGCCGGATCGTCGCCAACTACCTGGCCACCAGCGCCCTGCTGGGTCTCGCCGGCACGGTCGTCGGCACCGCGATCGGCCTGCCGATGACCAACCTGCTGACCAACTACCTCGGTCGATTCCAGGGGGTCCATCCCGGTTGGCGGGTGAGCTGGCTCGCGCTGGGGCTGAGCGTGGCCGTCGGCATCGGCGGCACGCTGCTCGCCTCGCTCCCGCCGTTGCTGCGCGGCACCCGGGTCACCGTCCGCGAAGCGCTCGGCCAACCGGGATCGGACGGATCCTTCGGGAGCTCGATCGTCGACCGGCTGCGTCGTCCCGCGCTCGGTGGCTGCCGCGGACCGCCCAGCTCGGGTTGCGGGCGGCGGCGAGGCGCAAGACCCGCAGCATCGCCACGCAGCTGCAGATCGCGCTCGCGGTCGGAACGCTGCTCGGGTTCACGTCGCTGGCGATCACGATCATCGAGGTCAGCGAGCAGAGTCGATTGGCCGAGGGGGGCGACATCGAGCTCTACAGCTTCGGCGACGGGAGACGGCTCGACCGTACCGCCGCCGATCTGGTCGCCGGACATCGACGGGGTCGACCGGATGCAGCCGATCGTCGGGGCCGACGTGCTCGTCGGCGACACCGACACCTTCGCGTGGGGCCTGCCCGCCGACCCCGTCTTCGACTACGAGCTCAGCGACGGGCGCTGGTTCACCGCCGAGGAGAACGACGCAACGCCAGTTCGTCGCCGTCGTCGGGCCGGCGCTCGTCACCCTCTACGACCTCGAGGTCGGCGACACGATTCGGGCCGAGACGCTCGCCGGATCGGTCGACCTGGAGATCGTCGGGATCGACACCACGCTGGTCGGCGACGGCCAGGCCCTCTTCATCCCGATCGACGTGGCCCTGTCGCTCAGCCGAGCGCACGCATCCGACCTGGTTCTGGATCACCACGACCTCACGCGACACCGGCGACATCGACCGGGTCGCGACCGAGATCAGGGACACGCTCGACGAACGCCGGTACGGCTACAGGGTCGACCTTCGGTACCTGGAGCGGGCGGCCGACCGGAGCCGAAGACCGCACCGATCATCACGATCATCTTCTCGCTGGGCATCCCGATCGTGGCGATGGGCATGATCGGGCTGGTGTCGGCGATGACGACGAACATCATCGAACGGACCCGCGAGATCGGCATCCTGCGCAGCCTCGGCGCCCGCGGCCGCGACATCCGCCGCGTCTTCCTCGCCGAAGCCGTCGCGCTCGTGGTGCTCGGATGGCTGATCGGCATCGCGGTCGGCTACGTCGTCGGTCGCATCATCCTGCGGAGCCTTGAACGACTCGTTCAACGTCACCTTCACGCTGCGCTACCCGCTGTGGCCACTGGCGGCCGCCCTGGTCGTCACCCTGGCTCATCGCGCTCATCGCGGTGCGACGGCCGCTTCGCCGGGCCGGCAGGCTCCCACCGAGCGCGGCGCTGCGCTACGAGTAGGGGCACGAGTCGGACTCGTTCCGGTGACCGAGCGGGATCGTCAGCCGGACGGGTGCCGGTGACGTTCATCATCGACCGCCGCATCGCTGAGGGAACGATTCGGTCTCGGATGACTGACGGATCTTGACGACGGGCGATCGTGACGATCGCCACTTGCGCCCCCGTCACTCGCGATGTCGGCTTGAGGTATGAGACTTGTGGTCGTGGCTGTGATGATGGCCGCTGTAGTCACGGGTTGCAGTTCATCGCCGGATCGGGGCGAGGCTGGCGACCCGATGGTTGACAGTGGTTCGTGGTATGTGCGGGTGCCATGGCCCCATGACGGCAACCCGATCGAGAGCGAGAGCTTCATCGTCTACAGCGACGCCGCCAGTGAGGCGGCAAGGCGCGAAGCAGGCGAGGTCGCAGAGGAGGTCTGGGCCGAGCTGCTCGACGACTTCGCGATCGAACCCGGCGTGCTCCGGTACCCCGACGGTCAGGACAAAATCGACGTCTACGCCTATCGGAACCGCGACCCGCAGGGTTGGGGGGCCTGAGCCTATTACGGCGGCGTGATCATGTGGTCTCCGGATCACGGGGCCCGTGTGGAGAAGAGCTTTGCCCCCGTTCTGAAGCACGAGCTCGTTCACGTCCTGCAATGGCTGATCTCCGGCAACCCCGATCCCCACCCGGTCGACGTCTGGTTCCTCGAGGGGCTTCCCGAGGCCATGGCTGGTGGGAGCACCGGTGGCGCCATTCGGGGACTGGACGAGCTGGACGATCTCACCGCCGAGTTCGGAGCCGTCAGCCCGATCTCGTTCAAGACGTACGCGCAGATCGGCACGCCCGACGCTGGTGAGCGTTTCAACTACCCCATGTTCCAGCTCGCGGTCGAGTACCTACTGGACGACGACGGGTTCGGCCGATCTCCCGAGGATGCACGAGATGTATTCATCGACGTGGCCGAGGGTGCATCGTTCGAGGCCGCATTTGAAGACCGTATGGGGGTCAGCCTCGCTGCATATGACCGGGAGTTCTTCGACCGCATGGATGGGTATCTGCCCCGGTACCGCAATCCCGTGTTCAGCCCGCTCGGTTTCGCGTTGTTGTCCACGCTTGTGGTCCTGATCGTGATTGGCCTACCAACTCTCGGCTACCGCCGCTGGCGAGCCGACCCAGCAACCGGGACCATGCACGCGGCCGCGCCGGGCCGGGTGGCTCGGATCGGCTTCCACAGCGAAATGGCTCTTGCCGGCGCAATCATCATCGCGGTATTTCTCGGCGTGATCTTCAGGCTTGGGACGTTGAACGAGCTCAACAATGCGATGTTCACGACAGGAAGGACTCAGGCCTACTGGATTCTCGTCGCCTATCTCCTCACGTCGGTGGGGCTCGTCGTTCTTGCCGCTCGCCGGTGGGCCAATCGGTCGCGACTCGCGTTCCTCGTAGCACCCCTCGTCGTTGTCTCCACGGTCATCTCCCTCGCGCTCACCTACAGCGCGATCCTCTGACGCATGGGATCGAAGAACGACGACCTCGCGCTACTCCTCGGGAGTGCCGTCGCCGCGGCCAGGGTCGCAAGTCACGATGAGGACAGCGGCCACGGCACGGTGCAAGGCGACGCCTGACCGCGCTGTGCCGCCGGGCGGCGGTGTCATCGGGACGCCCAGCTCCCAGTCCTGATCGGGGCGAGCGAATCGCGCAGCCGAACGCTGCCCAGCTGCCGACGCAGATCGGCACGATTGAGCGACCGTTTCCGGTCGAAGAACGCGCGACCTATTCCGGTCCCAGTGAGCACGGATCGCAGTGACTGGCTACGAGCGGCTCGTGTTGATTCGTGGGCCGTCCTAGCGAGCGTCGGACTGCCGACTCTCCCACGTGTCGGCGCACGCACCGATGGGAGTCGACACCGGCAACGTCCGTGGCCTGGTCAGATGTCGAGGGTGATCATGTCGGTGAGTTCGGCCGTGGTGTGCCAGTGGCCGGCTGCCATGACGCCGAGGAGTTGGTCGTCGATGTGGGAGATGTCTTCGAGCGGGTTCTCGCCGATCAGCAGGAGGTCGGCGCGTTTGCCGATCTCGATGGTGCCGAAGTCGTCGGTTCCGGTCATCGCCTCGACGACGGAGGAGGCGTTCGCGGTTCCGGTCAGGATCGCTTCGTATGGGGTGAGGCCGTTGGCGGTGAGGACGGCGAGCTCGTCGTGGATCGTGAACCCGGGGACGAGGCCCATGGAGCCCGTGCCGGCGTCGGTGCCGAGCACGAGTTGCACGTCGGCTTCGTGCAGCGCTTCGAGGAGCATCAGCACGGCCGAGGACCGCACCGCCGCGATGTCCTCGTGCCCGGCGAACTGCACCTGGTGCTCTTCGGAGCCGGCGTCGAACTCGGCCAGGTAGTCGGCAGGCATGTATTCGAGTTCCGGTCGCCTCAGGAACGCATCGGGATCGGTCAGCTTCTCGACGATCAGCTCCGAGAGGAACACGGTCGTGTCGACTGGGACGTCCGCGTCGCGGAGCGTGTCGATGACCTTTGCGATCCGCTCGCCGAGGAGTTCATCGGGCGCCGAGGAGCGCAGCTCGGCGTTGGCCTGTTCGAAGATGTAGGGGAGCCAGTCGCCGATCGGGAGGTCGGCGGTGCGATCGAACTCGATGAGCTCGAAGGTCAGCTCTTCGACGTGGGCGATCTCGTCGAGGCCCATTGCGACGGCGGCCTCGAGGCCCACGGCGTACGGTACATGTCCGACGACGTATCCGCCGCGTTCGTGGGCAGCTGCGATGACCTCATCGAGTCCCTCCCGACTGAGGTAGGAGTAGACCTTGATGAGATCGTAACCCTGGTCGAGTTGGTCCATGACGACCGCTTCGAGGTCGGGGGCGTCTTCGTAGATCGTCGGCCCAGCCGTGTAGATGCTGGGACCCCGGAGCGTCCCGGCGGCGACATCGTCGCGCCATGTGAGGACGCTCGGATCCCATCCGTTCAAGTTCCGAACCGTGGTCACGCCGTTCGCCAGGAACAGGTCGAGCATCGGCACCGGCCAGACGTCGTCGAGGTGGACGTGCATGTCGGCCAGCCCCGGCATGAGATACGCACCCTGGGCGTCCACGACGAGTGTCCCCTCGGGGAGCTCGACCTCGCCGACCGGGCCGATCGATGCAATCCGGTCGCCTTCGACGAGCACTGTCTGGCCGGACAGCACGACGTCGGCGGTCATCGGCACCACTGCAGCGCCGACGAAGGCCGTCGCCTGCGGCGCGGATTCGGGATCGTCCTGGGTGGGAGATGGAACGGGCGTCGTGGACGGGTCGCCCCCCGTTCCCGGTCGTTGGCAGACCTCCGGATCGGTGACGACGGCGACGGCCTGCGCGAGCGCTTCACCGAATTGGTCGTTCCCGTCGGCGGACTGGGCGGCCCCGATCGCGATGCCGTGTTCGGGCAGGTAGGCCGAGACGGCCGAATAGAACGGGCCACCGCCGGAGTGACCGATCACCGTCGTCCCTCCGAAGAGCTCGGCCCGGAAGGTCAACGCACCCAGTCCGTAGCCCGCGATGAGCTGGGCCTCTTCGCTGGCGGGGTCGATCGGTTCGAACTCGAGCATCTCCGTCAGGGTGTCGGGTCGGAGGACGTCGCCGTCGTGGTACAGGGCTCGAGCCCACGCGGCGAGGTCCCGGGGACTGGCGAACACGCCCCCGGCTTCGGGCATCGTTGCCACCCATGGGTAGTCCGAGAACCGCTCGAGCACCCCTGGTGCGGGGTCGACGTCGGGGACGATGTCGCTGATGTCGAACCAGCCTTCGGCGACCTCACCGGGAGGATCCTCCTCTGAGAGGTAGAACGCCGTGTCGAGGCCCAGGGGCTCGAAGAAGCGCGCTCGGAGCTCGGCTGACACGGTCGACCCCGTGACCGACTCGATGATCTGCCCGAGCAGCAGGTAACCGGTGTTGGAGTAGTGCCACTCCGTACCAGCGGCGGCGACGGGCTCGGCCAGGAACCTCGCCAGCAGCTCCTCGTCGGTCCAGTCGTGGTGGGGGTCGCCGAACACGGCCGCCCAGTAGTCCGGGTGCCGATTGATCGTGAAGATCCCGCTCGTGTGGTTGAGTAATTGACGAACCGTCACCGCGTCGTCGACCGACGCGTCGGCCGCGAGCCACCGATGAACCGGGTCGTCGAGTGACAGCTTCCCTTCCTCGGCGAGCTGCAGCACGAGCGCGGCGACGAAGTTCTTGGAGGTGCTCGCGATGCCGAATGCCATCTCCGGCGTCACCCGGATCTTCGGTTCTGACCACCCGGCAACGCCGGTCCACGTGTCATATCCCGGCACCATCACCGCCATCGAGAACGCACGAGCCTCATTGCCGTCGAGGGCGCCGTCGACGATGGCCTGGAGTCGACCACCGCAAGGGAACACCTCCCCGTCACCGCCATCCGCGTCGCCAGTGTCTTGCGCATCCGACGGTGGTGGCGAATCGACCGACACCGATTCGTCGGAGCCGTCACCACAGGAACCGATCGCGATCGCACAGACGACAGCCACCGCCACACACCGGGCGATCCTGCGGTTCCTCATCTGGCACCTCCGCGGTCGTCGACCCGCTTGCCTCCTTGCCTCCACTCCCACATTCCGCGCAGTGAACTCGTTACCGCAAGAGGCGTAAGTCGTGGCCTCCTCACGAACCCTACGGTGCGAACCTGACGAAGGCGGCGTTGCCCACTGGACGGGCCGTTGCGCCGATTGCGCCGTCAGCGACAAGGATGTGGTCTCCCTCGACGGTGTGATCTGGGCGGCCGCCTAGGAACGTTCGCTTTCTGGCCGACGTGCTGCTTGACATCATCATCGGGATCGAGATCGTGACGAGCACAGCCAGCAGGTCGGGCAGAGCAGCGCTGATCGATGGGTGCCGACGCGCGATCATGACGGCGACCACGCCGGCGATGAAACAGAATCCCATGATCTACGCGTAGAGGCTGTGGAGGGCGTCTTCGGATTCCACGTATGGCGCATTGTCGGACCACGGTTTGGTGGAGAAGACGGCGACACCGAACATGCACACCCCGAACCCGAGGTGGAGCATCGTGCCGAGACCTCCCCAGACTCGTCGGCGAAGGCTGGCGATCCAGACCACGGCGAGGCCAAACAGGATGAATCCGGTCCGGGCGAGCCAGGCCCGTCGATTCCGTGTGCGGCCGATTCGCTGATGCCGTGCTCGGTCCAGTTGTACGAGTCTGCGAGCTGTGTCGCCGCTGACGCCTACCTCCAGCGGGTTGCCAACTCATTCTCCAGTGACGTCGACGTCGAAGTGCACCACCAGGTCGCCCGACGCGCGGCATCCGCAATCGTCGACTTCGCCACCAAACACGATGTCTCGATGATCGTGATGGCGAGTCACGGCAACTCCGGGCTGGACCGCTGGCTGCTCGGTGGCACCGCCCACAAAGTCGTCGAGTCAGCGACCGTACCCGTGCTCATCGTGCCCGTTCGAGAATAGAGTCCACTCCTCGCGACCCACATGTCATTCGAACAATCGGCAGCGTGGCCATGTCGCCCCGGGGCCAGCAGTCCCGCCGACTGGTCCCGCCGCTGGAAGCCCGGTCCTTTCGGACCATTTCACCGTGGCAGATCGAGACATCGTCGCGGTCCGGATGGACGGCACGTGGCAGTAGGGGCGAGTACATGGGACTCCCACCGATGGGCCAGCCCGTCGAGTTCACTGGTGTGTCCATGTACAGGACCGAACACGGGAAGATCGCGGAGATCTGGGACACCCGCAACACCCTCGCCACCTTGCACCAACTCAACCCCGACATCGGAGGCCACGGCCACCACCACTGAACCGACGCCAAATCCCTGGTCGGGGTGCTACGCAACCCGGTGGAGACAGAGATCCTTGCAGCGCCCCCAAGCACAGGACTCTGCCGGCCGCGTCTTCCGGCCGGACGGGCCACGATGGCGGAGCCCAGTCGAAGACCCCGTCTTCGTCCTCGGTAGAGCCGTCGAGAAAGACGTTCGACGCGAAGACCAGCTTCCCCAGCACCGCTCCGTCAGCCGCCGTCGACTGTCTCGACGATCTCATCGTTCGGTCAGAGTACGGGGCGAAGCGACTCGACGGGTCCCGAACGTGCCGTGCGAGGGCACGCGTATCGTCGGTCCCCACCCGGCGAGTGCAAGCGAGCAGTACGGCATACCTGTGGAGCGTTGAACCCGTCAAGAGATGTTTGTGCTGGTGGGTCTGGTGGTCCGGGCCGGAGGCCTGGATTGGCGGGCGCGCGACGTCGAGGTTCGCCGGCTTTCGACGTTGTTGAGTTGTCGTTGGTGTCGGGAACCTGGCTTCGGTGCCTCCCGGTTGGCATCGGGTCGGGCGACCCCGGGGGCACTGCGTTGGACTGGCTTCGAGTCCTCGATGGTGAGGGAGCGACAGCCCGACCGGGTCGGGTGCCTGGGGCATACCTTCGTCACGCCCCGATCAGCGGGGGTGACATGAAGCTGTCCGGTGACGACCGGGCGAACTCATTCACATGAGCCGACCGCGCCGTTGCGGGTCATGCCGTACTTCGAGCTGCGCCCGGTCGTGCCCGACTCACGCCGCGTCGGATTGCAGACAGCGGATCTCGCCGTCGCGCATTCCGTAGTAGACGAGGGTGAGGAGATGACGCGCCGCAGCAACCCGTCCGATATTGACGCCACGACGGGCCGCGATACGGATCTTCACCGCGGCAAGGCGTTGTTCGCAGTAGCGGTTCGACACGGCCTCGACCGCAGCCCAGCGCACCAGCCGTGATCCTTGTTTCGTGATGTGCCCGGAGTGGCTGTGGGCGTCGGACTCGCGGCAGCTTCGGGGTGAGCCCGGCCCACGAACACAACCGGGCAGGCTCCGGAAACCGGTGGACGTCTCCGATCTCGGCGACGAACACCGCCGCCAACACGTTGCCGACACCGCCGATGTGTTGGATCGCTCGATAGCCCGGATCGTCGCGCAACCGGCGGTGGATGCGGGCGTCGGCCTGGTCGATCTCACGGTCATACATCTCGATCAGATCGCGCAGCGACTCGATCCGGTTCGTGAAGGCATCAGCGAGCTCGAGACCATCGAGCCAGCGTTGACCATGCGGACCCCAGATCACCCCCATCTCGGGGATCACGCCTTCTTTGCCGAGCACCTGATGCACCTGGGACTTCAACCCGGCCCGCAGCCGCGACAGCTTGTGCCGGTAGCGCACCTCCTCACGTAGCTCGCGGATCTCCGGCGGTGCGATCCACGCTTCGGGGAGCCGACCCATCCGCAACAGATCCGCCAACAACGTCGCATCCGCGATGTCGTTCTTCACACGCCGGTTCTCATAGGCGGCGATCCCCAACGGGTGTGCGAGATGCACCCGATGACCGCATTCGGCGATCACATCAGCTGCCCAATACCAGCCCCAGGTGGCCTCCATCGCCACCTCCGCATCCGGCCCGGCAGCGGTCAGCTCGCGGGCCAACTCGACAGGCGAGTTGTCGATCCTCGACCACGACACCCGATCCCCATCGGCGTTGAGCACCACCACGACCGAGCGTCGCCGGTGCAGGTCAATCCCTACATATGATCCCATCAGAGCCTCCTTCGCTCGAACGGTTTGATTCAGCAACCTCGAGTCTTCACCCGACCCGAGGCCCAAACCAGAGCGAAGCGAGGCTCGAACACGCCACACCCAGCTCCACATGGCCAGAATCCTCGTCTTCACCCGACCCGAGGCCCAAACCAGAGCGAAGCGAGGCTCGAACACGCCACACCCAGCTCCACATGGCATCACATCAATCGGAGCGTTCCCGACGTGGAGGCGCCCGATACTCGCGTCTCGGACGCCCTCAACGTGACAGACCGCTGTCCTTCATGACTCGCCGTGGCCTCCTGACGGAGCGCCGCGACGACACGCTTCACCGCACAGCGCGGTGACGAAAGCGCACATATCACTCACGCTGTCGCCACCGCCGGACCGTCCGGAATCGGCACTTCTTCGAGTGGTCAAGCGCTCAAGAACGTGCGTCGGCTCGGGCTCCGAACAGCCGCTGCAGGCTGTTCTCAGCTTGCGGATTCGAGGCGGTACTCGCGCAGTAACCGCCCCTGCCCCGTCGTTGCGGCCGTTTCGAGCCCACGGAGCACATCGGGATCAAGGTCGACACCGTTTGCCCAGCTCACCGTGCCTGCGACCCGATCGACTGAGACCGTCGAGAACACGTCATCGTCATCGATCGTGGCGAGAATCCCAGGGAGCGCATCAGCGAAATCGATCTCACGAACCACACCATCGGTGAACTCGACTCGCAGTACTCGGCGCTTCAAGGTGCTCAACGGCTGCGACGCGTGCGAGTTCGGCCATGCACCGATCCTACTGGAGAGGCTCGATCGTGTTGAGGGCGGCTGGTTCCTGCGCGAGGGCCCAGTCGGCGAGCAGTTCATCTTGGTGCAGGGTGCGCCATTGTTCGACGAGCTTGGCGGCAGTCTTCGGGAGGCCGCCGCGCAGCATGGACCCGTCGCCGATTTGGATGAGCGCCTCGTGCTCCGCGTAGATCGCATGAAAATGGGGAGGGTTGTGATCCGCGAAGTACATGTAGATGGCGATTCCGTAGAACTCGCTGAGGCGAGGCATCAACGCACGCTACGCCGAGCAACGTCAGTCGACGGTGACCTCGACGACCTCGCATGCCGACCGCACGGATATCAACACGGCAGTCTTGGCTTCCGAACCGTCCGAGAACGGCACCTCGTCGGGGCGATGCGATTCTTCTATGTTCGTCAAGGGGTGATTTCGGTGCTTGGGGGATGCTCGAGGAGGCGCCAGACGCGGCGGGCGATGTAGCGCTTGAGGCAGCGTCGGATCTCGCGGTCGGTGCGGCCCTCGCTGCGTCGCCGTTCGACGTAGTCGAGGGTGGGTTGGTGGTGGCGTGCTCGCGCGAAGCGCGACGACGTAGAGCGCTGAGTTGAGTTGTCGGTCACCGCTGCGGTTGAGGCGGTGGCGGTCCTGGGTTTGGCCTGATGTCGCCGGGAGTGGTGCGACACCGGCGAGGCGAGCAAAGGCTGCTTCGTCGCGGCATCGGCCCGGATGCGACCAGGCGATGACGAACATCGCTGCGGAGACGTGACCGATGCCGGGTTCGGCGACGAGCTGGGAGCCGCCCGCGCGATGAGTTCGCGGATGGCGCGGTCGTGGAGCTTGACCTCGTCGTTGAAGGTGATGATCCGCCGGGCGATCGAACGCATCGTGTTGCGGGTGCAGCGCTCTGCGATCGGCCGTTGCGGCGCATCACGGAACGCGGCGCAGCGCTTGGTCAACGCCGTGGTCGTGAGGCCGCGTAGCTGCTGTCGGAGCTCGTCGGGAGCGGTCAACACGAGGGCTTTGAGTTCGTTGATCGCAGCCGTCCGGGCGCGGACCACGCCAGCGCGGGTGACGGTGTGAACCCGCAGCGCTTCACGGTGGCCATCGTGTGCGCGTGGTGCATGCAACCGGTCGCGGCCGAGCACTTCGCGACCTGCTCGCACAGCGTCGAGTTCGTCGGACTTTGCGCCGTCCTTGGTCGCCGATGCGCGAGGCCGGTCGAACTCGATCACCCACTCACCGGCACGGTCGAGCGCTGCGGTCAGCCCGCGCCCGTAGCTGGCGGTGCCTTCCACCGCCCACGCCCGCTCGCCAGACTCGAATCTGCCGGGTGTGGGCGGGTGCAGGGACGGTGAAGGGTGTCGTTCGATTCGTACCGTTCTGCCTTGGCGGGTGGTGTTGCCGGTCGCTGCCACCCTGAACCGTTCCGGTTACGTCGACCCCGGTGCCGATTTCGGTGGCGTCTCAGCCGTTGTCTGCTGTGCTAATGAGCGGGTCTGTCAGTTCGTTGGTGTAACTGATCTGGCTGGTCATTGTTGTTGGGGATCGTAGAGCCTCAGAAGAGGCGGCCTTCGAAGGTGATCGCGAAGGCGTTGAGGGCGGGCTTCCAACGGTTCATCCATCGTTCCTGGCCGGTGCCTTTCGGGTCGAGTGATCGCACGACCATGTAGAGGCACTTGAGCGCGGCCTGCTCGTTGGGGAAGTGCCCGCGTGCTCGGGTCGCCCGCCGGAACCGTGCGTTGAGCGACTCGATGGCGTTCGTCGAGTAGATCACCCGGCGGATCTCGGGTGAGTAGTCCAGAACGGAACGAACTCGGCCCACGCGCTCGTCCACAGCGTCTTGATGGCCGGATAGCGGTTGCCCCAGATCGTGTGGAACTCATCGAGCCGGGCCGCCGCGTCGGCTTCGTTGACGGCGGTGTAGACCGGCCGCAGATCGCGGGCCATCTTGTCCCAGTCGGCCCGCGGCGGCGAGCCGGAAGGTGTTGCGGATCAGGTGCAGCACACAGGTCTGCACGACCGCCAACGGCCAGGTCGCTTCGATCGACTCCGGCAGCCCTTTGAGCCCGTCGCACACGACGATGCAGGCGTCCTCGACACCGCGGTTCTTGATCTCGGTGAGCACCTGGAGCCAGTACTTGGCGCCTTCGTGACCGGTGCCGACCCAGAGCCCCAAGATGTCGCGTTTGCCGTCCACGGTGACACCGATCGCCGCATACACGGGCCGGTTGGCGACTTGACCATCGCGGATCTTCACCACGATCGCGTCGATGAAGATCACCGGATAGACCCGGTCCAATGGACGGTTCTGCCACTCGGCGAGCTCACCGAGCACCCGATCGGTGATCTTCGAGATCGTCTCCCGGGAGATGTCCGTCGAGTACACCTCAGCCAGGTGCGCTTCCACCTCACCGGTGGTGAGTCCCTTCGCCGTCAGCGAGATCACCATCGAGTCGACCCCGTCGAGCCGGCGCTGGTTCTTGCGCACCGTGTGCGGCTCGAAGCTGCCGTCACGATCACGAGGCACATCCACCTCGACCGGGCCGACGTCAGTGATCACCGTCTTGGTTCTCGTACCGTTGCGTGAATTGCCGCCGTTGCGACCCTCGGAGGCGTGCTTTTCATAGCCGACATGGTCTTCCATCTCGACCTCCAACCCGGTCTCGAGGACCTGCTTGGTCAGATCAGACAGCAGCCCGTCGGGGCCGACGAGGTTCTTACCGTCCGCTCGTGCCTGGTCGACGAGCTGCTCCGCGAGTGACCGGTCCGGTCGCTCCTCGCTCGTGTCGTCCGACGGGGTCTCCACCGCCACATCATGGTTCGTCATAGTTGATCCGTCCTTCTCGCCGAGCGGGTCGCTCAGCGTGTCAGGCCAGACCAGTTACACCGCGGATCTGACAGTCCCTGTCTTGGACTCGGATCGGCCGGAAGCGTGCGCCAGGGCTCAGAAGCTGGTGCGGTCGGTCCAGTACTCCGGTTTGCGATGCTGGTGGAACACAGCGAGCACGAACAGCTTCTCGTCGGTGACCTCGTAGCCGATGGCCCACGGGAAGCCTCCTACCGGCAACTTGCGGTTGACGACAGCGCCATCGGGCTCGATCACGACGGGCCTGCCGGCGTTCGGCCAGCGGCTGCCGCGGCAGGACAGTCGCCTCGACCGCGTCGAGGAACCGATCACCCAATCCGGCAGTCTCGTTCTCGTACCAGGCCTCTGCACGCACGACCTCAGCCGCGGCAAGGGGGTGGTACTCGATCTCGCGAGTCACCTCAAGCGGCGGTTCTCAGCGACCTGGGCGAGCACCTCGTCCCAGGTCAACGGCTTGACTTCGCCGGAGGCGATCTGCGCCGAGCGGCGCAGCATCTCGACGCCCCACGCTCGGTCGATCTCTTCGGGATCTTCCTCCGAGATGTCGTCGTCAAGACTGGCGAGCAGCTCCACTGCGAGTTCGGCGCGCTGCTCGGCAGGCAGCGCAAGAGCCTCGTCTCGCAGGGCGGCGGGTGTTGCGCTCACAGACATGACATTACTCCTCGCTCGGCTCATGCGGTGGGGCGAGCAGCGATGCCACAGCATTCGCCAGAGCTCGATCTGTCTCAGCGACTCGACCGCTGTAGTGCTTCGCGGCAATGGACGGATCGTGGCCGGCGCGCATCGCAACCTGCGTCACGCTGTAGCCCATCTCCTGGCCGTAGGTCTCCATGAACTTGCGCAGGTCGTGGAAGTCGAGGTGGTCGAGACCCACCCGCTGACGCATGCGGCCGAAGTACTGCGAGATCGTGTCGGGCTTCCACGGCTCGGAACCGTCGGCGGAGTCGGTGAACACGTACGGGTCGTCGACCAGGTCGACGCGGACGAGCGCAGCTCGCGCGTCGACCTCGGCCAGCTGTGTCTCGAGGATCGCCACCGTCAGGTCGTCGAGCGCGAGCGTCGGCGTGCGACGGTTCTTGGTGGGGATCTCCCGCAGAGGTTCGCCGGGCATCTTCACGACCGACGCCGACACTCGCATCAGACCGCTCTCGAGATCGAGGTCACGCTCGCGCCGCAGCGCGCAGCATCTCCCCTCGGCGAAGCCCCGTGGTCGCCGCGACGAGGATCGCCCTCGCCATCTCCGGGCGCTTCCCCCGCTCGGCCTCGTCGATCAGCGCCCGCACCTCGGCGGGGGTCGGAACGGTCGGCTCGGTGTTCGGGATCGACGGCGGGTCGGCCCACTGTGCCGGGTTGGAGTCGCGCCAGCCCCACCGGCACGCTTGCGTGAACATCGACGACAGGCACGCGTGCACCTGGTACACGCTCCGTGCCGCCAGTCCACGGCTCTGGTGGGCGCCATAGAGGTCAGTGAGCGTCTTGGTGGTCATCTTGGTGACCTCGACCTTGCCGAGCGTCGGCTGGATGTTGCGCATGTAGACCAGCTCGTACCCGTGCACCGTGTTGGGCGACCGGCCCTTGCGGCGCAGCTCGATGATCCACTCGGCGAACAGATCGTCGAGCGTGGCCCGCGAACCGCTGTGTCGACCCTTGCCGACCTCGACGAGCAACGCCGCTCGCGCCTTCTTGGCGTCGCGCAGGTTGCCCCGAAAGATCCGGCTGACCTGACGGCGCTTGCCCGTGACCAGGTCACGGCCAGCCTCGACGATCAGCTCCCACACGCCGGGAGAACGCTCCCGCATCCCCGGAGCGGTACGCAGCTCCGCCACGAACTGATCCTACGCGATCGTGGCGACAATGTTGGACAAATGTTGGATTGCACTTCCCAAGAGCAATCCAGCGAGTACGCATCTCGTCCATAACACCAGCTACATTACGGTGGGGCGGGTGGGGATCGAACCCACGACCCGGGGATTATGAGTCCCTTGCTCTGACCACTGAGCTACCGCCCCGAAAACGATCGACAGGGTCCCACACGGGACCCTGCGATCGTGGCTCCGGGAGCAGGGCTCGAACCTGCGACAAATGGATTAACAGTCCACTGCTCTGCCAACTGAGCTATCCCGGAATGTCGACCGGTGAGGTTATCGCCTCCACGAACGGGAACAACGACACGATCCGAGTGCGCCCCCGGCCACGGGCTCCGGCCGTCGGATCGGTCCCGCTCACTCGCTCTCGAGGAACTCCCGCAGCCTCTGCGAGCGCTGCGGGTGGCGCAGCTTCGCGAGCGTCTTGGCCTCGATCTGACGGATGCGCTCGCGGGTCACGCCGAACTCGCGGCCGACCTCCTCGAGCGTCTTGGCCTGTGCGCCGTCGAGCCCGAACCGCATCCGCACGATCTCCTGCTCGCGTTCGCTCAGCTCACCGAGCACCTGCTCGACGGCCTCGTGGAGCATCGCCCGGGTGGCCGCATCGGCCGGACCGTCGACGTTCGCGTCCTCGATGAAGTCACCGAGGTTCGACTCGTCCTCCTCGCCGACCGGTGAGTCGAGCGACAGCGGATCGAGCGCGTACCGGAGCAGGTCACGCACCTTGTCGGGCTCCATCTGCAGCTTCGCCGCCAACTCGTCGACCGTCGGCTCACGCTCGAGCTCCTGGTGCATCTGGCGGCGCACCCTGGTGAGCCGGTTCATGTGCTCGACCATGTGCACCGGGATACGGATGGTGCGGGCCTGGTCGGCGATCGAGCGGGTGATCGCCTGACGGATCCACCACGTCGCGTACGTCGAGAACTTGAAGCCCTTCGTGTGGTCGAACTTGTCGACCGCACGCATCAGACCGAGGTTGCCTTCCTGGATCAGGTCGAGCAGCTGCATCCCGCGACCCGAGTACCGCTTGGCGATGCTCACGACGAGCCGAAGGTTGGCCTGGGTCAGCTCGCTCTTGGCACGCTCACCGCGCTGTACGGCGCGCAGCAGCATCCGCTCGCTCGCAGCGTCGGCGGTCCCCTCGTCGATCTGGGCGGCCGCGAGCTGGCCCTCCTCGATCAGCTGCGCGAGGCGGCGTTCGTCCTCGGTGGTGAGCAGATCGACCTGGCCGATCTCGCGCAGGTACAGCCGGACGGTGTCGGAGGTGCCGCCGTCGCCCTTCGCCGCCCGCTTCTGACCGCGCCGGCGGCGGCGCCGCGTGAGGAGGCGTTCGACGTCTTCGTCCTCCACGAACACTTCGCGTGGCGAACCACGGGGTGGCGTCTCGTCATCGTCGTCGTCGTGCACCGTGTCGTCGATGGTGATCCCTGCGCCCGCGAGCGAGCCGTTGACCGCCAGCAGCGCGTCACCGGTGAGCTCGACGTGGCGGAGCACGTGTGCGACCTGTTCGGCGTGCAGACCACCGTCGGCACGGCCGCGCGCGACCAAGGCGTCCCACTCCGATCGGTCGACCCCCTCCAACGGCGGCGGTACCGTCGACAAGTTCACCGGGTCATCCCCCACCAGTGCGTGCCTCCATACGTCCTTCCAGCCAACCTAGCAACCAACCCGCCGCATCGAGACCCAGGGCGCCGTCGCTCAACTCCTCCATCCTGACGCGCGCTTCGGCGTCGTCACGAATACGTTCCGGATCGGCGCTGGTCGCTCGCTCGGCCAGCTCGCGGCGCACGGCCGCCGAGATGAGGTTGCGAGCCTCCGACGCCGGGTCGGCGTCGATGTCGACCACGGCAGCTCGCTCGAGCACGTCGCGGGCTTCGGGGTCGGCGGCCTCGAGCGCGACACCCAGATCGCCGCCCGACTCGGCGACGGCCAGGAACGCCCGCCGGTACACGTCGTCGGCGAACAGCGACTCGACCAGCCACGTCGCGATCGCATCCCAGTTCTGCACGAGGAGGGCGATCGCGACGAACTCGGCGTTCTCGCGCCGGTCCTGGCGCTGCTTCGGGCGCACGGCGCTGATCTGCGGGCGCCGAACGCCGCGCTCGGCCATGGCCACGAGATCGTTCACCGGCATGCCCACCTGGGCGGCCACCTCCCCCGCGTACAGCTTGCGGATGTTGACGTTCGGGTGCTCGTTGACCACCGCCATCGCCGCTTCGGCGAGGCGAGCGGTCGCCTCGGGCGACTGCGGCGCCTGGCCGTCGACCACACGCCCGAGCCGGAAGCCGAGGAACGGCGTGGCGCCCTCGACGGCCGCGGCGAGGCCTTCGGGATCGTGCTGGGCCATCTCGCCCGGGTCCTTGCCTCCCGGGAACGTCGCCACGCTCACCTCGACCTGGTACTTCTCCTCCCACTCGTAGAAGCGTTCGGCCGCGCCCTGGCCGGCCGCATCGGCGTCGAACGCCAGCACGACTTTGCTCGCGTACCGTTTGAGCAGGCGTACGTGCTCCTCGGTGAAGGCGGTGCCGCAGGTCGCGACGGCACGAGGCAAACCGGCCCGGTGGAAGCCGATCACGTCGGTGTACCCCTCGCACACGATCACCTGGTTGGCGTTGACGATGTCGCCCTTGGCCCAGTTGAGCCCGTACAGCGTCTTCGACTTCGTGTAGATCGGCGTCTCGGAGCTGTTCTTGTACTTCGCCGGATCGGTCGACCCGGGCAGGATCCGTCCGCCGAGCGCGACGGGGTCGCCGTTCTCGGTGAAGATCGGGAACAGCACGCGGCCGCGGAACGCATCCTGCAGCTTGTTGCGCCGGTTCCGGAACGCCAGCCCGTTGTCGTGCAGCAGCTTGGCGTCGATGCCCGACTCTCGCGACAGTGCGTCCCAGTCGTCGGGCGCCCAGCCGAGCTTGAACTGACGGGCGATGTCACCGGCCAGGCCACGGCTCCGGAGATAGTCGCGCGCCGGCCGGCGCATCGGGCGCCGACAGCAGGCGCTCGTGATACCACTCGACCGCCTGGTTCATCGCCTCGATGAGCCGCTTGCGTCGCGCCCGGTGCTGATTCTGCCCGGGCGACGTCTCGGTCAGCTGGATGCCCGCCCGGTTGGCGAGGTACTCGACCGAGCCGACGAAATCGGTGTGCTCGACCTCCTGGACGAACGTGAAGATGTCGCCCGACTTGTCGCAACCGAAGCACCGGTAGCGACCGGTCTCCTCGCGGACGTTGAACGACGGGGTGCGTTCGGCGTGGAACGGGCACAGGCCCACCCAGTTCCGTCCGGTGCGCTTGAGCTGGACGTGCTGACCGACGAGATCGACGATCGACACCGTCGAGCGGATCCGCTCGATGTCGTCGTCAGCGATCGCCATGCGCCGAATCTAACCGCCGACCTCGGGGCGGCGGCGCACGGATCCGTGCGTGGTCAACGCTCGGACGGTGGCGGCGGTGTCTCGCTGTGCTCGAAGGCCTCGTGGGCGAGTTCGGCCTCGGCGAGCGACCGCTCGTACTTCAGCGAGAAGCCGATCGAGGCGGTCAGCACGATCGCGATGACCACGAGCGAGAGCCACGTCGGGATGTGGTACCACTCGGCGATGATCATCTTCACGCCGACGAAGGCGAGGATGATCGCCAGCCCCTGCTGCAGGAACGTGAAGCGGTTGTGCATGTCGGCCAGCAGGAAGTAGAGCGCGCGCAAGCCCGAGGATCGCGAACGCGTTCGACGCGAACACGATGAACTGCTCGCGGCTCACCGCCAGCACGGCCGGCACCGAGTCGACGGCGAACACCACGTCGGTGACCTCGACCAGGATCAGCACCGAGAACAGCGGCGTCGCGAGTCGCTGCCCGTTCTGCCGGGTGAACAGCTTCTGCCCGTCGAGCTCGTCGGTGGTCGGAACGACCCTGTTGACGAGCTTCAGGAACTTGCTCTCGGCCGGATCGACGTGGTCGTTGTCGGTGAAGATCAGCTTGCCGGCGGTGTAGATGAGGAACGCACCGAAGATGTACAGCACCCACGAGAACCGTTCGATCACCGCGACGCCGGCGAAGATGAACACGGCGCGCATCACCAGGGCGCCGAAGATGCCCCAGAACAGCACGCGGTGCTGGTACTTCTGCGGCACGCGGAAGTACCCCATGATCAGGGCCCACACGAACACGTTGTCGATGCTGAGGCTCTTCTCGATCAGGTACCCCGACACGTACTCGCCGGTCGCTGCGGCCCCGAACCACCACCAGATGACGAACGAGAACGCGAGTCCGCATCCGATCCAGACGGCCGACTCGATCGCTGCCTCCTTCGTCTTCACCTCGTGCGCCTCGCGGTGGACGACCAGGAGGTCGACCAGCAGCATCGCGACGATGACCGCGAGCAACACGATCCAGTGCCAGGCCCTCACGTCGAGGACGACGAAGTTCTCGCGGCCACCGCTCTCGGAGGCCAACAGCGAAGCGATCACGAGGCGGCGACTCGGAGCGACGACATGGCCGACACGATATCGACGAGGGGCCGCGACCCTGCGCACCGGTGGTCGGCCGGCCCCGTAGGATCAGGTCATGTTCCGGCTGCTCGGATTCGACGTCCACGTCCGCACCGGCTTCATCCTGTTCACCGGCCTCATCGTGTTCCTCTACCAGAACGCGTTCGGCATCTGGCTCGCCGGATCGATCGCCGTGCTCACCTTGCTGCACGAGCTCGGTCACGCCGTCGCCGCAGGCGCGCCGGCTGCCGGGCGTCGATCTCGCTCGACTTCCTCGCCGGTTACACCTCGTTCCAGCCGTCGACCCCGCTGTCGCGAACCCAGCGGGCCGGCATCTCGATCGCGGGACCGTTCACCCAGATCGCCATCAGCGTCGCGATCCTCCTGGCCATGGGCGTCAACCCGTTGGACTACGACGGCGTCGGCTGGTCGGACGCGGCCGCCGCCATCTGGTGGGCCGGGCCCGCGATCGGCATGCTGAACCTGATCCCGGTGCTCCCGCTCGACGGCGGCCACCTGGCGATGACCGGCTTGGAGAACTTCGTCGGCGACCGGGCGTTCCGGGTGATGGCCATCATCAGCATCGGGGTGACGCTGGGTGCAGCAGCGTTCATGCTCGGAACCGGCCGCGTGGGTTTCGTGATCTTCATCGTGTTCCTGCTCGTGAACCAGTTCCAGATCCTGCAGGCCAGCTCGCGGCGCCCCGGCAGGGGCGCGAACGATCGGTCGACGTCGAGACCATGGCATGGCAGACGGGTCGACCCGGCGTACTCGAGCCGGGTCAGCGGCTGTCGCCCTGGTTCGACGCTCACCGGGCCCTCCTCAAGGGTGACGACGGCGGGGCGATGGGCATCGTGCTGGCCGACCTGCGCTCACCGAAGCCGGGCCGCTGGATACCCCCTGCCGCCGCCACGCCCGTGCAGCTTCGTGCCGTCGTCGACACGTTGCCCGCGGCACTCCCCCGCGCCGGCAACGCCTACAGCGCCGCGGTGATGGCCGACGTGCTGCTCGCCATCGGCGAGGTCCAACGGGCCGGCGAGTTCGCGGCGACGGCCTATGGCGATCACCGCACGTCGACACTCGCCACGACCGTGGCCAGGTCCGCCGCGGCGATGGGCGACTCGGCCAATGCCGTGCGGTGGCTGGGCGCGGCGTCGACCACGGCCATCGACGAGTCGGCCGGCCACCGGCAGCTCCTGGCCCGCACGATGGACTCGGCCCCTGAGTTCTCGGCGTTGCGGAGCGACCCGACGTTCACGGCGCTCCGCGGCGAGCTCGTCTGACGCCGCCCCTGGCCGCGTCGAGAACTCGACGAACTCGCCCGCGTCGCTGGAACGCTTGACCCAGCCGATGGCACGGTCACCCGCCACGCTGGTGATCACACCCACCTCGTCGCCGTCGTCGATCACGGGATCACCCGGCGCGGCCCCCTGGTCCACGACGAGACGACGGAGCGAACGGGGGGCGTCGGCGGAACGGCTGTCCATACGTTCGACGAGTTCCTGGCCGGGGTAGCAGCCCTTGGTGAAGCTGACCGCGAGCGCAGGTCACGCCGGTGCCCGCCGGAATTGTCTCCCCCGGTGTGATCTCCGACCCCATTCGCGGCCAGCCGAGCGCCACTCGGCCGGCCTCGTCGGCCGGCTCGCCCGCGGGTCGGCGAGCGACGTGTCGGCGGCGACCCTGATCTTGAACCGATCGATCCGTGCGAGCAGGGCGTCACCGAAGCCCTCGTCGGTGTCGAGCTCGTAGCACTCGTCGCCGACCCGGGTCACCCTCGCCAGGATCTCGACCTTGCCGTTGGGTTCGAGCACGAACGTCCAGCGTGAGTCGCCCACCTCGATGCCGTTCAGGTCCTGGGAGAGCTGTGAGTGGAGGTAGGTCTGGGCATCGGGACCCTCGACGACGACGACGTCCCGGACACCGAGCACACGGTCGAGATCGGTTGGCGATTCCATGCCACCAGTCTGGCGTGACACACTCGGGTTCCGATGGCTGAGATCGACGAACTCGTGCGCCGAACCGTGGCATCGGTCTCGATGATCGCCGACCGTGCCGCCGGCTTCTCGACCAAGCTGCTGCTCGGGGTCGTCACCGTGTGCGTGGGCGGCTTCCTGCTCGGCGTCGCCGCGCTCTCGAACGGCATCCAGGCGGTCTGGATCGTGCTGGGCATCGTGTTCGGCTCGATCGCGATCGGCTGTGCGGGTGTCGCGCGGTGGCGTGTGGGTGCCGTCCGCCGCCACATTCCCGAACTGGCGACCGAGGTGCGGACGATGATCGGCGAAGGCGCCCCGGAGTCGCAGACCGTGATCGACACGTTCGTGGTCGAGGTCGACGGTGCCGCGCCCGAGGGCGTCGACCCGGACGCTCCCGGTGGGCCGCCGACTGGCTCCGCGATCGTGATGTCCCGCCAGATGGGTGGATTCGGCAGTGCGGTCGGCCCCGGGCTCGCACGCTGGCCGCGCCTGTTCGCCGCCGTGCGGGCACTCACCACGTTCCCGTTCCTGATGCTCGCTGCGGTCGGGATCAGCCTGGTGTTCGGCTTTCTCGGGTTCATCTTCCTGATCGCCCTCGCGCTCTGACCGAACCCGTCGGTTTCCGGCTACCACCTGATGGCCCGGGATGAGAATTTCGACGATCGATTGCCGTGTGCCCGATCGGTCGTCACAGACCTCGGAAGACAGGGGGCCGTTCGACCCTGGAAGCTCCTCGATACCGAGGCGGACACTGGACACGAGGGAGATGCACGAGATGGACGCGAACACGACGACGAACAGCACCACAACCGAACACGACGATGAACAGGTTCGACGGATCAAGAAGGAAATGGCCAAGCGATCCTTCGCCGTCCTCGCCACCCACTCACCCGCCGGGCGGTCCCATGCGGCCGGTGTCCTGTACGTCGAGGTCGACGGCGTCCTCTACGTCCACACCCAGCAGGCCAGCCGCAAGGCGCGCAACGTGGCCGCCAACGGACAGGTTGGCGTCACCATCCCAATCCGGAAGATCCCGGTCGGCCCTCCCTTCTCCATCCAGTTTCAGGGCCATGCAGAAGTTGCGGCGATGGACGATCCTCGGGTCACCGATCTCGTCGAGGCCGGCAGACTCAAGAAGATCACGAGTCACGGAGAGCTCGATGAGCCGAACGGTGTCTTCATCGCGATCACGCCCGGCCGCCGGATTCACTCGTACGGGCTGGGCGTGCCGATCCTCGATCTCATGCGCGACCCCGTGCGCAATGGTCCGCGGTCGGTCCTCGTCGGAGAGTGAGGCAGCACCGCGTGACGACACCCGCTTCGGAGGGCGTGGTGTTTCGCGTCGCCGAGGTGCCGGGATGGCCGAGCCAGTGTCGAACGGCGAGCGGGTGAGGCGATTCAGCGGGAGTCGCTCACGGGATGGGACGATGCATCGAGGTCGGGGTGGACGGCGCGTCGAGTACGCAGCGGAGCGACCAGGATGAGAGCGGTCGTGTACGAGCGGTATGGAGATCCGGATGTGTTGCGGGTCGAGGAGGTCCCCGTTCCGTCGCCCGGGCCGAATCAGGTGCTCGTCCGCGTGGCCGCGACGTCGGTCAACCTGACCGATTGGGAGTGCCTGCACGGCTCGCCGCTGTATGCGCGTCTCGGTGGGCTGCGCTCTCCGGCACGCGCCACGCTCGGCTCGGACGTAGCGGGGTGGGTCGAAGCCGTCGGTGATGGTGTGACCCGGTTTCGAACCGGTGACGAGGTGTACGGGGACAACCTCGACCTCAAGGGGGGTTTCGCCGAATACGCCGTCGCTCCCGAGAAGGTGCTCGCGCACAAGCCGAAGGAGCTGACGTTCAGCGAAGCGTCCACCATCCCCCAAGCCGGCGCGATCGCGCTGCAGGGAACCGACCGGGCCGGCGCGCTCGGGCAGGTTCTGATCAACGGGGCCGGAGGCGGGTCGGGCTCGTTCGCGATCCAACTCGCGAAGCGGCTGGGCGCGCACGTGACCGGCGTCGACAACGTCGACAAGCTCGACTTCATGCGTTCGCTCGGTGCCGACGTGGTGATCGACTACCGCAACGAGGACTTCACCGACAACGAGAACCAGTACGACCTCATCCTCGACCTCGTCGCCCAACGGTCCGTGTTGGCGTGCCGGAGCGCCCTCGCCCGCGGCGGCTGCTACCAGTGGGTCGGCGGATCGATACCGACGTTGCTGCGCGTCATGACCGTCGGCTCGATCGCCGGTCTGCTCACCGGACGCCGGTTGGGGTTGCTTGCGGTGAAGGAAGGCCCTGACCACTTCGGACCACTGGCGAGTCTGTGCGTCGCCGGCGAGGTACGAGTCTGTGTCGACCGAACATTCGGGCTCGACGAGGTGCCGGATGCCCTGGCCTATGTCGGGGATGGTCGTGCCCTCGGCAAGGCAGTCGTCGAGATCGGCTGAATCGCCCGATCGGGAACCGGCACGATGCGACGACGCTTGGCGCCGTGCTAGCCACGCGTGCTGGCACCTTGCCGTGCCGCCGTCATCCGGCGGGCGGCCGGGATCGCGGCCAGCAACGCCGCCGCCTTGTTCCGGCATTCCAGGTCCTCGTCGTCGGGCACGCTGTCGGCGACGATCCCGGCACCGGCCTGGAGGCTGGCGGTGCCGTCCGGTCGGATGAACATCGTGCGGATCGCGATCGCCGTGTCGAGGTTGCCCGACCAGTCGACGTAGCCGACCACGCCCGCGTACGGCCCCCGCTTGACCGGCTCGAGCTCGTCGATGATCTCCATCGCCCGCACCTTCGGGGCGCCGCTCACGGTGCCGGCGGGCAGGGTGGCGCGCAACACGTCGATCGGGCCGAGCTCGTCGCGCAGATCACCCGACACCTGCGACGTGAGGTGCATCACGTGGCTGTACCGCTCGAGGGTCATCAGCTCGTCGGGATGCACGGAGCCGAACTTCGCGACGCGCCCGACGTCGTTGCGCGCGAGATCGACGAGCATCACGTGCTCGGCACGCTCCTTCGGGTGTTCGACCAGCTCGGCGGCCAGGCGCCGGTCGTGTTCGTCGGTCGCGCCTCGCTTCCGCGTGCCGGCGATCGGGCGCGAGATCACCTTGCGGTCGAGGAGCTGCACCATCGGTTCGGGTGACGAGCCGACGATCGTGATCTCGGGGTTCCTCAGGAAGTACATGTACGGACTCGGGTTGACCTGACGGAGCACGCGGTACACATCGAAGGGGTCGGCGCCGAGTTCGAGGTCGTAGCGCTGCGCGAGGACGACCTGGAAGATGTCGCCCTCGAGGATGTACTCCTTGGCGACCTCGACCGCTCGCTGGTACATGCCGCCGGGCATCGACGACGGCGGGTCGGGCAACTCGTCGGTCTTCGACGGCGGTTCGACCGGCACGTACGGCAAGGGCTGGGCGAGGCGGTCGACGGCGACGTGGACCCGCGCCGACGCAGCGTCGTACGCATCGTCGAGCTGGGCGTCGCTGAGACCGTGCGTCGGGACGCTCTCGATCATGTAGATCCGCTGCCGCCAGTGGTCGAATGCAGCGAGCGAGCCGATCACGCTCATGATCGCATCGGGCAGACCGTGGTCGTCGGCGGGCATGTGGGGAAGGTGCTCGACCTCACGGATGACGTCGTAGCCGAGGAAGCCCATGATGCCGCCGTGCATCGGCGGCAGCTCGTCGAACGACGGGCTCGTGTACGCCGCGAGCAGCGCTTCGATCGCCGCGAGCACGCCCTGGTCGGTCGGGATCGTGTCGGGCAGGTCGCCCGTCACCTCCAGGGCACCGTCGCGCAGCACGATCGTGGCCGACGGGTTGCGACCCACGAACGAGAAACGGCTCCACCGCTCGCCGTGCTCGACCGACTCGAGCAGGAAGCCGGCGTCGTCGCCGACCAGCTTGGCGAAGGCCGCGACCGGGGTCTCGAGGTCGCCGAGCACCTCGGTCCACACCGGCACGATGCTGTGTTCGGACGCGAACGCCTTGAACTCGTCGCGAGTGGGCTGGATCTCCACGTTCGTTCGACGACGTTCAGGCGGGTGCGGCTTCGACGAGCTCGCCGTCACCGAACGACCGGTAGAAGCACGAACGTTCACCGGTGTGGCAGGCACCGGCGCCCTCCTGCTCGACGACGAACAGGAGGCAGTCGCTGTCGCAGTCGTAGTAGGCCTCGCGGACGAATTGGCGATCGCCGCTCGTGTCGCCCTTGCGCCACAGTTCCCGTCGGCTGCGCGACCAGTAGACCATGCGGCCCTGATCGAACGTCAGGTGCAGCGACTCGGCGTTCATCCACGCCATCATCAGCACCTCGCGGGTCTCATGATCCTGCACGATCGCCGGGATCAACCCGTCCATGTTGAACGTGAGCGAGTGAATCTGTGCTGGCGTGACGTCGATGCGAACTCCGGTCGGCATCGGGTCAGCCTACGGCCGGTGTCGGAGCACGACCCAACCACTGCTCGTGCGGTGGCCAGGCGCGGTGAGCCCGAGTTGCCTTCGGGCAACGAGCGGCGAGACGCAACGTAGCCACCGTGCGACTCCGGCCTGAAACGCGCGATCCGGTCGGAACCAGCGGCCCGAATCAGAGGTACAGGCCGGTGGAGGCTTCGATGCGTTTCGCGGCGACCGCGTGGAGGTCACGCTCGCGCAGCATGATGTAGTCCTCGCCGCCGACCTCGACTTCGTAGCGGTCGTCGGGGCCGAACAGCACCTTGTCGCCCATCTCGGCGCTTCGCACGTTCTGACCCAGCGCCACCACCTCGGCCCACACCAGTCGCTTCGCCATCTGGGCGGTCGCCGGAATGAGAATGCCTCCGGTCGAGGTCCGCTCGCCGTCTTCCTTGCTCAGCTTGACCAACAGGCGGTCGTTGAGCATCTTGATCGGTATCTTCTGGTCGTCGGCAGACACGGCCGCGAGGGTACCGTCGCCGCGATGGAGTCCGCACTGCTGTCGACCGCCGACGGACACGAACTGACCGCCGACATCGAGTCACCCGACGGTGCCTCGGTCGGCGGCGTCGTGGTGTCGCACCCGCACCCGCAGTACGGCGGCAACCGGTTCAACCCGGTGGTCGACGCCGTGTTCGGGCACCTGCCCACCCTCGGATTCACCACGCTGCGGTTCGACTTCCGGGCCGAGTTCGACGGCGGCGTCGGCGAACGCTCGGACGTGATCGCCGCGCTCGACGAACTCGACAGCCGCTCGGCAGGAGCCCTCGCGGTGGTGGGCTACTCATTCGGGGCCGCCGTGGCTCTGAACACCGACGACGAGCGAATCGAGACGATGGTTGCGATCGCTCCCCCGATGACGATGATGGACGTCGGGGCTCCCCGACGGCCGACGCTGGTGTTGATGCCGCGACACGACCAGTTCACCGGGGTCGACGCCGCATCCGAAGTCGTCGGCTCGTGGCCCGCTGCCGAGCTGCGGATCATCGAATCGACCGACCACTTCCTGGCCGGTCGCACGACTGCGGTCGCCGAAGCGGCCGGCGACTGGCTCGTCGGCTGGGCCCGCGGCGATGTGTAGGCGGATCGCAGGAGGGTCGGCGGACGAGATCGCCGACGAACCCACCGTCGACTGACGCAACCCAGTGCCACCGGATCGGTGACGACCCGGTGGCACCCTGTGCCGGTCTGGGAATGGTGCAGGAGTTCGTCGCGCTCGGCCCCCACCGAAGCAGCCTCCAGCTATAGCAGTGTCATTGCCAGAGCTCAAGGAGTACATCGGACGGCACCGGCACGCCCACACCGGGTGACTGCGACACGCCCGTTGAGGGCTCCCGAGACATGTGCAGGCCAGCCCGGCCGACCCGCGGGCGACGCAGGTCATGCGCGGCTCGAGGTCGAGGAGATTCGAGCCGACTGATTCGGCTCCACCTGAGGCAGGGGCCCAGGGAACGACACCGAAGTAGGGTGCGCTGCGGAGCCGTACGAGTTCGCAACACGCCGGAGGGGACGACGATGGGAATGCAGCATCCACCACCCGACGAGGAGGAGCGCCGCTGATGGCGCTCGGATCGAAACTCCAGTCGGGCGCAGCGATCGCCAGGTCGGTCCTGACGCCGTTCGAACGCCCCGACCGGTTCGTTCGCTCGCTCGCCGCGATGGCGCCGTGGGGGTCGTCGCTGGCGGGCCTCGTCGCCGGTGCCGCCACGCGCTACCCGGACGCCGTTGCCATCGTCGACGATGCCGGCGAGACGACCTACGCCGAGCTGTGGAAACGGTCACAGGCGATCGCCGCCGGGCTCGCAGCACAGGGCGTGACGTCGGGCATCTCGGTCGGACTCCTCGCTCGAAACCACCGCGGTTTCGTCGAAGCGGCAACCGGTGTCGCGGCGGCGGGTGGCGACCTCGTGCTGCTCAACACCGGGTTCGCCGGCCCCCAGATCGCCGACGTCGTCGAGCACGAGCAGATCGAGATCGTCATCCACGACGACGAGTTCACCGCCGCGGTCGAGGGGAGCGGCGCCCGGATCACGATCGACGAAGCAGCACTCGACGAACTCGCACGAGCGGGAACGGTGGCACCACCCGACGGCCCCGGACGTGTCGTGATCCTCACGAGCGGCACGACGGGCCGGCCCAAGGGTGCGGCCCGCAAGAGCGACGATGCAGGCATCGAAGGTGTCGGCGCGGTCCTCGACCGGATTCCGCTGCGGCTGCGCGACACGCAGGTGGTCGCGGCGCCGCTCTTCCACGCGTGGGGCTTGAGCCACCTCCTGCTCGGACTCGCCCGGAGTACCACGAACGTGTTGGCCCGCCGATTCGAACCCGAGCAGACGCTCGGTTCGGTCTCGCGGCACCGTGCCGAGGTGCTCGTCGTCGTGCCGGTCATGATGTCGCGAATCCTCGACCTCGGTCCCGACGCGCTCTCGTCGAATCCGACGTCCGGGCTGCGGGCGATCGCCGCCAGCGGGTCGGCGATCGGCAGCGGTCTGGTGACCCGCATCCTCGACCAGTTCGGTCCGGTGCTGTACAACCTCTACGGGTCGACCGAGGTCGCCGTGGCCACGATCGCCACCCCCGCCGACCTCCGCATCGACCCGTCGACGGCGGGACGGGTCGCGCTCGGCAGCCGGGTGGAGATCCTCGACCACGACGGCAACCCGGTCCCCGAGGGTCAGGTCGGTCGCGTCTTCGTCGGCAGCGCAATGCCGTTCGAGGGCTACACCAACGGCGGCGACAAGGAACGGATCCGCGGGCTGCTGTCGTCGGGTGACATGGGCCGCTTCGTCGACGGCCTGCTGTTCGTCGAGGGCCGGGACGACGACATGATCGTGTCGGGCGGCGAGAACGTGTTCCCCGCAGAGGTGGAGGAACTGCTCCGCGCCCATCGCTCGATCGCCGACGCCGCCGTCATCGGCGTCGACGACGACGAGTTCGGCCAGGCGCTCGCTGCGTTCGTCGTGACCGAGCCGGGAGCGAACCTCACGGTGAAGCAGGTCCGGTCGCACGTCAAGGACCACCTCGCACGTCACAAGGTGCCTCGCACGGTGACGTTCATCGACGAACTGCCCCGCAACGCGACGGGCAAACTGCTGCGCCGCTCGCTCAACGACATGACCTGAAGACTGCGCAGGCAGCCGCTCAGCCGAGTGCTGCCTCCATCTCCTCCTTCACCTCGTCGGTGAGGGCCGGGATCACATCGAGCGCCGCCATGTTCTCCACCACCTGGCTCGGGCGGCTCGCGCCGGTGATCACCGACGACACCATCGGGTGCTTCGTGCACCAGGCCAACGCCAGCTGCGCCATCGAGCAGCCGAGGCGGTCGGCGATCGGGCGCAGCTGCTCGATGCTCGCCAGCGCCTCCTCGTCGCTCATCCGCTCACCCAGCCACCCGTAGCCGTCGAGCGAGGCACGTGAGTCCTCCGGGATGCCGTCTTTGTACTTGCCCGTCAACAGGCCGGAGGCCAACGGGCTCCAGATCGTGTTGCCGTAGCCGGTCTCCGCGTGCAACCGGGCGTATTCACGCTCGACCTTGTCGCGCTCGAGCAGGTTGTACTGGCTCTGCTCGGTGACCGGCTTGTGGAGGTGATGCCGCTCTGCGATGTCGATCGCGTGGCGGATCTCGTCGGCGTTCCACTCGCTGGTGCCCCAATACGTCGCCTTGCCGGCGGTGACCATGTCGCTCATCGCCCACACGGTCTCCTCCATCGGCGTGTCGGGGTCGGCACGATGGCAGTAGACGACGTCGACGAAGTCGAGTCCGAAGCGCTCGAGCGACGCATCGATGCCCTGCATCAGATACTTGCGATTCAAGGTGTTGCGCATGTTCGGATCGCTGCCGTGGATCCCCCAGAACAGCTTGGTGGTGACCACGTACGACCATCGTGGCCAACCGAGCTCGCGCAGCACCTCACCCATGATCTGCTCGCTGCGGCCGCCGGCGTACGCCTCGGCGTTGTCGAAGAAGTTGCAGCCCGCGTCGTGTGCAGCCTGCATGCACTCGAGCGCCAGGCTGTTGTCGAGCTGGTTGTCGAACGTGACCCAACTCCCGAAGCCGAGCACACTCACCTTCATCCCGGTGTTGCCCAGCCGTCGGTACTCCATCTTGTCGTTCGGGATCGCCATAAGAGGGACCGTACCTCGGCCGATGCCGGGACCACCTGGCCGAACGACCGGAGGTCAGGACACCGAGGCGCGATCGGAGGCGATCTGGTCAGCCATCGTGTCGAGCACGGCGCCGCGCACCTTCTCGACCGTGCGCCGGTACGCACCGGGATCGAGCGACTCGGCCAGTTCGGTCGCGACCTCGACCGCGCGGTCGAGCAGCTCGTCGGCAGGAACCACCTCGTCGAGGAAGCCGGCGTCGACCGCGCCGGCCGGACCGGTGAGCCGTGCGTTGGTGGTGGCCCGGTGCACGTGGCGCTTGCTCAGCCGTTCGATCGCGATCGTGAGCGCCCAGTCGGGCAACACCATCTTGATCGCCACCTCGTTCAGCCCGATCTTCGCCGGGACGTCGGCGCCGATTCGCACGTCGCAGCCGAGCAGCGTCAGCGCGCCGGCGGCGACCGCCGAGCCCGTGCACGCCGCGACGACGGGAACGCCCGCACCCCACAGGTGCCGGACCAGATCGCCACCGTCCGCGACCAGGTCGACGATCTGCTTCATGTCGCCGCCGAACATGACGTCGAGGTCGAATCCGCCCGAGAAGCGACCGTCGCGACCGTGCAGCACGACGGCGCCGATGCCGTCGTCGCCCTCCGCCTCGGTGACGGCCGTCCGAATCGCCGCGATCAGCTCGAACGTCAGCGCGTTCGCCTTGCCGTCGTCGAGGTGCAACACCATCACCGGCCCGCGTCGAACGATCGTCAGTGCATCTGCCATGGCGCCACGGTACCGACCGGTGTCGGTGCCGCCGAAGCGGGCTCGATCGCCGCCGTCATCTGGCCGTGATCGGCGGGAACAGCTCGCTGTCGAGGCGATCGCCCGCCTGCAGCGTCTCGTTGATCAACGGCGCCGACACCCCCACCCTCGGGTCGTAGACAACGTCGTCACCGCAGTATCGAACCGCGTAGCCGCGGCGGCGCCGGTCGATCGTCGGGTTACCGGCAGCCCCGTGCACCGTCATGCCGGCGAACACGTACACGTCGCCGGGTTCGAGGTCCCAGCTGACGGTCTCGTACCGGTCGCGGTCGGCTTCGATGTCGAGCATCGGTTCGTAGTCGGGGTTGTCGTCGTAGGACGAGGCGCTGTTGTTGGGACCGAACGGCTCGGGCTGGAACCAGCGATCCCAGAGATGTGACCGCCGAACGAACTCGAGGCGACCGTTCGTGGCGTCGACGTGGTCGAGCGCCACCCACACCGAGATCACATCCCGTCCGAGCACCGGCCAGTACGGCTGATCGTTGTGCCATCGCGTGCGGTGATCTGCTCCCGGCTCCTTCACGAACAGCTGGTCATAGAGCAGGTTGAGTCGCTCCGCGCCGAGCACCCGGCGAGCGATCTCGGTCGCGGGCGAGTCGAGGCAGAACGCCGCGAAGTCGGGGTCGTTCTGCCAGATCCGAAGGTTGCCGTGGAAGCGGCCGCCCGCAACGTCGTACGAGTGGTCGAACGGGCCGGGGTTCGCGATGTCGCGCTCGATCGCTGCGGCGAGGCGGTCGAGCCAACCGGCGTCGACCGCTCCGCGCACGACGGTCGCGCCGTCGGACCTGTACTGCTCGATCGTCGCCGCGCCGACGTCGATCACGGTGACCACACGCGCGGAAACAGGTCGCACTCCAGTGGCGCTCCCGACTCGATCCCGGGCTCGCGGATGAGCGGCTGGAAGCTCCCCTCCGGGCGGTAGGTGACGTCGTCGCCGCAGAATCGCGTTGCCAGCGCGCGGCGCCGGACGCGGAGGTTCGAGTTCCCCGGCGCGGCGTGGACGGTCAGCCCGTGGTGCACGATGCAGTCCCCCGGTACCGTCTCGAAGATCACGAACTCGTGCTGGTCGCGTCTCGCTTCGATGTCCGGCATCGGTTCGAGGGAGTTCCCGTACCGATCGTCGCCGGTGAAACTCTGCGGCTGGAATCTCTTGCCCCACCGATGCGAGCCGATGAGATACTCGACGGCTCCCGACGTCCGGGTCACCGGGTCGAACGGTGTCCAGACGGTGCACACCTGCTCGCCGTCGACCGGCCAGTACGGCTGATCGTGATGCCACGGGGTCACTGCCTCCGAACCGGGTTCCTTCACGAGCAGCGTGTCGAAGAACAACGTCACCCGCTCCCGGGCTCCGAGCACCTGCCGCGCGATCTCGGGAGCCGGACTGTCGAAGACGAACGCACGGAAGTCGTCGTGCCAGGTCCACACGAAGCTGTCGCCGTGGAACGTGCCCGCGACCCCCTGATTCATGTCGAGATGCATCGGCCCGGGGTCGGCGATCGCTTCGTCGATCGCTCGCTGCATCCGCTCGATCCAGTCCGCGTCGAACATGCCGCGTAGACACACCACACCATCTCGCCGGAACGAGTCCCGCTCGTCGACGGTGATGTCGCGGGTGAGCTGCTGTTGCATCACTGCAGTCTGGTTCGCCGGCGAGGACCGCGCCAGCGTCGACCCTCAGGTGGCCGGCGGGCGAACGGTGACGCCGGCGGCCGACATCACGTGCTTCGCCTCGGCGACGGTGTGCTCGCCGAAGTGGAAGATCGACGCGGCGAGGACGGCGTCTGCTCCCCCCTCGACCACGCCGTCGACGAGATGGTCGAGCGTGCCGACGCCGCCGCTCGCGATGACCGGCACCGACACCGAATCGGAGATCGCCCGCGTGAGCACGTTGTCGAACCCCTCGCGCGTGCCGTCACGATCCATCGACGTGAGCAGGATCTCACCGGCGCCCAGTTCGGCCGCCCTGACCGCCCACTCCTCGGCATCGATGCCGGTCGGCGTGCGACCACCGTGCAGGTACACCTCGAAACCGTCACCGATGTCCACGGAGCGGCGCTTGGCGTCGATCGCGCACACGACGCACTGCGTGCCGAACTCCGCGGCGATCTCGCCGATCAACTCGGGCCGTTGCACGGCCGCGGTGTTGACGCTGACCTTGTCGGCGCCGGCTCGCAGCATGCGGCGAGCATCTTCGAGCGAGCGGATTCCACCGCCGACGGTGAACGGGATGTAGACCTGTTCGGCCACCTGGTACACCATGTCGACGGTGGTCCGGCGGTCGTCGGAGGATGCCGTGATGTCGAGGAACACCAACTCGTCGGCGCCCTCGGCGTCGTATCGGGCAGCCAGCTCCACCGGGTCGCCCGCGTCGCGGAGGTCGACGAAGTTCGTGCCCTTCACGACGCGACCGCCCGTGACGTCGAGGCACGGGATCACGCGAGCGACACGCATCACACGACCTCCAGGGCCTGCAGGGCGTCGGCGACCGTGAAACGACCCTCGTACACGGCTCGGCCGGTGACGATGCCGCCGATGCCGGGAATCGAGGCGAGCGCCCTGACGTCGTCGAGCGACGACACGCCGCCGCTGGCGATCACCGGGATGTGGGTGCCGGCAACGGCAGCCGCCAGCCCGGCCGTGTCGGGGCCCTCGAGCATGCCGTCCCGGCTGATGTCGGTGATCACGAACGCCGCCGCGGTCGGGAACCGTTCGAGCGCATCGGTGAGTTGCACGCCGCTGCCCTCGGTCCAGCCGTCGGTGGCCAACTCGCCATCGCGATGATCGAGCCCGACCGCCACCGGGACCACGTCGCCGACCTCGGCGACGAGTGCGGGCCGACGCACGGCCGCCGACCCCATCACCACCCGGTCGACGCCGGCGTCCGCGAGCCGGCGGGCGTCGTCGACCGTGCGGACACCACCCCCGTTCTGGAGTTTCGCCCGCCCCGCCAGCGCCACTGCGATCCGGCCGACGACCGGCCGGTTGACCGGATCACCCGTGCGGGCGGCATCGAGGTCGACGACGTGCACCCACGGCGCCCCGGCATCGGCGAACGACGTGGCGACAGCGACCGGATCGTCGCCGTACACGGTCTCGGCGTCGTAGTCGCCCTGCGCGAGTCGGACCACCCGCCCGCCCCGGAGGTCGATCGCCGGGTAGAGATCGCACGAGGTCGTCACGCCGATGCACCCGAACCGGCACGCGCCTCGACGCACACGACGACGAAGTTCGCGAGCAGCTGGAGCCCGGTCGGGCCCGACTTCTCGGGGTGGAACTGGGTGGCGAACACATTGCCCAGTCGGAACGCGGCGTTCAACTCCACCCCGTACTCGCAGGTTGCGGCAACCACCCCGGGGTCGTCGGGCACGCCGTGAAGCGAATGCACGAAGTAGACCCACGGGTCGGCGCCGAGGTCGGACAACATCGGATCGTCGGCCCGACGCACGTGCAGCCGGTTCCACTGCATCTGCGGGATCTTCACGCCGGGAGGGATCCACCGCACCGTGCCCGGGATCACGCCGAGGCCCGGCTCGACGTCGTCTTCCTCACTGCGGTCGAAGAGCATCTGCATGCCGACACAGATGCCGAGGAACGGCCGACCCGACGCGACGGCGTCGAGCGCCGGCTCGTCGAGACCGACCGATCGGAGGGCGCGCATGCAGGCTCCGAACGCCCCGACGCCCGGCAGCACGACACCGTCGGCGTCGGCGACCAGCCCCGGATCGACGGTCAGCCGGGCGTCGGCGCCCATCCGTTCGAGCGCCTTGCGGGCCGAGTGCAGGTTGCCGATGCCGTAGTCGAGCACCGCGACCAGCGGCCGGGACCCATCGGTCACAGCACGCCCTTCGTCGACGGAACCCCACCGCTTCCCTCGACCCGGACGGCATCGCGGAGCGACCGCCCGAGCCCCTTGAACGTGGCTTCGATGATGTGGTGCACGTTGCGCCCGCGAACGAGCTCGACGTGCAGCGTGATCGCGGCGGCGTCGGCGAACGACGTCACGGCGTGTTCCGCGAGCTGCGGGTCGAACGGCGGGTTGCCGAGCGGGAGCACCTCGGGCATCGGGCACGAACCACTCGACGTGGGCGCGTCCCGACAGGTCGAGGGCGACGTCGACCAGCGCTTCGTCGAGCGGGAACCTGCCGCTCGCGAAACGCCGGACGCCGGCCTTGTCGCCGAGCGCCTCGCGGAACGTCTCGCCCAGCGCGATGGCGACGTCTTCGACCGTGTGGTGCGTGTCGATGTGCAGGTCGCCCTCGGCCCGTACCGTCAGATCGAACCCGCCGTGACGCCCGAGCTGGTCGAGCATGTGGTCGTAGAACGGGATGCCCGTCGTCACGTCGGTCGTTCCGTCTCCGTCGAGGTCGATCGAGATCTCGATCGACGTCTCCTTCGTGGCGCGGCTGCGATGGGCGGTACGGCTCATGTGACGACCTCTCTCAGAGCATCCAGGAACGTGTCGTTCTCGTCGGGAGTCCCGACGGTGACCCGCAGGCAGTCGGCCAGCCGTGGCCAGCCAGAGCAGTCACGCACCAGCACGCTGCGGTCGAGCAGGCCCTGCCAGACCTCCCGGCCCGCGCACGTCGGTGGGCCGGAAGAGGATGAAGTTGGCGCCGCTCGGCGTCACGGCGATCGGCAGCGCCGACATCGCCTGCGAGAGGCGTTCGCGTTCGGCGACGATCGCCCTCACACGTCGGTCCATCTCGTCGACGTACCGCACCGCGAGCCGACCGGCGATCTGCTTGGCCGCATCGAGGTGGTAGGGCAGCACGACCTTCTCGAGCTCGGCCACGAACCAGGTCGGGCCGACCACGTAGCCCAGGCGGACGCCGGCCATGCTCCACGTCTTCGAGAACGTGCGGGTCACCACGAGCGGCCGTGATTCGTCGACCATCGACAACGCCGACCAGTTCGGCGAACTGGGCGTACGCTTCGTCGGCGACGACGAGACCGTTCGATGCGTCGAGCAGTTCGTCGACGCGGGCGGCCGGTTCGACCAGGCCGGTCGGGTTGTTCGGCGAGGTGAGGAACGTGACGTTCGGGTCGTGGGCGGCGACGACTCGCCGCATCTCGGCCGGGTCGAGCGTGAAGTCGGCCTGGCGTTCCCCTTCCACGACCGTGGACCCGACGACCCGGGCGATCTGCGCGTGCATCTGGTAGGTCGGCTCGAACGTGGCGACGGTCCGGCCCGGCCCGGCATAGGTGAGCAGAATCGTCTGCAGCACCTCGTTCGAACCGTTGGCAGCGAACACCATGTCGGCGGAGACACCGTGGAGATCGGCGATCGAACCACGCAGGGCAAGGGCACCACGGTCGGGATATCGATGCCAGTCGACGCGCGACAGCTCGGCGGCGAACGCATCGCGCCAGGCATCGGGCGGCGGCATCGGCGACTCGTTGGTGTTGAGCCGGACGGCCACGTCGACCTGTGGCGAGTGGTACCCGGCGAGGGCGCGCACGTCGTCACGGACCGGAATCACAGGGGCAGGCTACCGACGGGTCGGCGGCGGCATGGAATAGGTTGGCGACGTGTCTCGAACGCCTGGACCCGACCCGACCTCCGCCGCGGCCGAGCTGCACGTGATCGCCGACACCGTCGATCGGCAACGCGACCGGGTCGGCGGTCTCGCCGAACCGTTCCTCGGAACCGAGCGCGAAGACGTCGTCGCGACCGTGCACGAGGCCGAGCGCCAACTCCACATCGCCGCCCGTGCGATCCGACGGGCGATCAAGACGCTCGAGCGCTGAGCACGCCGGCGGCGAGCGACCGGGGGAAAACGGGGACGGCCTCCCGGCGAACCGGGAGGCCGTCAAACCCGTGAGTGGACCGGGTGGCGGAACCCAGCCTCACTTCGACCAGGTGGCGGGAACCTGGTGCCTTCATTGTCACACCGGTTGGTTCCCGCTGCAAGCATTGCGAGCCCAATAACACCGCGTTTCACACAACCCTGACAGAAATTTCGGTGGTCGCCCCGGCCGTACGGTCGTTATCGGTCACCGCCGGTCCGCGTGTCGCCGCGCACCTCGTTCCCCCGGCGACCCGGGTACCCTTCGCCCCTGATGCGAGCGGTCGAGATCCTGCAGCGGCCGACGGTCGAACAGATCGGGACACTCACCGAGTTCGTCGAGCGCACGGCTGCGGCGACCGGCAACCGGCCGCTCTCCGACCACCTCTGGCTCGATCTCCGCCGCGGCGGTGGCGACGGGTTCGTCGCGGTGATCGCGACCGACGAGTCCGGTCCGATCGCGCTGGCGCAGATCTCCCGAGCCAACGACTCGTCGTCGCTCGAGGCGTTCGTCCGCCCCGACGTCGACGACGGCCGGGTCGTGCTCGACGACATCGCCGAGACCGCCCTCGACGCGTTCGCGAGCGCCGGTGGCGGCCGCGTGTTCTGGTGGGTCGACGACCCCACCGATGCCGACCGTTCGTTCGCCGAGTCCCATGGCCTGACACCCGTTCGCGGTCTCCACGAGATGCGCCGATCGCTCCCGCTCGACGTCCGGGCCACGATCGAGACCCGTGACTTCGTTCCCGGCGACGACGACGCGGCCTGGCTCGCGGTCAACAACCGCGCCTTTCTGGAACACGGCGAACAGGGCGGATGGACCGCCGACGTCCTCGCCCTCCGCATGAACGAGCCGTGGTTCGACCCGTCGGGGTTCCGGCTGCACGAGATCGACGGTCGGTTGGCCGCGTTCTGCTGGACGAAGCTCCACCACGAACTCGACCCCGTCGTCGGCGAGATCTACGTGATCGCCGTCGATCCCGACTTCCACGGCCACGGGCTCGGCAAACAGCTCACGCTCGCCGGGCTCGACTCGATCGCCGATCGCGGCGTCACCGAGGCCAACCTCTACGTCGACGCCGACAACACCGCCGCCGTCGGGCTGTACGAGCGGCTCGGCTTCACCATCCACCGCAGCCGGCAGGCCTTCGCCGGCGACGTCTCTGACCCGAGGAGACCATGTCCACCACCGAGACACACGATCGACCGACCTCCCGCGATGGAGCGTCGCCGACGTCCACGAGTCGCTCGAGTCGCGCAGCTTCAACGAAGCGTTGGAACGGATCGGGGCCGGAGCCACCCGTCTCGTCGCACTGTTCGACGAGCACGACATCCGGGCGATCGAACCGCGCCCGGTCACCGCGGCCGACGGCGAGTCGGCCGACGCGGTCATCTCGGCCTACAACGCGCTCGGCGACGACTTCCAGGAGCTCGGCGCCACGGTGTACGCCACCGTCACGACCGACTCACGAGACGAGCTCGCCCAGTCGCTCGCCAGCCGGCTCGACGTCCAGGAGGCGAAGATCGGGCCGCTCCTCGCCCGACTGGCCGACTGGGTGCACGCCCTCGGGGTCGACGAGCTCGCCGCGGTCAGCGAGCAGGTCGCCGAGCACCGCGGCCCGCTGCAGCGCCTCGACGAACGCGCCGGCCACCAGATGAGCGAATCCGAGGAGGGCCTGTACGCCGAGCTGAGCACCACCGGCTCGGGCGCGTGGGGGCGGCTCATGCAGGACGTCACCTCACAGCTCACCACCGACGTCGAGTTCCCGGACGGCCGACACCGAGAACCTGCCGATGCCGGCCGTCAGAGGGCTCGCCACCTCCACCGATCCCGACGTCCGTCGCGCCGCCTACGACGCCGAGCTGCGCGCCTGGCCGACCGTCACGACCCCCGTGGCGGCGGCGATGAACGCGATCAAGGGCGAGGCGAACGTCGTCAACCGGCGCCGTCACTGGGACGCTCCACTCGACGCGTCGCTGTTCGCGAACAGCGTCAGCCGGGCGACGTTCGATGCGATGCAGGCGGCGGTCACCGCGGCGCTCCCCGACTTCCGGCGCTGGATGCGCGTCAAGGCCGGACTGCACGGCCACGACGGCGGGCTGCCGTGGTGGGACCACGTCGCACCGCTCCCCCACGTGTCGGCCTCGATCTCGTGGACCGAGGGCATCGACTGGGTCCGCTCGGCGTTCTCGACCTACAGCCGACAACTCGCCGGCATCGTCGACCGTGCGCTCGACGAGCAGTGGATCGACGCCGAACCCCGCGATGGCAAGACCGGGGGTGCGTTCTGCATGTCGTTCACGGGCGACCGATCGCTGGTGTTGCTCAACTGGGCCGGGTCGGTCGATTCCGCCCAGACCACGGCCCACGAGCTCGGCCACGCCTATCACAACACCACGCTCGCCGGCCGGACACCCCTCCAGAAGCGGGTGCCGATGGCGCTCGCCGAGACGGCCAGCATCTTCTGCGAGACCCTGGCCGTCGAGGCCGGCCTCGCCCGCCTCGAAGGCCCCGAGCGTCTCGCGCTGCTCGACGTCGACCTGGCCGGCACGCAACCAGGTCGTCGTCGACATCCGGTCGCGGTTCCTGTTCGAGACCGAGGTCTTCGAGCGGCGGGCGAAGGGCACGCTCGGCATCAGCGAACTCAACGAGCTGATGCTCGACTGCCAGCAGGAGGCGTACGGCGACGGCGTCGACCCCGACCACCGGCATCCGTACATGTGGGTGCTGAAGCCGCACTACTACGGCTCGCACTTCTACAACTGGCCGTACACGTACGGCCTGCTGTTCGGGCTCGGGCTGTACGCCGAGTTCCAGCACGACCCCGAGCGATTCCGCGTCGGCTACGACGACCTGCTCTCACGGGCCGGCATGGACACCGCCGAGGAGCTCGGCTCGGCGTTCGGGCTCGACGTCACCGACGAGGCGTTCTGGACCGCCAGCCTCGACGTGTGCCGCGACCGCATCGCGCCAGTACGAACAACTCGCCGCCGAGCTCTGATCACGATGGCCGACCACGACCCGGTACGACGTCTCCCGCGACGAGCTCGCCGACGCTGCTCGACGGCACGCCGCGCTACCGCGTCGACCAGGTGTGGAGCGGCCTCTACGAGCAGTTCACCGAGCCCGGCCGACTGGACCAACCTGCCCAAGGCGATGCGGGCCGACCTCGCCGAACGGCTCCCGAGCGCGCTGCACCTCGTCACCGAATCGGTCAGCGACGGCGGCGACACCGTCAAGTTCCTCTGGGAGCTCGACGGCGGCAGCCGCGTCGAGACGGTGCTCATGCTCTACCCCGACCGCGCGACCGTGTGCATCTCCAGCCAGGCCGGCTGCGCGATGGGCTGCGGGTTCTGCGCCACCGGCCAGGCCGGCTTCACCCGGCACCTGACCGTCGGCGAGATCGTCGAGCAGGTCGCGCTGGGCGATCGCGGCGGGCCCGCGAGTCCGATCGGCGGGTCTCGAACATCGTGTTCATGGGCATGGGCGAACCGCTCGCCAACGAGGCGACGGTGTGGTCGTCGATCGAACGACTCCACGGCGACATCGGACTCTCGGCCCGCCACATCACGGTCAGCACCGTCGGCATCATCCCGGGCATCCGCAAGCTCACCGAGCGGCCGCTGCCGGTCAACCTGGCCGTCTCGATGCACGCCGCCAACGACGCACTCCGCAACGAACTCGTGCCGATCAACCAGCGCTACCCGATCGACGACCTGATGCAGGCGTGCCGCGACTACCTCGAGGTCAAGAACCGGCGGATCAGCTTCGAGTGGGCGATGATCAGCGGCGTCAACGACCGCGACAGCGACGCCGCCGAGCTGGCCGACCTGTGTCGCGAGCTGCGGCCACGCGCCCACGTCAACCTCATCCCGCTCAACCCCACGCCCGGCTACCCGACGGTCGGGTCGTCGCTCAAGCGCGTGTACGAGTTCCGCGACCTGCTCGAGTCGCTCGGTGCCAACGCCACCGTCCGCCAGAACCGGGGCACCGAGATCGACGCCGCGTGCGGTCAGCTCGCCGCCGGTCAGCCGGTCACGCTGGTCGACGCGAACGCCGCTGAGCCGATGCTGAGCGTCACGCGACGACCGACGGGTCGGTCCACTTGCTCGGACTCGACGGCGCCGGTCCGGTCGCGATCTCGATCGCCTCGTCGACCGTCGCGACCCGCTGCGCCATCGCCCGGTGCTCCGGCCTTGATCAGCCCGGCGTCGACCGCGTCGTCGAAGAAGCGGAACAGCGACTCGAAGTAGCCGCCCGACGTCGAGGAAGGCGACCGGCTTGGCGATGATCCCGATCTGGTTCCACGTGAGGATCTCGAGCACCTCGTCGAGCGTGCCGAACCCGCCGGGCAGGGCGATGAAGCCGGCCGAGCGGTCGGCCATGGCCGCCTTGCGGGTGTGCATCGTGTCGGTGACGACGAGCTCGGTGAGTCCGGTGTGTTCGACCTCACGATCGGTGAGCGCCTCGCGGGATGAACCCGACGACGTCGCCGCCCGCGCGAGCGCGGCGTCGGCGACGATGCCCATGAGCCCGACCCGGCCGCCGCCGTACACGAGACCGTGACCGGCGCGTGCGATCGACGGTGCCGAGCGTTCGGCGGCGGTGTGGCGTACGCCGGGTCGAGCCCGGGTTGGCACCGCAGAACACACAGATGTCGACCGATGCCATGGACGCTCAGGATGCCACGCCGGACGGACGCCCACACCGGAGCCGGCGTCAACCGGCAGCGGCGAACAGCCGGCCGGTGTCGGCTGCGAACCGCTCGACGTCGGCCCCTGGCATGGGGCGGGCGAAATGGAAGCCCTGTGCCTCGCCACACCCGAGCAGACGCAGCCGCTCGGCGATCTCGGCGTCTTCGACGCCTTCCGCGACCGCCCACAGAGTTGTTTGCGCCAGCGCCGCCAGGATCGACGTCAGTGAAGAAATGGCTGCTGCAAAGATGCCGGCCACAATCAACCCACGCAGCACGATCGGCACCCGCGTAAGGATGAATACGGGAAAAATATTGTCCCGGCTGGCGGCCACGGCGGCGGCCGCATCGCCTGACAGCGCCTGGGGAAATTCGCGGTAGTAAGCCCACAGGCCCACGCCGACCAGCAGCATCAAGGCCGCCACGCCTTCGGCCGCCCAGCTGGAAATCACGGCCAGTTGCGCATCCCGCCGCGAGCGGCAGGTGAAGATGCGTTGCGCCAGCAGCTGGTCGGTGCCATACGCGCCAATGTTGCTGAACGTGACGGCGAAGAAGGCGGCCCACAGCGTGAACGGTTCGGCAAAGATGTCGCCCCAGCGGCTGGCGTACTGCACGTTGTCCGACGTCGAACCGAGTGTGAACAGCTTGAACTTGCCCGCTTCCCAGCCCTGCTGGATCACTGCGCCCAGGCCACCGGTGACGTCGTGATGGATGACCAGCAGCGCCACGATGCCACCGATCAAGAAGATCAGAAACAGCATCGCGTCGGTCCAGATGACGGTGGCGATGCCACCCAGCATGGTCCAGGCAATGGCGATGATGCCGACCATGCTGATGGCCCACACCAGCGGACTGATCCCGGTGCGATCGGCCAGGAAGTCCAGCTGGTCTTTCAGGACCAGCGTCAGGATCAACGCCGTCAGGTAGACGCGCGAAGCCTGAGCCAACAGTCCCATCAACGAAAACATGGCTGTGGTAACGGATCGAGCCGCCTCGCCCAGCCGTTGCCCCATGTAGTCGTACGGACTATAGACCTGGTAACGGAAGTAGGCCGGCACCAGGGCAAAGGCGACGAACAGCCGACTGAGCAGTCCCGCGATGATGCCCAGTTGCAAGTATGAAAAATTACCGCCCTCGGCGTAGGCGCGTGACGGCACAGCCACAAACGTGACCGCCGAGATGATGGTGGCAATCATCGAGGCGGAAACGGCATACCAGGGCAGGCCACCGCCACCACGGAAAAAGTCCTCCATGCTGGTCTGTTTGCCGGCCAGCCGCACGCCCAACACGCTGACCAGCACGAGGTAGCCGACCATGACGAACCAATCGACGGCCGTGAATCGACCCGAGAGACAGCCGGCGGCTTGAGCCAGGAGGAGATTCATGTGTTGACGAACCTAGCAGGATTGGTCGGTTGCACGATCAACCCTCACCTGTCCTCTCCCGGTCTCGGGAGAGGGTCGTTGATCCGTGTCTACGTGTGGCATCTAGTGCAAGCGACCAGCCATGCGGCCCTCTCCCACGCGGAGGAGAGGACAGTCCCGCACACGGGACAGGTGAGGGTTGGTGGCCGCACCGAAGTACTTGATGTCTGTTGCTGCGCAAGAATCGAGCTTGTTGTGTAAATACCATTGCGGTCTTGGGAGTAGAGGGAATTCACTGGCGGATTCATTTCAACCCTGACCCCCGCCGATGAATCGGCGGGACCTCATCCCCGAATCTTGGGAGAGGGTGATAGGGTGGCGGCCGCGCTGATGTTGCCGTATCGGTTCACAGCGGCCACGGCGACCGTATTCTCTTCCATCGTCAGGCGGCGACTGCCGGGCGAACCCGCGACAGACCAATCGTCGCCGGCCGGCTGCCATGTCAGCCACAGCCAGGCCGGTTTGTTTTGCGGCAGCGTGGCGACCCGGTGAGCGCCGTCGGCGACCAGCTGGGGCCTCGCGACCGCTGGCGCGTTGGGCAGGGCGGGCACGAGGGCAGGTCTCGCGTAGGGCCCCCGTTTCAATTGCTGTCCCAGCGGACCATAGTCGTCAAACAGCGACTTCATGCTGAACAGTACGTTGCCCGACGCTCCCTCGGTCGCTCGAGTGATCTCAATCTGCCGCAGAAGCTCTTTTGCGGGCCAGTTTCGTTCCCCCTGCATTCCGACACGTGAGGCGAAGTTGCCGGGCCACAGGTTCTCGCGCCGCGTGGTTTTCACCGACCCACCATTCGAGCAGCTGCGGATAGCTCTGTCCCTCGCTCTCGATCGGTCCAATAAAGCTGTGGCGTGAGGTAGTCGACCCAGCCGCGATGCAGCCAGTGTCGAGCATCGGCGTAGAGTTTGATGCGTAGGCATCAAAGCCTTTAATCGACTTGGGATGGCCGGGCCGCCAAATGCCAAAGGGGCTGATGCCGACCTTGACCTACGGCTTGGCTCGCTTCACGTCAGCGGTGAGTTGCTCGACCAGCCCGTCGACGTTGCGCGCCGCCAGTCGTCGCGGTCCAGCGTGCCGCCCTGTCCGGTTTCGGCGCTACGAATGCGCGTCGTCGGGAAAGGGGATCTCCTGGCCGTCATCGTCCTTGACCGGATACGGATAGAAGTAGTCGTCCATGTGGACGCCGTCGATATCGTAGCGCTGCACGACATCCAGCATTACATCGAGCGAGTGTTGCGCCGCTGCACGGGTTGCCAGGGTCGAGCCACAGGTAGCCGTCGTACTTTTTGCACCGCGTCGCGGCCATGAGCTTGCTGATATGGTTGTCGGCGACCTGCGCCCGGCGAGCGTCTTGTGCAGCGCTCGGTACGGGTTGAACCAGGCGTGCAGCTCGAGCCCGCGGGCGTGCGCCGTGCGCAACGCAAACTGCAGCGGGTCGTAGCACGGGCCGGGCGGCTGGCCCATCGTGCCGGTCAGGTAAGCGCGACCAGGGTTCGAGCGCGGACGCGTACAGCGCGTCGGCCGCTGGGCGCGACCTGCAACATCAGCGCGTTCAGATTCAACTCGGCCGCGCCGTCCAGAATCCGTATCGAATCTCGGCCTGCTGCTGCGCCGGTGGGCAGGCCGGGCTTTCGACGGCCAGTCGATGTTGGCCACGGTGGCGACCCAGGCGGCGCGGAATTCGCGCGGTGGTTGGGGAAATTCCGATTGAGCGTACGCGACAGCGTGAGCAGGTTGAACATCCACCAGGTTCGTCGGGAAGTTGAGGGCATGGCTGCGGCGAACTCCAGTGGCTCGGTGCCATGAGGCGATTGTATGAGCAAAAGCCGAGCCGAACGAACCTCGTGTTGGCGGCGCGGTGGGCCGCGAGTTGCCAACTCATTCGCGAGGCGGTATGATCAGTGGCTTGCCTGTGTTTTGCCGCCGAGCCCGCTTCCAGTGACCGCCGCGACTTCAACCCGGATTGTGGTGCTGACCGAAGGACACACCGAACCGATTCGAGCCAAGACGGCCACCAGCGTGATCCGCTATCGCGGCGACGATGTGGTGGCCGTGTTGGATTCGACGCAAGCGGGCAAGACGGCCGGCGAACTGCTGGGCGTGGGCGGCCGGACGCCCGTGATCGGGTCGCTGGCCGAAGCGCCGGGCGCGACACGCTGCTGATCGGGATCGCTCCGTCCGGCGGCAAGATTCCGGCTGCCTGGCGACCGATCATCCTGGAAGCCATCTCCCGCGGCATGGACATCATCTCCGGGCTGCATGAGTTCGTGGGCGACGATCCCGAGTTTGCTGCCGGGCGGCTGCCGAGCACGGCGTCCAATCCTGGACGCCCGCCAGAACGACGAACGCGACGTGGCGGACGGCCAGGGTTTTCGCGAAGGGCTGCGTACGCATTCAGACCGTCGGTCAAGATTGCAGTGTCGGCAAAATGGTGACGGCGATCGAGCTGCCCGCGGGCTGGTCGCGGCTGGCCACGACGCCAAGTTCGTCGCCACGGGGCAAACGGGGATCATGATCGAGGGCGAAGGGTGTCCGGTCGACTGTGTGGTTTCCGATTTCTTGAACGGAGCGGTGGAAAAGCTGATCGAGCCAGCCAGGAGCACGACTTTTTGCTGATCGAAGGGCAGGGCAGTCTGGCGCATCCGCGCTACTCGCCGGTGACGCTGGGGCTGCTGCACGGAGCTGCCCGCAGGGCTTGATTCTGTGCTACGAGGCCGGGCGTCCGCATGTGTCGGGCATGGAACACGTACCGCTGCACGCCGCTGGCGCAGCTGCGCGACGCGTACGAAGTGGCGGCCGCGCTGGTGGCACCGACCCAAGTCATCGGTATCGGCGTCAACTCACGGCGACTGTCGGCTGCCGAAGCCGACGCCGAGTGTGAACGAGTCGAAGCCGAACTCGGCGTGCCCGCCTGTGACGTGTTTCGTGATGGTCCCGCCAAGTTAGTCACAGCCAGCATTGCGCTGCGCGAAGCGCTGCTGGGCCAAAGTGCGAGTTGAGCAATGGTGGGATTGAAACTTCATCGATTCGATTTGCCGCTGAAGCACTCTTGTTGTGGCACCACCCCTTGTTGTGGGACGGTCTCCGAGCGGTGCCTGTTTAGCCTGCGAGCAGTTTCGGCGGTAGCTGCGAGCAAGGGTTGCGACGGATGTTTAACCGCGCAGCGCGTTCGGATTTGGTTGTTTTGCCCTCAGGCACGTGTATTGACGGCGGTGAACCTGTTCGCTGCACCCGCGCCTGCGGCGGTTAAACATGCGTGGGCGGACTTCGCTAGCGGGCTAAACACGGTCGGGGAGACCCGCCCAGAACGGAGTGAGGGCGTCGGATGATCGAACTGAAACTGCATCGCTTTGATCTGCCGCTGAAACACACGTTTACTATCGCCCGCGGATCGCGCGAGGTGCAGCCGACGTTGATTGTCGAGCTGACCGATGGCACCTTGCGTGGATTTGGTGAGGCCACAACGAATCCCTATTACGACGTTACCTACGAGTCACTGACGGACGCTCTCAACTCGGTGCGCGACTCGCTACGCGACTGGGCCGTGGATGATCCGGCGCGGTTGCACGAGACGCTGACCGAGGCGTGGCGTCGCACCCATTTGCCCAATGTGCCCTGGACGAAGCCGCCTGGGATTTGTGGGGCAAACGCCAGGGAGCTCCACTGTATCAGGCTGTGGGGCCTCGATCCGTCCGCCAATCCTGTTTCCAACTTCACGATCGGCATCGACGACGTGGACGTGATGATCGCCAAGCTGCAAGAAGTGCCCGATTGGCCGATCTACAAGATCAAGCTGGGTACGGCTCACGACATCGACATCGTACGCCGCTTGCGCGAGTGCACCACTGCCGTATTCCGCGTCGATGCCAATTGCGGTTGGACCGCCGAAGAGACGATTGCCAACGCGGTCGAGCTGAAGGACTTGGGCGTGCAATTCATCGAGCAACCCCTGCCGGCCGATGATCGTGCTGGCGCGGCACGAGTGTTTGCCGAGTCGGTGTTACCGATCATTGCCGACGAGAGCTGCATCGTCGAATCGGACGTCGACCGTTGTGCGGGCCATTTTCATGGGATCAACATCAAGCTGATGAAGTGTGGCGGGCTGACGCCGGCGCGGCGGATGATCGACCGTGCGCGGCAGTTGGAGTTGCAGGTGATGGTCGGCTGCATGACCGAATCGACCGTCGGCATCTCGGCGATTGCTGCAGCTATTGCCACTGTTGGACTATGTCGATATGGATGGCGCCGCGTTGCTGGCCCGGGACGTGGCCACGGGCGTGCGTGTGGCAGCGGGTGTTTGTGTTTATCCGCAGGCGGCGGGGACGGGGGTTGAGTTGGTAGGTCTTTCCGTCGTTTAACCGCGCCCCAGAGGAGCTTGCTGCGGTACGGCGGCCACGCCAAGTAGGTTGACTCGGCAAGCTCCGGCGGCACAGCGCGTGTAGCGGCGTGAGTGGGCCAGGGCAGCGGGCCTAGCCGCCGGTGTCTGCCGTTGGAAGATGGGCTCGAGTGCCGCGCGCACCAGCAGACATCTCTGGGGCGCGGTTATTGAGACCTAGGTTGACAAAGACGGTGGTGGTTTAAGCAGCGCAGCCGCGGGCGTGCGGCTTGGACCATGCACACCGCTTCCCGCGCCTGCGGCGGTTAAACATCTGAGGCCGCGTGCATCGAGCCGCGGCGACTGTCCGAAAAAAGCCAGCTGTGAGGCCGCCTTTATCAATACGGCTCTCAATAACCGCGGTGAAACGACTACGTCTGGCGACAGCCGCAACGCTGGTGCCGCACAAAGCATAAAAAAAGCCAATTTCAGAAAAACCATCAGACGGACCCGCATGCGGCGGCAG
>CAWHCI010000019.1:0-452750 GCA_963827775.1 uncultured Acidimicrobiaceae bacterium | reverse complement strand
CACGTTCCTTGGGGCGACCGATGATGGCCTTGTCACCAGCTACCACCACCGGTCGCTGCATGAGCATCTTGTTGGCGAGAATCGCCGCCACCACCTGATCAGCGGTGACCACATCGTCGTCGGTGAGCCCGAGCTTCTTGAACAGGCTGTCGCGACGAACCAGGTCGGTGACGGGGTCCTCGAGCTTGGCGATGATGGCACGCAGGGTGGCCTCGTCGGGCGGCTCCTTGCGGTAGATCACCACGTCGGCGTCGATGCCGAGCTCCTCGGCAATGCGCACGGCATTGCTCGACGAATTTCAATGAGGGTTGTGGTAGATCGTCACCTTCGCCATGGCGCACCAACGGTAGCTGCCCACCCGAAGCACCACCGCACGATGCGACACCCCGCACGTAACGTGGCCGACATCCGGCTTCCCCTGCTCCAGCGCCACTCGTGGCCCCAACGACCAGGGACATCACATGCGACCCACCACCATCCACCGTCGGATGCCGCGCGCCGGCCTCGACCCGATCGACGAGCCGGCCGCGGCGCTGGCGACGTTCTCGCTGGTGATGCACCGGCCGCGCCGGCACGAGACGATCGTGCTGCTCCTCGACGACACCAGGTGCGGCCGGAGCATCCTCACGGTGACCGGCACGATCGATCCGGACTCGTCGATCGAGATCGTCGAGTTCGTGACCGGCGCGGTGCGAGCGCCTCGGTGCACTCGTCATCGCCTCGGTCCGGCCCGGCGCCGACGACCACGACCACGACCACGACCACGACGACGGTGGAGACGTCGATCGTTGGCTGGAGATGAGCGAGATCGCCTCGCTCGCCGGGGTCGAGTTGCTCGAGTGGTTCGTGATCGGCCGGGGCGTCAGCTGCCCGCGTGATCGGCTGGGTGAGTCGCCGCGCTGGTGACACCGCGCGTCGCCGCGGCAGCGGCGGCCCGGCGCTGGTGCGGGCTGAGGCGCAGGCCGGCCGCCTTCAGACGTCGGAGCAGCTCGCGGCTCTCGACCACGGTCGCTGCCGGCGGCGACGAGTTCGTCGCGGTACTCCTCGGGCACGTCGTAGTGATCGCCCTGGAAACCACGACGCGGGATGCCCAACTCGTCGGCGAACTCGTGCAGCTCGTCGAGCGAGTCGTCGCTGACCAGGTGGCACCACCGCCGGCCCCGGTGCCACCAGCGTGCCTCGTCCATCAAGATCGTCACGGCGTCGAGACTGGCACACTGGTTCGGTGACCGACGGCCATCTCGAGCTCCGCATCGCCTGGGACCGCCACATCGGCGATGACGCTGCGGCGTACGGCTGGCTGGACTCGGTGGTCAACCGCTACCGGGAGCCCCACCGCCACTACCACGACGTCCGTCATCTGCTGTGGGTGGTCCGCCACGTCGAAGCCCTGGGTCGAGCCACCACCGACCTCGACGCCGTCGTCGCCGCGGCGTTCTTCCACGATGCGATCTACGACCCGACCGCCGACGACAACGAACCGGCCAGCGGACGTCTCGCGGCCTCGGCCCTGACCGAACTGGGATGGCATGCCCGACGGGTCGAGGTGGTCGACGCCATGATCGTCGCGACGGCCCGACATGACCTCGACGGTGCCGGTGCCGACGAGGCGGTGCTGTTCGCGGCCGATCTCGCCGTACTCGCCGCCGGTCCGGCCGGGTACTCCGACTACGTGCGCAAGGTGCGCCGCGAGTACGCCCACGTGGGCGACGCGGAGTGGGTGATCGGCCGGTCGACCGTGCTCCGCTCGTTCCTGGAACGGGACGCCATCTATGCGCCCCGTCTCGAACTCGACGCATGGGAGCGGCGGGCACGGGGCAACATCACCGCCGAACTCGACACGCTCGCCACCTGAGCCTCGGGCGTGGGGTCAGTCGCGGCGGACGATGCGAACCGGGCGGCGGGAACGCACCCTGAGCGGAATCGCCCGCGGGGTTCGCGCCGACTGCCAGACCGGCGGCGGCAACCGCCATCGCGAGACCGGTGAGCAGCAGGTACATACGCCGAGTGTAGGCGCAATCCGACCGGTTGGCCATCGCGACGCCCTCGGCCCACCGCTTCGGACCGGAGTGCCGAGCTCGCGGACGGTCCGCGGAGCGTCTCAGATCGAAACGTCCGCACGGTCGCGACCCGGCCGGCGCCGGGCCACGGCGACCAGCAACGCCCCTCCGGCAACGAGCAGCGCAGCCGCAACCACGGATCGTGTGCTGGAGCCGGTTTCGGGCAACGTCGCACCGACCGCCGGTTCCGCCCCCGGTGTCGTGGTGGGCGCCACGGTCGTGGTGACCTCCACCAGCGTCGTCGTCGTCGGCACGGGTTCGGGAGCCTCGTCCGACCTCAACCCGGTGATCTGAAATCCGCCGACGAAGCCGGGCAGCCGGTAGCGCAGGTCGAGCTCGAGAGCGGAACCGTCGACCTCGACGGGGTAGGTGACCTCCCACCGCCACGACTCGTCCCGCGAGATGACATCGTCGCCGTCCCCCTGGTCGACCGGTGTGCCGAGCGGTTGTCTCGCAGGCGGAGCCCCCGGGAACACGAGGCGGTGGTCGCCACTGTCGATGACCAGGTCGGGGTCGATCCGACTCGTGACGGTGATCGTCCACAGCACGCTCACGCCGGCCGCCGGCGGATCGGGTTCGCTCTCGAACGTGACCGCGACGGGCTGCGCCAGCGCGCCCGGATAGGCGCCGAAGGTCACCCACGCCTCGGCCTCGACGGTCGACGCGCCCGCCTCCATCGCCGACACCCGGAACTGCAGGCTGGAGGCCGGTGCGTTCGCGTGGTAGGTCCACGCTTCGCCGACGTCGAGCACGTCGTCGCCGTTCCCGGCCGGAACGATCGGGCCGGTGATGACACCGTCGATCCGCTCCAGTTGGGCGCCGTCGAGGTACACGTCGACGAGCACGTCGGTGAGCGGCTCGCTCCCCGCGTTCGTGACGACGACGTCGAACGTGACGTCGTCGAGCCAGAACGTCGGCGCCGTCGACGCGGTCGCCTCGATCTCGATCGCCGCAGCCGCGCGCGCCGTCCGGACACCGGAGATCGGTGTGGCCACGAACAGCAGGACGACGGCGAGCAGCAGGGCTCCACCGGTGATGGCGGCGCGGCCACAGCCACCCGACGTTTCGTTCCGGCTGCGGTCCATGACCACCAGGCTGCATCGACCGTCGTCGTGCATCCAGGGTCGAAGGTCACCGACGCCGAGGGGCAGCGCGTCGGAATCGAGCGCGAACGGTCGCACCCGTATGCTGCGCTGCATGCCGGACCCGACGCTCACCGCCGACACGACCGAGTTGCTGCAGGCCATGATCCGCAACGAGTGCGTCAACGACGGCACACCCGAGTCGGGCGACGAGACGCGCAACGCCGACCTGCTCGAGACGTTCCTCGAAGGCGCGGGGCTCGACATCGAGCGATACGAACCGCTGCCCGGTCGTGGGTCGATCGTGGCCCGCATCGAGGGATCCGACCCGGACGCGCCGTCGCTCTGCCTGATGGGCCACACCGACGTCGTGCCGGTGTAGCCCGACGGGTGGCGTCAACGACCCGTTCGGCGGCGAACTGATCCCGACGCACGGCTCGACGAGGTGTGGGGCCGTGGTGCGATCGACATGCTCAACCTGACCTCGTCGATGGCGGTTGCGTTTCGGCATCTGGCCCGCACCGGCTTCCGGCCGAAGGGCGACCTCATCTACTTCGGCGTCGCCGACGAGGAGGCCGGCGGGACCTGGGGCGCCGAGTGGATGTTCGACCATCACCCGACGTGATCGACGCCGACTACGTGCTGACCGAACTCGGCGGGTGGTCGTCGGTCGACGACGACGGGCAGCGCCACGTCACGGTCAACGTCGGCGAGAAGGGCCTCGCGTGGCGACGCCTGCGCGTGACCGGCACGCCCGGTCACGGCTCGGCACCGTTCGCCGCCGACAACGCCATCGTCAAGGCGGCCGAGATCGTGCGCCGACTCGCCGAGTACCGGTCTGCTCCCAACCTGACCGAGACCTGGATGGCGCAGCTCGACGCGATGCGGCTTCCCGAGGAACTCAAGGCGCAGATGCGTGATCCCGAGCTCGCGTGTACGACGCGATCGCCACGATGCCGACGCCGGTCGCTCGGGCGTGTCACGCACTCACACACACGACGATCTCGCCGAACGTCGCGTTCGGCGGTGACAAGACGAACACGATCCCGGACACGGTCGACATCGATGTCGACATCCGTACCGTGCCGGGGACGACCCGGGCCGACGTCGATGCGATGCTCACCGATGCGCTCGGCGAGTTCGCACCACACGTGGAGACGACCCTGCTCCAGGAGAGCCACCCGACCCAATCGCCCACCGACACCGCGCTCTGGGACACGGTCGCTCGGCACACGCAGGTGGCCTATCCCGGGGCGAAGCTCGTGCCCGGCATCGTGGTGGGCGGCACCGACGCCCGGTTCTACCGCGACCGCGGCCGAGTCGCCTACGGCGCCGGGTTGTTCTCACCCGACTTCGACAGCTCGGCGTTCGGCAGCCGATTCCACGGCCACAACGAACGGATCGACGTCGAGAGCCTGGGCCTGGCGACCGAATTCTGGATCGGCATCGCGACCGACCTCCTCGCGTGACACGAGCGGGATGCGCCCGACGGGTCACCCCACCTTTCGTGCGAGATCGGCCCGCGCCTCGGCCAGCTGGGCGGTCAGCACCCGCTCGTCGACCGGATCGAGGTCGTTGAGCCGCTCGTGCAGCATCGCCAACCGGGCGAGCACGGCGTGCACCTGGTCGAACGATCGGCGCGCCCGACGGGGGACGTCGCGACGCGCCCGCCGCAACGACGCCCAGTCGTCGAGGTAGCCGAAGTCGGCGTCCGAGAGGCCGTACCGCTGCATCAGGAACGGCCACATCTGCACGAAGCGACGCTGTTCGCGGCGGCGCGCCCACACCAGCGTCATCGACGACGGCGAGGAACAGGACCACGAACAGCAACGCGGTGCCGAGGACGACCCCGACCTCGACGTCCTCGGTGACGTCAGGTCGGATCTCGCCGATCGCGAGCGACCCGTTCCACAACGTGTGCGTGCCCACGGCCAGCGCATAGCCCCACAGCACGCTCGGGAAGATCGGCGTGCCGCGTTGCACCGCCCGACCGATCGCGAGCCCGGTCCAGAACGTGAACAGCGGGTGGGCGAACGGGGTCAGGATCGCACGGATCACGAACACGGGCAGCAGGTCGCCGTCGATCGAGGCGTGCGAGAAGTAGGTCATGTCCTCGACCACCGCGAACCCCAGCGCGATCCAACCGGCGTACACGACGCCGTCGGTGACGCCGTCGACCTCGCGTCGGCGCAGTGCCGCACAGGATGCCGGCCCCTTTCGACGCCTCTTCGACGAGCGGCGCCGAGATCACCATCGACGCCACGTCGTCCACGACCACGGCCACCGCCGTGTTGCACGACGATCGACACCGACACCGCCACACAGCCGCCCCACAGCAGGCGTGCACGCGGAGGCCGTCGGTTCGGGTTCGACGCGGTCGAGCCACGAGAGCACGGGGAGCACGATCACCAGCGGCACGAGTCCGGCGACCACGCGAGATCGGCTGGTTGATCGCGAGGACGCCGACCAGCAGCACCACGAACGGCGCACACACGACGACCGGCACGCTCAACCATCGCGGCAGCCGCGGTTTGCCGCTCGGCCGGCGTGCCCGCGCCGGGTCGGCGACGAACGTCGTCCACGCATGGCCGTTCCACCATCGCCACCGATCCGGCGAGGTCGGGTCGGCGTACCAGCCGGGTGGGGTCGGCTGACACCGGGAGGGGCGGCGAGCGCGTCGCTCAGCGATCCGACGAACGCCTCGCATGTGGAAACGCATCTGATCGGGCTCGTACCGATCGTCGCACGCCGACCGGGCAGGCACGTCGTCGCCGCACACCCGTCGGACAGACACGTCGGATCCCGTCCGGAACGGACGTGCTGTGCGCACGCCATGCTGTCGTACCCACCCGGCGTGAACGCGTCGACCGGGCACGTCGTCAGGCAGGGCTGGTCGACGACAGGTGAGGCACGGCGACGTCGCTGACCCCGACCGGCGGGCATCCCGGACACGTCGTCCGGCGAACAGGAACGCACCGCGGTACGCGTGCCACAGCCCGAACGTCCGGTGCACGAGCAGGCCGATCGGCGACGGCCAGACGTCGTCGGCGCGCTGCGCCCACCGCTGGAACGGCTGGAACGGCTCGTCGCTCGGATGCACGAACGTCGCCCCGAGCCGATCCGCGATCGGCTGCAGTCGTGCCCGGGTCCACCGGTCGAGCGGGTCGGCGCCGGCGGTCTCCTCCCGGCGGAAGGCCGGCCACATCGCCCCGCCGACGTTGCCGATCACGAGCACCGTTCGGCAGGCGGTGCCGTCAGCCAGGCACGGCACGGCCGGCAGCGTCGCGTCGTCGGGGTCGACGGCGAACCCGCCCCGCACCACCATCCCGGTCGGCTCGACGGCTGCCGACACGCTCTGGTAGTCCACGGCCATCATCGGCAGGCTAGGCGTCTCACCGGTGTCGGCCTGGCACACTGGAACCATGTCGGATCTGGAGACGATGCCCGCCGAGGTGATCCCCGACGTCGACGTGGACGTCGAGACCGAGGAGCCGTCCGTCGCCCACATCGTGAAGGTCGGTCCGGGCGAATCGGCTGCCGCGAAGGTGCTCGAGGCGCGGATCAACGGCACCCCGATCGAAGCCCTGTGCGGTCACGTGTGGGTGCCGGCACGGGACCCGAAGCAGCTCCCGGTCTGCCAGGCGTGCAAGGAGACGTACGACATGTACAAGATCTTCAACGACGGCCTGCGCGACTCACCGGGCGACTGAGTGGGGCTGCGAATCCGCCAGGCGGTGCGAGCGCTCCTGCTCGACCCCGACGACCACGTGCTGCTCGCTCGGTTCGAGTTCCCGACGTTCACGGTGTGGGCACTGCCGGGCGGTGGCGTCGACGAGGGCGAGACACGGCCGAGGAGGGGCTCCGTCGTGAGCTGCACGAGGAGCTCGGCCTCATCGGGTTCGACCTCGGTCCGCACATCTGGAACCGGGAGCACCTCATCCCGATGTCGAGCGGGCACGACGGCCAACGCGACCGGATCCACCTGGTCGGGTCGAGCGGTTCGAACCCGTGCCGACGATCGGCTGGGATCGGATGCGCGCCGAGCACGTGTACGAGATGCGCTGGTGGGCGATCGACGGAGATCCGACGCCGCCACGTCGACCCGTTTCGCTCCGCGCCGGCTCGGGCAGCTGGCGGCCGATCTCGTCGACGCCGTGGCGCGCCGCCCGAGCCGATCGACACGGGTGTGTGAGATCAAGATCGTCTCAAGAGATGGCGAGCATGTGCCGATGACACCTTCGTGACCGCCGAGATCACGCAACCGATGCGTCAAGTGCTCGATCATCTGGTCGAACGGATCCCCGGTGTCGTCGGCGCGCTCGTGAGCAGCGCCGACGGGTTCGCGCCTGGCATCGCACGTCCCTGCCGAATCGTCCGAGTCGAGTCGGCCGGCCTCGGTGCCATGGCCGCCGCGGCGCATCGCGTTGTCGAATCGGCTCGTCGGCCACGATGGGCGACGTCGCCCGCGACGGCCACCCATCACCGTTCGGACGACGGGCAGGTGCTGATCCTCCCGATCGGGCAGCTTGCCGTGCTCACGATCATGGCGACGCCGAGCACCGATGCCGGGCAGTTGACGCTCGTCGGGCGCGAGGCCGCGATGGGTCTGCAGCGCTTGTTCCGCGGCGCCGCGTCGGTCTGACACACGGTCGTTGCTCACCGGAAGTCGCGGCTGGTCACGGTGCCGGCGGGCACGGGCATGCGCGGCGAGATGTTCGGCGACGATGTTGATCACACCCTCCGACCGTTCGAGACGCCCGCGGATCACCATCGCCTGGGCTCCACGCGCCACCGTGCGGAATCGCGCCCAGCATCCTTTCGACACGACGACGTTGATGAGGCCGGTCTCGTCCTCGAGGTTCAGGAACGTCACCCCCTGGGCCGTCATCGGCCGCTGGCGGTGGGTGACGACCCCGGCCACGACCACCCGGGTCGACGGTTCGCACTCCCACAGCCCGACCGACGTGACGACTCCGAGTTTCGACGAGTTCGTCACGGAGGAACCGGGTCGGGTGACCGTCGGGTGACACCCCGGTCGCCCACAGGTCGGCGATCGACTCCTCCATCGGTGTCATCCCGGGCAGTGTCGGTGGCCGCTCGCCCGTGACGATGCCGGGCAACCGACCCGGACGCGACTGCGACACCGCACCGGCCGCCCACAGCGCCTCGCGGCGTTCGAGGCCGAAGCACTCGCCGAACAGGTCGGCCGTTGCCATCGCCTCCAGATGCGCCAACGTCAGCTCGGGCACCCGTCGCACGAGGTCCTCCGGCGACGGAACGAACCGTGTTCGCTCCGTTCGGCCTCGATCTGCTCGGCCAACTCGCTGCCGATGCCGCGTACCGAGTCGATGCCGAGACGGACGGATGCCCCCTCGTCTTCGAGGGTCGCCCCGGCCAGCGAGGCGTTGAGGTCGGGGGTGCGGACGGCCACGCCGTGGCGGCGGGCGTCCTGCACCAGCGTGTGCGGCGACCAGAACCCCATCGGCTGGGCGTTGAGCAGCGCCGCGCAGAACGCAGCCGGGTCGTGGAACTTGATCCACGACGACGCGTAGACGAGGTAGGCGAACGACACCGAGTGCGACTCGGGGAAGCCGTAGTTCGCGAACGCCTTCATCTTGTGGAAGATCTCGTCGGCGATCGTCGCCGGTGATGCCGTGCTCGGCCATGCCGGCGAAGAGCCGCTCCTTCAGCTGCTCCATCCGTGTCGCCGACCGCTTCGACCCCATCGCCTGGCGGAGCTCGTCGGCCTCGGACGGCGTGAACCCGGCGACGTCGATCGCCATCTGCATCAGCTGCTCCTGGAACAGCGGCACGCCGAGGGTCTTGGCCGAGCGAGTTCTCGAGCAGCGGGTGCAGGTAGGTGACCGGCTCCTGACCGTTGCGGCGGCGGATGTAGGGGTGCACCGACCCGCCCTGGATCGGACCGGGGCGGATCAGCGCGACCTCGACGACGAGGTCGTAGAACCGGCGGGGCTTGAGCCGCGGCAGCGTGGCCATCTGGGCCCGCGACTCGATCTGGAACACGCCGATCGTGTCGGCCCGGCACAGCATGTCGTAGACGTCGTCCTCCTGCGGGATGGTGGCGAGGTCGACCTCGATAGCCGCGGTGCTCGCGGATGAGGTCGACGGCGTAGTGCAGCGCCGAGAGCATGCCGAGGCCGAGCAGGTCGAACTTCACGAGGCCGGCGGCGGCGCAGTCGTCCTTGTCCCACTGGAGCACGCTGCGCTGCTCCATGCGCGCCCCACTCGACCGGACACACCTCGATCACCGGGCGGTCGCAGATGACCATGCCGCCGGAGTGGATGCCGAGGTGGCGGGGAGCGTCCTCGATCTGGCGGGCGAGCTCGAGCACCGGCTCGCGGGATCGTGCAGTCGGGCTGCGCGGCGGTGGCCTCGACGCCACCCCAGCGGTCGATCTGCTTCGAGAAGGCGTCCTGCTGGCCGGTGGTGTAGCCGAGCGCCTTGGCCATGTCGCGGATCGCCGACCGCGCCCGATAGGTGATGACGTTGGCGACCTGGGCGGTGTGGTGGCGGCCGTACCGCTCGTAGACGTACTGGATGACCTCCTCGCGGCGGTCGCTCTCGATGTCGATGTCGATGTCGGGCGGGCCGTCGCGTTCGGGCGACAGGAACCGTTCGAAGAGCAGACCGAGCGACACGGCGTCGGCCTTGGTGATGCCGAGCGCGTAGCAGACCGCCGAGTTGGCGGCGGTCCCCCGCCCCTGGCAGAAGATGTCGTGCCGCCGACAGAACTCGACGAGGTCCCACACCACCAGGAAGTAGCCGGGGAAGCCGAGCTGTTCGATGAGGTCGAGCTCGCGGTCGATCGTGCGCCCACGCTCCGGCTCGCACGCATGCTCGGCGATCGGCGTCGCCGTAGCATCCGGCGGCCGCCCTCCTCGACGAGGCGGCGGAGGTACTCCATCTCGTCGAGCCCGTCGGGGCACGGGAACGGCGGCAGGTTCGGGGCCACCAGCGACAGGTCGAACGCCGCCGCCCGAGCCGATCTCGCCGGCCAGCTCGACCACACCCGGGTAGCGGGCGAAGCGCATCGACTGTTCGTCGCCGGACCGCAGGTGGGCACCGGCAGCGCCGGGCAGCCAGGCGTCGATCTCGTCGAGACTGCGGCGGGCCCGCACCGCGGCGATCGCCGTGGCGAGCCGTGCGCTGTGCCGGAGTGGCGTAGTGCACGTTGTTGGTGGCCACGCACTCGACACCGGTGCGATGCGCGATCTCGGCGAGTGCGTCGTTGCGGACCGAGTCGATCGGGTCGCCGTGGTCCCACAGCTCGACGAGCACCCGGTCGCGCCCGAACGCAGTCGACCAGGCGCTCGAGCTCGCGACGGGCCGCCGTGGGCCGTCGTCGACCAGCGCCGCCGGCACCGGCTCCCTTGCGGCACCCGGTGAGCACCCAGCTCACACCGCTCACCTGGTCGGCGACGTCGGCGAACGTGAACTGTGGCGCGCCCTTCTCCCCCGCCAGCTGCCCGAGACTGATCGCCCGGGCGAGCCGGGCGTACCCGGTCGGGCCGTCGGCGAGCACGAGCAGGTGCCGGCCGTGCGGGTCGGGGGCGTGGGCGTCGGGCAGCTCGCCGGTGTCGATCTGGAACAACGTGTCGCTCTCGGCGCGGGCGACGTGCTGCTCGTCGCCGAGCCCGGGGTGAGGGTGATCTCGGCCCCGAACACCGTCGGCAGCCCGACGGCCCGGGCGGCCTCGGCGAAGCGGACGACGCCGTAGAACCCGTTGTGGTCGGTGAGGGCCAGCGCCTTCGAGGCCGAGCCGGGCCGCCTCCGTGGCGAGCTCCTCGGGATGCGACGCCCCGTCGAGGAACGAGAAGTTCGAGTGGCAGTGCAGCTCGGCGTACGGCACCGTGCCGGGCACCCGGGTGCAGCGAGGCCTCGAACGCCTGCCGCTTGCGCCCCCACGCCGGGCTGTCACCGCCTGCATTCCACGACAGTGATGCCGGGGGCGCGACCGTCGCGCCCACGACGCCCCGAGAGCGTCGCCTCGAGCTCGCTCCAGCTCCACGACGGGTTGTTGAACCCCATCACGCGAGTATCGAACATGTGTTCGTTCAGCGCAAATCGCCGCCAGCCGAGTGCCGATGGCGGCAAGGGCCACGACGACCGGTCGCACGGGAGCGCGGACACGCCGCCGGTCAGCCGGCGCGGAGGAGTTCGACGAACGTCGTACCGGTGTCGAGCGGGATCGATGTGCCCGAGACCGGCGAATAGAACTCGAACACGTCGTACGCAGACGCCCGAGACCAGATCGCGTCGATCGCGAGGCCGTCCCGATGTACCACCGCGGCGCCGGTGCCGACGGTGATCGGGTGCGGCGAGCGCGCGTCGACCACGGACGGCACATGGACGGCGGTGAGCTCGATCAGGTTGCTCGCGGAGATCTGGGTCTCCCCGACGGCCACGTGCGGTTCACCGTCCTGGAACCGAACGTACCTGCCCGACGCTGCGTCCCACATCCAGCCGACGTCGACGCCGTCCATCTGCAACGCGACCGTCGTGTCGCTCGCGATCACGACCTCCTCCGTGGGCACCCACGACGGGTCGACGTCCCACAGTGGACGCGCCGCCCCCGGTCTGACGACGCCGGCGGTCGCAGCATCGATGGCGCAGGTCGGATCGAGCAGCAGGTTGTGCGGGCCGGGCCGCTCGGGAGAGCGCCGGTAGCACGGGTGTCGTTGTGCGGAATGGTCGACGAGCACACCGGACTCGGCTGCGGATTCGATCCACCGGGTCACGCCGGGATTCGCTCCCGAATAGGCGAACACGGATCGGTTCATGCCACTCAGCAGGTCCAGGTCGCCGGTCCGGGCCGAACGGACCGGTCCGATCTCCGCAGGAAGTCGGCTGTGGAAGAGTGCGATGAAGCGGGTGACGCCTTCGACCTGCTCCTCGATGACGACATCGGCACGATCGAGACCCCACTGCGGGCGCGCCGGGCCGTAGTTGTCGATCTTGACGGCGAGAATCGGTCGACGTGTGACCGCTCGACTCGCCGGGAGGCCGGTGAGTGCCGCCCTGTCGTCGAGCGGCGGTTTCACCCGGTACGACGGCCAGATCGGCACTCCGTCGGCATCGACGATCGGCGGTTGCGCCGACGGTGGGAGGCCGGTGCGGGTGTCGGTCCGACGGTTGGGGAACGACTGGATCCCCACGTCCGAGACCCCGTTGACGTCGACGATCATCGCCGCCGGCTCCAACGTCCGGAAGCACACGTCGCCGTCGTCGTCAGCCTGCACGATCAACCGATTCGACGCCACCGGCCACACACCACCATCGAAATTCAGATCCGAACGACTCGCCACCCCACCCGCACCCGTCGGCAACCCGTCATCACACCCGTACGCCGTCACATGACCCGCCACCTCCACACGATCGACCGTCAACTGACCGACCACCGTCTTGCCACCGACCGCCTCGGGCACCGACACCCGCAACACCCCACCCGCACCCAGCCGACCCGACCCCGACCGATCCCGCGTATCGGTCCGACGGTTCGGGAACGACTGGATCCCCACGTCCGAGACCCCGTTGACGTCGACGATCATCGCCGCCGGCTCCAACGTCCGGAAGCACACGTCGCCGTCGTCGTCGGCCTGCACGATCAACCGATTCGACGCCACCGGCCACACCCGACCATCGAAATTCAGATCCGAACGACTCGCCACCCCACCCGCACCCGTCGGCAACCCGTCATCACACCCGTACGCCGTCACATGACCCGCGCCGAGTGCCTGATCGACCGTCAACTGTCCGATCACCGTCTTGCCACCGACCGCCTCGGGCACCGACACCCGCAACACCCCACCCGCACCCAGCCGACCCGACCCCGACCGATCCCGCGTATCGGTCCGACGGTTCGGGAACGACGTCACACCGGTGTCGAACGTGACGGCGTTGACGTCGACGATCATCGCCGCCGGCCGCAGCGTGTGGAAACAGATCTCCCCGTCGTCGTCGGCCTGCACGATCAACCGATTCGACGCCACCGGCCACACCCGACCATCGAAATTCAGATCCGAACGACTCGCCACCCCACCCGCACCCGTCGGCAGCCCGTCATCACACCCGTACGCCGTCACGTGACCCGCGCCGAGTGCCTGATCGACCGTGAGCTGTCCGATCACCGTCTTGCCACCGAACGCCTCGGGCACCGACACCCGCAACACCCCACCCGCTGCGATCCGACCGGCATCGGCATCGACCGTCGCGTCGGCGAACGCGGGCACGCCGGACCGGCCCGGCGCCGCCGTTCCGGCCGCGGCTGCGCCGAGCGACGCGACCATCGCGACCATCGTGCAGAGTTTCCGGTTCCTCACGTCAGACCGCTCCCCATGGCTCGGCGTCGTGCGCACCACCGGCACGAGCGCGGCGGCATCGATCTCGATCGACCACCCACATCGTTGCGCACCCCGGCCCCGATGCGCGGTCGCCTCCACCCGATGCCTTGCCTCACCCGGCTCGACGGCGCAGCAGGCCGGCGACGTAGCGTGCGAACATGAGCGAGAACCTGCGGAACTTCACCACGGCGATCTACGGCTTCGATGCCGTCGCACAACGAGTGCCCGACGACCAGTGGGATGCCGACACGCCGTGCGACGGTTGGTGCGCCCGCGATCTCGTGGCCCATCTGTGCGGCACCATCGAGGCGCTGACGCAGATGACGCGGACGGGCGAGGTCGCCATGCCCGCAACACCCGATGTCGGCGACGATCCTCTCGCGTACTGGAACACGACGCGTGACGACGTCCTCGAAGCGCTCGACCAGGCCGGCGCCATCAACACCGAGGGTGCGTTCTGGTGGGGGCCGATGTCGATCGATCGACTGCTGGCCTTCGTCCAGTGGGATCCATTGGCGCACTCGTGGGATCTCGCCCGGGCCACCGGCCAGGAGGCCCACGGCGACCAGACCGTCGCCGAGTCCGCGATCGCGACCATCGAGCCGATGGCCGACACGCTGCGCAAGATGAACCTGATGGGCGATCCTGTCGAGGTGCCGGCCGATGCCGACGCCATGACCCGCTTCCTGGGCCTGACCGGGCGCGACCCGAACCGCTGACGTCGCCGGCAGTCAGCCGCCCGACGATCCCGACGCCCCGGCGTGGGCGTGCAGCCACCACGCCTCGAACCGCTCGAGTTGATCGCGGGCGAACGCGGCCTGGCTCGGGCTCAATGCGTCGTCGTCGTGGACCGAGTGTTCGAACTCGCGATACCCCGTCAACACGGCGAGGTGCTTGTAGTACAGCACGAGATCGGGCCCCTCGTCGAAGGTCGACAGCGGCAGCAGCGCCCGTTCCAGCTCGACGGCCGCGAGGTGCGCGGCAGCATCGCCCGCGGCGGCGAGCCGGGCCAGTCGGTACAACTCGAGCACCGGTGCCGGCAGGACGTTCCCGATCCCGGTGATCGCACCGGTCGCGCCGCAGTTCACGACCCCGTGCACGACCTGGGTGTCGACCCCGACCAGCAACGACAGATCGTCGTCGCCCGAGGTGATGTGCTCGGCCGCGTACGACAACGCGTCGCCACCGGCGAACTCCTTGAAGCCGACGAGGTTGGGAAACGACGAGCGCAGTTCGAAGAACAGTGCGGCGTCGGTGGTGAACCCGTAGTACGGAGAGTTGTAGATCACCGATGGCAAGCCGCCGGCCGCGTCGAGCACCGCTCGGAAGTGGGCTCGTTGTGCAGCCGGCGAGCTGCCGCGGAGAGCACCCGCGGGATCACCATCAGGCCCGCAGCACCCACCGTGGCGGCGTGCCGGGCATGGCCGACCGCCGATGCCGGGCTGACGGCACCCGTACCGACGATCACCTCGAGACCGGAGTCGACCAGGGCGCCGACGCCGGTCTGGCGCTGCTCGTCGGTGAGCAGCGGCCAGTCCCCCATCGAACCGCAGTACACGACGGCACCCATGCCGGCCGAGCGCAGCCGGAGGCCGGACTCCACGAGCGCCTCGACGTCGGGAGTTCCGTCGCTGCGGCATGGCGTCATGAGAGCCGGCATGACACCATCGAAGACGTGATCGGTCATCGTCGAAGCCTCGCAGATCCGGTGCACCGGGTTCGACCGGCAGAAGGGGGATCATGAACGCCGAACCACCCGTGGTGCCTCCCGACCTCGCGTCGCACGACGCGGTGGTCATCGTCGGCGGCGGCATCGTCGGCCTCAGCGTGGCCGTCGAACTCGCCCGACGCGGCCACGAGACCGTCGTGATCGACCGCGGCGAGATCGGTACCGGCTGTGCCATCGGATCGGCCGGTCACATCGTGCCCAGCCACGTCGTCCCACTGGCGGCACCGGGGATGTTGCGGACGCTCCGCCGCGAACTCGGTAGGCGGCAACGGGCGCTGAGCGTCGCGTGGACGGCATCGCCGAGCTTCTGGGCGTGGGCGGTGGACTTCCTGCGCCACTGCCGGGCCGACCTCAGCGACTCGGCCGTGCCGGCGCTCGACGCGCTCGGGCGCCTGAGCGCAGACCTGACACGCGAGTTCGCATCGGAGGTCGACATCCAGTACGTGGGCGACGGACTGCTCGACGTCTACGGCTCGGCGGAGGCGTTCGAACATGCATGCGACCATGCCGACGAACTGCGAGGCCACGGCGTGCTGGCGCACACACTCGACGCCGCCGCTGACCCGTCGTCTCGAGCCCGCCGTCAACGACTCCGTCGTCGGCGCGATCCACTTCCCCGACGACGGCAGCGTGCGGCCGGCCTCACTGCTCGAGGCCCTGCAGGACCGGGCACGGGACGCCGGTGTCACGCTCGTCCCCTCGACGCAGGTCACCGGGCTCCATCGCGACGCCTCGGTCGTGACCGCCGTGGCGACCGACGGCGGCAACATCCCGGCGCGGCACGTGGTCATCGCGGCGGGGGCCTGGTCGGGGTCGTTCGCCGACGAGCTCGACGAGCGTCTCCCGGTCGTGGGGGCTCGCGGCTTGAGCCTGACGGTCGACCGGCCCTCCGAGGGGCCGGGCCGGGCGATGCTGCTCGGCGAGCAACACGTCGCGGTGGCCCCCTACCGCGACGAACTGCGGATGAGTGGCTGGTTCGAGCTGGGGACGTGGTCGCTGACCCCCGACCCGCGCCGGATCGAACGGCTCGAAGCGCTCGCGCGGAGCCGTCTGGACTTCGACGACACGCTCACCGATCGTCGGAGCTGGGCGGGCCTGCGACCGATGACTCCCGACGGTGTGCCGATCATCGGGCCGTCCGGACGGTGGAGCAACGTGACGATCGCGACCGGACACGCCATGACCGGGCTCAGCATGGGCCTCGGCACCGGTCGCCTCGTCGCCCAGCTGGTCGACGGTGAACCGACCGACATCGACGTCGACCGCTTCACCGTCGCGAGGTTCGCATGACCGTCCACGCCGGGCGCATCAGCGTCATCGACTCCCACACGGGCGGCGAGCCCACCCGGGTGCTCCTGGCCGGCTTCCCGGTGCTCATCGGTGACACGGTGGCGGCGAAGCGGGCCGACCTGTCGGCGCGCTTCCATGCCGCATGCGACGACCTGGTCGGCGAGCCCCGGGGTTCCGAGCCGATGGTGGGCGCGCTGCTGGTCGAGCCGGCGGACACCACGTGCGCGGCCGGCGTCATCTTCTTCGATCGGTCCGGACCGATCGGCATGTGCGGCCACGGCATGATCGGCCTGATCGTGACCCTGCAGCACCTCGGCCGCATCACAGCCGGACGGCATCGCGTCGACACCGCGGTCGGCGTCGTGGAGGCCGACCTCGACACGACCGGAGCGGTCACGATCGCCAACGTGCCGAGCCGCCGCCTCGCCGAAGGCGTCGAGCTGCAGATCGCCGAGATCGGCACGGTGACCGGGGACGTCGCGTTCGGGGGCAACACGTTCTTCCTGGTGACGTCGCCGGGACTCCGTCCCGATGCGGATCGTGCGCGGAACTCCTGCGCTTCGCCGGCCTCGTGCAATCGGCCGCTCACGATGCCGGATACACCGATGTCGATCACGTCGAACTGTTCGGCGAACCGACCGTCGCCGGAGCCGACTCGCGCAGCTTCGTCCGGTGCCCGTCGGGCACCTACGACCGATCCCCGTGCGGCACCGGCACCAGCGCCAAGCTCGCCTGCCTGGCCGCCGACGGCACCCTGGCCGAAGGTTCGACCTGGGTGCAGGAATCGATCACCGGCTCGATGTTCACTGCGTCCTACAGCTGGATCGACCGGGCGAGCGGCGAGATCGCTCCGAGGATCACGGGCCGGGCCTCGGTGCTGTCGGAAGCCACCCTCCTCGTCGACTCCCCCTGGCTCACCGACGCCGACTCCACTCGTTGAGCGTCGTCGCGGGCGTCAGGCGGCACCCGCGGTGCCACGGGCGAGGTTCGCGAGCAGGGCCGACAGGCGGTCGTCGCCGGCGCGTTCGATTGCGGCGGGCCAGTCGAGCCAGGCGATCTCCTGGCTCTCGCCCTCGGGCGGCGAGGGGTCGGCGTCGCCGCCGTCGACCAGGTAGCGCAGGTCGAGGTGGGTGTGGCCACGCCCGCCCGGATGGACGTCGACGTGGACGAGCGGCGCGACGCCCTCGTCGTCCACGGTCGGGAACACGACCTCGAGTCCCGTCTCCTCGCGTGCCTCCCGAAGTGCTCCCGCCCAGGGGGTCTCGCCGGGGTCGACATGACCGCCGGGTTGCAGCCACATGCCCAGCCGCTTGTGTCTCAGCAGCACCACCCCGCGTGGTCCCGTGACGATCGCCGAACCCGTCACGTGAACGGGGTCGGCCGTCTGATCGAACGGATCGGCGAGCCCGTCGAAGAGCTCGAGGAACTGCGTGATGCACTCCTGCTCGGCCGTGTCGATGGGCACGCGTTCGACGACCGATCGGCGTACCCGTTCCCGCAGCGTCGACCCCATGTGACCACCGTATCCAGAGGAAAATTGAACAAAGCGCTTGAGTCAGCGGACCCGGCAACCGATACGAGTTCAACAGCCGATCTCCGACTGCCACGACTCCCATGGAACCAAACACACAGTTCTCCCCCCGAGTGTTGCTCGCCATCGACGACCTCCGTCTGCGGCGCACCAACGAAGCCGGGCTCCGTTCCGCCGGCTTCGCGGTGAGCGCACCGAGTGACGCCGATGCCGTGTCGGTCCTGGCCGAGTCGTTCTCCCCCGACGTGCTGGTGGTCGACACCGACATGCACGACAAGGAGAGCCGGCCGCTCTACCAGCAGCTCCGAAGCGCGACCGACAGCTACCTGCTGTGTATCGAGTCCGCCGGTCGCGATCGAGCTCGCGTGGAGATCCTCCGTTCGGGCGCCGACGATGCCGTCTCGATGCCCGTCACCCCCGACGAGATCGCCGCACGCTGCCACGCCATGCTCCGCCGACCGCGGGAGATGCGAACCGACTGGGATCCTGTGCAACAGACCGTGATCACGCTCGGCCCGCTCACGATCGACACCGGTCGTCACGAGATCCGCTTCACCGAGACCGAGGTGTCGGCGACCCGAATCGAGTTCTCCCTGCTCGAGCACCTCTGCCGCCGACCCACCGAGGTGGCATCACGCGATGCGCTGCTCGAGTCGGTGTGGGGACCGAACTGGGTCGGCGACACGCACGTCGTCGATGTCCACCTGTCGAACCTGCGCCGCAAGCTCGACAAGGTCGCCAGCGACATGCGGATCATCCACACGGTCCGCGGTGTCGGGTTCCGCATCAGCAACGAACTGCTCGATGCCGCCGAAGAGCTCGCTTCGACCGGCGCCGCCTCGTCGATACGCCCCGACGAGGTCGAGGTCACGGCCGAGGTCTGATCGGCGGGTGTCACGTCAGGAGTACGTCGCCAGGATCGACCAGCGCTGCTGCTCGACCCCGACGAGGTGAGCGACCCCCTGATCGGTGATCACCTGGAACCGAGCCAGCCGGCGTGCTCGATCACCCGACCACCATCGCTGTTCGACCGGCCACGGCCCTGCCCAGGCCACCAGACGATGACGCGTCGACGACAGGGCCAACTCGACAGGTGGCGCACTCACCTCGCCCCGTCCGTTGACCCGGACCACTTGCCCCGACTCGTCGAGCACCTCGGCCGGAATCGGCGGATCGGGAACGACCGCCGGTGACGGGAGCGGGAGCCCTCCCGGCCACGGCCCGTCACCACGGTCCAACCGGTCACCGGGGTCGTCGAGATCGACCGAGGATGCCGGCACCCATCGGTACCGTTCGGTCGGAAGCCGCCCACCGACCCACATCGGCACCCTCACCGCCCTGTCACCGACGATGCCACAGAGCCGGACGATCGCCCGCGCTGCATCATGGTCGGCCTGCGAACGACCACCCCACAGACCGATCTGGGCACCGTCGTCGCTGCGGAGCTCGTCGGGAACGAGCCGGATCAGGGCGACCCCGCCACTCAGACCGTCGGGCTGGTTGGCCCATCCTTCGAGCTGCCAACGCACCCGCTCGACCATGGCATGCGCCGACATGCCCTGATCCCGGTACCACGCCCGCTCGCTGCGTTCCCCGTGCTCGGTCTCGATGATCACGACGAGGCGGACACAGACCCGGCCTCCGGCCGCGAGCTGGGAGACGAGTGAGTCGGCGAGACGTTTGGCGACGAAGACGACGGTCTCCAGTTGCTCGACCGGCTCGAGGAAGGCCTCCTCGATCCACCACTCGGGCGGTGGGTCGGCCGCCCGGGCGACCCGTGTGTCGACGCCGCCGGCGAGGCGGTGGGCGTGGAGCCCCTCGGCCCCGAACCTGGCGAGCACGTCCCCGGCATCGAGGTGAGCGAGCTGGCCGAACGTCCGCAGGCCGAGCCGGACGAGCAGATCGACCAGCTCCGGGGTGACCTCACCCAGTTCGCGCAGCCACGCGATCGGGAACGACTCGACGAACCGGACCGACTCACCCGGCGGCACGACGATCACACCCGAAGGTGTACGCGCCGCACGCCGGGCGGCGATCGACGCCGCCGCACGCCCGTCGGCCACGCCGACACCCGGGCGGGCGCCCGTGGCGTGTTCGACGATCTCGACCATCCGCTCGGCCATCGCCTGGTCGCCACCGAAGTAGCGCGACGGCCCGCGGGCCGCCAGGCAGACCCACCCCGGCTCGACCACCTCGAGTCGGGGTGCCATGTCGGCGATCGTTCGCACGATCGGCTCGAACGCACGTGCGTCGCGGTCGGGGTCGTGGTCGAGCACCAGCAGCTCGGGGCAGGCACCCTGCGCCGAACGCCGCCGCTCACCCTGCTGCACGCCGGCAGCCATGGCGTCGGACGAACGTGCGATCACACGATTGGCGCGGAACACGGCCGCCGGCTGCCCCGCCGGGACCCGCGCCGCGACGACCGGCCAGTCGGGGCACCACACGGTGACGAGCCGAGGGATCGTGTCGTCGGCCATGTCGACGTCAGCCCGCTCGGTCGAGCAACTCGATCTGTCGTTCGGGTGCGTCGATGTGCTCGTCGGCGCGACCGGCATCGTCGTGCAGCTCACCGACCACCTCGACACCACCACCGGGACCCGGCAGCCAGAGCTCACGTTCGACCGAGCGTGGCACGCGGCGCCCACCGACACGCACCAGGGCACGACGGCCCATCAACGAACCATGCCCCTGACCCAGACCCACCCACTCGACCGCGGACGTGGTGAACTCGACGTCGCACGACACGCCGGGCGACGTCGGTCCCACGGCGAACAGCACGACGCCACGAGCCTGCATTCGCTGGCGGACCTTCCTGACGACCCGCTCGGCACCGGCAGGAGGGCGGGTGAGGATCAGGTCGAACCCGTCCGCGGCGGCACCGACCCGCTCGGCCCATTCGGACGGCCTGCCGTCGGCATGGATCGAGACGAGACGAGTCAGCGGCACACCGAACTCGGTCACCGCCTCGACCCCCAGCATCGGCACCCCGACGACCGCCAGCCACGACCCTGTTGCCGCAGCACGGGCCGCCAAGGCCAACGACAACGACATCGCTGCGGGGCCGGTGCACCCGACCACACGGCCACGCACCAGACCGGCGTCGGGCAGCATCGTCGACACCGCTTCGTCGACCGGGAAACACCGGTCTCGAGCCGGGACGATGGAGGCGAGTGTCACTCCGCCAGGCTATCGAACAAACGTTCGATGCGCCAGACCGATTCAGGCGTCAGCCCTGTTTGGCATTCCAGCGTTCGCGTGCCGCCCGGCCTCGCTCGAGCAGATGGGCGGGCACCAGCTTGGCCGCTGCCGACATCGCCTCGCCGACCTCGCCGCCACCCGACTCGACGGCCGCGGGCTCCTCGGCCGGGAGGTCCTCGAACTCCGGCGGCTCCACCCCCGGCTTCCAGTAGCGGTACATCTCCTCGACGATCTCCGACATGCCGGAGGAGTCGTACCCCTTCTCGATGTCGACCGTCACCACGTTGCCGTAGACGTGCACGCCGGCGACCCGGCCGGTGGCGAACAACTCCCGCGCCAGCGATGCCGACGGCCGCGGGCCGATCGCATCGAGCACCGACGTGAACGACTCGTGGCCCATCCCCGACAGCGACCGGTTGAGCTCGAAGCGAACCACGCCCGGTGTACTGCTCGGCTTTTCGATGACTCCGACGAGCTGACCCATAGTGCGCACACGCTAGCGCCCACCCGGTGCGAGGCGAGAACGGCTCGACGCTCACCCTCCGCCGAGCGCGTCGGAGAGCACCGCCGGGAACTGATCGGGCGTGCACGACATGACCGTGGCGCCGAGCTCGACGAGGTCGGCGGCGGCCTGGCGATCGTGCACCGGCGCACCCTCGTCGCTGAGCGCGAGCAGGCACAGCACCGTGACACCCGATCGAACCAGCCGTGCTACCCGCGCCCGCATGAGCTCGGCGTTGCCGCCCTCGAACAGATCGCTGATCAACACGAGCACCGTGTCGTTCGGTCTGGTGATGAGCTGCCGGCAGTAGCCGAGCGCCTCGGCGATGTCGGTGCCCCCGCCGAGTTGCACACCGAACAGCACGTCGACCGGATCGTGCAGCACGGGCGTGAGGTCGGTGATCGACGTGTCGAACGCGACCAACCGGGTCTGCAGCGACGGCAGTTGGGCGAGCACCGCGCCGAACAACGAGGCGTACACCACGCTGTCGGCCATCGATCCCGACTGATCGACGGCGATGACGACCTCCTTGGCGAGGCTGCGCTGGCGCCGACCGAACCCGATCAGCCGCTCCGGGATGACGGTCCCCAACCGGGGTTGGTAGTGCCGGAGGTTGACGTGCACCGTTCGCAGCCAGTCGATGTCCCCGGGTCGAGGCCGTCGTGACCGATTCGCTCTGGCCAGGGCACCGCGTACAGCGGACCGGGTGCGGTCGGTGAGGCGGTCCTCGAGGTCGGCGAGGACGCGGGCGATCACCTGCCGTGCCGTCGCCCTGGTCTCGTCGGGGAGGAGGTGGTTCAGCTCGACGAGCAGCGTCACGAGATGGATGTCGGGTTCGATCGACTCGAGCAGCTCGGGTTCGAGCAGCAGCTGCCTCAGGTCGAGCCGCTCGATCGCATCGCGCTGCATGACCTGCACCACCGGCTTCGGGAAGTACGTGCGGATGTCGCCGAGCCACCTGGCCACCCGCGGCGCGCTCCGCCCCAGGCCACCCGAGCGCCCGGCGCCGCGACCGGTCGAGCGCACCTGATCGTGGTCGTACACGGCCGCCATCGCGGCGTCGATGCGCACGTCGTCTCCCGAGAGTTCACCGCCCGTACCGTCGGCCTCTCCCCCACCGAGCACCAACCGCCACCGCCGCAACCTCTCGGCCTCGGACACCCTGGGAGCGTCGCGAACATCGGTCATGGCGCCTCCGGGACCGAGAGGCCGAGCAGGTGACGGACCGTGACCAGTGCCGCTGCCGCCCGGGCCTCGTCGTGACCGGGGCCGAAGCCGACGACGACCTCACGCTCGGCACCGGCGACGAGCCGTCCGAGCTGTCGTCGTTCGGCCGACTCGAACGCGCCGAACGTGCGCCGCAGGAGCGGGACGGTCTCGTCGAACGCTTGCGGTGTGAGCGACGAGAGCCACCGGTCGACGACCGATCGCAGGTCGGCATCGTGCACCAGCACCGTGCCGCTCCCCGCGAGGAACCCCTCGACGAACGCCGCACCGGTCGCCGGCGGTGTGCCCGCCGACAGCGCCCGACCGAGTCGCTGTTCGACCTGGTGTACTGCCCAGTGCCCGGTGTCGTGGAGGATGCGCGTGGCCCGACCGTGCACCCGTCCGTGCCCCGAGCCCTCGCTGAGCTGCGCGAGCACACGCGGGAAAGGCGCGTTCCCTGGCCGTGTGGTCGACCAGGGCGAGCGCCTGCTGCATGCCGCTCAGGCGCTCGACCATCAGTGCGGCCGCGTCGTCGTCGAGCGACGCGCACGCCGGCACCACGCCCGCCAGCACCCGCACGACCAGCCCGTCGAACACCGATGCCATCGCCGACGCATCGGTCGAGCGGACATCGCCGTATCGCCGGGCCTGCGCGAGCGGCCCGAGCGCCGCCATGAGCTGGCCGGTGTCTGGGTCGTTGGCCGCGCGGGTGGCGAGCAGGTGCACGACCGGGTCGATCGCGTCGGGCAGTGCCGAGAGCAGCGCCCGATCGAGCGCGTCGGCGAGTTCGACGAGGCTCGATGCGGCCCCGGCCCGCTCGATCAGCCGTGCGGTGGCCGCTCGTTCGACCGTGGTGCCGAATGCCGCGAACTCGATCACCCGGACCGACCACTCGGGTCGCCACGTCAGCCGCCAGGTCTCACGGAACGTGCCGCTGCTGCCCCGCCCCGCTTCGAGGGTGCCCCACGGCACCCCGATCGCCGCCACCTGGTGCAGCAGGTGCGAGCGGCGCCGGCCGTTGGGGGTGCGCAGGTCGAGCTCGACCCTTCGATCCCCGGTGTCGGGCCGCAGCCGTGCGGAGCGCTGCCGCTTGGCCAGGTCGCGGGCCAACGGCACCTGGGGCGCATCGTCGGGGACCGAACCGATCGCCTGGCCGACCACGAGTTGCCGACGCACCAGCGGCAAGCCACCCATCACCGAATCGGCGGCGTCGAGCACCTCGGTCAACCCGGGCTGCGGCCGGCCCCGCATCGTGGCCAGGGTGTCGGCCATCCGGGTCGCGGCGATCAGATGGTCGGGCGAGGCCGACATGTCGGCGTCACGCAGCACCCGGGCGGCATCGACGAAGAAACGTGCGACCCCGTCGCGGCCGGGGTGCCGGAACACGTGGTCGTACCACCCGGGGCTGGCGACGCCGGCGCCGTACCCGGTGGCGGCGGCGAGGCGCTCGTGTGTCCACGGCACCCAGCTCACGGCCACCTTGGCCTTGGCCATGCCACGGAGCGTCGTCGCGTCGGTCGTCGCGTTCGGAACGTCTCGTGCTTCCACGTCGAGCGCCGGCACGTGCCACGCGCCGCACACGACCACGACCTGGTCGTGCCCGGCCTTGAGCGCGGCCCGGATGCGCTTGCGCATGTGCGCTTCGCGTCGGAGCTCCGATGTCGACGGCACGGTGCCGGACCGTACGGCCGCCATCGCCTCCGAGACCGCTGTGAACGCAGGGAGCCCGTCGCCACGGTGTTCGATCACGTCGTCCCACCATCGTTCGGCGTCGGGCTCGCCGGCGGCGGCCGACAGTGCGCCCAGGGGATCGAGCGGCGCCCCGCCTTCGATGAGTTCATCGTCGTCGAGCGACGCGGCGAGCGTGTTCGCCAGCGGGAGGTCGATCGCCTCCACCGGCACCTCGCGCTCGTTCGCCCACCGGACGGCCTGCCATTCGGGGCTGAACGCCGCGAGCGGCGCGAACGCGGCACGCCGCGGGTCGTCGACGACGTGGCCGAGCAGGGCGACCGGAGGCTCGAGGCCCGGGTCACCGACCCACGAGAACGCCGACGTCGTCTCGGCCGGCGACTCGACGAGCACGACCGATGGCTGCAACTCGTCGAGCGCACGCACGACCGAGCGAGCGGATCCCGGTCCGTGGTGACGGATCCCGAGCAGGTGGACGACCATCGGGCACCGGCTCCACGTCAGCCGAGCGCACGGCAGGCGTCGTAGAAGTCGTCCCACCCGTCGCGGCCGGCGACCACCGCTTCGAGGTACTCGCGCCAGGCGACCCCGTCATGGACCGGGTCGCGCACGACGGCACCGACGACGCCTGCAGCCACGTCGTCGGGCGACATCGAGCCGTCGCCGAAGTGCGCGGCGAGCGACAGCCCGTTGGTGACGACCGAGATCGCCTCGGCCGTCGACAGCGTGCCGCTGGGCACCTTGAGACTGGTGCCACCGTCGGCGGTGACGCCCTCGCGCAGCTCGCGGAACACGGTGACCACGCGCCGGATCTCATCGGCCGCCGGGGTGATCGGCGGGAGCGCCAATGCCGTGCCGAGCTCGTTGACCCGCTGCGACACGATCGCGATCTCCTCGTCGGCCGTCTCGGGCAACGGCAGCACGACCGTGTTGAACCTACGGCGCAGCGCGGAGGACAGGTCGTTGACGCCGCGATCGCGATCGTTGGCCGTGGCGATCACGTTGAAGCCCCTGGTGGCCGCGACCTCGGAGTTCAGTTCGGGTACCGGCATCGACTTCTCGGACAGCGCCGTCACCAACGCGTCCTGCACGTCGGAGGGCATGCGCGTGAGCTCCTCCACACGGGCGATGGCGCCCAGCTGCATCGCGCGGTAGATCGGACTCGGCACCAGCGCGTTCTCGGACGGGCCCTCGGCGAGCAGCCGGGCGTAGTTCCACCCGTATCGCAGCGTCTCCTCGGTGGTGCCCGCGGTTCCCTGCACGAGCAGTGTCGAGTTGCCGCTGATCGCGGCGGCGAGATGTTCGCTGACCCAGGTCTTCGCGGTGCCGGGCACGCCGAGCAGCAACAGGGCGCGGTCGGTCGCCAGCGTCGCCACCGCGATCTCGACCAATCGCCGACGGCCGACGTACTTCGGCATGACCATCGTGCCGTCGGGCAGCTCACCGCCGACCAGATACGTGACGACCGCCCACGGCGAGAGGCGCCAGTTGGGTGGGCGCTCGCGGTCGTCGGCTGCATCGAGCGCGGCGAGTTCGTCGGCGTACTGCACCTCGGCGTGCGGCCGGAGGATCTCGTCGGTGTCAGCCATCGACACCGACGTTACCGACCGGGTGTCGCAGCCGCCCCGCCCCGACGAGGCGCGCGACAATGCACAGGTGGCCCGCCGCGACCCTGCATTCACCGACACCGCCGAGGAGTTCGCACTCTCGCTGCCCGAGGCGTGGCCCGACACCCCGTGGGGCGACCGGGTGGTGAAGGTCGGCAAGAAGATCTTCCTGTTCGTCGGCGGACCCGAGTCGGAACGGCCGGTCGTCACGGTCAAGGTGCCCGACTCGCACGATCACGCGCTGTCGTACCCCGAGGCGTTCCCCACGCGCTACGGGCTCGGCAAGCACGGGTGGGTCACGATCTTCGTCGACACCGTGCCGGAGGAGGAACGTGAGGTGTTGCTCGACTTCGTCGAGGAGAGCTATCGAGCGGTCGCGACCAAGACACTCGTCAAACGCCTCGACGCCGAGATCGCAGACCAGTCCGACGGCGACGACACCTGACGACCGGATCGTGAACCTCGTCGCTGCCGCCGAAGTCGGACGCGTAGCGTGATCGCGGTGCACCTCGCCGACCGCATGGCGCTCCCGGCCCCGTACACGGTTCGCCCGTATCGGGGCCGCGCCGATCATGCAGCGATGTGCGAGATCCTCGCCGACCACAAGCTCCACGGGGGCGGCACGGAACTCCCGACCCTCGGCCAGATCGACGCGGCGTACGGAAACCTCACCAGCTGCGATCCGACACGAGACCTCGCACTCATCGAGGCGGAGGGACAGCCCGTCGCGTTCGTCCGCACCCAACGGGCCGACCTGTCCGACGGCTCCGTCGACGTGGGGTGGTTCCTCCCGACCGTCGTCCGCCACGCCGGGAACACCGAGCTGTACGGGGCGCTCGTCGATGCGATCGAAGCACACGTGGGCAGTTGGGTCGACGACACGGAGCAGGCTCGATTCCGAACCTATGTACCGCATCCGGGACCGGACCGAACGCCGACCGGGGCCGCCGCGGTGCTGACCGACCGCGGCTACGACATCCTGACCTGGACCGCGATCATGGTTCGGCCGGATCTCGACGACATCCCCGACCGGAGACTTCCCGACGGGGTGGAGGTCCGCCCGGTCACGGACGAGCAGGTCCGGCCGATCCTCGAGGCGCACTGGGAGGCGTTCAGGGGCTCGTGGGATTTCACCGAACCCACCCGCGAGGAGATCGATGCCCGGATCGCCGACCCGTACCACGACCCCTCGATGTGGAAGGTCGCGTGGGCCGGCGACGAGATCGTCGGCCAGGTGAAGAGCTACATCAACGTCGCGACGAACGAGCAACTCGGCATCCGCCGCGGCCACTCCGAGAACATCGCCACCCATCACGCGTGGCGCAACCGGGGCGTCGCCGGCGCACTGCTCGCGATGAGCCTGCGCGAACTCCGCGATCGCGGGATGACCGAGGCCGCGTTGAACGTCGACACCGGCAACCCAGGGGGCGCGCTCCACCTGTACATCGGGGTCGGCTTCGAACCGGTTGGCCACCTCGCGGTGTACGTCAAGCCGGTCTCCTGACCTCGAGCGGCCGAAAGCCACGACGCCGGCACCGTCGCGGGTGAATAGCGTCGTCGACATGCACCTCGCCGACCGACTCGACCTGCCGGAGCCGTACCGTGCCCGCGCCTATCGCGGCCGGGAGGACCATCTGGCGATGACTGCGGTCCTCGCTGCGTATCGTGTGGTGCTCGGCGAGCAACAGGTGCCGACCGTGGAGGAGCTCGACATCGGCTACGCCCACCTCGACGACTGCGACCCCGAGACCGACATCTACGTGCTCGAGCACGGCGCCGGCGACGTCGTCGGATACGGCAGGGCCAGCTTCGAGGACCTCGAACACGAGGGCCGGAACGTTCGCGATTGCATCGTGTTCGCGCCGACGATGCCCGACCACCTGCACCGACCGCTGTTCGATGCCGCCGTCGCCGGTCAGGAAGCCCACATGCGGATGTGGGCCGCCGAGGTCGACGACGCGCGCTTCCGGGCCTACGCCTCGCACCCGGGCCCCGGGTTGCCCGCCACCGGGGAGGCCGCCTGGCTGGAGGACCACGGCTACGTCGCCACCGAATGGGAGGCATCGCTGGTCCGCCCCGACCTCGACGACATCCCGGACCGAACCCTCCCCGACGGCGTCGAGCTGCGCCCCGTGACGACCGACCAGATCCGCACCGTCCTCGAGGCCCACTTCGAGGCATTCCGCGGCGAGTGGGACTTCAAGGAGGCGACGGAGAACGACTATGCCGAGATGATCGACGACCCGTACCGCGACGAGTCGCTGTGGAAGATCGCATGGGCAGGCGACACCGTGGTCGGCCAGGTCAAGAGCTACATCCGGACCGACGAGAATGCGAAGCGGGGCTCTCTCCGTGGCTACACCGAGAACATCGCCGTCCATCACGACTGGCGCAATCGGGGCATCGCCGGCGCACTGCTCGCGATGAGCCTGCGCGAACTCCGCGACCGGGGCATGACCGAAGCGTCGCTCGGCGTCGACACCAACAACCCGGGCGGCGCCTTCCAGCTGTACAGCGGCCTGGGCTTCGAACTCGAGGCCTACTCGGCGGTCTACACCAGACCGGTCGGATGACGACCATCATTCGGGATGCCTGCCCGGGGGATGCCCCGAGATCCAGGCCCGGATCGCATCGTGGCCCGAGGGTCAGATCGGCACGCCGAGTTCGGTCAACATCCGGTTCCGGAGCCGTGCCAGGTCCGCGAGGGCGAGCGCCAGACCGACGTGGGTCTGCTCCAGCGCATCGGCGGCGTCGAGCAACACCGCCGGACGGCACCGAGCGAGCAGGTTCACCAACACCGCACGGTGCGCGGGGCCGTAGACCTCGGTGTCGAACCCGGCCAGAAGCCGCTGCACGAACGTGTGCGCGTCGACCGTGAGGAGTTCGGCCAACTCGGGTGGCACGGGGAGGTCGGGCAACGTGGCGACGGCATCGGCCGACACCGTGCCCCCGGTGGCCGGCGCCAGTCGGGGAACGTGGTCGGTGAGCCACCCGGCGATCGGGCCCGCGGCCAGGGCCACCCTGGCGCGGCGCACCCCGTCGCCGCGATGACGGAACAGGAGCTCGGTGAGCGCATCGGGTGGGAGCCGCAGGCCCTGTTCGATCACGGTGAGCACCCACTCGTCCTCGAGCACCGACCACTCGGCGATCACCGTGCGCCAGGTGGTGACCGCAGCCGGCGTCGCCCACGGCCGCGTCTCGGCCTCGGGTGGTTGCAGACCCTGGGCCGGCGGGCCGGCGACGAACGCCGCCCGGCGGGCGGCGGCCGTGGCGCCGACCGCTGCCAGCATCCGGGATGCGTCGTCGGGTCGCACGGCGTCGGCGACGACATCGGCGATCGGGCCGGTGAGCGGGTCGGGCGGTGGCCTGCGGTCGGTGCCCAGCAGCGCGGCAGTGACGAGCTCGCGCCAGTACCCGTCGAGCCCGGCATCGGCGTCGACCCGAGTCACGCCGCCCCCACGAACGAGGGGTCGGCGCGGGGCCCGACGTCGAGCGCACGATCGGCGACGTGGATCGTGAGGGGCTGCACACCGTGCGGTGTCCACTCGATCGTGACGTCGACGGGTGCACCCGACGAGGCGGCAACGGTGGTCGCGAGCACACGTTCACCGCCGAGGAGTGGCAGCGACCCAGTGTGGTCGGTGAGCACCCAGCGACCGTCGAGGATCGACGGCATCGCCCGGACGATGGCCGGATACCGCTCGAGCCAGGGTTCGTCCGCCACCGCTGCGCCGATCGAGTCGCACGCCTCGACGATCGTCAGCACCGGAGGCGAGGTGAGCGGGAGCGGGTCGGCGTACCGGTGCCCGGCCAGGGCACGGAGCGAACCTCCCGGGTAGCGGTGCAGATCGGCGTGCACCACCGTGCCGACGGTGAACGAATCGTCGAGGCTCTGCTGGTAGGCGGCGAACGACAGCAGCATCGCCCATCGGCCGGACGTGGTGCCGCGCAGCCACACCCGTCGCACCTCGATGCGGTCCTCGCGAACGTCGCTGCGACCCGCGACGAACCACTCGTCGGTGTCGGGAACGCCGGCGAGCACCTCGGCCTGGCGAACCTGCCACCCGGACGCCGTCGCGACCGAGTCGGCGAGCGGACCCGGCAGATCGGGGAGTCGGCGACCCGCCTGGGCGAGCAGATGGAGCAAACCCAGCTCGGCCAGGACCTCGGCGTGCCAGTCGGGGCCGGCGCCGACGAGCCCGGCGAGGCGCCGGACGCGGTTCGCGAGCGCACCCGCCCGGGCGTCGACGAGACGGGCCGCGAGTTCGTCCCACGTGCCGTACCGCGCGAGCGCCGGGTCGGAGAGGCCGGTCCGCATCCGGTCTTCCAGCCAGCGATCGAGCTGGGTGAGCCCCTCCAGCATCCGGGCGATCCGCTCGTCTCGCGATCGGTCGAGTTCCCCCCGATCGGACGGCTGGTCGCCACCGGGCTCGGCCTCGTCGTCGGCGCCGGGACCCGGCACCGGCTGCTCGTCGGGACCCGCGCCCCGGTCGGTGTCGCGGCCGGCTCGACGGTCCCGACCACCGATCCATGTGTCGACCGACTCGGGCCGGGTGCCGGCTCCGACCCCACCCCGCACCCAGAGCAGCAGCAGGGCGAGCGCGTGCTTGCACGGCAGTTTCCGGCTCGGGCAGGTGCACCGCCAGGCCACCTCGACGTGATCGACCGCTGTGTCGTAGGGCTCCGCGCCCGATCCACGGCATCTGCCCCACAGGGCCCGCTCGTCGGCGCCGAGCGCCGTCCATCGGGAGGCCACCGCGAGTGGATCGGCGGCGGCCATCGAACGCGGCGACGGCGCCACGGCAGCCACCTGCTCGACCGTCCAGGGCTGCTCCACGAGCCGCACGCTACCGAGGGGGTGATCGCGCCGATACCGTGACCCCCATGACCGACAACTCCAGCAACGACAACGTGGTGTCCGTGTCCCGTGTGATCAAGGCCTCCCCCGAGGTGATCTTCGACGTGCTGGCCGACCCGGCCCGGCACCCCGAGATCGACGGCTCCGCCTCGGTGCAAGACCTTCGCGGGGAATCAGAACGGCTCGCGCTCGGTTCCACGTTCGGCATGGACATGAAGATGGGGCCGTTGCCCTACCGCATCTCGAACACCGTCAAGGAGTTCGACGAGAACCGTCTGATCGCCTGGGCTCACTTCGGCGGGCACCGGTGGCGGTACGAACTCGAACCGACCGAGCTCGACGGCGAGCCGGCGACGAAGGTGACCGAGAGCTTCGACTGGTCCACGTGCCCACCAGGGGTCGGCAAGGGCATCGAGCTCGCCGGCTATCCGAAGAAGCACCCGGCGAACATGGAGGCCACCCTGGAGCGCCTCGCCGCCGTCGTCGAGGGCGACGGCGACTCCTGACGCCCCGAACCCGGAGGAACTCCCCATGACCACCGATGCCGTCCACTTCTACTGGCGCCCCGGTTGCGGCTTCTGCACGATGCTGCGACGAGGCCTCGACAAGGCCGGCATCGAGACCGTCGATCACAACATCTGGGACGACCCCGCCGACGCCGCCACCGTTCGCCACCATGCCAACGGCAACGAGACGGTGCCCACGATCGTGGTCGGCGATGTCGGCATGGTCAACCCGTCGGCGAGGCAGGTCGGCGAGTACCTCGCGAGCCATGCCCCGCACCTGCTCCCCGAAGGCTTCGAGGCGCCGAAGCCCGGGCTCGTCAGCCGACTGCTCGGCGGCTGAACACGCTCGACCACCCGTGAGCCTCGACGCACCCGACGAGGCGCTGCACGGCGGTCGAGACCGGTGCGAATCAACCGATCGTGCGACGCACCTCGCCGAGCAGTTCGATGCTGCGGAGCGCCGCCGGCTGATCGACGGCGATCGTGCGGGCGACGATGTCGTCGACGCCGATCGGCTCGAACGAGGCCATGCGTTCCGCGACGTGCTCGACCCCACCGGCGATGATCTGCCCGTCCATGCCCCGGTACCCGCGTTCGATCACGTGTCGAGCGAGCCGGATCGTCGCATCGTGGTCGTCACCCACGAGCACATCGCGACGCAGTGCGATGCGCGGGGTCGTTCCATGACGCCGACACGCCGCCCGATACGCGTCGGCCGTCCGTCGTAGATCGTCGCCGTCGACGCCCGGTGATGCGTACCACGCGTCACCGACCCGAGCCGCTCGATCGATCGCGGCCGGTGCACCGCCGGAGCCGATCCACCACTCGACCGGCACGGGCGGGCGCGGACTGATCGATGCCCCGGAGATGCCGAGCTCGGGGACGTCGACCGTCTCGCCGGCGAGCAGCCGGGCGATCGCATCGATGGCGCGGTCGGTCACCCGGCCGCGCGTCGACAGCGACGCGCCCATCGCCGCGAACTGATCCGAGCCGGCGCCGATTCCCGTCTGCACGATGAACGGCACCTCGCTCATGGCGGCGAGCGTGCCGATCTGTTCGGCGGCGAGCACCGGATGCCACAGTGGCAGCAGGAGCAGGAGCCCGATCTGACGATCCGCCGGCCAGTCGGCCATGATCCGACCGATCGCCGGCACGTTCTGCACGTATGCCCGCGAGGCGCCGGTCGCGTGGTGATCGCCCAGGCTCAGGTGGTCGAGACCGGCCTCGGCCGCGACGCGGCCACGTTCGACCACCGCCCGGACGGCTTCCGCCCCGTCCAGACCCGGGAATCCGCTCGTGATGCTGATGCCGAGACGCATCGGCCCATCATCCCAGGTCGGTGATCGAGCCGTGGCCGCGTCGCTGCGGGTCCGCCGATCTCGAGTGTGTCCACGCGGCTCGTCGCTCCGGCCGGTGGGTGCGCCTCCCGGCGCGGGTGGTACGGGTTCCCGCCGGGCATCACGGATCACCCGACCCGTCGGATCGGCTCGCATCTGCGCTCTGCAGCCATGACTGCATCAACGCGATCAACTCCTCGCCGGTCCGGAACGGGGTGCGGCTCGTCCCGGGGAACTCCACCACACCGGCGAGCCCGTCGGCCGCGTCGTGCACGCGGACGATGAATGCGATCACGGCCAGACCCGCCCCCGGAGACGCGCCGGGCCGGTGGTGACGTGGTGCCGAATGCTCATACCGACCATCTTGACGGGAGGGCTGAAGGTTGCCTGAAGGTGCCCTGAACTCGTTCCGCCCCGGGGGCGGCGACTCGACGCAGAAACAGTGTGATCACTGACGTACGCTGGGGTTGCGCACCGAGCCGGCGCGCCGTTGGAGGAGGGATGCGGGTGTTCGCAGGGCGTCGAACATGATCGTTCGCGACCGAGTCGAGTCGCCGTTGACGGCCTCCGACGCGCCGCGCCTGATCTCGTTGATCGCCGGGGCCGGCTCCGGCAAGACGACGCTCATCTCCTCGGTGTCCGAGCCACAGCGATGGGTGGTGCACGCGGTCTCGTCGGCCGATCGTTCGGTGTCGGCCTTCGCCAGGAACGTCGTTCGTCGCCTGCGCCTGCTCGTGCCGGGCCTGTCGGCCGAGCTCTGGATGGCCATCGAGGGAGCGTCGGGCGCGGCAGCCGGCTCCGACGGCGTCGCCGAGTCGCTGGCGGCAGCGATCGCGCTCGACCTCGACGCTGCGCTGAGCCGCGACCTCGTGCTGGTGCTCGACGACCTGCACGAGATCGACGGCAGTGGGCCCTCCGAGCGTTTCGTGGCCGATCTCTGCCGTCACGCCCCGGCCCGCCTCCGCATCGTGCTCGCGTCCCGCTCCACGCTGCCGTTCCCGACGGCTCGGCTCCGGCTGACGAACGACCACCTCGAGCTGGATGCGGACGACCTGGCGTTCACGGTCGAAGAGATCACCGAGTTGCTCGCCGACGAGGACGCGTCGGGCGCCGCGGCCGAGATCCACGAGCTGACCGGCGGCTGGCCGGCCGCCGTGGCGTTGGCCGCCCGCGCGATTCGGCGCGGCGGGGTCGCCGGCCTCCGGCGTGGGATGGCCGACGAGGGTCTTGCCGACTACCTCGCCGACGACGTGCTCCGGTCGGAACCCGACGACTCGGTGGCGCTGCTCGAGGCCGGTGCACACCTTCCATGGCTCAGCCAGCGCCTCGTCGACGACCTGCTGCCCGAGCTGTCCGGCGCGGCGACCCGTCTCCTGGGTGGTGTGAGTGCGAGCGCGTTCGTCAATCGCATTCCCGACGATCCGGAAGCCGTCACGATCGCCCCGGTGCTGCGCGAGTACCTGCGTTCCCGATCGTCGGCCCACGTCGAGGTCCTGGTTCCCGCCACCGACTGGTACCGCCAGCTCGGCGACTGGTCGTCGGCCGTGGCCTGCCTGCTCGACGGTGCGGACTCGGCCCGGGTCCGCACCTTCATCGCACAGCACGGCGAACGGATGACCGAGGGCGGGCTCATCCGCGAACTGGCCAAGCTCCTCGACGGGATCCGCGACGAGCCGTTCGACGCCGACCTCACGTTGCTCGACGCCCACGTTCGGGAGCTCGTCGGCGATCTGGAATCCGCCGAGCGCCTGTACCTCACGATCGGCGGCGGGGACGGACCACTGGATGCCCGCGTCGCGCTCCGGTTGGGCTACCTGCAGTACGTGCGCGGCGACCTGTCGACCGCCCTGTCCACGTTCGGGCGGGCGATCGAGACCGACGCCCGCCCCGAGACCGTCGCGGCCCTGCGGAGCTGGGAGGCGAGCGCGCACTACATCCGCGGCGACAGCGACGCGGCGAGATCGGTGGCCGAGGCCGCTCGTCGACTGGCCGAGGAGGCCGACGACCCTCGGTCCTCGGCGACGGTGCACACCGTGCTCGCCATGATCGCAGCACTCGACGGCGACCGATCGACGAACGACGTCCACTACCTCCGAGCGCTCGAGTACGCGGAACGCGCCGGCGACGTGATGCAACTGATCCGGATCCGGTCGAACCGCAGCTCCCACTTCCTCGAGGAGGGCGACCTCGACGCCGCGCTCGCCGAGCTCGACATCGCGCTCCGGCTCGCCGACATGAGCGGGTACGACGTCTGGCGGGCGATGGCGCTGACCAACCGCGGAGAGTGCCTGCTCCTGCAGGGTTCGCTCGACGAGTCGGCCCGCGAATTGGTTCAGGCCGAGCAGACGTTCCGGCGGATCGGGTCGGCACACGAGAAGTACACGCAGATGGTGCTCGGCGACGTGCACACGACGCGCGGCGATCGAGTGCTCGCCCGGGTCGCGTACGAGCGGGCGATCGAACTGGCCGAGGTGCACGCCGACGCACAGGCCCTCGTCCACGTGTGTGCATCGCTGTCGGCGATGGTCGCCGACGTCGACCCGGAGCTGGTGGCCACCCTCACCGAGCGCGTCGACGGGCTCGCCTCGCCTGCCGGGCAGAGCCGGGTCTGGCTTGCCCACGCACGCGTCGACCTGGCGAGGGGCGATCGCACGGCGGCGTTCGACGCCGCCCACGAGGCGGCCACCGAGGCGCGTCGGCGGAACCTCCGCTCGGTCGCAGCCGAAGCACTCGAGGTCAGGGCCGCCGCGGCGCCCGACACGACCACGGCGATGCGCGCCCTCGACGAGGGTCGGGAGGTGTGGAAGGCGATCGGGTCGCCGATCGGCACCGCTCGGGTCGATGTGGCCCGCGCCGAGCTGCTCGACGGGGCGTCGGCCGCTGCGCTCGCGTCCGCCGCCGCCGAGCGCCTCGATCAACTGGGAGCGAAGGGCCTCGCGATCCAGGCGCGTCGAGCGTTCGACCGCGCAACCGAGCGGGCGAGCGTCGACGTCGTGGTCCGCACACTCGGCGGCTTCGAGGTCGACGTGGCCGACGAACCCGTTCCGGTGTCGGCGTGGCAGTCACGCGTGGCCCGCGAACTCCTCGGACTGCTGGTCGCGTCCCGGGGCCGTCCGCTCAACCGCGAGCAGTTGGTCGAGCAGTTCTGGCCCGACGACGACTCCACGAAGGCGGCCAACCGACTGTCGGTGGCGCTGTCGACCATCCGCGGTGTGCTCGACCCGGAGAGATCCCATCCGGCCGACCACTACCTGCGCGCCGACCGGAACTCGGTCGCCTTGTCGGACGAGCACCTCTCGATCGACGTGTTCGACTTCCTCGAACGGGCTGCCGAAGGGTCCCGACTGGTGTCGGCCGGCGACCGGGAGCATGGCCTGGCGCTCCTGCGATCCGCCGAGCGGCTGTACGTCGGTGAGTTCCTCCCCGAGGAGCCGTATGCCGACTGGGCGTTCACCCTGCGCGAAGAGGCACGTGCCGCCTACCTCACGATCGCCGGCCTGCTCGCCGAGGACGACGCCGCCTCGGGCGACCACGAGTCGGCGGCCCGCCGCTACCTCCGCATGCTCGAGCGTGACGAGTACGAAGAACGCGCCCACCTCGGTGTCGTGTCCGCGATGTCGGCGCTGCAACGCCACGGCACCGCCCGGCGCCTCTACGCGACCTATGCCACCCGCATGGCCGAGATCGGCATCGAGCCCGCCACGTTCCCGTCCTGACCCCACGCCACCTCGACATCTCCTCGGACATCTCCTCGACGCGGGCTCCGGCACGTGTGAGTCGGTACGATCGGTTGCGACTCCTGACCTCGGCGTCGGAGGTCGTGCCGCACCCAGAGGGAGTTGAGCAACGTGCGTCGATTCACCAAGATCCTCTTCAGCCCGCTCGGTCAACACGACAACAGCCTGGCGGTGCGGAACGTCGCCAAGCTCGTCGTCGGCACGTCGGCACAGCTCACGTTGTTCGGCGTCATCCCCGAACCCGGCGGGCTGCGCAGGTTGCTGCCCGGGACCGACATCGAGCGCGAGCTCCGCGACCGCCAACGGGCCGACCTGGACGCCGAGCTGACGAAGTGGGGCCGCCGCATCGGGCGCGCCGAGGTCGAGACGATCGTCGAGTTCGGCAATCCGGCGGTGTCGATCATCGAACGCGTCATCCACGAGGGCCACGATCTCGTCGTGGTCACCTCCGACGACCAGGAGGACCAGGCGACGGTCAAGCGGCTGCAACGGAAGTGTCCATGTCCGGTCTGGGTGATCCGACCGACACGGGCCAGGACGCTGCGTGTCCTGGCGGCCGTCAACCCGGACGCCCAGGAGGTCGCACTCAACCATCTCATCCTCGAACTGGCTGCATCGATGGTGGACCTCCACGGCGGGGAACTCCACGTCGCGCATGCGTGGGAGTTGCCGGGCGAGGCGACGCTGCGTCAGTCCCCCCGGTTCCGTGGCTCGCGCACCGAGATCGACTCCCTGCTCCAGAACGTTCGCACCAACCGGGAACGCTCCGTGAATCAGCTCCTCACCCATCCCAAGACCGCCGACGCGCCCTGGCAGGCCCATCTCGTCAAGGGCGAGCCCGCCCACGTCATCACCGACCTCGCCGCCGACCTGCGGATCAACCTGCTCATCATGGGCACGACCGCCAGGACCGGTATGAGCGGGCTCGTGATGGGCAACATCGCGGAGAACATCCTGGATCACGTCGACTGCTCGGTCATCGCGCTCAAACCGCCGGGTTTCGTGTCTCCGATCAAGCCGGCGTCGTAGCCGGCAGCCGCGGGACACGTCCACTGGGTCGTCGCAGTGGGGGCGACACGCAGCCCGCCGCCTCGTGACGATCGGACCTACCCGGCGCGACGGGTTCGATCGAGACTCGAACCATGGCAACGACGCGACGGGCCGGAGTCGCCAGCACCGACAGGACGACCAACCTCGACGTGCCCGTGACAGGCGAGCGGACGCTCGACGAGATGGAGTCGCTCCTGCTCGGCGTCGCCTCGGACCTCGGAATGTACTGCTCGCACGTCACGGTGTTGGGCACCCGGAGGTACCCCGGGAACCGTCACTGGCACTTCAAGCAGGACCCGCGTGAGACGGGCTGTCTCGACGTCACGTACTGGCCGGCCGGCCCGGCGATGTGGATCTCGATGCGCACCAACGAACCCGCCTGGGTCCACGAGTCCGGCCGACGGCTCGGCCCGGCGCTGGAACGGCGGCTGGCCGAGGCACCGTGACCCGGTTGATCGTCTCGGACCTCGGTCTGCGGACCGCGTTCGTGCAGCCGCGCCTCGACGAGGAGGACCCGACCGGGGCGGTCGATCGGTTCGACGTGTTCGCCGTCGACTCTGCCGATCTCGCCGACCAGTTCGTCTGACGGCCACGGCCGAAGGAGGCGAGCTCGACGTCAGCCGTCGTGACAGGAACGACACGTGCCGTAGATGTCGACGGCGTGATGCGTCGGCGTGAAGCCCGCGGCCTCGGCCACGTCGTGGAACGTCCGGTCCATCGCCGCCTCGACCCGATCGGGCAAGGTGACGTCGACGACCGAACCGCAGCCTTCGCAGATCAGGTGGTGATGGTGCTCGGTGAGATGCTCTGCGAGTTCGAAGTGGGCGTGGTCACCGACGTGTACGAGCCGGCGCACGACGCCGGCATCGACCATCACCGACAGCGTCCGGTATGCCGAGCTCTGCGCCAGCGACCCGTCGACCTCGAGCAACTCGGGCAGCGTGATCGGGGCACCGGCCGATGCGAGCGCGTCGACGACCGCCCGACGATTGGCCGTGTACTGCTGGTCGTGCTCGGCCAGACGTGTGGCCACCGACCGGTGCAGGTCGGGATCGGTGTTCATGGGCGCTCACGTTGCCGGTGCTCGTGGTCGTGGCGGTGGATGCCGTGGTGGGGCACGAGTTCGGGTGCGTGGGGTTCGCCGTGATCGTGCCCGTGGTCGTCGACCACGATCGTCGTGCCGTCGTCGCGGATCAGCCGGCCGCCGAACGCCTCCGCGAGCAGCGCGGGGACCAGCACGTCTTCGGGTGGGCCGGCCGCGAGCACACAACCGGCCATGAGCATCACGACGTCGGCGCGTCGTGCCTCGGCCAGGTGGTGGGTGGAGAACACCACGATTCCACCCTGTTCGGCGTGCCGCTCGATCACCTCGAGGATGCGCAATTGACTCGGCAGGTCGAGCCCGGTGATCGGCTCGTCGAGCAGCAGCAGGTCGGGTTCCGCCGCGAGCGCCTGGGCGACGAGCACCCGCTGTTGCTGCCCACCCGACAGCTCACCGAACGGCTGTCGGCGCAGGTGCGACACTTCGAGCAGATCGGCGGCGTGGTCGATGCGCTCCCGGTCGTCGCGCCGGAGCGGCCGGAGCAGCCCGAGTCTCGGGTAGCGGCCCATGCGCAGCACCTCGTCGACCGACAGCGGCATCCAGCGGTGATGCTCGCGGTGCTGGGTGACCATGGCCACCGAGCCGTCGACGGAGATCCGGCCGTCGTCGGATGCCACGAGACCGGCGAGGAGCGAGAGCAGCGTCGTCTTCCCGCTGCCGTTGGAACCGACGAGCGCGACCGAGGTGCCGCGCCGCAGCTCGAACGAGGTCGGCGCGAGCGCGACCGTCGGCCCGTAGTGCACGCACACGTCGGTCGCGGCAACGAGACAAGGTTCGTTCGTGGTTGGCATGAGACTGATTCTCACTCTAACATCCTGAGAATGATTCTCACGGCTCGTTCGAGCGTTGCGGTGCTCGCGGTCGTTGCTGCGCTCGCAGCGTGCGGCGACGGTTCGGAATCGACCGGAGACGGCCAGATCGCGACGAGCTCGATCGTCGCCACCACGACCATCTGGGCCGACATCACCTCGGCGACGCTCTGTGGCCTCGATGTGCCGTCGATCATCCCGGCGGGAGCCGACCCGCACACCTTCGAGCCGTCCCTGCGCGACCGCCAGACGCTCGAGGACGCGGCGACGGTCATCGCCAACGGCGGTGGCCTCGAGGACACCTTGACCGACCTCCTCGCGACCGTCTCGACGTCGGGCACCGAGGTGATCGAGCTCGTTCCATCGGTCGACACGATCGAAGCCGGCCACGACAGCACGAACGACGAGCCCGACGAACATCAGCACGACGACGAGGTCGACCCGCACATCTGGCAGGATCCCCAGCGCGTGGCCGCCGTGCTCGACACCATCGCGATGGCCGGTGAGGAGGCCGACGAGCGGCAGCGGAACTGTGCGAGCGACTATGGGGCCGAACTCGAACAGCTCGATCGCGAGATCTCCGACCTGATCGGTGCCGTTCCGGCCGCCGATCGGCTGATGGTCACGAGCCACGACTCACTCGCCTACTTCGCCGACCGCTACGACCTCGAGATCGTCGGCACCGTCATTCCGTCGACGAACACGCTCGCCCAGACGGATGCGGCCGGTCTCGCCGATCTCGCCGACGTGATCGAGGAGCGGGGTGTGACGGCGATCTTCACCGAGGAACTCGAATCGACCGCCGACGCCGAGGCCTTGGCCGACCGCCTGGGCGTCGCGCGTCGTCCCCCTCGTGACCGACGCGCTCACGTCCGATCCGGAGACCGACACGTACGTGGAGATGATGCGCCACAACGCGAGACTCATCGCCGAGGCGCTCACACCGTGAGCCGGCCGTGAGTTGGCTCACCGATCCGGTCGGCTGGTGGATCACGCCGTTCACCGACAACCCGTTCCTGCGCGACGCGCTCTGGGCCGCGCTGCTCACCGTGGTCTGCACGAGTGTGATCGGCACGTGGGTCGTGCTGCGCGGGTTGAGCTTCCTCGGCGACGCCCTCGCCCACGGCGTGCTCCCCGGTATCGCGATCGCCTTCGTGATGGGCGGCAACACCACGGTCGGTGCGTTGCTGGCGGCGCTGGCGATGGTGGCCGGCGTGCAGTTGATCCGTACGGCCTCACCGTTGCCCGACGACGCCTCGATCGGCGTCCTGTTCGTCGGCTTCCTCGCGCTCGCCGTGGTCGTGATGTCCGCTCAGACGGGGCGAGGTGCCGGTGACCTGACCCGCTTCCTGTTCGGCTCGATCAACGCGGTCGACGCGGCCGATCTGCGTACGCTGGCGATCGTCGCCGCCATCACCGTTGGCGGTGTCGTGGTGCTGCACCGGGCGCTGCTGGTCACCACCTTCGACGTCACGCAGGCCCGACTGATGGGCTTTCGACCACAGCTCACGCACTTCGTGCTGCTCGTGCTGCTGGCGTTGTCGATCGTGGCATCGTTCGAGACGGTGGGCAGCCTCTTGGTGTTCGCGTTCCTGATCGCGCCACCCTCGACCGCGTCGATGATCGTCGGACGCGTGCCGCTGATGATGGTCGTCGCGGTTGGCATCGGCAGCGTGTCAGCCGTGATCGGCCTGCTGATCAGCTATCACCACGCCACCGCGACCGGTGCCACGATGGCCCTGGTGACCGTGATCGTCTTCGTCGCGGCGCTCGTCGTGCGGAGCGCACGACGACTCGCTCGCCGCTGACGGGCCCGTCGGGCCTCGGTCGACACGGCGGCGATGTACCGGAGCCCTCCCGCCGTACTGCCGACGCGACTGCCCGAAGCCGAGCTCCGAGCACTCCCGAGCGAGCGGTCAGGCGCGCAGGATCAACAGGTACTGGCCGCCACCGGGTTCGACGTCGGCGGTGACGTCCAACGTCGGGTCCAGCCGTGAGAGTCGATCGACCAGCCAGTCAGCGGCCTCGCGTGCGTCGTGTTCGTCCGGGCAGCGCGCCATCACTTCGCGGCCGCCCTTGCGGGCGAGGCGATCGGCACTCGTCAGGATCACCGCCGGGTCGATCACGAAGAGGTGGTCGGCCCAGGGCACGACCGGCTTGACCTTGCCCTTCCCGGTGTTGCAGGCGCGATGCGCCAATCGCTCCACCGGTGGGCCACCACCCTTCTTCTTGGACCGACGATCGGTGATCAGGCTGTCGATGCTCGGGCCACGGCCGTCGTTCACCGACATCTCCGGGTCGACCGGTTCGTCGCACAGCCAGCATCGCCACCCGTCGCGCGCTCCGATCACATCCATCCGTGCCATCGCGGCACCGTACCGCCATGCGGGGAGACCGTCGTGATGTCGACACCGACGGTCGGCGGCGTCCATGCGAGGTGGGGCCCGCACACGCGGGGAAGTCGCTCACGGCCCGAGCCGCGACCACCGAGGAATCGAAGTCGGAACCACGGCGTTACTCTCGTCGTATGGCTGACCCCAGGCTCGACGGTACGCAGATCGCCGATTCGGTGATCGACCTGTTCGGGGGCACCCCCCTCGTGCGGATGAAGCGCACCATGGAGGTCGAGGAACTGCCGGCGGTGCTCGCCATGAAGATGGAGACCACCAACCCGGGTGGCTCGTCGAAGGACCGGCCGGCGCTCGAGATGATCCTGGCGGCCGAGCGCAGCGGCGAGCTGCAGCCCGGTGGCACCATCGTCGAACCGACCAGCGGCAACACGGGCGTCGGCCTCGCGATCGTCGCCGCCCAGCGCGGGTACGAGTGCGTGTTCGTCATGACCGACAAGGTCGCACCCGAGAAGATCTCACTGCTGAAGGCCTACGGCGCCGAGGTCGTCGTCTGCCCGGTGGCGGTGGCACCGGACGACCCGCAGAGCTACTACAGCGTCGCCGAACGGCTCACCCAGGAGCGTCAGGCGTTCCGGCCGAACCAGTACGCCAACCCGAACAACCCGCTGTCGCACTACAAGACGACGGGCCCGGAGATCTGGGAGCAGACCGCCGGCCGGATCACGCACTTCGTCGCCGGCGCCGGCACGTGCGGCTCGATCACCGGCACGGCCCAGTACCTCAAGGAGCAGAACCCCGACGTCAAGATCATCGCCGCCGACCCCGAAGGCTCGGTGTTCTCCGGCGGGTCGGGGCGGCCGTACCTCGTCGAGGGTGTCGGCGAAGACTTCTTCCCGGCCGCCTGGCAGCCCGAACTCTACGACGAGACGATCGCCATCTCCGATGCCGACAGCTTCCACATGGCCCGGAAGGTGAGCCAGACCGAGGGCATCCTGATCGGCGGGTCGGGCGGCATGGCGGTCGCCGCCGCGATCCAGGTCGCGAAGCGCGGCACCCCGGACGACCTCGTGGTCGTGTTCAACCCCGACTCGGGCCGCGGCTACCTGTCGCGGGTGTTCGACGACGCCTGGATGGCCAACTTCGGCTTCACGAACGAGTGCGAGCAGTGCGTCGGCGCCGTACTCGAGGCGCGCAGCGCAACGCTCGACAACCTGCTCTACGTGAACCCCGACGAGACGGTGCGCTCGGCGATCGAGCGCATGCGTGCCAACGGGGTCAGCCAGTTGCCCGTCTGCAAGAACACCCCGCCGTTCGCCGCCGCGGAGGTGTCGGGCTCGGTCGACGAGCTCGAACTCATGGAGGTCATCGCCGACGACTCCGGCGTGATGGACGTCCCGGTCGAGGACGTGATGGGGCCGCACCTGCCGACGATCGGCGTCGGCCAGAAGCTCGAACGTGCGCTCGAGATGCTCCACACCGCGCCGGCCCTCCTGGTGCTGTCCGACGGCCGCCCGCTCAGCGTGCTCACCCGCACCGACATCCTGTCGTACTTCGACGCCCGAGCCGACTACTGACGTCACGGTTCGGGTCCGGCCCGAGCCGTGTCGCCACCACGAACCGACCTCAGACTGGGAGAGACCTCCATGGGAGAAGAAGAGCAACAACTCGGATGGGCGTTCGAGACGCTCGCGATCCACGCCGGACAGGAGCCCGACGAGGTCACCGGCGCGGTCGTGACGCCGATCTCGTTGTCGACCACGTTCGCTCAGAGCGAAGTCGGCGTCCACAAGGGCTACGAGTACTCGCGATCGGGCAACCCCACCCGGACCGCGGTCGAGACGCAGATCGCAGCACTCGAAGCCGCCCGCCACGGCCTGTCGTTCGCGAGCGGTCTCGCGGCGGAGGACAACATCATGCGTCTGCTGTCACAGGGGCAGCGGGTGCTACTCGGCAACGACGCCTACGGCGGCACGTTCCGGTTGATCAACAACGTGTGGTCGCCGCTCGGCTTCCCGTGGACCGCAGTCGACCTGAGCGACCTCGACGCCGTCGTCGCTGCGTGGCCCGACGACACCGGCCTGGTCTGGCTCGAGACGCCGACCAACCCGCTGCTGACGTGCTTCGACATCGAGGCGATCGCCGAGATCGCCCACGAACGCGGCGCGCTGGTGGTCGTCGACAACACGTTCGCCACGCCGTACCTGCAGCAGCCGATCACGCTCGGCGCCGACATCGTGCTGCACTCGGCCACGAAGTACCTCGGCGGACACAGCGACGTGGTCGGCGGCTTCCTCGCCGTCGACGACGACCAGATCGCCGACCGGCTGCGGTACACGCAGAACGCGGCGGGCGCCGTGCCGTCACCGTTCGACAGCTACCTGGTCCTGCGCGGCGCCAAGACACTCGGCGTCCGGATGGACCGCCACTGCGAGAACGCCCGCGCGATCGTCGATCTCCTGACCGGGCACGAGGCGGTCGAGCGGGTGCTCTACCCACAGCTCCCCGATCACCCGGGCCACGCCGCGGCCGCCAAGCAGATGCGCGACTACGGCGGCATGGTCAGCTTCCTGGCACGCGGCGGCGAAGCGGCCCGCCGGATCTCGGCGGCTACCGAGCTGTTCACGTTGGCCGAGTCGCTGGGTGCGGTCGAGAGCCTGATCGAGCACCCCGGTGCGATGACGCACGCATCGGCCGCCGGTTCGCCGCTCGAGGTGCCGGACAACCTGGTTCGACTGAGCGTCGGCATCGAGCACGCCAGCGACCTCGTCGCCGACCTCGCTCAGGCCCTCGAACGGGGCTGACGGAGCGCGCCTACGGCAGCTCGAGGCGCTCGATCGCGGCGACGAGGGCGTCCACCTCGTCGATCGTGTTGAAGTAGTGGACGGACGCACGGACCACCTCGTCGAGCCCCCGGTCGGGGAAGTCGAGCCGGGCCGACATCTGTGACGCGATCGACACGTTGATGCGCTGCCCGCGCAGGAGCGTCTGGATGTCGCGAGGCGCATGACCGGCAACGGTGAACGTGACGATCGCACACCGTTCGGCCCCCTGATCGCGAAGGGTCACCGCATCGATCGCGGTGAGCGCCTCCCGGAGACGACCGGCGAGCAGCTCGTTCCGCGCGGCGATCTCTGCGACGCCGATTTCCGAGGCGTACCGCATGGCCGTCGCCAGACCGACCTTGCCGGCGAAGAACACCTCGTACGGCTCGAAGCGGCGGGCGCTCGATGCCGGCGTGATGGTCATCGGCTCGTCCCACGATGAACCCCAACCGTCGACGCCGGCCGGGTTGGCCATCCGTTCGAGCGCCGCATCGCCGGCCCAGACCATCCCGGTGCCGCGCGGGCCCCGTAGGAACTTCCGGCCCGTGAACGACAGGATGTCGCAACCGATCGTGTCGACGTCGACGGGGAGCTGGCCCACCGACTGACACGCGTCGACCTGGTAGAGGATCGGGGTGTCGCGCAGCAGCCGTCCGACCTCGATGACGGGATTGACGAGTCCACCCTGCGTCGGTACGTGCATCAACGACACCAGCCGCGTTCGTTCGTCGAGCAGCGACTCGAGCGCCGACACGTCGACCTGGCCGTGCTCGTCGTCGGGCACGACGACGATCTCGACACCCTGCAGCTCGCCCGCTCGCAGGAGCCCACCCATGTTGCTCGGGTATTCCGCCCGGGTGGTCAGGACGCGATCGCCCACCTCGAATCGCAGCGCGGAGAAGGCTGCGTTCCACGCGCGCGTCGCCGACTCGACGAAGGCCCAGTTGTCGGGTCGGCCACCGAAGAGCGAGCACGCCGCCGTGTACACCGCCGACAGGTCGTCGTGACGCTCATCGGCGATCTCGTAGCCGCCGATCAGGGCTTCACGGCGCAGGTACTCGACCACGCTGTCGACCACGCACACCGGCGGCAGGCTCGAGCCGGCGCTGTTGAAGTGCGCCACCACCTCACACCCCGGCGTGTCGGCCCGGACCGCGTCGACATCGATCGGCATCCGCGGCACGTTACCGAGCGCTCGCTGTGTTGGGTACGGTGGCCGGCATCGACGAGCACACACCTCCCCCATCTTCGAAGCGTCCTCTGGTCATCGCCGCCAACCGGCTCCCCGTCACCCGCACACCGAACGGCGACTGGGAGACGAGCCCCGGCGGACTCGTGCGGGCACTCCTGCCGATCGTCCAGGAGAGCAAGGGCGCGTGGGTCGGCTGGACCGGCCAGACCGACGGCTCGTCCGACGTCATCCACGCCGACGGCATCGAGATGCATCCCGTGCCGATCAGCGCCGACGAGCTGAACCGCTACTACGAGGGGTTCTCGAACGACACGCTGTGGCCGCTGTATCACGACGCGATCAAGGAGTCGAACTACGACAGCGCCGACTGGGACTCCTACGTCACCGTCAACGACCGTTTCGCCGAACGTATGGCCGAGGTCGCACCGCCGAACGCCACCGTGTGGATCCACGACTACCACCTCCAGCTCACACCGGCGATGCTGCGAGCGCGGCGCTCCGACCTCCGCATCGGATGGTTCAACCACATCCCGTTCCCGCCGCTCGAGTTGTTCCAGCGGCTGCCATGGCGCACCGAGATCATCGCCGGGCTGCTCGGCGCCGACGTGCTCGGCTTCCAGCGCGAACGCGGCGCGCCGGAACTTCATCGCGGCAGCACACCAGCTCGTCGGCGCGACCGAGGTCGACGACGAGCTCGTGAACTTCGATGGCCGCAACGTGCTGGTCAGCAACTTCCCGATCTCGATCGACGTCGACGACTTCGAGCTGCTGGCGCAGTGGCCGCTCCACACGCAAGCGCACCGCCCAGATCCGCGCCCGGCTCGGTGATCCCGAGGTGATCCTGCTCGGCGTCGACCGCCTCGACTACACCAAGGGCATCGGCGCACGACTCCGTGCGTTCGGGCGCCTCCTCGACAGTGGGCGACTCGATCCCGAGCGCCACGTCCTGGTGCAGATCGCCACCCCCACCCGCCAAGGAGTCGAGCTCTACCAGGAGGAACGGCGCGAGATCGAGCAGATCGTCGGTGAGATCAACGGCGTGCACTCACGGCTCGGCTTCCCGGTCATCCACTACCTGCACCAGATGCTTCCGCTCGAACGATCTGATCCCGCTCTATCGCGCCGGCGACGTGATGCTGGTGACACCCGTTCCGCGACGGCATGAACCTCGTCGCCAAGGAGTACGTGGCCGCCCACGTCGACGGCGACGGAGTGCTCGTGCTCTCCGAGTTCACCGGGCGCCGCCGACGAGCTGGGTCAGGCGTTGCTGGTCAACCCGCACGACGAGCACGCGTTCGAGGACGTCATCGTGCGTGCTGTCGAGATGCACCGCCACGAACGTCGCCCACGCATGGAAGCGATGCGGCAGGCGATCGCCTCGGCGAACGTGGGCGATTGGGCACGATCGTTCATGGATGTCCTCGACGCATGAGTGGACCGGCCGACGTCACACCGGCGGAGCTGGCCGCACTCGTCCGCCCGCACCTCGGCGACGCCCTCGTGGCCTTCGACGTCGACGGTGTGCTGGCCCCGGTCGTCGATCACGCCGATCGACTGCCGAACTGCCGCCGGGCGTCCGGGATGGGCTGGCCGCGCTCGGCGAACGGACCATGGTGGGCATCGTGTCGGGCCGCGTCGCTCGAGAGCCTCGAGCGCTCGTTCGGCTTCCCGGACCAGGCTCCACGTGATCGGCAGCCACGGCGTCGAGGTGCGCGGCGACGGGGCCCCGGTGCTCGACGACGACGAGCAGTACACGTACGACCAGCTCGAGATCATCGCCACGCGAGGGGTCGGAGCCGCCGGCGACGGTGCCTGGCTCGAGTACACGCCGGCGAGCGTCGTCCTCCACACCCGGGAGGCCGACTCGACCCTTGCGGCACCGGCGGTCGAGGCCGTCACCAACCTGGCGCGAATGATCGACGGCGCGCAGGTGAGACCTGGCAGCGCCGTCGTCGAGTTGCTCGCTCGCGCGGCGAGCAAGGGTGACGCAGTGCTCGATCTGGCCGGGCGACACGAACGGTCGCCGGTCGTGTACCTCGGCGACGACGTCGCCGACGAGGACGCGTTCCGGCGGATGTCCGGGGCCGACATCTCGGTTCGTGTCGGGCCGGGTGACTCGGTGGCCGCACACCGTCTCCCCGGCCCGGACGCGGTCGCCGAGTTCGTGTCGTTGCTCACGTCGCCGTGACGGCGACCGAGGTGACGCACCCCGACCGGCGCATCTTCACCATCCGGGCCGACTACTTCGGATCGACGTCGTTCGGGGCGATCATGGGCCGGTCGTCGATGATCGTGATGGTCGGGTCGATCAGCGGCCCGATCGTGGCGGGCGTGCTCGCCGATGCCACCGGCGTCGAGGCGACGCCGCCGCCCGACCCTGCGTGATCACCGATCGGTCAACGCCTCGACGACGGGTGCGAACCCGTCGGGGTCGCGCACCACGTAGTGCGTGATGCCGAGTTGCTCGCGCCGGCGTTCGATCGTGTCGACGACCTGGTCGAGCGAGCCGAACAGTGCGAACGGCGTGCCGTCGATCACCTCCGCCGGGAGGTGGAACCGGTCGGACAGATCGGCCGCCGCCGGAGCGTCGTCGCCGACGTGCGTGAACTGCACCAGTGCCGATCGCTCGATCCGGTCATGACGGTCGCCCGCTGCTTCCTCGAGCCAACGGCTCCGTTCGAGCACCTGGTCGAGTGCGAAGCCGCCGCCCGACGGTGCGCCGCGCTCGCCGTGCGTCAGGCCGGTGAACTGGAAGATGTCGGCGTACCGACCGGCGAGGGCGACCACCCGGCGCCCGTGGCCACCGATCAGGAACGGCACGTGATCCTGAGTCGGCCGGACGCCGAGGTCGGCGAGGTTCGCGTGCTCGTGTTCGCCGTCGACGGCGACGGCACCGGTGTCGAGCAGCGATCGGAGGATGGCGAGCGACTCGCCGAACCGGGTGACGCGAGGGCCCGGAGGCCGGATCGGCGAGCCCATGGCGTCGTGCTCGTCGGCCGAGTAGCCCGTCCCCATGCCCAACACGAGCCGGCCGCGTGTCATCCGGTCGACCGTCGCTGCCGTGCGGGCGAGCAACACCGGTTGGTGGAACTCGTTGTTCAGCACCAGCGGCCCCACCCGCAATCGTTCGGTCGCCAGCGCGGCGACGACCAGCGGCGCGAACGGGTCGATCTTCGCCCCGTCGCTCGACCCCTCGGCCCAGCCGATGTGGTCGAACGAGTACAGCTCGTCGTAGCCGAGCGACTCGACGTGCCGAGCATGGTCGGCGAGCGCCACGGGGTCGTCGAACGGTCCACCCTGCACGGCGAACCGGAACGGTCGTGTCATCGTTCCCTCCTCCAGATCGATCGGTCGTGGGAGAAGTGGGCGACGTCGGGATCGAGCGACCGGAGGCGCGCGATCGATCGGCGGGCGGCGGGAAGCCAGGAGTCGTCGTGCACATCGGCGACGGCGGGGCTGTTGCCGCCGAACTCGGAGCAGTCGTAGCAGCACTGTCCGCCGAGCACCGTCACCCAGTCACCGTCGTCGACGACGATGGATTGGTGCCCGGGCGTGTGGCCCGGTGTCGCGACGATCCGCACGCCGTCGGCGAGTTGTGCGTCGCCGTCGATCGACCGGAGACGATCGTCGGCGACGTGAGCCCATTCCGGCACGGTGAAGCGCGGCGTGTCGACCAGGTCGTACTCGGATCGTTGCGCCCACACCGGCACCGACGGGAACGAGCGGTTCTGGCCGCAGTGATCGAAGTGGAGGTGGCTGTTGACGATCGCCACGACGTCGCGCTCGTCGACGTCGACCGCCGCCAGGGCATCGGCGACCGGGACGACCGTGGGCTCGTACCACTCGTTGACGATCGGGTGGTCGTCGGCGACGCCGGTGTCGAACACGATGACACCATCCGGGTGACCGATCGCGACGGCCTGGATCGGGCACGTGCCATCGGCCGAACGCGGGTGCCAGTCGGGCAGCTTCACGAACCCCAGGTCCAGCACGTGGATCGCGATCATGCCGGAATGATAGCAGTTGCTATCATTCAGCTATCGCGAGAGCTAGCCTGTGACCCATGGGAACCGACCGCGCTCCCCTGTTCGTCCGTCTCCCCGCACCGCTGCTGACCGAGCTCGACGCGCGGATCGAATCCGACGGCCGCACCAAGCAGGCCGTCGTCGAGGACCTGCTGTCGCAGCAGCTCCAGGCACCCCCGAGCGAGACGGTCGACATCGTCGACCTGACGACCGTGGCCGCGCTGCTCGGTGTCAGCGAACGTGACGTGCTCGATCGCATCGCCGGTGGCGACTTCCCCGCCCGCAGATTCGGCGCGCAGTGGCGGTTCAGCCGGGCTGCCGTCGCTGCGTGGTTGCACGGCACCGACCCGATCGACGATCGACGAACGGGGTTCACGACGACCTGACGCCGGTTCGGTCACCGACCGCTCCAGCGACGGATTCGACCGTGAGCCGTTCGACATGCCGCCAACCGTATGCACCGACGCCGGCGGTTGCGGCGGAGGTTTCGGCCGCGGTCAGAACAGCGTCGGTTGCTCGGGGCGATACTCCGCGGGCAACCGGTCCACGGCACGTAGTTGTCCATGAAGACCCACGTACGGCGGTGGATCGCCGACGGACCGTATCCCTGCAACGCCGACTTGTGCACCGGGCACGGATAGCCCTTGTTGCTGTCGAACGACCAGTGCGGATAGCTCTCGGCCAGCTCGCGCATCTCGCGATCGCGCACGACCTTGGCCAGGATGCTCGCCGCCGCGACGCTCAGGCAGTGACGATCGGCCCTGACCCGCATCTCGACGTTCGCCACGGTCGGCGACACGAAGTTCCACTTGCCGTCACTGACGGCGACGTCGGGCACCACGCCGAGTCCCTCGACGGCACGGCGACACGCCACACGCTGGGCCTCGGCCATCCCGAGCTCGTCGCACTCCTCCTGGCTGGCCGAACCGACGGCCCAGGCCTCACACCAGTCGGCGATCCGGTCGAACAGCCGCTCGCGTTCGCGCTCGGTGAGCATCTTCGAGTCGCGGACGCCGAGCACCCGCTTCTCGCGGGGCAGTATCGCCGCGCCGACCACCAGCGGGCCGGCCCAGGCACCCCGACCGACCTCGTCGATCCCGACGACGACCTCGTGGCCCTTCGCCCACATCTCCTGTTCGATCTTGCGGGTCGGAGCCCGGCCGGGTGCCATCGGCATCGAAGCTACCCGGCCCGTCGACGACCGACGCGCACGCGGCGGCGCGTGCATCGGGCGAACCTGGTCCGCTCGCAGACACGGGGCTCCGGGTGACACAGTGACGCCATGGATCGACGAGGCGATGTGACGCTGCTCGACGGGGGCATGGGTCAGGAACTGCTGCGCCGGGCCGACGCCGAGCCCACGCCGCTGTGGTCCGCCCAGGTGATGATCGACCAACCCGAGCTCGTCCGTGACGTTCACGAGGACTACATCAGGGTGGGCGCCGACGTGATCACGGTCAACACCTACACCGCGACCCGGTGCCGGCTCGCACCGGCCGGCCTCGACGACGACTACGAGCGACTCCAGCTGCTTGCCTGCGAGTTGGCAGTCGCCGCACGGGGCGACCGCTCCGACGTGATGATCGCCGGCTGTCTCTCCCCCTACGGCTGGACCTACCGTCCCGAGCTGGCCCCGCCCTTCGACGAACTGTGGCCGCAGTACGCCGAGACCGCGGCGCTGCAGGCGCCCCACGTCGACCTGATCCTGTGCGAGACGATGGGATCGATCGACGAGGCCCGGGCCGCGGTGACCGGGGCGTCGGCGACCGGCAAGCCCGTGTGGGTCAGCTGGACCGTGCACGACGACGACACGGTGCGGCTTCGCAGCGGCGAGCGCCTGGAGGATGCCGTCGAGGCGATGAGCGACCTCGACCCGGCTGCGATGCTGGTCAACTGCTCCGTCCCCGAGGCGCTCTCCGCGGCGGTGGCGACGCTCGGACCCGGCGGGGTGCCGTTCGGCGCCTACGCCAATGGCTTCTCCCACATCGTCGACGACTACGAACCCGGTTCGATCACCACGGTGTTGGGGCATCGCCACGACCTCGACCCGGCGACCTACGCCGACGTCGCTCTCGAATGGGTCGAGCACGGTGCCACCATCGTGGGTGGCTGTTGCGAGATCGGCCCCGACCACATCGCCGAGTTGGCACGACGTCTCGGGCGCGACGCGGCACCGAGCGCCGCCGGGATCAGCTGAACGACGTCGGCTCGTCCCCCGGGTCGTCGGTGTTCGCAGCGGTGCCTTCGTCCGCCGTCGGCGGCGACGATGGTGATGGCGCCGTTGGCGGTGATGACGGTGATGGTGATGGTGATGGTGATGGTGACGACGGCGGCGGCCAGAGCGCCTCGCCGGTCGCCTCGTCCGAGCTCCACTCGGGCGCCGCGACCGGGGCGGTCAGGCACAGCGATTCGCCCCGCTGCTCCCACAGGATCGCCGGTCGCTCGCCGTGCCAGCGGATCGCGTACGACACCGTCGAACGGGCGCCCGTCGGAATGCCGTAGACATCCAGCGACTGCCCCAGCCACGCCGCCGGCAGCCCGGCCGGAAGCAACTCCGGGCCTGCGGCGAGTTGTGCTTCGGCCCAGGCGATGACCCGCACACCAGGCGGGGGTTCCGGAGGCGGCGGCACCGCTGTACGACGCGCCAGGATCTTGCCGAGGTCACGTTCGGCACGGCGTTCATCGGCGGACGCCAGGATGCGCTTCGCGGCGCCCAGCGCCGCGTCGGCATCCCATCCGATGGTCGGCCCGAGTGCCTCGACGGCGGCGACGAGTTCGGGCAACCAGTGGTCGGGATCGTCCCCCATCCGCACGAGCTCGCCGAGTGCCAGCACGAAGCCGGCCGGATCGTCGTCGGCGTGCGGGATCGAACCGAGCGCGATCTCGCAGCGCTCGGAGGTGACGGCCTCTGCGAGCGTGGCGCTCCCGCTCGACGTCGGGCAGGACGAGTCGACTCGCTCGCTCGGTGAGCGACAACCACCCACGCACCACCTGCGTGATCGTCGGCGATCCCGCCGGGGATCGGGCCGGACCGCGGTCCGTCGTGTGCGATGGCGATCCGAGTGGTCGCCTGGTGACCGAGCGGCGCGACGAAGGCCGAGCTCGGCAACTCGATGCCCTCGATCGGGACATCGGCGATCGGCCGTTCGGTCAACACCTCGCGCTGGTCGAAGGCGACCGCGACCGGCAGCGTCGATTCGTTCTCGATCTCGACGACGGTCAGTCCACCGTGATCGGCGACGGTGAACACCCGGTGCACGACGTCGCCGTTCGGGACGCGCACGCGGGTCTCGGTGACGGCGGTGCCGTCGATCCGCTGCTGCCGGACCGCTGGTTCGGTCGGCGGGCACGTGCCAGCGATCATCGGCCGCGACGAACCAGTCGAGTGCCGGTGTGTCGTCCCACGGCGCGATGCCTCCGTGTTCGGTGATCGAGGCGCGCCAGGGCTGCCCGGTCACTCCCGTCGTGATCATGCGACCCGACGCGTGCGATCCACGACGAGGTGATTCACCGGCTAGTCGAGCTCGCTCTTGCTGCTGCGCGACATCAGCGACCGACAGTGCGTCACGGGCGCTGCGTCCCTCGTGGCACACGGCGACGACCTGCTCGGTGATCGGCATCTCGACACCGTACCGACCCGCCAGGTCGAGCACGCTCGGTGAACTCTTGACACCCTCGGCCACCATGTTCATGGAGGCCAGGATGTCGTCGATCGTGCGGCCCTGACCGAGTGCGAGGCCGACCGAGTTGTTGCGGCTCTGCTTCGACGAGCAGGTGGCGATGAGGTCGCCCATCCCGGCCAGACCGGCGAACGTGACGGGGTCGCCGCCCATGGCGACGCCGAGCCGTGACATCTCGGCCAGGCCACGCGTGATGAGGGTCGCCCGCGTGTTGTCGCCGAACTCCATCCCCTCGGCCATGCCGGCCGCGATCGCGATCACGTTCTTGACGACGCCGGCGACCTCGCAGCCGACCACGTCGGGGTTGGTGTAGACCCGCAGATTCGGCCGGGTGAGAATGCGCTGCAGCTCGACGCGCGATCGTCTCGTCGGGGATCGCCACGACGCTCGCAGCCGGCTGACCGGCCATGATCTCCTTGGCCAGGTTCGGGCCCGGTCATCACGCCGACGGGACGGCCGGGCATCTCGTCGGCCGCGACCTCGGTCATCCGCATCAGCGACGCCCGCTCGATGCCCTTGGACAGGCTCACGATCGGCACCCACGGCCGCAGGTACGGAGCCGCCTCGCGCGCGACGTCGCGGAACCCGTGCGACGGGGCCGCCATGACCACGACGTCGGCGGTTCCCACGGCCTCCTCCAGCGACTCGGTGGCCTGCAGGCCGTCGGGCAGCGTGAACGACGGCAGGTAGTCAGGGTTCACCCGAGCCGAGTTGATCTGCTCGACGAGCTCGGGCCGTCGGGCCCACAGCATCGTCGGCGTGTTCACGCTGGCGAGTGCGGCGACCGTCGTTCCCCACGAACCGGCACCGATCACCGCCACCCGGATCTCGGACGAACGCGTCATCCCAGCAGCGTAGGCGCTCGGGCTCGGCAGAGCCGCCGACGACGATCGCCCGGCACCGGCGCGTCTCACGCTTCCGAGACCCGACGCCGTAACCTCGACCCGGTGGAGACGGCTGCACTCATCCCGATCAAGGGCTTCCACGCGGCCAAGGCCCGACTCGCACCGGTGCTGGCCGAGCCCGATCGCGAGCGCTTGGCCCGCTGGATGGCGGCCCGGGTGATCGAGGCGCTGCGGCCGACACCGACGTTCGTGGCCTGCGACGACGACGCCGTGGCCGAATGGGCCGACGAACTCGGCGCCGGTGTGCTGTGGGGGCCGGGGCTCGGGCTGAACGGCGCCATCGACGTCGGGATCGAGACACTGGCCGGCAAGGGTGTCGAGCACGTCGTGATCGCTCACGGCGACCTCCCCCGGCCCGAGCACGCTGAACTCGGTCGTCGTCCCCGGCACGATCGTGCTCGTTCCCGACCGGCGGCGAGACGGCACGAACGTGCTCGCTCGGCCGACCCACCGTCACGATGCCCGCCGACTACGGCGCGGCGAGCTTCGGCCGCCACCTCGCTTCGGCGCTCCGCACCGGTGCGGCCGTCCAGGTGCGGGCCGATCCGTTGCTGTCGATCGACATCGACACCATCGACGACTGCCGCCATCCGATCGCGGCCGACGTCCTGCGACCGTTCCTCGGCGAGGCGATGCCCCGATGACGGCCAACGAACCGGGCCAACCGGCGAGCGGCCCGTCCACGCCGTCGTTCGACCTGCCGACGCCGAACGTCGCGCTCGCGATCGGCGCCCATCCCGACGACGTCGAGTTCGGCTGCGGGGCGACGCTGGCGAAGTGGGCTGCCGACGGGTGCACCGTCCATCACCTGATCTGCACCGACGGGTCGAAGGGCACCTGGGACCCGACGGCCGACAAGGTGGCTCTCGCGGAGCGGCGCCAGGACGAGCAGCGCGAAGCGGCCCGGCGTCTCGCCCACGACCATGCCGGCGAGTGCCGATTCCTCGGGTATGTCGACGGTGAGCTCGACAGCGACCTGGCCGCCCGCGGTCGTGTGGCTCGGGTCATCCGTGAGCTCCGACCCGACGTGGTGCTCGGACACGACCCGTGGAAGCGGTATCGACTGCACCCCGATCATCGGCACGCCGGGCTGCTGGCATGCGAAGGCGTGGTCGCTGCCCGCGACCCGCACTTCTACCCCGAGCACGACATCGACCACCACCGGCCCGACACGCTGCTGCTCTTCGAAGCCGACGAACCCGACCACGTCGAGGACGTGACGGGGTGGGTCGACGTCGAAGCTCGCTGCGCTCGAGGCGCACGAGAGTCAGTTCGAGTCCACGATGCACGCGGCTCGACGACGACCCAGCTCGACGCCTTCCGGAACCGGATCATCGAGCGGCTTCGTGGTCTCGGCGAGGCCCACGGGTTCGCCGCGGCCGAGTTGTTCAAGCGCATCTCCGACCTCTGACGGGGCCGGCCGCCCGGAGTCGGGACGCGACGAGGGGCGAGCCGTGCGGCTCGCCCCTCGACCAGGTGTTTGCCGATGGTCAGCGCTTCTTGGCGGGCGCCTTCTTGGCGGGCGCCTTCTTCGCGGGCGCCTTCTTGGCCGGAGCCTTCTTCGCGGGCGCCTTCTTGGCGGGCGCCTTCTTGGCGGGCGCCTTCTTGGCGGGCGCCTTCTTCGCGGGCGCCTTCTTGGCCGGAGCCTTCTTCGCAGGCGCCTTCTTGGCCGGCGCCTTCTTCGCAGGCGCCTTCTTGGCGGGCGCCTTCTTCGCGGGCGCCTTCTTCGCAGGCGCCTTCTTGGCCGGAGCCTTCTTCGCAGGCGCCTTCTTCGCAGGCGCCTTCTTCGCAGGCGCCTTCTTCGCCGGCGCCTTCTTGGCGGGCGCCTTCTTGGCGGGCGCCTTCTTGGCGGGCGCCTTCTTGGCCGGAGCCTTCTTCGCTGCCATCAGTGGTTCACCGACCCGGATTCAGGGCCGACTTGAGGGTCGAGCTCGCCGAGAACTTCATGGCGGTCGACGCCTTGATCTGGACCGGCTCGCCCGTCTGCGGGTTGCGGCCGGTGCGAGCCGAGCGCTCGGTCGTGCTGAACGAACCGAAGTTCGGCCATGCGACCTTGTCGCCCTTCTTCGTCTCGGCGACGACCGTGTCGAAGAACGCGGTGACGGTGCGCTCGGCGTCGGCCTTCGACACGCCGGCGGAATCGGCTACGGCTTCGATCAGTTCTGCCTTGGTCATGAGATTTCCTTTGCTTCGCAGAGGTGGACGAGTCACACGATCGTGTCTCGGTGCCCGTCGGGCTGCCTTCATCAAAGGCGCCAAACTACAACGATGCAACTATCAATGTAGTTGCATTTGCAATTGTGATCTCGCCAAGCCCTTGTAGATCATAGGTCTGAGCGGTCGTCTTCGACGCCTGACGACGCCAACACATCCCGGATCCGCGCCGCGACCACCGATGCCTCGCCGGACCCGTACTTCTGACACGGCCAGAAGAACCCGCGGAGACCGTCACCCTTCTGACGGGGCACCACGTGGGCGTGCAGGTGCGCCACGCTCTGGCTCACGATGTTGTTCATGGCCACGAACGTTCCGGGCCGTCCCAGCGCCGCCGGAAGTGCCTCGGCGACCAGTTGGACCCGCCGGAAGAACGGGCCGACCCGATCCGACGGCAGGTCGCTCAGCTGCACCACGTGTTGGGTAGGAACCACCAGCGTATGGCCAGGAAACAAGGGGGACCGATCGAGGAACGCGACGGCATCGCGGTCGGCCAGGACCACGTCGGCGGCGGACCGTCCCGCGACGATGTCACAGAAGACGCACGGCTCGACGACCGGGGCCGAACCCGGCTCCGTTTGCTGGTTCATCCCGGCACGATACGCCGATGCGTCGAGCCGTCGTCCCAGCAAGCGCCGACCATCCCCCACCCGCCAGACGGCGTCGGATACAACTGGCCTCGTTGACGACGCATCAACGTCCCGTGACAACCCGAGCAGACACGAGGTACCTGTGACCGACCTCCACACCAACGCCGGCGAGACCACACTCGCAACGGACGACTGGCCGGGGGGTGACACCACGACGATCGACCCGACAACGACCCGCATCGTGGTCGACACGTCGGTGCTGATCGCCGATCCGCACTGCTTCGAGTCGTTCGGCACGTCGGCGCTGATCGTCCCGCTGACCGTCGTGGAGGAACTCGACTCGCTCAAGACGCGTCCGGATGACGTGGGGCGTGCCGCACGCACGGCGCTGCGCGCGATCGAGGAACTCAGGGTCGCGAACGGCGGTTCGCTGGCCGAGCCCGTCCCCGTCGGCGACGGCACGCTGCAGATCGAGATCAACGGCATCCAGAAGCACCTGCTCATCGAGCACGGCCTCGACGTGGGCGTCCCCGACAATCGCATCATCGGGGCGGCGCTCGGCCAAGCGGCCAAGGGAAGCACGGTGATGTTGTCGAACGATGCCGCGCTGCGGATCAAGGCGGCGCATCTCGGTCTCGAGGCAGCCGCCCACGAGCCCACCCGCGGCGGCGGCGCAGAACGCCCCGTCGGCTGGTCGATGATCGACATCGGCTACGAGGTCGTCGACTGCCTGTACGCGGCCGGCGGCGTCGACATCGGCGCGGTCGAGCCCGCTGCGGCCCTCAACGAGAACGAATTCGCGGTCCTCCGGTCCGGCTCGCAGTCCGCGCTCACCCGGCGGGTCGGCAACGAACTCGTCCTCCTGGCCCACAACGTCCCCGAGCCCTGGGGGCTGCGACCACGGAACAAGGAGCAACGATTTGCGCTGGAGCTCCTGCTCGACCCCGAGATCGCCGTCGTCACCCTCGACGGTCGCGCCGGTACCGGCAAGACGATCATGGCGATCGCAGCTGCGCTGGAGCAGGTCGTCGAGCAGCAGCGTTACGAACGGGTCGCGGTGTACCGCCCGCTCGTTCCCGTCGGCCGTGCCGACGTCGGCTTCCTACCCGGCGGACTCGAGGAGAAGCTCGATCCCTGGATGTCGGCGATCCACGACGCGATCGTGGCCCTCACCGACCGCAACAGCAGCCACGACGCCCGCCGCCTGATCGAGGAACTCACGGCCCGAGGTCAACTCTCGCTCGAATCGGTCACATTCCTGCGTGGGCGTTCGCTGCAGCATCAGTTCGTCGTGATCGACGAGGCGCAGAACCTCGAACCCACCACGTTGCGCACGATCCTCACGAGGATCGGCGACGGCACCAAGGTCGTGTTCACCGGCGACACGAGCCAGATCGATGCGCCGTACCTCGGCGAGTCGAACAATGCGCTCGCCGTGCTCACGAACGCGTTCGGGGGTCAGCGCTGCTTCGGACACGTCACGTTGAACGCCTGCGAACGCAGCGACGTGGCGAGCCTGGCCGCCGAACTGCTCTGAACCAGGCGAACCGCGCGTCGGCGACGACGCTCGTACACCGCCACACCCGCGGTCTAGGTTGCAGAGCGTGGACACGGCGGAGACCTCCGAGTCGGCGTCCCTTCCGCCGACGGAAGGCAGCGGCCAGACGCTGCCACGATTCGCCGTGGTCGACATCGAGACGTCGGGCCTGTCCACACGTTGGCATCGCATCCTGCAGGTCGCGGTCGTCACGGTCGACGGTGGTGAGATCGTCGACGAGTGGTCGTCGCTCGTCCGGCTGCGTTGGCCCCTCCAGCGGGTTGGTCCGCGACGGGTCCACGGCATCTCCCGGCGGCGATTGCGGGGTGCACCCCGCCAGTCCGACGTGCTGACCGAACTGGCCACTCGCCTCGACGGCACGGTGTTCACGGCCCACAACGTGCGGTTCGACTGGCCGTTCATCGAACGCGCCGCCCGCCGCTCGAGGGTGTCGGTCACACCCGAGCATCGGCTGTGCACGCTGCGTCTCTCGCGATCTCTCGACCCCGATCGCGAACTGTCGCATCGCCTCGGCGACGTGTGCGAACGCTACGGCATCTCCAACGACCGCCCTCACGACGCGCTGCACGACGCTCGCGCCACGGCGGCCGCGCTGCCACACCTCCTGGCCGAGCACCACGTGACCTCGGCCGAGGGCCTCACGGCGCTCTACGAGCGGCGGTAGCGTTCGAGCACTCGCTCCGTCGCGCGACGGGCGGTCGTCTGCCACTCGACCGGCTCCACGACCTGCGCCTGTGCGCCGAGTCGCACCAGTGTCCGAGTGAACCACGGCTCGCTCACGATCGCGAGTGTCGCGGTGACCCACCCCTCGTCGTCCGGTTCCTCGACCCGATCGACGGGATACCGCTCGGTGACCCAGCGTGCCTGGGGCCCGAGGCGCACCGTCACCCTGGGGATCGAGCCATCGTCGAACCACGATCCCGGCACGGGCAACGGCTCGTCCGACGGTGCAGGCGTGGCCCCGGTCGGCTCGATCGACTCGATCCGGTCGATCCGGAAGATCCGGACCTCGCCGGACCGGTCGTCGTCGGCGGTCACGTACCACTCGCCGCGATCGGTGAACACCTGGCGCGGCAGGATCAACCGGTCGGTCACCTCGTCACGGGCGGCACTCCGGTACGTGATCCGTACCTGCTCACCGCGATCGACCGCTGCTGCCAGCACCGTCGCCGAATCGGGGCGATCGAGATCGATGCGCACGCCCGAGGTGTCGTCGTCGCCGAGCGCTTCGGCCAGCTTGGCGAGGCCTCGCCCGAGCGGGCCGTCGACATCGGCACCGGGCAACTCCATCGCGGCGCGACCCGCCGCCAGCAACTCCCACGCCTCGACGGCGTTCAGCCGAAGCGGGCGTGTGAACAGCCGGGGCACGCCGACCCAGATCATGCCCTCGTCGATGAACACGTCGATCAACTCGTCGACGAACGGAGGGAGACCGCACATCGCGACGAGTTCGAGGTCCTTCACCACCTCGGCCTCGGTGAGATCGAAGCGCTGCGCAGCTTCGGTGACCGAGACCTCCCCGCGCTCCATCAGCCACGGCAACATCACCAGCAGGCGCCGGATGCGGTCCTCCGCACCGCGCGGTCCACGACGGATGGCGCTCATGCCAGTGCCGCCTCCAGGAACGCGACCACCTCGGCGCGAAGCGCCGCCGGTTCCAGCACCTCGGCATGTTCGAGATGGCCGAGCAGCCACGAGCGGAACGCCGGTGCGTTCGCGCAGGGCACCATCACCTCGATGGCACCGTCGTCCAGCCGGCGGACCACCCGGTCCTCGCCGAGTTCCCTGGCGGCAGCCGCGGCACGCGTCGCGTCGATCCACACGCGGGCATCGGGCAGGTTGGCATCGGCACCGATCAACTTCGGGTCGTCCGGGAACGCCTCCCGAGGATCGAAGTCGGCGGGCCGTTCGAACGGATCCCGGTCGCGGTCGATGTCGACGTGCCCGGCGATGCGGTCGATCCGGTACGTGCGACGCTCTCCCCGGCCGTGATCGAACCCGATCATGTACCAGTAGCCGTTCCGGAGCAGCAGCCCCCACGGGTCGACGACTCGGTCGACGTCGTTGTAGCGGAACGTCACCACCCGTCGGTCGGCGACCGCTTCGCGCAGCGTCGGCAGCTCGGCGACATCGGGAACGACCGCCGTCACCGTCGAACGCTGGTCGACGACGCCACCGCCGAGCTTCCACAGCGCATCCTGGCCCGACGAGGACCCGGGGCGGGTCGCGGCCATCGCGACCTGGAGTGCCCGCATCTCGTCGTCGTCCAGGTCGAGCCCGCCCATCTCGTAGCGTTCACGATCGATCCAGTAGCGGGTCTGCCCGGCATCGGCCCCGCCGATGATCTCCTGCTCGATCGGAACGCCGATGTCGCGGAGCACCGCCTTGTCGCGTTCGAACGCCGCACGACGCGCCGTCTTCGATTCGGGATACTGGCCGCTGAGCTCCCCGGCGATCTGCACGAGGCTGAGCGGCTCGGGTGTCTCGAGCAGCAGCGCCAGCAGGTTGGTCAGGCGTTCGACCCGGTCGGCCATGTGTCAGCGGTGGTAGTCGTAGAACCCGCGGCCCGCCTTGCGGCCGAGCAACCCGGCGTCGACCATGCGCGACAAGAGCGGTGGTGGTGCGTACAGCGGCTCCTTGAACTCCTCGTACAGGCTCTCCGCAACGGCGAGCGTGGTGTCGAGCCCGATCAGGTCGGTGAGGTGGAGTGGCCCCATCGGATGGCTGCATCCCTCGACCATCCCGGTGTCGATGTCGTCGGCCGACGCGAACCCCGACTCCATCATCCGGATCGCCGACAGCAGATACGGGATCAGCAGGGCGTTCACGACGAAGCCGGCGCGGTCCTGGCTCTTGATCACGCGCTTGTCGAGCAGCTCGATCGCAAACGCCTCGCTCCGCTCGGTCGTCTCGTCGCTGGTCATCAGACTCGTCACCAGCTCGACCAGCTTCAACACCGGCACGGGGTTGAAGAAGTGGATGCCGATGACCTGCTCGGGGCGTTGGGTCGCGGTGCCCAGCTTCATGATCGGGATCGAGCTCGTGTTGCTCGCGAGGATCGCTCCGTCGGCGCTGACCACCCGGTCGAGCTGCTGGAAGATGTCGACCTTCATCGCCTCGTCCTCGACCACCGCCTCGACCACCAACTGACGGTCGGCGAGGTCGCCGAGGTCGGTCGTGAAGCTCAGCCGGGCGACCGCCTCGTCGCGCTCCTGCTCGGTCATCTTCCCGGCACCGAGCCCGCGGTCGAGCGACTTCATCAGCCGCGCGCGGCCGGCCTCAGCGGCCGACTCGTCGATCTCGCGGATCATCACGTCGAGGCCGGCACGCGCCGACACCTCGGCGATGCCCGACCCCATCAGGCCGCAGCCCACCACGCCGATTCGTTCGATTGCCGGTGCCGTGTCACTCATAGGAGCACGATTCTGCCGCAACTGAGCGCGATCGCGTCCACTTCTCGCACATCGGGCACGTGCTCACCGCTGCCGACGCCATCATCCCGACTCAGCCACGTCGAGTTCGATACCAGTCGATGGCCGCGTTCGTACTGGCATCGTGGGCCGACGGGTTCGGATCGCCGGTCAACTCGGGGGTGATCTGGTTGGCGAGCTCCTTGCCGAGCTCGACCCCCCACTGGTCGAAGCTGTTGATGCCCCACACCGCGCCCTGCACGAACACGATGTGCTCGTAGAGCGCGATGAGCTGGCCGAGCACCGACGGTGTCAGCCGATCGGCGAGGATCAGCGTGCTCGGCCGGTCACCGGGGAAGCGGCGGTGCGGCTCGTCCACGTTGGCACGTCCGAACGCCAGCGCCTCGGCCTGGGCGAACAGGTTGGCCATCAGCAGGTCGTGATGCTCCTGGTACGGATGGTTCGGATGTGCGAACCCGAGGAAGTCGACGGGCACGACGCGGGTGCCCTGATGGAGCAACTGGTAGAACGCGTGCTGGCCATTGGTGCCGGGCTCGCCCCACACGATCGGCCCGGTGTCGCCGTCCACCGGCCGGCCGTCGAGGCCGACCCGCTTGCCGTTCGACTCCATGTCGAGCTGCTGGAGGTAGGCCGGGAATCGGGCCAGCTCCTGTGCGTAGGGCAGCACGGCCTTGGTGTCCCGGCCCAGCACGTTCGCGTTCAGCAGCCCGATCATGCCCATCAGCACCGGCGCGTTCTCGCCCGAGCGGGGCGGCGCGGAAGTGCTCGTCGATCGCCCGGAAGCCGGCCAGGAACTCGTGAAAGGCATCGGGGCCGATCAGGATCATGACCGAGAGTCCGATCGCCGAGTCGACCGAGTAGCGGCCACCGACCCAGTCCCAGAACCCGAACATGTTGGCGGTGTCGATCCCGAACTCGGCGACCCGTTCGGCGTTGGTCGACACGGCGACGAAGTGGTCGGCGACGGCGTCCTCGCCGAGTGAGTCGACCAGCCACGCTCGTGCGGTGCGGGCGTTCGTGAGCGTCTCGATCGTGCCGAACGTCTTCGAGGCGACGATGAAGAGCGTCGAAGTCGGCTCGACCTGTTCGAGTGTCGTGTGGATGTCGGCGCCGTCGACGTTCGACACGAAGTGGGTGCGCAGTCGCGGGTGGCCGAAGGCCGCGAGCGCCTCGGCGACCATCGCCGGGCCCAGATCGCTGCCGCCGATCCCGATGTTCACGATGTCGGTGATCTGCTCGTCGGCCCGAACCCGTTCGGCGAACGACGCCATCGAGTCGAGCACGGCGTGCACGTCGGGCACCACGTTCCGGCCGTCGGCCTCGATCACGGACCCTGCCGGGGCACGGAGGGCGGTGTGCAACACCGCCCGGTCCTCCGTCACGTTGATGTGTTCACCGGCGAACATCGCCTCCCGGCGCTCTGGCACACCGGCGGTCTCCGCCCACGACACCAGCGCAGCGAGCAACCCGTCGTCGAGCGGCTGCTTCGAATAGTCGATCCGCAGGTCGCCGGCCTCGACCACGTACCGGTCGGCTCGCCCCGGATCGTTCTCGAACAGCTCGGCGAGTGACCGGTCGACGACGGCGGCGGATACGGCGGGAGGTTCGATGCTCACCGGGCCGACGCTAGTGCGTCGGTCGGAACCCCGGCGGTGCCGCCGCGTCGTCGAGGAAGACCCACGTCGACGTCGACCGGACGGCCGTGATCGGCAACGTCCGATCACGGAGCAGCCATCGTTCGACCATCTCGCGCTTGCCCGATCCGACGATCAGCACGACGCGTGACCGGGCGCCGTTCACGACCGGTCGTGTCAGGGTCATCCGGGGCAGTCCGTGGAACTCGGGGATCAACTCGACGGGACGATCCGACTCGATCGGCCCGGGGTCACCGGGCGGCCACGAGGCGGTGTGACCGTCGTCGCCCAGACCGAGGTGCACCACGTCGAGACGTTCCGGGAGCGATGCCCCGTACTGCCGCGCCGCACGGCGGAGGTCGGTCGCGGTCACCGGCATCGAGCGCACCCGGCACGGCAACGCCTCGAGCTGGCCGGCGTTTCGGGCGCCGTCACCGTCGGGCGCCACCCGCTCGTCGACCTGCCAGGCCGTGGTGTCCGACCACGGCACGTCCTGATCGAGCAGGGCGGCGATCATCGGCGGCGCCGTGCTCCCCCCGCTGAGTGCGAGCGACGCCGCACCCCGCCGGCGATGGGCGTCGCGGAGCCTCCTCGCCATCCAGACGGCAGCACGTTCGGCGGCGTCGGGCCCGACCCGGATGTCCATACGGCAAGTGTGGCACCGGTCGGGTGTCCGGGAACGGCCGCCGTAGCGTGGCGGCGTGGATCGTGACCAACGCCGGGGCCTCCGGGCAGCGATCGTCGCCTACACGCTGTGGGGTCTGCTGACGCTGTACTGGAAGCAACTCGTCGGCCTCGACGCGTTCGAGCTGATCGGTTGGCGGGTGTCGACCGCCGGGATCGTGATGGCGCTGGTCGTCACCGTGCTCGGTCGCTGGCCGTCGGTGGTCGGAGCGCTCCGGAACCCCTCGACGCTCGGCCGGGTCACGTTGGCGTCACTCCTGCTCACCGTGAACTGGACCACCTACGTGTGGGCCGTCGTGAACGACCGGGTCATCGAGACGGCACTCGGCTACTTCCTGGCACCCCTCGCCACGATGGCACTCGGCGTATTCGTGCTCGGTGAGCAGCTGACGCCGCTCAAACGGGCCTCGATCGGTTTCGCAGCCGTCGCCGTGGTCGTGCTCACCGTGTCGTACGGCCGTATGCCGTGGGTTGCGCTCATCCTCGCCGTCACATGGTCGTGGTACGGCCTCACGAAGCGACGGGTGCCACTCGATCCGATCGAGAGCCTGACGAGTGAGCTCCTCGTGCTGTTCGTCCCGGCGGCCGCGCTCGTCGGGCCTCGGCTGGTTCCGGTCGGACGGCATCCCGGTCGACGCCGCAGGTGTCGACTGGTTGCTGCTCGGCGGCACGGGGGCGATCACCGCCCTTCCGCTGCTCCTGTTCGCGTTCGCTGCCCAACGGGTGCCGTTCACGGTGCTCGGCCCCGCCAACTACCTGGTTCCGCTGATCAACTTCCTGCTCGGCTGGCTGGTGTTCGACGAACCGCTCCCACCGAGCCGGATCGTCGGTTTCGGCCTCGTCTGGATCGCCCTGGTGCTCGTCACCGTCGACACGGTTCGCGACCATGCCGCCCCCGAACGGCGGCGTGCGCTTCCGGTTCGCTGACACATCCACGCCGGCGGCGATCCCATGTGCCACAGTGCCCGCAACGCCTGACCGGAACCCGGAGGAAGCACATGAGGACTCGATCGATGGGGACCCGATGGATCGGCGCGCTCGCCGCTGCCGTCGTCGGCATCTCGGCCTGCGGTGGTGGCGACGGTTCACAGGGCGAGGTCGCCGACCTGTTCATCGAACTCGCCGAGTCGGAGGGCATCGAACTCGACCGCGACTGCGTGGTCGAGACGGCCGGCGAACTCTCCGACACGATGCGGAGAAGATCGTGGAGGCCGGCACCGATGGTTCGGCCGACGTCAGCGACGAGGCCGAGGCGATCGGCGACGAGATCCTCGACTGCGTCGACGTCGACTCGTTCCGTCGACAGCATGTCACGCAGTTCGAACAGGACGGTTCGATCGACATCGACTGCCTGCGCAGCGAACTCGAGGGGCTGACGACGGTCGAGGAGATCGAAGACCAGGTCGTTCGACGCTGCGTTCGGCTGCGCGAGCTGACGGGACCGCTCCACGTCACGCCGTCGTCAGCGGGTCGCCACCAAGGTGCCGTCGAAGAAGCGTTCGAGCGCGTCGACGGCCGCCGTGTACCGACTCGGGTCACCGGCGACGTTCGTCATTCGAGCGAGGCCGGTCAGCACGGCCCCGAGCAGGTCCGGCGAGCCCTGCCTGATCGACGTCGGGCTGCAGTTCACCGGCCGCAGCCGCCTCGGCGACCAAGCCGGCGAAGAACCGCTGATGGCGGCCGCGCTGTGGCCGTCAGGAGCGCCAGCAGGTCGGGATGACGTTGTGTCTCCTGGGCGACCGCGACGATGAACCCGGCGATCGACGGATCGGCGATCTGCAGTTCGTTCGCGCGCCGCAGCACGGCACTGAACCGGGCGAGGAGATGCGACTCGGCCGAAGCGGCCTGTTCGAACTCGGTGTAGACCCGATCGATCGTGTCGCAGTACACCGCCGCGTACAGCGCCGCCTTCGAGTCGACGTAGTGGTAGATCGCCGTCGGCGTGATCCCGACGTCGGCGGCGATCAGCTTGTTGGTGGTCGCCCGGTAGCCGTCTCGGGCGAACCGCTCGCGAGCCGCCCGCAGGATCGAACCGTCGCGTCTCGTCCGAGTTCCCCGCAGGTGGTCGGCCGACGCGGCCGCTGCTCCCCATGGTGCGAACGTAGCGGCCGTCCCATCGCGAGTCCGCTACCGAGCGACGCCGGTCGACCACCGTTCGCTGGCAGACTGGCGGCATGAACGCCGACGCCGACCTGTCGCTCGATCAGATGGTGCGAGCTCGAACGGATGGAAGCCGAGGCAGCCGCTCGCGCGACGACGACGGCGCCTCGGCGGCGCCGGCCGACGACGACCGAGCCGGTCGTGCTGCCGTGGTGGCAGCACCCGATGAACATCGTCACGCTCGTCGTCACGGCCGCGATCCTGGCCGGGATGATCGGCTGGATGGTCGGCGACAGCGACGCCCGCGATCGCAGCACAACGACGTCGACACCGGCTTCCTGCAGGACATGCGCGTGCACCACGAGCAGGCCGTCCTGATGAGCATCATCTACCGCAACCTGCCCGACACCGATCCCGGGTCTGCGCACGGTCGCCCGCCAGATCGTCATCGGGCAGAGCATCGAGGTCGGTCGGATGATCCAGTTGCTCCGCTCGTTCGGTGAGAGCGAGGTCAACGAGACCGACACCGCGATGGTGTGGATGGGCATGGTGGCCGGCGATCGACAGCATGCCCGGCATGGCGACCGACGACGAACTCGACCTGCTCGGCCGGCTCGAGGGTCGCGAAGCCGACGAGTTGTTCGTCGAGCTGATGACGGCGCACCACATCGGCGGCATCGAGATGGCCCAGTTCGCCGCGACCAACGGCGAGAACGACGAAGTGGTCAAGATGGCGAGTGGAATGGCCTCCGCTCAGGCCGGCGAGATCGGGGAGATGGAGCGCCTGCTCGAGTGAGCAGCCTGAAGCCGGACCTGAGAGCGACCTCCGGTGTGATCCGGGTCTCCCTACACTCCAGGTCATGCCCCTCGTCCACCACTCGGGGCGCCGACGTGCGCCGCTGGACCGTGGTGACGCTCGGCGTCGGCACTGCTCGTCTCCGCCTGCGGCGCCGACGCCGGCGTCGTGAGCCTGTCGGCGTCGCCGACGCCGAACACCGACGGCACGTCACCCGCGGGAGCCGACGCGTCGGTCGACGAGTCCCGTGCGGCAGATCCCGCCCCGGTGGACCCTCCTCCCGTCACCGTCGACGTGACCGACGAGCCGCCACCCACCACCGAGGCCGCGCCACCGCCGGAGCCGACCGTTCCGGCGATCGTCGAACCCGAGCTCAACGTCGAGATCCCGATCGACGACGTCGTCGACATCGACCCCGGCAAGCCGCCGCGCGACTACGACGCCTTCGTCGCCGTGGCGCTGACCGACATCGACCAGTGGTGGTCGCGGGTCTACCCCGAGGTGTACGGCACCGAGTTCGTGTCCGCTCGAGGGCGGCATCTACGCCGGCTACCCCGAACGGCAGATCGCCCTACCCGGCTGCGGCGAGCCCGACGACCGACTACGAGGACCTCTCGCTGTTCGTCGCGTTCTACTGCGAGATCGGTGACTTCATGGTGTACGACGACGACAACCAGGACGTGCTGGCGCCGCTCGCCGACCGAGTTCGGCCCGGCCGTGATGGGCATCGTGCTCGCCCACGAGTACGGCCACGCGATCCAGGCCCGGATCGGCGCGCTCGACCGTCGACTCGCCGACGATCCTCACCGAGCAGCAGGCCGACTGCTTCGCCGGTGCCTGGACCGGCCAGGCCTATCGAGGCGAGTCGGAGCTGCTGCGGCTCGGCGACGCCGACGTCCGCGCCGGTCTGATCGCCATGCTGAGCGTGCGCGACCCGGTGGGCACCAACCAGTTCGTCCCCGGCGGCCACGGCTCGGCGTTCGACCGGGTCGGCGCCTTCCAGGTCGGCTTCGTCGACGGCCCGGCCCGGTGCGCCGAGTTGCTCGACGACCCGCTGACGCCTCGTGCCGAACCAGTTCCAGCTTCCAGAGCGACCTCGCTCCGCGGCGGCGACGCATCCGTACGACTGCAGCTCCGACGACTCGCGAGTCCCGAACTGCCGACCGGCACCCGAGTTCCTCGCCGACGACCTCGACCACTTCTGGGACACCGAGCTCGGGCGGCTTCGATCCCGTGGCGCGCGATCGCGCGTCGACACCTCGACGCGCTGGCGTGCGCCGAGCCCGACCGTGACTCACCGACGCGGTGGTGACGTGCGCCGACGACCGGACCGTTCGGTTCGACGAGCCGACGGTGCGCGAGCTGTACGCCGAGTTCGGTGACTTCACGCATCGGCTACTACTACGGCGTCGCGTGGGCCGAGTTCGCACAGCAGGCGCTCGGCAGCGACGCTCGTCGGCGAGACCGCGTGCCCTCCTCAACGACTGCTACGCCGGCGCCTGGGTGCGCGACATCACACCCGACGCCAACGGGCGACACGCCCGCGCCAGGGCGACCGCGACGGCGACGGTACCCTCGACGGCATCAGCAGCTCACCGGGCGACCTCGACGAGGCGATCCGCATGGCGATCCTCGAAGGCGACGACGGCGCCAACGTCGACGAGGTCGGCACGGCGTTCGAGAAGATCGCAGCGATCCGGGTCGGGTGCCCTCGGCGGCCTCACCGCCTGCGAAGCCGAGTTCACCCGCTGATCCCGCCGCTCCGGCAGTGCCGGACGGCCCGACCGCACCGGTTCGCCCGGGAGCCGGGCATCACGTCCACGAACGTCTCGAGCCGTGGCGGCCACGGCCTCAGGGCAACGTGCGTCGGGAGGCGCCGTCGCGCCGTCGTGCCGACGCTGGCCGACGCTCACATCGCTCGGCCTCGCTCGCCAGTGCGAGCGCCCCGTCGTGCGATCCGCCGACCTCGCCCGGTCAGGCGTCGCCAGCGTCGCCGTCGAGCACGGTGGTGGTCGTCGTCTCGGGCGGTGGCGTCGTCGTCGTGGTCGTCGTCGTGGGGTGCCGCGTCGTCGTCGTCCGGGGCCGGGGCCGTCGGTGGTCGTCGGCGGCGCCACGGTCAGCGTGGTCGTGGTCGTCGTGGTGTCGTGGTCGTCGTCGTGGCGTTCGGGATCGGCGTAGTCCCACCGCATCTTCATCGCCTCGGTCGACTGGTTCTCGGGCTCGGTGACGCCGTCCCAGATCAGCACCTCGTCCCCGAGCTCGAGGATCGTCCTGCATCGAGCCGCCGAGGTACTGCGACACCCGGATGCACCCGTGCGACGCCGGGCTGCAAGGGCACGTTGTCGGCGCCGTGGATCGCGATCCCCTGGTTGATGTAGATCGGGTTCATCATGCCGCCGAGCGGGCCGAGTCGCTGGCCCTCGACCTTGCGGTAGGCCTTGAACACGCCCGGGCGGCGTGTACGAGCGACCGCAGATCGCCTTCTCCTCGGGCTCCTCGAGCGGATTCGCCGTTGCGGTCGGTGTCGACCGTGATCGTCTCGCAGTACTCGTCGGCGGTCTCGTACCACGGCGTGAACCCGGTGGCACCGGCGGCGAGCTCGCCGGTCGAGATGTGGGCGACGAGCGCCGGCTCGTCGCCGTGGAACACGACCATCGTCTGTTCGGGCAGGTAGACCTCGGTGTGGTCGGCCAGCCCGCCGGTCGGGCCGCGCGGCGTCGACCTTGATCGGGTCCTGCATGCGGTCCCACATCTCGGGCGTCACGACACCGGTCGCCTCGGAGCGGGGCACGCCCATGATCGAGCTTCTCGAACGCCCACACGGCCTGCGTGGTCAGATTGCCGAACTGGCCGTCGATCGGAGCCCGGGTCGAACGCCAACTCGGCGAGGCGTTCCTGCACCCGCTCGACGTCATCGCCGCATGCACCGTTGGACAGCGACTGGACTGAGCGGCACCTTGACGACGGTGTCGGGCGACTGCTCGACCGCGGTGTACGACTCGGTCGGGACCGGCAGCGGTCGGCAGCGGGGTCGTGGTGGCCGGTCGGCGAAGGTGGACGACCGAGTCGTCGTCGGCGTCGGACGGCGTCGTCGCCACCCGCACCCGCTGATCACGCCGGCCACGACGACGGCCGCGAGCAGACCACCGGCGGCACCGACGGGCAGCCAGCGGGCGACGGCGTTCGAGGGGGAGGATTTCTGAGCGTTCACGAGATCAGCGGTGTCCAGGCGGGCGTGGATGGCGATCACGCTACCAATCCGAAACTCGGCGCGACCGTCAGTTCTTCCGGATTTTGTGCCGACTTCGCGTCGGAATTCGCGCCGAACGGGGCGAGTTGGCCCGATGGTCCGACCGATCGACTACCGCTCGACCCGTTCGATGTCGTGCAGGTCGGCGCGCAGCGACCACATCTCGCGAAGGATCGTGCCGATGACGCCCGGCGAGCTCAGCGTCGACTCGCCACGGGTCCGCGGGAAGTAGTCGACCCCCATCTGCATGATCTCGTAGCCCAACCGGGTGGCCCGGATGATCAGCTCGGCGTCGATGAACGATCCCTCGCTCTGCAGCTCGACGTGCTCGAAGATCCGGGTGCGGCATCAGCTTGAACGCGAAGTTGATGTCGCGGACCTTCACGCCGAACAACGCCTTGATCAGGCCGTTGTAGACCCACGTGTAGACCGCGCGCAGCGAGCCCTCGCCGGTGCGGTCGAAGCGGTAGGCGCTGATGATGTCGACGTCGTACTCGCGGAGCAGCCGCACCGCACGTGGGAGCTCGGCCATGTCGAACGGCAGGTCGGCGTCGGTGTACAGCACCAGATCGCCCGTGGCCGCGGCGAAACCGGTCTTCATCGATCCGCCGAGCTTGCGGTTGCGTTCGTGATGGATCACACGGATGTGCGGGTCGGCGGCCGCCAGGCGATCGGCGATCTCCCCGGTCCGGTCGGTCGACTTGTCGTCGATCACGATCAGCTCGTAGTCGCGGATGTCACCGGCCTCGATCAGACCCTCGCACGCGCGCCGCCCGAACGTCGAGCGCGCGCTCGATGTAGTCCTCTTCGTTCCACATCGGATAGAACACCGACAGCTTCTCGAAGACCTCCTGTGGCGCGTTCACCCCGGCGAGGGTAGCACGTGCTGCGTGCCCGATGCGGCGCCGTTCGCCCCGGCGATTGCTCCTAGAGTTCGGTGCGTGCCGGACCCCGCGGAGCCACCCGAACCGGCTGTCGACGACCCGGTCAACGGCCCCCACCACCGCCGTTGCCGTCCACGACATCACTCGGCACGTCACTGCCGCCCCACCCGGCGAGCACGACGTCCGGCCGCACCCGACCACCGCGCCGAGGCGAGCTGTCGGTCGGTTGGCGTGCGATCACCGCGGCGACGTGGATCGGCGTCGTCGTCGGGCTCGCTGCCGTCTGGAACGCGAGCGTGCAGCTCGGTCTGTCGACGTGGTGGCTCGGACCGCGCGCCGAGCCCCAGCCGAGGTACATCCAGTTCGCGCCCTTCGTCCCGCCGGTCCTCGTGCTGCTGGCGACGATCAACCAGATGCGTTGGATCCCCTGGATGGGCCTCGGCGCCTCGGCGCTGCTCGGTGCGGTCGGCGCCGCCGACCTCGGCCGGGTCACGTCGTTGGCCGTCGTCGAGCTCGCGATCGCCGGTGCCGCCGGTGCGGTGTCGATCGCCTCGTTCAGCGGCGTCTATCGCCGGGCCGATCCCAGCTGACGTCGGGCGATCCGTGACCCGATAGGTTCGGGCGCCATGTCGAAGGTGCTCATGTCGCTCCCCGTCGGCGATCGGGTCGGAATCGCGTTCTCGGGAGGGCTCGACACGTCGGCCGCCGTCGCCTGGATGCGCGAGCGCGGCGCCGTCCCCTACGCCTACACCGCCGATCTCGGGCAGTACGACGAGCCCGATCTCTCCGGCGTACCGGGCCGGGCGAAGCAGTACGGCGCCGAGGAGGCTCGGCTGGTCGACTGCCGAGAGGAGCTCGTCCGCGAGGGCCTGATGGCGCTCCAGTGCGGCGCGTTCCACATCCGCACCGCCGGCAAGACGTACTTCAACACGACGCCGCTCGGCCGCGCGGTGACCGGCACGCTGCTCGTCAGGGCGATGAAGGAGGACGGCGTCGACGTCTGGGGCGACGGCTCCACGTACAAGGGCAACGACATCGAGCGTTTCTACCGCTACGGGCTGATGGTCAACCCGAACCTGAAGATCTACAAGCCGTGGCTCGACCCGGCGTTCGTCGACGAGCTCGGCGGTCGGACCGGGATGAGCGAGTTCCTGCAGGAGCGTGACCTGCCGTACCGCGACTCGGTCGAGAAGGCGTACTCGACCGACGCGAACATCTGGGGCGCGACGCACGAGGCCAAGGCGCTCGAAGAGCTCTCCACGGGCATGGAGATCGTGCGGCCGATCATGGGCGTCGCCCATTGGGACCCGGCGATCGAGATCGAACCCGAAGACGTCACGATTCGCTTCGAGGAGGGGTGGCCCGTCGCGATCGACGGTTCGACGTTCGACTCGCAGGTCGAGCTCGTGCTCGAGGCGAACGCGATCGGTGGCCGGCACGGGCTCGGCATGAGCGATCAGATCGAGAACCGCATCATCGAGGCCAAGTCGCGCGGCATCTACGAGGGCCCGGCGCTCGCGCTGTTGCACATCGCCTACGAACGGCTCGTCACGGCGATCCACAACGAGAACACGATCGAGAACTACCACACGATGGGGCGCCGCCTCGGCCGGCTGCTCTACGAGGGCCGCTGGTTCGACCCGCAGTCGCTGATGCTGCGTGAGCCATTGCTGCGATGGATCGGCTCGGCGATCACCGGCGAGGTCACGCTCCGCCTGCGGCGGGGCGACGACTACTCGATCCTCGACACGACCGGCGAGAACTTCACCTACGAACCCGACCGGCTGTCGATGGAGCGGGTCGAGGACCAGGCGTTCGGCCCGCTCGACCGCATCGGCCAGCTCACGATGCGCAACCTCGACATCACCGACAGCCGCACGAAGCTCGATGTGTACCGCCGCGTCGGTACGCTCGACAGCGACAGCGTGTTCGAAATCGGCGCCGACTCGACCGACTCGACCGACTCGACGGGCGATGGCGGCGAGGACGACGCGCGATGAGCAGCGGTCATCGTCGGACCCGCTCGACGGGTGCGACGCACAGCGGAACGGACAGCGGCAGGTGTCACGGCTGAGCGGCACCCGAGCGAAGGTCACGGCGCGTGCGCTCGGGGTCGCCAAGCCGACAGCGCGCCGCGTCGTCGACTGGGTGGTGGCCACCGCCAGCACCTCCTACCACGGCCGGTGGTACTACTCGAACCGCTGGCACCCGAACAACACGCTGCAGCAGCGAGCCCACGACGACACGGTCGACTACATCGTCGAGCACATGCCCGATGCGTTGGTGCGCCGAGACGCGGACGCCGTCCTCCGACACGCGTCGCGCCTGGCGAAACTCGAGGGCCTGTACCTCGAGTTCGGCGTGCGGACCGGTCTGACGATCAACCTGCTCGCTCGCACGAACCGTGGGCGGAAGATCTGGGGCTTCGACTCGTTCGAGGGGCTGCCCGAAGCGTGGTCGGGATGGTCGCTCGACCGGGGCGCCTTCGGCGGCGAGGGTCTCCCGGCGGTCGAGCCCAACGTCGAGCTCGTCGTCGGATGGTTCCAGGACACCCTGCCGCGGTTCCTCGACGACCACGACGGCGTCGCCGCGTTCGTCCACATCGATTCCGACATCTACAGCTCCGCCGTGACCGTGCTCGAGGGTCTGGCGCCCCGCCTGCGGCCCGGGTCGATCATCGTGTTCAACGAGTACTTCAACTACCCCAACTGGCGGCAACACGAGTTCCGTGCCTTCCAGGAGTTCTGCGAGCGGCACGACGTCACCTACGAGTACCGCTCATGGGCGATCTACGAGGTCGCGGTCGAACTCACAGCCATCGGCGACCACCGCGCCGACGACACCGGGCGTTGACCACCGACGCCACGGTCGACCCGGCGGTTCCGGACACGCCCGTCTACTCTCGGCCGCCATGAGAGCAGTCGTGTGCAAGGAGTTCGGCCCGCCGGAGAACCTCGTGGTCGAGGACGTCGACGAACCCGTGCCCGAGGCCGGGCAACTGTTGATCGAGGTGAAAGCGGCCTCGGTCGTGTTCCCCGACACCTTGATGCTGGAGGACAGGTACCAGTTCAAGACCGGGCTGCCGTACATCCCCGGCGGCGAGGGCGCCGGCGTCGTCGTCGGTCTGGGCGACGGCGTCGAGGGGTGGTCGGTCGGCGACCGAGCGGTCGGCGGCCTGAACACGACCGGCGCCTACGCCGAGCGCATGGTGATCCCGGCAGCCACCGCCCGGAAGCTCCCCGACGATGTGGCCTTCGACGTGGTCACGGGCCTCAACTACGCCTACGGCACGACGCTCTACGGCCTCCGGTACCGCGCCGACCTCCAGGCGGGCGAGACGATGCTGGTCACCGGCGCCGGTGGCGCCGTCGGACTGTCGGCGGTGGAGATCGGCAAGTTGATGGGCGCGCGGGTGATCGCCGCGGCCTCATCCGAGGAGAAGCTCGACCTGTGCCGAGCCCGAGGGGCCGACGAGACGATCAATTACTCGACGGAGAACCTGAAGGAGCGCGCCAAGGAGTTGACCGACGGCATCGGCGTGAACGTCGTCTACGACTGCGTCGGCGGAGACAAGGCCGAGCAGGCGCTGCGTGCGATCGCGTGGGAGGGCCGATTCCTGGTCATCGGGTTCACCGCCGGCATCCCGTCGATCCCGCTCAACCTGGCACTCCTGAAGAGCTGCCAGATCGTCGGCGTGTTCTACGGCGCGATGACCGCCCGCGAGCCCGAGAAGAACCAGGCGATCAGCGATCAGCTGATGTCGTGGGTCGGCTCCGGTCAGCTCGAGCCACACGTCTCCGGTCGCTACCCGCTGGAGCAGGCTGGCGAGGCGCTTCGGGCGCTCATCGACCGCAAGGCCGCCGGCAAACTCGTCATCACCCCGTAGCTCGCCTGCGCAGGTCCGCTCGACCGGAGGGTCGGCTCCCCGGACCCCAGGGTTCAGCCGGCGCCGACGGTTCGGATCTGTTCGATCGCACGATCGTGGTGAACGGCGGCGGGACATCGGTGGCGAAGGGTGATGCGTTTCGGGCAGCGATCGTCGAGGTCGCGAGCAACGCACCAAATGCGGATGATCCATGGACGGTGTTCCTCGAACCGGGACTGTTCGAACCGGACAGTGGTGTCATCATTCCGGACCGCGTGACGGTGAGCGGGTCCGGAATACAGGCGATCAAGATCGAGAAGACGAACTCACCGTTCTCCAGTGGCCCCAATCCTGGAGTTCGGGATTGGCGAGCTGCGGGACCTGGAGGTCTCGGGTGTCGATCAGGCCCAGCTCGTCGCGTCCGAGGACTCCATGCGTGTCGAGTCGTTGAGGTTCCTCGTCAACAACGGCACCGGGATCGATCTCGACAATGGCCCGCACGTGGTTGTCGACAGCGAGTTCGCGGTGACCACGACGGTCAACGCGTTTGCCATCCGCACCACAGGTGACGTGACGGTCCGAGGCAGCGAACTGAGGTCGCTCGCCGGTTCGTCGGTCGAGTTGATCGGGATGGATGGCGGCGACCTGACGGTCGAGTACTCGACCATTGAGGGCGTGGCCCTCGGCATCTTCTCGTGTTGCAGCGACGGGACGGGCACTTTGAAGGTCCGCCACACGTTGATCGACGTGACGAAGCGACCGATCGCCGCCAATCTCCGGGCTCTGGAGTTGGAGATCGAGGCGTCGACGTTGATCGGCGTCACCTCGAGCAACATCGTCGGGCTCAACGCCGGCGGCCGTGTCGTGATGCGACAGTCGACTGTGGTCGGTGGCGGCGTCGGCGGTACTGGTCATTCCGAGACGTGTCGTGGAACGACGACCGCAACAGGCTTCCTGTCGAGTTCGTGCCCACGACCGACTGACTCAGGGTGGACGACCCGTCGGGACCACTCGATGATCTCCCGGTCGCCGATCATCGAGATCATCGAGCTCTTCGAGCTGTCGCTCCAGCGGCGGCGTGTTGACGGTTCGCCATTCGACTCTCGACGTCTCACGGGCGACGATCCTCGCCAACGTCCAGGCGTGGCCCGATTGCGGTGTCACGAATATCACGGGTGTCGGGACACGCGCTGGAGTGAATCGCAACGTGAGCGCGCCGGAGCGTTGAGCGGCGGTGTGGAGTGTCCCCAAGCCACCGTGACGCGTCATCGCTGATGGGCCGATGGTCTCTTCTCGCCGACGGCAGAGGATGACAGGATCGAGCTGGAGGGCGCTTCCGTGCTGGTGTTCGACGACGTTTCGAAGCGTTACGGCGACGTGATCGCCCTCGACGGCGCCACGTTCGAGGTGGAGCGGGCGCGCATCTTGGGGTTTCTCGGCCCGAACGGCGCCGGCAAGACGACCGCCATGCGGTGCGTCTTCGGTCTCACCGACCCGGACGCGGGATCGATCGAGTGGGATGCCCGGCCGGTCACATCCAGCGATCGGACTCGGTTCGGGTACATGCCTGAGGAGCGGGGCCTGTACCCGAAGATGCGGGTACGCGAGCAGCTCGCCTACTTCGCTCGTCTCAGCGGAGCCAACAGCCACGACGCCGAGACCGCGGCTGACCGGTGGCTCGGACGTTTCGGCCTTGCGGCGCGCGGTCGAGCCAAGGTTGAAGAGCTGTCACATGGCAATCAGCAGCGCCTGCAGCTCGCGGTCACGCTCGTCCATGACCCCGCACTGCTCGTGCTCGACGAGCCGTTCGCCGGGCTCGATCCGCTCGGGATCGATGCGTTGGCACTCGTGCTTCGTGAGGTCGCCGACCGAGGGGTTGCTGTCGTGTTCTCCAGTCATCAGCTGGACCTGGTGGAAGACCTGTGTCAAGACGTTGCGATCATCGACCGCGGGAAGATCGTGCTCACCGGCGACCTCGCGGGGCTGCGGGCCAGCGCTCGATCGCGACGCCTCGACGTGATGGTGGACGGCAAACACTGGGCGCCAACGCGATCGCGTGCCATCGGCCCAGCTGGTGACAGTGGGCGGTGTGTGGTCGACCGCGATGTCGAACTCGAGCAACTCCTCGCCGAAGCCCAGAACGCCGGACACGTCGATCGGTTCTCGTTCAGCCTCCCGAGTCTGTCGGACCTGTTCCGGGAGGCGGTCACGCGATGAGTCCTCTTCGCCAGACCTGGGAGATCACCCGACGCGAATTCCTCCAACGGGCCAAGAGTCGCGGATTCCAGGTCATGCTCCTGGTGACCGCCGTTCTGATCCTGGCCCTCGGTCCCGTCCTCTCAGCGATCTCCAGTGACGCCGAGCCAATTCGCGTGGGTCTCACGGCAGCGGTTCCCAACGGCAGCGAAGAGGCGATCCGACAACAGAGCGCAGCGGTCGACGTGTCGATCGAGACCGTTTCCTACCCGACGCTCGATGGTGCGACGGAGGGCCTCCGCTCCGGTGCCGTGGACGCGGTCTACACCGGCTCGACGATCGTGTGGCTCGACGAGGAGTCGGCGGTCGTCCAGTCGGTGATCGCTGGTGCTGCGGCATCCGTGCGATTCGGTGAGGTCGCCCAACAGTTGGGCATCTCCGAAACGGAGCTCGCAGCAGCGCTCACGCCACCCGAACTCGAGCCCAGGATCCTGTCGCCGCCGAACCCCGAAGCAGAACCACGACGCATCGGCGCGCTCATCGCCGTCACCCTCCTGTACATGTCGATCCTGATCTTCGGTCAGTTCGTGGCGCTCGGCGTGATGGAGGAGAAGCAGAACCGAGTGGTTGAAGTCGTGCTGTCACGAGTCGAACCCGCCCAACTCCTGATCGGCAAGGTCGCCGGCATCGGGGCGCTCGGACTCGTCCAAGTGGTTGTACTGGCTGGATCGGCGTGGTTCGCCCTCAGCCTGGCCGACGTGGCCGACATCTCGGCATCTCGCCTCGGCGGCGAGATCTTCTTCAGCGTCATCATGTGGTTCCTGCTCGGATACACGATGTACGCCGTGATCTACGCCGCGCTCGGCGCCACCGTGTCACGTCAAGAAGATCTCCAGAGCACATTGATCCTTCCCGTCATCGTGATGGTGCCCGGCTTCCTCCTCGGACAGTTCGCCCAGGGGCAGCCCGACTCGATTGCTGTCGTGGTCGCCTCCCTCGTGCCCCTGTGGTCGCCCATGGTGATGCCCACCCGCGTCGCGCTCGGGTCGGTGCCGCTCTGGCAACTGATCCTTGCCGTGGTGCTGGTCGTCGTCTTCTCGTACCTCGTGATGCGCGCCGCCGCACGCGTCTATCGTGGGGCACTCCTCCGTCTCGGCGCAAAGGTCAGACTGCGCGACGCCTGGCTCATGACGACCTGAGTGGAGCACGTTGCGGCGCTTGCGGACGCAAGACTGCGCTAGCCGCATCGGCGAGCCCGAGCAACGTCCGCAGCGCAGGGTTTGGCGGTCGTCACGACGGCTGACGAGCCGATGCACACCAGTGGCTCGCCCGCACGCTTCGACACGCAGAATCACAACGCAACAGGACCAGGCGACACAGCACGGCTGCCCGAGTGCAGTGCTCGATGTTCATGACGCCACGACGGCCTGCACCCGTCCTGGATCCGGCGGTATGTGCGCGCCTGGCGGGCTCTAGCGGCGCGAGGTGAGTTCGGCGACACCCATGGCGCCGATCAGGCTCGCTCTCGCTTCGAGTACCTCGCTCGGCATGCGAGCGCCGGTCGAGTCGGCGAGGCGGGTCATCATCTCGAAGTTGGCTGCCACCGCGGCGGCGTCGACCATGAACGCCTCGTCGGTCACGGCCGTCAGTGCTGCCCGCGCGGCTGCCAGCGCCTCGTCGTCACGTTCGGCACACTGCGTGGCGAACCGAAGCAGCTCGTCGCCGTGTTCGATGCCCGTCCCGTCGGCGCCGTTCGCCACTGCGACCAGGTCGGCCGGATCGCCGATGTCGTTGCTGCTCCAACTGAGCATGCTGCTGTGGGCGGTCGTTCAATAGAAGCACTCGCGGAGCTGTGACACCCGGGCGGCGACCAGCTCGACCTGGGGACGCGTCAGTCCGCCGGCGCGTCGCATCCAGTCGGGATGGATCATCTCGTGGCCCGGCATGTACTGCGCGTCCGACAAACGCCACGTGTTGGTCATCTCGCCGGGGACGCCCGTGTAGGCCTGCACGACAGCGGCGGTCTCATCCGCCGGCGCTGCCACCGGCACCCAGTTCAGCTCGGCGTCGGCCAGCTCGTGCGGCCGCTCACCGGTCGGTTCGCCGTCGATCGGAGCGGGGAACGGCGGGATGTCCAGGCCGACGTTGCGCCGGAAGTGCGCCACGGCCGCCACCGCCGACACGACCGCGCACAGCTCCACGTAGGGCAGCTCGCCCAGTTCGTCCGCGAACCGACGGAAGACGTCTTCGGTCATCGTGCCGGCGTGCCGTGCGATCCGATAGGCCGCGTCGTGGGCGGCATCAGGTGCCACGCGTTCGGCCGGCAGACAATCGCTCGTGGACGCGCCCACCCACGGAGGGAGGGGGTCGTCGTCGGCGATCGAGAGCAGCACGGTGCCGCCCAGTTCCACGCGTTGTGCACCCGTCCACCAGCTCCCCGGTGACGCCACGTGCTCCCACGCGAGCCGATGGGCCTCGGCGAGGTCGTCGCGGACGGCGACCTCGCTCACAACAGCCCTCGGAGGATGCCCTCGACCAGGTCGACGCGGCCGACCATGGTGTCGACGAACACGTGCTCGTGATCGGCGTGGGCGCCGCCGCCGACCGCGCCGAGACCGTCGAGCGTCGGGATGCCGAGGGCGGCGGTGAAGTTGCCGTCGCTCCCGCCGCCGACTGCGACACCGAGGACCCCCGGCATGGCCGCCTCGGCGAGCGGCAGCAGGGTGGCGGAGGAGGATTCGGGCATCGGTGGGCGATTCATCGAACCGTGCACGGTGACGGACGCCTCGGGGTCGACGGGCGACAGTCCGGCCATCGCCGCCTCGACACGATCCTTCTCCGCTGTGCTCGTGACTCGACAGTCGACGCGGATGCGGGTCTCCGCCGGCACGACGTTGTCGGCGGTTCCGGCCTGGGCCACGGTCGGCGTCACCGTCGTGCCCGCAGCGGCGTCACCGATCGTCGCGATGTGCAAGACCTGATGCGACGCCTCGATCAGGGAGTTGACGCCCGCTTCGGGTTCGAGTCCGGCGTGCGAGGCCCGACCACCCACGACCACCTCGAACGTGCCGCACCCCTTCCGACCGGTCTTGACTGCGCCGCCGTCGGCGCTCGGCTCGAGCACGAGCACGTTGCCGCATGCCTGCGCCCGCTCCTCCAACAGCTCCCGCGACGAGCCCGAGCCGACCTCCTCGTCGGCGGTGAAGAGCATCTCGACGCCACTCGGATCGTCGAGCGCGGCAACGGCATGCAGCGCCTGCACGATGCCCGCCTTCATGTCGAACACGCCCGGGCCCAGGGCCCGACCGTCGACGACGCTGAACGGGCGCTGTGCGACGGTGCCCATCGGGAACACGGTGTCGTGATGTCCCAGGATGAGCACCTTCGGTTCGCCGCCGCCCGACCAGTGGACGTGCGGGCCGACCGGGCCGTCGACGACGGTCGCCCGGCGACCAGTGCGCTCGTGCATGAGACTCGCCAGCACGGCCGCCGACTTCGACAGTGCCTCGACCTCGAGCGACGGGGATTCGACGTCGACCAGGAGTCGGAGATCGGACAGGAGCACATCGAGGTCGGCCACGCCGTCACCGTAGACCCACCGCGGCCCGCGGAAACGAGCGGGGGTACCGTCGGGTGATGGCCCGGATCGTTCCACTCCTCGGCGACGAGCAGGAGAGCCTGCTCGCCGCGCTCGAACGTCATCGCGATGCAATCCTCTGGAAGTTGGACGGGTTGACCGACGAGCAGCTCCGCACGTCGACGTTGCCGTCCGGCATGACACCGATCGGGCTCGTCAAGCACCTCGCGTCGGTGGAGTACGGCTGGTTCTGCGCGACGTTCGACCGGCCGCACGAGCCGCTCGGGTTCGACCTCGACGACGAGAACGCCGACTTCCGGGTCGCACCCGACGAGTCGACCGACGACGTGCTCGCGTTCTGGGCTCGAGCCCGCGACGCCGCCGACGACGCCGTCGCCGAGATCGACCTCGACACGACGGGCACCGCCTGGTTCGGGGACCAGGTCTCGATGCGGTGGGTCATGATCCACATGGTCGAGGAGCTCGCCCGCCACGCCGGACACATGGACATCATGCGCGAACTGGTCGACGGCATGACCGGCGACCACGACCGCTCCTGAAGCACGCCGAGCCGACCGACCGAGACACTGCTGCTCCTGACAACATGGGCGCATGACCCCTCGCGCCACCGGACTCCTCCTCGTCGCCGCGCTCGCACTCGCCGCGTGCTCCGGCGACGACGACGCATCGAGGACCACATCCACGACTGCGACCGACGACGAGCGACGACCGGCCACGACCGAGGTCACGACGCCACCGACGACGAACGCCCCGGACGAGCCGGCGCCCGCGTCGACGGAGCCGCCGACCACGATCGAGTCGTTCGCACCGGCCGACTTCGTGGTGACGCCCGGCACCGAGCGACTCACGATCACCGACGCCGACCCCGGACGTGCACTCGCCGTGTTCGACGACGCCGGCATCGAGGTCGCGGCCGGCTCGGTCGACGAACGCAGCGCGCTGATCTTCCGCGAACTGAGCGGCGGCGGCACCTACACCGTCGGTGACGAGCTCGAGCGCAGCGAGCCCGTCGCCACGCTGGCCCGCGACGAGCACCCGCAGCCCGCCTTCTACGCCGAGCAACGACTCCCGACCGACGGGCTCGGCTACATCACCACCCGGGACGGCACGACGCTCTCGGCCGGCGTCTGGCTGCCCGGTGCGCCCGAGGACGGCCCGTACCCGACCGTGGTGGAGTATTCCGGCTACACCCCCAGCGACCCGGAGTCGAGCGGCTTCTCCGACGTCTTCACGGCGCTGGGCTACGCGTACGTCGGCGTGAACATCCGTGGCACGGGTTGCAGCGGCGGCTCGTTCCGCTACTTCGAGTACACCCAGAGTCTCGACGGGTACGACGCGATCGAGACCGTTGCCGCCCAGCCATGGGTGCAGGGCGATCGGGTGGGCATGGTCGGCGTGTCGTATCCCGGTATCAGCCAGCTCTTCGTCGGTCAGACACAGCCGCCGAACCTCGCGGCGATCACACCGTTCAGCGTGCTCGCCGACAGTGCGATCTCGACGTTGTATCCCGGCGGCATCCTCAACACCGGCTTCGCCGTGCCCTGGACCGAGGAGCGGCTCCGCGAAGCCAAGCCCGAGGGCCAGCAGTGGGCCGCCGACCGGATCGCAGCCGGCGACGAGGTGTGCGATGCCAACCAGGATCTGCGGCTCCAGAACCCCGACCTGCTGGACGAGATCACCGCGAACGAGTTCTGGACCGACGAGGTGGCCGCCGAGCTGTCACCACGGCTGTTCGTGGACCGCATCCAGGTGCCGACGTTCGTCGCCGGGGCCTGGCAGGACGAGCAGACCGGCGGCCACTTCCCCACCATGTTCGAGAACTTCACGGGAACCGATCACTTCTACGCCACCGTGATGAACGGTCTCCACACCGAGTCGATCGGACCGGCCGTGTTCCCCCGCCTGGTGGAGTTCCTCGATCTGTACGTTGCCGAGCGGACGCCGTCCCTCGCCGTGGCCCGCAGTGTCGCCCCGTTGCTCTCACAGCAGTTGTTCGGCACGTCCGACATCGCGCTGCCCGCCGACGACCGGTTCGCCGGGATGAGCCACGCCGACGCGCTGGCCGCGTTCGAGGCCGAGCCCCCGGTGCGAGTGTTGTTCGAGGAGGGAGCGGCCGACGGCTTCGGCCCACGGACACCGCTCCCCCGGTTCGAGGCGGCGTTCGAGGCGTGGCCCGTTCCCGAAGCCGCAGCCCGTCGGTGGTTCCTCAACGGCGTGACCGGAACGCTCGCGGATGCACCCATCGAGATCGACCCGCCGTCGAGCTATCTCGCACTGCCCGACGCGGTACCCCCGACCTGGTACGAGGGCTCGTCGGGCGGGATCTGGTCCGTCGACGTGACGTACGACTGGCAGGAGGGTGGCGCCGGAACGTTCCTGGCCTTCGCCACCGCACCACTCGCCGAGGAGACCACCGTCGTCGGGTCGGGGTCGGTCGACCTGTGGATGCAGTCGAATCTCGGCGACACCGACGTCGAGGTCACGATCTCCGAGATCCGGCCCGACGGGCAGGAGCTCTACGTCCAGAGCGGCTGGTTGCGCGCATCGCAACGAGCGCTCGACGAGGATGCGTCGACCGAACTCCGGCCGGTCCACAGCCATCGCGAATCGGACGCCGCCCCGCTCCCCGAGGCCGTCTTCGATCTCGTGCGGGTCGAGTTGTTCCCGTTCGCCCACGTGTTCCGACCCGCCAGCCGGATCCGGCTGGCGATCGATGCACCGGGCGGAAACCGGCCCGTCTGGGAGTTCGACACGATCTCGGCTGGAGAGGAGGTCACGATCGCCCACGACGATCTCTTCCCGTCGTCGCTCGTGCTCCCCGTGGTCACCGGCGTCGACGCCCCCGACGAGTACCCCGACTGCGACGCCCTCCGCGGCCAGCCCTGCCGCCGGTACACCGGCCCCTGACGGTTCGGGTCGTACCCGAACCGTCAGGGGGCGGTGGTGGCAGGGACACCTGGCTCCCGGGCGGCGTTTGTGGTCGACTGGCGCGGATGGACCATCGCGCCGAACTGGCCGAATTCCTGCGGGCCCGCCGCGATGCGGTGTCCCCCGAACAGGTCGGGCTGCCGCGCGGCAGCGGTCCACGACGCATCCCCGGGCTGCGCCGCGAGGAGGTGGCGATGCTCGCCGGCGTCTCGATCACCTGGTACACGTGGCTGGAACAGGGTCGGCGCATCAACGCATCTCCCGACGTACTGTCGTCGATCGGTCGTGCACTCCGCCTCGACGAGGCCGGCATCGAGCACCTGCTCGATCTCGCCGAGCCGATCTCGGCGCCCGTCGACGCGCCGCAGGAGGCGCCGAGCGCGCTCGTGCGCCTGATCGAGTCCATGGAGCCGGCACCCGCCGCGGTGCTCGGCCCACGCTGGGAGTTCCTGGCGTGGAACCAGGCGCAGGTCCGCCTGTATCCGCGCATCCTCGAACTCGACGGCGTCGAACGCAACCTGCTCTGGGTGCTGTTCGCCGACCCGTCGATCCGCGAGCTGATCGTCGACTGGGACATCCACGCCCGCCAGGCACTCGCCGAGTTCCGAGCGGGCGCTGCGGCACTCCGGGGCGACGAGCACTTCGCCGAGCTCGTCGGCAAGCTCGTTGCCGAGTCGGCCGAGTTCGCCGAGTGGTGGCCCGAGCACGACGTCGCTCAGTTCGAGACCCGTATCCGCCGGTTCCGGCACCCGGGAGCCGGCCTCCTCACGTTCGAGTACCAGCAGCTCGCCCCGGTCGAGTGGCCGGGTCTGCGCGTGGCGTGCCAGCTCCCCGTGCCCGGCGACGACAGCGCCGAACGCCTGGCCGTTCGCCACTACCTCGTCTGAACGACCTCGTCCGGCGACTTCAGGTCAGCGGCTGGGATCTCGGCCGTTCCAGGCGACGAGGCGGTCGATGGCAGGGGCGTCGTCGGGGATGGGGACTCGCCTCGGCGAACGGGATCGCGACCTCGTCGAGGCCCATCGCGGTGGAGATCTCCTCGAAGAGCGCGCGGCGGTTCTCGGCGGGGAGGAAGTCGCGCGCGGCGAGCGCCGCGGTGACGACGGTGTCGTCCCAGTCGGGTTGCTGTCCGGTCGCGATCGCGAGGTCCCACGTGTGAACGGTCAGTTCGGAGAAGTAGGACGCCAGGACGTCGGCGCCGCTGCCCTGGATCCACGGCAGCGCCATGGGCTGTTCGAGCACGGCATCGTCGCGCCACGCGTCCGCGGCGCGGCGGGCCGATGTCGTCCAGGCGTCAGACCAGCCGTCGTCGGGTGCGGGGGTCTCGGTGACGGCAAAGGGGTCGTCGCCCTGTCCGAGCGCGGCGATGCGGTCGAGCACGGCGACGAGGTGCCCGAGCATGGCGCGCACGTCCATCTCGGAGCACGGCGTCGGGGCGGTGAGCTGGTCGGGCCGGACGCGAGCGATGACGGACCCGCCGGTGGCGATCGCACGGTCGAGAATCGGCCGTGGGTCGATGCGGTCGTGGGTGGTCGAGCTTGTCGGTGAGCTTCGTCGCTGATGTCATGTCGCCATCTTCCAACCGAAACCGGTCACCTCATGACCGGTTTGATGTGAAAGTGTCGTCGGGGTGCGAACCGACCGGCTGGTGGCCATCCTCCTCTTGCTCCAACAGCGCGAGCAGGTGACCGCAGCAGAGGTCGCCCGAGAGCTGGAGGTCTCCGACGCGCACCGCCCGCCGCGACCTCGACGCCCTGGCCATGGCCGGGGTGCCCGTGTACTCCATGCAGGGCCGAGGCGGCGGCTGGCGCCTCGTGGGCGGCGCCCGCACCGACCTGTCCGGGTTGACCGCGGGCGAGGCCCGCGCCCTGTTCCTGGTCGCCGGTCCCGCCTCGGCTGCGACCCCGGCCGTGAAAGCCGCGCTGCGCAAGCTGGTCCAGGCGCTGCCGGAGCCCTTCCGGGTGCAGGCCGAAGCAGCCGCGTCGTCGTTGGTCGTCGACCCGCAGCAGTGGGGGTCGAGTCGGGTCGAGCCTCGACCACCCCGCTTCCTCGACGAGCTCCAGGACGCCGTGATCCGCGGCGTCCAGGTGCGCCTCGGCTACGTCGATCGCGACGGCGCCGAAACCGAGAGAACCGTCCACCCGCTGGGCATCGTCGCCAAGGGCGCGACGTGGTACGTCGTCTGCGACACCGACGCCGGCCGGCGGACCTTCCGGATCGACCGGGTGTCGTCCGTCGACCCGACCGACCATCCCGTACACCGACCCGAGGACTTCGACCTTGCCGAGAGTTGGCGCGAGATCGCCGACGAGGTCGACCGCAGGCGAACGCCTCTCGAGATCCGGGCAGTGTGCTCGCCCGACGGGATCGGCCTGCTCCGGATGGTGCTCGGCGGTCGGCTCGAGGTGGGAGGTTCCACGACCGACGGCCACATCGACGTCGTGATCCGCGGCCACAACGAGTACGCGCTCGCCGGCGAGCTCGCCGGGCTCGTCGAATGGCTCGACGTGATCGGACCTCCCGGTGTGCGAGACCACCTGGCCTCGATCGGCGACGCGCTCGTCGAGCGATACGGCTGAGGCAGTCCCAGCGCCCCGGGCACCCGAGTCACGCCTGATCCGTACGGCGGCCCGTCGCCATTGATCACGCCGATCGGCCGGCTCGTTCGGACCGAGTCGGCAACTCGAATACCATGGCGTCGATGTCTCGGCTGCGACGGTACTTCGAACGACTGGTGGAGCCGGCCGACATCCGGATCGACGGTGATCGGCCCTGGGACGTCCGCGTGCACGACGATCGCCTGTTCCAGCGTGTGCTCGCTCACGGCACACTCGGGCTCGGCGAGGCGTACGTGGACGGCTGGTGGGACTGTGATGCGATCGACCAGATGGTCGACCGCGCACACGGGTCGCAGATCGCGAACCGTCTCGTCTCACCGATGACCGCGGTGCGCATCGCCGAAGCCAAGCTCCGCAACCTCCAGAAGGGCGACCGCTCGTACGAGGTCGGGCGCCGCCACTACGACATCGGCAACGACCTCTACGGGTACATGCTCGGCCCCTCGATGATCTACAGCTGCGCCTATTGGCGCTGCGCGGCGGATCTCGACGCGGCGCAGGAGGCGAAGCTCGAACTCGTCCGCAACAAGCTGATGCTCGAGCCCGGGATGCGGGTGCTCGACATCGGGTGCGGTTGGGGCGGCGCAGCCAAGCACCTCGCCGAGCGGGCGGGGGTCGACGTGGTCGGCATCACCGTCTCGCGGGAGCAGGCGCAGGTCGCGAGCGAGGCTACCGCCGGCCTCCCCGTCGAGATCCGGGTGCAGGACTACCGCGAGGTGACCGAACGGTTCGACCGGGTCTACTCGATCGGCATGTTCGAACACGTCGGCGCGAAGAACTACCGGGCATATGCGGAAGCCGTCCGTCGATGCCTCGACGAGGACTCCGGGCTCACGCTGCTCCACACGATCGGGGGCAACCACACGAACAGTCGCACCGACCCCTGGATGGACCGGTACATCTTCCCCAACTCGAATCTGCCCTCGGCCAAGCAGATCACCACCGCTGCCGAGGGCGTGTTGACGCTGGAGGACTGGCACAACTTCGGGCTCGACTACGACCGCACGCTGATGGCCTGGCACGCCAACGTCTCCGCTCACTGGGACGACCTCCCCGACTCGTACGACGAGCGGTTCCGGCGGATGTGGAACTTCTACCTCCTCGTGTCGGCCGGCGGCTTCCGATCGCACTACCTGCAGCTCTGGCAGGTGGTGTTCAGCCGGTCCGGCCTCCCCGAGGTCTACGCACCCGCCGGCATCCGCTGACGGCCCCGGTCCGAGCCTCAGCTCGACCAGTCGGTCGGCAACTCGTGCCGCCAGGGCGGGTCGGCGCCACGTCGTGTGACCACGACGCCGGCGACGTGGTTGGCGGCGCGCACTGCATCGACGAGTCGATCGAGGTCGGCCGCACCCTCACGCTCGAGACCGGCACCGACCCACCAGGCGAGGAACCCGGCACCGAACGAGTCGCCGGCACCGATCGTGTCGACCACGCTGACCGGCTCGACGGCGACGACCGTCGAGCCGGCGCCGGTCAACACGTGCACGCCGGCACCTCCCCGGGTCACGAGCACGGCGGAAGGCCCGAGGTCGAGCAGGGCTGCAGCGGCGACGAGCGGGTCGGAATCGGGCCGGAGGAATTCGAGATCCTCGTCGCTGACCTTCACGACGTCAGCTGCAGCCAGCACGCGGTCGACCCGCCCGACGTACACGTCGCGGTCGGGCACGATCTTGGGCCGACAGTTGACGTCGACCATGACGAAGCGACCAGACGTCTCGGCGAGCGCCGACTCGACGGCCGACGCCATCGGCTCGAGCACCAGACCCAGGCCGCCGGTGAACACGACGTCGGCGGCGAGGGCCTCGGGGGCGAGCGCGTCGAGCCGCGGAGCCGACGTGCCCTCGATGTAGAAGTGATAGGTCGCGGCGCCCGAGGCGTCGAGCTCCGCCGCCGCCAGCGTCGTGGGCTCGTCGACTCGGGGAGCCCGAGCCACGTCGACGCCATCGGCCACGAGCTGTTCGGCGAGCATCGAACCGAACCGGTCGACCGACAACGCACCCACGAACCGGACGTCGGCACCGAGACGGCCACACGCCCTGGCGGTGTTGAACGGCGCACCACCGAGCTTCGCCTCGACCGCACCGTCCGGAGCGATCACGAGATCGACCAGGGCCTCGCCCACGACGGAGATCATCGCTGCATCCTGCCATCCGCCGGCACGCCGGCACGAAGCTGCTCGGCCCCGAGCGCGACCACGGGGATCCGCCGACCGTCCACGAACATGCACGTGGCCACTGGTGCTTTGTCCTCGCCTGACCCACAATGTCGGGCATGAGCCGCCGCGGGACCGAATCCGACGTGGGCGCCGACGTGGGGACCGCGGTCACTCCCGACGACATCGATCGCGCCGCCGAGGTCCTGGCACCACTCGTGCGACGGACGCCGACGATCGAGGTGCCCGGCAGCGAGATCGGCCTGGACGCCACGCTCGTGTTGAAGCTCGAGTACCTGCAGTACAGCGGGTCGTTCAAGGCGCGTGGAGCCACCCACTTCGTCGCCACCCGACCCGTCGCAGCCGGCGGCCTGGTGGCGGCCTCCGGTGGCAACCACGGCGCGGCGGTCGCCTGGGCCGCTCAGCGGTTCGGGCACGACGCGCACATCTTCGTGCCGACCACGGCCTCGCCGGCGAAGGTCACCAGACTCCGCCGGTACGGGGCGATCGTGCACGAGGTCGGCGACGTGTACCGCGACGCGCTCGACGCCAGCCGCCGACACCTCGACATCCACCACGCGACCGCGATCCACGCATACGACGACGACGTGGTGATGGCGGGCGCGGGCACGTGTGCCCGCGAGCTCGATCGGCAGGCTCCCGACCTCGATGCGGTGCTCCTGGCCTGCGGCGGCGGCGGACTCAGCGGTGGCACCGCCGCGTGGTACGGAGACCGAACCGAGATCGTCGCGGTCGAGACGCCCGGCACCGCCACCTTCGGCGCCGCCGACGCGGCACGGCGCCCCCGTCGACGTCGAGGTCTCCGGCATCGCCGCCGACGCACTCGGCGCCACCCGGATCGGCGACACACCGTTCCGGGCCCTTCGCGCCGCCGGCGCCACCAGCGCGCTGGTCGGCGACGAGGACGTCATCGCCGCTCGCCTCCATCTCTGGAACTGGCTGCGCATCGTGGTCGAGCCGGCTGCCGCTGCACCACTGGCCGCGCTGATGACGGGGGCCTGGCGACCACGATCGGCGGGCGACCGCGTCGGCCTGGTGCTGTGCGGCGCGAACACCACACTCGACCTGACCGCAACGTCCGCGCCGGGGTCGCTCGTGACGGGCCCGACACGATGAGGCAGACTGAGCCCGTGACCGACACCGCGAAATCCTCGGACACCTCCGACGTCGACGAGTACCAGCTCGCCGACCGGTACCGGGCCGAGGAGGGTCGTGTGTTCCTGTCGGGCGTGCAGGCGATCGCCCGGCTGCCCATCGACCAGACTCCGCATCGACCGCCGTCTCGGACTGAACACCGCGGCGTTCGTCATCGGCTACCAGGGCTCACCCGTCGGCACGTTCACCGAGGAACTCGAACGGGCCAACCGCACCGTGCCCGACCTCCCGATCGTCGTCCAACCCGGCGTCAACGAGGAACTCGCCGCCACCGCGGTGATGGGCAGCCAGCTCGCGATCACGCTCGACGACTGCCAGGTACGACGGCGTCCTCGGCATCTGGTACGGCAAGGGCCCCGGGATTCGACCGCAGCAGCGACGCGATCCGTCACGCCGTGTTCGCCGGCACGTCGCCGCACGGCGGCGTCGTCGCCGTCGTCGGTGACGACCCGGCCGCCAAGTCGTCGACGCTGCCGTCGTCGAGCGACGCCACCATGGTCGACCTCCACATGCCGATCCTGTTTCCCGGCGACGTCGCAGGAGGCGCTCGACCTCAGCCGCCACGCGGTGGCGCTGTCACGGTCGTGCGGCCTGTGGTCGGGCCTCAAGCTCGTCACCGCGGTCGCCGACGGCACCGGCACCGATCGACGTGCACCCCGACCGGGTGCAGCCCGTCATCCCCGGCGTCGACGTCGACGGCACGGCCGTTCGAACCCCGCCCGAACGGACGGCTGATCACGCCGTACACCCTCGACATGGAGCGCGAGTTCCAGCGAGGTGCGAACCGAGCTCGCCCGCCAGTACGGCGTCGACAACCAGCTCAACCGCGTCACGCGTGCGCAGCGGCGACGACTGGATCGGCATCGCCGCGTGCGGGCACACCTACCACGAGCTGCGCGAGGCGCTGCAGGTGCTCGGCTTCGTCGACCGACGACGAGCTGCGACTCGGCCGGCATCCGCCTCTCCAGCTGCTGATGCCGATCCCGCTCGATCCGGCCACGACGTCCGCGACTTCGCCGAAGGGCTCGACGAGGTCCTCGTCATCGAGGAGAAGAACCCGACGCTCGGAGCTGCTCGTCAAGCGATGCCCTCTACGACGGCGCCGATCGACCCGCGGGTCGTCGGGCAGGCGCGACGAGCACGGCGCACGTGCTCGTGCCGTACGACTCGGCACGCTCGACGTCGACGAATCCTGCTCGGCGCTCCGCCACTCACTCTCGGCAGGCGACTCGGCGACCGGCTGCGCCCGCTCGACGAGGTCATCAGCCCGACCGCGAACCTGATCCCGCTGACGGTGAACCGGGCGCCGTTCTACTGCTCGGGCTGCCCGCACAACGCGAGCACCCGCGTCGAGCCGGGCACGCTCGTCGGCGGCGGCATCGGCTGCCACGCGATGGTCGCGTTCATGGAACCCGAACGCGTCGGCGACATCGTCGGGCTCACCTGCATGGGCGGCGAGGGCGCCCAGTGGATCGGCATGGCGCCGTTCGTCGAGCGCGATCACCTCGTCCAGAACCTCGGCGACGGCACGTTCTTCCACTCCGGGTCGCTCGCCGTTCGCGCCGCCGTCGCGGCCGGCGTCGACATCACCTACAAACTGCTGCTACAACGGCACGGTCGCGATGACCGGCGGCCAGGATGCCCAGGGCCAGCTGTCGGTGCCCGACCGATCGCCGCCATGCTGCTCGCTCGAAGGCGTGCAGCGGGTGATCGTCACGAGCGACGACCCGACCGCGTCGACGGACGCTCGACGTGCCCGGCGGGCGTCGACGTGTGGGACCGCAGCCGCCTCGACGAGGCACAGCAGGTGCTCGCCGGGATCAAGGGCGTCACCGTGCTCATCCACGACCAGGCGTGCGCCGCCGAGAACCGCCGGGCGCGCGAGCCGTGGCACGCTGCGCCAACGCCGGGCTTCCGGGTCGTGATCAACGAGCGGGTCTGCGAGGGCTGCGGCGACTGCGGCGACACGAGCAACTGCCTGTCGGTGCAGCCGATCGACACGCCGTACGGCCGCAAGACGCGCGATCCACCAGACCAGCTGCAACTTCGACTTCTCGTGCCTGGAGGGCGACTGTCCGTCGTTCGCCACCGTCACGGTCGACCCGAACGCGACGGGCACGGCCGCGGCCCACCCCGACGCCGCCGGCACTCGACGACCTCCCGGCGCCGACGCACGGTCGTCGACCCCGACGACTTCACCGTTCGGCTCACCGGGCATCGGCGGCACCGGCGTGGTCACCGTCAGCCAGATCCTCGGCACGGCGGCGATGCTCGACGGCCTGCACGTCCGCGGGCTCGACCAGACCGGTCTGTCGCAGAAGGCCGGGCCGGTCGTCAGCGACGTTCGCGATCACCCGCGACGACACCCGCCGCCGTCCAACCACGCCAACGATCGCCGGCGTCGACTGCTTCCTGGCGTTCGACCTGCTCGTCGGTGCGAGCGACGTCGAACCTGCGCGGGCGCTCGCGCGTGACCGCACCGTCGTGTCGGCTCGACCGACGCCGTGCCCGACCGGCGAGATGGTGACCAAGCCCGACTCGTCGCGCTATCCGGAGCAGGCCGATGCTGCGTCGAGCGACTCGACGACGTCTCGCGGGCCGACCTCAACCGGTACCTCGATGCCGCCGCGATCGCGCCGACGGCCTCCTCGGGGCGACGACCACGGCCAACATCCTGCGTGCTCGGCGTCGCCGTGCAGGTCGGCGCCGTCCCGATCGACCCGGCCGCGATCGAGCAGGCGATCGCGCTCAACGGTGTCGCGGTCGACCAGAACCTCGCTGCGTTCCGGTTGGGGTCGGGCAGTGGGCACTCGATGCCAGCGCCGGTCGAGGCGCGGCCGGCGTCGCCACCGGCTCCACCCGTCGAGACGATCGACCAGCTCATCGAGCGACTCGCCGACGACCTCGTCGACTACCAGTCGACCAGACGTACGCCGAGCGGTTCCGTCGAGCGGATCGAGCGGCGCCCGCGCGGGCCGAGCAACGCGTGGCGAGCTCGACTCGACGACGTTCACCGAGGCCGTCGCCCGGCATCTCCACAAGCTGATGGCGTACAAGGACGAGTACGAGGTCGCCGACTCCGCTGCTCGACGAGTCGCACCGAGCGCTACGGGGCCGTCGGTGGGCCCGACACCGACGGTCACCTACCACCTGCACCCGCCGATGCTCCGCTCGCTGGGCATGGACCGCAAGATCGAAGCTGCAAGCGCACCGCCGCGCCGGCGCTCCACGCGCTTCGTGCGATCGAAGCAGGTCCGCGGCACGCTGGCCGATCCGTTCCGGTGGGCCGAGGTGCGCAAGGTCGAGCGGGCGATGATTCCCGAGTTCGAAGCGGCCGTCGACACCTTGATCGCCCATCTGACGGCCGACAACCTCGACGAGGCTGCATCGCATCGCCTCCCTGCCCGACCAGGTGCGCGGCTACGAGGACATCAAGCTCGATCGGGCCGCCACGTATCGAACCGAACTCGCGGCCCGACTCTCGCGTTTCGCTTCGCCCTGACCCACGGCCACACTGGCGATCCATGTCGATCTGGACCGCCGTCTTCTTCGTCGTCGGGCTCGCTGCGCTGGTCCTCGGCGCCGAAGCGTTGGTCCGCGGGTCGGCGAGGCTGGCGGCTCGCACCGGCCTGTCGCCGGTGGTGATCGGCCTGACCGTGGTCGCGTTCGGCACCAGCGCCCCCGAGCTCGCGGTCAGCGTGGGTGCCTCGTGGCGTGGCGAGACCGACCTCGCGGTCGGCAACGTCGTCGGCTCGAACATCGCGAACATCCTCCTGGTGCTCGGCATCGCCGCGGTCGTGGGCGGCGGACTCGTGGTGGCCCAACGAATCGTCCGCATCGACGTCCCGATCATGCTGGCGCTCTCCGTGCTCGTGTTCGTGCTCGGGCTCGACAACCGACTCGGTCGATGGGAGGGCCTGCTGTTCGTCGCGCTGCTGATCGCCTACATCTCCTGGACGGTCGTCAGCTCGAGGCGATCGACGGCCGACGTGGTCGCGACCGAGTACGACGAGGCGCTGAGCGCCGAGCGGCTCCGGGAGAGTTCGGCACTCGCCGACATCGGGTTCGTCCTGCTCGGTCTCGTGCTGCTCGTCGTCGGCTCACAGGCGCTCGTCGAGGCGGCCACCGACATCGCCCGTGCGCTCGACGTCAGCGAGCTCGTGATCGGGCTCACCGTGGTCGCCATCGGCACATCGCTCCCCGAAGTCGCCACCTCGGTGCTCGCTGCCGTCCGCGGCCAACGCGATCTCGCGGTCGGCAACGCGATCGGCTCGAACCTGTTCAACATCCTCGCCGTGCTCGGTCTGACGGCGGCCGTGTCGCCGGAGGCAATCTCGGTTCCCGACGGGGCCCTCACGCTCGACATCCCGGTGATGATCGCCGTGGCGATCGCGTGCCTCCCGATGTTCGCCAACGGGTACGCGCTCCTCCGTTGGGAGGGCGTGATGTTCCTGGCGTTCTATGGCGCCTACCTCGCCTGGTTGGTGATCGACGCCGCCGATCACCCGTTCAAGAACGAGTTCGGCGATCGCGATCGTCGGCTTCGTGCTGCCGCTGAGCGTCGTCACGTTGGTGGTGATCGCCGTTCGCGGTCGACGCAAACCGGTGTCACTCGCGAGCTGACCGCATCGCGCCCGGCTCGGGGGCGAGCAGCGCTGCGCCGGCGATGCCGGCATTGTTCGCCATCTCGGCGATCGCGATCTCGCAACCGGGGTCGAGCCGGTGCACCCATCGCTCGGGCTTCTTGCTCGCGCCTCCGCCGAGGATGATCAGCTCGGGCGAGAACAGCATCACCACGTGAGTGAGATACCGATCGACCCGGTCGCCCCACTCCTCCCACGACAGTCCCTCCCGGTCGCGGGCACTCGCTGCGGCACGCTTCTCGATGTCCGGCCCGTCGAGCTCGAGGTGGCCGAGCTCGGTGTTCGGTACGAGCACGCCGTCGACGAACAGGCCCGACCCGATCCCGGTACCGAACGTCAGGCAGATCACGACCCCGGAGCGGCCGCGTCCGCTCCCCCACCTCATCTCGGCGACCCCGGCGGCGTCGGCGTCGTTGACGACCGACACGGGATGTCCGACGGCCTGGGTGAACAGTGCGTCGGCATCGACGTCGAGCCAGGACGGGTCGATGTTGGCGGCGCTGCGCACGACGCCGTTCGTCACGACCGACGGCATGCAGACACCGACCGGGCCGTCCCAGTCATGATGTGCGACGAGCTTCCTGACGACCTTCGCCATGGCCTTGGGTGTGGCCGGCTGCGGCGTGTCGATCCGCAACCGGTCGGCGGCCAGCGAACCGTCGGACAAGTCGACCGGCGCCGCCTTCATACCGCTGCCGCCGATGTCGATTCCGAAACTCCGGGTGCGAGTCGCCACGGGACGCCACCGTACCGATCGACCGCCCCCGCACTCCAGCCCGCAGGGAACAGCCGTCAGGCCCGGGCGCGTGTCTTGCGCAGCACCGGGTCGACGGCGGCAAGCGTGCGATCGGCCGCACGCATCGTCCACCCGGCGGCACCCGGCGTCTCGGAGTCGACGAGGTTGCCCATCACCTGCAAGGTGATGTCGGCGATCTGCTGGGTGCCGACCGCGAACCGCAGCCCCGTCCGCATCAACCACGGATGGCCGATGAGGAACGCGAATCGCCGTCCGGTCCGCAGGAACCCGTCGAACCGCTCGCCGATCAACTCGTCGTAGCGATCGGGGGCGGTGGCAGGATCGTCCAGGAACAGATCGGCGGCGAGCATGCCCGACTCGAGCCCGTAGTCGATCCCCTCGCCGTTCATCGGGTTGACGAGGCCGGCGGCATCGCCGATGGCGACCCAACCCGGGCCGTGCCGTTTGACCGCGCTCATCGGGAGCCGCCAGGCGCGCGGTCGCTCGAGGTTGGGTCCGATGTCCCACGTCTCGGTGACGAGGCCGCGGTAGCTGTCGAGCAGATGGTTGAGGTTGAGTCCCTTGAACCCCTTCATGGTCGACAGCGCACCGACCCCGATGTTGACGGTGCCGTCACCGCAGGGGAACATCCAGCCGTAGCCGGGCACCCAGGTACCGCGTGGGTCGCGGATCGTGAGGCACGCCTCGAGGTGCTCGTCGTCGTGGCGCGGGCTCTCGACGTAGGCACGAATCGCCAGGCCGAAGGGTTCGTTCGGGTCGCGCTCGGCCCCGAGCGCCCTGGCGACCGCTCCCGGCGCGCCCGTCGCGGCGACGACCAGATCGGCCTCGATGCCGCCGTGAGGCGTGGAGATGCCCGTCACTCGGCCCGATCGACCGTCGACGACCGGCTCGCCCGACATCTCGAACCGCACATCGGCACCGGCCTCGACCGCGGCATCGATGAGTGCGGCGTCGAGTCGCCGCCGCGGCCACACCGCTCCGTGGCTCGGGAAGCGACCGGTGTCGGGCCACGGCAACTCGCGCACCTGCTTCCCGGCGATCATCCGCAGCCCTGCAATCCGGTGGGCGTCGTCCATCGGGATCTCGAGTTCCTGCAGCGCCGCAACCGCTCTCGGGGTCAGCCCGTCGCCGCAGACCTTGTCGCGGCCGTGAGGACCCTTCTCCACGACCACCACGCGGGCACCGGAGCGGGCGGCCCTGATGGCCGTGGCGGCACCTGCGGGGCCACCACCGATCACCGCGATGTCGAATCGTTCCACGACCTCGATTCAATCTGGAGAATCAGTCGGCCGGCGCGTCGTCGTGTTCCGCGATCCGCTGGTGATGATGGATCACCTCGGCGACGATGAACCGCAGGAACTGCTCCGAGAACACCGGATCGAGACCGGACTCCTCGGCCAGCGCCCGGAGCCGCGCGACCTGCTGCGCCTCGCGGTCGAGATCGGCCGCCGGCAGCCCGACCGACGCCTTGTACCGGCCGACGTCCTGCGTGATCTTGAACCGCTCCGCGAGCAGGTGCACGAGGGCCGCATCGATGTTGTCGATGCTCGATCGGTACTTCGCGAGCTGCTCGTCGGTCATGGTCTCCGAGACGCTACCGGATCACCGTGCGGCGGAATGGAGCGCTACGTTCGCCGCATGTCCTCACTGACCGGTGCTGTTCGTCGACCATCCTTTCCCCGACCTCTATCGTGACCTGGTCGACGATCGCGCCACCATCGTCGGGTCGGGCACCGACGACGGGCTCGATCGTGCCGACGCCGTGATCGCCGGCGCGGTTCGGCACTGGGACGCTGCCGAGTTCGCCCTCGCACCGAGCCTGACGGTGATCTCACGTGTCGGCGTCGGCTACGACAACGTCGACGTGGCCGACGCCCACGCAGCCGGCGTGATCGTCTGCAACGCCCCGCTCGCGCCGATGGTGTCGACGGCCGAGCACACGATCGCGCTGATGCTCGCGGTCACGAAGCACCTCCCGCATCAGATGGCCCGGTCCAACGCCGGCCTGAAGGGGGAGCCGGTCGGACGGGCACTGGAACTCGACGGCCGAGTGCTCGGCCTGGTCGGTCTCGGGCGGATCGCCGGTCGCGTCGCCGTTGCGGCGCAGGCGCTCGGCATGCGGGTGATCGCCACCGACCCGGGCATCACCGAATCACCCGTCGACGGCGTCGACCTGGTCGGCTTGAACGAGTTGCTGGCGATGTCCGATGTCGTCTCCTTGCACGCACCGGCGCTGCCGTCGACGATCGGCATCATCGATGCCGACGCGCTCGAACGGATGCAGCCGGGCTCGTATCTGGTGAACTGTGCGCGAGGCCCACTCGTCGATCACGATGCATTGCTGGCAGCGCTGGATGCCGGACATCTGCAGGGAGCCGGGCTCGACGTGACCGACCCGGAACCGCTCCCTGCCGGTCACGCGCTCCTCGATCGGCACGACGTGGTCGTGACGCCGCACATCGCCTCGGCCACGGTTGCAGGCCGGCGCCGCCTCTACGAGCACGCGATCGACAACGCGTTGGCCGTGCTCGCCGGCCGTCCGGCATCCATCGTCGAGCCGCCGGCCTGACAGACTCCGACCATGACGCTTCGCGAGAAATGGTCGGCCGGTGACGAGACGCTGGGATTCTGGCTCAGCATCCCCGGGTTCGTGGGGGCCGAGATCGCGGCCCGCCAGCCGGTCGACTACGTCTGCATCGACACCCAGCACGGTGTGATCGACTACCTCGCGTCTGCGTCGATGATCCAGGCGATCGAGCTCGCCGGCGGCACACCGATCGTGCGGGTGCCGTGGAACGAGCCGGGCATCATCGGCAAGACACTCGACGCCGGCGCACACGGCGTGATCGTGCCGATGGTGAACACGCGTGAGCAGGCCGAGGCGGTCGTGCGGCCTCGTCCGCTACGTACCGAACGGGTCCCGAAGTTGGGGGCCGGTGATGGTCGGCCAGCGCCACCCCGACAAACGCGCCTGGGCCGACGACACCATCGGCGGTGATCCCGATGATCGAGACCCGTGAAGCGATCTCCAACCTCGACGACATCCTCGCCGTGCCGGGCATCGACGCGATCTACGTCGGTCCGGCCGACCTGTCGATCAGCCTCGGCCTGGAGCCCTATGGCAACGCCGACGAATCGCTACTCGACGATGCGCTCGCGACGATCGTCGCGGCCTGCGGGCGACACGGCGTCACGCCCGGCATCCACAGCACCGGTGCACTCACGCAACGTCGCCGTGACCAGGGGTTCCGGATGATCACGGTGACGAGCGACGCGTTGGCGCTCCGCGCCGGCTACGCGAGCGAACTGGCCGCCACCCGTGGCGAAGGTAGTGCGACGTCGAACGACCTCTACTGACGCGTCGATTCGCTCGCACCGTTGTTCGTCGGGCCCGGTCGTCGGCGTCCGCGGTCTCGTGAAGTTCCGACCCGGGACGACCGCGTCGGTTCGGATCTCCGCGTTGCCCGGAAGCCGAGCGCACGACCGAAGTTCCGACATGGTGCGAACTCGAGTGGGACGGATCCGGTGCGCAGCGCTCGTCGAGGCCGGTGCGTCGGGCGACTCAACCTGACGTGACCCGTCCGATCGCGATCCGGTCGTGGCCGGTCAGGTCGTGGCGGATCTCGACATCGACGTACCCGGCGTCGTGGAACATCGCCGCCACCGCGCGCCCCTGATCGGCGCCGATCTCCAGCACGAGCCACCCGTCGGCACACAGGTGTGCCGGGCGCACCCGCGATCAACGCCCGGATCGCGTCGAGCCCGTCGTGCCCGGCGAACAGAGCCACCTCGGGTTCCCAGATCGCTGACCGATTCGTCGAGTTCCGGTGAGTCCACGGCGACGTACGGGGGGTTGCTCACGATCACGTCGAAACACTGGTCGTTCGGCAATGCCTCGAACCACGAGCCGATGCCGATCCGCACGTTCACGGCGGCCCGCCCGATCCCGGCGAGGTTGGCACGGGCGACGGCGAGCGCATCCTCGCGCACGTCGGTGAGCCAGACGGTCGTGTCGCGCACCGGGAGTTCGGTCGCCGCCGACAACCCGATCGCGCCGGACCCGGTGCCGAGGTCGGCGATCATCCTCGGCCCGTCGACTGCCGCAGCGAGCTCGATGGCCGCACCGGCGACGACCTCGGTCTCGGGCCGGGGGATGAGCACGCGGCGGTCGACGGCGAGATCGATGTGCCGGAACGACCAACGACCGAGCACGTATGCCAGCGGTTCGCCGGCAGCGATCGCGGGCGACCATCGCGTCGCAGTGGGCGACCATCTTCACGGTGACGGGATCGTCCAGTCGCGTCATCGAACTCGGCGCCGTCGAGCGCCGTCGCCACCTCGCACACCCACCGCGCCTCGTGCGCGCGAGCCGAGTACGTCGGCCGGTCTGTCGCAGCAGCTCGCGGACGGTCAGCCCGTCGTCCACGTCAGTCCTCGAACTCGGCGAGTTGCCGTGCGCGCTCGTCGAGCAGCAGCGGCTCGACCACGAGGTCGAGGTCGCCGGCGAGCACGTCGGACAGTCGGTAGATCGTGGAGCCGATCCGGTGGTCGGTGACCCGGTTCTCCTTGAAGTTGTACGTGCGGATCTTCTCGCTCCGACCGCCGCCGCCGACCTGCGACCGCCGTTCGGCCGAGAGTTCCTCGTCGCGCTCGCTGCTGCGGCCAGTTCGTACAGCCGAGCCCGTAGCACCTGCATCGCCCGCGCCCGGTTCTGGAGCTGGCTGCGCTCGTCCTGCATCGTCACGACGACGCCGGTCGGCACGTGGGTGATGCGGACCGCCGAGTCGGTGGTGTTGACGTGCTGGCCGCCGGCGCCCGACGAGCGGTACACGTCGATGTCCAGATCGCGGTCGTCGATCGAGACGTCGACCTCGTCGACCTCGGGCAGCACCGCGACGGTGGCCGACGAGGTGTGGACGCGGCCCTGGCTCTCGGTCACCGGCACCCGCTGCACCCGGTGCGGTCCACCCTCGAACTTGAAGTGCTGCCAGGCGTCGTCGCCGCGTACGACGAACGTGACCTGGTTGATACCTCCCAGTTCGCTCGGCGCCTGTGAGAGCGTGTCGACCTTCCACCCGTGTGAGCTCGCGTAGCGCGCGTACATCTCGAGCAGGTCCCTGGCGAAGAGATTCGCCTCCTCGCCGCCTTCGGCGCCCCGGATCTCGACGATGACCGCGCGGCCGGCATGCGGGTCGCGCGGCAGCAACAGCTCGCGCAGCCGTTCCTCGAGCTCGGCGAGATCGCGCTCGGCGGCGACGACCTCGTCGGCGGCCATCTCTCGGCCGTCGGGATCGGGGTCGTCGAGCATCTACCGGGCGGTCTCGAGGTCGCCGGTCCGTGTGCGGTGGGCGCGGTGGGCCTCGACCAGCGGCGCCAACTCCTTGTACCGCTGCGATGCGACCCGCAGGCTGGTCGGGGTCGCTCGTGGTCTCGGGGTCGGCGAGGCGTGCCTCGAGCTCGCGGAACTCATCGGCGACGGCGGCCAAACGGGCGGACAGACCTGGATCGATCACGGCCCCGTGAGGCTACCTCGTCGCGGTTCTCGGTGATCTTGAGTTGTCATCGCTCAGGTTTTCTGTATAATGATCATTGTCCTCATCGGACACGTTCTTGTCAGATCATCCACCATCACCCTTCGCAGGAGGCAACTTCCATGCTGGTACGCCACCGCTCCGTCAACCCCTTCGACCGCACGATCGACCGTGCGTTCGAGCAACTCACGAACTCGTTCTACGACACCCGGCGCAGCCCCAGCCCCGTCGTCGACGGCGGATGGGACGACGACGAGTACGTCCTCACCGTCGATCTCCCCGGTGTCCCCGCCGAGGCCGTCACCGTCGACGTCGCCGGCACGACCCTCACGCTCGGCGCCACAACCGACTCGTTCGAGTGGAAGCGCTCGCTCCAGCTCGGCGGCCGGCTCGATGCCGGCAAGGTCAGCGCCCGTCACCTCGACGGCCGCCTGACGGTTCGCGTCGGCACGATCGACGAGCCCGAGAACCGTTCGATCGCGATCGACACCACCGCCCCCGAGCCCGCCATCGAGGCCACCTCGAGCGACGTCGACGACGACGATCAGTCGACCGAGACGAACGACACCGAGTGACGCAACCGGTCGGCGATCTCGTCGACCAGACCGATCCGGTCCCGTGACGGCAACGCCACGACGAGATGCCCCCCACCGACGCCCGGCCCGCTCACCGCGAGCCGGGCGTCGGCCGCGTACGGAATGAGATCGAGATCGACACCGGACGAACACACCACGACGATCTGGTCGCCGTTCGCACCGATGCCGACGGCGACACAGGGCACGGGGTCCTTCAGATTCGGCCGTGGGAGCGGCGGCGGCGCGGGCGCGATCAGGGTCGCTCCGACCAGTGACGGTTGCTGCTCGATCTGCCACCTGATGAGCCGCTCGGCGCCGAGCGACTTCAGCGGATGTGGCGGAGCGTCCGAGGTCCGGTGCCGGGCAACCGAGTCGACCACCCGTGCCAGCGACTCGACCGTCGGGACGTCACCGTGCAGCATCTGAAACGCCTCCCGGTCGTGCTCCCCGACACCGACCTCCAACCGGGTCGCGTCCGTCGTTGCGTCGTCCACGACCCGGCAGACCTCGAGGCCGCGCACCTCACCCGTCAGCACACCGTGCTCGACGATCGGCTCCGCTCCCCCTTCGACGATCAGCGGCCGCAGCGCCTCGTGGTGGTCGGGCGCCGGCGCGGACGGTGCCAGATCGTCGGGTTCGGCCCGCACCAACGATCGCTCTTCGGCACGCCACACGGAGATCGGCAGGTCGAACTCGTCGGCTCGTCGTGCCAGCGTGCCCACACCCTCCTCGGCGATCAGATGCAGGGCGGATGCTCCCGACCGGATCGCCCAGGCCAGTGACGCTCCGAACCGTTCCGCTGGTCGGCGATCGAGGTAGACCCACGCGTCGTCGCCGTCACGCAGTGCGGCCCCGGGTGCGAATTCGCCGGCCTCGGCGACGGGGCGGCCGAGGTGTTCACCGACGAGCGCCCGGAGTTTGACGCCGATCAAGCGGCTGCGGCGTTCGTCGTCGTCGTGGGTGTCGGTCACCGGCCCGACGGTACCCGCGCTCTCCCCGATCGAGTCCCGTGTCGGGTCAGGGAGCCGGCAGCGGGTGTGCGTCGAAGAACCGGCTCACTTCCTCCCAGAAGTCGAACTCCTGGTACTCGGCGCAGTACTGCGGGCCGACGGCGCTGCAATCATGATTGGGAACCTGATGTCCCATGCCGGCGAAGTAGTAGTACTCGGTCGGGGCCGCACAGCCCTCGTAGTGATGGTGGGCGATGCCGGACCCGAGATCGGACACGGTCGGCTCGGCCGTGCAGCCGTTCGCAGCGGCCCATTCGGCCACCGAGAGCTCGACCTGGGCGCGATCGATATCACCCGACCAGGCGATCAGGGGGACCGGCCCGATCGGTTCCAGCCCCGTGGTGGGGAACCGGCCGATGCCGGGTGCGAACGCAGCGATCACGTCCGACGCGTCGGCCATCAGCCGGCTGGTGAATCCGGCGGAGGCCGACGTGCCCGTGGCGTACACGCGGGAGCGGTCGATGCAGTACGTGTCCGCGACGTCGTCGATCAGGGCCCGCATCATCGGGACCGTCCGGCTCGCCGGGTGACCCAGTTCGGGGAAGACGACGAGCGCATCGACGCCCACCAGGTTCGGCCCCCATCCCATGAGGGCCCCTTCGGCGCTCCCCGATCCTCCCGGGACGACGATGTAGAGATGGGCAGGGGTACCCGACTCGTAGGTCTCGGGCACCACGACGAAATTCGCCTGTTCGACGCCGGCGTGCGTGTGGCCGTGCTCGTACGCACCCGGCTCGACGGCGCTCGGGTCGTCACAACCACCGCCGGCCCCGTCGGTGTCGTCGACCGTGGCGGGTGTCGACGTTCCGGTCGCCGCCGGCGCCGACTCGGGCACGCTGTCCTCGTCGCCGCACGCCGAGACGGCCATCAGCGCGAGGGCCACCAGCACCGCTCTCGAACGCGCTGGGCGCATGCCGATCCTCCTCGTTCGCTGACCTCATGGTGCGAGCGACGCTGCAGGCGAACCAGGGCCGAACGACACCACTCGGGTCGGACCCGGGGCGAGCGTCGTCGACCTACTCCACGAAGTACCCGAGCACGTCGGCGATCACTTCGCACTCGGACAACTCGTTCGCGATCGTGAGCGCCCCGCCCTCGCCGATCCGACAGATCACCAGGTTCGCGATCGTCTGACCGGGCATCAGGTTGAGGTTGGACGTGCCGGGGTTCGATTCGCCGGCCGGCCAGACCGACACGAACGACGGTCGGGCCACCTGGGTCGCCGTGACGTTCATCACCACGGCGGTCGCCGTGGGAGGCACCGCGCCCGATCCCGCCAGGACGAGCTCGATCTGGCGGCGGGGCCCGATCGGCTGCTGCTCGGACCCGACGCCGATCCGCGTGTCGAGCACGCGGCGGGGTGGTGAGGCGCGGAGTTTGTCACCGTTCGACGTGAAGTACCCGAAGACGTCGGCGAACACGTGGCGGCTGCCGCCCTCTCCGTTGATCGGTGATCTTGCCCCCGGTTCCGAGCTTGCAGATCGTGAGGTTCGGCACCGTGTCGTTCGCGTAGAAGTTGACGTTCGACGTGTCGGGCATCGCCACGCCGGCGGGCGAGACGGTGACGTGGCCCGGCGCCTCGGGTTCGGTGACGGTGAGGTTCATCACCACGGCAGTGGCCCCCGACTTCGGCACGCCCGACTTGCCCGACACCTGGATGTCGAGCGGCGCGAGATGGCCGAGCTTGCCGCGGCGGGTGCCCTGACCGGAACGCGTGTCGAACAGACGCGACGGATCGACGGGCACGAACCGATCGCCGCCGGCCTTCGAGAAGTACCCGAAGACGTCGACGATGCAGTGGGTCTCGCCATGCGAGTTGAACACGTCGATGTACCCGTCGGCGCCGATGCCCATCACCACGAGGTTGGGCACCGGTCGACCGGGGCCGCCGTTGATGTTCGACGTCGTCGGACGGGCCGTCGAGCCGGGATACACCGTGAAGAACATGTGCTCGCTGGCTTCCACGGCCGTGACGTTGGCGACGACGGCCGTCGCCGAGTTGGGCACGCCGGCGACGCCGCGGATCTTGACCCGCATCCGCTCCTCGCGACGCATCTTCCGCTTCGGGCACGCCTCCGCTGCCGACGCGGGTGTCGCCGACACGCTTCGGCGTGAGCGGCGTGAACTCGGACGGCTCGGTGACGGTGGCAGGACCGGGGGCGACACCGCCGCCGGGCTGAATGCCCGGGCCACGGCTGAACAGCCGGAGGTTCTCGAAGTTGCCGCCGAGCACGTCGCTCGACCCGCCGCCGAGCCAGCCGTCGATCAGGGATGCGTAGTACGACCGGAAGTCGACGTGGTGCTCCATGCGCTCCCAGCGGCGAAGCCCGGCCATCGACGGACGCTGGCCGTACATGCCGCCCTTCACGTTCTGGCCGAACACGAAGTGCGGCGCCGACGAGCCGTGGTCGGTGCCGGCTCCGTCGTTGTTCCACGGGGTGCGGCCGAACTCGGAGAACGTCATCACCGTGACACGGCTCTTCCAGGCCGGGTCGAGCACCTCGAAGAAGCGTTTGACCGCTGCGTTGAGCTCCTCCATCCGCAGCGGATGCTGCTGCGGGCTGGCCGGCGTGGCTGTCGAAGTCGCCGTAGCCGGCCGTCATCACCCGGAAGCCGAGGTTGGCGTTGATCAGGCGTGCGGCGACGTCGAGCCGGGCGACGATCCTGCGTGTCGGACAGGTTGTCGGCCGACGGCATCGACCGGCGCCAACTGCTGGGCCAGGTCGAGTTGATCGACCATCGCCTCGGACACGGCAGCGAACCAGGGCCCGTTCGCGCCCGACTGCATCGACCGGATCGCCTGATACCCGCGCAGGCTGCGCTCGGAGTTGTCGGCGCCGTAGCCGGGAGTACTCGGCGGGACGACCGTGCCGCGTGCGGCGTCGCCGACCAGATGGAGCGGCACCGAGTAGCCGATCTCGGCCGCGGCGTAGAGGTCCTTCGATCCGCCGAGGTAGCCGTCGAGCCAGCGCCCGAGCCAGCCCGTCGTCGGGATCGCGTGCGGGCGACCGGCCATCCAGTAGGCCATCGAATTGAAGTGCGAGAAGTCGGGGTTCGGGTAGCCGATCCCGTCGACGACCGCGAGCTGTCCGTCGTCCCAGAACTTCTTCAGCTCGGTGAGTGCCGGGTTGAGACCCGACGTTGCCGTCGAGCGCCAGCGTCTGGTCGCCCGGGATCGCGAGGTTGCCGTGCATCGTGTAGTAGTTGCCGTCGTTGAACGGCACGACCGTGTTGAGACCGTCGTTGCCGCCGAACATGCCGATCACGACGAGGATGCCGTCGGTGGGCCCGACCGGTCCGGCCGCCCAGGTCGGCCGGCCGAGGCCGGTCAGCAGGTCGTCGACGATCGGGGACACGCTGCCGGCCGCGACGCCGGCGCCGGCGCCCATGCCGACGAGTTGGAGGAAGCGGCGCCGGTCGAGCGCGTGGTCGTCGGTCTCGATGCCCGTCAGGTTGGCGAGCGCTTCGCGGGTGGAGATGTCTGGATCGAGCATGTCGGTCCTCCTCAGGCGACCTGGAGTTCTGGGGCGAAGCAGGATGAGGTGGAACAGGTCGACTGCGATCCCATCGCTGCGAGTTGTTGGCGAACGCTGCGAGCGCGTCGTACGAGCCGGACGAGAGTTCGAGATCGGTCAGCCGGAGCAGCTCGTCGAGCATCAGTGAGCGGCTGGTCACTCCACGTCTCCGTGATGTCGGTCGCGGGCGATCGTGCCGTTCTTCAGGTGGATGAGCCCGTCGCCGTTCCAGTAACCCCTGCATCGAGCGCCACGCGATGCTGCGGGCCGTCTCGGTCCGCTTGGCCATCGCGCTCGCGTTGACCCAGTACGCGTTGTGTTTCCAGCCGCTGACGTTCGGCGGGTACAGCGGCCGCTGCCCCATGCCCTCCATCAGCCACAGCGGCGTCGCCTCGGCCGACCGTCGACCGGTCGCGACGAGCAGTGCCACGAGGAACTCGACGGGCGAACGAACGAGGCCCTGCTTGACCTCGGTCGTGTAGAACTCGGGACGGGTGAGCAGCGTGCGGAGCCAGGGCGTGATGTCGAAGTCGTTGGCGATCGCAACGTCTCGGAGCGCGCCGAGCACGGCGGCCGAAGGGGTGGTACCGGCGAACTCGATCCACAGCTTCTTCGACAGGAACTCGGCTGCGACCTCACGGCTCGGCCGACCGCGGTTCGCCGCGATGGCGGCGCCGTTCGGCACCGTTCCGTTGCCCAACATCACGTCGATCGTCTCGGCGCCGTGCGCCGTCGGATCGCCACCGCTGTTGATCGTGCGACCCAGATACGACTTGTTCGAGCCGTCGTGCCAGTCGGCACGCCAGACGTACTCGTCGGTCTGCCAGTTGTCGGTGTGGCCGGTCCATGCTGCGGTCGCGGCCTCGACGTCGGCCTCGGTGTAGTTGCCCACGCCGAGCAGGAAGAGTTCCATCAGTTCACGTGCGAAGTTCTGGTTCGGCGACGTGTTGCGGTTCCGGTTGTTGTCGAGGTAGCGGAGCATCGCAACCTGCGTCGACATCGTGGTGGCGAGCGAGCGGACATTGCTCAGCGCTCCGAAACGAAACGTGTCGATCTGTTCCTGCATGAGATCGGCCGAGCCGACCTTGCTGAGTTCCGAGCAGAAGTGACCGTGCCAGAAGAAGCCCATCTTCTCCTGGATCGGCTTCGGTGAGTCGTGTGCCATCCGGTCGATCCAGTGGTGGGTGAGCTGGACGCCGCGCTGCCAGTTCTCGGATTCGGTGAGGTTCGCCGACCCCGGGTCGGCGGGCACGGCGAGGATGTCGTCGACGGCTGCCTCGATCGTGAGGTCCTTCAGCAGCGTGACCCGGTCCGGTCTCGCGACGTACTCGGTGCGTCGGAGCAGGTGTTCGATGTCGGCTAGGGCTGCCATGGCGACTCCCGAAAGATGGGTGACGAGGGTGGATCGTCGGCCGCCCGACCGAACTTGAATCTCGGGCCGTCAGTTTGACACAGAACTGACACATGAGAGCACGCGGGCCGCAGAATTCCGGATCGCCGGCGGTGCCGGCCGGAAAACGGCGAGACCGCCCCGGGCCTCCCGGGGCGGTCTCATGGTCGCGGAACGGCTGACGCCGTCGCGCTCACTTCTTCTTGCTGCGGTCGCCGTAGCGCTTGTTGAAGCGCTCGACACGGCCACCGGAGTCGACCAGCTTCTGCTTGCCCGTGAAGAACGGGTGGCACTCGTTGCACAGCTCGACGAGTTGCTCGCCTGGCTTCGTGGACTTCGTGGTGAACGTGTTGCCGCACGAGCACTTGACGGTCACGTCGTCGTACGTGGGGTGGATGTCGGTCTGCATGGATGCTCCCTGGGAAATCGGACTGTGAATGATAACGGCTGGTCGGCGCATTTTGTTCCGAGCGCCGACCCCGGCGCGGCCGTCGAGCCGTGCGTCGCCGACGACGCACGTGCCGAGCGCGACGTGCGACGGACCGGGCACGTGTGACAGCGACGGCGACCGAAGCGAGCCCCGAAGCGTCCATCGTGAGCGTCTCGGGGTGAGGGTCTGCGCGAACCGTGCTGGAGCGGTCTCACACGCTCGCGACCCGTGTGGGCAATGCCGCACAGCCGGACGGGCCCACCATCTACATTCCCGGTTGTTTGGCGATCTCGGTGAGGAACTCCTCGTTGGTACGGAACGTCTTGAGGCGGTCGACGAGCAATTCGAGACCGGGTGCCGCGTTGCCGTCGGCGGCGAGGCCGCTGAGCACGCGACGCAGCTTCCAGACCATCTGGAGTTGCTTGCGGTCGAACAGCAGCTCCTCGTGGCGGGTGCTCGACGCATCGACGTCGATCGCCGGGTAGATCCGCCGCTCGGCGAGCTTGCGGTCGAGGCGGAGCTCCATGTTGCCGGTGCCCTTGAACTCCTCGAACACGGCCTCGTCCATGCGGCTGTTCGTCTCGACGAGCGCCGTGGCGAGAATGGTGAGCGACCCGCCCTCTTCGACGTTGCGGGCCGCGCCGAAGAACCGCTTCGGCGGGTACAGCGCTCCGGCGTCGATACCACCGGAGAGGATGCGGCCGCTGGCCGGGGCGGCGAGGTTGTACGCACGGGCGAGGCGGGTGATGCCGTCGAGCACGACGAGCACGTCTTCTCCGTACTCGACCATCCGCTTGGCCTTCTCGATCGCCATCTCGGCGATCTGCGTGTGCTGGTCGCTCGGCTTGTCGAAGGTGGAAGCGATGACCTCGCCCTTCGCCATCCGCTTCATGTCGGTGACCTCTTCGGGCCGCTCGTCGATGAGCAGCACGATGACCTTGACCTCGGGGTTGTTCTTCTCGACCGACGACACGACGGTCTTCATGACCGACGTCTTGCCGGCCTTCGGTGGCGACACGATGATGCCGCGCTGGCCCTTCCCGATCGGGCTGACGAGATCGATGATGCGGGCGGTCATATTGGTCGGCTCGGACGGGTCCTCGAGTCGGAGCTGCGAGTCGGGGAACAACGCCGTCAGGTCCTCGAAGCGGGGTCGCTTCTTCGCCTCCTCGGGCGGGCGGCCGTTGACCGTGTGGATCTCGAGCATCGCCGGGTTCTTCTCGTTGCGGCCGGCCGGCCGCGACAGGCCGACGACGTGGTCGCCCTTGCGCAGCCCGAACTGTCGACTCAACTTGACGGGGATGTACGAGTCGCTCCTGCTCGCGAGGTAGTTGTTGACCCGCACGAAGCCATAGCCCTCGTCGCGGAGGTCGAGGTAGCCGTCGACCATGACGGGCTCGGTGCTCTGCGGCTCGACGTCGTGCTCGAGGAACTCGCGATCCTCACCCTGCGGGCCGTCCTGGCCACCCCGGTTCTTGCGGCGACGGCGACGACGCTTGTTGCGTGACTCACCGTCGCCGTCGCCGCCCTGACGTTGCTGATTGCGGTTCTGGTTGCTGCGATTCTGGTCGTTGCGATTCTGGTTGTTGCGGTTGCGGTCGCCCTGGTCCTGCTTGGCGTCGGCGGCACCACCTTGACGGCCGCCGGCTTGGTGACGGCCCTCCGGAGTGCCACCGTCCTTCGCATCGTCGGCGGGGCCGGCCTTCGCGTCCGCACCGGATTCGGCCGTGGCGTCGGCGCCGGAGTCGTCCTTCGACTGGGCGGCAGCATCCGGCGCGTTCGCGCCGTCCGCTGTCGGCTCTGCGCCGTCGCCGTTCTCCGTGGCGAGTTCCCACTCTGCCTTCGGCTCCTCGGCCGGGGCGGGCGCCGGTGCCGGGGCGGCGGCCACGGCCGTCGCGGGTGCGACGTCCTTCGAGACCTCGGGGGCCGGCTCGGTCGATGCCGTCGCGCCGCCACCTCCGGTCGTGGCGAGGATCTGGCCGATGATGTCGGCCTTCTTGTTCCGGGTGTTCGCCTTGACGCCGAGTGCCTCGGCGATCTGGATGAGTTGTGTCTTGTCCTTCGATTCGAGGACTGATTGTTCGAGCGCCTGTGCGGTCACGATGACCTACTTCCCGTGATGTGGGGGTACGGAGCGGGGCCGGCTCCCACGACGACTCTTCGTCGAGGGACGCCACGCATCCGGGTGGAAACACACGTGTTCGGTCAGCCGATGGCGGATCGACGGATCCCTTCGAACGCCCGGTCGTAGAACGCGCCGAACTTCATTCGAAGTTGGTATCGGGTCGAAACACGTGCGACCCGGGAAACCCCAGGTGTCATCACTGTATCCAGATCGGGACCGTCGACGCAACGCTTTGCGAACACCTGTGCGTTCCGTCACGTTCCGCGGAGCACCCCGGCGGACCGTGAGCGTCAGGCGACGACGCGGGCGACCGACCGCACGAACGCCTGGACCGTGGCGAGATCGTTCGCGAGTGTCTGCGTGCGCTCGGGCCGCTCGAACAGGTCGCTCAGGTGTTCGGGCAGTGGCGGGTGCACGCCGGTGGCCGTGCTCGACGGCGTCGGGGAACTTGGCCGGGTGAGCGGTCGCCAGCGTCACGATCGGACGGTCGTCGCAGAACCGTCGAGCAGCCGCAGTGCCCGTGGCGGTGTGCGGATCGATCTGGATGCCCGTGTCGGCGTAGACGCGGGCGATCTCGTCGAGCGTTGCCGCGTCGTCGAACCGGGCCGCGCGGAACGTGCCGTCGACGAACTCCGCACGCTGATCGGGTTCGATCGTGAGTCGGCCGGTCGAACGGAACAGACCGAGCTGCTCCGCGGTGAGACCGCCGTCGCGTCCGTTCATCTCGAACAGCAGCCGCTCGAAGTTGGACGACACCTGGATGTCCATGCTCGGGCTCAGCGTGGGCACGACCGGGCGGGTCGACATGTCGCCGTCGTTGATGAAGCGCGTGAGGATGTCGTTCTCGTTCGACGGCGACGATGAAGTCCGCGATCGGTGCACCCATCTCGCGCGCGATCCAGCCCGACAGCACGTTGCCGAAGTTGCCGGTGGGCACGCAGAAGGTCGGCGCGCCGGCGAGCGCCTGCGAGGCCGTGACGTAGTAGACGATCTGCGCCATCACCCGCGCCCAGTTGATCGAGTTGACGGCCGACAAGCGCAGTTCGTCGCGGAAGGCCGCGTCGCCGAACATCGCCTTGACGAGATCCTGGCAGTCGTCGAAGTTGCCGTCGATCGCGATCGTGTGCACGTTCGGGCTGTCGACCGTGGTCATCTGGCGGCGCTGCACCTCGCTCGTCCGGCCCGGCCGGGTAGAGGATCACGATGTCGACGTGGTCGCAGCCCGACGACGCCGTCGATCGCCGCCGAGCCGGTGTCGCCACTGGTCGCGCCGACGATCGTGACCCGCTGCCCGCGCTGGTCGAGCACGTGGTCGAACAGACGTCCGACGAGCTGGAGCGCGATGTCCTTGAACGCGAGCGTCGGCCCGTGGAACAGCTCGAGCAGCCAGTGGTGCGTCGTCGATCTGCACGAGCGGTGTCACCGCCGGGTTGCGGAAGCCGTCGTAGGCGTCGTGACAGATCGATCGCAGGCGTCGGATCGTCGAGGTCGTCGGCGACGAACGGGCGCATCACCGACGCGGCGATGTCGGCGTACGAGCCCAGCACCGCTCGAGATCCGGCAGGCGCGGCCACTCGGTCGGCACGTACAGGCCGCCGTCGTCGGCGAGGCCGGCGAGCAGCACGTCGGCGAACCCGAGGTCGGGCGCGTCGCCGCGGGTCGAGACGTACCGCACGTCAGGAACCGATCACCCGGATGAACCCGCCGACGCGATGCACGACGTCGAGCTCGCGCAGGTGGCGCACGGTGGCCTGCACGTCGGCCTCGCGGGCCGAGTGCGTGATGAAGACGAGGCGGGCGTCGGGGCCGATGCCCTCCTGCTCGGCGGCGCGGATGCTGACACCGTGGTGCGCGAACGCGCCGGTGACGGCGTGCAGCACGCCCGGCTCGTCGGCGACGTCGAGGCTGAGCAGGTACTCGGCGCTCGTCTCGTCGATGGCACGGATCTTGGCCTTGGCGAACGCACCGAGGCTGCCGTGCGTGCCCTTGTCGAGGTTGACGGCGGCGTCGATGACGTCGCCGAGCACGGCGCTGCGCCGTGGGGGCGCCGCCGGCGCCGCGGCCGTAGAACATCAGCTGACCGACCGCGTCGCCCTCGACGAACACCGCGTTGAAGCTCTCGCGCACGCTGGCCAGCGGGTGCGTCTCGGGCACCATCGCCGGGTGCACGCGCACCGCGATCTCGCCGGTCTCGGCGTCGCGTTCGGCGATGCCGAGCAGCTTCACGACGTAGCCGAGCCGCTTGGCCACGGCGATGTCGCCGGCGGTGACGCCGCTGATGCCCTCGTGGTACACGTCGCCGGCGACGACCGTGGCCCGAACGCGATCGTGGCGATGATCGCCGCCTTGGCACCGGCGTCGTAGCCCTCGACGTCGGCGGTCGGGTCACGCTCGGCGAACCCGAGCTCCTGGGCCTCGGCGAGCGCCTCGCCGTACTCGGCGCCCTCCTCGCTCATCTTGGTGAGGATGAAGTTGGTGGTGCCGTTGAGGATGCCCATCACCCGGCTGATCGGTTCGCCGCGCAGGCTCTCGCGGAGCGGGCGGATGAGCGGGATACCACCGGCGACGGCGGCCTCGAAGAGCAGATCGACGCCGTGCTCGTCGGCGAGCGCGAACAGCTCGGTGCCGACGTTGGCGAGCAGTTCCTTGTTGCCGGTGACGACGGGCTTGCCGGCTTCGCAGCGCGGCTGCGATCAGCTCGCGGGCCGGTTCGATGCCACCGATCACCTCGACGACGAGATCGATGTCGGGGTCGACGACCACCTCGTGGGCGTCGCGGGTGAGCACACCGTCGGCCAGCGTCACGCCCCGGTCCTTCGACATGTTGCGGACGGCGACGCGGGTGATCTCGAGCCGGAGGCCGGTCCGGTGCGGCGATCGTCGTCGGCCTGCTGCTCGACCAGCGGGACGAGCGCGCCGCCGACGTTGCCGCAGCCGAGCAGGCCGATCCGGATGGTGCGGGGGCTGGGGGAAGACGTCACGTCGCTGGGGTCGTTGGCCACGCCAGGCAGGCTAGTGGTCGGTGTGCCCGATCGCTCCGGAGAGGTGTCGCCGGGCGCCGGTCAGTAGTCGTAGTCGAAGTCGTCGTCGCCCGAGGTCGCGGCGGGACGATGGACGTCGTAGTACTCGTCGACCGCTGCGACGACCGACGTCGAACCGGTCGCGTTCGAGCACGGCGCCCTCGCGGCGGGTCCTGTCCTCGTCGATGTCGAGCATGCGCCAGATGCGGGCGTAGCTCGTGCGACGCTTCGGGATCCCAGTCGCCGGTGCCGATCGCGATCTGCGCCTCCCGGCTCGTTCTGTTTGGTCGTCAACGGGACGCCGACGAGGCTGCGGCCCCGGCGACCGATCACGACGACCGGGCGATCCTTGCCCTGCTCGGGGTCCTCCTCGAACGGCACCCACGTCCACACGACCTCGCCCGGATCGGGGTCGCCGTCGATGCGCGGCGAGTACTCGACGGTGACGATCCCTTCGGGCGGGAGCTTCCGTGTCGGCCGTGTGCGACGCGCGGGCTTGCCACGGCGGTCGACCGTGCTCGCTGCGCCTTGTCGGTGGCCTTCTTCCCCGTCGTGGTCGCGGTGACGCGGCCCTTCCGCAGCATGTCCTTCAACACGTCGTCGAGACCGCCCGACGACTGGCCCGACGAGCCCGACGGGCGATCGGGCTCGTACTCGGGGAGGTCGTGCTCCGAGTCGGTTCGGTCGCCGTCGGACTCGAGCCGACGGCCGCCCTCACCCTGCTTCGTCAGCTTGTCGAAGTAGCCACCGATGTCGCGCGCCATCGGGCGATCGTACGGCACGCCGTCGACCCCGCTTCAACCTCCCGACCGGCGCCGTGCTTGGCTGGTCGGATGGCGAAACCGAGACTGTCGACGATCAAGCTGGTCCACCGAGGTGACGATCCGGTCGCGACGATGATGCTGAACCGACCCGACCGGCTGAACGCACTGTCGCGCTGAGACGCTGCGCGAGATCACCCGGGCGTGCCGATGGCTCGACGAGACGACGGCGATCAAGGCGGTCGTGGTTCGCGGGCGCGGGCCGTGCCTTCTCGGCGGGCTTCGACCTCGACGACTTCAGCTCGCCGGCGATGGACGCGCTCACCCCGCGACAACGCCGATCTCGGCCGCGTCGCCGCCGAGGCGCTCACCGACTGTCGCCCGCTGACGGTGGCCGCGCTCCACGGTCACGTGCGTCGGCGGGGGGCTGGTGCTCGCGGCGGCCTGCGACATCCGGCTGGCTGCCGACGACGTGCGGTTCTCGATCCCCGAGGTCGATCTCGGCATCCCGCTGGCATGGGGCGGCATCCCGCGGCTGGTCCGCGAGCTCGGGCCCGCCGATCACGAAGGAGCTCGTACTGACCTGTCGCCCGTTCGATGCCGAGGAGGCGATGGCGCTGCGCTTCCTCAACCGGGTCGTGCCGGCGGACCAGCTGATCGCCGAGGCGGAGGCGATCGCCGCCGAGCTCGCCTCGAAGCCGACGTTCTCGCTGCGCGCCACGAAGATGCACGTCAACGCCGTGATGGAGGACATCGCCGGCACCAGGCGCAACGCCAACGACGCCGACACCCTCGCCGCCGCACTCGCCGACGAGGAGTCGACGAGACTTCGGCCGCCGGTACCTGAAGTCCAAGCGCCGTTGACACAGGGCGCTCGCTCGTGACGCCCACCGGTGTCGACCGATGGGAGCCGTCGTCGGCAGGTCGGCAAGAGTCGTGGCCATGACGATCGAACTTCGCAACGCCGACCAGCTCGCGCCTCCGGCCGGCTTCTCCCACGCCTCGACCGCACCCGCCGGGCGCATCGTGCACCTCGCCGGCCAGATCGCCACCGACGCCGCAGGAGCCATCCCCGACGGCCTCGCCGCTCAGACCGAGCAGGCGCTGCTCAACATGGTCGATGCACTGACGGGCGCATCCGACGCCACGGTCGCCGACCTCGCCAAGGTCACGATGTACGTGGTGGGGTGGCGCGAGTCGATGCAGCCCGAGCTGTTCGAGGGAATCAGGAAGGCGGCATCGGTGAACCGCCTGCCGCTCGTTCCGATCACTCTGATCGGCGTGCAGTCCCTGTTCCTCGACGCCGCACTGATCGAGGTCGAAGCCACCGCCGTCATCGCCGACTGACCGGTCGACGTCTCAGCCGAGTCTGGCGGAGTCCGTTGGATGGAGCGCGAGCGACCTCCGAGGTCGCCCTTCGCGCCGGCAGAACTCCCGCCCGCCCGTTGGCCGGAGCGCGAGGGAAGTCCGACGTCGGTCTCGCGCCGGCAAACGGCGTCCCGTCAGCCGACGTCGGTGGCGAGGAGGTCGTCGAACGTCTCGCGGCGAACGACCAGCCGGGCGTCGCCGTCGCTCCACGAACACGACCGGCGGTCGGGTGATCGGTTGTAGTTCGAGCCCATCGACTGGCCGTAGGCGCCGGTGACCGGGGTGGCGAGCAGGTCGCCGACCGCAGCGTCGCCGGGCAGCTTGGCGTCGAACAGCAGCACGTCGCCGCTCTCGCAGTGCTTGCCGACGAGCCGGCCGTGCGAGTTCGCGGTCGGCGAACGGCGCCCGCGGCAGGAACGACTCGTAGCCCGAGCCGTACAGCACCGGCCGCGGGTTGTCGCTCATGCCGCCGTCGACGGCGAAGTAGGTGCGCACGCCGGGGATGTGCTTGATCGTGCCGAGCGTGTACACGGTGATCGCCGCCGCCGCCACGATCGACCGGCCCGGCTCGACGCTGACCCGCGCCGTCACGCCGAGCGCGTCGCAGGCGTCGCGCAGCACGTGGCCCCACTGGGTGATCGACGGGGCCTCCTCGTTCTCGACGTAGGCGACGCCGAGCCCGCCGCCGAGCACCAGCTCGGGCAGGCCGAGCGGCGCGGCGAAGTTCGCCATCACCTCGGCCGCCTTGCCGAAGCTCGACGCCGCGAACACGTTCGACCCGATGTGGCAGTGCAGGCCGACCAGGTTCACGCTCGCCGACGTCCGCGCCCGCTCGACCGCGCGCATCGCGTCGCCGTTGCCGAGGTTGAAGCCGAACTTCGAGTCGTCCTGCCCGGTCGCGATGAACTCGTGGGTGTGGGCGTGCACGCCGGGCGTGATCCGCAGCAGCACGTCGGGCACCGGGCCCGACGCCGTCGGCGTGCAGCGCGTCGAGCCGGTCGAGCTCGTCGAACGAGTCGACCACGATCTGGCGGACGCCCGCCTCGATCGCCATGCCGCAGTTCGGCGACGCTCTTGTTGTTGCCGTGCATGCACGCACGCGCTCGGCCGGCACGCCGGCCGACAGCACGATGTGCAGCTCGCCGCCGGTGGCGACGTCGAGGTGCATCTGCTCCTCGTACGGCCAGCCGGGCCATCGCCCGGCACAGGAACGCCTTCGTCGCGTAGACGCGCGCTGGGCGGCCGAACGCCGCGACGGCCTCGCGGCATCGGGCCCGGATGTGGGCCTCGTCGTAGACGAACAGCGGCGTGCCGAACTCGGCGGCGAGGTCGCGGACCGAGCAGCCGCCGATCGGTCAGCCAACCGTCGTCGCCGACCGCGGCCGAGTCGGGCAGGAGGCGCGGTGGCAGCGAACTCACGACGCCACGGTATCCCGGTCGGCGCCGACGCCGATCGCGGTGCATGTCACATCGACGTCGGGGCCGCGATGCCGAGCAGGCCGAGGCCGTGCTCGAGCGTGCGGGCCGTCACGTCGCACAGCGCCAGCCGGCTGGTCCGGACGGGTTCGTCGGCCTTCATGACCGGGCAGTGGTCGTAGAAGCTCGTGAAGTCCTGCGCGAGGTCGAACAGGTAGGTGCACAGCTTGTGCGGCGAGTACGACGCCATCGTGTCGTCGAGCGCCGTCGGGTAGGCGAGCAGGCGCTTCGCGAGCTCCCGCTCCTGGGGCGCGTCCAGGGTGATCACGCAACCGCGGACGTCGGCGCGATCGACGTCGGCCCGGCGGAAGATCGAACAGATCCGGGCGTGGGCGTACTGCAGGTACGGCGCCGTGTTGCCCTCGAACGCGAGCATCCGGTCCCAGTCGAACACATAGTCCTTGATGCGGTCGGTGGAGAGATCGGCGTACTTCACCGCGCCGATCCCGACCATCCGTGCGATGTCGGACGCGCGATTCGGCGTCGAGGTCGGGGCTCTTGTCCGCCACCGCCGCCTCGGCGCGCTCGAACGCCTCGTCGAGCAGCTCGATCAGCTTGACCGCATCACCGCTTCGGCTGCGGAGCATCTTGCGGTCGTCGCCGAGCACGCTGCCGAACGCCACGTGCACCGCCTCGGCCGGCGGCTCCAGCCAGCCGGCCATCTTCGACACCTCGAACACCATCTGCAGGTGCTGGGCCTGCGGGGCGCCGACCACGTAGAGCAGCAGATCGGCGTCGAGATGCTCGGTCCGGTCGAGCACGCAGGCGAGGTCGCTCGTGGCGTACATGAACGCGCCGGCGCTCGACCGCACGATCAGCGGGAGCGGCTCGTTGTCGCGGTTCGTGAAGCCGGGCACGAACACGACCTTGGCGCCGTCGCTGTCGGTGAGGAGGCCCGCAGCATCGAGCCGGTCGTAGACCTCGGGCATCAGCGCCTCGTACTTGCTCTCGCCGGCGAGGTCGTCGTCGGTGAGGAGCACGCCGAGCTTGCCGTAGACGATGTTGAAGTAGTCGTTCGACATGTCGACGAGCCGCCGCCAGACCGCCATCGACCCGGGCTCGTGCGCCTGAAGTTGGACGACCCGGGCGCGGGAGCGTTCCCGGAATTCCTCCGACTCGGCGAACTTGGCGTTGGCCGCCTTGTAGAAGCCGTCGAGATCGCCCTGTCGCAGACCTTCGGCGGCGACGTCCTCGCCGATGTCGAGGAGGTGTTCGATCAGCATCCCGAACGGGCGGCCCCAGTCGCCGATGTGGTTCTCGCGGATCACCGTGTGACCCTGGAACTCGAGCATCCGCACCAACGCGTCGCCGATCACCGTGGTGCGGAGGTGGCCGGCGTGCATCTCCTTCGCAACGTTCGGTGCGGAGTAGTCGACGACGACCTTGCGGTCCGGGCTGACCGCATGGATGCCGACGCGATCATCCGTCGCGACCACATCCAGCTGCTGCGACAGGAATCCGTCGTCGAACGTCAGGTTGATGAAGCCCGGCCCGGCGATCTCGACGCCGCTGCACACGCCGCCGAGCACACCGGAGTCGACCACCTGCTGTGCGATCTCGCGTGGGTTCGACCCGATCTGCTTGGCCAGCGGCAAGGCACCGTTGACCTGTGCGTCGGCACGCTCGGAGGGCCGGACCACCGGATCGACGTGCTCGTCGGGACGCCCGGCGATCTCGGCGAACACGGGCGCCAGCAGGTCGGAGACGATCGAGATCGGGTCGGCCACGCTGACATTGTGGCCTGCGGGCCAGGATTGGCCACATCCGCTTCGGGTGATCGACCCGGCAGCGCCGGTGCGTCGCCACGGGGCAGCCGCTAGATTCGCCCTGCTGCGGTGTCGTCGCAGCCCCCGCCCTCGTAGCTCAGGGGATAGAGCATTGGCCTCCGAAGCCATGTGCCCAGGTTCGAATCCTGGCGAGGGCGCTCCCAGCTCAGGCCGCCTGATCAGGCGGTTCATGCCTGGTACAGCTCGCCCAGTCGACCGTCTCCGCAGCTGCGGTCGTCGGCGATTCGAGTGGGCTGGACGTCAACCTCCTGATTGGGCCATCCGCGCAACCACCAAGTGTCTGGGGAGAGGATCGTCCAACGGACGGCACGAAGACCGGGTCCTGGCGCGCCGAGGTCTCGCCGACATCGCGCAGTTCGCGACTCCGGCACATGCGACGACGCCGGGGACACCCGTTCGTTCTCTGACGCGGCTTTGGCGACAACTGGCCATCGAGCGTCCACGTCTCGACATCACCGCCCGCCACTCAGAGCGTGGAGTACAACGCGGTCTCGAAGTCGAGGTACACCTGGTACACCTCGGGCGCCACGAACGGCAGGGTCTGGGTGTAGATGGCGCCGGTGAGCCCCGTCGAACGATCGACCCAGAAGTGGGTGTTGCACAGTCCCGCCCACGCTCCGCTGCCGGCCCGTCGACGGCCGGGGATGTCGTCGCTGTTGAGCAGCAGACCCCAGCCCCACTTGTGTCCCGGTCCGGCGTCGAAGTCGGCCGACGACGCCGGATCGGCCGTCGGGATGGCGGCCGGGAAGTCGATCTCACCGATCTGGTTGCTGAACGCCTCGTCGACGGTGTCACTCGACAGGATGCGGGCGCCGTCGAGCTCACCACCGTCGAGCAGCGCACGCTGGAACTTCAGGTAGTCGTCGGCGGTGGAATACAGGCCGTGCCCACCCGGGATCGGCTGCGGCCGCTGTGCGTAGTCGACATCGGTGGCGATCCACGAACCGGTCTCGTCCTTCGCGTGCACGGGCGTCAGGCGGCTCCGTTGCTCGTCGCTGATGTGGTACGTCGTATCGCTCATCCCGAGCGGTTCGAAGATGGCGGCCGAGAGCACCTCGTCGAGCTCGACGCCAGCGGCAGCGGCGACGCAGCGCCCGAGCAGGTCGGTGTTGATGCCGTACTGATAGTCGCTTCCGGGATCGAAGGTGATCGGCGCCTCGAGGAAGTCTGCGGTCCCGGCGAGCACACCGGGGTTGCCGGTGGCCTCCTGCCAGCGCGCGAGATCCTCGTTCCAGAACCAGTACCCCAGGCCGGACGTGTGCGTGACCAGGTGGCGGACCGTGGCGGGGCGCGCCGGTGCTCGATAGGTCGGCTCGTCGCCGTCGAACCCGGTGAGCACCTGCGTGTCCGAGAACGGTGGGTAGTAGTCGGCGACCGGCGCATCGAAGTCGAGTCGGCCGGCGTCGCGCTGTTGGAGCGCTGCTGCCGTGACGATCATCTTCGTCATCGACATGATGCGGTACTCGGTGTTCGCGTCGACCGTTCGGTCGTCGTCGGGTGCGATCGCCCCGGCCGCACCGCGGTAGATCACGCCGGAGCGATCGGCCGCGACGGCCACCACGTTGGGAACCGCACCCCGGTCGACCGCCCGATCGAGCACGTCATCGATCGCTTGACTCATGCTGCACCCCCAGGCCGCGTTCGGTCAGAAATTCAGTCTCGCATACACCGCCCGTCGGCGAATCACCGGGAGCGGATCACCGGGGCGGAGCGAGCCGGTGATGTCGGCGGATGAAACCTTCCCTCCGGAGATCGATGACGTACAGAAATCGAGGAGCTTCTCCAATGGAGCGGGAGCGACGACGATGCGGTCGGGCCGATCTGGACACGGATGATCATCGACGCGACGGATCCTCGCCGGCCCACCAGCGCTGGCGGCTACGCCGACTGTCCCGGCGGCGGGCGGAACGCCGTGGCCCATGCTGGCGCGTGAGCCGTCCTGCGTCCGATTGACGATCCTCATCGGGACGGATAGCCGGCGGATAGACGTGGCGGCGGCGGAGCGGGTCCCGCGGCCGGCAACGCAACCCAGATCTCGTGATCTTCTTCCGGGCCGAATCCAACAGCGGCGAGGCAGGCGTGTTTCAGCTCGACGCCAGCCGACGGCAATCGTGCCCGAGGCTCCCCGACGTACGCGATCAAGCGCCGCCCGCTCCGCAGAATCGGGCGGCGTGGGCCCGGGACGCGAGCGTCGGGCTCAGTCGCCGACGTTCTCGACGAGGAACGAGAGGCGAACCAGCGCCCCCCATTCGTCCATGTTCTCGCCGCGCAGGCCGACCGACACGACGTCGAGCGCCTTGATGTCGCGCAAGCTCCTGCCTGCCTCGGACAGCGCGTTCTTCACAGCTGCGTCGGAACTCTCGGTCGACCGACCAACGACCTCGATCACCTTGGTGATGCTCATTCTGTCTGCTCCTTTGATCGCAGATCCTGATGTGGGCAACTAGACCACGCTCGCGGGCCGAAGAACAGGGAAGAACGTCATGATCTTCGCTCCCGATCTCGTAGGTCCAACCGGTCCGGACGCCAAGGCCTCCGCACCGAATCGTCGACGGTGGAGCCGTCCGCGCACAGCAGCATGACCCGTCCGGTCGACATCCGCATACGAGGCGCCCTCCACGAGCAGACCTGGGTTGCCGGGGCGACGCGATCCGTCCGAAAGCCGTTCGTCGTGCAGCGGTCGTGTTCATGGCCGGCGCCGGGTTCGCGGCCGGCGAACGTCTACACCGACTCACACGTCAACTGGCCGCCGACGACAAGCCCTGATCAGGAGTTCCGGGCCTCCGCTGGTCCGCCCGTCCAGGAGGACGGTCACTCCATATTCGCTACGCATTGTCGAAGTTGGCGTCGCCTCGGCGACGCAACCGGTGCGACGTGATCGGGGCGACGTCAGGAGTGTCGGTGCCGGCGTCGTCAGTTGCGTCGGCGGTGGCGGCACCCAGCTCGTCGGGCTCATCAATCGTGTCGATCGACGTGACCTTCGCCTCGGCGGAGGCGCGGACAACGGCACCGCCGTTGTCCGCACGAGGATCGTCGGCATCTGAGACACCTACCCTGACCTGCCACCGACCCTGACCTGCCACCGACCGCCGGCTCGAGATCGGGGTGCGAGGGTCTCGATTTGCGTGCGGCGTGGCGGTTCGATGAACCGTCCACCGTCAGTCGGATGCGCTGCCCGTCGGACCTCGCGCTGCGGCCTGGGTGAGATGTGGGCCGCAGAACTGCTCGCCTTGCTGAGGGGCATTGCCGCACGGCTTGCCCTTCTTGGTCGTGGCCCTGCACTTGTCCGTTTCGTTTCGAGCGGCGCCGACTGCGGCGACGTCACCCTCAGCGGCGTCATGTGTGAGGAGAGCAGTCGCCGGGTAGCGACACGCACCGTGGTGGTAGGTGGACTTCTTGTGGACACTGACGACAGCGATTGGATCGCCGACAGCGAACCGTTGCCCGCACGTGGCGCAGGTGCCGGCGTAGCGGGCTGCGATGGTCGGCTCTTCCCCGACGGCGGCGAAGTCGTCGTCACCGCCCTGTGTTCGGTCCCAGTTCATCTTGGCCATGGGCTGAGTCTCGCGCCACGCCTCCCCTTTGTGGGTCCGATCGACAGCCGCCCGTGCCCCGACCGCCGGCTCGACGGCATCCCACCGATGTCGGTTGCCCCGAACCCGATCGGTCGTCGGTCCCCGACGGACCTCGTCCTCTGGTCGCGTCTCGCGAGACAGAGGATGGATTGGCATGTACATCCACTTCCTGGGCAGCGGCGGCAGCACGGAACTCTCCGCCGGCTGGAGTGACGAGACCAGTGGCTCCGCGCTCAGTCCTTCCCGCATCGACGCAACTGCGGTCCCGGCTGACTGCGGACTGGGCAGGCGGCGCAGCCTGTCCAAGTCACGAGTCCCCGGGGCCGATCAGCGTGGTCGCTCGCTGGTCGAGCACGACCTGCCCTGCCTGGTTGGTCAAGGTGTCGTGGAACGTCACGACGCCGTGCCCCGGCCGGGAGCCAGACGGCCGTGCTTCGAGGACCGATCGGGTGAGGACGAGCACGTCACCGACCCTGGTCGGCGCAGGGAAACGGTGCTCCGAACCCACCAGGCAACGATGTCGTGGTCCGGACCCGTGTAGTGGCCGAGCAGATTGGCGATCGCCAGGGTATGGATCCCCGACGCGGTCGCGCCCTCGAAGAGCGATGCCTCAGCGGAAGCATCGTCGAGGTGGTATTCCCACGGATCCCACATGGCTGACGTCTGCTTCACCTCGTCAGCTTCGACCTCGTACGCCTCCGAGTCGTACGCATCGCCGATCTTGACCTCGCTGAACGCGAGACGCTGCCCCCGCTTCCGCTGCCGTCGCTCGAACACCACACCCCGCTTGCGTCACCCCAACGGTATCCCGTCGTGGAGCTCGGTGGCCCCCAGCCGAAGCTTCGGTGTGACACGCACTTCGTCCCACGACGCAGCGTGACCCTGGTGGCCTTGCCGGGCACTCGATAGGTGCGCACCCAGTCCCGCACCCGACGACAAGGACGACGACGAGGACCGCGCTGCACTGCGGCCCAAGCGTGACGTCACACGTTCACGGGACATCAACCAGAATCGAGCGCTCGGTAAGCGTGCGCATGGGAAACCCCAGCCGGACACCCGACGACACGTGGCGCCGGTCGGGCAGCCTGACCTGCGGTGTCTCGAACAGGTGGTACGAGAAGCCTCAGAATGAGGGTGGCGATCCGTTCCACCGGCCTTCGGGCGAACGCTCCCCGTGCGGCGCGCCGGGGGGCCGATCCGCGCTGCGTCCCGTGGCCGTCCCCGACCGCTTGCGGGAGGCGCTCAGAGTGTTCCGACCCCTTGTCGGTCTCATTGCCCAGGTTCGAATTCTGGCGAGGGCGCTTCTGACCTGGATTCCGACCGCGCTCGTCAGCGCAGCCCGGCCACCACGGGCGTCGACCGGGCGACACAGGCGTCCAGATCTGCTCGGGCACCGGGCGGCAACCCCGACCAGGCACGCGCCGCGATCCCCGGATAGACCACCCGCGTGCTCCTGCGCTCACAGAGCAGGATCGGGTCGGCGGTGGCGGCGAACGTCCCGTCCGGCCGCTCGGTGAAGCGCACCGCGGCCATGAGCCCGTCGAGCGCACGTGGGTCGCTGTACTTGCCGCGACCCGGCTCGCCCATGCCCGAGACGAGGTTGCCGAGACTCCAGAAGACCGGCGTGCCGTTCACCGTCTCGAGGGGTTGCACCACGTGCGGCCCGTGGATCACCACGAGGTCGACGTCGGCGTCGCGAGTGATCACCCCGATCAGCGCACGGTCCTCCGGGTCGGGCGCCGGATTCATCTCGACGAAGACGTGCACGCTCACGATCACCACTTCGGCGCCGGCCGCCCGGGCGGACGCCACATCCTGCACGACGGCAGCGGGGTCGGCGAGCCGATCGAGACGCCACGCGTCCTTCGGCCACGGTGTGTTCGAGTTTCGAGCGTACGAGAGGTGCGACACGGCGACGCCGTCGACGTCGAACACCGCCGGGCGTGCCTCGACCGGCGACCGAGCGGTACCGACGTGGCCGAGACCGGCGGCGTCGAGTGCATCGAGCGTGGCGTCGATGCCCGCGAGGCCCTGATCGTTCGAGTGGTTCGAGGCAGTGCTGCACCGATCGAACCCCGCCCGCCGGAGATCGGCCGCAACCTCGTACGGGCCCGAGAACAGCGTCCGGCGGTTCGCCGCCCGGCCGACGAAGCCGACCGTGGCGCCGGGACGGCCGATCGGCACCTCCATGTGGCAGATCGCCAGGTTCGCGTCCGAGATGATCGGCACGATCGGGTCGAGCAGAGGAACGTGGTCGAACCGAGCCGGCGTGCCGGCAGCCGCAGCCGCAGCCGCAGCCGCGTCGGTGACGCGGCGCTCGGGCAGCCAGTCGCCCACCGCCACCACCGAGATCGTGCGCGGATGACGCACCAACCGATCGGCGTGCTCGTCGACCACGGCTCCGCCGATCGAGGTCGCCCTGACGACGGCCCCGGTCAGACAGACCGCGACCACGATCCCACCGATGATCATCCGACGTCCGCCCACGTTCGCGATCGTAGGTCTCGGGGCGACCGGCATCGCCTCCGTCACCGCCGCCCGGGTCCGGTACCGTCCGGGCCGTGGTCGACGTCGACGAGTACCTCGAGTGGATCGGCTTCGGCGGCACGCCCACCACCGATCTCGAGACACTCGCCCAGCTGCAGCGGCTGCACATGACGGCCGTGCCGTTCGAGAACCTGTCCATCACCCAGGGCATTCACCTCACGACCGACGCCGAGGCCTCGGTCGACAAGATCGTGCGGGCCGGTCGCGGTGGCTGGTGCTTCGAGCTGAACGGGGCGTTCGCCTGGCTGCTCGAACAACTCGGCTTCCGGGTCACGACTGCTCGGTGCGGCGGTGCTGCTCGACGGCCCGAGCGAGGTGATCGAGCACCTGACGCTGGAGATCACGGTCGACCAGCCGTACCTGGTCGACGTCGGCTTCGGCGAGTCGTTCATCAGACCGCTCGCGCTCAACGCCGCCGGCCCGCAGGACGGCGGCAACGGCACCTACGAGCTGATCGGCAGCCCGCAGGGCACCACGTTGACCCGGCACGTCGACGGTCTGCCGACACCCGAGTACCGCTTCAAGCGAGTTGCCCACCGGCTCGACGACTTCACCGGCGTGTCGGACTCGATGCAGATCGACCCCGACAAGCAGTGGCGATCGAAGCCGTTCGCCACACGGCTGCTCGACGGGGGACCCGACCGCGTCACGCTGCGCACCCACCGCCTCAAGGTCGTGCGCGACGGTCGGGTCGACGAACGTGCGCTCGACGGCGACGAGTGGCAGCGCGAGCTCGTCGACTGGTTCGGGTATCCGTACCGCGTCTGACCGTGCTCCGATTCGTCGCTCCGGAGACGGATTGGGGAAGATCCACAGGTACGCGTCGGACCAGGAGGGCCCATGAGCGACACCGCCGCTTCCAACCGGATCCCGTTCGTCGACTACCTCGTCCTCGACGACGGCGACCCCCACCTGGTGGCACAGGAGTGCACGTCGTGTGGCGCCCGGTACTTCGATCGGCGCAACGCGTGTGCCGGCTGTTTCGGCAACGAGTTCCGCACCGTACCCGTCAGCACCGAGGGCGAGGTCCGGTCGTTCACGATCGTGACGTTCGCTGCACCCGGCGTCGACGTGCCGTTCGTGGCCGCCGTGGTCGACTGCGACGGCACGAGCGTGAAGGGAAACATCATCAACTGCGCGCCCAATCCCGACCACGTGAAGTTGGGCATGCGGGTTCGCCTCGCCACGACGTCGATGGGCGCCGATCAGCACGGCGTCGAGGCCATCAACTACGGCTTCGAGCCATGTTGAGGGCTCGCTCCGCACTCGACGATGGCGAGTGCGCTTCCGACACTCCACACAGGGCTGCGCTCGCTCCCGGCTCGTCGCCGGCGCTTCCCTCACCGGGTCGACCACACATTCGCTGGTCCGTCGAGGCCGACGTCGGGAGCGCCGGCGACCGAGGCCGGCGGCTCGCCGACCCACCCTGTTCGCGCTCCGACCTGCTCGGAGGCGAGCCCAACTCAGAACGGAGCTTCAGATGAGTGCCAGTGACGACATCTGGATCCTCGGGATCCACATGACGAAGTTCGGCAAGCACTACGACCGGGACGTCGTCGACCTCGGCGCCGAAGCGATCACGGGTGCGCTCGCCGACGCCGGCGTCTCGATGGCCGACATCGGCGTGCTCGCGGCCGGGCAACCTGATGGGTCGCGGGCGGCATCGCCCAGCAACTCCAGAAGCAGGTCGGCCAGACCGGCATCCCGGCCTACAACGTCTCGAACGCGTGCGCCACGGGCGCCACCGCGCTGCGCACCGCGATCATGGCGGTCAAGGCCGGCGAGGTCGACATGGGTCTGGCGGTCGGCGTCGAGAAGCTGGCCGGTGTCGGCCTGCTCGGCGGTGGCGGCGTGGCCAAGAGCGACGGCGACGAGTGGGAGCCGCACGGCCGCTACGGCGCGGTCGGTCCGCTCGACGGCCGGATCGGCACCGAGACGATGCCCGGCGTGTTCGCCCAGGTCGGCATGGAGTACGGCCACAAGTACGGCGGCACCAGCTTCGAGCTGTTCGCCAAGATCAGCGAGAAGAACCACTCGCACTCGACCCTCAACCCGCTCGCCGCCTACTCGAAGGCGATGTCGCTCGAGCAGATCATGGGCGACGTCATGATCGCCTACCCGAACACCCGCCCGATGTGCTCGGCCAACTGCGACGGCGCGGCGGCCGCGGTGGTCGTCGAGCGGCGAGAAGCTGAAGACGCTGTCGCTCGAACAGCAGCGTCGCGCGGTCAAGGTGTCGGCGTCGGTGCTCACGTCCGACCCGTGGCAGGAGGCCTGCCAGGTGCTGCCCGACGTGAACACGCTGACCCGCAACGCCGCCACGCAGGCCTACGAGCAGGCGGGTGTCGGGCCGGACGACCTCGACCTCGTCGAGCTCCACGACTGCTTCGCCACGGCCGAGCTCGTGCACTACGACAACCTGAGCTGTGCGAGCGAGGGCGGCGCCGTCGACTTCTTCGAGTCGGGCGCGCCCTGGCGCGACGGCACGATGCCCGTGAACGTGTCGGGTGGGCTCCAGTCGAAGGGGCACCCGATCTCGGCGACGGGCATCGCCAACATCTGGGAGGTCTGCCAGCACCTCCGCGGCGAGGGCGGGCCCCGTCAGATCGAGGGCGCCAAGGTCGGCCTCGCCCACGTGATCGGCCTCGGCTCGGCCTGCGGCGTCCACATCCTCGAGAAGTCCGGCTTGGCGGCCGCCTGATGGCGCGCCGCACGTTGAACGATCTCGTCACCGAGGCGAAGGCTGCGATCGACGAACTCACGGTCGAGCAACTCCGGCAGGAGATCGCCGGAGGTGACGTGACCGTCGTCGACATCCGCGACGTCCGCGAACGCTGGGACAAGGGCACGATCCCCGGGGCGAAGTCGATGCCCCGCGGAATGCTCGAGTTCTGGTTCGACCCCGAGTCGCCGTACTTCCGCGACGGCGTGAGCTTCGACGGTCGCTACGTGCTGTACTGCGCCGGCGGGCAACGCTCCGCCCTCGCGGCCAAGGTGCTCCAGGACATCGGCTACGACAACGTGGCCCACCTCGAGGTCGGGTTCAACGGCTGGGCCGCTGCGGGCGGCGACGTCGACGAGGTCACCCCACCCGCCAAGTACTTCCCGACCCAGAGCTGACGCAATGACGAGTGGGACCACACCGATCTCCGACTTCCGCGGGCTGACCGCCGTCGTCACCGGAGGCGGCACCGGCATGGGCCGCGAACTCGTCCGCCGGCTCGTGGCGGACGGATGCGCCGTCGCCATGTGCGACGTGTCCCACGAGTCGATGGAGGAGACCGCCGACCTGGTGCGGGCCGCGGGCGACGCCGACATCTCGTGGTTCGCAGCCGACGTCGGCGTGCCGGACGAGATGGACGACGTTCGCGGCACACGTGGCCGACCACCACGGGCCCACCGTGAACCTGTTGTTCAACAACGCCGGGATCGGTGGCGGCGGCAGTCTCGTCACCGCCGATCCCAGCGAGTGGGACCGCGTCTTCAATGTGTGCTGGGGCGGCGTGCTCCACGGCACCCGCTCGTTCCTGCCGATGCTGCTCGCTTCGGAGCGGGGCCACGTCGTGAACACGAGCAGCGTCAACGGGATGTGGGCGTGTCTCGGGCCGACCGGTGCGCACACGGCGTACAGCGCCGCCAAGTTCGCCGTGCGCGGCTTCACGGAGGCACTCATGGTCGACTTCCGGGTCAATGCGCCGCATCTCACGGCGTCGGTCGTGATGCCCGGCCACATCGGCACCCACATCGCCCGGAACTCGATGCTCGAGTTCGGGCGCGACCCCAAGGACCTCCGCGACGACCAGGTCGCCGAGATCCGCGAGCAACTGGCGAGCCGCGGCATCGACGTGTCGGGCGCCTCCGACGAGGACATCCGCACCCTGATGGCCCTCCGCGTCGAGACGTTCGAGAACGACGCTCCCACCTCGGCGGGTGAGGCGGCGAACGTGATCCTCGACGGAGTCCGCACTGGGCAGTGGCGGATCCTGATCGGCCCCGACGCAGCCGTGCTCGACACGATGCTGCGGGCCCGACCCCACGACGCCTACACCGACGAGTTCACGGCCGAACTCACGTCGAACGGGCACTTCACCGGTCTCATCCAGCGCTGACGAACCGCGCGACCGCATCACCGACCAGGTCGGGCTCGTCGAGGTGCGGCGCGTGTCCGGCACCGTCGATCACGAGTCGCTCGCAACGGCCCCGCACTCCGGCCTCGATGCGGTCGACCTGTTCGACCGTGCCGTACTGATCACCGAGACCCTGGACGACCAGAACCGGCGCGGTGATCCCGGAGAGTCGATCCTCGATGTTCCAGGTGCGGAACTCGTCGGACGCCCAGGCATCGTGCCAACCCCGGAACGTCGCGACGGGGTCGTCGTGGTACAACTGCATGCGCCGAGCCATGCCGCCCGCCTCGAACGTCGTCCGCGCCATCGTGACGCCGGCGATCGACTCCGGCTCGACGAACACGTGGGGGGCGATGCACACGAGCGCCGCCGCCGGGTGGCCGGCTCCGGCGTGGAGCAGCGCGATCGACGCGCCGTCGCTGTGCCCGACCAGCACGGGTCGTTCCACGCCGAGTGCCGCGAGCAGCTCAGGCAGCACGACATCCGCTTCGTGATGCATGTACTCGACCGGCCGCGGCATCACCGCGGGTGCGCTGCGGCCGTAGCCGTGACGGCTGTACACGACGACCGTCGGCCCGCCCACTCGGACCCCGACATCCGCGGGGAACGTCCGCCACAGGTCGATCGACCCGAGCCCCTCGTGGAGGAACACGAGCACCGGCAGGCCATCGTCGCCCGGCCACACGTCGACCTCGAGCCGACCGCCGCTCACCTCGACGAACGAGCGCTCCCCCACGTGCGCATGTTCGCGCGTCCGTGCGAGGCCGAGTTCATCGCAGCCCTACGGTGGTGGCATGAGTTTGAACCTGCGGGACTTCACCAAGGCGACCTACACGTTCGACGCGGTCGTGCAACGGGTTCCGGCCGACGCCTGGGAGCGCCGGTCGTCGTGCGAGGAGTGGACCGCGCGCGAAGTGCTCGGCCACGTCGTGTGGGGCATGCAGAGGATCACCGCCGGCGCGTTGGGGCACGACGCCCCGGCCGAACGCCCCGAAGCCGAGAGCGCCGGCGACGACCCGGTCGCCACGTGGAACGAGGCCATGCGAGCCACACTCACAGCGCTCGATCAGCAGGGTGTGCTCGACCGGACGGTCACCACCTCGTTCGGTACCGCCACGATCGACGCGGTGCTCGGGTTCTACCCGGCCGACTTGTTGGCCCACGCCTGGGACATCGCGACGACCGCCGGTCAGGACGCGCACCTCCCCGCCGATCTGTGCGAGCGCTTCGCGGTCGGGATCGCTGCCGCAGGCGACGGGGTGCGCGGTCCCGGACGGATGGCCGAACCGGTCGCCGTTGCAGCCGACGCCGACGCACCCACACGGTTCATCGCCCAGACCGGACGCACCCCGTGACCTGCCCGACGGTGACGAGGTTCGCGGCACGATGACGCCGGTACCCGACGTGATCGAGGGGTTCAAGCGAGGTGATCCCGACGCGGTGCGAGCGGTGTATCACGAGCACGCGGGCGCGGTCTACACCGTGGCCCGTTCGATCGTGCACGACCGCGAGCTCGCGGCCGACGTCGTGCAGCAGACGTTCGTGAAGGCCTGGCGCGCCGCGAAGAGCTTCGAAGGGAACCGCCAGCTCGCGCCCTGGCTGTACTCGATCGCGCGACGTACGGCGATCGACACGCTGCGCTCCGAGACGAAGCCGACCAGAGGTGGCCACGCACCGGAGACCGACGTCGGGGTCCAGCCGGAGACGTTCGAGCGCACCTGGGAACGATTCGAGGTGCGCCGGGCGATCGACGCACTTCCGGACGGGGAACGTGTGGTCGTTCGGTTGTCGCACATGGAGGGCCACACGCACGAGGCGATCGCCGAGCGGCTCGGCATCCCGATCGGCACCGTGAAGTCACGCTCCGGGAGGGCACACAAACGACTCGCGGCCGCTCTGGCCCATCTGTCCGCGAACCAGCCCGGTGCCGACGACGTAGAGAAGGTCGAGGACCCGACATGACCGACCCCGTGGACTCGCTCGACGAACCGAGCGACGCCGAACTGGCCGAAGTGACGGCCCTGCTGGCCCGCGCCGAACAGTGGGGCGATCCGCCGCGCGACGCTCGAGGACGACATCGTCGCCGCGATCGCCACCGAGGCGGCCGGCGACGCCACCGATGGCAACGATGCCGTCGCACCGCCGGCCGCCGTCGCCGAGCACCGGTCCCGTCGGAGGTGGCCGGCGAGTCGGCTCCTCGGCGCTGCGGCAGCGGTCGCGGTCGTCGTCGCCGGTGTCGCCGTGATCACCCGCAGCGACGACGACGGTGGCGTGGCGTTCGCGCTCGAGGGCACCGAGGCCGCACCCGACGCCTCCGCCGCCGTCACGGTGAGTGTCACCCCGGCCGGGCTCAAGATCCTCCTCGATGCCGACGGCCTACCGGGCGCACCCGACGGCTACATGTACGAGGCATGGGTCGGCGACGGTGACCTCAGCGTGAGTGCCGGCACGTTCCACCTCAGGGGCGGTAGCGGAACGATCGAACTGTGGGCCGGCGTCACCGATCGCTCGTTCCGGCGACTCTGGATCACGCTCGAACCGATCGACGACGACCCGTCATCGTCCCGCGACGCACGGCTCCGTGGCGAGTTCTCGCTCCCCGACGACTGATTCGACACGATCGTCGAACGCCCACCGCGCTCCCCACATCGGAGTCCCCGGTTCGGGCGTCGACCACAGCCGCCCCGGACCCGGTCACGTATGCTCGTCGCGGAGGGTTGAGGGATGGCAGCGCAACGATCTGACTTGGAGAACCAGGTACGAGATCTCGTCGCGCACGTGCTCGTCGGAGTGCTCGACGGGTCGACGTCGACCGACGATGCATCCACCCCGTCGTCCGCCTCGCACGACGAGGGCGCCGATCGCATCGCGATCGGGTCCGACCACGGCGGGTTCGAACTCAAGCAGGCGCTCTCGGCCCAGCTCATCGATGCCGGGTGGGCCGTCGAGGACTGCGGCACCCACAGCACTGCGGCGTGTGACTACCCCGAGTTCGCCCACGCGGTCGCTCGGCGCGTCGGCACCGGCAGGTGCAGCGCCGGCATCGTCGTCGACGGCGCCGGCATCGGCTCGGCGATGGTCGCCAACAAGATCCCACGTGTGCGTGCCGCTGCCTGCTACGACCTGTCGACCGCGCGGAACAGCCGAGAACACAACCGTGCGAACGTGCTCACGCTCGGCGCCGGCCTCACCGGGCCCGCTCTGGCCTGGCAGATCGTGCAGGAGTGGCTCGCGACTCCGTGGGGCGGAGACCGCCACCTGCGTCGCGTCGCCCTCATCAGCGAGATCGAGGACCAATACGTCAGGACCGACGCATGACCGATCAACCCCTCGACCGCGAGCTTCTCATCGACCTCATCACCAAGGAGGTCCTGGCCACGATCGCCGGTCAGCTCGACCGTTGCGACACCGCCGAGGGCGTCCGCCACGTCATCGTGAACGGGGCCGATCGTGTCGCGTTCCACGGCGACGCCTCGCAGGTGCCCGTCGACCTCGCGAAGTACATCGACCACACGGCACTCAAGCCCGAGACCACCGCCGACGACATCGACCAGCTCTGTCGCGAGGCCGCGCGAGTACCACTTCGCATCGGTGTGCGTGAACCCCGCGTGGGTCAAGCGGTCGGCGTCCAACCTCCGCGGCACGTCGGTCAAGGTGTGCACGGTCATCGGGTTCCCGCTCGGCGCGAACACCGCAGAGATCAAGGCGATGGAGGCGCGCCGAGCCATCCGCGACGGCGCCCGCGAAGTCGACATGGTCGTCAACGTCGGTGCGCTCAAGTCGGGCGATCACGCGGCGGTGCTGACCGACATCGAAAAGGTCGTCGACTCCGCCCACGAGGCCGGAGCGATCGTCAAGGTGATCCTCGAGACGTCGCTGCTCACCGACGAGGAGAAGGTGATCGCGTCGTCGCTCGCCAAGAAGGCCAAGGCCGACTACGTCAAGACATCGACCGGCTTCGGCGGTGGCGGTGCCACGGTGTACGACGTCGCACTGATGCGCGAAACCGTCGGCCCCGACATGGGGGTCAAGGCGTCCGGCGGGGTCCGCACCAAGTCCGACGTCGAAGACATGATCGCAGCCGGCGCGACCCGCATCGGCGCGTCGGCCGGCGTCGAAATCGTCAGCGGAGACCCCGACGAACGCAAGGGAGACAGTGGTGGCAACAAATATTGAGATCAGGTCGTTCGCGTTCCTCGACAGCCTGCAACCGCAGTACGCCGCGTTCCTCGGCACGGTCGCGCAGGGCTTCCTGCCGCTCGCCGGCGACTCGTCGCTGTACGTCGAGGTGTCGCCGGGCATCGAGATCAACCGCCTCACCGACTTGGCGCTCAAGGCCACCTCGGTCAAGCCGGGGATGCAGATCATCGAGCGCTATTTCGGCCTGCTCGAGATCCACTCCCCCGATCAGGCGGAGACCCGGGCCGCCGGCGAGGCGATCCTCGACTCGCTCGGGCTCACCGAGTCCGACCGCATCAAGCCGAAGATCCTCTCGAGCCAGATCATCCGCCGCATCGACGACCACCACGCCCAGCTCATCAACCGGATGCGTCATGGGCACATGATCGTGCCGGGCGAGACGCTCTACGTGCTCGAGTGCGAACCCGCCGGCTACGCGCCGCTCGCCGCCAACGAGGCCGAGAAGGCCGCCGACGTCAACGTGCTCGAGGTGCGGGCCGCCGGTGCGATGGGCCGGGTGTTCCTGGGCGGGGAGGAACGCGACATCGACGTCGGCTGGCGCGCCGCCGTCGCGGCGCTCGAAGGGCTCGACGGCCGCGAGTAGGCCGACCAGAGATCGACAACAGACAGATGGAGATGAAGGGAGCCAGCAATGGCTGAAGCACTCGGCATGATCGAATGCAGGAGTTTCGCAGCGATGGTTGAAGCCGCCGATGCGATGGTGAAGGCCGCCAAGGTCGACTTGGTGTCGTACCAATCGACGGGCGGCGGCTACGTGACGGCCGTCGTGCGGGGTGACGTCGCTGCGGTGAAGGCTGCCGTCGACTCGGGCGTCCGCGGCGCCGAGAAGGTCGGCGAGGTCATCTCGAGCCACGTCATCGCCCGCCCGCACGTCAACATCGACGTGGTGCTTCCCCTCGGTCGGTCCGACGAGGCTGCTGCCGAGTCGAGCTGAGCCCGTGCGAACGGATCGCACGGAACTCGAGGAGGTGATGGCGCCATGTTGCTCGGACAGCGTGACCGGCACGGTCGTCGCGAGTCAGAAGGAGCCGCTCATGGACGGCCTCACCCTGCTCGTCGTGCGCCAACTCGGCGTCGACAACACCGAGTCGGGTGGGTACGTCGTGGCGGTCGACGCCGTGGGTGCCGGTGTCGGCGAGGTCGTGATGTACGCGTCGGGCAGCTCCGCCCGCCAGACCGGCGTCACCCAGAACCGGCCCTGCGACGCGGTCATCATGGCCATCGTCGACACGTGGGACCTCGACGGCGACACGGTGTACACGAAGTGAGCGACCGGTGCTGAACGACCACGAAGTCCAGTCGATCATCGCCCGTGTTCGCGGCCGTGTCGCCGCCGCCCAGGGCACGAGCAGCGACGGCAAGGCGCTCCGCGCCGCCGACGAACTCGCCGACGCCGACAACCTGCTCGGCGACGGCATCCACGCCACGATCGACGCCGCCGTCGCGTCGGCCCAGACGTCGTTCGAGGCGTATCGCGACCACGGGCTCGAATCGCGCCGGGAGATCGTCGAGGCGATGCGAGCGGCGATGCTCCGCGAAGGTGAACGCCTGGCGTTCATGGCCCACGCCGAGACCGGTCTCGGTCGTGCCGACGACAAGGTCAAGAAGAACCTGATGGTCACGACCAAGACGCCCGGGCCGGAAGACCTCGAGCCGCAGGCCGTCACCGGCGACGGCGGGATGATGGTCACCGAGTTCGCGCCGTACGGCGTGATCGGGTCGATCTCGCCGACGACGAACCCGACGTCGACGATCATCAACAACAGCATCGCGATGATCGCCGCCGGCAACTCGGTCACGTTCAACGTCCATCCCGGGGCGCGGCTGGTGTCGGTCGAGAACATCAAGCTGCTCAACCGGGCCATCGTCGGGGCCGGCGGGCCGCCGAACCTGATCACAGCGGTCGCGAAACCGACACTCGACTCGGCTCGCCAGCTGATGTCCCACCCCGATGTGAGGGTGCTGCTCGTCACCGGTGGGCCGGCGGTCGTCGCCGAAGCGCTCCGCACCCCGAAGAAGGCGATCACGGCCGGGCCGGGCAACCCGCCGGCGGTCGTCGATCAGACGGCCGACGTCGAACAGGCCGCCCGCGACATCGTGCGCGGCGCGTCGTTCGACAACAACATCGTGTGCGTCGACGAGAAGACCACCATCGTGGTCGACACCGTCGCGGATGCCTTGGTGCGTGGCATGGTGAGCGCCGGGGCCTACCGGCTGAAGGAGCATGAGCTCAGGCGCCTCGAACGGGTGATCTTCAACGAGATGGGGGCGCCCAACAAGCCGGGAGCGATCAACCCGGCGTGGATCGGCAAGGACGCCGCCGACCTGCTCGGTGAGATCGGTGTGAGCGCCGAGAGCGATGTTCGGCTGCTGGTGGCAGAGGTTCCGTCGGACCACAGCCTCGTCTGGACCGAACAGATGATGCCCGTGATGCCGGTCGTCAGAGTCAAGGACGTCGCCGCCGCGATCGACCTCGCGGTTCGCAGCGAGCACGGTTTCCGGCACACCGCGTCGGTGCACTCCACCAACGTCGACACCATCACCACCATGGCGCGGGCGATGAACTGCTCGATCCTGGTCGCGAACGGGCCGAACTTCGCCGGGCTCGGCGAGGGCGGTGAGGGCTTCACCTCGTTCTCGATCGCCAGCCCCACGGGCGAGGGACTCACCCGCCCACGAACGTTTTCGCGCGTCCGACGCGTGACCGTCGTCGGAGCGATGCGCATTGTCTGACACCGCCGGTCACTTCGACCCCGCGATCGGACTGCTCGAGTTCGATTCGATCGTGGCCGGCATCGTCGCCGGCGACGCGATGGCGAAATCGTCACCGGTGGCGTCCCTCTACGTGGGCACGATCCACCCCGGCCGCTATCTGGTCCTGGTCGGCGGTGACACCGCAGCGGTCGAGATCGCACTCGAGAGCGGGGGTGTCGACACGGTCGTCGATTCGCTGTTTCTCGCCGACGTGCATCCCGCCGTCGTCGCGGCGATCACGACCACCGACCTCACCGCTCTGATCGACGGCGACGCGGTCGGCATCGTGGAGACGGCCACCGTGGCCGCGACCATCGTCGCCGCCGACGCCGGCGTGAAATTCGCGGACGTGTCGGTGCCCGCCATCCGCCTCGCCGACGAACTCGGTGGCAAGGCGTACTGCCTGTTCTCCGGCACCGTGGCCGACGTCGAGGCGGCGATCGAGGCGGCGGAGCTGAGCCTCGAACATCGTGAAGCGCCGATCGGCACTCGCGTGATACCGCAGCTCCACGCCGACATGCGGCGGAACCTGGCCAACGAGTTGCGCTTCGACAAGCGGCTGCGAGCGGGAGCGACCTGATGCACCTGGGACGTGTCATCGGCCGGGTGGTCGCGACCACCACGACCGCCGGCCTCGACGGCATCAAGTTCCTGATCGTCCAACCGCTCGACAAGCACCAGCACGACGACGGCTCACCCGTCGTCGCGGCCGACGCGGTGGCGATGGCAGGCACCGGCGAACTCGTGTACTACGTCGCGTCGCGAGAGGCGGCCGAGGCCCTGCCCGAACGGTTCGTCGCCGTCGATCACGCGATCGTGGGCCTGGTCGACCAGGTCACGCTCAGCGAGGATCTCGCGTGAAACTCGCCCAGGTCGTCGGCACGGTGGTCTCACCGATCAGCCACGCCTTCTTCGACGACCAGCGCCTGCTGTTGTGCGACCTCGTCGATCCCGACGGCTCCACGAACGGTTATCTCATCGCCGTCGATGTCGTCGACGCCGGCGTCGGCGAACATGTGCTGATCTGCGACGAAGGAACGTCCGCCCGACAGATCTTCGGGATCACGACCGGCCCGGTCCGCTCCGTGATCGTCGGCATCGTCGACGACGTCGCTTGAGCTCCGCCCACCCGGAGCAGCCGACACGACGATCCGCTGGGTGATTCGCGATGTCGTCGACCAGACTGGATGTAATCGTTTTCAGCGACACCCTCACGACGGAACCCCGATGACCGAATCCTCCCGCGAGCGCGCCGGCCGAGACAGAGCGACGATCGAAGACGTCGCCAGAGCAGCCGGCGTGTCCGTTGCGACCGTCTCGCGCGCGTTGCGCAACCTCCCGAACGTCGCCGATTCGACACGAGCTCGTGTCGAACGTGCGGCGGCAGATCTCGACTACCGCGCCGACCCGGCAGCATCGCGCCTCGCCGCAGGCAGATCACGTTCGGTGGCGGTCGTCGTGCAACTGCTCAACGGGTGGTATTCCTCACACGTCGTGGCCGGCGTCGAGGCCGTGTGCGCAGAAGCGGGCTACGACACGATCGTGATCGGCGTCGGGCCGGGTTCCCGCAACCGAGACGTGCTCGCCGGGTCGAGCACGATCCACCGCCGCGTCGACGCGATCATCTTCGTCGACGTCCGGGTCTCGGCGGCCGAGCTGGAGCGTCTGTCCGATCGCTCCCTGGTCGTCGTGTCGGTCGGGCACGAGCTTCCCGAGATCCCGTCGGTCGGGATCGACGACGTGGAGGTCGGCCGGATCGCCACACGGCACCTGCTCGACCTCGGCCACCGGCGCATCGGACTGATCAACGGGTCCGACGAGCTGCCGTTCGTCGTGCCGTCACACCGCCAGACCGGCTTCGAGGAGGCGATGCGGGACGCCGGGGTCGAGCCCGACCCCGACCTGTTCCGACCCGGCAACTTCACGCTCCAGGACGGCGCCGACGCGCTGCACACCCTGATGGAGCTCGACGATCCGCCGACGGCGATCTTCGCGTTCGCCGACGAGGTGGCGTTCGGTGTCATGCTGGCGGCCGAGGAACGCGGCATCCGGATACCCGACGACCTGTCACTGATCGGCGTCGACGACCACGACGTGGCCGCGGTGGTCGGTCTCACGACCGTGCACCAGGACGTCGCCGAGCACGGCGCCCGCGCCGCTCGACTCGTGCTCGATCAACTCGTCGAGCGCAGCGACCCGGTGTCGGCCGATCTCGCCTCGGTGCGATTGATCGTTCGCCGCACCACTGCGCCACCGGGCGGCCACGAAGGATCGTGAGGCCCGACCGGTCGGACGTGTACGCGACCGTGCAGGCGTCCGAGGGCACACCGCTCCCCTGGTCCACGCTGCGCCGACGGCGCTCAGCATCGCGCCCGGCAGGCCGGTAGCGTCGTGCGACGTGAACCAGGTGAAGACCCGCCTCCAGGCCCTCGGCCTCCTCGACCGTGCGTTCGCGAACGCCTCCGACGACGATCTCCGGGCGGCGATCGACGCGCTGTCCGAGGAGCATCGCGAAGCACTCGACGAACTGGTCGGGTCGGAAGCCGAACCCGAGGCCGTCCGCACGGCGATCGCGAAGGGCCGCCTCGACGGCACCATGGAGAGCACCGCGCTGGTGCTGACCGACGCCTGTCTGGCCGACTGCATCGAACAGCTCGGTGAGCACGCAGATCACCCGTCGACGGAGCAGCTGCGCGAGGTGCTCCCCGGTCTGTGCGAGACGCACGGCAAGGCGATCACGCAGCTGATGCTGGCCTCGACGGTGGCCGGCGAGGCTCCGGCGTCCGCGATCATCCGGGACCTCCTGAAGAACGACGACGACATGAAGCTCCCGAAAGCCGAGCCGAAGCCGCTCACGCCGATCCATCAGGGCCCCGAGGTCGATCCCGACGAACGGGCGGCGATCAAGGCCCAGCCGCAAGGAAGCCAAGCAGCGCAAGCAAGAAGAAGCTCGCACTGCGCCGCGAGCAGGCGCAGGCGGCCAAGCGCCGCTGATCGCCGTGCCCGCCGAACGGATCGACGATCTGCGGCGGGCGCTGACATCGGTGGCCGACCCCACCAAGGCGCCGCTCGATGGCTGCCTACATGAAGGACCGGTTCCCGTTCCTCGGCGTGACGGCGCCCGAGCGAAGAGTGGCACAACGCCCGTTCGTGGCGGCCGGCAAGCACGCGACGTCGGCCGAGCTCCTCGACCGTGCCGATGCGTGTTGGGCACAGCCAGAGCGGGAGTTCCAGCACATCGCCATCGATCTCCTCGTGCGCCGGGTGGCGGCGATCGAACCCACCGATCTGCCGCGGGTGGAGACCTTGATCCGCTCGAAGTCGTGGTGGGACACGGTCGATGCGCTGGCGTCGAACGTCGTCGGGCCGATGGTGGCGGCCGAACCGGCGCTGGCCGAGGTCATGGATCGGTGGATCGACGACGACCTCTGGATCGCTCGCACCGCGATCCTGCACCAACTGAAATGGAGCGAGCACACCGACACCGGACGGCTCTTCGGCTACATCGACCGGCGGTGCGGCGACGCCGACTTCTTCATCCGCAAGGCGTGCGGGTGGGCGCTGCGGGAGTACTCGAAGACCGACCCCGAAGCCGTACGCCGGTACGTCGCCGATCGCGGCGACCGGCTGAGTGGACTCACGCGGCGGGAAGCGCTCAAACGGATCGGGCCGTGACCGGGCGCTGATCAGCCGGCTGCGGCGCGGACCTTGAACTCGTGGTCGAGCAACCACGCCTTGGCATCGAGCCCGCCGGCGAACCCGGTGAGATGGCCGTTGCTGCCGACGACCCGATGGCACGGCACCACGATCGGGATCGGGTTCCTGCCGTTCGCGGCGCCGACGGCCCGCGCCTTGTTCCGGTCACCCAGCATCACGGCCTGCTCGCCGTAGCTCACCGTCTCACCGAACGGGATCTTCACGAGTGCGTCCCATGCCTGGTGCTGGAACGGCGTGCCCGCCGCGTCGAGGGGGATGTCGAAGTCGAGCCGCTCGCCTCGGAAGTACTCGCCGAGCTGGGCGGTTGCGACGGAGAGGGCAGGGTGACCGGCTGCTGCGACGTCGACGATCTCGCCGTCGCCGAGCAGTTCCCCATGAGCCGACTCGCCGTCCCAGTCGATCGCGACCACGGCGTGATCGTTGGCGACGATCGTGAGCGTGCCGATCGGGGACTGCATCGTGGTGCGGAAGTGTGTGGTGTTCGTCATGGTTCGTTCCTTCGTGTCAACGGGTTCGGTCAGAGCGTGTTCCAGAGATGGTGCATGGCATAGGAACGCCATGGCCGCCACTGTTCGGCGGCAGTGACCTCGAGGTCGAGCGCGGCGAGTGCGTGCTTGACGCCGAGGTCGGTGTCGAGGAACACGTCCGGGTCGCCGAGGCCTCGCATCGCCACGTACTGCGCGGTCCACGGGCCGATGCCCTTCACGGCGAGCAGTCGTTGCACCGCGTCGGCGCGATCGATGCCGGCGTCGAGCACGAGGTCACCGCCGGCGATCAGGCGCCCCACCCGCTGCAGGGTGGCGGCGCGTGCGGTCGGCATCGGGAGGTGCGAGGCGTCCGCCGACGCGAGGTGTTCCATCGACGGGAACACGTGGGTGAGCGACGGGTGATCGACGTCGAGCTCGTCGCTGATCGCGGTCGCGATGCGACCGGTGACGGTGCGGGCCCCGGCGACCGAGACCTGCTGGCCCACGATCGCCCGGACGACCGTCTCGTCGGGGTCGACCGATCCGGCGACCCGCAGGCCGGGGGTGCCGGCGATCAGGGGCGCCAGCGCCGGATCGTGCACGAGCGCCTCGTCGATCGCGATCGGGTCGGCGTCGAGGTCGAGCAGGCGACGGACGCGGCCGACGGCCGGTGCGAGGTCGCGCCAGTCGGCGAGCCGGAACGTCGCGGCGACATACCCGTCGGCGAGGCGTACGGCGACGATGCCGTGGCCGTGGGGCAGCGTGAGCGCTCGTTCGTAGGTGTCGCCGTCCCAGGCTTCGACGCCGGGCACGGCGCGACGGCCGAGGAAGTCGAGCAACTGGCGGCCGGCGAACGGCCCACGTACCGGCAGTCGGACCGCCACGGATCCCGACGTCGTGGTCGCCGTGCCGGCCCCCCGACGGGTGCGGAGCTCGCTCGGCGGGGCCGCGAACACTTCGCGGATCGTGTCGTTGAACTGCCGGATGCTCCCGAACCCGGCCGCGAATGCGATGTCGGTCATCGACATGTCGGTCGTCTCGATCAGCACGCGCGCGGTCTGAGCCCGCTGCGCGCGGGCCAGGGCGAGCGGGCCGGCGCCGAGTTCGTCGGTGAGCAGCCGGTTGAGGTGGCGGGTGCTGTAGCCGAGCCGTCGCCGAGAGGCCGTCGACGCCCTCCCGGTCGATCACACCGTCGGCGATCAGCCGCATCGCGCGGGCGACGAGATCGCCTCGCAGGTCCCACTCCGGCTGAACCGGGCGCAGCATCGGGCCGGCAGCGCTTGCAGGCCCGGAAGCCCCGCTGCTGTGCTGCTGCGGCCGACGGGTAGAAGTCGACGTTCGTCTGCTTCGGCGTCATCGCCGGGCAGCTCGGACGGCAGTAGATCCCGGTCGTGCGAACGGCGATGTAGAACCAGCCGTCGAACCGCTCGTCGCGGCTCTGCGCGACCCGGTAGCACCGGTCGGCGTCGAGATGAATGGCGTCGTTCACGGGCTCCATCCTGGCATCGCAGACCGGGCACGCCGAGCGGAAATCGGACACCGCTGTCACTGTCCGATTCCCGCTGGTCGGGATCCTGGCAGAATGCGCGGTCGGAGACCACCGGCGACCTGGAGGAGGCGCCGCTCGATCTGTCAGGCTGGTCGCATGGCATCTCCCGTCGCCGGGTTCGTCGGGCCACCGGGCTGGGACGACCCCAGCCCCGCCGAGTTCTGCTCGATCACCGGTGTCGCCGCCATCGGATCGTCGCTCGACCTGGGCGACTTCGACTGGAGTCTCGACCGAATCGCCACGACCGAGCCGGCGATCGTCGAGGTCGCCGTCGGCCTGGTCGAGCGCGGTGCAACGGCGATCGGAATCGTCGGCACGCCGTTCGGTTGGGCCGGACTCGACGACGACGAGCGGCCGCAGTGCCGCAACGACCGGATCGCACGTGCATGTGGCGTTCCCGTCGTGAGTGCGGCGTCCGGCATGCTCGACTGGCTCGACGACCTGGGAGCACGCCGGGTGGCGCTCGCCGCCACGTACTACGACCGCGACTGGTGTGACCGTTGGGAGCGGTTCGTGAAGGCGCAGGGTCGCACCGTGACGCTCTGTGCGTCGATGGCCGATCTCGACATCGTCGAGGGCCCGCTCGATGCCGTGGACGAGACCCATTGGGCGCCCACGCCCGAGCAGATCGAACAGACGGTCGTCGGGGTGCTGAGACCGGCCGGAGCCGATGCGGTGATCCTCAGCGGCGCCGGCGCCAGGACGGTCTCCTGCCACGAGCGGCTCGCCACGGCGGCCGGTGTTCCGGTCGTGTCGGCGGATCTCGGCCTGTACCGCTCGCTGATCCGAACGATCCGACACGAGTGGACCGCCCGTCCACCCCATCACGTCGAACGTCCGACGTGGTGGCCGGAGATCGAGATCGGCGTGTGACACGCCCGGCGCCTGCCGAACGCCTCGAGGCGATCGTCGAGCAGGGATTGTGCATCGGCTGCGGCGTGTGTCGATCGATCGCCGGTTCCGACACGGTTGCGGTCACGACGACCGAGACCGGCTACCAGCAACCCGTCGTGATCGGTGACCTCGATCACTCGACCGTCGACACGATCTACGACGTCTGCCCCGGCGTACGGGTGGACGGGCCGACGGGCGCAGCAGCGGGGCCAGGGGCGACGATCGACCCCGTGTGGGGCCCCTGGCGACGAATCGTGCGTTCGTGGGCGGCCGACCCCGAGGTTCGGTTCGAGGGCTCGACCGGTGGCGTGTTGACGGCACTCGGGCAGTACGTGCTCCGCACCGGTCTGGTCGACTTCGTGCTGCACACTCGGCCATCCGTCGACGACCCGACCGGCGGCGAGCCGACGCTCAGCTCCACCGAGGCCGACGTGTTCCGGTCCGGCGGGTCACGATACGGTCCGGCCGCACCGCTGCGCGAACATCTCGGAGGTGCTCGATCTCGGGCGGCCGTTCGCCGTCATCGCAAAGCCGTGCGACGTCGCGGCCCTCGCCAACCTCGCCCGCCACGACGAGCGACGTCGGCGAGCTCGTGCGGTACCGCCTGACGATGGTGTGCGGCGGCATCGGCCCGCCGGCGTTCACGGACGGCTTCCTCGAACGAATCGGCATCGATCGGCAGGATCTCACGGCGTTCCGCTACCGCGGCCGCGGCTGCCCGGGACCGACCCGCGCCGAGACGGCCGATCGGGTCGAGGAGCGTCACTACCTCGACTTCTGGGGCGACGACGAGAGCATGTGGTCCCTGCCGTGGCGCTGCAAGATCTGCCCGGACGGGATCGGTGAACTGGCCGACATCGCAGCGGCCGACACGTGGCCCGGTGGGTCACCGACCAGGGACGACAGCGCCGACGATCCCGGCACGAACGCGGTGATCGCCCGCACGACAGCCGGTCTCGAACTCCTCGAAGCCGCCGCTCGCGATGGCGCACTGACGATCGAATGCGACATCGGCCCCGACGACCTGAGCGTCTACCAGCCGCACCAGGTGCGCAAGAAGTACGCCGTCGCTCCTCGTCTCGCGGGCATCGCCGACATGGAACGGATCACGCCGCGGTTCACCGGCCTCCGGCTCGACGAGCTCGCCGCCGCGATGTCCTCCGAGGACTACGAACGTCAGCGAGCAGGCACGCGAGATCGCATCCGGATCGGCAAGGCCACCGAACCGACGCCACGCCCCCGGCCGTCCTGACCCGACGTCATCGCCGCCGGCGCTACTTGCGACCGAATCCGAACAGGTGCTGTGCGACCTTGCGCATCTGGATCTCCTCCGCGCCTTCGGTGATCCGGTAACGGCGGTGGTGCCGGTAGATGTGCTCGAACGGCATGTGGCGTGAGTAGCCCATGCCACCGCACGTCTGCATCGCCCGGTCGGCTGCGTCGCACGCGAGGCGATTGGCCCGGTAGTTGCACATCGCGACCTGGTGCGTGACCTCCATGTGGTGCTGCTGATCGAGCCGCCACGCGGTCTCGCGGATCAGCTCGCGCAGCATCGCGCCTCGGTGTGCAGCTCCACGAGCGGGAACTGGATGCCCTGGTTGATCGAGAGCGGTCTTGCCCCAGGTCACCCGCTGGTTCGCGTAGGTCGACCGCCTCGTCGATGCAGTGCTGGGCAGCGCCGAGTGACGACGCGGCCTGGCGGATCCGGTTCTCGTGCACGAAGTGCTGCGCGAGCTCGAGACCGTGGTCGACCTCGCCGAAGATGGCGTCGTCGCCGACCCGCACGTCGGTGAGGCTGACCTCGGCGTGGTCGGTCGGCATGTTGAACGTCCACCAGTACGTGCTCGACCTCGAAGCCCGGGTCGGCCAGCGGCACGAGGAAAGCACGTGATGCCGTCCGGGCTGCCGTCGTCGCCCGAGGTGCGGGCGAAGATCATGTCGTGCGTGGCGTGGTGCATGCCGGTGTTCCAGCGCTTCATCCCGTTGATCACCCACTCGTCGCCGTCCTTGACCGCGGTGGTCTCCAGGTACGTCGCGTCGCTGCCGTGGTTCGGCTCGGTGAGCCCGAATGCGAGACGGCGGGTGCCGTCGAGGAAGCCGGGCATCCACTCGGCGATCTGCTGCCGGCGTGCCGAAGTCGCGCATCATCAGCACCGTCGGGAAGTTGCCGACGATCGAGCTCTCGTTCTGCAGGTCGTTGTGCAGGCCGAGGCCCCGGTGCAGCGAGGTGCTCACGGATGATCGCCATCTCCAGGTTCGACGCCGTCCGTCCACCGAACTCCTCGGGCAGGGCGAGTCGGAGCCAGCCCGGCGGCATCGGCACGTCGCCGCATCTCCCGCAGCAGCTCCTCCCACTCCTCACGGGGCACGCCGTCGCGGTCGAAGTCGGTGCGCGCCCACTCCCGGCGATGGTCGAAGAACCGCATGTTGTCGTCGGCGTGCTGGAGCGGGAGGATCTCGGACTCGATGAACGCGTCGAGTTCGTCGAGCGTGGTCTGGATCTCGGTCGGAATGGAGAAGTCCATGTCGGGGAACCGTACGTGGTATCCATTCCGCCATGTCGAGCGGGCGTTCGAGCATGACCACGTGCTTCGCTCGCGGGCGCTGGCGGGGAATCCCTCCGACGGATACGGCGGAGCGGTCGTGGCGGTGCCCCTTCGCGAACTCGGCGCGGTCGCGTCGGTCGAGGAGTCCGACACGTTCACCGTGCGGGCGCACGACCGATCGCTCCATCGTCTCCTGACCGCGACCGCCGAGGAGTACGAGGCACGCGTCGGCCCGATCGACGGTGGAGTCCTGTCCGCCATCACCACCGTGCCCCGCTCGGTCGGGCTGGCCGGGTCGAGTGCACTGGTCGTGTCGGCGCTCCGAGCGCTGGCAAGCACGAACGCCCATCGGTGGGACCCGATCGATCTCGCGGAAGCAGCGCTGGCCGTCGAACGCGACCGGCTCGGGATCGAGGCCGGGCTGCAGGATCGTCTCGTCCAGGCCGCCGGCGCACCGGTCGTCATGGAGTTCGACCCCGTGAGCTTCCGTGCGCTGCGGTCTCCGATCGATCTGCCACTGTTCGTGGCGTGGTCGACGAATGGCGCCGAGCCGAGCAGCACGCTGCACCGATCGCTCCGGCGACGCTTCGATGCCGGCGACGAGCATGTCCGCACCAGCATGGTCGGCCTCGCCGGGCAGGCTCGGGCGGCGGCCGCAGCGATCGAACGGGGCGATCTGCGGGGGCTGGCGACCGCGATCAACCGGACGTTCGAACTCCGCGCCCTGATGGTCGAAATCGATCGGACAACCCGCGCGCTGGCCGACGTCGGACGCCGGGCGGGCGCCGCCATGAACTCGGCCGGTTCGGGAGGTTCGGTGGTGGGGCTCGTCCCGACGGTCGATCACCTGGCGCGTGCCGGCGAAGCCTACGAGTCGGCCGGTTTCGACTTCCTCGAGGTCGGCTGAACTCGGCTTCTCAGGGGCGTTCGTTCCCGACGCCCACGGTCTGGATCTCCAACACCTCGTACGGAATCGTGGTGGAGAGCGAGAGATCGACGTCGGTTCCGCTCCGACCGTCGGACAGCAGCCACGTCACACTCCAACGCGTCGTGATCGTCACGGTCGTCTCACCGACGAAGTCGGTGAAGGTGTGTCCGCACGGCCCCGCACGCACGTCATCGATCGCCGACTCGGGGATCGGCGTCCCGACCCCGGGGCACGTCACCGACTCACCCGTGCCGAACGCGAACGTCGTGTCGGCCAGCGTGGCGGTCGTCTCCGCCCAGACGGCGGCGGCACCGGATGCCGGTATCTGCGCCCGCGCCACGTACGGACCGGCGGGCTCGATCGCGAGCCACATCCCGAGCTGCGCATAGCCGGGCCCCGCCGGGTTGATCGCAGCGACCGGTGGCTCGACGATCTCGGTCACCGTGCGATTCGTGCCCACGAGGAGATCGGCCGGGTCGGGCGGCACGGAGACCACCCATCTCCAATCGCCGTCGTCGACGCCTCCGGGGTCGGTGGCGGCGGAACAGTCGGCGCGCTGCGCCTTCAGCCATTCACCGGGTGCATCGCCCGCTTTGTGCAGCACCCCGAACCGCTCGTAGTACGTCAAGGCCGTGTAGTCGAAGAACGGTGCGACGATGCTGGCGATGACCGTCGAAACCGCATTGAGCGCATCCACGTGCGGCGGTGTGGTCGGGACGTCGTCCCAGCGACACGGGATCACCACCGGTACGACCGTGCCTCCGCCCGAACCACCGCCGCCGCCGTCACCCGGTACGGGCACGTCGGGCGTCCCGGTCCCCGCCACGATCGTCACCGGCGGAGCAACGGTGGTCGGTGGTGGTGTTCGTGGTTCGACGGCGCCACCGGCCACTGCCGACACGCTGAGCACGCGCCACGAGGCAGGCACGAGCATGCAGACAAGAATCGCTGCGAGTCAGAGGACGGGTTCGCACGACGTTTCGCCCCTCGATCGATGCGATGGTCACGCCTCCACGTTGCACCCAACGCCCCTCGATGAGCTCGAACGGTTTCACGACCGGGAGACGCGGAGACGCTGTCGTCGATGACTCGGTCGGTACCCGTCCGGAGTTCGCTGCCGGTCTCGACGAAGACGTTCGCTGTTGACCCAGCAGTAGTCGATCGTCGCCGTCGGGTTCCGTCGATCTTCACGGTCTCCGGCAGCGGAACGACTCGAGACGGAGCGTCGCGGGTTCGTGACGCTCCGGCGCCCTTCGATGCGTAGCTCCTCGACGATCTCGACGATGCCGTCGAGCAACTCACCTCGATGCGTTTCGGCGACCGGTACCAGCTTCTCGTCATTGAGCGGGTCGAGCTTGCATCTCGTTGAACGCCGTCCAGGACGCGATCAATCCATCGATCACGGCTTGGACCTCCGGGTCGGGGACGGTGGTCGTGGTGGTGGTCGTGGTGGTGGCCTCGGGGCCGAGGGTCGTGGTCGGCGGGACGGCCGTGGTCGGAGTCGTCGATGCGACGGTCGTCTCGGGAAAAGTGGTCGGCGACGGACGCGTCGTGGTCGTGGCGGGTTCGGTGGTCGTCTCGGGAGCCATCGTGGTCGGAGCGGTCGTGGCATCCGCCGAGTCGTCGTCGCCCGAGCAGGCACCCGCGAGCAGCACTACCGTCGCGAGGAGGGTTCCCAGCCGGAGTCTGCGGGCGCCTCCTGCGGGAACACGGGTGGGTCGGGGGTGCACCACGGACGACACACTACGAACAACGGCCGTCGCCAGACCATGGGGAGAACTGCCCGGTCCGTTCGACCGCCGTCGCTCAGGCCTTGCGCTGGTCGAGGATCTGGCTGACGAGCTTGCCGTCGGCCTGACCGCGGCTGGCTTTCATGATGTGACCGACGAGTGCGCCCATCGCCTTGCCTTCGCCGGCGCAGAACTTCGCCCAGGCGTCGGGCTGCGCGGCGATCGCCTCGTCGACCATCGCCTCGAGCTCCGACGTGTCCATCGCCTCGAAGCCCTTCTCCGCCGCGATGGCAACCGCGTCCCCTCCGCCGCGCTCGATCAACTCGGCAACGACCGTCTTGGCCTGGGTCGCAGTCAGCTGGCCGGCGACCTCCATCGACGTCAGCCCGGCCAGATCGGCCGCGGGCACACCAGGCTCGTCACCCGCTTCGGCGAACGCTTCTTTCAGGTGCACGACGGCACGCCCGATGTCGCCGCCGGCTGCCTGGACGGCGAACGCGTAGTCGTCCTGGCCACGCTCGACGAGAATGCCCACCGCCTCACTGTCGACCGCCAGATCGGTGGCGTCCGCCAACCGGGCCCGACGTGCGGCAGGCAGCATCGGCAGGTCGGCGCGCACCGACTCGATCCACTCCGGCGACGGGGCCAGCGGCACCAGATCGGGCTCGAGGAAGTAGCGGTAGTCGTCGGCATCCTCCTTGTCGCGCAGCGTGTGGGTGCGGCCGTCGCTCTCGTCCCAGTGCCGGGTCTGCTGGCGCACCGACTCGCCGCCCTCGATCAGCACGATCTGGCGGCGGGCCTCGAACTCGATCGCCCGGCCGACGGAGCGCACCGAGTTCACGTTCTTGATCTCGCACCGGGTTCCGAACTCGTCGCCGGGCCGTCGAACGCTCACGTTCGCGTCGACGCGCATCGACCCCTCCTCCATCTTGGCGTCGGAGGCACCGATCGCCAGCAGGATCGCTCGCAGCTCGGTCACGTACGCCTTGGCCTGCTCGGGCGAGCGGATGTCGGGCCGACTCACGATCTCGACCAGCGGGACACCGGCCCGGTTGAGGTCGATCAGCGAGTGTTCGGCGCCGTGCACACGACCCGCGCCCCCACCGACGTGGGTCGACTTCCCCGCATCCTGTTCGATGTGGGCCCGCTCGATGCCGACACGACTGCCGTCGGGCAGGTCGAGGTGGCCGTCGACGTTGATCGGGTCCTCGTACTGGCTGATCTGGTACGACGTCGGCATGTCGGGATAGAAGTAGTTCTTCCGGGCGAACGTGCACGGCTGCACCGTGCAGTTGAGGGCCAGGCCGATCCGCATGGCCAGTTCGACGGCATGTCGGTTGAGCACCGGCAGTGCGCCGGGCAGACCGAGTGTGACCGGGTCGATGTTGGTGTTCGGTTCGTCCCCGAACCGGTTGGGTGACGGGGAGAACAGCTTCGTCTTCGTGGCCAGTTCGACGTGCACCTCGAGGCCGACGACCATCTCCCACCCGTCGTGGGTCCAGGTCTCGCTCACGACCGACCTCCCGCCGCCCGTTCGAGTTCGGCCGCCACCTGGAGCATCACCGGTTCGCCGAGCGCCGGCGCGAGCACCTGCACGCCGACCGGCAGGTCGTCGGCGCCGGTGCCGAACGGCACGCTCATCCCGGGGTCGCCGGTGAGGTTGGCCGGGATCGTGTAGGTGTCGCACAGATACATCGCGAACGGGTCGGCGGTCTTCGAGCCGAACGGGAACGCGACGCTCGGTGACGAGGGCGTCAGCAGCACGTCGGCCCGCTCGTAGGCGCGTGCGAAGTCCTGCGCCATCAGGCGGCGGATCTTCAGCGCCTTGCCGTAGTAGGCGTCGTAGTAGCCGGCCGACAGCGCGTACGTGCCGAGCAGCACTCGGCGCTTCACCTCGTCACCGAACCCCGCCGCACGCGTCGCCATGTACATCGCATCGGTGTTCGCGGCGTCGACGCGCAGGCCGTACCGCACGCCGTCGTAGCGGGCGAGGTTCGACGACGCCTCGGCCGGCGCGATCAGGTAGTAGGCGGTCAATCCGTACCCGAAGGCCGGGACCGCGACGTCGACGATCGTCGCCCCGGCCGCCCGCAGCGCGTCGAAGGCCTGCTCGAGCCGCTCGTCGACGTCGGGATCGGCACCCTCGGGAAGATCGGTGATACGGCCGACCCGGAGCCCCTCGACGCCGTCGCCGAGCAGCGCCGCGTAGTCGGGCAACGGCTCGGGGATCGACGTCGAGTCGTGCGGGTCGTGGCCGCACACCGTCTGGAGCGCCAGCGCGGCGTCGGCGACCGAGTGCGTGAACGGACCGATCTGGTCGAGGCTGCTCGCGAACGCGATCAGCCCGTAGCGGCTGACCCGCCCATACGTGGGCTTCACCCCGACCACACCGCACAGCGCCGCCGGTTGGCGGATCGAGCCTCCGGTGTCGGATCCGAACGACAGTGCCGCGAAGCCTGCGGCGACGGCAGCCGACGAACCACCCGACGAACCACCGGGTACCCGAGACGTGTCGAGCGGGTTCCTGGTCGGCCCGAACGCCGAGTTCTCGGTCGATGAGCCCATGGCGAACTCGTCGAGATTCGTCTTGCCGACGAGCACCGCGCCGGCGCGACGCAACGTGTCGACGAGCGTGCCGTCGTACGGCGGGACCCAGCCCTCGAGGATCTTCGACGAGCACGTCGTCGGCACACCCCGGGTACACATGTTGTCCTTCAGGGCGATCGGCACCCCGGCCAGCGGGCCCGGTTCACCGCCCGCAGCGACGATCTCATCCACCGCCGCGGCCTGCTCGCGTGCGAGGTCGGCGGTGACGGTGTTGAACGCGTGGATCTCCCCATCGCCATCCGCGATCCGCTCGAGATGCTGCTCCACGACTGCGGTGGCGGAGGTCGAACCGTCGCGCACCCGCGCCGCGATCTCACTCGCGGTGTCGAAGCCGGCCATGTCAGGCCTCGCCGCCGGTGGGCGGGACCCGGAACCTGCCGTCCTCGGTCTGCGGAGCGGCGTCGAGCACCTCGGCACGATCGAGGCCGGGCTCGACCACATCCTCACGCATGACGTTGACCAGCGGGTACGGCTGCGTCATCGGTGCGACGTCGTCGAGATCGAGAGCGTCGATGTCGGCGAAGTGCTCGAGCATGTCACCGAGCTGCTCGGTGGCACGTTCGACCTCATCGGGCGTCAGGTCGAGACGCGCCAGGTAGGCAACCTTCACCACATCGTCACGGGTCAGACGTTCGGACACGGTTGCCGAGGCTAATCCCGGGCCCACCGATGCCCCACATGACGTCGACCACCGGCGCCGTAGAGTTCGATTCGGTACGACCACCGCTCGGCGATCGATCAACGTTGATTCGATCAATGTTGATCGTTCCGGACGTTGCCGCCAAGATGTGGCCATGACGACGTTGATCGGAGCGAGCGAGGCGGCACGAACCCTCGGCGTGACGAAGCCGACGTTGTACGCGTACGTGAGCCGCGGCCTGCTGTCGCGCGAGGTCGCGGTCGACGGTCGCACATCGCTCTACGACCGCGGGGAAGTCGAAACCCTCGCCACACGGTCCCGCCGGAAGGCACAGCCCGAACGACCGTCGATCGACGTGCAGATCGCGACCGGCATCACCCGGTTGCACGACGACTCGCCGACGTATCGGGGTCGGCAGGTCGTCGATCTCGCGCCGACACATCGGTTCGAAGAGGTCGCCGACCTCCTGCTGGCCGGCCGACTCGACCGGGACGACACCCGTTGGAAGGTCGATCGCGCCCGGTTGGAGCGCGCGCTCCCGGTCGTCGCTGCCGCTCAGCCGTGCGACCCGATGACGGCGTTGACACTGACGGCACTGTCCCTCGGCGAGCGTGGCCCCGACGCGATGGCCGACGTGGCTCGCGACCTGATCATGCTCGCCCCGAGCGTGCTCGGTGGCCCACTCCGTGGCGACGTGGCCGAACGGCTCGCGCGAACCTGGGTGCGCCGTCCGAGCGACGAGCTCACGTCGGCGATCTCGACCGCCCTCGTCCTCCTGGCCGATCACGAACTCGCCACCAGCACGCTCGCCGTTCGCGTCGCCGCCTCCGTCCGCAGCGCTCCCGGCGCGGCGATCGCGACGGGCCTCAACGTCGTGGCAGGCCCGTTCCACGGTGCGGCCAGTCAGGCGTCGGCGGCCATGTTCGACGAGGCGATCGACTCCGGGGTGCGGATCACCGTGGAGGACCGGCTCCGTCGGGGCGAGCGGCTTCCGGGCTTCGGCCACACCGTGTACCGCAAGGGCGACCCGCGCTTCGCACCGCTGCTCGTCGCCGTACGCGCCGTTCCGGCACCCGCCGAGCAGCACGAACTGATCGACGCGCTGATCGCCGAGGCCGGTCGGACGGTGGGACATCTCCCGAACGTCGACCTCGCACTCGGAGCTCTGCTCTTCGTGGCCGACCTCCCGCGTGACGCACCGATCTTCGCCATCGCACGGGTCGCCGGCTGGGGGGCACACTACGACGAGGAGCTGCGAGAACGTCCGGTTCGATTCCGGGGCCTGTCCGCTCCGCGCTGACGTTCAGTCGGGGGGTTCGTCGGTGGTCGCCGACGCGTCGGCGACCAGCTCGCCGTCATCATCCGGCCCGTGAGCCGCGTCGTCGCCATCGACGTCACCGCCGGCATCGGCGTCGGCGTCGGCGTCGACCACGTCTTCATCGGACTCGTCGGCAGCTACGTCGTCGACGTCGTTCGCGACCGGATGCTCATCGGTCTCGTCGAGTTCGTCGTCGTCCGGCGCGCGGGTCGTTCCGGCCACTTCTGCCCGCGGGTGGCGATCAGGTAGAGGCCACCACCGGCGATCGCAGCGAGGGCGACCCACTGGTTCCAACGCAGACCGGCGACGTCGTCGAGCTGCACGGCGTCGATACGCAGCCCCTCGATCCAGAAACGACCGATGCCGTACCCGATGAGGTAAACGGCGAAGAGCCGGCCCGGACCGAGGCGCAGGCGTCGGTCGATCCACAGCAGCACGCCGACGAGACCGAGGTTCCACATCGACTCGTAGAGGAACGTCGGATGGAACGTCGTGTCGGACGCGTACCCGGCCGGCGTGTGTGCGTCGTCGATCTCGAGACCCCACGGCAGATCGGTCGGCTTGCCGAACAGCTCCTGGTTGAACCAGTTGCCCCATCGCCCGATCGCCTGCGCCAGCGGAATCGCCGGGGCGGCGCACGTGAGCAGTTCGGCCGGCGGCGATCCCGCGCCGCTTGCCCTGCCAGACGCCGACGAACACGCCGGCGAGGAGGCCGCCCGGGATACCGAGCCCGCCCTCCCAGAGTTTCGGGATCGCTTCGAGGTTGTCGGAGAACCGATCCCAGTCCGTGATGACGTGGTAGAGCCGGGCCCCGATGATGCCGGCGGCGACGGCCCAGATGCCGATCGAACTGGCGTCATCGGGCGTGCCGACGCCCTTGGCCACGAGCTGGCGGCCGAGCAGCCAGATCGCGGCGAGCACACCGATCGCGATCATCAGCCCGTACGCGTTCAGCGAGAACGGCCCGATCGAGATCGAGTTCTCCGATGGACTGGGGATCGACGCCAGCAGGGTCACCGTGCTCATGCGGCGACCTTCCGCACGAACGACACCGACTCGGCGACCAATTGGTCGCGATCGTGGTCCAGGGTCGCGACGTGGTAGCTCCGCTCGAGCCAGGTGTGCTCGACGTCGCCGCCGTATGCGGTCGCAAGGTGCTCGCTGTCGCTGGGATCGACCACGTGGTCCTGGCGCGACGTGAACAGGCGCAGCGGCATCGTCAACTCACCGAAACGGCCGTCCATGGGAACGATGCCCTCGTCGACCAGCGACTTCAGTGGGAGCAGCGGTGTGCCGTCGTAGGCGATGTCGGAGGAGTCGGGATCGGCGATGTCGGAGCCCTCTCCCGGCACCACGAAGAGGCCGTCGTCGATGAAGTCGTCGATCATGGCCATCGTCTCACCGTCGCGCGGCCGGGTCGCCGGATTGATGCAGACCAGACCGTCGACGTCGGCACGGTCGAGCGCCGCGGCGAGTGCCAGGGTTCCGCCCATGCTCTGCCCGAGCACCACGGTGTGGTCGACGCGGGCGGCCAACTCGTCGATCGCCCGCCGGCACTCACCGAACCAGTCGTACCAGCCGGTGCGCTGCAGGTCGTCGATCGTGGTGCCGTGGCCGGGCAGGCGAGGGAGTTCGACGTCGAATCCGGCGGTGACCATTGCGTCGGCAACCCCTCGCATCGACGACGGATTCCCCGTGAACCCGTGCAGGAGCACCACGCCAGTCCGCGACGCCGGCCCGGTGGGACACCGGATCACAGCCGGGCATCACCGAGTAGCTCGAGATCATCGCTCGGTTCTATCAGCGGATCGGCTTGACCCGCCGGTCAAGACGGGCTGAACTACGTCCGTGACCGCCGAAGCCACCGCCACGCACGACCGCCGGCACACCGACCAGGGCCGGGAACGCAAACAGCAACTCGTCGACGCCGCGATCACCCTGTTCGCCGAGCGGGGGTACTCGGCCACCCGCATCCTCGACATCTGCGATCGTGCCGGCGTCGCAAAGGGTCTCTTCTACTGGTACTTCCCGACGAAGCTCGATCTGTTCGCCGAACTCGTCCGTTCGATGCGCCAGCAGTTGCGGCGGGCGCAGGCCGAGGCGATGACCGGCGACGCCGACGCTCTCACCAGGATCCATCAGGGAGCCGAGGCCAGCGTTCGCTTCATGGCCGAACACGCCACGTACTTCTCGCTCGTCGAGGTCGAGCGGGCCGACCCGGCGATCGCCGACGCGCTGCGCGCCGGAAGCGAGGTGTACCTCGACGACGTCACGGCCCTCATCCGTGAGGCCCAGGCGACGGGTCAGGTCATCGACACCGATCCACAATTGCTCGCGCTCGGCGTGTTGGGGACCGTGTCGTCGTTCAGCGACGCCTGGCGGAGCGGGCGGATCGACCGCACCGCCGACGAGCTGGCCGAGTTCGTGGCCGACTGGGTCACCCGGGCACTCGGCTGACCCGGCGACGACGGCGCCGGCGCCTCGGGTGGGTCAAGCGAGCTTGTCGCCGAGTTCGGGATCGCGTGCGGTGAGCACGGAGATGAATGCGTCGACGACGTCGGGGTCGAACTGTCCGTTGCGGCCCGACACCACGAATCTCGCTGCTTCCTCCGGCACCCACGCCCGCTTGTACGGGCGCTTGCTGCAGAGTGCGTCGTAGACGTCGGCGATGCTGACGATCCGGCCGGAGAGAGCGATCGACGACTGCCCGATCCCGAGCGGGTACCCGCTGCCGTCCCACCACTCGTGGTGGGACTGGGCGATCTCGGCAGCCATCTGGAACATCGGCGCCGAGTTCCCGGCCAGGATCCGGTGGCCCATGCTGGTGTGCGACTTCATCATCTCGTACTCCTCGACCGTCAGCGGGCCGGTCTTGCGGAGCACCGAGTCGGGGACGGCGACCTTGCCGATGTCGTGGAGACGGGCGGCCAGCCGGAGCTGCTCGCACCATTCGGGCGTCTTGCCGAGGGCATGGGCGATCTCCGCCGCCATGTCACCGACACGATCGGTGTGGGCGCCGGTCTCCGAATCGCGGAACTCGGTGAGGATCGCCAGTTGCTCGAAGGCCTCCAGATGGTGCGACGGTGTGCCGGTGGCGTCGTCACCGTCGACGCCCAACGCCGCGAACTGGCCATCGAGATCCTGGTGGCGCAGCCGGAAGATCTCGGCTTGCTGGCGGGCGTTCGCGGTCTCGTGGGCCACCTGAAGCGTGCGCAGCCGCAGGTCGGCCGCGTGCGTGAACATCTGACGATGCTGGTCGTCGTGGGTCTCGCGCCGTTCGAGCGCCTCTTCGAAACGACCGCTGCGTTTGAACGCGGTCGCCAGCAGGTCGTTCACCTCGAGTTCGTACTCCTTCGAGTCGGTCCGCTCCGACATGTCGAGCGCGGCCTGCAGCACGCTGATCGCCTCGTCGAGGGCACCGCGGCGCAGTGCCACCCGCCCCTCGGCCACCATCACGCCCAACTGCGCCGAATACGACGGTTCGGCGCCGTCCTCCGACATCTGGGCGAGCACACGACGCGCCTCGGTGAAGCACTCGGCCGCCTTCTGTTGGTCGGCGAGCCCCATGTAGGCCTCGGCCAGGTCGGCGAGCAGGTTCGTCACGATCGACGGGCTGTGTTCACGGGCGATCTCGACGGCGCGACGTCCGAGCGACACGGCCGGTAGGTATTCGGATCGCGACGACCTGATCCGGGCGATGTTGCCCAGGATCAACGCCACCATGTCGGGACGACCGTACGGCTCGGCCGCGGCCAGCGCCTGTTCGTAGGTGATGATCGCCCGGTCGTTGTCACCCATCGAGTGATAGACCGCCGCCACCGTGTTCAAGATGTTGCCGGCGTCGACCCCGTGAGACGTCGCCTGGTAGATGTCGAGGGCCCGCAGGCAGTGCTCGAGCGCCTCGGAGAAGTTCGACGCCTGGTAGTGCACGATGCCGAGCAGATGGACGGCCCATGCCTCGACGAGTTGGGCGCCGCACTGCCCGGCGACCTCACTGGCCTCCATCGCGAGGCCGAAGGCGTCCTCGGGGTCGTCGCCGAAGTGGGCGAGGCTCGCCAACCGATAGAGCGACTCGGCCTCGCCGACGCGATCAGCGTTGGCGCGAGCGACCACACGGGCCTGGAGCGCGTGGCGACGAGCGGCGAGCGGGTTCAGGTTCCTGGTCTGCAGCCGCGCGTTCCAGCAGCTCTTGAACTGCCGGAGAGGCGCACGGCTCGGACGCCGCGACGGCATTCGACTCCACGAGATCTCCATCGGCACGCTGCGCGGGCCACTTGAAGGGTTCTTGACGAGCGAGATTCGGCGAGAATTCCGCGCATCGCACCACCGGCACGGCGCGATCACCAGGTGATTCGTATCATCGCCACATGGAATCGTCGACCGCGAGCACACGTCGACACGTCGACCGGTCCGCGATCGCCGCGCTGTTTCCCGTGGCGACACTGATCCCGTTCTGGTTGCTCGCCCTCGCGGTCGTCTGGTTGCCGCTGTGGCTCCTGTTCGACATCCCGTTCTGGATCCTGCCCGTCGGGTGGCTGATCGCCGGCGTGGCACTGTTCATCCCCAGCGTGCAGGCGCTGGTGCTGAGTCCGGTGTTCGGCGCCAGACGGCCGACGCCCGAAGAGCTGGCGGTCATCACACCGATCTGGCGCGAACTCGCCGTGTCCGCCAACCTCCCGCAGTATCGCTACATCATCCGGGTGATCGACTCCGACGAACTGAACGCATTCGCGTGCGGGGGCAACCTGTTGATCGTCACCACGTTCGCGATCGAGGAGCTGGGCTCGCGGCAGCTGTCGGGCGTGCTCGCACACGAACTCAGCCACCACCTCGGTCTTCACACCGCTGCCCTCACGATCGGCCACTGGTTGTCACTCCCCGTGCTCGCGCTCGCCCGGATCGGCTTCTACCTCCAGAACGTCGCCCGAGCTGCGACCGACTCGTTCGCGTCGCACTCTGCGGCACTGACCGCGATCGGGCGGGTGATCGCCGCCGTGCTGAACGGCGCCGCCTGGATCTTCCTCGCCGCGCTGCACGCGTCCGACGCCTTGTCCAACGTGGTGGCGCAGGGCTCCGAGTTCGAGGCCGATCGCCGAGCCGTGCGCATGGGCTACGGCCGGGCGCTCGCCGACGCGCTCCGCACGGTCATCCGGCTCGGCGGCGGCAACCGCGCCGTCGGGTGGCGCGCCCGGCTCGCGACATCGCATCCACCCGCCCGAACCCGGGTGGCGCGCATCGAGGCGATGCTGCGCCATCCCAGCCTCTGAGACCGTCGGCGCACCGCGCAGGCTCAGGCGCCGATGTCGACGACCGTGGCGTCGAGCACCCGCACGAGGTCGGCCGGTGCGAGCCCGATGTCGAGGCCACGCCGTCCTCCGCTGACGAAGATCTCGTCGAACTCGAACGCGGTCTCGTCGAGCAACGTGGGAAGGCGGCGACGCTGACCGAAGGGACTGATGCCGCCTCGTACGTAGCCGGTCACGCGTTCGGCGTCGGCCTGGTCGGCCAGCTCGACCCGCTTCGACCCCACCGCCGCCGCCACGGCCTTCAACGAGAGCGTCGTGCTCACGGGCACGACCGCCACGACGAAGTCGTCGGCCACCGCCACGAGGAGCGTCTTGAACACCTGGTCGGGGTCGAACCCGAGCTGTTCCGCGGCGACACGTCCGATGTCGTGCAGATCCGACTCGCCCTCGAACGTGTGCGCACCGAATTCGACCCCTGCCGCCTCGAGCTCCTTGATCGCCGGCGTCACGGTGCGAGTATGCCCGCCGCCGGTCGCCACCGTAGGGTCGACGCCGTGCGCATCACGGATGAACCGTCGACGAACCCGGACGACTACGAGTTCCGCCACCGGTTGCGGGTGCGATTCGCCGAGACCGACGCCATGGGCATCGTGCACCACAGTCGATACCTGCCGATGGTGGAGGAAGCCCGGGTGGCCTACCTGCGCCATATCGGCCATCCGTACCAGGAGGTGCGCGAGGAAGGCATCGAGATGAACGTGCTCGAGGCCTGGATGCGCTATCGAATGCCACTGGTGTTCGACGAGGTGGTCGACGTCCATGTGGCGCTGGTCGGAGTCGAACGTGCGTCGTTCCAGATGGGCTATCTGCTCACCGTCGACGACGACATGCGGGCGACCGGGGTCACCGCGCACAGCTGCGTCACACCGGCGGGGCGACCGACGCGTCTGCCCCGGTGGCTACGCGACATGGGCTGACACCGGCGCACCGTCGTCGTCGCGTGCGGACCGGCCTGCGAGGCACGGACCCTTCCTCACGCGCCCCGTTCGGAACCGCCGGCGAGATGTCGCCATGGTTTCGCGACGAGCAGCCACGCCACGACGGCGGCGACGAACGGCAGTGGTCCCGGCTGCATCGACCACGCGAGGCCACCATCGGTCGGGTCGACTTCGACGGTCGAGCCGAAGAACGGGAACAAGCTCGACCGGACGGGCTCGCTCGCACCCGCGTCGAGTGCTCCCTCGGCCCAGTAGAGCGTCAGGAGAGCGAACGTCACGAGCAGCATCGCGAGCGTGGTCAGACCGACGATCCACCCCGCGGTCCACCGTGAGCGGAGTTGGCCATCGCGTGTGGCCTCGGCTGCGAGTCGTCGTGTGCTGCCGAGGCGTTCGAGCGCCGACCCGATGCCGACGTCGCGGGCGGCGTCGGTGAGGTTCGACGTCAGTTCGGTTCGGAGTGCCCGACGCCGAGATCGCGGGACGCAGCGCAGATCGAGCCAGAAGTCGTAGCGAACGCCGGCCAGTGCGATCCTGGTCTTGTCCACCGCGGAGACGTGGCGGGTGAGCGTCGGGGTGTTCATGGTCCAACCTCCTGGAACTCGTGGGCCACCGTCTCGTTCGTCCTGGGTGGGTCCGGGCTCATCACCCGGTCGACGTTGGCGCGCAGCGAGATCCATGCACTGGCAGCCCGGTCGAGTTCGGCGACGCCGGACCTGGTGGGCCGGTAGTACTTGCGAGCCGGGCCGGCCTGTGACGGCTCCAGGCGTGACGTGAGCAGACCCTTGGATTCCAGGCGGCTGAGGGCCGGATAGACGGTTCCCTCGGCGAGCGCGTCGAACCCGAGGTCCTGCAGGCGCACGACGACGGAGTAGCCGTAGTCCTCCTGTTCGCGCAGGACCTGCAGGAGCAGCATCGACAGGATGCCCTTGAGGACCTGTGGATCGTGATCCGCCACGGATGTATCCTATGCCTGGTACATGGCATTGTCAAGTAGTGAGGGCGGCAACCCAGGGGTGCGCGTGCGCCCCGCCGCGCGAATCTCGTTGCATGATCTTCGGTGATGCGGTCGAGGCGGCGAATTCGGTCTCCCCTGCCGCGTGGATCGCCGGGGAGCTGTCGGGCGAGTGGGGAACGGTCGGCGCGCTGGTCCCCGACCGGTACCCCTCGATCGTGCGAGTCGGGGCGCCCGACCTCGATGAAGGTGACTGGTGGCCGGCGTACCGAGACGTGCTCCGCGGCATCGCCACCGCCGGCGCCCGTCACACGTCCACCCCGCATCGAGCGTGGTTCGCCGTCTGGGAGGGCTACGGGTTCGGCGGAGCGTCGATGATCTTCTGGCGCGACCCACCGCCGGACGAAGCGACCCGCCGAGCCCGCGAGGCCGAGCGCAAGCGGCTCCGACGCGACGACCTCCGACGCAACGTGGCCATCGGATCGGCACTGCGCGAGCTACCGAAGTTCGACCTGCCTCACCGCGAGTACCACCTCCTCGGCGGGCCGGTGGCAGCGGTGACCGAGTTGCGCGACCCGAACGGGGTCCCGGGCGCCGGCGGCTGGCGACGACCCGACCTGTTCTCCCGACGACCGGCGATGGTTCGTCCCGACGTCACCGGCGACGGTGCGTTCACGGCAGAGGTCCGGGCGACGGCGGTGACCTCATGCGAGGTCGTGACGCCGAGCGACGATCTCGTCGTCGAGGACTGACGGGCCGGCAGAGCCCTCCGAACCCGTCAGGTCAGGCGTCGAACGACGACGCAGCCGTCGTGTTCGGTGAGCGTCAGGCCGAACGGGGCGATCTCCGCACGGACGTCGTCGACACCGATGCATCGCCAGTTCGCCGACGCCGTCGACACATCGACCCGTGTGTCCCCGTGGAGGACCCGGTACTCCATGGTCCACGTCATGGTGTGCTCGCCCGCCGGAACACCGCGCTGCCAGCCCTCGTACACGTAGTCGCCGACCGGCAGCTCTCGGTACCTGGTCATCGGCACCTCGACCGGCCGTTCCGGCGGCAGCATCTCGATCACCGCCGGCGCTCCGATCGGCAGTCGTTCGGCGACGTAACGCCACAGCGCGGCCCGTTCCTCGACGTCCAGGTGTCCCAGTGCCGCGGAGACGACGACTGCGCATGCTCTCGACGGCGGCTCAGCCGTCGACCACGGACGCGGGTCGACCGTGGTCACACGCCGGAGTTCGGGGTCGAGGTGGAGGCGGGTGTGCAGGGCCGTGCGCATCGCTCGCGACGGCTCGACGGCGTGGATCGCGGCACCGGGCACGGCGGTTCGCAGGTGTGCCAGCCCGATGCCGGTGCCCGCCCCGACATCCAGGATCGGACCATCGGCGGGGTCGACGTCGGCCAGCACCTCGACGAGCAACGCACCCAACTGCTCCCAGTGCCCCGTCGCGAGGAGGTCGTAGAACTCGGCGGTCGCCCACGAGTACGGATCCGCAGGGGGTGTCGCGTCGGCCGGCTCCGGGCCCACCGACGCCTCACCGGTCTCCTCCCGGCCGGCGGAGATCGCATCGACCCAGCGGGCATCCTTCTGCCCTGGCTGTCGTTCGAGTTGCACGACCAACGCCCGCTCCGCCAGGCCGTGCAGCACCGTCGCCACCTCGTCGACCGATGCGAACTCGTGCAGCCGAGTGGAGCGGGTCTTGAGTTCGCCGGCCGTCTGCGCACCACGCAGCAGGAGCACCGCCAGCACCGTGGTCTCGTCGACCTCCAGCCCCAGCGTCTCGGGCACGGCGTGGCGGAACTTGGTGGCCCGGTTCGACGTGCTGTGAACGGTCCGCGTCAGCCCTCGCTCACGCAGCGAGCCCAGCGCACCTTCCACGTCGAGATCGGTGAGCGTCATGACCGGATCGCGGCTCGTCGACTGGTTGCAGGCGTTGCGGAGGCTGTTCACCGTGAGCGGATACGCGTCCGGCGTCGTCGACTCCTTCTCGATGAGACAGCCGAGCACACGGGCCTCATCGGCGGTCAGCGGCGGTTCGAACATGTCCGATTATGGACCGCCGCGCCGGGCCGACGGGGGACGCCGGCTGGACAGCGGGCGGTTACCGGTCGGTAAGGTCGCGACGTGCGCTCGCCCAAGGACTTCTTCCAGCCGCTCGCCGTCGGCGCTCCTCCGCCGCTGCGGGAGATCCCGATTCCGGCCGAGCCGGATGATCCACTTCTTCCCGGCCGTCGAACGAGAAGATGCGCGGCAAGGTGCCCGGCATGGTCGGCACCGTCGACGTGCTGCTCGCCAACCTCGAAGACGGCGTGCCCGCGACCGACAAGGAGGCCGGCCGCGCCGGCCTGGTCGAGGTCGGCGCAGAACGTCGACTTCGGCGACACCCAGTTCTGGACCCGGGTCAACAGCCTCGACTCGCCGTGGGGCCTCGACGACCTCACCGCACGCGGTGGTCGAGGTCGGCGACGCGCTCGACGTGATCATGATCCCGAAGGTCGAAGGGCCCGAGGACATCCACTACGTCGACCGGCTGCTCGCCCAGCTCGAGGCGAAGGCCGGGCTCGCCGGAGCCGCTGATGGTGCACGCCATCCTCGAGACGGCCCGGGGCGTCGCCAACGTCGAGGAGATCTGCCTCGCGTCGCCCCGGCATGCAGGGGCTGTCGCTCGGCCCGGCCGACCTCGCCGCCAACCGCCGCATGAAGACCACCCGGGTCGGCGGCGGCCACCCCGACTACCTCGTGCGCGACGACCCCGACCCCGACGACCCGGACGCGCCCCGGGCGACCCACCAGCAGGACCTGTGGCACTACACGATCGCCCGCATGGTCGACGCCTGCGTCACTGCACGGCATCCTGCCGTTCTACGGCCCGTTCGGCGACATCGCCGACGGCGTGGCCTGCGAGGACCAGTTCCGCAACGCCTACCTGCTGGGCTGCGTCGGCGCCTGGTCGCTGCACCCGAGCCAGATCGACATCGCCAAGCGGGTGTTCTCGCCGCGGCCCGGCCGAGGTCGCCCATGCCCAGCGGGTGATCGAGGCGATGGGCGACGGCACCGGGGCGATCATGCTCGACGGCAAGATGGAGGACGACGCCTCGTGCAAGCAGTGCCAGGTCGTCGTCGCGCTCGCGAAGCGAGCTCGCCGGCCAACGACCCCGAGCTCGCCGAGGCGTACGGGTTCTGACGGGAGCGACGACGAGCGATCTCCGCCCCCGCCGCTCCGTGCTCTACATGCCGTCGTCCAACGAGCGTGCGCTCGAGAAGGCCAAGACGATCCCGTGCGACGCGCTGATCTTCGACCTCGAGGACGCCGTCGCCCCCGACGCCAAGGAGTCGGCTCGGGCCAACGCCGTCGCCGCGGCCGGCTCGGGCGAGTACGGGCACCGCGAGATCACGATCCGGTGCAACGGCCTCGACACCCCGTGGGGGCCCGACGACCTCGGCGGCCGCGGCCACATCGGGCGCTGCCGGCCGTCGTGATCCCGAAGGTCGAACTCGCACGCCTACCTCGAAGAGATCGAGCGGCAGCTCGACGCCGCGGGCGCGCCGGCCGAGCTGCGGATCTGGGCGATGATCGAGACGCCCACGGCGTTGCTCGACATCCGGTCGATTGCCCACCATCACCGGGTCGACGTGCTCGTGATGGGCACGAACGACCTCGTCAAGGAGCTGCGTACCGCCGCTCTGCCCGACCGGTCACCGCTCGTGCCGCATCTCGCCACTGCGCTCGTCGGCGCCCGCGAGGCCGACAAGGTGATCCTCGACGGCGTCTACAACGACGTGCGCGACCCCGAGGGGTTCCTCGCCGAGGCCGAGCAGGGCAAGGCGCTGGGATTCGACGGCAAGACGCTCGTCCACCCGAGCCAGGTCGAGCCGACCAACGACGTGTGGGCGCCGACGACGACGAGGTCGACTTCGCTCGGCGCGTGATCGCCGCGTTCGAGGAGGCCGAGGCCGAGGGCCGAGGGGTGATCACGGTCGACGGCCGCATGATCGAGAACCTCCACGTCGACAACGCCCGCCGTGTGCTCGCCGTCGCCGACGCCATCGCCGCCCTCGGCTGAGCGCACCGGAGCCGTTCGGCCGAGACCGGCGAACCAACTCGATGCGCTGCGGTTCGACAACCGTGATGGCGCGTGCTCGCTGGGGTTCTTGCCGCTGAGCGGGTTCGGGTCGATCGGTCGTGGTCCGATCAACGGCGCCGGGGGAAGGGCACTCGCAGGAAATCGGCGGCGAGCACGATCTCGCCATCGAACACTGCACTCGCCTCGTCCGCGAAGGCCTCGACGTCTGGGTACCTCGCGGAGAAGTGGCTGAGCACCAGGGTGCGCACCCCCGCCTCACGAGCCAGCCGACCAGCCTGATCGGCGGTGAGATGCCCGTATTCGATGGCGGACTCCTCGTCGCTCGACAGGAAGGTCGCCTCGCACACGAGCAGATCGGCATCCGCAGCGAGGTCGATCGCCGCTTCGCACCAGGCGGTGTCCATCACGAAGGCGAAGGTCTGCCCGGCTCGGTGTTCACTCACCGACTCGAGCGTCACCGTTCGACCATCGATCTCGAGACACCCCTCGCGCTGCAGGCGGCCGATGTCGGGACCCGCGACGCCGGCATCGGTGAGCCGATCGGGGCGCATGCGACGGCCGTCGGGTTCGTGGAGGCGATACCCCACCGCATCGACACGGTGCCGGAGCCGGGCCGCGCTGATCGTGAACGCATCATCGACGTGGATCGGTCCGTCGGCGGCGATGGGACGCTCGTCGACGTCGACGAACTCTTGTCCCGCCGTCGCGGTGCGAAGCCGATGGAAGTACTCCTGCCCGCTCGCCGGATAGTGGATCGGTACCGGCAGGTGCCCCTCGTCGAGGGCCAGCCGCATGATCATGCCCGGAAGCCCGAGGCAATGGTCGCCGTGGAAGTGGGTGATGCAGATCCGCGTCGTGGTCGCGGCGGAGACCCCGGCGAGCGTGAACTGGCGCTGGGCGCCCTCTCCCGGATCGAAGAGGACGCCGTGGCCGTCCCAGCGCAGTAGGTATGCGTTGTGGTTGCGGTGGCGTGTCGGGGCCTGGCTCGCCGTTCCCAACACCACCAACTCCCGACTGGCCACGACATCGTTCTAGCGCACAACGGTGCGCGGGCGACCCGAACCCGAGCGCAGGCGTCCGCCGCCTCTCACCCGTCGGACGCGGGCTGGGCTCGACGGACCGCCGCGAGCACTGCTCGAGCACCGGTCTTCTCCACTGCGAATGGAACCTCACCGTCGGCGTTCCGGCCGGGCCGGGGCCAGCGTGTGCTACTTGAGACGCCGGACGTCGGGGTCTTTGCCGGTGTTGCCGTAGGCGATGCCGGTCATGCGCTGCAGATGTGGCAGGTCATGGTCCATCAGCCGAGGCGCCGCTGCCATCAGGCCGCCGTCGGCCGTGACCGCCTCACCGGTGACGAACCGGGCGGCATCGCTCGCCAGCCACGTCGCGACCTCGGCGATCATCTCGGGCCGACCGCGATCCGGCCACGGCTGGATCTCCTCGCGCCACCGATCGGTCAGCTCGGGGCGGCCACGGTGCAGCAATTCGGTGTAGATGGCCCCGGGACACACCGCGTTGACCCGGATGCGGTACGGCGCCAGCTCGACGGCCGTGGTGCGGGTCAGACTGATGACCGCTGCTTTCGCGGCCGAGTAGGCCTGCGGGCCGCCGCCGCCGCTCAGCCCGGCGATCGACGCCGTGTTCACGATCGCTCCGCCACTCCCCTGCCCGATCATCTGGCGCGCCGCGTGCTTCGTACCGAGGAAGACCGATCGGACATCGACGGCGAACGTGGCGTCCCAGTCGGCCACGGACTGCTCGGTGATCGGACCGAACGCGCCGCCGATGCCGGCGTTGTTGAACATCGCGTCGATCCGCCCGAATGTCGTCACGGCGGCGTCGACGAGCCGTTCCACGTCGGCTTCCTCGGCCACGTCGACTCGCTCGAACCGCACACGGTCGGACGCTCCCAGCTCTGCGACGGCGTGCCGGCCACGGTCCGGGTTGAGATCGCCGACCACGACGGAACCCCCGGCCGCCACCACGGCGCGGGCGATCTCGAGCCCGATCCCACCGCCCGCTCCGGTCACGACCGCGACGCTGCCCATCGACAGGACAGTACGTGTCGACCTACGGTGGACACGTGCCCGACGGAACGCTGGACGACCACGACAGCGTCGATGTCGATCTCGATGTCCGTGCCGATGTCGATCTCGATCTCGATGTCATCACCGACGACGAGTTGACGGCGCTCGCCCTGGCGGCCGATCCCGACCGGCCGATCCCCGACGACGCCGTTCCGTTCACGGCGCCCGACCAGCTCGGTCGGGGCCTCCTGCCGGAGTGGTACATGCCGGCGCCGAGCCTGCGGCGGTCGACGCCACGCACGGTCGTGTTGACCGGTGTGGCCGTCGCGCTGTTCATCATCAACGTCGGCGGGGTCTGCGTCACGTACGGCATTCCCGACCCCGTCTGGAAGTGACGTCGGCGCCGAACGCTCCGACCGACTTCGCTCCCGGTCCGGACGACTGTTACGTTGCGCGTCATGTCCATGCGCGTCGTGATCACCTGGTCGCTCCTCGCGAGCGCTGTCGTCTCACTGGGTGTCGCGGCACCCGCAGCAGCCGCCGTGGCGTCACAGACGTGCTCGCCCGTGCCGGACGGCCCGGCGCTCGTCGCCGACTCGCTCGCGAGCTTCACGTCGATCGCGCCCGCGCCGCCTCGTCGACACCCGCATCGGCACGGGCGGCCTCGACGTGCCCGTCGGGACCGGATGCACGATGCGTCTCGCCATGGACGAGGCGGCGGTGCCTGCCGAGGCCGGTGCGGTCGCGCTGTCGGTCACGGCGCTCGGGTCGCAGCCCGGGTTCCTCACGGTGTTCCCGTGCTCGACCGGGCAACCCGACACGTCCAACGTCAACACGCGCGCCGGCGGCTTCCCCACCCCGAACCTCGTGATCGCGATTCCCGATGCGAACCGCGAAGTGTGCATCTTCAGCCTGTTCGAAGCCGAGGTCATCATCGATCTCACCGGGTGGTGGACCGAGGACGGTGACCAGCGCATGACGACCATCGCGCCGGTGCGTGCCGACGACTCGCGCAACGACCCCGGCCGTCCACTCGTGCCGGCCGAGACGACCCGCACGATTCCGCTCGGATCGATCATCCCGTCCGACGCCACGACGGTGGTCGCGAACCTCACGGTCACCGAGCCGCAGGCCGACGGCTTCCTCACCGTGTTCCCGTGCGACGAGCCCTTCCCGCTCGCGTCGAACCTGAACTTCCGTGCGGGCGAATCGCGTGCCGTGGCGATCGTCGTCGGCGTCGACAACTCGGCGCAGCTCTGCGTGCAGTCAAGCACCGCCGCGCACATCGTGCTCGACGTGAGCGGCTACTACGCGCCGGCGCCACAGTTCGGCCCGACGCCGGGGCTGCAACCGCTGTCCGGCCGGCGGGTCGCCGACTCGAGGTCGGGCCAGGGTGGCTGGTCGGGCAAGTTCGCCGCGGGAGCGACGCGTACGTTGAGCCCCACCGCAGCGCTCTCCAACGTGTCCCAGACCACCGCCGCCGTGCTCAACGTGGTGGTGACCGAGGCCGAGGCCGACGGATTCGTCACGATCTATCCCTGTGACGAGGCACGACCGACCGTGTCGGCGGTGAACTACACGCCGGCCGGCGAATCCACCAACATGGTCGTCGTCGACCTGTCCGACGAGGGTGAGATCTGCGTGTACGCCCTGACCCGTGCCCACGTGGTCGTCGACCTGTTCGGCGTGTTGACCGCCGACGACGGCGTGCTGGTCGAGACGCTCACGCTCGACGCCTACACCTGGCCCGAGTACGCCGTCGACGGCACCGACTACATCGTCGAGTGCACCGGCAGCTCGACCGACATCGGCATCGAACTGCTCCGCGGTGCGACGGCGCGGGTCAACGGCGTGCCGGTCACGTCGGGTTCGATCAACGTGCGGACCGCCACCGACGATCGGATTCGGGTCGAACTCCGCCGGGGGTCGACGGTCCAGAACCTGTCGTTCCGATGCGTCCCCGACGACTTCCCGCGGTTCCGGATCGACCGGTCCGGGCCCACCGACCCGGGCTGGTACGTGACATCGGTCCGCACGCCGGGGGCGACGACCGAGTACCTGGCGATTCTCGATGCGCGAGGTGTTCCGGTCTGGTACAAGGGCGTCGAGGGCGGCGTCATCGATGTCCAACGACGTGCCGACGGGCGGCTCGTGTTCGTCCAGCCGCTGGGGCCCCGCTACGGCGTCGACCCCGACCGCGGCTACGTCGCCACGACCCTGTTCGGCACCGTGACCGAAGAACTGCTGGCCGTACCCGATACGTTCGACCCCGATCTGGCCGGCATCGACATGCCCGCCGATCACCACGAGTACCTGGCGCTCCCCGGCGGCGGCCGGGCGCTGCTCGTCTACCCGGTGATCGACGGCGTCGACCTCACCGTGTTGGGCAGCGGGTTCGTGGCCGACGACGAGATCGCCGACGGTGTGATCCAGGAGATCGCCGCCGACGATTCCCTGATCTGGTCGTGGAAGACCAGCGACCACTTCGACTACGACGTGAGCTTCCCGATCCGGTGGGGTCCGCTCGACGGCTATCCGGGCAACGAGGTCGACATCTACCACCTCAACTCGCTCCAGCAGGTCGCCGACGGCACGGGCGACTACGTGGTGTCGGCACGACACATGGACAACATCTTCCGTGTCGATCGCGGCACCGGTGACGTCGACTGGGTGCTCGGTCAGGTGCCGAGCGACGCGCCACAGGCCACGAAGGACGCCCAGCTCACGATCGTCGGTGACGCACGCGGCGGTCCGCGGCGCCCGCACGACGCACGCCTGAACGGCGACGTGCTGACGCTCTACGACAACCGCACCGCGACGGGCGAGCCGGCGCGAGCACGTCGCCTACCGGATCGACACGACGGCGCGTACCGCCACGCTGCTGTGGCAGATCGAGGACGAGCTGGGCCGGTCGAGTCCGGGGCTCGGATCCAACCGCATCACCGACGACGGCACGATCCTCGTGTCGTGGGGCGGGGGTATCCAGCCCGTGTTCGGCGAGTACACGCCGGGCCTCGACCCGCTGCTCGAGATCACGCAGGTCGAGGGTGGCAACGCCTACCGGATCCTCAAGGAACCTCCCTCGGCGTTCTCGCTCGCCCTGTTGCGCGCCGCTGCCGGCGGCGACATCGACGTGCCCTGAGCCGGCCGGTCAGCCGACGCGCCGGAGAATCCGGAGCGAGCCCGTGACCGACGTGAGTTCGAACCGGCCGCTCTCGAGCGCCGGCAGGTAGATCTCCTCGTACGGTGGCCGGCCGCCGTCGGCGGGGTCGGGAAACACGTCGTGGATCGCCAGCGTGCCACCGACCGCCACGTGCGGCGTCCATCCCGCGTAGTCGGCGCGTGCCGGCTCGACACCGTGTCCACCGTCGATGAACACGAGTGCCAACGGCGTCGCCCAGTGCCGGGCGACCACCGGTGATCGCCCGATGATCCCCACCACATGCTCCTCGAGCCCGGCGTCGCCGATCGCGCGGCGGAAGTACGGCAACGTGTCCATCCGGCCGGTTCTGACGTCGACCACCTCGGTGTCGTGGTGTTCCCACCCCGCCTGGTTCTCCTCGGACCCGTGATGGTGATCGACCGCGTACAGCGTGGTGCCGACGTGCCGGGCGGCGTCACCGAGCCAGATGGTGGATCGCCCGCAGTACGAGCCGACCTCGACCCACGGCGCATCGGGCAACGTGTCACCGGCTCGCAGCGCCGCGTCGTGGAGCGCATCGCCCTCGTCGGCGGGCATGAATCCCTTGGTCGACAACGCCAACTCACGGAGCGCTGGGTCGAGTGGCACGCCGAGCAGGCTAGGCCGATGATGGTGCCGGCACGCCATGCCGAACTGCTCGGGAACCGCGTCGACGTTCGGAACGTCCAATCAACATGCGTGCAGCACCGATCCTCCTCGTTTCCCTCGCACTGACTGCGTCGGCCTGCTCCGCCGACGGCGGGTCCGCCGCTCCCGACGTGACCGGGACACGACCATCGACGTCCGACTCGACCTTGCCCACCGACGACACGGTCGACGTCGGCGATCGCGGGAGCGGCATCAAGTTCCGTCGGGCGCTGACGCCGTTCGACGACTGCAGCGCGTTCCTCGATCACGTGCAGGCCGAGGCCCGCAGCCGTGTGGGGCCGTACGGCCTCGACGGCGACCCGTGGGCCTACTGGCTGGAGGGCGACGTGGTCATGCGAGGTGACGAGGCAACCGTCGAGATGGCCGAGGAAGCTGCGAGCGACGCTGTCCGCGGCGCCGGGCGGCAGGTTCTCCGCCGAGAGTGCCTCGGGCGACGACGACGGTGGACCGTCGTACACGGGCACCAACGTGCAGGAATTGGGCGTCGACGAGCCCGACATCATCAAGACCGACGGCGACCGGATCGTCGCAGTCAGCGAGAACCGGCTCACCCACATCGACATCACCGGCGACCCGGTCGTGACCGACGTGATCGACCTGCCGGAGGGGTGGGGCCACGAGCTGTTCATCCGGGGTGATCGTGCACTGCTGTTCACGAACGGGGGCCAGTGGGCGCAACCGCTGCCCGTCGACGTGGTCGACGAGACCGACGCGGAGGCCGAGTTCGCCGCGGAGGAAGAGCTCAGCATCATCGCCCCGGATCACTTCACGCCGGTGGCCGTGATCCACGAGGTCGACCTGTCCGACCCGAACGACCTCGAGGTGGCCGCCACGATGCGGATCGAGGGTCAGTACCTGAGCGCCCGAGCGATCGGTGAACGCGTCCGGCTCGTCGTCACGAGCCCCCCGAACCAGCTGCCCTGGCTGTACCCGCAGAACCAGTACGGCGAGGACCGTGCGACCGATGCCAACCGTCGGGTCGTCGACGAGTCGACGATCGACGACTGGATCCCGTCGTACGAGCTGACGACCGGGGGCACGACCACCAGCGCTCCGATGCTCTCGTGCGATCGGACGCACCGGCCGGTGGAGTTCTCGGGCTTCGACGTGATCTCGATCGTCGACCTCGATCTCGCCGCCGGTCTCGGCGGCAGCGTGGAACGAACGGAGGCCGTCGGTGTCATGGCCGGTGGCGACACGGTCTACTCGTCGACCGAGCGGATGTACGTCGCGACGACGAAGTGGGCCGGCGCCGATGTCGTCAAGGATGCCACCCGTCTCAGCGAGTGGAACGACGAGTACGAAACCGACCTGCACGCATTCGCGATCTCGCCCGGCGAGCCGACGCGGTACGTGGCATCGGGCACGGTCGAGGGCAGCCTGCTCAACCAGTTCTCGCTCGACGAGCACGAGGGGTTCCTCCGGGTGATCACGACGACCGGCTCCCCATGGAACCGGCAGCAGACGAGCGAGAGCCACCTGGTGGTCCTGGAAGAACAGGACGATCGGCTGACGACCGTCGGCGAGGTCGGCGGGCTCGGCAAGGGCGAACAGCTCCACTCGGCTCGGCTGATGGGCGATGTCGGCTTCGCGGTGACGTTCCGGCAGATCGACCCGTTCTACGTACTCGACCTCAGCGACCCGACGAACCCGCGGATCACGGGCGAGCTCAAGATCCCCGGCGTGTCGACCTACCTGCACCCCGTCGGCGACGATCGTGTGCTCGGGGTCGGTCAGCAGGCGACCGAGGACGGCCGCACGACCGGCCTGAAGCTCAGCCTGTTCGACGTCTCCGATCCCGCGGCACCCCGTGAGGTCTCCGTGTGGACGCTCGAGGGCGCCCACTCGCCGGCCGAATGGGACCATCGTGCCTTCCAGATGTGGGACACCACGGCGATCGTCCCGGCCCAGACCTGGGACGAGCGGTTCAACGGTGCGGTGCTGTTCGACATCGGGGGCGGCATCACCGAGCTCGGACGGGTCAGCCACTCCGCCGACGCGGTGCCGTCATCGGACTGCCGGACGCTCACGGCCGACGACGTCCCCGAGGACTCCGAACTGTGGTGGATGGTCAACGAGGCGTCCGCCCACGTGCAGGTCTGCGAGGAGACCGACCGTGGAGGCTTCGGAAACTGGATGTGCGAGCAGTTCCCGCTCGACGACGTCCAGTATTGGCTCGGTGATCCCGAGGTGGCCGACGACGTGATCAGCGGACTGGGTGACGACGGCGACCGGATCGAGATGTGCTGGCCCGACGGTGGCTACCAGGAGGCGATCCAGCGCAGCCTGGTCGTCGACGGGACACTCTGGACGATGACGCCGTCGACCATCCAGGCCACTGCGCTGGACGGCCTGACGGCGCTCACCCAACTCCCGCTGCGCTGATCAGACCGCCGGATCTCCGGGTGCCGGCCCTGGATCGTCGGCGACTGCCGCGACCTCGTCGATGCAGGAGGACAGCTGGTCCCACACGCGGTCGGCCGCCTCGACCACCGATTCGGCACCGTCGAACAACCGATCGGCCCCGGCCGCGATCGACACAGCGGTCACACCCGGGAGCGTCGACGTCCAGGTCTCACCCAGCTGGGGGTGCGAACTCATGTGGCGCGTCGGGGACAACAGGGCGAACGCCGACCACTCGTCGACGGGATGCTGTTCGATCGACGGCCAGCGGCGAGCGACGAACGGCGTCACGTCGCGAATCCGCTCGATGCCGCGCCAGAGCGGATCGGGCGCGAGCACATGAACCCGAGAAACCGGACTCAGCCGGATCGCTGCGAGACACTGGAGGCACGGCTGCAGTGAGGTGTGGAGCACGACCGACTCGTGCGCACGAAACGGCAGCTTGGCGAGCACGTTCAGCTCGGCGTGAGCCAGGGAGGTACCGGCGAGCGCATCGTCACCCGGATCGGACTCGTGCAGTCGATTCCGACCCACGGCGAGCACGGCCCCCGATTCGTCGAGTGCCGCCGCACCGATGCCGAGACTGCCCGCTTCGACCGCCGCCCATGCCTGGTGAAGCGCCGCCTGCATTCCCGGTTCGAGTCGCCCGAACGACGACGACGCGCTCATCGGCGCAGCGTAGATCACGTGTTCGCGTGGCAGCATGACGGCATGTCCGAGGCACTCCGTGACCTGATCGAACTCCTCGACCTCGAACCGATCGAGGTCAACATCTTCCGCGGCGTGCAACCCGATGAGGACCGTCAGCGGGTGTTCGGCGGCCAGGTCGCCGGCCAGGCACTCGTCGCAGCAGCACGCACGGTCGATGAACCGGGCCGCCACGTGCACTCGCTCCATGCCTACTTCCTGCGACCAGGTGACCCCCGGGTGCCGATCCTGTACGAGGTCGACCGCCTTCGCGACGGCCGCAGCTTCACCACCCGCCGTGTCGTCGCGATCCAGCACGGGCGTCCGATCTTCAACCTGCAGGCGAGCTTCCACAACCCCGAGCCGGGCCTCGACTTCCAGTTGGAAGCGCCCACCGACGTGCCGGCTCCCGAGTCGTTGCCCGACTACCGGACGCGCCTCGAGCCGCACCGCGAGCGGGTGGGCAACTGGATCGACCGGCCGCGCCCGATCGACACGCGCTACGTGCCACCCGACCCTGCGTTCGAACCCGGCGTGCGAGCCGACGGTCAGCTGGTGTGGATGCGAGCCGACGGGGAACTGCCCGACGACCCCGTGCTGCACGCGTGCATCGTCACGTACGCGAGCGACATGACGCTGCTCGACACCGCGCTGCGACCGTCGGGGAAGTCGTCGATGACCGACGATCTGATGATGGCGAGCCTCGACCATGCGATGTGGTTCCACCGACCGTTCCGTGCCGACGAGTGGCTGCTCTATCAGCAGACCGCACTGTCGAGCTCGTCGGCTCGGGGGCTGGCAGGCGGCTCGCTGTTCACGTCCGACGGCGCACTCGCCGTGAACGTGGTGCAAGAGGGCCTCATCCGGGTGATCGCATGAGACCGGTCCTCCCCGTCGTCGCGGCCGCGGCGCTGGCCCTTGCCGCCTGCGCCGGCGACGACGGCGCCACCGAGGCCGATGGCGCCTCGTCCGTCTCGATCATCACGACCACGACCATCGTGAACACCACCCCGGTCAGCACCCCCACCAGCACCGGGGCGACGCCGCCCGACGGCGCCGAGACCACCGACGCGGCGGGCGACGATGCGTCGAGCACCGCCCCGAGCACGACATTGGTGGTCACGGCACCCACGACCAGCACGACGACCACCACCACGTCCACCACGACGCTGCCGCCTCGCGTCGGTGAGCCCGTGGTGTCGAGCGAGGTGCTCGGCGAGTTCCGGCGGCCGGTCGATCTCGCGATCCGACCCGGCGACGACCGGTGGTACGTCGTCGAACAGACCGGTGGCGTCGTTCGGTTCGACGGATCCGAGTCGGTGACCGTGCTCGATCTCGACGGCCGGATCAGCACCGGCAACGAGCAGGGCCTCCTCGGCCTCGCGTTCTCCCCCGACGGCGGGCGCGCCTACGTGAACTTCACGGACCGGTCGGGCGACACCGTGATCGCCGAATACCCGGTCGTCGACGACGGCGCACTCGACCAGTCGTCGGAACGGATCGTGCTCACCGTCGACCAGCCGTTCAGCAACCACAACGCCGGCGACCTCGAGTTCGGACCCGACGGCATGCTCTTCGTCACCCTCGGCGACGGAGGGTCGGGCGGCGACCCCGAGCGGAACGGCAACGATCCGTTCACACTCCTCGGCTCACTCCTCCGGATCGACCCCGTGCCATCGGGCGATGCTCCGTACACCGTGCCGACCGACAACCCGTTTGCGGACGGAACGGGAGGAGCGCCCGAGGTGTGGAGCTTCGGGCTCCGGAACCCGTGGAAGATCGCGTTCGACCCGGTGACCGGCGAACTGTGGATCCCCGACGTCGGCCAGAACCGCTTCGAGGAGATCAACGTGGTCGGCCCCGTCGACGGCAACACGGCCGGGCGGGGCGTCGACTTCGGTTGGAGCGCCTTCGAGGGAATCGAGCGCTTCAACGCGGACGTCGACGACCCGGGCACCTTGACGCCCCCGGTGCTCACCTACGGCCGCGCCGACGGCTGTTCGATCTCCGGTGGCGCGCCCTACCGCGGCTCGGCAATCCCCGAGCTCGAGCCGGCGTTCGTGTACAGCGACTTCTGCAACAGCTCGATCCGGGCCCTCGACCTGGCCGGTGGCCGGAATCTGACGCTGCTCGACGGATTCGACGGCGTCACCGCGGTTCGCGCCGGGCCCGACGGCGAGCTGTACGTGCTCGAACGCAACGGCACGGTGCACCGGCTGATCGCCGGCTGATCGGCGGCTGGAGTCGTGGTCAGTCGGGATCGCCGGCGAGCAGACGCTCGAGTGCCGGCAGGGCCTGCTCGATCGCGAGGACGTCGGCGCCGTCGAGGCTGTCGATCTGCTCGGCAATCCAGGTTCGTCCAGCGGCGCGCACCTCGTCGGCGTACGCATGGCCCGCTGCCGTCGCCGTGATCTGCACGCAGCGGCGATCCGCGGGATCGGCACGTCGCTCGACCAGGCCCGCCCGCTCGAGCGCGTCGACGATCTTGCTCGACGTCGGTGGCCGGACGTGTTCGTGTTCGGCGATCTGGCCGTTGGTGAGAGGCTGGTGGTTGATCACGGTGCCCAACACGGCGAGTTGCGACGGGGTGATGTCTCCCTGCGCGCGGCTGCGAATGCGTCGGGCAACGCGGATCAGCACCACACGCAACCGGTCGACGTCGTCGACCGAGTGAGCGAGGTCGACGGAGTCGCTCCGTGGACCGGAGACGGCTGAACGTGACGCCACGAGCATCACACTAGGAGAACCCGGTTCGCCCGACGAGTCGAACGCCCGCCGGACGCGGTGGTCACTTCGTCCGGCGGTGACCTGACCGGCCGAGGGAGGCGATCACACGGTGGGCCTTCGCACGCCGTTCGAAATCGCGACGTCGCGAGTCGGCGAGGTCGGTGTACGGGTACGGAAGCATGGGATTTCCTTTCTCGATCAACTACTTCGTAAGTATAGGAAACTATTTCGCTGACTACACGTCCTGCCGACGTGATCTCCGACACATCTCGATCGGCGCCGGCGGGCCGGTCAGCTGACCCGGTCGAAGACGACCTCGCGTCGTTCGACGTCGACCGACTCGAGCCGGACGCGGATGTCGTCGCCGGGGTCGACCCTGCGGGCCGGGAGCCGCACGAGCACCGCCGGCTCGGCGATCTGGACCTCGACGCCCCAGTCACCCTCGTCGATGACGACCGCGTCGAAGATCTCGCCCTCGCTCCCGGAGAGACACACGGCCTCCGCGAGGTCGAGCGCCTGCCGCTCGGCCCGGTTCGCACGTTGGTCGGCCCGCGCCATCGCCTGGGGCAGCACCTCGAACGCGGCGGTCACCTCGTCGGGCACGGATCGACCGTCGGCGACGGCGAGCGCAGCCTCGATGACGTAGCGATCCTGGAGTCGGCGCAGCGGTGCGGTCGCCTGCGAGTACATCGCAGCGACCGCCGAGTGCCACGGCCGCTCGTCGGCGTCGTAGGCGGCGTACGAGGCCCCGCCGGCTGCACGCCGGACAGCGATCAGGAACGCCGACGTCCGCGGGTCGTCGCGTGGCAGCGAGCGCTCGAACGCGTCGAGTGGCATCTCGGTCGGCCACTCGAGTCCGAAGGCCCGTGCCGAATGCCGGAGGCGACGGTACCGGCGCTCGTCGACATCGGGCATCACGCGGAACAGACCGGTTCCGGCGTCGTGGAGCGCCTCGGCGACAGCCAGGTTGGTGGCCAGGGACAGCGCTGCGTTCTGCTCCTCGGACTGGAGGCGCGGCCGGAAGACGAGCCCGAACGATCCGCCGTCCTCGATCCGGACCTCCTGTTCCGGGAACTCGACTCGGGGCGCACCGCGTTCGATCTCGGCGAGTTCGATTCGGCGGTGGAGTTCGTCGAAGCCCGCCGGGAGGTCGGCCGGATCGACGGCGTCGTAGGCCAGCTTGGCGTGGTTGCGGATGATCGCCCGCTCGACGCCGTCGAGGCGGGTGGTCCCGCCCTCGTCGACACGAACGGTGAACACGACCGCCGGTCGATCGACGTCGGGCAGCAGGCTCGCAGCTCCCTCGGACAGCACCTCGGGATACAGCGTCGATCGCCGGTCCGGCAGGTACACGGTGACACCCCGCTGGAACGCCTCGACGTCGAGCGCGTCGCCGGGACGGACGAACCAGCCGACGTCGGCGATCGCGTAGTGCAAGACGACGTCGTCACCCGAGATCTCGATGTCGAACGCCTGGTCGAGATCGACCGACGACTCGGGATCGAGGGTGACGAAGCGGCGGTGGGTCCGGTCGACGTGCTCGGGCCCCGGTCGCGCCGCCGCCGCTTCCGCTGCGGCGACCACCTCCGGCGGAAACCCGGTCGGGATCTCCAGATCCGCACGGATCTCGTCGAGTCCCGCCTCCATCGCCGACGTCACATCATCGTTCGCACTGACCACGCACGCCACGATACGGCCGCCGCTCGGGCGTGGAGGTCGTCCGGATCAGCCGACGACCGCGAACGCTCTGACGGTGAACGTCCCGGCGCCGGCGATCTTCGGCGGCACCGCGGTGAAGCGAAAGCCGGAGTTCGGGAGGGAATCGAGGTTCGTCAGGTGCTCGACGATCGGGATCTCGTTGCGGAGGAGCGTCGTGTGGACCGGCCGCTCACCCGTGCCCTCGGTCGCGTCGATGTTGAGCGAGTCGATGCCGACGCAAGCGACCCCGGCAGCCACCAACCGGTCGGCCGCCTGCTCGGTGAGGAACGGATGGTCCTCGAAGTAGCCGGGCGTCCCCCAGTGCGCCGAGTGATCGGTTCGCACCAGCACGGCCTTGCCACCGATCGAGTCGGGGTCGACGTCGCCCACCTCGATCGCACGCACACCCCGACGGTCGAGACAGACGGCCTCGACATCGGCCACCCGGTCGAGGGCGAGCCCGGTGAGATCGTGCCCGTCGGCGAACCGGTGGAACGGCACGTCGAGGTAGGTGCCCGTGTTGGTGCAGATGCTGACCAGACCGATCTGGAACGTCACCCCGGGGCCGTAGATCTTCTCCGCCGCATCTCGCCCGAGATGGTCCACGACCCGAGGTGTCGGGAGCCCCGGGTACGTCTCCATCCCGTCCTCGATCACATGACTGAGGTCGACGAACCGACGAGGCGACACGCTCCCAACACTACGTAGCCGCCGCAGGACAGCCTCCGGGCTGTGAGCGATGAGGCGGAACGCAGCAATCGCGCCGACCGAATCGTCAACCGACCGAAACCCGTCGCGAAACCTGCCCACCACCGACCATCAGCTCAGCTTGCTGAGGCGGGATCAGATCGTCCGAGTGCAAGGCGCGATGAGCCCGAACAGCCTCCGGGCTGTGAGCGGCGAGACGCAACGCAGCAATCGGGCGATCTGGCCCGCCTCAGCGGCGGGCGCCCATGAACATGTTCTTGAGGGCGTCGTAGTGCTCGATCACGTGTCCGGCGCCGAGCACGACCGCTTCGAGCGGCACGTTCGACATGCGCACCGGCACCTCGGTCTCACGCTCGATCCGCTCGGCGAGCCCACGCAGCAGGCCGCCACCGCCGACCAGGTACATGCCGCGCACCAGGAAGTCCTGCGACAGCTCGGGCGGTGCCTTCGAGAGGCACCGGATCACCGACGACACGATCGACGACACGACGTCTTCGATCGCGTAGCGGACCTCCTCGGGCGTGAGGATCACCGTCTTGGGCAGGCCGCTCATCAGGTCGCGGCCACGGACCTCGGCCTGTGACTCCTGCGGCGTCGGATCGGCCGACCCGATGGCCATCTTGATCTCCTCCGCCGTGCGCTCACCGACGGCGATGCCGTGCTCGCGGCGGATGTAGTTCTGGATCGCCGCGTCGATGTCGAACGACCCGACGCGCACGGCCTCGAGCGCGACGATGCCACCCAGGCTGATCACGGCGGTCTCGCTCGTGCCGCCGCCGATGTCGATCACCATGTTGCCGACCGGCTCGTCGATCGGCAGGTCGGCACCGATCGCCGCGGCCATCGGCTGCTCGATCAGGTTGGCGTCGGCGGCGCCGGCTCGTCGGGCGGCATCGGTGACGGCTCGCCGTTCGACCTCGGTGATGGCCGAGGGCACGCAGATGACCACCTTCGGGCGTGTGAAACGACTCACGCCGACTCGCTGCAGCAGCAGGCGGATCATCCGCTCGGTGATCTCGAAGTCGGTGATCGCTCCACCGCGCAGCGGCCGCACCGCCACGATGTAGCCGGGCGTACGGCCGATCATCTGCCACGCCTCGCGCCCGGTTGCGAGCACTTCGCCGGTCTGCCGGTTGAGTGCGATGACCGAGGGTTCGTTCAGGACGATTCCTCGACCCTTCATGTAGACGAGCGTGTTGGCAGTACCGAGGTCGATCGCGAGGTCACGTGCCACGCGCACCATCCTCGTCGTCGGGCTCGTCGTCGGGGGCATCCTCGTCGGGCTGCCGACCGGCCGCGCTCTGGACCTGATCGATCACGGGCCGCCTCGCCTCGGGCGACAGGGCATCGATCTGGCGCCGGAACGAGTCGACACCGTCGTTGGAGCGGCGCGCCTCGCAGCGATCGCGATGGCCACGACCACCACCGCCACGACCACGACGATGATGACGACGGTGTTGCTCACTGCGACATTTCCGATCCGGATGAGTTGCCGACCTCGGACGCCTCGACGAGATCGGCGGCACTGGTGCCCCAGTCGGAACCGCCCGACCAGATCTCGCGTTTCCAGACCGGCACCGACACCTTCAGTGCGTCGATCGCGAACCGCGCCGCTGCGAACGCCTCCGGTCGATGCGGTGCGGACACCGCGGCGACGACCGAACTCTCGCCGAGCTCCGAGCCGGCCGATCCGGTGGACCAGCGCGAGCCGGCCGACCTCGGGCCAGCGGGCCCGGGTCTCGGCGACGATCTCGTCGAGTTTGGGCACGACCATCTCGTCGTAGGCCTCGTACTCGAGGTGCGTGACGTCCGTGCGGCCCTCGGCGTGGTCGCGCACCGTGCCGCTGAAGAGCACCACGGCACCACAGTCGGGCCGGACGCACCAGTCGTACATCTCGCCGATCGGCAACTCGGCGTCGGTCAAGCCGAGCCAGTCGTTGCCGGTAGTCGGGTGCTCGCACATCGGCATCGTAGCCGTGCGCCGATGGCGCGCGACGTCCGCTCTCGTTGCGTCTTCACTACGATCTCGCTCTCTGTGGAGCAGCGGACCCCTCCCCCCTCACGAACGAACCTGGCGGCATCCTTCCGAGGTGGCAGCCGAGGAACGTGCGCTGCTGCGTGCCGAACCGTCGGGTCGGGGGACCCGAGTGCTGGCGATCACGACCGGCACGATGGGGCTGCTCGCGATCGGTCTGCTGATGATGACGATCACCCCGCAGCGGTCGGACTCACCGATCGCGATCAGCGCGAGCACGACGCCGGCATCGATCACTGCGGGCCTGCGAGCACCGACCGCGCTGGCTCCGAGCGGCACCGGTCGGATCGGGCTGCGCGGTGAGACCACGGGCGTGCTGGCGACGCCGATCGGCGACGGTCGCTTCGCGCTCGATCACCCGAGCGAGCCTCGTCGACACACGCCGGACCGTCATCGACGTGCGCCTGCCGTCGGGCCGCCTGTCGGCCGGATCGATCGTCACCGCGTCCGACGACGCGGTGATCGTCGCGCTGGCCACCACCGAGCCGGGGCACACGATTGCCCGCCATCGCCCCGCGTCGAGCGAGATCGTGACGGTGATGGCGTCGCCGCCGATCACGGTCGCCTACGACGACGTCGGCGATCTCGCGGTCGAGGAAGGGACGGCGGTGCTCGACGACCACGGGCACCTCGTCGGGATCTGCAGCCGCTCGGTCGACGATCAGGTGCGCCTGATCGAGGTCAGCCCGGAGCTCGACGCCGCCACCAGCGTCGTCCCGTGACCGTCGCCAGCACGCCGACGATCAAGACCCCGCCGACCATCGCACCGAGCGCCAGCTCCTGGCGACGCTTGGGCGTCACCATCGTCCACCACTTCGCCTCGGTTCCCTCGACGTAGGCCTGTTCGTTCGTGACGGTCGGCGCCCAGCCGGCGCCGCGCAACTTGTCGTTCGCGACCACCCAGGACACCCTCGTGTACGACCTCAGCCCGGGTGGGATCGGTCCGCGCTGGAATCGCCATCGCAGTGCACCGAGCACGTCGGCGAGCCGCGCCGGCAGCGGCAGCCGGAATCGTTGGCCGGTGAGCGCACGAACGCGTTCACCGGGGATGCTGCCGTCGGGGGCGACGTTGTACACGTCGTCGAGCGTGTCGGTGACGGCCAACGCCACCGCCGTCGCGACGTCGTCGTGATGGACGAACTGCGCATCCGGGTCGGCCTCACCGAAGGGTTGCCCGTACCCCGCGGTCATCGCTCGCGCCAACGACGAGCTGCCGTCGGCCGAGATCGGCACCACCGGCCGCAGCATCGACACCGTTCGATCGGGTGCTGCGACCCGCCACGCGTCGACCGTCTCCTCCGCCGCGGCCAACTGGCGTGCGTACACGAAGTTCGGATCTGGTCGGAGCACCGCGGCTTCGGTGAGCGGCACCGGGTTGTTGGCGAGCGCGCCGTACACCATCGCAGAGCTCAACACCACCAGGTGCGTCGCGCCGAGCACCGCTGCATCGGCCAGCAGCTCGGTCGCGCCGGACGTCACACTCGCGCCGCGTTGGCCGAGCACGTCGTGATCGGCGATCCCGACGTCGACGACCGTGTCGAACGGCGCCATGTCGCCGGTTGCCGGCGCATCGCCGGAGGCGATCACGACCTCGAGATCGTCGATCGCCGACAACTCGTCGGCGACCCGCCAGCCCAGCTGCCCCCGGACGCCCCGGACGTAGATCCGCCGGTTCGGAGCGGCGAGGGTCGGTGAGGCCACGCCGTGACGCTAGTGCGCCGGCGCCGGAAACCTTCCGCCGACCCGTAGCATCGACGTCATGGCCGATGGCCCTGACAACCCGCCGAGCGACGACCGCGACGACGACCGCGAGACGACCCGATCGACCCGGTCGCCAATCCGTTCGCCGCGCTCCCCCTGTTCGGCGACCTGGCCAAGGCGCTCGAGGGCCAGGGCCCCCTCAACTGGGACGCCGCCCGCCAGTTCGCCATGCTCGGTGCCACGCAGGGCGAGGCCGAGCACAACGTCGATCCGGCCGTCCGGATCGCCTTCGCCGACCTCGCCACGATCGCCGCGATGCACGTCAACGACGTCACGGGCGCCGACACCACCTTCCCCGAGCCGCGGATCGTCACGCGCAGCCAGTGGGCCGCCGAGACGCTCGACGCGTACCGCCCCTTGTTCACCGACATGGCGACGTCGCTCGGCCAGCAGGGAGCGGTCGACGACGCCGACCCGTCCGCCGACCCGATGATGCAGATGATGGCCGGCCTCAACCGGATGATGGCCCCGGCGATGATGGGCATGTCGGTCGGATCGATGGTCGGCACCCTGTCGCAACGTGTCTTCGGGCTGTTCGACCTGCCGATCCCCCGGGAACGCCACGAGGTCGTCCTCGTCGGCAGGACGATCGACGACTTCGCAGCCGAATGGGAGATCCCGCTCGACGAGATGCGGCTGTGGGTGCTCGCCCACGAGCTCTCCGGCTACCGCGTGTTCGTCGATCCCGCATCTGCGTGCCGAGCTGACCGAACTCGTGCGCGCCCACGTCGGCGGGTTCCAGCCCGACCCGTCGGCGATCGCCGACAAGCTGGGCGGGGTCGACCCGCTCGGCGGGGGCGACGATCCGCTCGAGGCGCTCCAGCAAGCGTTCTCCGATCCGGAGATCCTGCTCGGGGCCGTCGAGTCGCCCGCACAACGTGAGCTGCAGCCCCGGCTCGACGCCGCCGTCGCCGCGGTGGTCGGCTACACCGACTGGGTCGTCGATGCCGTCGCGGTCCGAGTCATCGGTGGCGACGCGCTGCGCATCGCGGAGGCGGTGCGCCGTCAACGTTCCAGCAGCACCCCCGATGACATGTTCGTCGAGCGGTTGCTCGGCATTCGCGTCGGCGAAGACCAGGTGATGCGCGGCAAGTCGTTCATCCAGGGCGTCGTCGATCGGGTCGGCGAGACCGGGTTGACACGCATCCTCGATCTGCCCGATTCGATGCCCACGCCGAGCGAGCTCGAAGCGCCGGGGCTCTGGATCGCCCGCGTCAGCGGCGAGTGACCGGGCTGCGGCGCCGGGGCCCTGATCCCTGCCACGTAGTTCACGACGGCAGCCGCGCACACGGCACCCACCAGGAGATATCCCACGCTTCCGGGGATCTCGAGCAGCACCGGCAGCACGGCGGCGATCACCCACGCCAGCTGGAAACGCGTCTCGAATCTGGCGAACGCCTGGCCGCGGTTGGTCTCGGGGCCGTCGCGTTGCACGATGCTCTCGAACGAGAGCCGGCAGATGGCGGCCGAGAACCCGACGACCGCCGCGAGCGTGATGCCGGCGCTCGCTCCCCCGAACACGGCTCCGGCCAGTCCTGCGACGGCGGGCAGCCCGAGCGCGAGCGTGATCATCCGCTCCTCGTGGATCCGGCGGCGAAGCCGCGGGGCCGTGGCGTTCCCGAGCATCGTTCCGGCCGACGACAGACCGACCGCGACCCCCAGCAACAACTTGTCGTCGGTCTCGCCTCGGAACAGGAACGCCAGATGAAACAGCATGAACCCAGCGGTGCCACGCAGGATCAGCATGGCGACCCAGGCGAGCTGCAGACTGGTGGTCGTGGCCTCGACACTGGCCGCCGACGGCTCGCCGGGCCGGATCACGAGCTCGCGCGGCAACTGCAGCGACTGGAAGAAGGCAACCGCGAAGATCCCCGCGCCGTAGAGCAGGGTGGCCCACGTGCCGACACCGAGCTGCAGCCCGATCGCCGGGATCACCGCCGCCGAACCGGCGACACCGGCGATCAACCCGAGCTTCGAGTTGGCCTCGACGAGCTCGGTCTCGCTGCGCACCACCGCAGGCACCAGCGCCGACTTCGACACCAGATAGGTCTTCTGCAGCACGAGCGCGACGAACACGACCGGGAACAGCGCGATGTCGTCGATGAATTGGATCATCAGCAACTGCAGTGCGATGCGCGCGGCCGCCACGACCTGCACGATCAGTCGGCGGCCGCCACGGACCCGATCGATCAACGGGCCGATCATCGGTGCGACCAGCAGGAACGGCATGAAGCTGACGAGGAGGAAGCCGAGCACCTTCGACCGCGCGCCGTTCGGATCGACGTCGAAGAAGAACGAATCGGCGAGCGCCACGACCATCGCGGCCTCGCCACCCATCATCGCGGCATGGGTGAACGCGAGTCGTTGGAACCTCGAACGCTCGTGACCGCTCACGCGTCGATGGTACGTCGCTCGCGTCCGCTGCCGCGACCGAGTCGATGGGTCGTCAGCGTGCGCCGGCCGGTCGGTGGTACTTGTAGCCGACGCCGCGGATCGTCAGGATGCGTCGCGGCGCACCGGGCTCCGGTTCGACCTTGGAGCGCAACCGCTTGATGTGGACGTCGAGCGTCTTGGTGTCGCCGACGTAGTCGGCGCCCCAGACACGGTCGATCAGTGTCTCCCTGGTGAGCACACGGCCGGCGTTGGCGAGGAGGAGCCGCAGGACCTCGAACTCCTTGAGCGGCAGCGACACGTCGACCCCGTCGACGGTCACCCTGTGCTCCTCCGGATCCAGCGCCACCTCGCCGACACGGACCTCGGTCTCGCTCGGGATCTCCATCTCCCCGGTCGTGTCCGTGGCGCTGCGACGGAGCAGCGCGCGGATTCGCGCGATCAGCTCGCGCATGCGGTACGGCTTGGCCACGTAGTCGTCGGCGCCGATCTCGAGACCCACGACGGTGTCGATCTCGCTGGCCTTCGCAGTCACCATGATGATCGGCACGGCGCTGAGCGACCGGATCTCGACGGCACACGTCGATGCCCGGAGAGCCGGGGAAGCATCACGTCGAGGAGCACCAGGTCCGGCGCGACCTCGCCCGAACTGCTCGAGCGCCATCGACCCCGTCGGTGGCGACGTGCACGTCGAAGCCCTCACGGGACAGGGTGATCTGGCAGCGCGTCGACGAAGCTCTCCTCGTCCTCGACCACGAGGATGCTCTGCCGGCTCACACGACCCTCGCTCGCTCGTCCGGCGCTGTTGGTCCGGCCCGCTCGGGCGTGTCGTCGGCGACCGGATCGGCGGGCCCGTCGGCATCATTGCGAGCGAGGGGCAACCGCAGCACGAACGTCGCGCCCGTCCCCTCGATCGAGTCGACGGAGATCGGAGCCGCCGTGGTGCCTGGGCGACGTGCCGGACGATCGACAGGCCGAGTCCGGTTCCCCCGGTTCCGCGACTCCGCGCCCGATCGACGCGGTAGAAGCGTTCGAACACCCGGTCGAGATCGGCCGGCGGGATCCCGGCGCCCTCGTCGGTGACCACGATCTCGCCGAAACCGTCCTCGTCACGCACGGCAACGTGGACGACGTCACCCGGTTCGCTGTACTTGACTGCGTTCTCGACCATGTTGCCGACCGCCGACGACGAGCTGATGCCGGTCGCCCGTGACGACGGGACCCCGGTGGGCCGAATCGGCCGGCTGCGCCGGCTCGATCGACCACGCGGTCGATCGTCGCGATCTCGATCTCGCCGCGTGAGCGGCGAGTTCGGCGACCCGGCCGACGGCGTCGTGCACCACGTCGATCAGCGCGACCGGATGAAGATCCCGTTCGCACCCCGGACTCGATCTCCGACAGCTCGAGCAGGTCGTCGATCGTACGCGAGGCACGTTGCGGCCTCGGTCTGCATCCGGGCGACGACTCGTTGACGACCTCGGCGTCGTCGGCGTCGATCGAGCGTCTCGGCGAGCACCGACGAGCGCCCCGATCGGCGTGCGCAGCTCGTGGGAGACGTTCGCCACGAAGTCGGTGCGGACCTGCTCGGTCGCGACGCCGTTCGCTGATGTCGTCGACGAACGACGACCGACGCCACCGACTCGCAGCGGCCACGACCGCCGACGACGACCGTCGGTCGGTGGCCCGTACAGCTCGAGCGCTTCTCGGTGCTGCCGTCCTCGTGACCGGGCCTCTGCCAGATGCTTTGCGATCGCCGCGTCGATCAGCACCCCGACGTGCGTACCGCCGACGTCCGAGGCCGCGGCGATTCCGGTACTCGACCGAGCCGTCCGTTGAGCCGACGACCACGACACCGATCGGATGAGGGCCGAGCACGCTCGGCGTGGACGGGATCCTCCGGTCGAGCTGCTGGGACCGGCGACGCCGGCGGCGGTCGCCGGGCGACGTCGGCCGGCGATCCAGCCCGACGGTGAACACGACGACGGCCCCACCGATGGCGAGGAGCGCGACCATGATCAGTGCTCGCCCTGGTCCCCCGTGTCGGTCGCCGAGGTCGGCGAGCCGCGCGCCTGGTGCCGCACGCCGCGTCGTGCTCGGGCAGCCAGCCGGTCGCGATGTACAGGACCCGCTCGCTGATGTTGACGGCATGGTCGCCGAGGCGTTCGTAGAAGCGGGCCACCATCGCCAGCTGCACGGCGACCTGGAGGTCGATCTTGCCCGGCGGCGTGGCTCTCGAAGATCTGCTGGATCAACTGCGCGGTGCAGGTCGTCGAGGTACTCGTCCATGTCGGGGAGCGCGGCGCGCGGCGCCTCGTCGTACGGCGATGTAGGCCTCGATCACGTTCTTGTACTCCTGCTGGGCCTGGTCGCTCATCTTCTGGATCGATGCCCGCGGAGCTTCGGGTCGAGCGCATGCGCCGTAGATCCGCCGGGCCGCCTTGCAGATGTTGCAGCACAGGTCGGCCGACCGCTCGATCTCCGGTGCGAGCTTGAGTGCCGCGGCCAGGTTGCGCAGGTCGCCGGCCACCGGCTGCCTGGAGCGCGAGCAGGCGCAACGCGCCGTTCCTCGATGTCGACCGCGCGGGCGTCGATCTCGTCGTCGCCGCGGAGCACGTACTCGGCGCCCTCGAGATCCTGCTGCAGCAGGATGTCGGTGACCCGTGGGGATCAGCTCGACCACCGATGCGCCCAGCCGGGCGATCTCGTCGCGGATCGCGTCGAGATCGTCGTGGAACTCGTGTCGCAGATCGTTGCATCAGCCGAACCGGCCGGTGACGTAGTGCTCGGTCCGCTCGTCGGCGGGGTTCGAGAAGATCTGTGGCGGTCGCGTCGAACTCGACCAGCTTCCCGGTCCGCCGGTCGCCCTCGGTTCACCTCGGTGGTGAAGAACGCGGTGCGGTCGCTGACCCGGGCGGCCTGCTGCATGTTGTGGGTCACGATCACGATCGTGTACTCGTTCTTGAGCTCCTGCATCAGGTCCTCGATCGCGGCCGGTGGCGATCGGGTCGAGCGCCGAGCAGGGCTCGTCCATCAGGAGCACCTCGGGCTCGACGGCGATCGCGCGGGCGATGCACAGCCGCTGCTGCTGGCCGCCCGACAGGCCGAGCGCCGACGTCCTCGAGCCGGTCCTTGACCTCGTCCCAGAGGGCGGCGCCTGCGCAGCGACTCGCTCGACGATCTCGTCGAGCTCGGCCTCTTCTTGCATGCCGGCGAGCCGCGGGCCGTAGGCGACGTTGTCGTAGATCGACTTCGGGAACGGGTTCGGCTTCTGGAACACCATGCCGATCCGCCGGCGCACCTCGACGGCGTCGACGCCGGGGTCGTAGAGGTCGACGCCGTGGTAGCGCGATCGTGCCCTCGACGCGAGCCGATCTCGATGAGGTCGTTCATCCGGTTGAAGCAGCGCAGCAGCGTCGACTTGCCGCAGCCCGACGGGCCGATGAAGGCCGTGATCTCGTTCTCGCGCGACGTCGAGGCTCGACGTCGCGAACGGCGCGGAAGTCGCCGTAGTAGACGTTGAGCGTCGTCGAGCGTCGAACACCGGTCGTCGTCGTCTCGCAGGTACGGCACGCGACCGTCGGTGTCGAGTCTCGACCGTGTCCGCCGCGTCGAGGATCGAGGAACGAGGCGGTGCAACATCTGGACCTCACGGTACTCCTGAGATCGGTCAGGCCTCAGCCCGACTTCGTTCGAATTGGTTGCGCAGCAGGATCGCCACGACGTTGAAGGTGAACACGATGACGAGCAGCACGACACCGGCCGCGGCAGCGCTCTCGGTGAACGAGAACTCGCTGCCGGGTGGCTGTGACCGACCCGTCCATTGGTAGATCAGGATCGGCAGGGCCGTGAAGAACGCCGACGTCAGCGGTGGTCGTCGGGTAGCAAGCCGGTGACGGCGCCGATGAGGATGAGCGGTGCCGCCTCGCCGAGCGCACGGGCGATCGACAGCACGTGCCGGTGAGGATGCCCGGTGCCGCATACGGCACGACGTGGTCACGGATGACCTCCCACCTGGCGACGCGCCGACGCCGTAGCCGGCGTCGCGGATGCCACGGGGGACGGCACGGATCGCCTCCATCGCAGTGATGACGACGATCGGGAGCACCAGCACCGACATGGTCAGGCCGGCGGCGATCGCCGACTTGCCGCCCGGTCAGCGGGAGAGTCCACTGGCGTGAAGATGATGAAGCCGAGCACGCCGTAGATCACCGCCGGGACACCGGCGAGGTTGCGGATGTTGACCATGATCGTCGCGGTGACCCGCGAGTTCGTCGAGGCGTACTCCTCGAGGTAGATCGCAGCGGCGACACCCAATGGGATCGCCACGATGGCCACGGTCAGACCGATGACCACCGAGCCGTACAGGCCCGACCAGACACCCAGCTTGTCGGGATCCCTGCCGATCGGAGAGGTGACGAAGTCGGTGCCACGCTCGGCGAGCAGTGGCTCGCCTCGCCGAACACCTGGGCGAGGAGCACCGTCAGGATCCGCCAGCGTCAGCAGCATGCAGGCGAGCAGCATCACCAGCATCACGACACCCGCGACGTCACGCTTCGAACTCGTCAGGTCGACGCGGACGGATCGCGGTGCGACCGGCATCGGGGCGGAGGTGATGGGGGTCGTCGTTCGACATCGTCAGTACTGCTGCCGGACGCGGCTGACGAACCGGTTCCCGACACGTTGAGGCCGAGCGTGATCAGGAACAACACGATGCCCGACGAAGTACAGGCACCTCGAACGAGGCGCCACCGACGTCCTGGTCGGTGCCACCGGCGGCGTTGGTCATCGCCGCGGTCATCGTGAGACCGGGGTTCGTCGGACGTCGACCCGAGATCGCCCGGCACCGTCGAAGCCGCCGACCATGGTCGCCACCATGGTCTCCCCGATCGCCCGCGAGACGGCGATGATGAACGCAGCGACCAGACCCGACACCGCGGCCGGGAGGACGACGCGGGTCACGGTGGCGAACTTCCGGGCTCCGACCCCGTAGCTCGCCTCCCGGAGCGAGTCGGGGACCGCACGCAGCGCGTCTTCGCTGATCGAGGCCATGATCGGGATCACCAGGACGCCGACGCCGAGGCCCCGCCGGCGAGCATGTTGCGCTCGTTCGACGGATTGAAGATCGGGCTGACGACCTCGGGAGCGACGAACCGGAGCACGAAGAAGCCCACGATCACCGAGGGGATGCCGGCGAGCACCTCGATGATCGGTTTGACGACCTGTCGGACTGCGAGGCCGGGCGTACTCGGACAGGTAGATCGCCGTGCCGAGTCCGAACGGCACCGCCACCAACATCGAGACGGCGCCCATCACCACGGAACCGATCACGATCGTCCGGACGTCGAACAGCCCGCGGCGCGGGAACCAACCGCTGTCGACCAGCTTCGCGAGATCCCAGTCGATCTCGCCGAGGAAGGTGATCGCGCCACGTGCCAGCACGAACACGATCAGCAGACTGACCACGATCGTGGTGACGGCCGCGCTCTGGAACACCACCCGCATCGCGCGTTCACGGTGGCGCTGCTTCCGACTGCCCTGGAGATCGCCGACGGTCAACATGTCGATACGGGCCGGCGACTGTGCCAGCCGTTCCACGCCGAACGGGTCGCTTCGATGCGCTCTGCGGGCAGATCGACGTAGCCGGCCTCGGTCACCGTGGCCAGGCCCTCGTCGGACAGGTAGAAGTCGACGAACGCGGCCAACGCCGGGTTCTCGGCTGCCCTGCCGGTGTTGACGTAGATGTACAGGCTGCGCGAGAAGCCGTACGAGCCGTCGGCGATCGTCTCCGCCGTCGGAGCGACGCAGCCGTCGCCGGTCTCGATACCGATGGCTTTCAGCGATTCGATGTTGCTCGCATAGAACGAGTAGCCGACCCACCCGAGGCTCGTGTCGGACCCTGCGATGCCCTCGATGATGACGTTGTCGTTTGCCGACTGGCTGTAGTCGGCGCGAGTGACACGCTGTCCTGACCGACTCGCTCGTCGGCGAGATCTTCGATGCACGATCTCGACGAACCTGTCGAACGTGCCCGACTCCTCGCCGGGGCCGAACACGTCGAGCGGTGCATCGGGGAACGGGCCGGCACCGCCGAGCTCGGCCCGAGCGCCGTTGGCGTCGGCCCAGTTCGTGAAGCCGGTCGGACTCCGGGCCGAGCAGGGCGTAGAGGTCGACGAACGTCGAGGCACTCGACGGCCGAGTTGTTCGGATTCGTCATGACACCGAGAGGCCGTCGATCGCGACCTGGAGCTCGATGAACTCGATGCCGTCCTCGGCGCAGGTCTCCGCCTCGGCGTCCTTGATCGCACGGGACGCGTCGGAGATGTCGGTCTCGCCATCACAGAACATCTTGAAGCCGTCACCGGTGCCCGGACCCTCGACGACCACGGCGAGTTCGCCACCCGAGAGTTCTCGTCGGCGAGCTCGCCGACCCGGATCGAGATCGGCTCGACCGTCGACGAACCCGACACGAACACGTCTGCCGGCACGGCAGGCTCGCCGTCGGCGGCGTCGGTTCGGTCGCACCGTCGGCTCGCTCGACTCGGCGGCGCTCGTGCCGTCGGCGGTGTCGTCGTCGCCACCGCACGCGGCGAGGACGAGGTGCGCCGGCCATCGCACCGGCGACGACCCGCTTCGACGGGATCTTCACGTTGTCTCTCCATTCAGACGTTCACGAGGTGACGATCGAGCCGATCCCCACGGCCCGAACGCTACGGACGGCAAGGTGAACGGCTCGAGGCCGTCGAGGTGAACGGTGGCTGAACAGCCGGGTCGCACGATCGGCAGCCCTGACCAGGGGTAGTGTTCATCTGGCGCCGTGTCGCCGAGATCGTGCGGCGGTCACGATGAACCACTCGTGACGCCCGGCGACGCCGAGCGAGGGGTCAGCGACGGCTCTGATGTTGCCGTTCGACGGCCCAGCGGTACATCCGCTCCTGGGCGTCGGGCTCGAACACGTCGAGTCGGACCGCAGCGGAGCCATGTGTCGTCGGGCTGCAGTTCCCACCGGACGATGTCGTCGGCGAGGTCGAACTCGAGCACCTGATCGAGCCACTCGCGGTGCTTCGGGTGATCGATCGGCACCAGCACCTCGACGCGACGGTCGAGGTTGCGCGGCATCAGGTCGGCCGAGCCGATCAGGTACATCGGCGCCGTCGTCGTCGTCGCCGTGCCCGAATCGGTAGATCCGGCTGTGCTCGAGGTAGCGGCCGAGGATGCTCCGCACCCGGATGTTCTCGGACAGCCCGGGCACGCCGGCCCGCAGCGTGCAGATGCCGCGCACGACGCCGTCGATCCGCACGCCGGCCTCGCTCGCCGCGTACAGCGCGTCGACGATCGTCGACGTCGGCGATCGAGTTGCACTTGAGCGTGATCTGGCCCTCGGCGCCGAACGACGCCTCGTGCTCGATCAGGTCGATCAGCTGACGCTTGCAGGTCGCGCGGCGCGACGAGCAGCGTCGCGGTAGTCCTCGCTGCGGCTGTAGCCCGGTGAGGTGGTTGAACAGCTGCGTGGCGTCGGCACCGATCTCGTGGTCGCAGGTGAGGAACCCGAGGTCCTCGTAGAGCCGGGCGGTCTTCGAGTTGTAGTTGCCGGTGCCGATGTGGCAGTACCGGCGCAGCTGATCGCCGTCGTCGCGCACGACGAGCATCGACCTTGGAGTGGGTCTTGAGCCCGACCATGCCGTAGACGACGTGCACGCCGGCACGCTCGAGCTGCTTGGCCCACTGCACGTTGTTGGCCTCGTCGAAACGGGCCTTGAGCTCGACGAGCACCGCGACCTGCTTGCCGCGCTCGGCGGCGCGGATCAGGCTGCTGGATCACCGGGCTGTCGCCGCCGGCGCGGTACAGCGTCATCTTGATCGACTGCACCCTGGGGTCGTCGGCGGCCTGTTCGAGGAACACCTCGACGCTGCTCGAGAAGCTCTCGTACGGATGGTGCATCAGCACCGCGCGATCGCGCATCACCGAGAAGATCGGCCGGTCGGTGCCCTCGGCGAGGAGCGAGGCGGCCCGGCGTGACCGGCGGCCAGGCCGCGATCCTTCAGCTCGGGGCGGTCGAGTGCCGTGGAGCTGCCACAGACAGCTCAGATCGAGCAGCGCCCGATGGCGGGACACGTTGCGGGGGTCGATCTCGAGCTCGCGGATCGAGCAGTTCGAGCAACTCGTCGCCGATCGTCGTCTGCGACCTCGAGGCGGATCGCCTTGTTGAAGCGGCGCTTGCGCAGCTCGAGCTCGACGGCCTCGAGCAGATCGTCGGCTTCGTCCTCCTCGAGCGTGAGGTCGGCGTTGCGGGTGACCCGGAACGACCGCCCACTCCTCGACGACCATGCCGGTGAACAGCGTGTGGAGGTGGGCGCCGATGACCTGCTCGGCGGGCACGAACCGGCCCGTCGCCGAGCGGGATCAGCCGGGGGAACACGTCGGGCACCTTGAGCCGGACGAAGCGCCGCTCGCCGGTGTCGGGGTCGGCGACGTGCGCGGCGAGGCTGAGCGCGAGGTTCGGAGATGTACGGGAACGGGTGGCCCGGGTCGACGGCGAGCGGCGTGAGCACCGGGAAGATGCGCTCTTCGTAGAACTGGCGCATCGACTTGCGATCGTCGTCGCCGAGATCGGTCCCACGACGACGATCTCGATGCCCTTCGCGGCGAGCGCCGGGACGAGGTCGTCGAGGAAGATGTCCTCCTGGCGCTCGAGCAGCGGCGCGCACCTTCGTCGTGATCGTCGACGAGCGTCTCGAGCGGCGTGCGGCCGTCCCAGCGTGCGGTCGTCGATGACCGGCGGCGACCTGATCCTGCAGCGCCGCCACACGGACCTGGAAGAACTCGTCGAGGTTGGTCGAGAAGATCGCGCAGAACTTCGCCCGCTCGAGCAGCGGGATCCCCGGTTCGGCAGCCAGCTGCAGGACCCGGTCGTTGAAGTCGAGCCAGCTCAGCTCGCGGTTGAGGCACACGATGGACCGGTGCCGGCACAGTCCGTCGACCGGGCGTGGCGATCGTCGGTCATCGACGCGACCGGCTCACGCCTCTTCGTCTTCGGGAGACCGAGCTCCCACTCGAGGGAGATCAGCTCGCGCTCGGCATCGCGGTTGATGCGCTCCTTGTTGCGGCGGAACTGGGGGTCGTCACGTGGCAGCAGCACGAGTCGGGCGAGCGCGCGGGCCCGGAACTCGTCGAGGACCTGACGCTCGCCCCAGTCGCCGTAGACCTCCCAGTGCGGCGAGACCGGACCGAGGTACACGATGCGGGCGTGCGCGCGCGGTGCAGCTTCTTCGACGACGTCGGACATGGTCGGGAGTGTACCGGGCACGCACGGTGACGGACAGAGCCGGAGGCCCGGCCGCCGCGCCGGTCGCGGGCGGCGCCACGACATGTGACGAAACGATGAACTCGCACCGCGCACCCGCCCAGCACGATGGACAGATCATTACAGTTCTGTTACGGTGACACGTCAAGCGGGAACCAAACGGGTCGATGGAACGTCAAGAACGGTAATCCACACGACGAATCGGCACCGAAGAAGGTTCAACGACGACCACCGTGCCCCGGCCATGCGTCACACCCCCCAGGAGGCAAGCAGATGAACACGAGCCCACTCCCCGATCCGGACTCGGCAACCGCATGGATGGCTGACGGCTCCTGTCGGATGTACCCGCCGGCCACGTTCTTTCCCAGCGACGGCGTCGGCGTCGACAAGGCCCGCAAGATCTGCGCCGGGTGCCCGGTCGATCGACACGTGCCTCGAGCACGCCCTCGAGCACCGCATCGAGCACGGCGTGTGGGGTGGCTGCAGCGAACGCGAACGGCGTCGCATCCTCAAACGCCGTCGGCTCGCAGCCGAAGCTCGACACAACTGAGCACCGAGCGATCGTCACGCGACGGTCGCCGGACGAACACCGCCACGACGATCGCACCGACCATCGCTGACGGCATCAGGGCGGACCGTGACGGGCGACCCGCCCCCGGACGCGACAACGGCCGAGCGCCCGCGGGAACTCGGCCGTTGCGTGCGTGTCACCCGGAGGTGACCGACGACGACTCAGTTCTGGCTGTCGGTCGTGCTGGCGTCGGACGCCTTGTCGTCTTCGAGCCCTTCGGACAGGCCGTCCTTGAACTCCTTCTGCGCCTTCCCGAGGTTCTTGGCGAGCTTCGGAAGCTGCGACCCGCCGAACACGAGCAGCACGATGACGAGAACGATGATCCATTCGGAACCACTTGGCATCGCGACAGCCTACCGCGTCAGGCGCCGATGATGCTGCGCGCAGCCTGTGCGCGCTGACGGCGGATGCGGCGGCGCTCACGCTCGGAGAGGCCGCCCCAGATGCCGAACTTCTCACCGTTCTGCAGCGCGAACTCGAGGCATTCGCCCCGCACGACGCACCCGCGACAGACCTCCTTGGCCTCACGCGTGGACGCGCCACGTTCGGGGAAGAACAGATCGGGATCGACGCCGAGACAGTTGGCGTCGTCCTGCCAGTTCTCGTCGAGTTCGCGTGGATGCAGCATCTCGTCGGGAACTGTCCCGTGCGTCGTGCCGTTGGTCGTGTTGGTCATGGTGTTGGGACCCCCTGCCATGGTGCCCGCGTGCTCGTCGGAGACGGACGAAATCGGTGGGCCGCGCGCATGGGCGGATGCACCGGTGTAACTACAATCATGTGATTCTCGCATACCATACCGCGTTCTGGCAAGGGTGCATTTCACGAATGGCTGACCAGGTACGTCGCGGGTTGACAGAACCTTGAGATTCGCTGCTCCGTGATACCACTCAGCGTGGGCAGATGGGCACCTCAACCGGCGCGTCGGTGCGTCATCCGACGCCGATGCTCGAGGAAGTCGACCAGCACGTAGTCGCCCAGTGCTTCGTTGGTCGTGTAGAACGCTCGCCCGCCGTTGAGCTGGGTCATCTGCTCGATGAACGCCTGCAGCGCCGAGGTCGGCGTCGAGCACGAACGTGTTGATCCGGATCTGCTCCCGGGTGCAGCGCACGACCTCGCGCAGCGTGGCCTCCACGGTCTCGCGCACGGGCGGATAGTTGAAGTAGACGTCGCCGTGCGGCGTGATGTGGGCGGTCGGCTCACCGTCGGTGATCATGATGATCTGCTTGGTGCCGGTCTGCTTGGCCAGCAGCTGGCGGGCGAGCGTGAAACCGTGGTGCATGTTCGTGCCGTACACGAAGTCCCACGACACCTCGGGCAGCTGGTCGGCGGTGATCACCCGTGCCATCTCGCTGAAGCCGACGAGCCCGAGGTAGTCGCGCGGGAACTGCGACGAGATCAGGTGGTGCAGCGCCATCGCGACCTTCTTGGCCGGCAGGAAGTTGTCGCGCATCGGCATCGACATCGACAGGTCGAGCATCAGCACCGTCGACGAGCGGGTCAGGTGTTCGGTGCGCTCGATCTCGAAGTCGTCGGGCTCGCAGCTGCACCGGGGTGCCGTGGCCGGTGCGACGGAGGGCATTGCGGATCGTGCGGTGGAGGTCGAGCTGGAACGGGATCGCCGAACTCGTAGGGCTTGGTCTCGTACGTGCGCTCGTGGCCCTGGCCGAGCTGGTGGATCTGGTGCTGGCCGACGTGTCCTTGCGCAGACTCGTGAACAGATCGCGCAGCGCGTTCGAGCCGATCGAGCGCAGACCCGCGCGGCGTCAGCTCGAGCCGGCCCTCCTTGTTCTCGATGAGCCCCGACTCCTCGAGCATCTTGGTGAGCTGGCTGAGTCGCTCGAGTGACGTCGCGGCGTCGTCGCCGAGCAGCTCGCGGACCCGATCCATGTCGGCCTCGGCGAGCGCCCCGGGATTGGTCGCGTTCTGGAGGAGGTGCTCGAGCTGGTCGAGGTCGCCCAGATCGGCCATCGCCTGCATCGCCTGCGACATCCCCATCGGATCCTGGCCCTCGAAGTCGTAGGACTGTCCCCAGTTCATCTGCGGGAACATCTGCTGGAGATTCGAACCGAGCTGCTGCATCTGCCACTGGAGGTCCATGTCCTCCATCAGCTGGTCGGACAGCTGCTGGAGCTGCGCACGCTGCTCGGGTGTCATCGAGTTGAGCATCGCCTGCATCGCGGCCATGCGACTGCGCCATCTGCTCGAGCAGCTCGTCGACGCGTCTCGGGATTCTCCGGGAAGAAGTCGCCGTACTCCTCCATGAACTCCTCGAAGTCGGGATCCTCGCCGCGCCTGGTGCTTCTCGAGCATCTCGTTGAGCTCGGCCATCATGTCCTTCATGCGCTGCATGTCGTCGGGCGTCATGTTCTGCATCGCCCTCGGACATCTGGTCGACCGTCTGTTGCATCAGCTGCTCGCGCAGCTGGTCCATCATCTGCTCGAACCGTCGCTGCGCGTCGGCCGACTCGAAGTCGTACGAACTGAGCTCGCGAACCTTGCCGGCGAGGTCGTCGGGCATCAGGTCGAGCCGCATGTTGCGTTCGGTCGCGGTGGTGCGGGCCGCGTCGGCCCGCCGTTCGTCGCCGCTGTTCTCGGCATCGCGCAGGGCGTTCTCGATCGGCGTGGCGCTCCTCGTCGATGATGTCGTTCAGCTCGTCGGCGATCTCGTCGTAGACGCCACCGAGGTCGAGCGCTCGAGACGGTCCTGGCGCTCCTCGCGGAGCCGCTCGAGCATCTGGCGCAGTCCATCGAGCCGGTTGCCGTCGGCGTCGCGCATCCCGTCCTGCATCATCCGGCGCAGCGCCGCGTTGACGTCGCCGTGGTACAGCAGCTCGTCGGTGAGCTGGTCGAAGAGCAGATCGGCATCGAGGTCGAACCCGCGTTGGGTACCGTCCCACCGCGAGTAGGTGAACCGAGGTGCCATGTGTTCACCGTACCTCTCCGGCCCGGCGGCCACCGATCGGGACCGGCGGGTCCATCGGCCGATCGAGGCGATCATCTGAATTCCAGATGAAGACGGCTTCTTGACATCTCGAACAGATGGCTCGGTCGTAGCCTGACGGTATGCGTGTCCCCCGCACGTTCGCGTTCCTCGACCTCTCCGGCTTCACGAACTACACCGCTGCGTTCGGCGACGATGCCGCCGGGCGCATCCTCGGCACGTTCCGCATCCTCGTCCGAGAGGTGGCGTCGGAACGTGGCGTGCGGATTGCCAAGTGGCTGGGCGACGGCTGCATGGTCGTCGGGGTCGAGCAACATGCCGTCATCGAGTTCGTGACGGATCTCGAGCGTCGGGCGGACGCGGTGTGCGCTCCCCTGCGGCTCCGTGCAGGGGTCGCGACCGGCCGGGCTCTCCTGTTCGAGGGGGACGACTACATCGGCTCGGCCGTGAACATGGCGGCCCGGTTGTGCGATCATGCCCGCGAGTTCGACGTGCTGATGCCGACGATGCACCTCGGACAACTCCCCGAGGGTGTGACCGCACAGCCCTACGGCGAGATCGAGCTTCGCAGCTTCCCGGGCAAGGTCGACGTCGTCCGGCTCACGGGCACGCCGGCGACGGTCGTCACGAGCGACGTCAACGAGCTCTGGATGCGCGACGTCGTCTGACAGGTTCCGCGTCCGTCATCGATCAGTTGAACGTCCCGCAGATCGCGTACACCGTGATGGTGCTGCCGTTCGGCACAGCAGAAGACGGGGTCGACCAACCCGTCGGCGATCCGGTCAGCGGATCGGGGAACGACGGGAACGACTCGATCGCTCCACCCGACAGGGTCAGGGTCGCGGAGCCACCGGTGGCGAAGTCCTCGACGTCGGTGCACGTCGCGACGGGCGCCGTGTAGCCGGCTGCGACGCACCCGCCCCCGGTCGTGCACACGTAGCTCGCCTGAACGACGTAGGTGTCGGGCAGCAACGCGTCGATCTCGGCCTTCGTGTAGATGTTCGCGTCGATCTCGGTCTTCGTGTACACATCCGCCGCATCCGCCTTCAGATCATGCGCCGCATCCGCCTCGGACTTCGTATACACATCCGCCGCATCCGCCTTCGCGGTGTCCAACGCGTTCGCGACGGCGTCGACTTCGGTCTTCGTGTACACGCTCGACGCGTCGGCCTTCAGGTCGTGCGCCGCGTCGGCCTCGGACTTCGTGTAGGCGTCCAGGGCGGGCACGTCCGAGATCGCGTCGTCGATCTCCGACTTGGTGTAGTAGCGGTCGTCGTGGGAGTGATCGGCGAAGTACCCCGAGATGTCGATGACCACGTCGACCGACCCGAACCGGTTGAGCAACGTGATCGCACCGCTCGACGACAGTGCCACGCTGATCGTGTTCGGGGTGGGCGGCTGTCCGGCGAGGTAGTTGAGGCTCGACGTGCCGGGATTCGAGGCGTCGGCCGGCCAGATCGACAGGAACGACGCGGCGGTGGGGCCGACGGTGATCACGTTGGCCGTGATCGCGGTGGCCGTCGCGGGAATCGAACACCGACCGTTGGACCCGTGCACCTGCACGTCGACCTCGGCGTTCTCGCCGAGCGGCGTGGCCCGTGGTCCGACGTTGAACGCCGGACGTGTGTCCATCAAGCGGCACGGCGTGATGGCCGTGAACGCCGGTGCCGGCCCCGTCGTGCCGGCCGACACGACCCCCAGGCCGCTGACCGCGACCGCGACGCCGAGTCCGCCCACCATCCACTTCGCCGTTCGGTCGAGATACCTCATGCTGTAGCCTCCTTTGTCGTCCGGGCGGAGACCGTATCGGTCTCGGAGTCATCGGTTGCAGCGGACCGGGGAGATCGTGCCGACGGCAGCCTGACGGTCGTGGGAGACTCGGTGCATGCACCCCGCCCGCCTGTTCGTGCTGTGCGGGTTGCCGGGTTCCGGCACGACCACCCGGGCGGTCGAGCTCGAGGAGCGGTTCGATGCCGTGCGGATGAGCGCCGACGACTGGATGGGCCGGCTCGGCACCGACATCTGGGACGACGCGGTGCGGGCACGGATCGAGGTCATCCAACGCGACCTGGCGATGCCGGTGCTGCTGGCCGGCACCGACGTCGTCATCGAGTGGGGCACCTGGGCCCGATCCGAGCGCGACGAGCTCCGTGCGCTGGCCCGCCGCGCCGGCGCCTTGGCGCACCTGGAGTTCCTCGATGCACCGCTCGACGAGCTGTGGGATCGGGTGCGCACCCGGGGCCACGAGCAGAGCGTGGGATCACGAACGATCACGCGCGACGACCTGGCGGCATGGTCGACGATCATCGAACGCCCGACCGCGAACGAGCTGCACACGTACGATCCGATGCCTCCGGTCCGGTCGGGCGAGCGACCGGGCAGCCCTGCGTATCCCTACGGCAGTTGGCGGCCCTGACCACCCACCGCGAGAGCGACCGTCACAGCCGACCGCGGTAGGTGGCGCTCGTGCCCGAGTCGTCCTTGTTGAGTCGCTTCGACAGGTGCAGCCCCTCGAGCACGAACTCGACGGCGGCCGCGACCGAAGCCGCCGACGGGTCGCCCTCGGCGAGCGAACCGACCGGCTCGCGCAACGGCGGCACCTGCTCGACCAGCGCGGCGAGTTCGTCGCTCGACATGTCCTCGCCGGTGTGCACGACGAGACCCTCTTCGAACGCATCGACGATGGGCGTGGTGAACGAGGGATCGACCCGTTCCTTGAACACCGTCAGCACGGCACCCTTCACGAGCGAATCGAAGATCGCTCCCTCGCGACCGTCCTCGAGCGCCTCGATCTCGATCTTGCCGATCGAGCTGGCGGCGAGTGCGTCCAGGTCGTCGACGCGCGCGACGATCGCATGCTCACCGGCACGCAACCCGCGACGAAGCGCGTTCGCGGCCAGCGCCTCGTAGTTCGACACGCTCAACCGGACGCTGACACCGCTGCGCTGGTTGACGTGGTTGCTGGCCACGCGCGAGCTGGCTGAAGTTGGCGACGACCTCGCCGAGGTAGGCGGGCACGGTGACCCCGGCCGTCTCGCCGATCGAGAGCGGCCGTGCTTCGGCCTCCATGATCGCGTACTCGAGCTCGGCGTCGAGCGGATAGTGCGTGCGGATCTGTGAGCCGAAGCGGTCCTTGAGCGGCGTGATGATCCGCCCGCGGTTCGTGTAGTCCTCGGGGTTCGCCGAGGCGAACAGGATCACATCGAGCGGCAGTCGGATCTTGTACCCCCGGATCTGGACGTCACGCTCTTCGAGGATGTTGAGCAGACCGACCTGGATGCGCTCGGCCAGATCGGGGAGTTCGTTGATCGCGAAGACGCCACGGTTCGTGCGCGGCACCATGCCGTAGTGCAGCGTCAGCTCGTCGGACAGGTACCTGCCCTCGGCGACCTTGATGGGATCGACCTCGCCGATCAGGTCGGCGATCGACGTGTCGGGTGTGGCCAGCTTCTCGCCGTACCGGGCGTCGCGATGCACCCAGTGGATCGGCGTGTCGTCGCCCATCTCGTCGATCAGGTCGCGCGCGTGCTTCGAGACCGGGGCGTAGGGGTCGTCGTTGATCTCGCTGCCGGCCACGATCGGCAGCCACTCGTCGAGCAGACCGGTGAGCGAGCGGATCATGCGGGTCTTGGCCTGCCCGCGTTCGCCCAGGAAGATCACGTCGTGGCCGGCGAGCAATGCGTTCTCGAGCTGCGGCATCACCGTGTCCTCGTAGCCGACCACACCGTCGAAGAGCACGGCGCCGCTGCTGATCTTCGCCACGGCGTTGGCACGGATCTCGTCCTTCACCGGCCGGGAGACCCATCCTGACGCCCGAAGCTCCCCGAGTGTCTCCGCACGATCCGTCATGCAGCCGAACCTACTCCTCCGCTCCCCCGATTGTCCGTTCGGCCCCGGGCGTCAGAGCAACCAGGTGACGAACCAGAGTGTGGTCATCCCGGCGAGCAGGGTCACGATCAGATTCCTGGTGCGCCACGCAGCGAGGCCCGCCACCGCCAAGCCGGCAGCTTCGGCGATCTCGAGACTCGGACCGCCGTCGCCACCGACCGCCAAGCTGACCGCCAGCGCCGCGAGCACCGCCGGGCCCACGCTCCGGAGCGCACGTGCGACCGACGTCGGAATCAACCGGTTCGCCATCGCCACGATCACGACCGCCCGCATCGAGTACGTCATCACCCCGACGACCGCAACGATCACGATGGCCGACCACGTGCTCATTCGCCCGCCTCCGCCCGGAGTTCGGCGACGGTGCCGGCGATCACACCGGCCACCGCCCCGACGAGGATCCCCAATCGATCCTGGAGACCCGCCGAGACGAGTGAGACGGCGCCGCCGACGGACGCCGCGACCGCCTGGGGGACCTGATTGATGCCGATCAGCACCAGTCCGAAGAACATGACCGCGGGCGCGAAGCCGAGCTGCCACGACTCGGGCACGACCGGCCCGACCACCATGCCGAGGGCGGTCGCCCACTGCCAGTTCACGAAGAAGAACAGACCGGCGGTGAGGTAGTACCGGCGGAACTCGGTGGGCGAACGATCCGAGTGCAGCAGCGACATCGCGAACACCTGATCGATCAGGAAGAACGGGCCGACCCAGCGCATCCACCGGGGCTGGCGCTGGAACGTCGGCGCCAGCGCGGCGCTGTACATCACGTGTCGGGTGTTGATCACCAGGCCGGCCACGATCACCGCCCAGACACTGGCCGTTCCGGCGAGGGTCAGCACGGCGAGTTGAGCCGCACCGGCGAAGATGAAGATCGAGGTCGACCAGCCGATCAGCAGCGGCATCTCGCCCTCCGTCGCGGCCAGGCCGAGCACGAAACCGAACGGAATCGCAGGCAGGAACAGCGGGACCGAATCGGAGACGGCCCTGCGGTCGATCCGGTCGATGAGCGCCCCAGCTGGCATCGGGCCGAGGGTACCGACGCGGCGCGGTCGGTACGCTCCAGAGGTGGACCTCAACGGGGTATGGCGGGCAACACCCGCCGACGACGACCTGCGCCGCGACGGCATCGGACTCACCACCGACGATGCCGACTGGCCCGAGATCGTCGTGCCGTCGCACTGGCGGTCGCACCCCGAGTTCGCCGACAGCGACGGCCCTCTGCTCTACCGGCGCCGGTTCGAGCTCGGCGAACTGCCCGACGACCGGCGCCGCTGGTTGACGCTCGACGGCATCTTCTATCAGTCGGACGTGTGGCTCGACGGCGCGTACCTCGGCGACGCCGAGGGGTACTTCGCGCCGCACTCGTTCGACGTCACGGCGCTGAGCCGCATCGGTGACGAACACGTGGTCGCGATCGAGGTCGTGTGCTCGCCCCAACACAGCCATCGCGGCAAGCGCAACATCACCGGCATCTTCCAGCACTGGGACGGCATCGACCGCGACTGGAACCCCGGGGGGATCTGGCGATCGGTCCACCTGTACGACACCGGCCCTGCCCGGATCGACCGCCTCCGGGTGTTGTGCCGCGACGCCGACGACGCACGCGCCCACGTGCTCCTCCGTGCCGCCGTCGACTGCGATCAGGGGCGCACCGTGGTGATCCGCACGTTCGTCGACGGCGAGTTGGCGAACGAGTCCGAACAGCGGCTGGCCCACGGGCAGAACGACGTCAGGTGGGGCATCGACATCACGAACCCGTCGCTGTGGTGGCCGCGGACCCTCGGCGAGCAACCACTGACGACGATCGAGGTGGAGATCGTGATCGACGGCGTGGTCAGCGATTCACGGATCCGCCGGACCGGGCTCCGCGTCGTCGCATGGAACGACTGGTCGTGCTCGGTGAACGGGGAGCGCCTGTTCCTGAAAGGGGCGAATCTGCTCCCGACACGCGCCGGGCTGGCCGACGCGACACCCACCGACATGCGACGTGACGTCGAGCTCGCGGTCGAGGCCGGCCTCGACGCCCTCCGGGTGCACGGGCACATCGCATCACGCCCGGTCTACGACGCGGCCGACGAACTCGGCGTGTTGCTCCTGCAAGACTTTCCACTCCAGTGGGGGTACGCACGCTCGGTGCGGGGCCAGGCGATCTCGCAGGCACGGGCAGCGGTCGATCAACTCGGTCATCACCCGTCGATCATCCAGTGGAACGCCCACAACGATCCCGCCGCCGTGGCGATCGGCATCGAGGGCGACACGACGAGGTCGCGACTCCGATACCTCGCTGCGCACCAGTTGCCCACGTGGAACCGCACGGTGCTCGACCGGTGGGTGAAACGGTCGTTCGAGCACGCCGACCCGACCCGGCTGTGCGTCCCCCACTCGGGTGTGCTGCCGCACCTCCCCCGGCTCGACGGCACCGACAGCCACTTCTACTTCGGTTGGTACCACGGCGATGTCCGAGACGTGGAACGCCTGGCCGCTGCGATGCCGCGCGTCGTGCGGTTCATGTCCGAGTTCGGCGCCCAGGCGGTGCCCGACACCGCCGACTTCATCGACGCCGAAGCGTGGCCAGACCTCGATTGGGACATGCTGGCCACGCGACACGGGCTGCAGAAGTGGGTGTTCGACGAGCGGGTGCCGCCCGACGAGTTCGCGACGTTCGACGCGTGGCGGCTGGCCACGCAGAAGTACCAGGCCGAGTTGCTCCGTCACCACATCGAGTTGCTCCGCCGGCTGAAGTACCGGCCGGCGGGCGGATTCTGCATGTTCGCGCTCAACGACCCCGCACCCGTGGTGTCGTGGAGTGTGCTCGACCACGAACGGAAGCCAAAGCTCGGGTGGGAGGCGCTGAAGCGAGCGTGTGAGCCCGTGATCGTCGTCGCCGACCGTCCACCCGAGGTCGTGGCGCCCGGCGAGAAGCTGTCGCTCGACGTCCACGTGGTCAACGATCTGCGCGAGAGCGTCGAAGGGGCGGTGGTCGACATCACGGCGAGTTGGGCGGGCGGGTCGCGTCGCTGGCGCTTCGGCGGTGACGTGGGCCCGGACGAGTGTGTTCGCGTCGGGACCGTCACCCTGGCGGTCCCCGACACCCTCGGCGCGCTCAACGTCGATCTCATCCTCACGGCCGGCGATCTCATCCAGACCAACAAGTACAGGACCGCGATCACGCTCCCGCCCGACTGACCGGTCCCGGCCACTCGGCAGCCCGCCGGGGCGGCCGGACGGACGGCAAACCCCGGGGGCCGCCCGGTCGACCGCGGCCTAGCATCGGGCGCCATGTCCTCGATCCAGGTCTCGGGGCTCGGGTGGAAGCTCCCGAGTGGCCAGGGGCTGTTCCGCAACGTGTCGTTCTCGGTCGGCAACGGCGACCGTGTCGCGCTGGTCGGCGCCAACGGCGTCGGCAAGTCGTCGCTGCTTCGCATCCTGATCGGTGAGCAACCGGCGACGTCGGGGACCTTCTCGATCGACGGACGGCTCGGGGTGATGCGCCAGTTGGTCGGGATGAACGACGACGGCTCGCCGGCCACGGTTCGCGAGTTGCTCCTGTCCTTGTCTCCCGATCGGATCGTCGACGCCGCCGAACGGCTCGCCGCCGCGACCGAGCAGGTCGACGCCGACCCGATGAAGTACGCCACCGCGCTGGGCGAGTGGGGTGACGTCGGCGGGTACGAGGTGGAGGTCCAGTGGGACGAGGCCTGCGGCCGGGCACTGGCCGCCGACCTCGCCGACGTCGCCGACCGACCGCTCCGGACGCTCAGCGGAGGCGAACAGAAGCGGCTGGCTCTCGAGTTCCTGCTCCGGGGCGAGGCCGACATCCTCGTGCTCGACGAGCCCGACAACTTCCTCGACGTCCCCGCCAAACGATGGCTCGAACGACAACTGAACACCACGAAGAAGACCGTGGTGTTCGTGAGCCACGACCGTGAGCTGCTCGCGGCAAGTGCCTCCAAGATCGTCACGATCGAGGCGTCGGGGGCCTGGACGCACGGAGCCGGCTTCGCCACGTACGCCGAGGCGAAAGCTGCGCACGCGGCCAAACGCGCCCACGACACCGCGTTGTTCGACGACGAGCGCAAGCGTCTCGAGGACTACGTGGTGCTGATGCGACAACGGGCGTCGATCAGCGAGACGTTCGCACCGAAACTGAAGGCGGCAGAGTCGAAACTGCGTCAGTTCCTCGAGAAGAACGAACGGCCCGACGAGATGCGAGAGCAGAAGATCGATGTCCGGTTGCGGGGTGCTCGGACCGGGAAGCGGGCCGTGATCGCCGAACACCTCGAGGTCGCGGGCCTCACGGAGCCGTTCGATCTCGAGCTCTGGTACGGCGAGCGGGTCGCCGTGTTGGGCGGCAACGGCGTGGGCAAGAGTCACTTCCTCCGGTTGCTGGCCGGCGACGACACGGTCGAGTCCGACGGCACGTGGCGGCTCGGCGCCAACGTGACACCCGGCCTGTTCCACCAGACCCACGAACATCCCGAGTGGATCGGCCGAACGCCGGTCGAGATCCTGCACGACCACGACGTGGTGCTCGCGCCCGCGATGGGCATGCTCCGGAGGTACGAGATCCAGGGGTGTGCTCATCAACCCTTCGAGACGTTGAGCGGTGGCCAACAGGCCCGGTTCCAGATCCTGCTGCTCGAGATCGGCGGGGCGACGCTGCTGCTGCTCGACGAGCCGACGGACAACCTCGATCTGGTGTCGGCCGAGGCGCTCGAGCACGGGCTCGAGCGGTTCGACGGCACGGTCGTTGCGGTCACCCACGACCGCTGGTTCCTGCGCGGCTTCGACCGGTTCGTCGTGTTCGGCGACGACTGCACGGTGACCGATCACACCGATTGTCCAACGGCCTGGCGTTGATGACCCCTCGCCACTTCTGCTACGACCATGTGACGGCGGCGAGGGTGGAGGGGCAGACATGGGACGAGGTCGAACGACCGGGATTGCGGTCGGCAGCGGGCTGCTCGGAGCAGCACTCGCCGTGATCAGCATCCAGGCCTGGAACGTGAATGCGGCTCCCGGTGACCTCGACGCGACGTACCAGCCGCTGGAACCGTGCCGCTTGATGGACACGCGACCCGGCGACGAGAACGTGGGGGATCGCATCGCCCCGCTCGGACCGGGCGAGACCTTCACCGCCCAGGTGACCGGCACCAACGGCAACTGCGTCGCAGTACCCGGCGGGGCCACCGGCGTTGCCATGAACGTCACGGTCGTCAACCCGACGGCGCCGTCGTTCCTGAGCCTGTTCCCCGCCGATCTCACCGAGCTGCCACTCGTCTCGAACCTCAACTACGCGAACGGGTCTCCGCCGACGCCGAACAAGGTCGACTCCAAGCTCTCGCCCGACGGCAAACTCAAGATCTACAACACGTTCGGGACGGTCGACGTCATCGTCGATGTCGTCGGGATCTACACGAAGGGGAGCCTCGTCGACATCCAGAACCAGCTCGACGCGTTGCAGGGTGACATCGCCGACCTGCAGGAGACCGATCGATCACTGGCAACCGACATCCGCGACGCCATCTCGTCGACCACGCGGGTCGAAGGCAACGACACCACCGTGGCCTCGAACTGGAAGTCGGTGGTCTCGGCCGGCGTCAATCTCACACGCCGCGGCACGGTGCTCGTCTTCGCCTCGACGACGGCGTTCGAGTCAGAAGCCGGCGCCGACGTCCTGTGCGTGATCACCGACCGAACGAGCGGCTTCCCGGAGAACGAGAACATGCTGTTCGAGGCCGCCGGCGCCACCGTCAACAGCCCGGCGGGCGAAGGCGACGCCGGCAACCTTGCCGGCACCGAGTCGTTCCGCGCCGTCGCGGGAACGACCGCCCGGTATCACCTGATGTGCCGGAACCGTGAGGCGGACGACGACGACCAGCTGTCGAGCATTTGGGATCCGCAGATCACGCTGCTGTTCATCCCGGACCGCTGATCGTCAGCGGCGGCTGAGCGACTTGCGGTTCTTGAACTTCGACTTCAGGTAGTCGGCGTTCATGACGGCGATCACGTCGATCGAGATCTCCTTCGGGCACGCCGCCTCGCACTCGCCGTGGTTCGTGCACGAGCCGAAGTGTTCGTCCATGGTCTCGACCATCGCCTCCGCCCGCTTGTACCGCTCGGCCTGCCCCTGCGGCAGGAGGTTCAGGTGGGCGAGCTTGGCGCCGGTGAACAGGTTGGCCGCACCGTTCGGGCAGGCGGCGACGCATGCTCCGCACCCGATGCACGCCGCGGCGTCCATCGACGCGTCGGCGACGGGCTTGGGGATCGGGATCAGGTTGGCGTCGGGCGCACCGCCGGTCGGTGCGGTGACGAAGCCACCTGCCTCGACGATGCGGTCGAACGGGCCGCGGTCGACCATCAGGTCCTTGATGATCGGGAACGCCTCGGCGCGCCACGGCTCGATCGTGATGACGTCGCCGCTCTGGAACGTCCGCATGTGGAGCTGGCAGGTGGCGGTGCCCTTCTGCGGACCGTGCGCCTGACCGTCGATCATCAGCGAGCACGTGCCGCAGATGCCCTCCCGGCAGTCGTGGTCGAACACGATCGCTTCCTGACCCGATTCGATCAGCTGCTCGTTGAGGATGTCGAGCATCTCGAGGAACGATGCCTCGTCGCTGATCTCCTCGATCACGTGGTGCTCGAACCGGCCCGGATCGTCGGGACCGGCCTGGCGCCAGATCTTCAGGGTGATGTACGTCAGGGTGTCGCTCACGTGTCGTTCCTCCGGTCGTCCTTCGTCGTCTCGTCGATCATCGTGGCGTTCACTTGTAGCTCCGTGTCTGGAACTGGACGACCTCGTACTCGAGCGGCTCGCGGTGCTCGATCGGATTGGCCATGTCGCCGCTCCACTCCCAGGCGGTCACGTGGGCGAAGTTCTCGTCGTCGCGGAGCGCCTCGCCCTCCTCGGTCTGGTGCTCGGAGCGGAAGTGGCCGCCACAGCTCTCCTCGCGGACGAGTGCGTCCTTGCACATCAGCATGCCGAGTTCGAAGAAGTCGTCGATGCGGGCGACCTTCTCGAGCGTCTGGTTGACGCTCGGCGTCGTCGCCGGTGACCTTGACGTCCGTCTTGAACTCCTCGTGCAGCGCCGGGATCTCCGACAGCGCCTTCTCGAGACCGGCCCGGTTGCGATCCATGCCGCAGTAGTCCCAGATGATCTTGCCGAGCTCGCGGTGGAAGTGGTCGGGGCTGCGCGTGCCGCCGATGTCGAGGTATCTCTTGAACCGGTCGGCGGCCTCGGCCTCGGCCACCGCGAAGGCCTCGTGTGTCTCGTCGGGGATCGGCTTGTTGAGCCACTCCGACAGGTACGGCGCGATCGTGTACGGCAACACGAAGTAGCCGTCGGAGAGACCCTGCATCAGCGCCGACGCACCGAGCCGGTTGGCGCCGTGGTCGGAGAAGTTGGCCTCGCCGGCGCAGAACAGCCCGGGGATCGTGGTCTGCAGTTCGTAGTCGACCCAGAGCCCGCCCATCGTGTAGTGGCTCGCCGGATAGATCCGCATCGGCATCTCGTACGGGTTCTCACCGGTGATCCGCTCGTACATGTCGAACAGGTTGCCGTAGCGCTCGCCGATGACGTCGGCGCCGAGACGACCGATCGCGTCCGCGAAGTCGAGGTACACGCCGTTCTTGAGCGGCCCGACCCCCTGGCCGGCGTCGACCGCGCGCTTGGCGGCTCGCGACGACACGTCGCGCGGTGCGAGGTTGCCGAAGCTCGGGTAGATCCGCTCGAGGTAGTAGTCGCGTTCGTCCTCGGGCACCTGAGCGGCCGGGCGGGTCTCGTCGGGGTTCTTCGGGACCCAGATCCGGCCGTCGTTGCGGAGCGACTCGGACATCAGCGTCAGCTTCGACTGGAAGTCGTCGGCCTGCGGGATGCACGTCGGGTGGATCTGCGTGTAGCACGGGTTGGCGAACGCGGCACCGCGGCGATGCGCACGCCAGGCCGCGGTGACGTTGCACGCCATCGCGTTCGTCGAGAGGTAGAACGCATTGCCGTAGCCGCCGGTGGCGAGGATCACGGCGTTCGCGGCGTGCGACTCGGATCTCACCGGTGAGGAGGTCGCGGGTGACGATGCCGGCGCACCGACCGTCGATGTTGACGATGTCGACCATCTCGACGCGGTTCCAGAGCTTGACGTTGCCGAGCCCGACCTGGCGGGCCATCTGCTGGTAGGCACCGATCAGCAGCTGCTGGCCGGTCTGACCGCGGGCGTAGAACGTGCGGCTGACCTGGGCGCCACCGAACGAGCGGTTGGCGAGCAGACCGCCGTACTCGCGGGCGAACGGCACGCCCTGGGCGACCATCTGGTCGATGATGTTCACCGACACCTCGGCGAGGCGATACGTGTTGGCCTCGCGACCGCGGAAGTCGCCGCCCTTGACCGTGTCGTAGAACAGCCGGTGGATGCTGTCGCCGTCGCCCTGGTAGTTCTTCGCGGCGTTGATGCCGCCCTGCGCGGCGATCGAGTGCGCTCGGCGTGGCGAGTCGTGGAACGTGAACGCCTCGACGTTGTAGCCGAGCTCGCCGAGCGTGGCCGCCGCCGACGCCCCGGCCAGTCCGGTGCCGACGACGATGATCTTGAACTTGCGCTTGTTGGCCGGGTTCACCAGCTTCTGGTTGGCGATGTAGTTGCGTCCACTTGTCGGCCAGCGGCCCCTCGGGAATCTTGGAGTCGAGGGTGATGGTCATAGTCGCCTCCGTAGTGCCTCACGTCGAGTCTCCATCTCCTCGAGTCTGCATGTCGTGACGGAGTCGTCGAAGTCGATCACGCCCGCGAGGGTCATGATCGGGAACGACACGTTGCCGACGACGATCAGTGTGGCGACGCCGGCGGCGAGCCCCTTGCGCCACTGGTTGAAGCGGGGGTTGTTCCACCCCATCGACTGGAACAGGCTCCACGTGCCGTGGAACAGGTGGATACCGAGGGCGACGTTGGCGACGATGTAGACCGATCGCGACCGGCACCCGACTCAGGCTCGCGTCGACGTTGCGGTAGACCGCGCCGTGCTCGAAGTCCGGGGTTGGTCACGCCCCAGGTGAGATCGAGCAGGTGCACGACGATGAACAGCAGCACGATCACGCCGGTCCAGCGCATCGACCGGCTCGCGAAGTTCGCGACCTGGTAGTCACGCTCCGACTGGTACTTCACCGGGCGGGCGCGGCGATTGAGCACGGTGAGCGTGTACGCGGCGTGGATGTGCAACAGCACCGCACCGATCAGCACCAGCCGGAGGATCCAGAGGAACACGCCGTGCGGCAGGATCGGCACGAGCAACTCGCGGAGGAACTGCGCCGTACACGTCGGCGTCGTAGACCTGCTGCCCTTGCTCCTCGACCGTGCCGATGTACAGCTTGAGGTTGCCGATCATGTGCGAGATCACGAAGCCGATCCCGATGATGCCGGTGATCGCCATCACGTACTTCTTGCCGACGGCGGTGGAGTAGAAGTCGAGCAGGAACGGCTTGCGTTTGCCGGCTCCCTTCGACGGCGGTGCCCGAGACCGGGCCCCGACTGCGCGAGATGGTCTGTGACATGCGGTCGACGCTACCGCGCGACCGCTGACCGGCCCGAAACGGCCGGGTGCTCATCGCTGAAACAGTCGCGTGATCGTTGCCGGAGATACGTCGGCCACGACTGCCTCGTGGCGGACGACGAATCGCTGACTACGATTGCGCCGCCACACACCCGGGTTGGAGAGTGAGGGTCGGACCGACCATCATTGTGCGACTTCGAATTGACGCCTCAGGAGGCACGTACCAGTGGAAGCAATTCCCTATCTCGCCGCGCTCTCGGCCCTCGCCGGGCTGGGACTCGCCGGCTACTACTACACATCGGTGAAGGCTGCGTCGCCGGGCAATGACCGAATGGTCTTCCTGATGACGGAAATCCAGAAGGGCGCCAAGGCGTTTCTGAAGAAGGAATACCAGTGGGTCTCGGTCTTCGTCGTGGCCATGATGGTGCTGCTCGCCGATCGTCATCACTCCATTGGCAGCGGTCAGCTACGTGCTCGGTGCGATCCTGTCGGCGACTGCCGGTTACGTCGGCATGACGGTCGCCACGATGGCCAACGCCCGAACGACCGAGGCCGCCAAGCATGGTCCGGCGAAGGCGTTGCCGGTCGCCTTCCGTGGTGGTGCCGTGATGGGCTTCACCGTCGCCGGACTGGCCCTGCTCGGATCTGATGTTCACCTACCTGCTGTTCGTCGAGTGGCTGGAGGTCGACCAGGCGTTCGAGATCGTCACCGCGTTCGGGCTCGGTGCCTCGTCGATCGCCCTGTTCTCGCGTGTCGGCGGCGGCATCTACACCAAGGCCGCCGACGTCGGCGCCGACCTCGTCGGCAAGGTCGAGGCCGGCATCCCCGAGGACGACCCCCGCAACCCGGCCACGATCGCCGACAACGTCGGCGACAACGTCGGCGACGTCGCCGGCATGGGCGCCGACCTGTTCGAGTCGTACGCCGGCTCGATCATCGCCCCGATCTCGCTGACGGCATTCGCGGCAGGCATCGTCGCCTCCGAGGCGGGCGACGCCGCCGTCCTGCCCCTGCTCGTGTTCCCGATGGCGATCGCCTTCGCCGGCATGATCGCATCGATCATCGGCTCGTTCATGGTTCGTGGCGGCGAGTCGACCGACTCCAAACACCTCAGCCGGGCGCTCCACATGGGCACCAACGTGGCGATGGGACTCACCGTCATCGCAACCGTCGGCATCGCCTACTGGCTGTTCGACGACGACATGTTCGACAAGCCGTGGGGCCTGGCCGTCTCGGTGATCGGTGGCCTGGTCGCCGGCTGGGGTCTCGGCAAGTGCGCCGAGTTCTACACGTCCGACCACTATTTCCCGGTCAAGAAGATCGCCAGGCAGTCCGAGACCGGCCCGGCAACCACCATCCTCGCCGGGATCAGCGGCGGCATGCAATCGGTCGCCGCTTCGGTCGTGCTGATCGTGGCCGGTGTCGGGATCGCATACTGGGGCGGCGAGCAGACCCTCGGAACCGACGGCGGTGTGTTCGGGGCGAGTGGAGGCATCTACGGCATCGCCGTCGCAGCGATCGGCATGCTGGCCACGCTCGGTGCGGTCGTGTCGGTCGACGCCTACGGTCCGATCGCCGACAATGCGGGCGGCATTGCCGAGATGGCCGAACTCGATCCGTCGGTTCGCGAGGTCACCGACGCACTCGACTCGCTGGGCAACACCACGGCGGCCATCGCCAAAGGTTTCGCCGTGGGATCGGCCGCGCTCACCGCGCTGGCCTTGTTCAAGAGCTTCGAGTTCGCGATCGCCGAGGCCGATCCGACCGCCGCTCTGAACCTGAACATCGGCGAGGTCGACGTCTTCATCGGCCTGTTCATCGGTGCGATGCTGCCGTTCATCTTCGCCGCCTTGACCATCGACGCCGTCGGTCGCGCCGCTCAGCAGATGATCGAAGAGGTTCGCCGCCAGTTCCGCGAGATCCCGGGCCTGCGCGAAGGCAAGGAGGGCGTCGTGCCCGATTCCGCACGGTGCGTCGCGATCTCGACCGAGGCCTCGTTGCGGGAGATGATCTTGCCGGGCTCTCTGGCAGTCGTCGTCCCGCTCGTCGTCGGGTTCATCAGCGTCGACGCCCTTGGCGGGTTGCTCGGCGGTGCGCTCGTGACCGGCTTCGCGCTCGCCATCTTCATGGCCAACGCGGGTGGCGCCTGGGACAACGCCAAGAAGTACATCGAAGCCGGCGCGCATGGCGGCAAGGGCGGCGACCCGCACAAGGCTGCCGTCGTCGGCGACACCGTCGGTGACCCGTTCAAAGACACGAGCGGGCCGGCGATGAACATCCTCATCAAGGTGATGACGATCGTCAGCCTGGTCTTCGCCAGCGCCTTCGTCTGATCCAACTCTGATCTGACACGAGCCCGGGCTCGTTCGCGTCCGACAGGCAGGTCACGGCTCTACCGCTGGCTCCGGGCCAGAGGTCGGTGTGTGATCCTGATGGCGTGGACTCTGCCCATGCGTGGAAGCGGTACTACCGAACCGAACGCGAGCGCCTCGGCGCGGCAGCTCTGCTCGCGATGGTCGACTCGGCACCGCGGCTCGACATCCACGACGGCAGCGCGATCGTCGTGCCACACACCCGCATCGAGGTGACGGGTCACCAGATCGCATCGGCGGTCTCGGCCGTGCTCGCGTCCGGCGTCGAGCAGGTGCTAGCGCTCGGCGTGTTGCACGGGGCACGACGCACCGACCGGGAACGGGTCGCAGCGGCTCGCGACGGCGACCCCGACGCCATCGCCGCGCTGCGCGGCGTCCACGACGAGACCGGCCTCGCGGCCGAGGAATTCTCGCTCGACGGGTTCGTCGAGATGCTCACCCTCGCCGCCGATCGTGCCGGCCGGCGCATCGACATCGTTCGGCGCCAACCGTTCCTGGTCGGTGACGTTCCGGCGACGCTGCCCGGCATCGACGAGCTCGAACGACTCGTCGAGGGCGGAGCGATGCTCGTCGCCACCACCGACCCGATCCACCACGGACACGCCTACGGCACCGCGCCACACGACTGCCTCGATGAGGTGGATCCCGAGACCGTGGCGATGGCTCGGTCGGCCATCGACGAGCAACTCGCCGCGCTGTCCGACCATCGGTTCGCCGACTTCGCCCGGCTCGTCGAACGCGACAGCTCCGACTTCCGGGACACGGGCCCGGTGCTCGCTCACCTCGTCGGACCTGGCTTCTCACCCACGATTCACGACCTCGCACTCGTCGACTACTCCGAGCCACTGCAGGCGCCGAGCCCATCGTGGGTGGCCGGCGCACTGGTGACCGTGTGACGGATGGCTCATTGAGCGTCGGCGCACAGTGGTCTACGGTCACGTGCAACTCGTCACCACGGACGGGCCGTCCGCACCGGGGGGTGCGGGGAAATCGGAACTGGGGGTTCTGACATGTCCACGACTCTGTTTGCCGCGCCACGAACACGATCTCGAACCCGTCGACGGGCGCTCGGTGTCGCCACCGCGTTGCTCGTCTCGGTGCTCGCCATCCCGAGCAGTCCTGCGTCCGCCGACGGCGGCGGCCAGAAGAAGGTCGTCGTCAAGGAGGGCGAGTCGATCCAGGCCGCGATCGACGCCGCCGAACCCGGCACCAAGATCGTCGTCAAGGGCGACCACGTCGAGCAGGTGTGGATCAACAAGAGCGGCATCGAGCTGGTCGGTCGGAACGCCACGATCACCCCGCCCCCACCGGAGGAACGTGTGCTCAACCCGTGCACCGGTGGCGATGAGACCGGCCCGATCATCGAACGCGCGACCACGATCTGCGTGCATCCGGAGCCGTTCGACGACTTCCCGCCACCGCCCGAGGTCTACCTGAACGACGTATCGATCAGGGGTTTCCATCTGCCTGACGCAGCGTTCGACGCGATCGCCGTGTTCTTCACGAACCACGCCCACGTCAACCGCAACACGGTGGTGAACCCGGGCTGCGACGGGATCTTCGTCCTGTTCTCGTCCGACTTCGACGTCAACCGCAACACGACGAACGGCAGCCTGTTCTGCTCGGGGATCGAAGTCGCCGCCTCGGAACACGGCTCGATCAAGCGCAACACCGCGATCGACAACAACCAGAACGGCATCCTGGTCAACGACACGTCACACGTGTCGATCCAACGCAACACCGCGAGCGGCAGCTGCTACGGCATCAACGTCGGCAACCCGCCCGACTTCCTCGGGCTGCCGTCGACCGACGTGACGATCAAGCGGAACACGACCAACGGCAACAACGCCGAGTGCTTCCCGTTCGGGCCCGACTTCCCGCTCGGGGTGACGGGGATCCTCGTCGTGGGCGCGAGCAACGTGCTCATCGAACGGAACACGGCGAACGACAACGTGTCGGACGCCCCCTCCATCACCGCCGGCGGCATCGCCGTGTTCGACTGGCCCGGTGAGAACCCGACCGACCCGCCGTCCGCCGTCAGCGACAACGTGCAGGTCGGCCACAACACGGCCAAGGGCAACAGCTCGGCGGCCGGCCCGGTCGACCTCAACATCATGACGATCGGCGTGGGCCTCGACGTCCACCGCAACAAGTGCGGAGTCGGCGTGTCGGCCGCGGGCCCTGAGCCGACGTGGTGCAAGCACTGACCGCCTGACGGTCGGGACCGCAACGATCCGCGACGATCCGCGAGGGTCGGGAGCTCCCCTCCCGGCCCTCGTGTCGCGCCTGCGACCGGTCGTGCGACCGCCGACCCGGCCGAACCGTTCGGGAAACTCCACCTACAGTCCGGGTGGTGCATCCCTCTCGAGTCGGCCGCGAACTACCGGTACTCCCCGGCCGCCTCCAGCGCCTCGCCGACGAGTTGGAGGAGGAGGGGCTCCCGGCTCTCGACGGCGCACCCGATTCCGTGGGTGCGCTCGTCGAACTGGCCTACGCACTGCGGCCGCAGCTGCACGAGGGGCGGGTACCGACGTACGGCGTCCTGATTCCACCGGCACCGGTCGTGTTCACCGACGACCGGATCATCGGTGTCGATTCGGTCGATCTGATCGCGGTCACCGATCTCGACGTGCAGTTCGCGCGCCGATTCGCCGACGGCGCGACGAGTTTCGCCGTGCGCACGTCGGACGCGATCACCCACCTCGCCTGTTTCGGGCGGAACATGGCCGACGAGTACGACCTCGTCGGCCTCCAAGCCTCACTCGGCGGGCTGATCATCCAACGACACGCGGCCGGCCAGGTGCGCGTGTTCGGCCCGGCCGGCGTGGTCCGGTGGAACGGCATCGTCTGGCACCACGATGCTCCGATCGACGCGTGGATACGGCGCCTCGGAACGGTCGCCGGTGACATCCCGATCGAGGGGGTGCGTCCGCTGCTCCGCTTCGCGATCCACGAACTCGGCGGCCGACGCATCGGGGCCACACTGATCTGGCGACCGACCGATCACCCGACCCCGGACCGCCGGCTCGAACGGCTCGTGCACAACGCGCCCCGGTTGCGACTCGACAGCGTCGGCGAAGAGGCGGCGATCGCCCAGGCACTGGCGCAGACAGACGGCGCAGCGATCTTCGACGGCGACGCGTCGCTGGTCGCGCTGGGCATCCGGCTCGCGTCGTCGGCTGCGGCCGACCGAGCTGTCGGGGCGATGCGCGGCATGCGCCACACCTCGGCGCTGCGCTACTCGTTCGACGACCCGCACTCCGTCGTGATCGTCGTGTCGGAGGACGGCCCGGTGACCCTCATGCACGGTGGCCGGGCGGTCACCACCGTGGACCCCAGCGACGAACGCATCGGCTGACTCGCATCCGGGCACACACGAGTACGGACGGGCTCACCGGCCGCGTACGTCGACCGTTCGCCAGGCGCCGACGTCGGGGCCCGCCGTCTCGACGGTGCCGGTCACGCGGTCGTAGAACTTGAGGACCGCCGCTTCGACGAAGAACCCGAACCGCCCGTCGGGCGACCAGGAGATCCCGCTCTCGGGCTCCTCGCTCAGCGTCTGTGTTTCACCTGACCCGGTGTCGACCATGTACAACGTCGGACGACCACGGTCATCGGACGTCACGACACCGACCGCCGCACCGTCCGGCGCCAGTTCACTTCGCAGGGAGAACCCCTCGAACTCGGCGGCCGGCAGAACGTCGGGGCCACCGTCGATGTGTCGATCCGCCCCGGTCGACCGGTCGACGAGCACCAGGTCGCAGGCCAGCGTCTCGTCGCAGCGGTGCAGCACCGCATGCGTCTCCGAAACGGCGACCATCTCGCCCTCGCCGACCAGTTCGACACCATCGGGTCCGATCGCGTAGGTGCTGCCCTGGACGACGGTGAGAATGCCTCCGGCCGGGTCGACGCCGGCCGGCCAGACCCCGTCGGTCTCGATCGTCGTGCCGGTCGGCTCTCCGGCGCGATCGACCTCCTCGAACCGAACGAACGGGGCGGACTGCGGATCGGTCGGGCGCCAGAACCGGTCGCCGCCCTCGGCCGGGACGAGCGACCACGGACCACCGAGCCGTGGATTCGACTGGTGACCGTCGGCCGTGAGCACCCTGACCGAACCCGACCGGGCACCGAGCGACATGATCCAGCCCTCGCCGATCACGGCGGGGAACTGCTCGAGGTTCACCGCACCCCAGTTCCGGGTCACCATCTCCTCGGCACGGACGTCGATCTCGGCGGTGGTGTTCGAACCCACCACGCCGACGATGCGGAAGTCCGCGCCGTCCAGCGCCGGATGCAGCGTCACGGTTCCCGTCTGCGGCCCCGGCAACGTGACGTTCGTCCTGGCGCCGCGCGGCCGTGGGGCCGCCTGACGCCCGGAATCCGCCGACTCGGGCCCCGATTCGCCCGTGCCGTCCGCGACCGGCGTCGCCGCCGCGGCGTCGGACTCGTCGGTCACGGGCGGGCCGGACGCCCCGGTGTCGCCGAGGAACCGGCTACCGGCGAGCACCACGATCGCGATGACCACAACGACCACGATCGATCGAGGCGTTCTCCCGGACGACTCACCGGTCGTGCGTGACGTTCTGCCGGAGTCGACGCGGGAGGCGACGCCGGGCACGGCGCCCCGGCGCTCGGAGCCGTGGCCGTCACGGTACGGCGATCGTGCCGGTTCGCCGATCGGTGTGAGTTCCACCTCCACACGGCGCGTCTCCGAATCGTTCACCATCCGACCATTCGACCACACGACGGGCTCGTCGGGTCAGCGGTCCGACCGTCGGTGCCGCCCGACCGTCAGGTCGGCGCGACGAAATCGATGAGTTGCTCGACGGCACCGACCACCTCGGGTTCGAGGTCGGCGTACGTGGTGACGCGGTTGCGGAGCGCCGGCCAGAAGCCGTCGAAGCGAACGCCCAGCGCCGCGCAGACGCCCTCCTTCCACGGCTGCCCCTTCGGAACCTCGGGCCACGCGGTCCGGCCGATCACCTTCGGACGGATGCCGGCCCACACGTCGACGAAGGGATGCCCGGTGATCAACACGGCGGGATGGTCGACGGTCGCTGCGATCCTCGACTCCTTCGAGCCCTCGACGAGATGATCCAGCAGGATGCCGAGCCGTCGACCGTCACCCGGACGGAAGTCACTCACCGCAGCGGCCAGGTCGTCGGCGCCGTGGAGCGGCTCGACGACGATGCCGAGCTCGCGCAGATCGTCGCCCCACACGTGTTCGAGCAGGTCGGCATCGTGCGTGCCCTCGACCCAGATCCGGCTCGCCTTGGCGACCTGTGCGACACGACCGCGGTCGCCGGCGACGGAGCCGGAACTGGTGATCCGCTCCGTCGCCGTCGGCTGCTCGATCGGCCGCACGAGTGACACCGGCCGGCCCTCCAACAGGAACCCGCCCGGCTTCCAGGTGAAGTGGCGAAGGTGCTGCTTGCCGTCACCGAGGAGCCCCGCCGGAGGTGGTTGGCGACGGTCCGCAGCAACTTCGGGCGTGGACGGACCCGATGAGGAGCGGAGCGACGGATCCGGGAGCGCCCGAAGCGTGACGGCTTCGTGGTTCCAGCGCACCACGTCCCCGCAGAAGCCGCTCGAGCGGTCCTCGACGACGAGGCCCATCGAGACCTCGACGCTCGGGTACGTCGTGGGCTGCTTCGACTCGGCGAACGCCTCGAGGATGTCCTGGTCGTACTTCATGTGCGCCACCTCATCAGCCGTCGAGTGTGCCACGGGAACCAGGAGTGATCGCGGCACGTCCAACCGCCATGGGGAGCATCAACGGAATCACACACACCATCGACCCGGCGAACACGGGCCGGAGCCGGCGACGACGATCAGGACGGGCGGCGTTCGCCCTGGCAGGCACGCTGCTGCTCGCCGCCTGCGGGGGCGATGACGACGACTCCGCAGCCTCGGCGGAACCGGCGGCGACCGAACAGCTCGGCGGCACCGCCGGGTCGGCCGACGGCGACTTCCTGGCCACCGACGACGCTGCGGAAGCCACGTCCGAGAGTGCCGTCGAAGCGGGTGGCGCCGCGAGCCAGGTGAGCCCGGACTTCGACATCGGAGTCATCGGACGCGACGTCATCGTCGAGATGCGCGTCGTCCTGAGCAGCGACGACGTCCAACGCACCGTCGCTGCGGTGATGGCGAGCGCCTCGACGCTCGGGGGTGGCGTCGCATCGTCGGACGTCAACTACGGCGAGCCGGGCCAGTTCGGCAGCGACGGGTTCGCGGTCCTGGTCGTGAAGGTGCCGCCCGAGTCGATCGATCGCCTGCTCGACGGGCTCGACGACACCGCCGAGATCCAGTCGATCAACCAGAGCGCCCAGGACGTGACCGAGCAACTCGTCGACCTGGACGTGCGGATCCGGAACGCCCGGCAGAGTGTGGACAACGTCCGGGAGTTCATGGACCGCACCGAGAACCTCGACGAGCTGGTTCGCCTCGAGGCCGAACTGACCCGTCGTCAGACCGACCTCGAACAACTCGAGGCGCAACAGCGAAACCTCGCGGATCGGGTCGCTTTGTCGACCGTCACGATCGAAGTGATACCGACGGCAGCGGTCCCCGATCCCGCCGTCGAGGACGACGAGGGCATCGGCGACGCGTTCCGGTCGGGCTGGGACGCCTTCACCGCGTTGCTGTTCGGCCTCGGGTTCGTGATCGCGGCGACCCTGCCGTTCATCGTGTCCGGCCTGCTGCTGGCGCTCGTGATCTGGTTGGTCGTCCGCCGCCGTGACGCACGGACCGCTCCGACCGTTGCGATGCCGGCACCCACGACCGGCGTACCCGGCCACGACACCGTCGAGAGCGACCGATCCGAACGGGAACCGGAACCGACGCACTGACCGGATCGGGACCCGTATTCAGCGGACTGGCCTCCGCCGCGAACGCCACCCGTCGGTGCTCACCACCCAGTCGGCCACCGACCCGTCCGGGAACGCGAACGGCGCACGCAGGCCCGTGTGCGCCACGACCGGGTCGAGCGTGATCGGTGCGAGTGCGGCGTCATCGGTCCATCGTCGCCAACGATGCGCCGGCGTCTCGACGAACTCGATGTTCGGGCGCTCGAGCAGTTCGATCTCGCCGTGTGCCACGCCGACCTGCTCGTACCCGTGGTCGATCGAAGTGGCGCCACCGACCGCGTACCACTCGACGTCGGAGGCCATCGGGGTCGGCATGCCGTAGCCGCGACCCAGTGCCTCGTCGGCGTCGTCGAGCGCTGCGGCGTGGGCCTCGTTGCCGACCGACCACTGACGTAGCGGCGAGACGCAATGGTGTTCCGCCCACATCTCCGGCGCCTTGACCACGAACGGGTCGGCACGGACCCGGACGTCCCATTCGGTCAGGTGGAGCAGCGGTCGACCCTGCTCCACGACCGCCGACCAGTACCAGGCGAACCGGCCGAGCAACCGATGCCCCGACACGAACCCGAGGGCGCCGTCGGGCGTCCAGGTGGCGAACACCCACTCGTCGATCGACCCCTCACCGTGTGGGTGCTCGTCGCTCGGCGACCATGACCTGCTCGGCTGCATGATCGGGCAGACTATGGGCCTGATGAGCGACGACAGCACGGTTCGATACCTCAGCCTGGCCTGGATACGCGAGACTCACCCGCGAGGTCGCCGACAGCGAGGCGCTGGGCGAGCTCGCCCACGACCACACGATCGGCGTCACCCAGGTCGTCACCGACGGGCCGGAGGGCGACGTCACCTACCACCTCCAGATCGCCGACGGCACCGCGACGTTCGGTGCCGGCGCCGCCGACCCCGAGGACGTCAGGATGGAGCAGGACTGGGACACCGCCGTCGGCATCGCCACCGGGTCGATGAATGCGCAGGACGCCTTCATCAGCGGTCGCATCCGGCTCGCCGGGGATCAGCAGGCCCTCATGGGGGCGCAACCCGTCTTCGGCGCGCTCGACCACATCTTCGGAACCGTCCGCGAGCGAACGCGCTACGAGTAGACGATGCCCGAACTCCCCGAGGTCCAAGCGCACGCCGAGCGCCTCGCCGACGAGTTCTCGGGCCGCGTGCTCGTGAAGTTCCGACCGCTCAAGTTCACGGCGCTCCGCACCGCGCTCCCGCGCCCGACGACGCCTACGGCCAGCCACTGCTCGCCGTCGGCCGCCGCGGCAAGTACCTGGTGCTCGAGTTCGAGTCGCTGCAGTTCGCGATCCACCTGATGCAGGGCGGACGTCTGCTCGTCGACGAGAAGCAGTCGGCGAAACCGCGGGGCGGACAGGCTCGGTTCGTGTTCGACCAGGGCCCGGCGCTCCTGCTCACCGAGGCCGGAACCGAACGCCGCGCCGGCGTCTGGTGCCTCCCGCCCGACGTGGTCGACCCACCGCCACTCGACGTCCTCGGGCCCGACGCCGACACCGTCGACACCGACCTGATGGTGGAACTGCTCGGCAGGAAGAACCAACGGATCCACGGATTCCTCCGCGACCAGCGTTCGATCGCCGGGCTCGGCCGCCGACTCGCGAACGAGGTCTGCCACCACGCGAAGATCAGTCCGTTCGCGATGACGGGCAAGCTCGGGCCCGACGGCGCCGCGACCGTCGTCGAGGCGATCCGGCACACGATCGACGAAGGACTGGCGTACGAGCGCACCCGCTCCGTCATGAGCTCGTCGAAGGACCGTCCGAGCGGCGTGCACAACCGAACCGGCGACGCCTGCCCCGTGTGCGACGACGAGATCCGTGCCGTCGAGTACTCGGGCTACACGGTCAACTACTGCGCGACCTGCCAGACCGGCGGCAAGGTGCTCGCCGACAACACCACCAGCAAGTTCCTCAAGTAGGCGAGGGCAGGGGCGTCACGTCCGGGTGGCCGACCGCCGCCCGGCACTAGCCTGACCGGTCGAATGAGCGCGACCGAATCACTTCCCGAGCTGGCCAAGGCCTACTCCCCCGCCGACGCCGAACCCGCCGTCGAGGCCGCATGGGCGGCGTCCGACGTGTTCCACGCCGAACCCGTCGCCGACGGCGACGCCACGTACTCGATCGTCATCCCGCCGCCGAACGTCACCGCCGCGCTGCACCTCGGCCACGCGCTCAACAACACGCTGCAGGACGTCCTGATCCGCTACCACCGGATGCAGGGCGACGAGACGCTGTGGATGCCCGGCACCGACCACGCCGGCATCGCCACCCAGACGGTGGTCGAGAAGCGGCTGCTCGCCGACGGCGTCAAGCGGCTCGAGATGGGCCGCGAGGCGTTCGTCGAGACGACCCAGGACGTGGAAGGACGAGTACGAGCAGGTCATCATCGACCAGCTCGTCGCGATGGGTGCATCGTGCGACTGCGACCGGACCCGCTTCACGATGGACGAGATGTGCGCGACCGCCGTGCGGCACGCCTTCTTCACGCTGTTCCGCGACGGACTGATCTACCGCGGCAAGCGGCTCGTCAACTGGGATCCCGTCGACCCGCACCGCGCTCTCCGACGACGAGGTCGAGAACGAAGACGTCGACGGCCACATGTGGTACCTGCGGTACCCGCTCGCCGACGGCACCGGGCCACGTCACCGTGGCCACCACGCGCCCGGAGACGATGCTCGGCGACACCGCGGTGGCCGTCGAACCCCGACGACCCGCGGGCCGAGCGCGCTCCTCGGCCAGTCGGTCATGCTCCCGATCGTCGACCGCGAGATCCCGATCATCGCCGACGACTACGTCGTCATGGCCGATCCCGAGAGCTCCGACGCGAAGGCGCAGTACGCATCGGGCTTCCTCAAGGTCACGCCGGCGCACGACCCCAACGACTGGGAGATCGGGCTGCGCCACGACCTCGCCGTCGATCAACGTGATGGGGCCCGACGCGTCGATCTCCGACCAGTACGGCTGGGACGACGTCTCCGACGAGGCCCGCACGTTCGTCGGGCTGTCACGCGAAGACGCGCGCGCTGGCGATCGTGCGACTGGTTCGAGCGATCACGGCCTCCTCGAAGAGGTCCGCGACTACTCCCACTCGGTCGGTCACTCGTACCGCAGCCACGTGCCGATCGAGCCGTGGCTGAGCGACCAGTGGTACGTCGCCGTCACCGACGACCGGCTCCGCGGCTCGGCGCTGCGTGCCCTGGCACCCGATCAGGCGCCGCCGCTGCCCGACGACGTCGCGCCGCGCACCGAGGCCGACGGGCGACGGTGGACTGCACTTCTTCCCCGATCGCTACGCCCGCACGTACCACGCCTGGCACGAGGGCATCCGCGACTGGTGCGTCAGCCGCCAGCTGTGGTGGGGCCACCAGATCCCGGTGTGGGTTCGCACGATCGACGCTCGACGACGCCCCGGCCGCCGTCCGCGACGCCGAGATCGACGTCGCGATCACGATCGAGTCGGCCTGGGCCGATGCCGGCGCCGCGCACGTGGTCCGTCGCATCACCGACGCCGAGGTCGAAGAAGCGGTGTGCGTGCCGCCGCGACGCCACGCTGCGCCGCCTCGACCGTGCCGACGACGTCGATGGACGAGGCGGCGCTGGTCGCCGCGCTCGAGGCCGACGGATTCGTCCGCGATCCCGACGTGCTCGACACCTGGTTCTCCTCGGCCCTGTGGCCGATGTCCACGATGGGCTGGCCGTGGCCGGACGACTTCCCGGAGACCGTCGGCCTGCTCGACTCGTTCAACCCGACGTCGCTGCTCACGACCGCCCGCGAGATCATCACGCTCTGGGTCAGCCGGATGGTCATGTTCAACCGCTACTTCCTCGACGGCCAGCTGCCGTTCCGCGACGTCTTCATCCACGCCATGATCCAGGACGGCCACGGCCAGAAGATGTCGAAGAGCCTCGGCAACGGCGTCGATCCACGCGACATCATCCACAGCCACGGCGCCGACGCGATGCGGTTCACGCTCGTCCAGATGACGACCGACACCCAGGACGTCCGGATGCCGGTCGACATGATGTGCCCGCACAGCGGCGAGGCGTTCGAGCCCGAGTTCATCACCACGCCGGCCGGCACACGTCGTCGCCGCCCCGATCCAGACCTCGCCGACCGATCCGGCGAAGCAGATGGTGTCGGCATACGGCGTCGCCACGGGTACCGCCGAGCCCACCGACGACACGACCGCTGGCGCGCAACACGTCGCCGAAGTTCGACCTCGGCCGCAACTTCGCCGAACAAGCTCTGGAACGCCACACGGTTCGCGCTCAAGCGCGTCGACTCGTCGAACCGGGTCGAGACCCCGGTCGACATGACGGAGCGTCCGTTCGCCGACCGGTGGATCATCGCCGCGTCTCGCTCGCACCGTCGACCCGGCTCGAGCAGTCGCTCGCCGAGTACCAGTTCAACGCCTACGCCGACACCCTCTACGACTTCGTGTGGCACGACGTGTGCGACCGCTACCTCGAGATGATCAAGCCGACGATCGACGACGACCACGATCAGCAGGTCGTGCTGGTCTCCGTGCTCGACGCCGTGCTCCGGATCATGCACCCGGTGTGCCCGTTCGTCACCGAGGCGCTGTGGCCTCACGTCGGTGCGGCCCGGTGCGGCGACGTCGCCGGATTGGACCTGCCGCCGTCGGAACTGCTCGCCGGCGCGGCCTGGCCCGCCGTCGACACCGGCGCTCGACGACGCCGGCTCGATCGAGCTCTGGCAGCGCGCAGACCAATTGATCGGCTCGATCCGGACGGTCCGCGGCGCGCAGAGCGTGGCGCCGCGCAAGCGGATCACCGTGCACGCACCGGCCGCGACGCTCGCCCTCATGGACGATGTCGACGGCGCCGTCGAGGTGCTCGCCGGTGTCGGCGAGTTGCACGAGCTCTCCGGCTCGCGCCCGAGCGGGTCAGCCCGATCACGTTCGAGGGTGCCGAGATCCTGCTGAGCGACCTCGTCGACGACGTCGACCTCGAGCAGGAGCGCGAACGGCTGCGGAAGGTCATCGAGGGCAAGACGAAGCAGATCGCCGGGTTCAACGGACGGCTGTCGAACGACGGCTTCCTGGCGAACGCGAAGCCCGAGATCGTCGCCGACACCCGTGCGATGCTGGTCGGCTGCGGAAGCCGATCTCGCCGCCGCGCAGACGGCCCTGGCGAACCTCGGCTGAGGCCACCCGAGGCCCTCTCGCCCACCTCACCGGCGACCCGATGACTCAGGTCGAGCGGTCCGGCGACCGAAGACCCTGAGGTGAAACGGTTCAGATTCCATTCGACGACGCGCGAATCCGCAGCTAGCCTCGCCCCGATGCGATCGAAGTTGGGCCGATTCGTGACACTGTCCGTGGCAGGAGCGACGCTGGTCGTCGCCAGTGCGGCCACCGCCGACGCGGGCACACCGCCTCCTCCCACGAGTGAGCCGCCGCCGACCAGCGAGCCGACCACCACGACCGAGCCCGCTCCGACCACCACGACCACCACGACCACGACCACCACGACGACGACCACCACGACCGAGCCGACACCGCTGGTGATCGAGCTCCCTCCGCCTCCCGCTCGCATCACCCCGACGCGGGGCACGGCAGCCCAGGTGACCGACACCCTGCCGCCCCCGCCGACGACCACCACCACCGTGCCGCCGCCGTGGGCGCTCCCCACCAACTCGGGCGAGGGCCGACGGGTCGTGTACTCGAAGTCGCGCATGCGGGTCTGGACGGTCGAGGGCGACGGGACCGTCTCGAAGACGCACCTCGTCTCGGGCCGCCGCACCTGGAACCAGCCGTCTCCGGGCACCTATTCGGTGTTCTCACGCTCCCGCCACACGTGCAACATCAACAACCCCCACATCTGCTGGCGATACATGGTGAGGTTCACGAAGGGCCCGGGCGGCGACAACATCGGGTTCCACGAGATTCCCACCAACACACGAACGGGCCGCAAGCTGCAGTCGATCAGCCAGCTCGGTCAGGCTCTGTCCGGTGGATGTGTTCGCCAGGCACCGAGCGACGCGACGTACATGTGGGGCTGGGCGGGGATCGGCACCAAGGTCGTCGTCCTCGGCTGACACCCCGCCCCCGACCGGCCGCGGCCCGAGAGCATGACGACCTGTCCGGTTCGAGCGCGGCCTCCGGCGGTACGATGATGCCGTCATGGCCACCCGGAAGCCACGCCGCACGTGGCCGCAGCGTCTCACCTTCGTCGCCGTCCTGATCACCGCGCTCGCGTGCTTCGCGACGGCGGCCGCCCTGGGCACCGGGCAATGGGTGCTGTCGCAACGCCAGCTCGTCGCCATCGATCCGGTCGATCCGTCGTCGCTCGACGACGCCGTCGAGCCACCCACGATCGTGATGCCCGGCGACACGACCACGCTGCCGCCCACGGCCGAACCGGGCGCGACCACCACCACGCTCGCGCTGGCCGAGCCCGAGGCCGCCAACTTCCTGGTGGTCGGTGCCGACAACGGTGGGTGCAACGGCCAACCGCTCACCGGCGACCGTGACGACCTCGGTGAGCGCAGCGACACGATCATGATCTGGCGGGCCAATCCCGAGACGAATCAACTCGCCGTCCTGTCATTCCCGCGGGACCTGTACGTCGACATCGGTGGACGACGCGACCGGATCAACACGGCGTACCGGCGCGACGATCCGAGCAAGCTGATCGAGACGATCGCACGGAACTTCGGCGTGCCCGTCGATCACTACGTGCAGGTCGACTTCTGCGCGTTCAGCGAACTGGTCGATGCCGTCGGTGGAGTCGACGTGCCGTTCGACTTCCCCGCCCGAGACCGCAAGAGCGGGCTGGCGGTGGCAGAGACGGGCTGCGTCACCCTCGAAGGCGACGCTGCGTTGGCGTACGTCCGGTCGCGTAGCTACGAGTTCGAGGATCCGGCCGGCAGTGGGAACTGGTCGAAGGACGGCACGTCCGACTTCGGGCGCATCGCCCGTCAGCAGGACTTCCTCCGCCGGGTGGTCGCCAAGGTCATCAGCGACGGTCTCTACTCGCCGAACGTGGCGTCGGCGCTGATCACCACCAACCAGAAGTACCTGGTGACCGACACCGGGCTCACCGTCAACCGGATGCTGGAGTTCGCGAACACGTTGCGCCGCCTCGATCCGGGTGAGATCACGACCTATCGGATCGAGTCGTCGAGCCAGACGCTCTCGAACGGCGACAAGGTCGAACGGCCGCGCATCGGCGGCAGCAACATGACGGCGATCCTGTCGGTGTTCAAGGGCGAGGCGATGCTCGGCGAGGCGCCCGATCAGGTCTTCGAGACCACCACCACCGGCGGGCCGACCACCACCACCACCGACGCTGGTGATCGAAGGCCCGACGGTCGCGGCCACGACGACCCTGCCGGTGATCGCAGCCGAGGAGAACACCGTCGGCATCGTGCCCGATCGCGCCGCAACCTGCGACTGACCACGATCCGCTGCGTTCAGCGGTCGAGCACGCGGGCGATCGCACCGACGATCGACGACGGTCCGCCGACGGTGGTCCACCGTGCGCCCACCGCTTCGGCCAGCTCGGCGGCGTCGTCGCTGTCCCCCTCGGGGGCGATGACCACGAGCTCGTCGAGGGTTCTCGCCGCACCGAGCACGTCGCCGGGCTCGGTCGACCGGCAGTCGGACAGCAGGATCGCCACCTGCCGCGGTGCCGACGACGCACGAAGTTGGGTGTTGGCCGCGAGCAGCGCTCCGGCCACATCGGTCGTTCCGTGTCCGCGCAGCGCGAGCGTCCGGTCGACCACGTCGTCGACCGACCGGATCTCCCACATCGCTTTCGGCGCGACGACCTCACGAGCGAAGGAGAGCACGGCGTACTCGCCCTCCGCCCGAGCTGCGACTGCCGCTGCTGCCAACGCCGCCGTCGCGAGCGGCGCGCCGTACATCGAACCGCTCCGGTCGACGACCAGACACCAGGACGTCGCCGGCTTCGCCCACGCACGGACGACGAGGTCGTCCGGATCGATCGCGCGGCGCTCTGCGTTCGCCTGCACCAGCGCGTCGAGGCTCCCGTCGATGTCGAGATCACCGCGGTCGGGCCGGTACGGCAGCGACACCACCTTGCCGATCCCCGGGGCATCTGCGGGTTCCTGCCGGGCGAGATCGAGGAACAGGCGCGTCGCCAGGGACCGGGCCAGGTCGCGCAAGCCGGCATCGGTCGCCCGGGTCATCTCGGCGAGCAGCGAGAGCGCCTCGTCGACGTCGTCGTCGAGTGCGTCGGCCAACGCCGACTCGTCGAGTTCACCCAGGTCCGGCGAGACCTCGTCGAAGATCGGGTTGGCCGACAGCTCGCGTCGTGACGCCGAGCTGCGTCGGGCCTCCTCGATGATCTCGTCGGCGTCCTCGCCCGAGGCCACCGGCGGCGGGTTCAGCCCGCCGGTCTCGCCCCGTTCGGGGCCGGTGCTTTTCCCGCGTCGTCGAGCTCGTCGGGTGGCGCCGCGAACACCTGCTTCCAGAGCTCGGTGATGATCTCCTCCGGCTCCCGGTGGCAGCCCTCGCGGACCCGGATCCGACCCGAGAGCGCTACGAGCGCTGCGTCGAGCGACACCGCCGGGTCGTCGGCGGGCAGCGAGCGAACCTCACCGAGCGACGCGGCGACGGCGCACATGTCGATCGATCCGCGCACCGACGAGCCGATCCGGACGTCGGGGTGCCCGCGGGTCAGACGCACCAACTCGACGGTCTTCTCGGCCCACGCGGCGTCGGCGTCGGGCTGGTGGCGGCGGGTGATCGCCGTCTCGTCGGCGGCGTCCTGGTAGCCCACCGCGAGCCGGCAGACACGGTCGTAGATCGCCGACGAGATGCGCGCCGTGCCGATCGCGTCGAACGGGTTCATCGCCGCCACGAGACGAAATCCGGGTTCGGCCGCGACCGTGCCGAGGCGCGGCACCGTGATCTCGTGTTCGCTCATGACCGACACCAGCACGTTGAGGGTCTCCTCCGGAACCCGGTTCAGCTCCTCCACGTAGAGCAACGAGCCGGACCGCAGCGCGGCCACGAGCGGACCGTCGACGAACACGTCCGGGTCGTACCCGTCGGCGAGCACCCGGGCCGGGTCGAAGTGCCCGACCAGGCGGGCCGGCGTGAGCTCGGCGTTGCCCTCGACGAACTCGAAGCCGATGCCGAGCTCGCGGGCGATCGCGCGCAACAACGTTGACTTGCCGGTTCCGGGCGGGCCCTCGAGCAGCATGTGCCGATCGGCGGCGAGTGCCGCGACGACGAGGTCGATCTCACGCCGCCGCCCGACGACCTGCGCGGTCAGGTGGTCGACGAGTTCGTGCTGGTTCACCCGGGAGTCAGCCGTCAGTCGTAGAGGATGACGCCACGGATGTTCTCACCGGCGCGCATCGCCTCGTAGCCCTCGTTGATCTGATCGAGCGTGTACGTCTCGGTGACCAGGTCGTCCAGGTTCAGCTGGCCCTGCAGGTACAGCTCGAACAGCTGCGGAATGTCCTTGCGGATGTTGGCCGAGCCGAACAGCGAGCCACGCAACTGCTTCTCCATCATCGTCATGAAGATCGCCGGCACCTCGATGCTGGTCTCGGCGGTGCCGTGGAGGTTCGTGACGACGATCTTCGCGCGCTTCCCACCCAGGTGGAACGCCTGACCGAGCGTCTCACCGTCGCCGGTGCCCATGGTCATGATCACCTGGTCGTACCCGCGCTCCCAGGTGACGTCGGGAATCGCGGCTTGCGCCTCCTCGATCGACGCGAACGTGTGCGTCGCGCCGAACTCCATCGCCTTCTCGCGCTTGAACTCGACGGGGTCGATGGCGGCGATCACCCGCGCACCGGCCATCTTGGCGCCCTGGATGGCGTTCGAGCCGATGCCGCCGCAACCGACGACCGCCACGTAGTCGCCCGGGCCGACTTCGCCGGTGTACACCGCGGAGCCCCAGCCGGTCACCACACCGCACCCGAGCAGGCACGCCTTGTCGAGCGGCCAGTCCTTGTCGATCTTGATGACGCTGGCCTCGTTGACGACCGTGTGTTCCGAGAAGGTGCCCAGCAGACACATCAGGCCGAGATCGTCGCCATCGAGCGTGTGGTGTCGGTACGTGCCGTCGAGCGCCTGGGTGCCGACCGCGAACGTGGCGAGCAGGTCGCACAGGTTCGAGTGGCCGTCGGCGCACGACGGGCAGCGACCACAGGCCGGGATGAACCCGAAGATCACGTGGTCGCCGGGCTCGAGCCAATCGACGCCCTCACCGACCTCCTGCACCACGCCGGACCCCTCGTGGCCGCCGATCATCATCGGTGGGGGGACGAGGCCGGCGATGTGACCGTCATATGCGTGTTCGTCTGAGTGACACAAGCCGGATGCGGCCATCTTGACCAGCACCTCACCCCGCTTCGGCGGGTCGAGCTCGATCTCCTCGACGCTCCACGGTTGGTTGTACTCACGCAGTACGGCGGCTCGCGTTCTCATGTCCAGACACTCCCGGGGTTCGGTCTTCGACGCAACGGACGTTGCGTTCCGGACTGTAGCCAGCATCCTGAAGCGGTGCCGAAGCCAGCCGACCTCATCGATTCATTTCGTCACATGGGCTCCGACGAGCTGCATGACGTCGCCGAAGCCGTGCGCCAGGTGCAGATCGAGCGTGCGCTCGATCGCGGCGACCACGACACGATCATCGAGCAGGCCTTCGCGGTCGGGTTCGGGGCCGACGGTCTCGGTGCGCAGCCATGGATCCACGCCGACGTCATCGTGTGCCCGGGCGGGCTGGTGTCGAAGTCACGGTCGAGTCATCGTTGCCGTTTCGTGAGCATCGACGATGTCTGGCTGTGGGATTCCGGCCTCCTCATGCGCGAGGACAAGCGGCCGTCGCCCGGCGTCAAGGACGGCTTCCGGGCGATCGCCCTCCTGCCGGTGATCGACGGGACCGCCCTCGACGTGGTGACCGGTCGCGCCCGCTCGACGGGCCACTCGGTCGACCACGTCGTGTCGTACGAAGTCCGCGGCGGTGAGCTGGTCGAGGTCGGTCGGCGCACGGTGGCCGCCCGGAACATGCGCTGAGACTCCGCCGGGCACCCGACCGCCGACCGACGTGTCAGAGTGATCGCCATGCAGCGCAGGTTCCGACAGCTCGACGTGTTCGCCACCGGCCCGTACTCCGGCAACCCGTTGGCGGTGGTGGTCGACGGCGACGGCCTCTCGTCCGACGAGATGCAACGGTTCGCCAACTGGACGAACCTCTCCGAGACCACGTTCGTGCTGCCGCCGACCGACCCGACGGCCGACTACCGCGTGCGGATCTTCACCACCACCTGGGAGCTGCCGTTCGCCGGACACCCGACACTCGGCACCTGCGCGGCCTGGCTGGATGCCGGCGGTCAGCCGAACGACACCGACGCCATCGTGCAGGAGTGCGGCATCGGCCTCGTGACGATCCGCCGCGACGGCGGGCACCTGGCGTTCGCGGCACCGGACCTCATCCGGTCGGGACCGGTCGACGACGAGCTCCGGGCACGGGTGGAACGAACGCTCGGCACCGACGTGGTCGACGTCGCCTGGGCCGACAACGGGCCCGGATGGGTGGTCGCCGAGCTCGCTTCGGCCGACGACGTGCTCGCGCTCGAACCCGACTTCGACGGCACGCTCGACCTCAAACTCGGCGTGGTCGGACGAACCGGCGGCTCCGTCGACCACGACGTCGAGGTTCGCGCCTTCTTCCCCGGGCCGGCGTCGATGGAGGAGGATCCGGTGACGGGCAGCCTGAACGCGTCGATCGCTCAGTGGCTGATGGCGCGGGACCCCGAGCTGACGTCGTATGTCGCTCGCCAGGGCACCGCGCTCGGTCGCGATGGCCGGGTGCGTCTCGAGCGCGATCAGGACGGCGTCATCTGGGTCGGCGGTCGCGTCACGACGAGCGTGACCGGCACCGTCGAGATCGAGCGCCCGGAGCTCAGCGCGGTTCGACCGTGACCTGGATGTACCGGTCCGGCGCCATGTGCGTGTCGACGTACTGTTGCACGGCGTCCGGACTGACCGCATCGAGCTCGGCGCGCTCGAACAGGTAGTCCTCGAGTTCGCGCTGGGGGTGGATCTCGGCGTCCACGAGCTCCTGCACGAACGCACCGTTGTTGACGAAGTTCAACGACTCCTGCACCTGCGCGAACGCGTTGAAGAACTCCTGCTCCGACGGTCCGTTCGTGCCGATGTCGTCGAGTTCGGCGACGACGAGTTCGGCGATCGACGTGATGCGATCGGGTGATCCGGTGACGAACACGAACGTCTCGATCACGGGATCCGGATCGGTGGTGATGAACGACACGGCCGAGGGCGAGTAGCTCTCGCCGAGCTGCTCGCGAATCACGTCGGTGAGTCGGGCCTGGATCAATTCGGTCGCCACGTCGGCGGTCACCCGAAGGCGAGCGTCGATGTCGGGGATCGGGCTCGTGAAGAGCATCGTCACCGTCGCGGTGTCGCCGGTTCCCGCGATCACCTCGGCTCGACTCACACCCGGCGGCGGCGGGTTGCCCACGTCGATCCACCGCTCCTCCTGGCCGGACCCCGGCAAGGTGCCGAGATACGAGTCGGTCAACGCCATGGCCGTGTCCATGTCGAAGTCCCCCGAGAACACGAACACCCAGTCGGACGCGTCTCCGTACCGGCCGCGCCAGACCCGGTCGACTCCGTCGGTGTCGAGGGTCTCGAACTCGGCCGGCATGGGCAACGAGGCGTACCGGAGCTCGCCCGGGTACCGGGTGTCGAGCAAGGCGTCGTCCCCGGCGGCGCGAGCGTCGGACGACGGGTCGGCGACCACCGGACCGACGCGACTGCGAACCTGGTTGAGCGCCACCGTGTCGACGCGTGGCTGCGTCATGTAGAGGTGGAGCTGCTGGAGCAGCACTTCGAGGTCGGCCGTGGCCGCCGAACCCGCGAAGTGGTCGACGTAGGGATCGATCCAGGCGCTGACGGCGGCATCGGTGCCGGCGGTGATCTGCGCCAGCTCGGACTGGTTGAAGCCCGAGAGCCCGCTGGACGTGACGATGTCGGCGGCGTAGAGCGCATCGACCACGTCGTCGTCCACCACCAGCGACGATCCACCCGGACTGGCACCTTGGTAGAACACCTGGCCCTCGACGATGGTGTTCGTGTTCAAGATCACCGTGGTGCCGTTGGGGTACACCAGCTTCACCGGATCGAACAACGCGTCGCCCTGGGGCACGACCGACTCGACCGACAGCGGCGCCTGGGCTTCGGGCCGCAGCATCAGCACCTCGGGGAGTTCCCGCTGCTGACCGCGCGGCGACACGTCTCGGGTCGGCGTGTCCGCGATGACCTCGAGCACCTCCGCTTCGGTGGGGATCTCGCCGGCGACGGCTTCGGGCGTGGAGATGATCACGTGTGGCGCAGAGTTCGTCCACCGCGCCGCGAACCGCACCGCCAGGGCGTCGGGAGTGGCGGCATCGAGCGTGGCGGTGGCGATCGCATGCTCGTCGGGGATCGAGGGATACGGCGCGCCGTCGAGGAACGCCTCGACGAGTGTGCTCGCGTAGTCGCTGTCCTGGTTGCTCTCGCGACCCTCGAAGCGGGCGTCGAAGATCGCACGGATCGTCTCGCGCGCGAGATCGGTCTCTTCCGGCGTGAAACCGAACCGGAATGCCCGCTCGTATTCGTCGAGGAGCGCGACGAGTGTGGCATCGACCCGCGCTGCGTCGGTGAAGGCGTAGAGCGCCGGCGCATCGAGCGAGTCGACCAGGCTGTTGCCGCCGCGGGTCACGTCGTCGAAGGGCGCAGTGCCGGCGGCGAGGTCCTGGCGAAGCCGCCGGACGAGCGCGTCGTAGATCATGGCGTCGATCAGTTCGGCGCGCACCCCGAGGGTTCCCTCGCTCTCCACGGCGGGGAGCGGGAGCGTGACCTCGACGTCGACGGTCTGTTGATCGGGATCGACGTGCAGACCGACGTCGGGCTCCAGATCGACCTCGAAGGTGGTGTCGGGTCGCGTCGGCACCGATGCCGCCCGACCGGCCGCCGGGCCGAACAGACGCTCGAGGTCGGCGACGATCTCGTCGACCACGATGTCGCCGACCACCACGATCGCCGCATTGTCGGGCCGGTACCACGTGTCGTAGTACCCCGTCAGCGTGTCACGGGGCATCGACTCGATCGATGCCTGCGTGCCGATCGGTGAACGGCCCTCGTACGGGGAGCCCGACAGGAACAGCTCCTGCGCCACGCCGAACAGCCGCCCGCGGGTGCTCTGGGTACGCACCCGCCACTCGTCGAGCACCACGCCCCGCTCGGCGACGACCTGCGCCTCCTCGAACGTCGCGTGCGACAACCACTGCTCGAGCACGTTGAGCCCGGTTTCGACCGACTCGTCGGCGTTCGGAACGGTGAGCGTGTAGACCGTCTCGTCGAACGTCGTGTACGCGTTGACGTCGGCGCCGAACGCTGCGCCGAAGCTACGCAGCGTGTCGATCAGTTCGTTCTCGGGGAACTTCTCCGTGCCGTTGAACAGCATGTGTTCGGCGAAGTGTGCCACGCCGGTGTCGGCGCCCAGCTCGTCGACCGATCCCGCCCGGATCGCCAGCCGGAGGTCGGCCTTCGCCCCCGGGTTGTCGTTCTGGCGCACGTAGTACGCGAGCCCGTTCGCCAGCGTTCCGGTACGAACCGCACCATCGTTCGGAACCGGCTCGTCGGACGGATCGAGCAGTCCCGGCAGCGGTGGTCCGGTCACCCCGGCCGGATCGGCCGTCGCGGTTCCGTCGCTGCGGGATGCGACGTCGTTCGAATCGGACGAATCCGACGCGGAGGTGCCGTCGTCGCTCGATGTCTCCGACGCCGTCCGTACGCCACCGGCCGAACACGACCACAGCAACAGTCCGAGCACCAGCCACCACCCGCCACGCCGTCGCATCCTCCGACTCTACGTGGTGATGCGGTCTCGGACAGTGCGACGGTTCGACCCTGATCAGTCGATCACGGTCGGATGCGGCCCGTCGGTGACGAACTCGAGCTCCTGCACGGCTCGGGTCATGGCCACGTAGAGCAGCCGTGCGCCCCGCGGCGTGCCGTCGAGGATCTCATGCGGGTTGACGACCACGACGCCGTCGAACTCGAGACCCTTCACGGCCTCGGGCCCGAAGAGGGGGACGTCGTCGTGGCCGAGCTCGTGAACGTGGTCGACGGCCTCGAATCCCGCAGCAGCCAGCGCGGCGGCGACCGCGTCGTGCCGCCCGGCGGGGGCCACGACGCCCGTCAGCTTGTGCCGGTGCTTCACGGCGGCCACCACCGTCGCCACCGCCGCCGCCAGGTCGGCGGAGCCGACGTCGTTCCACCCGGGGGTCGTCCGGTGTCGCGCACCGACCGGCTGGCCGTCGAGTCGACGCCGGTGAGCGGCAGCAGCCGATTCGCGACCTCGAGAATCGGTTCGGGGACGCGATACCCGATCGTGAGGTCGGCGATCGCCGCCGTCCGCGCCGAGGTACGCGAACACGTCGGCCCAACGTTCCTGGCCCGCCGGCGTCGTCGACTGGGCGACGTCGCCGACGAGCGTGCACGAGCCGGCGGGCGTGCGTCGGCCGATCACGCGGAGCGCGACCGCCGAGTGGTCCTGCGCCTCGTCGACGACGACGTGGCCGTACGTGAACGGGGTGCCGTTCAGCAGCGTGTTGGCCTCGTCGACGAGGTACTGGTCGGCGGCCGTCCACGCCCGCTTCGGGCCGCGCTGGACCGGGCAGATACCGATCGACCAGCGTCGACCGGCTTCTGCGTCGGCCACGCCTTGTTGATCGCCGCCTTCAGCGGACCCGCATCGGACCATCGGTCCTCGCCACCGCAGCGGCGACGGAGCCCCTGCTGCGCGAGCACTCGGAGGCGTTCCTTGCGCTCGTTGATCGGGACCTTGCCGCCCTTGGCGGTCGTGACCCAGCGAGCGAACTCGTCAGCCGTGAACGTGTGGGTTCGAGCTCCGATCGGTACGCGGATGTCGTCGGTCGGCGGTCGGATCGCGTCCAACGCCGCCGCCTCCAGCTCGGCGAGCCGGTCGGCGGAACCCTTCCAGCGCGCCCGCTCGGCATCGTCGACACCGGTGAGCTCGACCCGCGGAATGCACAGGTCGAGCGCCGTGCACTGCCGCACGCTGCGCTCGCCGAGCGACGGCAGCACGTTCGCGATGTAGTCGAGAAAGGCCTGGTTGGGGCCGACGACGAGCACGCCGTCCCGGGCGAGCCGGCCGCGGTGCTCGAACAGCAGATACGCGGCGCGGTGCAGGGCGACCGCGGTCTTTCCGGTGCCGGGTCCGCCCTGCACGATCAGCGCCTGGTCGATGTCGGAGCGGATCACGATGTCCTGCTCGGCCTGGATCGTCGCCACGATCTCGCGCATCTCGCCCGACCGGGCGGCGCCGATCTCGGCGAGGACCGGATCGGGGATGCCGGCGACGACGTCGGCCGCGTCGGGATCGTCGAGGTGTTCGTCGAGGTAGGCCGAGATGTCACCGTCGTCGAGCGTGAAGCGGCGACGGAACACCACGCCGAGCGGATCGACCGCGGTCGCGCGGTAGAACGGCGCCGAGATCGGTGCCCGCCAGTCGACCACCACGGGATCGTGATCGGTCGTCTTCGATGTGGCGTCGCCCGATGTACCACTCGTCGACGCCGCGACCGTCGGGCGACGGTTCGTCGATGCGGCCGAAGAATTCCCCGGCGCCCGGAGAACGCAGCGAATCGAGCGCCTCCCACACCGTCATCTCGACGTACTCGGAGGTGATCTCGTCGGCCGCCGACTGCGGGTCGACCCGCTCGAGCCGGTCGATCATCCGATCGCGGCACGAGCGTGCGAAGGCCAGCCGGTCCCGCTCCGCAGCGAGTTCGGGGAACGCGTCGTCGGGCGCGTCGAGAACAGGATCGGTCGACATGGGGTCGGAGATCGTATCTCAGCGTTCACACTCGACGTCGACCCGGTTTCGCAGGCCGTTCACGCATCCGCCATCATGCGGGCGACCCGAAAGGAACCCCATGGACATTCAGCACCTCTTCTCCGTCCGCGACAAGGTCGTCCTCGTGACGGGCGGCTCGCGCGGCATCGGCGAGATGATCGCCGCGGGCTTCCTCGCCAACGGTGCCAAGGTGTACATCAGTTCGCGCAAGGCGGACGCCTGCCGGGCGACGGCCGACCGGCTGATGGAGCGCTACGGCGGCGAGTGCATCCCGATCGCCGCCGACCTCTCGGGTCTGGCGGGCGCCGAGGCGCTCGCGGCCGAGCTGAACGAGCGCGAGAGCCACCTCGACGTGCTCGTGAACAACGCCGGCCAGGCGTGGGGCGCATCGCTGGAGGACTTCCCCGAGAAGGGGTGGGACCGTGTCCTCGCCGTCAACGTCAAGGGCCCCTTCTTCGTGATCCAGCAACTGCTCCCGTTGCTCGAAGCCGCCGGCACGGCCGAGGAGCCCGCCCGCGTCATCAACGTCGGTTCGATCGACGGCCTCCGACCACCGAGACTCCAGACCTACTCGTACAGCCCGTCGAAGGCGGCGATCCACGCGATGACACGTCAGCTGGGGGCCGAGCTCGCACCTCGCCACATCCTCGTGAACGCCATCGCCCCCGGGCCGTTCCCGACGTGGATGCTGTCGACGGGCGTCGGCGGCGGCGGTGACGTGGAGAACACCGACTGGGACGAGGTCGCTCGCGGCAATCCACGCGGTCGCGTCGGCACACCGGAGGACATCGCCGGGCTCGCGATCTTCCTGTCGAGCCGGGCCGGCGCGTTCACCGTCGGCGAGATCATCACCTGCGACGGCGGGATCGTGGTGAGCTGAGGAGTGCCGACGCAGGTGGAGCGCCTGTCGACGACGGGCACACTGTCGCCCATGTCGTTGCCGCCCCCCGTGGCACATCCACTGCGGATCCGAAGCCTCACCAAGTGGTTCGGTGACACGCTGGCGCTCAACCAACTCAGCCTCGACGTGCCGGCGGGGAGCTGTTTCGGGCTGGTGGGGCCCAACGGCAGCGGCAAGTCGACCACCCTGCGATCGGTGATCGGGCTCGTGCGCTTCGACGAGGGCGCCATCGAGGTCTGCGGGCACGACGTCACCGACGACCTGCAGCGCGCCCGATCGACGATGGGCGTCGTGCTCGACCCGCTCCAGCTGTTCGAACGGCTGACCGCCCGCGAGTTCCTGGCGACGATCGGCGAGCTGCGTGGTCTGGACGGCGAGTTGTCCGCGGAACGGAGCGCCGAGCTCCTGGCGACGTTGCAGCTCGCGGACGATGCCGATCGGCAGATCGCGGGCTACAGCCACGGCATGCGCAAGAAGACGTCGATGGCGGCGGCGCTGCTGCATCGCCCGCGCCTCCTGCTGCTCGACGAACCGTTCGAAGGGGTCGATCCCGTGTCGGCCCGCACCATGCGGTCGATGCTCGATCGGTTCCGGTCGGGAGGCGGCACCGTCGTGTTCTCCAGCCACGTGATGGACCTCGTCGAGCGGCTGTGCGATCACATCGGCGTCATCGACCAGGGTCGCGTCGTGGCCAGCGGACGAACCGACGCCCTCCGCGACGGCCGGCGCCTCGAGGACGTGTTCATCGATGTCGTCGGCGCGAGCGAGGTCGACGAGCACTCGCTGTCGTGGCTCGGCTGATGCCGGCCACCGCGGTCACGTTCGTCCGGCTGCGATGGCGTCTGCTGCGCGGCGCGATCCGCCGCGGCGGAGCCGAGCAGGTCGGAGCGATCATCTCGACGATCGCCTCGGCGATCATCGGACTGGGTCTCGGCCTGACGGTGTTCGTCGCCGGCCGCGGCGCCGAGCACGCCCCCGATCTCGCCGTGATCTTCTGCTCCCTCGTTCTGCTCGCCGTGGTCGGGTTCGGGATCGTGGCGGGCATCTCGCAGCCCGTCGACCCGCGTGTGATCGCAGCCGAACCCCTGGGCGATCGCAACCGCACCGTCGGCCTGCTGTCCGCGGCGGCCTTCGGACCGCCCGGGCTCGCCGGCATCGCACTCGGCGTCGGCCTTGCGGGCGGGATGGTGCGATCGGCCGCAACGGCCCCCGTCGTCGTGGTGGCGACCGTTTCGTGGTTGATCTCGATGCTCCTGATCGCTCGCACGGCCACCAACCTGCTGGCGATGCTCACGAGCCGGTTCCCGCGTGCCGGCCAACTCGTCGTCGGTCTCGCCGGTCTCGTGTTCTACGGGCTGTTCCAGTTCGTGCCCGCGCTGCTCGGCAGGCTCGACACGGCCGGGCGCACGAGGCTCGCGGACGGCCTCGCCTGGACGCCGCCCGGACAGATCGGGCGGGCGATCGGCGGTGCCGGATCGGCATGGCTCCACGTGGTGGCCGGCTCGATGTGGCTGCCGGTCCTCGCGCTGGCGTTCGGGTGGTCGACGCGTCGAGCTGTCGCTCTCGGTTCGGCGCGCAGGTGGGCTCGACACGTCCGACGCCGAGGCCGGTCTGATCGGCCGGTGGGCCCACCGAGCGTGTGGGAACGGTGCCGAAGGTGCGATCGCCTGGCGCAGCATCCTGACCCGCTTTCGTACACCTCGGACCGCGCTCGAGACGTTCACGGGTGCCGGTGTGGGCATGGCCGCCGTCTTGGTGCCGGTGCTGATCCGCGACGGCATCGGCAGCGGCGCGGTGCTCGTCGGCGGCGCCGTACAACTCGCGGTGCTCTTCATGTCGGGCAACAGCTTCGGCACCGACGGCCCGGCGATCACCCACGAACTCCTCTCCGGCGTCGGTCCGCGCACACTCGTGCGCGGCAAGGCCCGCAGCATCGCGATCGTCGCCGCCCCGCTCGCCGTGATCGGACCACTCGCCGCGGCCGCGATCACCGACGAATGGCGCTACCTCGTCGCCGGGTTCGGCGTCGGCTTCGGTGGCCTGCTCGCCGGCACCGGAGCCGCCGTGGTGCAGTCCGCGATGGTGCCGATCGCGATCCCCGACACCGACAATCCGTTCGCGGGCGGCGAGTCCGGCAAGGGCATCATGGCGGCGCTCCTGCTCGGCGGGGTCCTCGTCGGCCTGGCGATACTCACCCTGCCGGTCGCGCTGGCCCTGTTCTGGGCCACCGACAGCGGTCTGACCGCGCTGGTGACGGTGTTCGGGGCGCTGACCGTGTTCGCCGGCTGGGCGGTCATGCGGCTGGGGATCGACCTCGCGACCCGGCGCATCGCAGGTCGCGAACCCGAGTTCGTCGCATCCGTGACACCGGCACGCTGAGTGGCGGCTACGATCGCTCCGGTGACGTACGTGATGGCGGGAGTGGTCGTGGTGGCGGTCGTCGTCGCGATGGTCGTGGTGTTCCGCCGGCGTCGCGCGCACGTCGGCCGACGCCGGCGCCGACATCACACCGCAGCCTCCGGCGCCGCCCGAGATCCAACCGATGACGGGGCTCGAAGCGGCGCTCGCCCAGGTGACCGATCGTGAGGGCCGGCCGATCGGCGAGCGCATCGACGCCGAGGCGCCGCTCGTCGACGAACTCCGCGTTCCCGACGACACCGGCCCGATCCTGCGTCGTGCCCTCGATCGGGTCGAACACCGGCCCGACGACGAGCCGGACGGTTCACCGGGCGACCGGCCGGACTCGGCCGATCACGCCGAGCGGGACGATCACCAGACCGACCCCCGGCCCGACCACGATCACGACCGTCATCACGACCGTCATCACGACCGTCATCACGACCGTCATCACGACCACGGCGCGAGCTGAGCCGCGATCGCCGGTGGCGGAGCCGGGTTGCGGCGGGAGTACCCTGTGAGCATGGACCACGACGCCAACGACCTCGCAACGAACGACGACGGTGCCGCCGACGCCGTCGCCGTGACGTCCGAGCCCACCGACGCCACCGTCGACGAGTTGTTGATCGAGGAGATCTCGATCGATGGCATGTGTGGCGTCTACTGAGACCCCGACGACCGTGACGACGTTGCGGACCCGGGCCGATTCGTCGCCGGCCGAGCCCGAGCGCAGCGCCGATGCGCCCGCTCTGGGGGACCGCGCGCTCGACCTCCATCCCCAGGTCGCGCTCCGTCCCGAGCCGTTCGGCGCACTCGCCTACCACTACGACACACGGCGACTCGTGTTCCTGAAGCACCCCGACGTGGTCCGTGTCGTCCGGGAGCTCGCCAACCACCCGACCGTCGCCGACACACTCGCGTCGTGCGGCATCACCCCCGACCGCCGGCAGGCGTTCGAACGGGCGCTGGAATCGCTCATCGATTCGGAGATGCTCCATGACCGCCCTCGTTGAACAGCTCAAGGAGGGCCTCGACGCCCCCATCTGCCTCACGTGGGAGCTGACGTACGCCTGCAATCTGGAGTGCGTGCACTGCCTCAGCTCGTCGGGGCGGCGCGACCCGCACGAACTCTCGACCGCCGAGGCCAAGCGCGGTCCTCGACGAGCTGCACGACCTGCAGGTCTTCTACATCAACATCGGCGGCGGCGAACCGATGATCCGGCGCGACTTCTTCGAGTTGGTCGAGTACTCGATCGCACGCGGCATCGGCGTCAAGTTCTCGACCAACGGGGCCTTCATCGATGCCGACAAGGCGCGCCGCCTGGCCGCCCTCGACTACCTCGACGTGCAGATCAGCCTCGACGGCACCGACGCCGTCGACGAACGACGCCGTGCGCGGTGAGGGGTCCTACGCCACCGCGATCCGGGCCATGGACCATCTCCGCGACGCCGGGGTTCGGACCCTTCAAGATCTCCGTCGTCGTCACCCGCCACAACGTCGACCAGCTCGACGAGTTCAAGTCGCTCGCCGACTCGTACGGCGCACAACTCCGCATCACCCGGCTCCGGCCGTCGGGCCGCGGCGCCGACTCGTGGCACGACCTCCACCCCACCAACGCCCAGCAGCGCCAGATCTACGACTGGCTGATCGAACACGGCGACCGGGTCCTGACCGGCGACTCGTTCTTCCACCTCAACGCCCTCGGCGACGAGAACCTCCCCGGGCTCAACCTGTGCGGAGCGGGGCGAGTCGTCTGCCTCATCGACCCGATCGGCGACGTGTACGCCTGCCCGTTCGTGATCCACGACGAGTTCAAGGCCGGCAACGTCCGCGACGCCGGCGGTTTCGCCGAGGTCTGGAAACGCAGCGAGCTGTTCCGTGACCTGCGTGAGCCTCAGTCCGCCGGGGCGTGTTCGTCGTGCGGGTCGTACGACGCCTGCCAGGGCGGGTGCATGGCGGCCAAGTTCTTCACCGGGATCCCGCTCGACGGCCCCGACCCCGAGTGCGTCGGCGGGCACGGCGAGCTCGCGATGGCCGAGGTCGCCGGTGGATCCGCCCCCCGGCCGATGATGGACCACTCCAAGCCGGCGCGGCCGACACCCGTCGCGCTCGGCAGGAAGTAGCCCCCGCACATGTGGTGGCTGCTGGTGCCGGTGGCCTATCTGCTCGGCACCTTCCCGAGCGCTCGGCTCGTCGCCGCGCGCGAACGGGATCGACATCCGCGAGGTCGGCTCGGGCAACCCGGGCGCCTCGAACGTCGCGCGGGTGCTCGGCTGGCGCCGGGGCATCTGGGTGTTCGTGTTCGACGCTGCCAAAGGTGCCGTGGCGGCGGGTGTGGGCCTCATGGCCGGTGGCCGGCCGGGCGGCTACGTGCTCGGTGCCGCGGCGATCATCGGCCACGTGTTCCCGATCTGGAACCGGCTGCGTGGCGGCAAGGGCGTGGCAACCGGCGCCGGGGTCTTCGCCGTGCTGTCCCCCATCGTGTTCAGCGTGCTCGGTGTCGTCTGGTACGTGGTCTATCGGCTGAGCAGGAAGGCATCGCTGGCGTCGATCACCATCGTGGTCCTCGCTCCCGTCGGTGTCGGCATCGTCCGCCAGGAACTGTGGGAGGTCGCGGCGACGATCGCGCTCAGTGCGCTGGTGATGGCACGGCACCTCGGCAACATCAAGCGACTCGTGACCCGACGCGAGCACGCGATCACCTGACGGCCGGCCGGGGTCAGAACAGCTCGCGGACGAGTGGCGTCAGGTCGAGTGATTCGAGCGCCGGAAGCTGCACGTCGACCGCGTCGTGCAGCAGGTGTTGCCAGAACTCGTACCGGAAGAAGTGGCGACCCTCCCGCACGACGTAGTTCAGCAGGAAGAAGCGGTACGCCTCGGCGAGGAACCACACCTCGTCCTCGGTCAACGGGAACACCTCGTGATACGCGCGGAGGAACCACCGGAAGCGGGGTTCGAGCAGTGTGTGCGACCCGTAGGTGAAGACCGATCGATCACCCGTGCGCGACGAGACCCGCGACAGGAAGTAGAAGTCGAGCAGGCGTGACTCGATGCGGAACCAGTCGTAGTCCCAGCGCGAGAACAGCTCGAACGAGTCGGGATCGTCGGGCGCGGTCTCGCACCGAGAAGTTGCCGAGGTTCCAGTCGACCAGCACCGGCATCTTCGGCCAGTAGTCGTAGCCCGATTCGTGGATCGCGATCAGGAGACGGTGCGTGTGCCGGCGAACGAGGTCGAGCCGGCTCCGGTCGAGCCCGAAGTGGTCGCGTGCGTTGCGCGACCCGAGCATCTCGAACAGGTTGACGGCATCGCTCTTGGCGGTCTTCGACGGCGGCGGGATCATTCGCGCCACGCCGGAGCACGCTCGGTGGAACCGACCGATCTCGCTGCCGAGCCGGCTCACCTGTCCCGCCGACAGGATCTTCGGAAGTCGATCGCGCATCTCGACCTCCTCGTAGAACACGACCCACATCTCGCCGTCGTAGTAGAGGTACGGACGGCCGTCGACGACCAGCGCGTTCGCCATGAAGCCCTCGAACGGGCCACCGCGCAGGAGTTCGTTGGTGCGGTGCAACCGGTCGTGGTCCTCGGCGAACAGGAAGAACGAGCCGTAGTTCGACGACTTGGCGATCACCGACGTGTCGTCGTCCAGCGACAACCGGTAGACCCGGTTGGTCGACACCATCGCACTCAGCTCGTCCATCGAGACGATCGAACGATCGTCCCCGAAGTCGGCCCACGCAGCGTCGATCACGGCGCGGTGTCGGGCGTCGGCGGCGTCCACGCCGAGAGCCTCGCACACCAGACGGCCCCGGCCCTCGCTAACGTCGACCGGCGATGGAACTCGGCCCGATGACCTGGATCGACATCGACGACCCGATCGTCGTCGTGCCCGTCGGTTCGTGCGAGCAGCACGGGCCCCACCTCCCGCTCCACACCGACACCATCATCGCGACCGCCCTCGCCCACGACCTCGCGACGCGACGCGGCGACTGCGTGGTGGCACCCGCGATCGCGATCTCCGCCAGCGGGGAGCACGCCGGTTTCGCCGGGACGCTGTCGGTGGGCACCGAGGTGACGGCCGGCATCGTGATCGAACTCGCCCGCTCCGCCGACTGGGCGAGCGGCGTCGTGTTCGTGAACGGACACGGCGGCAACGTCACCGCCATGGAACGCGCCGCCGAGGTCTTCGAACGCGACCGGCGTGACGTACTGATCTGGTGGCCGTACCTGCCCGACGGCGACCCGCACGCCGGTCACACCGAGACCTCCCTGATGCTCGCGCTCGCCCCCGACGAAGTCCGCGGGGAACGCAGCGTCGCCGGCCCGATTCCGGCGATGGTCGATCTCGTGCGCTACGGCGTACAGCCGATCAGCGAGACCGGCGTGCTCGGCGACCCGACCGAGGCGACCGCCGACCACGGCCTCGAACTGTTCGGATCGCTGGCCGACCATCTCGCCGCCGCGGTCGCCGACTGGGCGGGCTGACCCGTGGCCGAGCGCCGATACCGATTCGACGCCGCTGCCCGACGCCACGGCCACCTCGTGATCGGCGGGTCGCCGCTGAAGCTGTTCCGACTCACCGCCGCCGGCGCCGGCGTCGCCGACGACATCGGTTCGGGGCGTCCGATCCCCGACTCGGCGCTCATCCGGGCACTGGTCGACGCCGGCGCCGTGCACCCGGTGACCGGCTCCGACACCGCCGGCGACACCGCGGTCACGATCGTCGTCCCGTCGTTGGGCCCTCCCGGCCGGCTACCCGAGGGCGCGCTGCTGGTCGACGACGGTTCGCAACCGCCGCTCACCGGTGCCGCGGTCCGCCTCGAGCGGACATCGGGCCCCGGCGCCGCCCGCAACGCCGGCCTCGCCCGAGTCACCACGCCGCTCGTGGCGTTCGTCGACGCCGACGTGTACACCCCCGAGGGTTGGCTCGATGCCCTGCTCCCGCACTTCGACGACGAGCGGGTCGCGGTCGTCGCGCCGCGCGTTCGGTCGGAGCCGGGCCCCGCGGCGTTGGCCCGCTACGAAGCCGACCACAGCCCGCTCGACCTGGGCGCCGAGCCGGCACGTGTCCGAGCCGGCACTCGGGTCAGCTACGTGCCGGCAGCGGCGATCGTGTGCCGGACCGACGTCGTCCGGGCGATCGGTGGATTCGACGACGGGCTGCGCTTCGGCGAGGACGTCGATCTCGTCTGGCGACTGGACCGGGCCGGGTGGCACGTCCGCTACGAGCCGGCGTCGGTCGTCACCCACGCTCCCCGTGCGACGTGGCCGGAGTGGTTCCGCCAGCGCGTCGGGTACGGCTCGTCGGTGGCTCCGCTCGCTCGCCGTCACCCGGGAGCGCTCGCTCCGATCCGTATGAACGGCTGGAGTGTTGCTGCGTGGGTCGTGGGCGTCGCCGCGCATCCCGTCGCCGGAGTGGCGATCGGGGTGGGCTCGGCCGCCGCGCTGGTGCGGAAGCTCGGTGACGTGCCACCGAGGGTCGCGTTCGGTCTGGCCTGGCGCGGCAACCTGCACGCGGGCGAGCAGATCGCCGCGGCGATTCGCCGCGTGTGGTGGCCATTGCTCCTGGTCGGGGCGCTGCGTTCGCGGCGTGCACGCCGCGTGCTCGTGGCCGCGGTGCTCGCACGCCGTCACCCGGTCGGCGTGGTCGACGACGTCGCGTACTCGATCGGACTCTGGCGCAGCATGTTCGACGAGCGAACCCTGACGCCACTGGTTCCGGAGATCAGTTCGTGGCCGCCCCGCGGCGCACCGTCGCCGCCCGGAAACGGCGGGTGACGGCCCCGCAATCGCCGCACTCCCGGAGGAAGCGATGGACGATGCCGCCGAGGCAGCGGTACCGTGCCTCGCCGTGACGATCCGTCTGACCGTCGATCGCGATCGCTGGTGGAACCACGCCACGAGCGTCGCCGCGAGTGTCGACGGACTCGTCCCCGTCGTGAAGGGCAACGGGTACGGCTTCGGGCGCGCCAACCTGGCCATCGCCGCGAGCAGGCTCAGCCCGGTCATCGCCGTCGGCACGGTCCACGAACTCGACGGGCTTCCCGACGACGTGACCGCGGTGGTGCTCACCCCGACGCTCCGACCGCCACCCACCACCGATCCCGTACTCACCGTCGGGAGCAGCCGGCACATCGCTGCGCTCGCCGGCTGGTCCGGGCGGGTCATCGTCAAGCTCGAGTCCCCCATGCACCGCTACGGCGGATCGATCGATCTGGTCGCCGAGGCCCAACGCACCCGGTTGCGCACCGTCGGCGTGGCGATCCACCTGCCGCTCGCCGGTTCCGATCAGGAGCGACTCGGGTACGTCGCCGAGCAACTCCCCTCGATCGACCCGACGCTCGACGTGTGGCTCAGTCACCTCTCGCCGGGCGCGTACGAACTGCTCCCCGACACCCACCGGTACAAGCTCCGGTCCGGCACGTACCTGTGGCACGGCGACCGGGAGGCGATCCGGCTCGAGGCCGACGTACTCGACACTCGGCCCGCCGAGGCCGGGTCGACGGCCGGCTATCGACTGAGCAGCATCGGTCGAGACGGCACGATCGTGATGATCGGCGCCGGGAGCGCTGCCGGCATCGCCCCGCTCGCCGACGGCCGGAGCCCGTTCCACTTCGGCGGGAAGCGGCTCGACCTGATCGAGCCTCCGCACATGCACACCTCCATGGCGCTGGTTCCGTTCGGCGACCCGTGCCCCATCGTCAGTGAATGGGTCGACGTGCAGCGGCCGCTGACGATGACGGCGGCCGACGAGATCCGATGGATCTGAGCAAACGTCTGCCCGGCCCCGACGTGGTCCGGGCCGTGGCGATGTTCGGCGTCGTCGTGATGAACTACCACGGATACCTGCTGATCCGAGGCGGGCAGCGTGGCGACGGGGCACTCGACGACCTGTTCGACCCGTGGACCGGCCCGCTGTCGACCCGCTTCGCGGCCACGTTCGTGCTCGTCGCCGGCGTGGGCGTCACGCTGATGACCCGCTCCTCGATCGGCGACGCCGAGCGCGTCACCGAGATGCGCTGGCGGCTCGTACGGCGGGGGCTCCTCCTCTACGCCGGCGGCCTGCTCTTCGACTTCGTCTGGCCCGGCACGATCCTGCCGTTCTACGGAGCCATGTTCGTGCTCGCCGCGGTGCTCTTCACGCTGCGGAGTCGCTGGCTCGTGCTGATCGGCATCGTCGCCGCCCTTGCCGGGTGGCTGATCCGGTGGTGGGTCTACGAACGGTTCGTCGACGGATCACTCGACCGCCTGGCTGACCGACCCGGCGGCGCGGTCGCCGCGCGGGCTCGTGTTCGACCTGTTCGTCAACGGCACCCATCCGCTGCTGCCGTGGTTGGCGTTCTTCGTCGCCGGCATCGTGCTCGGCCGGCTGTTCCCGCTCGCCGCCTGGCGACCGGCCACGATCGGGGTCGGCTTCGCGCTGTACTCGACCGCGACCATGGTCACCACGCTCGGCACGACCGAGCGCGGCAAGCGTCGTGCTGAGCGACAACCCGTTCGACCGCGGCGTCGTCTACACGGCCAGCGCGCTCGGTACGGCGCTGCTCGCGTACGCCACGATCTCGTGGGTCGCCGACCAGTTCGCCACGTCGCCGGCGATCGATCTGCTGCGCCGCGCCGGGCAGCTCTCGCTGACCATCTACGTCGGCCACGCACTGGTCTTCAACCTGCGTGGTCGACTGGCTCGGCCTGATCGAACCCGGCGGCGTCGGTACCGCCCTCGCCGCCGCGACCGATCTACTGGTCGGCCGCGGTCGCTGGTCGCCGGCGAGTACCAGCGGCACTTCGGACGCGGGCCGGTCGAACAGCTCTACCGGCGCTTCACCGACTGACCGACCGATCGCCACCGGGTCGGGCCGGGGTCGGTCAGAGCACCTCGGAGAACGTGGTGCACGACTGAGGATCGCCGGTCTCGAACCCGCGGCGGAACCACTGCACGCGCTGTGCCGACGAACCGTGCGTCCACGATTCGGGATTCGACGCGCCCCGACGTCTTCTGCTGGATCGCATCGTCACCGACGGCAGCGGCCGCGTCGAGCGCCTCCTCGACCTCTCCCGGCGTGTCGAACAGATCCCGGTCGCTCGCGTCGCGCGCCCACGCACCGGCGAAGCAGTCGGCCTGCAGCTCGAGCGCGACCGAGTACTGGTTCGCCCGCTGCGGGTCCTCCTGCTGCGCCCGGCGGACCTGTTCGTTGATGCCGAGCACGTTCTGGACGTGATGGCCGAACTCGTGGGCGACGATGTACTGCGCCGCGAGGTCACCGGTCGCCCCGAACTGCTGCTGCAGCTTCACCAGGAAGTCGAGATCGAAGTACACGAGGCTGTCCAGCGGGCAGTAGAACGGCCCGGTCTGCGACGACGCCTGGCCGCAACCGGTGTTGGTGAACCCGGAGAAGAACACGGTCTGGGTGTCGACGTAGTCGACATCGAACGACAACGGCAGCTGCTCGATCCAGTACTCGGACACGTCGTCGGTCGCGCCACACAACACCTGCTCCAGCTCCGAATCGCACGCCGCCGCGCCGCCGGCGGTCTCCGCGCTGCCGCCCTGACTCGCGGGCGCCACGGGCTGCCCTCCGAGCGCACCGCCGACACCGCCACCGCCGAGCAGCTTCGGCAGGATGAACACCGCGCCGAGCACGAGGATCATGACGAGACCGCCGCCGCCCTTGAGCAGTCCACCCATGCCGCCCGGCAGACCGCCGGGCATGCCTCCGCCGCCGCTGCGGCCCCGGCCGCCGCTGAGACCGCCGTTCAGCAGGTCACCGAGGCCCCCCGACAGTCCACCACCGCCACCACCCTGGCCGCGACGGTCCTGGATGCGGCTCGAGCTGCGGGACCGGATCTTCGTCATGGGGTCAGTCTCGCGAATTCGGATCGCTGACGGACACGTTCGCGTCGGACACGACCGGGCGACGGGGCGCTCCGGCCCGCCTCAGGCCGCGCAGCCCGACCGCCCCGGCGCCGATCAACGGACCACGATCGCCGAGACGCACCGGCGTGATCCGCGCCGCCGCGCCCTGTCCGACACGTGCGACGGCGTCGATCTCCTCCTGTGCGGCATTGAAGAACGTGGCGGCGAAACCGATGGCGACACCGCCGCCCACGACCACCAGGTCGAGATCCAACGCCGTGCAGATCATGCCGGCGGCGCGACCGACGAGGCGACCGGTGCGGCGCATGATGTCGTAGGTCGGCTCGGTGGGCGAGCGGCCGGTGATCGCCTCGATGGCGAGGCCCGACGCCTCGGCCTCGAGACAACCGCGGGCACCGCACCCGCATCGGCGCCCACCCGGCTCGACGATCACGTGCCCGATGTGGCCGGCGTTGCCGGTGGCGCCGTCCAACAGTTCGCCGTCGATCACGAGACCACCGCCGACGCCGGTCGACACCGTCATCGCGCAGAAGCTGGACACGCCTTGTGCCGCACCCAACCACCCCTCCGACAGCGCGAGTGCCTTGGCATCGAGGTCGCCGTAGACCGGCAGGTCGGTGAGGTCGGCGAGATGCTGACGAAGCGGGGAACCGACGCCACGACGAGATGTTGAGCGGGGACACGGTCTCGCAGTTGCGGTCGATCGGTCCGGCACAACCGATCCCGATCGCTCGTACTCGAACGTCGTGCTGCGACTCCGCACGGTCGCGTTGTTCGGCGACGATCGCCGCCAGGGCGGCCAGATGTGACTGCGGGCCGACATCGGGCTCGACGTCGATCCGGCTGCGATCGAGCAGCACGCCGCGCGCGGTCATCAGGCCGGTCGCGAACTTCGTCCCCCCGATGTCGACGGCCAGGATCACGTCACGCTGTGGCGCCGGCGTCGTGCTCATCGACGCCGACGTTACCGGCCGGAGTCCTCGGCGACGGGATCACGTTCGGCCGCGCGCGGGCCGCCGTCGGCCGACGCCCCTCGTGAGGAGGCGTTAGCTTGGGGAACCGGCTTCAGACGAACGCCGAAGATCCCGAAGAACTCATGGTGCCCAGGACGTCACATCTCGCTGCGATCGGCTCGCTCCTCGTCGGCGCGCTCGCGATTCCGAACGTGTCGGCATCGGCCCAGGAGTCGCCCACCACCACGACCGCGCCGACGACGACCACCACGACGACCACCACGACGACCACGACGACGACCACCACCTCGACGACCACCACGACCGTTCCGCCGACGACGACACGACCGCCGGTCACGGCGACGGCACCACCGGCGCCCACGACCGTTCCGCCGACCACGCGGCCCGCCCCCTCGACATCGCGCTGCGCACCAGCCACGACCACCACGACGACCACCACGCTGCCGGGAACCACCACGACCACGACGACCACCACGCTGCCGGGGACGACCACGACCACCACGACGCTGCCCCCCTGTCCGACCACCACGACGGCGGCTCCGGCGGCGCCGCCTCCCGTACCCGCTCCCCAGCTTCCCGCCGCACCCCCCGCCGGGCTGGGGGTCGACATCCCCGCCGACCTGGGCTACATCCTCCTGACCATCCGCACGCTGGAGTCGGGCGGCCGCTACGAGGTGCCGCCGAACAAGGGCCGGGCATCGGGTGCCTACCAGTACATCGCCAGCACGTGGAACAACTACCAGGGCTACCCGCACGCCTACCTGGCGCCGAAGGAGGTCCAGGACGAGCGGGCACTCGCCGACGTCCGGTCGATCCTCTGGACCTGGAAGGGCGACGTCTCGATGGTGCCGGTCATCTGGTACTACCCGAAGGCCGCGAGCGACCCGGAACTCATGGACCAGGTGCCACTGCCGCAGTTCGGCAACCGGCTGACCGTTCGTGAGTACCAGCGTCGCTGGCTCGAGATCGCTGGCGTTCATCAGCGGCGACCCGTCCGGGTTCAGGTTGGCGCTCGCGCCGCCGGGCCTGCAGTACCTGTCGGGCCTGCCACCGGAGTTCGAACGCAGCACCTCCGATCTGGAAGAGATCGCGTTCCCGGTGCTCGGCAGCGCGGTCGTCGCCCCGCCGCGGACGTGCGAGCACGACGCCTGCGAACCGGGCACATCGGCCATCGTCTACGGCCAGAAGCTGCAACCGGTGCTCGCGGCCGCCGACGGCGTGGTCACCGCGGTCGAGGACGGCGACCCGGTCTCGGGCGCCGTGACGCTCACGCTGACCGACGGCGGCGGGCAGAACGTTCCACTATGCCGGTTTCAACGACGACAACCCGGGCACGGCCGACGCCGACGCCGACTCGTCGCTGCGCTTCACGGCGCTCGGCCAGGTCGGTGCCACCGTACGCGCCGGTCAGATCATCGGATACATGGGCGACACCGACCCCATGCCGTACGACGAGAAGCACGGGGCACCCACCTCGGCCGTCTGGCCACACATCCGTTTGACCATCCGGGACCACACCGGGCTCCGGCTCGATACCGACTCGCTGGTGGTCGCCGCGCAACGCGCTGCAGGCGTGCCACGTCGGCATCGGACCCTGGTCGGTTCCACGGGACGAACGGCTCGACGACGACGAATCGGCGCGTTCGTCCGTCGACGTCGACGCCATCTTGAACGGTGGATGGACGCTCGAGGACGACGGCACGGTGACGGCCTTCGGGCGATCGGCGCTGATCCTCGCACCCGAGGGCTGCGAGTGGGCACCCGACGACTCGTTCGGTCCCGGCGCCTCCGGGAATCAGCCGCCGGAAGGATGGGACGACGACTTCGTCGTGCCGACGCGTTTCGTCGTGGCCGGCGCGCTGGCCGGCGACGCGATCACACCCGCCGGTCTCCTTCGATCGGGTTGATCTTCCGGGCACCTCGCCAGGCGCACTCGCCGAGCTGCCGGGCCGACGGTCAGTCCGGCACGCCACCGGGTGCGAACAGCGACGGCATGCCGCCCGTGTGGATGAACACGACGTCGCTGCCGTCCGGCCAGCGCCCGCCCTCGGCGTTTCCGATCAGGCCGGCGAGCCCCTTGCCGCTGTAGACGCGGTCGAGCACCCAGCCACCGTGGCGTGCCGCCCATCTGATCGCGGCATCGCCGGCGCGCGTCGGCACCGCGTAGTCGTCGCCGATCCAGCTCGCGATCGACGCGGACGTCGTTGCGGTCGATGATCGACGGGTCGCCACCGATCAGGTCGACGGTGTCACCGGCCAACTCGCTGATGTCGGGCAGACCCATGTTGACGCCTTTGGCGACCCCGATCGCCAGGATCTCGGGAACCCTGCGGCTGCGGGCGTGCATCAGCGCGCTGTCCGGCGACCAGACCGGCGTGTGTGCCGCCGCTCGAGCGTCGCGTGGACGATCGCGGCCGGCGCGATGCCCTGCTCCTCGCACTGCTCGAGGATCTCGACGAACCCGACGGCGTAACCGACGGCGCCGACCGCGGTCGAGCCACCGATCGGGATCGTGTAGGGCGCTGCGCCGGCCGCCTGGAGCTCGTCGGTGAGCGCCTCGCGTGCGATCTCGAGCTCACCCCAGTGGTTGCCCTCGGCACCGGTGAAGTGGGCGTGTGCTCCGAACAGCGTCGACAGGAGTTGGTTGCCGGCTCGCGACCGACGGCCGGTCACCGGAGAGCACGAGATGCACGTCCAGCCCGAGGATCGAACCGGCCGCCGCGGTCATTCGGCAGTGGTTGGACTGGGCGGCACCGACCGTGACCAACGAACGAGCCCCGCCGGCGACCGCCGCCCCGCACAGGAACTCGAGCTTGCGTGCCTTGTTCCCGCCCATGCCCAAGCCCGGTGAGATCGTCCCGCTTCACCCAGAGACGTGACCCACCGGGCAGCAGCGGTCCTCGCTCGAGCGGTGTCGGCAGCGTCGCGAGTCGAGCTCTCGGAAGATGACCGAACACCGTTCGCATGATAGGCACATCGACTGTGACGACGGATTGGAACCCGCTACTCCGAGCCGAATTCGACGAGCCCTACTGGGCGACGCTGCAGCAGTTCGTCGGCGACCGAACGGACGCGATGCGCCGGTGCATCCGCCCCACGACCAGGTGTTCGCCGCCCTCCATCTCACGCCGTACGCCGACACCCGGGTGATGATCCTCGGCCAGGACCCGTATCACGGGCCCGGTCAGGCGCACGGGCTGGCGTTCTCGGTCCGGCCGGGCGTTCGGATCCCGCCGTCGCTCGCCAACATCCACCGCGAGCTCGCAGACCGACGTCGGGGTTCCGGTGCCGGATCACGGCAACCTCGAAGCGTGGGCGCGCCAGCGGCGTGCTGCTGCTCAACACGACGCTCACCGTCCGCGGTGGCCAGGCGGCATCGCATCAGGGTCGGGGATGGGAACGGTTCACCGATCGCGTGATCGGCGTCGTCGATGCGAAGCCCGACCACGTGGTGTTCGTACTGTGGGGCGGTCATGCGAGGAAGAAGAAGTCGTTGATCGACCGAGAACGACACACCATCATCGAGTCGCCGCATCCGTCACCGCTGTCGGCCCACAACGGGTTCTTCGGCAGCCGACCGTTCAGCCGGGCCAACGACGCGCTCGTGGCGCACGGCCAGGCACCGATCGATTGGACGCTCTGATGCCGCTCACCGACCATCCGAAGGTCGTCGAACTCCGGGGCCGCAGCGGCGTCGTCGACATCGCCGTCGAGACGCTGGACGGGATGCGACGGCACCAGACCGGTCGCAACGCTGCGTTCCTCACGTACTACGGGTTCCTGACGCTGTTCCCGCTGTTCCTCGCCGCGAGCACGATCGTCGGGTTCGTGCTCGAGAACGAGCCCGACCTGCGCGACGACCTGGTCGGGTCGGCGGTCGAGTCGGTGCCGTTCATCGGTGACGAGATCGCGAGCGGCACCATCACCGGCAGCTGGTTGGCGTTGTTCATCGGACTCGGCGCCGCCCTCTGGGGGTCGATGAAGGCGTTCGTCGGGCTGCAGCTGGCCTACGACGACACCTGGGAGGTGCCGATCGACGACCGCGCCAAGTTCGTGACGAAGCGACTGCGGGCGCTGATCGGGCTCGCCGTCATCGGCCTCGCACAGGTGGGCACCGTCGCGCTCGGCGCCCTGGTCGACCAGGCGGGCCTCCCCCGCTTCGGTCAATGGATGCTCATCCTCGGTGGACTGCTGATCAACATCGTGGTGACCGGGACCATGTACCGATTCCTGACCTCTGCCGAGCCGACGTGGCGCATGGTGCTCGCCGGCGCACTGTTCTGCGGGATGCCTCTACACCACGCTGCACTTCGCCGGCACCGCACTGACCCGCCGCATACTGCAGAGCGCCGAGACCTACGGCAACTTCGCGGGCGTGCTGGCGTTGCTCAGCTGGATCAGCCTGCATGCGATCCTCAACCTGTTCGGCGCGGAGATCAACGCCGCGATGCATCGGCGACGTCAACGGGGTCAGGTCGAGCCCATCCCCAAGGTGGCCGCCGAGCCACCGCTCGCCGAGGCCTGACGACCGGCGCCTACGCGAGCTCGGTGACGATCCGCGACGACTGCTCGAGCGTCCGGTGGACGGGGCACTTGTCGGCGATGCGGAGCAGACTCGCCCGCTGGTCGTCGTCGAGTTCCCCCTCGACCAGCAGCACCCGGGTGAACCGATCGATTCGGGCCCCCGTGGGTGACGCCGCCTCGGCGTCGGCGGCGTCGCTCACGTGCACCTTGTCGTGCGACACCTCGACCGTGACCCGGTCGAGCGGCAGTCGTTTGCGGTCGGCGTACATCCGCAGCGTCATCGAGGTACAGGCGCCGAGCGCGGCACCGAGCAGGTCGTACGGCCCGGGGCCGGCATCGAACCCACCGATCGAGACCGGCTCGTCGGCGAGGAAGCGATGGCGCCCGGTCACCACGTGGTTGAGGAACGCCCCCTGGGTGGTCTCGGCGACGACCACCTGCGCCGACGCCGACGGGGCTGCTGCGGCACCGCTCTGATCGGCGAGGTACCGCTGCGCCCACACCCCGATCATCGACGCCGCGTACTCGCTGTCGGCAGCATCGGTGAGCAGGTGGTCGGCGGCGTCGAGGGACACGAAGCTCTTCGGGTGCTTCGCGGCGCCGTAGATCGCAGCCGCGTGCTCGACACCGACCGTGTTGTCGACCGGCGAGTGCAGCACCAGCAGGGCGCCGTTGAACTCGGCTGCGGCAGCGGTCACACGATCGTCGCGCAGGTCGTCGACGAGTTGCCGGCGGATGGTGAACCGCCGACCCTGCAACTCGATGCACGCCTCACCGTGCTCGGCGATCTCGTCGAGCGCGCCGTCGAACAGGTGCGCCACGTGACCGGCGTCGGACGGTGCACCGATCGTCGCGACCGCGGCGACCTCCGGGATCTGCGACGCGGCCACCAGGACCGCGGCGCCGCCGAGGGAGTGGCCGACGAGGAGTTGGGGGCCGGCGTGGTGGTCGCGCAGCCAGCGGGCGGCGGCGACGAGGTCGTCGACGTTCGACGAGAAATTGGTGTTCGCGAACTCACCATCGGATGCACCCAGGCCGGTGAAGTCGAACCGGAGCAGGCCGTACCCGAGGTCGGTCAGGCGGGCGGCGATGCGCGAGGCCGCCTTGATGTCCTTGCTGCACGTGAAGCAGTGAGCGAAGAGGGCGAACGCACGCGGCGGTCCCGCCGGTAGATCGAGTCGGGCCGACAGCGAGGCGTCCTGGCTTCCGGGAAACGTGATCCGTTCGAAACGAGGTGGCACGATCCGGACGGTATCAGTGGTCGGCGTGGCCGGCCGCGCGACAGGGCGGTCCCGCTGCGATACTCCCCGATGTGGCATTGCACGACACTGCTCCCCCACCGTTCGTCCGGACGGTCCGAGAGCAGGTGATCCGCCCGCTCAGCGACTTCCTGCACAAGGAGGCCAGCGCGGGCATCCTGCTCGTGATCGCGGCGACGATCGCGTTGGTCTGGGCGAACTCGCCGTGGCGTGACAGCTACTTCGACCTGTTCGCCACCGAGGCGTTCATCGGCATCGGCGACTTCGAGATCGGGCTCAACATCAAGGAGTGGATCAACGACGCCGCTATGGTGCTGTTCTTCTTCGTCGTCGGACTGGAGATCAAACGCGAACTCACCCAGGGCGAGCTCCGCGATCCTCGCCAGGCGGCGCTCCCGATCATCGCCGCGATGGGCGGCATGGTCGTTCCCGCCCTGATCTACGTGTCGATCAACTCGAGCGGCGTCGCCGCGGACGGCTGGGGCATCCCGATGGCGACCGACATCGCCATCGTCATGGGTGTGATCGCACTGCTCGGTTCGCGTGCGCCGTCATGGCTCAAGCTCTTCCTCCTCGCACTCGCGATCGTCGACGACATCGGGGCGATCCTCGTGATCGCGGTCTTCTACTCCGAGGGTGTCTCGTACGACTGGCTGGCCCTGGCGATCGGTGCCGTGGCCGTGGCCGCGCTCGCCCGGAACTCGATCCAGTGGATCGGCTTCTACATCATGCTCGGCGTGATCTGCTGGGTCGGCCTCCACGAGGCGCACATCCACCCGACCCTCGCCGGCGTCGCGTTCGGCATGATGGCACCGGTCACCCCGTTCCGGAACAGCGGCATGGTCGACGCCGATCAGCTCGCCGCGAACCCGAACGTCACCAATGCCGTCCTCGTCGCCGACCAGGCGCGGGAGTCGGTCTCGGTGGTCGAGTGGCTCGAACACCGATTGCACCCGTACTCGGCGTTCCTGGTCGTCCCGGTCTTCGCGCTCGCCAACGCCGGCATCTACATCCCGCCCGATCGACTCGGCGAGGCGTTCACGAACTCGGTCACGTGGGGTGTCATCCTCGGGCTCGTCGTCGGCAAGACCGTGGGGATCTCGGCGTTCACCATGATCGCCGTCGGTTTGCGGGTGGGCAGGCTCCCCCGAGGTGTGACACCTCGCTATGTGGTCGGTGCCGGCGCGCTCGGCGGTATCGGGTTCACGGTCTCGCTGTTCGTGACCGAGTTGGCCTTCGGTGAGGAAGATGTCGGCACCGCGGCCCGACTCGGGGTGCTGCTCGCCTCGTTGGCGGCCGCCGTGATCGGAGCACTCCTGCTGATTCCGGGGCGTGTCGAGGACGATCACTCGATGGACGAACACGTGCCCGAGGCGGCGACGGTCGTCTGACCGGTGCACTACCCCGGCGACCCGCACATCGACTAGAACTTCCGGATACGGCGAGTTCGGCAAACGGCTGAACTCGCCGTCGTCGACTCATGTTGCTCGCTGCCTCCGAATCTGCCCTCGGGCCCACGCTCGCGGTGATCATCGGCATCGGGATGCTGGCCCAGTGGCTGGCGTGGCGGACGCAGGTCCCGTCGATCATCCTGCTCCTCGTCGCCGGGCTGCTGCTGGGACCGGTCTTCGGCGTGGTCGACCCCGACGCGTTCCTCGGCGGCACCTTGTTCCCGGTCGTGTCGCTCTCGGTGGCACTGATCCTGTTCGAGGGTGGTCTCGACCTCCCACCGCGTGAGCTCAGATCGACCGGCACCGTGGTCCGGCGGCTGATCACGGTCGGCGCGGTCATCACGTTCTTCGTGGGGATCTGGGGGGCCGAGCAGTTGTTCGACATCAGCCGCGGCGCCGCGGCGGTGCTGGCGGCCGTCCTGGTCGTGACCGGACCGACCGTCGTCGGTCCGCTGCTGCGGTTCGTGCGTCCGAACGGCCGGACCGGGCCGATGTTGCGGGCGGAGGGCATCCTGATCGATCCGATCGGTGCGACCGCGGCGCTCGTCGCGTTCGAAGTCGCCCTCACCGAGGACACCGGCGAGGCACTCAGCACGATTCTCGGCGTGGTCGGGCTGACGCTCGTCGCCGGCATCGGCATCGGCTTCCTCGTGGCCTACGTGCTCGATCAGGCGATGCGCCGATTCCTGATACCGGATCACCTCGGCAACCCGATCGCGTTGGCGTTCGTGATCGTCGCGTTCGTCGTCAGCAACCAGGTGCAGGAGGAAGCCGGACTCCTGACCGTGACGGTGATGGGCATCTGGCTGGCGCGCCGCGACTCGGCGGCCGTGCGCAGCCTGCTGGAGTTCAACGAGAGCATCCGAACGTTGCTGATCTCGGCGCTCTTCATCCTGCTCGCAGCCCGGATCGAGACCGACCAACTCCAGGATGTCGCGCTCCCGTCGCTCGCGTTCCTGGCGCTGCTCGTACTGGTCGCCCGCCCGCTGTCGGTGATCGCGTCGACGATTCGAACGTCGCTGACGTGGCGCGAGCGGGTGTTCCTCATGTCCATGGCGCCCCGAGGCATCGTCGCCGCCGCCGTGTCGGCGATCTTCGCCCTCCGACTCGAGGAGGAGGGGATCCGCGGCGCGGAGGTGATCGTCCCCGTCGTGTTCCTCATCATCATCGGCACGATCGTGGTGTACGGCTTCCTCGCCGGACCGATCGCGCGCCGGCTCGACCTGGCCGAGGCGCACGCCAACGGCGTGCTGATCGTCGGGGCGCATGCCGTCGCCCGCGGGCTCGCGACCGCGCTCCGCGACCTCGAGGTGAAGACGATGCTGGTCGACACCGATCCGTACAACGTGACCCGGTCGGTCGCGCTCGGGCTCCCGGCGCGCCGGATGAGCGTGCTGACCGAGGAGGCGTCGCACGACCTCGATCTGCGTGGCATCGGCCGGATCCTCGCGTTGACGTCGAACGACGAGGTGAACGCGCTGGCGACGAGCCGGTTCTCGCGCCAGTTCGGACGACGCGAGACGTTCCAGCTGGCGCCGAACGAAGAACGACGAAACGGCGCGCTCCCCGAGGAGCTGCTCGGACGCATCGTGGGTATCGACGGCATCGACTACGCAACGATCGACGAGCGGGCGCGACAGGGGTGGCGGGTGCGATCCGCCACGGCGACGCCGTCGATCGACGCGATGACCGAGGGCGGCCTCTTCATGCCGATGGCGCGCGTGTTCGAGGGGCAGTTGAGCTTCATCTGCCACAACGACCCGGTTCCGACCCAGGGCATGGTGATCGGGTTGGCGGCGCCGTCGGTGCAGAAGGAGCTCGACGGCGAGAACGTCGTCGAGAAGTGACGTGCCTCGGCCGGACACGCCGACGTCGCTGTTCGTGTACGGCACATTGCGTCCCGGCGACGTTCGCTGGCCGCTGCTCGAACGTTTCGTGGCCGACATCGGCGTCGACGACACCGCTGACGGTTCGGTGTTCGACACCGGGCTCGACTACCCGGCAGCGGTGTTCGGGGGGCACGGCTCGATCGTCGGGCGGACGTACGCGCTGCGCCCGGATCTGATCGACGAGGCGCTCGAGGTCCTCGACGACGTGGAGAGCGCCGTCGACGGGCTGTACCGGCGGGTGCGGATCACGACGGGGCGCGGCGTCGACGCGTGGGCCTACGCGTACGGCGACGGGTTGGTGCTCACCCCGATCCCGTCCGGCGACTGGTTCGATCGGCCGGTCCGACGATCGGTCGGCTGACCGTCGCCGCAGCCACCGGAATCCGGTCCGTTCAGCCCTCGTTGCGACGAGCGTGGTCGTCGAGCAGGTGGGCGACGGCCAGGGTCAACCGGCGGGCGGTCGGGACGTGGAGATACTCGTTCGGGCCGTGCGCGTTGGAGTCGGGGCCGAGCACACCGGTGATCACGAACTGGGCGTCGGGGAAGCGCTCACCCAGCATGCCCATGAACGGGATCGACCCGCCCTCGCCGAACAGCCGCGCCGGCTGTCCGAATGCATGTGTGGACGCATCGTCGAGCGCCCGCTCGAGCCATGGAGCGAGCGCCGGAGCATTCCATCCCGGTCCCGACTCCACATCGGTCACGCGGACGCGGGCGCCGTACGGCGGGTCGGCGGTGAGCACTCCGGCCATCTCGGTGGCTGCAGCTGCAGCGTCGGCGTTGGGTGGCACCCGCAACGACAGCTTCAGCGACGTGCTGGGACGCAGCACGTTCCCGGCGCGGCCGGTGGGCGGCAGACCGTCGGCGCCGACGATGCTGAGCGCCGGACGCCAGGTTCGCGTCAGCAGCTGCTCGGCGGGATCGTCGGTGGTCGGCCCGGCACCGTCGACGAACGGGTACCGATCCGCGATCCGACCGATCTCGTCGGCCGTGGCCGCCGCCTGCATGAGACGGTCGGCGGGGATCTCGACGTCGACGGCGTCGAGGCCGACGCGGCCGGTCCGCTCGTCCTCGATGCGCGAGAGCAGCGTGCGGGCGATGCGGAACCTGGACGGCACCATGCCCGGACGTCACCCGAGTGGACGCCCTCGTCGACGATGTCGACGTGCAGTGTCGCCGTCGCCATGCCGCGCAGCGAGGTGGTCACCCACAGCCGGTCGTAGTCGCTGCACCCCGAGTCGAGGCAGACCACGAGGCGACGGCGAGCCGATGCGGTCGGACAGCGCCTCGACGTAGGCGGGCAGATCGGGCGAGCCCGATTCCTCGCTGGCCTCGATCAGGACGACGCAGCCGGGTGTGCGCCCCACCGGCGGCGTGCACGGCCTCGATCGCCGTCAGGGGGCGAACGCCGCGTAGCCGTCGTCGGCGCCGCCGCGGCCGTAGAGCCGGTCGCCCTCGAGCACCGGCGTCCACGGCCCGAGGCCGTCGCGCCAGCCGTTCATCTCCGGCTGCTTGTCGAGGTGGCCGTAGAGCAGCACGGTGTCGTCGACCGGCCCGCCTCCGCCGGCGGCACCTCGATCACGATCACCGGCGTGCGGTCCGGGAGCTCGTGCACGTCGACCGACAGCCCCGGGGATCGCCGCGCGCGCACCACGCCCGGATCAGCTCGACGGCGGCGTCCATGTGCCCGTGCGCGCGCCAGTCGGGATCGAACGCCTCGCTGACGTTGGGGATCGCGATGTAGTCGTGGAGGACCGGCACGATCTCCGTCCCAGCGGGTGTCGACGAGTTCGGTGGCGGCGGGCGACAGCGACATGGTCGTCACCGTAGGGTGCGTGATGGCTCGCACGTGTCTTCACGCATGAGTCCGGACGGTGGCGAGCGTGTGTCGACGACCTCCCACGGCGACTGCCGGTGGACGCGACCGTCCACCCGGGTCGCGCCGGTGCGGGTCAGTGGGTCAGCCCTTGACAGCGCCCGCGAGCAGTCCGCGGACGAAGTACCGCTGGAGCGCGAAGAACACGGCGATCGGGACGACCATCGCCACCATGCCGGCGGCCGTGAGCAGGTGCCACGACTGGCCGCGGGTTCCGGTCAGCGTGGCGAGCTGGCGGGTGATCGGCGCCTTGTCCTGGCCGGCGAAGATCAGCGCGATCAGGTAGTCGTTCCAGATCCACATGAACTGGAAGATCGTCAACGAGGCGATCGCCGGCACCGACAGCGGAATGATCAACCGCAGGAAGATCGTCATGTGACCGGCGCCGTCGATCTTGGCGGCCTCGATGATGTCACGAGGGAGGGCTCGGACGAAGTTCGTGAGGATGAACACGCAGAACGGCATGCCGAAGATCGTGTGTGCGATCCAGACGCCGAGGTAGGTGCCCGTCAGGTTCAGGTCGGGGAAGATCGTGACCGATCCGATGTGCGCGCCACCGCTGAACAGCTGCAGGATCGGCACCAACGACATCTGCAGTGGCACCATCAACAGGGCGACCGTCCCGACGAACATCCAGTCCCGTCCCCTGAACTCGATCCACGAGAACGCGTACGCCGCGAGCATCGCGAGGCCGATCGACAACGCGACCGACGGGATCGTGATGATGATCGAGTTCTGGAAGAACTTCCAGAGGTTGTCGTCCGCCCGGTGCCGACGAGAGCACGGCCCGGTAGTTGTCGAGCGTGACCTCCGGGTTGGTGAAGAACGTCCACCAGCCGGTCGTCTTGACCTCGTTCTCGGGACGGAACGACGACACGAACACGCCGAACGTCGGAATCGTCCACAGCACAGCAAGGGCCACGACGATGCCGATTCCGATCTTCGAGCCGAGCGCTCGGCTGGCCGTGCCGGCGACCGTGGGCTTGCGGGAGTGTCCTGTGGGGTCGACATCGCCGAGTGTGTCGACCGCGACGGGGTCGCGGCCGGCGTGTGAGTCGGTTCCTGTTGTCGAGGTCATGCGCCCACCATCTCGTCTGCTCGCTTCTGTGCTTTCCGGTTCAAGACGATGATCGGCATGACCAGGACGAAGATCAGCACGGCCAGCGCCGCACCGAGCCCGCTGCGGCCTTGCACGAACGTCGTCACGTAGAACTCGTTGGCGATCGTGCTCGTGCCGAACCGACCGCCGGTCGTGGCAGCAACGATGTCGAACGCCTTCAAGCCGGCGAACGTGATCGTCGTCGCGACGGTGATGATCGTCGATCTGGATGTACGGCAGCGTCACCTTGTAGAACGCCTGCCGATCGGTGGCACCGTCGACCTTGGCGGCTTCGAGCAGCGTGTCCGGCACGCCCTTGATCGCCGCGCTGAAGATCACCGTGGCGAACCCGGCCTGCGTCCAGATGAAGATGACGATCAGCAGGAAGGTGTTGAAGCCCGGTGCCGAGGCGGGCGGCGTCGAAGACGCCGAAGCCCTCGTTCGAGCGTCCAGAGTCGCTGACCGTCGCCGCCCATGTTGTCGGGCAAGTCCGGGGATGCTGCCCGGTGATGGCGTTGAGCAGACCGTTCTCGAACGGCGGCCCGGCGTAGACGAACAGCCAGATGACACCGGCGCCGACGAGCGAGATCGCCCCGGGGACGAAGATCGCGGTCTTGAGACCTTCTCACCCTTCATGTTGTCGGCGAAGCGGGCGACGGCGAGCCCGATGACCACGGTGAAGATCGTGCCGGCGATCACCCAGGTCATGCTGTTGAACACGGTCAGACGGGTTCCCGTGTTCTCGAAGATCGTCTGGTAGTTCTCGAACCCGACGATAGCTCTGGCCGTTGTCGTCCAGGAGGCTCAGGTAGATGGTCCGCAACGCCGGGATCAGCAGGCCGATCGACGACGGCGATCGCAGCCGGGAGGAGGAAGACCCAGTAGCGAGCGCCCTCCTGCCACCGTTTCGGCAGGAACTTGGTGAGCCAGTACATCGAGCCAATCAGAGACCCCGCAGCCCGGCGAACGCGACGGCGACCGTCAGCAATGCTCGTACGAATGCCCCCATCGATACCTCCTCGAGTTGATCCCAAAGCTACGTCGAACGACGATGGGGAGGGGGCCAGGTCCGGCCCCTCCCCATCGGTCGTGTTCGTTCGTCTCGTGGACGAGGATCAGCTGGCGGGCCAGCTGGCCTCGACGTTGTCGACGAAGGTCTGGGTGTCGCCACCGATGACCCACGCCGTGACCTCGGTCCAGAAGGTACCGGCACCGACGGCGCCGGGCATCAGGTCGGAGGCGTCGAAGCGGAACACTTCGGCGCTGAGCTGGAGCTCTGACAGTGCACGGGTCAAATCGTCCTCGATTTCAGACGTGACGATGCGCCAGGTGCGGCGACAGCTCGTTGCGAGTGTTGACCATGTAGCAGCTGGTAGTCGACCGAACCGGTGTAGCGCAGGACGTCCATCGTCTCGGGCTTGTCGGTCGCGGCGGCGTAGATGTCGCCGGCGCCGAGCAGGTAGTTCGGGCCGTCGGCCGGGCTCGGCAGGTAGAAGAACCAGACGTCGCCGTCAGGGGCGACATTGGTGCCTTCCGGGAACAGCGTCGAGTAGAAGCTCGCCTGGCGGTGCATCCAGCAGTCGCCACTGGCGACGCAGAGGCCGCCGTCCTGGAACTTCGTCGTGGCGATCGCCTTGACGTTGTTCTCGCCCCCGAGGTAGTCGGCGTTCTTGACGATACGCACCGACGGCGTCGACGACTGTCGACGACCTGCGGGTCGTTGAACGGGATCTCGTGGTTGACCCACTGGTCGTAGACCTCTTCACCGTTGACGCGGAGCATCCAGTCTTCCATCCAGTCGGTGAGCACCCAGCCGGTGGCGACGCCGGACTCGGCGCCGATGCCCCAGGGCACGCCACCGTCGGTGACGATCTGGTCGGACGAGCGCCGTCAGGTCTTCGAGCGTGGTCGGGACCTCGTAGCCGGCCTCGGCGAACCGCTGACGGGCTGTACCAGACGAGCGACTTCACGTTGGAGCGACCGGGAATGCCGTACACGGTGCCATCGAACGTGGCGTACGAGTCCCAGCCCGGAGATGAAGTCGTTGGCCGTGCTGGTGGCGAGATCGTCGGGCAGCGCGACCAGGAACTCCTGGGCGACGTGGTTGGCCATCAGGCCGGGCTGCGGGTAGTCGATGACGTCGGGCGGATCGCCACCCTGCAGGCGGACGTTGATCTCGGTCTCGAACTGGTCGGTGCCCTGCCAGACGATCTCGACGCCGGTGCACTCGGCCAGCGGGTCGTAACCGGCGACGAAGTCGGCGGTCGCCGGGTCGTTCTCGCTGTCTCGGACCGGCGAGAAGATGCTGACCGTCTTGCCGTCGTACTGGTGCTCGCACGGGATGAGCCCGTCGAGCAGGCTCTCGCCGGCGGCGCCTCTGCCGTCCTTCGGCGGTCGATTCGGCGGTTGCCTCGGCGGTCGATTCGGCGGTTGCCTCGGCCGTGCTCTCGGCCGTCGGCTCCTCGGCCGGCTCGGCCGGTCGTCGTCGTCGCCGCCACACGCCGCTGCCACGAGTGACAGCGCCATGACCGCTACGACTGGTCGTTTCCAGTTTCGCTTCATGTTCGATGTGCTTCTCCCCCTCCACGCAGGCGCAGAAAGCTCAGTGACGGCCCGCGAGCAGCCGCTCTCCGATGGACGGAGCCGGTGACCCAGTCCGAATGGTAAACGCTTGCACACATTCGGGTCGCCGATGCAAGCCAATGCGGTACCAAGTGCCTCAAGGCCCGACCCTCGTTAGCCTCGATCGACCCATCCCGGACGCCCGGCGTACGGTGTTCCCGATGAGCGTTCCGTTGCCTGCCGCCGTTCGACAACCGTGTCACCGCGACCTCGGCGTCGCGATCCCGATCGTGCAGGCGCCGATGGGCTGGATCGCCCGTTCGCAGCTCGCGTCGGCGGTGTCGGGGGCCGGGGCGTGCGGGATCATCGAGACGTCGTCGGGCGAGCTCGACGCCGTGAAGGACGAGATCGCGCAAGATGCGCGACCTCACCGACCGGCCGTTCGGCGTGAACATCGCCCAGGCCTTCGTCCGCGACCCGGCGATCGCCGAGTTCGTGATCGACCAGGGCGTGCAGTTCGTCACCACGTCGGCCGGATCGCCGACGAAGTACACGTCGATCCTCAAGGACGCCGGGCTCACCGTGTACCACGTCGTGCCGACGCTCGCGGCCGCGCTGAAGGCGGTCGACGCCGGCGTCGACGGCCTCGTCGTCGAAGGCGGCGAGGGCGGCGGTTTCAAGAGCCCGACGCCGGTGTCGACGATGGTGCTGCTGCCGCTCGATCCGCTCGCAGGTCGACGTGCCGATCATCGCCGCCGGCGGCATCACCGACGGCGCCACGATGGCCGCCGCGTTCGCGCTCGGCGCCGAAGGCGTGCAGATGGGCACCCGGATGGTGTCGGCGGCCGAGTCGCCGGTGCACGACAACTGGAAGCAGGCGATCGTCGACGCGGCCGAGACCGACACGCTGTTCCTCAACCAGCGCCACTCCCCCGCGCTCCGGGCGCTGCGCACCGATCGCACCGAGGCGCTCGTCGACGCCGAGCACAACGTGTTCGGCGACTTCGGCGACGCCCAGGCGCTCTACTTCGGTGGCGACATGAACGCGGCGATCGCGCTGTCGGGCAGGTCGCCGGCCGGATCGACGAGGTGCGACCCGTCGCCGACATCATCGCCGACACGGTCCGCGAGTTCGGCGAGGTCGTCGCCCGCCTCCAGGGCCGATGACGTTCGAGTGGCAGGAGCTGATCGGCTACGTCGCATCCGCGCTCGTCGTCACCTCGCTGGCGATGACGTCGGTGGTGCGGCTGCGAACGATCTCGCTCGCCGGATCGGTCACGTTCGTCGTCTACGGCCTGCTGATCGGCTCGGTCCCGATCGTGATCACCAACGTCGTCGATCGCGTGCCTCAACATCTGGTTCCTGACCCGGGAACTGGGCGGACGACGCGACCTCGGTGCGGTCGTGGTGCCGACCGACTCGCCGTTCCTCGCCGACTTCCTGGCGCACCACGCCGGTGACATCGCCACGTTCCAGCCCGAGTACCGTGCCGACGCCGAGCCCGACTTCGCGCTCGTCCTGACCCGCGACGGCCTCCCCGCCGGCGTCCTGCTCGGCGACCGTGCCGGCGACCGCCTCGACGTCCGGCTCGACTACGTGTTGCGGGCGTACCGCGACTCCCGCCTGGGTCGGTGGCTCTTCGGCGACGGCGCCCGCGTGTTCCGAACCGCCGGCATCGACGTCGTCACCGCGCAGGGCGGCAACGACGCCCACCGCGGCTACCTCGGTCGGGTCGGCTTCGAGTACGACGGCGACGCCGATCGGTTCGTCCGGCGTCTCTGAGCGAGGCGTTCAGCCGTCAGGCGGCTCGCCGAGCACCCCGCCGGGAGCCAACGCACCCGCCTCGTGGTCGGAGAAGCCGAGCTCGGACACGACCTCCAGCGTGTGTTGGCCGAGGCCGGGCGAGGCGCGGTACGGCACGTTCGGGGCCGCGCCGAGCCGGATCGGCATCCCGCTGGCGGTGTCGGTGCCGAAGGCGGGATGATCGATGTCGACCGCGACGTCGTTCGCACGGGCCTGCTCGTCGCCGATCGCACCGGCCGACGGTCACACACGCCTGTCGATGCTCGGTAGCTTCTCGCCGTGATCGAAATCGACGACCTCGCGAGCTGTGCCCGGTGGGTGGAGATGGGCGGCGACCGCCCACCCGCCGCGTTCCAGGCGCTCGATCTCCGTGACGTCGGCGGCTTCGAGTCGGGCTCGTTCCGCGGCTGCCTGTTCCTGGCGTGTGAGCTGACCCCGGCGCAGGCCGGCTACCTCACGACCACGGGCGCCACCGTCATCCGCGATCCCGACGTGCGCCCGTATCCGGCACATCGCGGCACGCTTGTACACGCCCGAGGAGATCTTCGCGGGGTTCGACCCGGCGACGGGGAACGGCTACGAGGCGAGTTACGACGCTCGCGTCTACCGGCACTGGGTCGCGACCGGGAGGCAGTACCCCGAGATGATCGACGAGAGCCTCGCCCGGCGACTGCACGACCACTCGATCACCGAGGCGCTGCACGACGAGATCGACGGCGACCGTCCCGTGGCGATCATGGGTGGCCACGGCCTCGAACGCAGCGATCCGACCTACGCGTCGATCGCCCGCGTCGCACGGGCGTTGACCCGCGCCGGTCGGTTGATGCTCTCGGGTGGCGGCCCCGGCGCGATGGAGGCGACACACCTCGGGGCCTGGTTCGCCAACGTGCCGGACGACGATGCGATGGTCGCCGCGATCGACGTGCTCGCACCTCGTCCCGACGGCGCTCCGGCCGGGCAGGAGTACGCGGACCACGACTGGCTCGACCGGGCGTTCGACGGTCCGTGACCGTTGGCCGCTGCCCGCAGCCGGGAGTCGCCTCGAGTCGATCGGCATCCCGACGTGGATGTACGGCCACGAGCCGCCGAACGCCTTCGCCACCAGGATCGCCAAGTACTTCGCCAACAGCGTGCGCGAGGAGGGCCTGCTCGCGATCGCGACCCACGGCGTGGTCTTCGCCCCCGGCAGCGCCGGCACGATCCAGGAGATCTTCCAGGACGCGGCCCAGAACCACTACGCGTCGTTCGGTCCGCCGTCGCCGATGGTGCTCCTCGGCCAGCGAGTACTGGACCGAACGGCATCCGGTGTGGCCCGTGCTCGAGTCGCTCGCGGACGGGCGCGACTACCGCGACCTGATCACGATCACCGACGACGAGGAGGAGGTCGTCGACGTGATCCTCGCGATACGCGACGACCGACGGCGTGACGCGAGTCAGCCCTTGGCGTCGTCGGCACGTTCGAGCCGGCCGACGTCGTCGACGGGCAGGCCCGACAGCAGCGCCACCGACACGCTCGCCAGCGACCAGGCAGGCGACGATCGCCCACCGGTACGTGTCGGTGCGGTCGATCAGCCAGCCGGCGGCCGGTGGGCCGAGCAGCCCTCCGAGTCCCGGTGCCGTGTAGAGCAACCCGAGGATCGAGCCGAGCCCGGCGACGCCCATCCGGTCGGAGATCAGGATCGGGCTGAGCGCGACGAACCCGCCGTAGCCGACGCCGAGCACGAGCACGAACAGCACGAGGAGGGCGTACGACGAGCCGGCGACCAACCAGATCACGAAGCTGACGGCCGTGGATGACGAAGCAGGCCCGGTACAGGCGGAACGAGCCGAACCGGCGTCACCAGCGAGCCGAACCCGACGCGGGACAGCACGCTCGACGCGCCGAGCACCCCGACGAGCACGGCGGCCTGCACCGCGTCGATCCCGCGTTCCTTCGCGTACTGGCCGACGAACACGAACGGGACGAACAGGGCGAGCCCGAGCGCGAACGCCGACAGGTGGACCCGGCGGAACACCGGGCTGCGCAGCGCGTCGCCGAACCGTGACGGTTGCGGCGAGCCGTCGCCGGGTGGACGGTCGACGAGCGGCACGCACGCGAGCAGCACCGCGGCGCCGCCGATCGCGAACACCACGTACGTGTCGCGCCAGCCGTAGCGGTCGATCATCGCCGCCGACAGTGGCGACATCACCATCGTGCCGACGCCGATGCCCGCCACCGCGAGTCCGACGGCGAGCGCTCGGTGCTGCACGAACCACCCGCCGACCGTGGCGACCATCGGTACGTAGCCGCACGCCGCGGCGATGCCGACGCCGGCGCCGTAGGTGACGTAGCCCACGCCGAGCGAGTCGACGCGGCTCGTCAGCATCAGGCCGACGAACATCGCGATCGCGCCCACGACCAGCACGACCCGCGGGCCGAACCGGTCGGTCATGCGGCCGGTGACGATGCTCAACCAGAAGAACGTGAACGTGGTGATGCCGAAGATCACCGCGGTCGGCTCCGGCCGCGGCGTCGAACTCCTCGCTCATCGACTCGAAGAACGCACCGAAGCTGTAGGCGGTGCCGAGCGTGACCGCCGACGAGAAGAACGCCGCGACCACGGTCAGCCACGCTCGCCGCGAGTCCACGGCGGCGCCCGACTCGGTCATCCCCGGAGGGTACGGAATCCCGAGCGAACCGTTCGGGTCGTAGCCCGTCGGGTCAGGCCCGAACCGAGTCGGGTCGTTCAGTCGAGGCGGGTGCCGGTGATCGAGCGGAACGACTGGCGGATCCGCTTGGCGCTGACCGGGCCCTTCACACCGAGCGGCTGCGCGAACGTGCTCATCCGCAGTTCCTCGATCATCCAGACGACGCTCGCGAACGTCGTGATCTCGGCCCGGACTACCGTCGAGTGCCGCGGCGATCGAGCGCTCGAGCGGCCGCACCTCGGCCATCCGCCGCTGGTCGCGGGCGACGTCGCCGCCGAGATGATCGAGCCGGTACTCGATGCCGCGCACGTAGCGATGCACGTCGGGGAGGCGGTCGGTGCCCGATCGTCGGACGAACCCGGGCGCGATCGAGCCGCCCGACGTGCGCCTCGGCGTCGGCGACCGTCGGACGCAGCGCCTCGGCCGGCAGGGCGGCCGTGCGCTGGAGCACACGGTCGCGGCAGTCGACGATGTCGGCGGCCACGGCGAGCGCGTCGGCGGCGAGTCTGAGGTGCATCCGTCGCGAACCGCCTGTTCGATCCGGGCGAATGCGCCGTCGTCCCACGGCAACTCGTACCTGCGACATCACCGCGTCGACCGCAGCCTCGATCGCGTCGGCGGCGAGATCGGACAAGGGGATCGGACCGGCCGCGACGGCCAGCGCGGCCCTCCGGTCGAGCGAGCGTTCGACGTTCGGCGTCGTCGGTGCCGCGGCCATGAGCAGGAGGCGCCGGACGCCGCCGTGCATCGCCCGGCGCTGGAGCGCCTCGTTGTCGACCACGCGGAGCGTCACGCTGTCGCCCCGATCGAGCAGCGTCGGGTAGGCCCGCACGACATGGCCGTCGTCCGCAGCGCTGCTCGACGACCTGGTCGAGCGTGCCGATGTCCCACGACGACGATGTCGCGCCGCTCCTCGATCGGTGCCGCGGCCGGCGAGCGCCGAGCGGGTCGAACCGGCCTGCCGGTCGCGGATCGCATCGAGGTCGTCGCCGGCGTCGATCACCGAGCCGTCGTCGACGATCACGATGAGATGCGTCGAAGATGGTTGGGCAGTCGTGCGACGTCGAAGTCGTCACCGGTCACGTCGCACCCCTGCGACGTCGCCGAACCGCCGCGGCGACGGCGTCGACGAGGCGGCCCGACGGCTCGCCGAGCCGTTCGAACGCCGCCGCCGCCGTCTCGTTCATCGGGATGAGCGCACGACGCACGTCCTTCGACAGCGAGCGGATGAGCAGGCCGACGAGTTCCGCCCGGTACCCCGGCACCAGCCAGTCGAGCCCCTCGTCGTTCGAGCTGGTTGAGCGCCGTCAGCGGCACGTTCAGGGTCGGCACCGTCGAGCGGCGTGTCGGGTTCGAACCGGTAGGTCAGGCGGTAGTCGACCCCGTCGATCGTCCATCGTGTCGGGGTAGTCGTCGAGCCGGATTCCCCCACGGTTGCGGAGCACCGACGGGTCCGAGTTCGAGCCGCTCGGGATCGTCACGGCGGGCGGTCTTCCACCAGCGGTCGAAGTCGCGCGACGACGCGACGTCATCGCCGAGACGTTCGTCGTAGAACTCGTACAGCGCGTCGTCGTCGAGCAGATCGATGCGGCGCACGCGCGCCTCGAGCAGCGCGACCCGCTCGACGAACCGGGCGTTCGACTGCACGAAGTCGTGGCGGGTCTCCCAGTCACCGGCGACGAGCGCGTGCCGGATGAACATCTCGCGAGCGAGCGCCGGGTCGACGCGGCCGACGCCGATCGTTCGTCCGGCGACGATCGGCAGTCCGTACAGCGTCACCGTCTCCGCCACGACCGCCCGACCGGCGCGGGCATCCCACCACGGTTCGCCGTACGAACGCTTGACGAGATGTGGAGCGATCGACTCGGCCCACTCGGGTTGGATCGTCGCGACGCGCCGGGCCCAGAGCCGATTCGTCTCCACCAGTTCGGCGGCCATCACCCACTTCGGCCCACGACGGGCGAGGACGGAACCCGGCGCGATGACGAACCTCGCGTCGCGGGCACCCCGGTACTCGCGACCGTCGCCGTCGCGAACGCCGATGTGCGAGAGCAGACCGGCCAGCACCGCCTGATGTACCCGGTCGGGGTGCGCCTCGTCGACGGTCGGCCGGATCTTCAGCTGACCGGCAACCTGACGGAGCTGGCTGTAGAGGTCGCGCCACTCGCGCACCCGGAGGTAGTTGAGGTGTTCATCGCGACACATGCGACGGAACCGGTTGCCCGACAGCTCGCGCTGCCGCTCGCGCAGGTGATCCCACAGCGCGACGATCGACAGCAGATCGGACCCCTCGACATCGAATCGCCGATGGAGTTCGGCGGCTCGCTCGGGCGCGTCCTTCGGCCGTTCGCGGACGTCCTGGATCGACAGTGCCGAGGCGATCACCAGCACCTCGCGCACGCACCCGTGGCGCTCGGCTTCGATCACCATGCGGCCGAGTCGGGGATCGACGGGCAGTCGTGCGAGTTGCCGGCCGATGTCGGTGAGCTTGCGGGGAGCACCGACGCGACCTTCACGCAGGGCGCCGAGCTCGTCGAGCAGGAGGTAGCCGTCACGGACCGCCTGACGATCGGGCGGCTCGACGAACGGGAACCTTGTGACGTCGCCCAGCCCGATCGCCGTCATCTGCAGGATCACCGACGCGAGGTTCGTGCGGAGGATCTCGGGCTCGGTGAACTCGTCGCGACCGTCGTGGTCGTCGGCCGTGTAGAGCCGGATGCACACGCCGGGGCCGAGGCGACCGCAGCGCCCCGCCCGCTGATCGGCCGACGCCTGCGACACCGGCTCGATCGGGAGACGCTGCACCTTGAGCCGACGGCTGTAGCGCGAGATCCGGGCGGTGCCGGCGTCGATCACGTACCGAACCCCCGGCACGGTGACCGACGTCTCGGCGACGTTCGTCGACAGCACGACACGACGACCGCGATGAGACTCGGAAGATGCGGTGCTGCTCGGCCGACGACAGACGGGCGTAGAGCGGGAGCACCTCGGTGTCCCGCAGTTCCTCGCGCCGCAGCGCATCCGCGATGTCGTGGATCTCGCGTTCACCGCTGAGGAACACCAGGACGTCGCCGGGGCCCTGCCGTTCGAGCTCCGCGACCGCATCGATGACCGCCCGCACCTGATCGCGATCGATCGCCGGGGTCGTCGTCGTTGTCGGCACCGTACGGGCGGTAGCGGACCTCGACCGGGTACGTGCGACCCTCGACGACGAACACCGGCGCCGGCACGCCGTCGGCGCCGAAGTGCTCGGCGAACCGCTCGGTGTCGATCGTCGCCGACGTGACGATGACCTTGAGGTCCGGGCGCTGCGGCAGCAGCTGCTTCAGGTAGCCGAGGATGAAGTCGATGTTGAGGCTGCGTTCGTGCGCCTCGTCGATGATCAGCGTGTCGTAGCGGCGCAGCTGCCGGTCGCGCTGCAGCTCGTTGAGCAGGATGCCGTCGGTCATCACCCGCAGCAGGGTGCCGTCGCCGACACGATCGTCGAAGCGCACCGTGTATCCCACCGGCATCGCCGAGCGTGGTCCCGATCTCCTCGGCGACTCGCTCGGCCACGGTGCGCGCCGCGACGCGCCGCGGCTGGGTGTGGCCGATCATCCCCTCGACGCCACGACCGGCGAGCAGGCACAGCTTCGGGAGCTGGGTGCTCTTGCCCGAACCCGTCTCGCCGGCGACGATCACCACCTGGTGGTCCCGGATCGCGGCCACGAGCTCGTCGGCCCGATCGGCGATCGGCAGCGAGTCGGGGACGGCCAACGGGGCGACGCCGACGGTGCGCTCGAGCATCGCCCGGCGCGCGTCGACACCGGCGGTTCCCCGCTCGCGATGCGAGTGGCCCGAGTGGTGCGGTCGCGACGACATGTCCGATCCTCAGGCTCGCAGCTCGCGTCGGTGGTTCCCACCGGTTTTCGGCCCGATCTCTCCCGAGGGCGGCCCGGTCGGTCGCACCGGGCGGCACACTGACACGGTGCGTGCTGGGACCCGACCCGAACTCCGCGCCGCCGCACCGGCCGAGTTCGGGCGACTGTCGACCGACGAGCAGGAACGCTTCCTCGTGCACGGAGAGCGGTTGATGACGAACACGCGGTGGGAAGGAGCGCGCGACGTCGCGGTCACCGACGCGATGATCCACACGATCGCCGCGCACGCGGCCCTGCTCACCGCCGGGTTCGACACCGCGACGTACCCGTACCTCAACGTGCGCACCGTGATCGTGCACGCCCGCACGATCGTCACGCGCGGCGCCCAGCCCGGTCCGGCCCGCGGTGTCGTGCACGTCGGGACCCCAGTATCTGGCGGGTCAGTCGGGCCACGGACGGGGCCCGGTCCTGCTCGACTGGCAGACGGCCGCCCGCCAGGTGGCCGATCCCGATCGGGGCGTGAACGTGATCTACCACGAGTTCGCGCACAAGCTCGACCAGCTCGACGGAGCGGCCGACGGCATGCCACCGCTCCCGACCAGCGACGACGAGACGGCGTGGATCCAGACGCTGGGCACGAACTACCGGCGGCTGCGCCGACGCGGCACCGACGGACTCGTCCGCGGATACGGCGCCACCAACCCGGCCGAGTACTTCGCCGTCACCAGCGAGCTGTTCTTCACGCGGCCCGTCGAACTCCGCGAGCGTCATCCGAGGGTGTACCGGCGACTCGCCGACTTCTACCGACAGGACCCGGCACGACGCCGCTGACCGCACCCGTCTACGCTGACCGCTGCTGAAAGGGGACGGCGAATGGCGTACGACACCGACGAACAGGACCTCGCACCGGTGACCGACTGGGTCAACGACTGGGACTGGCTCGACGACCAGTGGGGTCCGAACGCGATCGACATCTGGAACGAGGTGCGCGAGCAGTGCCCGGTCGCCACCACCGAACGCTACGGCCGCGCCCACATGCCGGTGACGATGGAGGCCGTCAGCGAGGTGGCCCACGACACCGAGCACTTCTCGTCGATCTTCGTGAGCGTGGCGCGCCCCGACGCACCGCGGCGGCCGGCGCCGCCGATCACGTCCGACCCTCCCGACCATCACGCTCATCGCCGCCTGCTGCTGCCCTCGTTCAGCCCGAAGAAGATCGCACTGATGGAAGACGACCTCCGGCAGTTCTGCCGATCGCTCATCGCCGACCTCGACGGTGCCGAACGAGCCGACGCGGCCGAGCAGTACTCGCAGCACATCCCCGTGCACGGCATCTGCCAGCTCCTCGGTGTCCCCGAATCGGACGCCGACATGTTCCGCGACTGGATCTTCCGCAACTTCCAGATCGGTCCACGCGACAATGCCGTCAAACAGCAGGTCCAAGAGGAGATGGACGCCTACCACGAGCAGAAGCTCAACGAACGCCTGCTCGACCCGAAAGACGACCTGCTGACCCTGATCGCCCACGCGGAGATCGACGGCGAGCCGGTCTCGATGGAGCTCAAGAAGGGGTACGTCGGTCTGCAGATCATCGCCGGCATCGACACCACCTGGAGCGCGATCGGATCGGGCCTGTGGCACTTCGGCCGGCATGCCGATCAGCGGGGCGCCCTCGTCGCCGTGCCGAACGACGACATGCTCTGGAACACCGCGACCGAGGAGGTGCTGCGCTACTACGCGCCGGTCACGATGGGCCGAAAGGTCATCGCCGACACCGAGGTGGGTGGGTGCCCCGTGCGAGCGGGTGAGCAGACCCTGCTCACGTTCCCGGCGGCGAACCACGACCCGGCGGCATTCGAAGATGCGGGCGAGTTCCGGATCGAGCGTGCGGAGAACCGTCACGTCGCGTTCGGGCTCGGCATCCACCGGTGCCTCGGTTCGAACCTCGCCCGCCTCGAACTGACCGTCGCGCTCCAGGAATGGCTGCGCGCGTTCCCCGACTACGAGCTCGACACCCACACGGAGACCACCTGGGCGAACGGGCAGATCCGTGGCCCGCGCAACATCCCGGTGCTCCTCAACCGCTGACCCACCCACCATCACGAGGAGATCAACATGCGCGCTGCCGTCCTGGAGACCCAACCCGGCGAACTCGTCATCGACGAGATCACGCTGACGAAGCCGGACGCCGACGAGGTCCTGATCCAGACCGTGGCGTGCGGTCTGTGCCACAGCGACCTGCACATGATCGACGGCCACCTTCCCTCGCCCTTGCCCGCCGTGCTCGGCCACGAGGCGGCCGGCATCGTTCAGGCCGTCGGCGACGACGTCACCGAGTTCGCACCCGGCGATCGTGTGGTGTCGTGCCTGTCGATGTTCTGCGGCAACTGTCGGGAGTGCGGCGTCGGCAACACCTGGCTCTGCGAGAACCGCCAGGCGCTCGGCAAGCGCACCGACGGAAGTTCACGGCTGTGGCGCGGTGATGTCGAGGTCAACCAGATGACCGGACTGGGTGCGTTCGCGGAGGAGATGCTCGTCCATCGCAACGCGATCGTGCGGGTGCCCGAGGAGTTGCCGCTCGAGTTGGGAGCACTGCTCGGCTGTGCCGTGATCACCGGCGTCGGATCGGTCTTCAACGGCGCCCAGGTGCGGCCGGGCTCGACCGTCGCGGTGATCGGGTGCGGCGGCGTCGGGCTCAACATCGTGCAGGGCGCGGCGATCGCCGGTGCCGAGCGGATCATCGCCGTCGACCTCAACGCCGAGAAGCTCGCACTCGCCACCACGTTCGGTGCGACCGACGTGGTCAACGGTTCCGACACCGACGCGGTCGCTGCCGTGCGCGAGTTGAGCGGTGGCGGCGTCGACACGGCGTTCGAGGCGATCGGGCTCCCGGCGACCGCCCAGCAGGCCTTCTCGATGATCCGGCCGGGACGTACCGCGTACCTGGTCGGCCTGCCGGCCATGGGTGCCAACATCGAGCTGCCCGGCACGTTGATGCTGCTGCAGGGCCGCGGGCTCCAGGGCCTGATGATGGGTTCGAACAACTTCAAGCGCGACATCCCGATGCTCGCCAACCTCTATCTGCAAGGTCGGCTCAAGCTCGACGAGCTCGTCGCCGCCAGGATCGATCTCGAGCAGGTGAACGAGGGGTACGCCGCAATGCGCAAGGGAACCGAAGCCCGCAGCGTGATCGTGTTCTGACGCGCCCGAGGTCGGTGCCTCAGTCGCCGGTGAACTCGGGCCGGCGCTTCTCGGCGAACGCGGCGATGCCCTCCTGCCCGTCGTGACGACCCATCGACTCGGCGATCACCACGCCCTCGAACTCGCCCGCGGCAGGGAGCGAGTTCTCGTAGCCGTGGTACACGACCCGCTTGGCGTGTCCGGTCGCCCAGGCCGGCCCGTCCGCGAGCTGCTGGGCGAGCTCGGTGGCAGCCGTGTCGACGTCGTCGTCGGACACCACCCGGTTGACGAGGCCCCATGCCTCGGCCTCGGTCGCGTCGAGCACGCGGTTCGTCAGCGTGAGGTCGAGCATGCGGCGCAGACCGATGTGTCGAGCCACGAAGTACGACGAGGTGCCGTCCGGAGTGACGCCCGCGCGGGTGTACGCCATCGTGTACTTGGCCGACTCGCCCGACACGACCAGGTCGAACGCACTCATCAACGACAGCCCAGCGCCGCCGGCCGCCCCGCGCACACCGGCGACGAACGGCTTGGGGATCGAATTCATCTTGTAGATCGCGCCGTGGTAGTCGACGAGCATGTCGGAGGCCAACGAGTCGACCCGGTCGCCCGCCTCGTGGAAGAGCTTGAGGTCGCCCCCGGCGCAGAAGACCTTGCCCTCGGCGGTCACGGCCACCGACTTCACGGCGTCGTCGAACTCGATCGCGACCATCACCGCGCGTAGATCGGAGGAGAACGCCGGATTCACGGCGTTGGCGCCCTCGGGGCGAGTGAAGCGAACGTGCGCCACGCGGTCGCGCACCTCGTAGGTCATCGTCGAGAGTTCCATGGGCACGACACTACGCAGGACACGAACGGCCGATCGGAGCGAGCGTGCTATGATTGCGCTCACAACGAACAGGAGAACCCATGACGCCGATCGAACTCCCCGTGCCGTGGCAGGGCCTCAACCACCTCGCCCTGATCACCAACGACATGGACGCGACCGTCCGGTTCTGGCACGGCGTGATGGGTGCACCGCTCGTCGCCACCATCGGCACCGACACGTTCCGGCACTACTTCTTCTCGTTCGGCCCGTCGCACTCGGTGGCCTTCTTCGAGTACATCGGGCACGACACGAACATGATCGCCAAACCGGCCGGCGTGTTCGACGAGCGGGCCGGCCAGTTCGACCACCTGTCGCTCGACCTCCCCGACGAGAACGCGCTGATCGAGCTGCGTGGTCGCCTCGAGGCGTCGGGCACCGAGGTCACCGACGTGGTCGACCACGGCATGATGCGCTCGATCTACTTCACCGACCCCAACGGCATCGCACTCGAGGCGTCGTGGTGGGCGGACGATCCGACCGCCTCCGAACCCGACTACGCCGACGACCGCTACTTCCAGGACCCCGACCCGGTTCCGGCGCTCGCCGAACTCCGCACCGGCGGTCTGCGGTCGGTGCCCTCGACCAGCCTCGTCGACGAGCCCGTCACCGTCTGACCCGTCGGCAACGGCGACCGCACGCCGAGGTGCGGTCGCGCCGATCAGCCGGCGAGTCGGTGCATCCCGTCGAGGAAGAACGCCGCGAGCGTGGTGACCGGGTCGTCGTCACCGACCAGGTCGTCGTAGCCGAGCACCGCCCCGAACGGCGCATTCCAGAACGCTGCGTCGCCCGGCCGGTCATCGGTCCACGGCCCGACGTAGGCATAGGGCTCCGCGTGGAAGCCGTCTCCGGGCGATCCGCCGAGGTTGGCGCGCCGGTCGGGTGTGGCGGCTGCGTCGAGCGCCACGTCGAAGTGCTCGGGCCAGACCTGGATCAGCGTCGGTGATGCCTCGGCGGGCAGTTGCTCGACCACGCGGTCGAGCGCTGCCGCGACGACCGAATACCAGGAGGCGAGCGCCATCGCAGCCGGCGTGTCGACCGCCAGCCGCGCTCCCGAATCGCCGAGGGGTGGCGTGTCGTGACCGACGTCGAGGTCGGCGCCCAGATCGACCCGTGCGAGCCGCGCGAGGTCGTCGAGGCTCGCTCCGTCGATCGAGGTCGCGGCACTGGTGGCACCATCGGTGCCGCCGGTCTCCCGCACGAGCAGCGCGCCCGACACCCGTACCCGCGTCACGTCGTCACCGAACTCGGGCGTTCCGAACCCACCGACGGTCGCACGGAGACCGAAACGGCCCGTCGCCTGCGATCGTGCCCGGGCGACGATGTGCACCGCCACCCGCTGGAGCGCATCGCGTGTGGCGGGGAACGAATCGGGCAGAGCGACGAGCGTGTTCATGGTTCATTCAACCCGGCGAGGGCTGCGGTTGTTTCCGCCGGCACGGCCGATCGACCGCTCACTCCGACGTCGGTCCCGGTGAAGTTCGCTGCCCGCTTCTCACGGTGGGACGCGAGACCCTCCGCGACGTCGGGGCCGCCGAAACCGTAGAACTCCAGCGCCAGCGAGGCATCGAACGCCGGGCCGGCTGCGCGGTACCAGTGGTTGAGGGAGTGCTTCGTCCAGCGCACGGCCGACGGCGAGACCGACATCAGCTTGTCGGCCACGGCGAGCGCCTCGTCGTGCACCCGATCGTCGTCGACGCACAGCGAGACGAGCCCGATCCGCTCGGCCTCCTCCCCGCTGAGCGTGTCGCACGTGAGGAGGTAGTACTTCGCCTTCGCCATGCCGACGAGCAGCGGCCAGCACACCGCTGCATGATCGCCGGCTGCGACACCGAGGCGGGTGTGACCGTCGATGATGCGTGCGTTGCGACCGGCGATCGACACGTCGGCCAGCAGGCCCGCCACGAGTCCGGCGCCGACCGCCGGGCCGTGGATCGCTGACACGATCGGCTTCGAGCAGTTGATGACGTTCCACACCAAGTCGCGCGCCTCGCGCATCACCCGGGTTCGAATCTCGTAGTCGTTGATCATGCCGTCGATCAGCTCGAAGCTGCCGCCGGCCGAGAAGCCCTTGCCGGCGCCCTGGAGGACGGCGACCTGCACGTCGGGGTCACGGTCGACGGCCAACCAGACGTCACCGATGTCGCGGTGTGCCGCGACATCGACGGCGTTGAGCCCTGGCCCGTCGAACGTGATGCGGAGCACGCCGTCGCGTGGGCGGTCGTAGGTGAAGCTCGGGTAGTCGGATTCGTAGTCGATGGTCACGGTGCAGCTCCTTCGGTGGCGGCCTGGTCGATGATGCGGGCGAGTTCGAGCGGGGCGTCGCCCTGCACACTGTGTCCGGCGTCGACCTCGACGACGGTGGCGTCGGCCCGCCGACGAACGAGCTCGGCGACGTCGGCGTCGTCGACGACCGACTGCTCCCGGGTGCCCCGCACGAGCGTCAGCGGTGCGGCCGAGGCCTCGAGGTCGTCCCACAGCGTCGTGATGTCGGGCCGCTGCTCGGGATCGTCGGTGTCGCCCATCGCCGTGTAGTCGTCGCGTCGATGTCGCCAGACCCAGCTGCCGTCGTCGAGTTGCAGCGCGTTGTGCAGGATGCCGCGTCGCAGCGAGCTCTCGGATCTGGTCGGGTTGTACTCGATCGTGCGTGCCAGGAGATCGTCGAAGCTCGGGAACGTGGCCGGACCGCGCACGAAGTCGTGGATCGCCTTCGCCTTGTCACCGGTGACGCCCGGTGTGATGTCGACGAGCACGAGTCGCCGGACGAGGTCGGGGCGAACGGCCGCCAGCGCGATCGCCGTCAAGCCGCCGAGCGACATGCCGACGACGAGCCGGGCCACCGGTGCGAGATCGTCGATCACCTCCGCCAGATCGGCGGCGTTCGCGTCGGGGCGGGTGCCGACGCCGGGGGCCGGGCTGTCGGAATGCCCGTGACCGGGCAGGTCCGGCGCGATCAACGGCCGACCGAGCGCGAGTGCGACGGTGTCCCAGGTGTGGGCGTTCTGGGCACCGCCGTGGATGAGCACCACCTCGGCGGGAGCGGATCCCCAGCGAAGTGTGCTGATCCGCCGACCGTCGCGAACGGTCGTCGCCGTGCGCTCCACCGACGGCGGGCCGTCGTACGGCAGCCCGTACTCCGACGCGTTCTCGTGGAACATCGAGAACTCGTCGTATTCGACGCGGTTGCCCGTCTGCTCGGTGGCCATGCCCGAACCGTAGGGCGGTCGGCGCCGCTGCGACGATGCGACGATGCGCTCAGACGGCGTCGCCCGGACCCTCGACTCGCAGCGCGGCGAGCAGATCGGTCGGCCCGAGGGAGCGGTCGAGCAGCGAACGGGCGGCCACCTGTTCGGCCGGCCACGGTCGATCAACCGTGGGCCGATGTCCGAGCCACCAAGCCGACCACGAGACCGGCCGACGCAGCGGAGAACAACGCGTTCCTCCAGTTGGGCCGGCCTCGATCGCCGTACAGGAGGACGGGAACACCGACGACCAGTGCCGCACCGACCGCGGCGATGCCGAACACGTCGTCATCGAAGATCGACGGTGGATCGGCGGGACAGCTTCCACCGAAGGCGTCACACCGCCCGAAGGCGAACGCCACCACCGTCATCACGCCACCCACGACGACCGCCGCGGCGATCCCGACGGCCCGCACCCGACGACCGGCCGAGACTCGTACCGGCGGCCCATGTGCGAAGTCTCGCATCGCGGGTGGGCGGGGCCGCGGTCATGTCCCGGCGGCTCATCCCAGGTGGTTGACTGGCGAGCGTGACGACGACGATCGAACGGCTCATCCCCGAGGCCGACCTGCTCCGCATCCACTGGTCGGACGGGCACGAGAGCGAGCACCTGTGGATCTGGCTCCGCGACCACTCGCACGACGACACCACGATCCATCCACAGACCCACCAGCGCGAGGTGTACACGGCCGGTCTGGCACCCGATCTCGCAGCCACCGGGACGGCGGTGACCGGTGACCGCCTGACGATCACCTGGGACCGCGACGACCAGCCGCGCGCCGAGATCCCCGTCGACTTCCTCCGAACCCACCGGCACCCCACGAGGTCCGACGACTCGATCGCAGTCGAGCGCGTGCTGTGGGACGGCGAGTCGATCCTCGACGACTGGCCGGTCGTCGAACACGACGCCGTGATGACCGACGACGCCGCAGCGGCCGAGTGGCTCGACCGCATCGCCCGATTCGGGTTCTGCATCGTCTCGGGCACCCCGACCACGATGGCCGCGACCGAGGCGCTCGCTCGCCGGATCGGGTACGTACGCGAGACGATCTTCGGAGGGATGTGGGAATTCCAGGCCGACCTGTCCCGCGCCGACACGGCGTACACCAACCACACCCTGCGCCCGCACACCGACGGCACCTACAGCGAGGACGCACCGGGCCTGCAACTCCTGCACTGTCTGGCCTTCGACGGCACCGGCGGCGAGTCGACGATGGTCGACGGGTTCCGCGTCGCCGCCCAGCTCCGGGTGGCCGAACCCGAGCTGTACGACGTGTTGTCGAACATCGAGGTTCCCGGCCGGTACGTCGGCGACGGCGTCCATCTGCGCGCCGACCGCCCGGTGTTCCGCCATGGCTCCGACGGAGTGCTCGAGCAGGTGTCGTTCAACAACGCCGACCGCGCCCCGTTCTCACTCCCGATCGACGAGATGCGACGGTTCTACGACGCGCTCCGTGCGTTCGAGCGCCGCGTCAACGACGAGCGGCTGCAATGGCGGCGCGTGAACCGCCCCGGCGATGCGCTGGTGTTCGACAACTGGCGTGTGCTGCACGGCCGACTCGGCTACACCGGGCATCGCCACCTCTGCGGCTGCTACGTCAACCGGGAGGACTTCCTGAGCCGCCGCCGGATGCTCACCGACGCCGTCCCGAGCTGAGCGGCACACGACGCGGCCCGCGGACCCGGCCGCCGGCGACGCCTCGTTCGGCGCCGGGGTCCGGTCGTAGCGTGCGGCCATGTCCACACAGCGTGCGAGCCTGGTCGACGGCACCGAGCCGAACGCCGTGGCCGTCACCACCCCCGACCGAACGCTCACCTGGGCAGCGTTGGAGCGCCGGGCCCGGCAGGTGGCGAACGCGCTCGACGGGGAAGGCGTGGGCGAGGGTGGCATCTGGGCGGTGCTCCTCCACAACCGTGCCGAGTGGCCGGAGTTGATCATGGGCAACGCTCGTGCCGGAGCCCGCTACGTTCCGCTCAACTGGCACCTCACGGCGGGTGAGCTGGCTGCCCTGCTCATCGACAGCGGCGCCGAACTCATCGTGACCGAGCCCGCGCTCCTCGACCGGGCCCGGTGCCGCGGCAGCCGAGACCGCCGAGACAGCGGGCGACCTCCGCGATCGCATCATCCAGGTCGGCGACGACTACGAGTCGTGGCTCGACGCTGCCGGCGACGACGTGCCGACCGAACGAAGCGTCGGCACGGCACTGCTCTACACCGGCGGCACGACCGGTCGGTCCAAGGGGGTGACCCGGTCCGACACCGATGGGAACGCGAGCGACTGGTCTCGCTTCTACGGCGGGTGGGGGCGGCTCGTGCGGATGCCACCCGCGGGCGTCACGCTCGTGTCGACGCCGCTGTACCACGCCCTCGGCATGGCGGCGATGGCCGCGTCGCTCTCGACCGGTGTCCCCGTGGTGATCGAACCGCGCTTCACACCCGAGGGGACGCTGGCCGCGATCGAACGGCACGGGATCACGTCGGCGGCGATGGTACCGACCCAGTTCGTCCGCATGCTCAAGCTCGACGAGGACGTTCGTGACCGCTACGACGTGTCGTCGATGCAGTGGATCCTGCACACGGCCGCCCCGTGTCCCGACTGGGCGAAGCGGGCGATGATCGACTGGTTCGGCCCGGTGGTCTACGAGATGTACGGCGCATCCGAGGGTGCCGGCCCGGCGATCTGCGACAGCCACGAGTGGCTCGCCCACCCCGGCACGGTCGGCAAGGCCTCGGCGCGGATCGAGTACTCGATCGTCGACGACGACGGCAACGACCTGCCTCCGGGTGAGATCGGCACGATCTACTGCCGACGTGACGACGGTGCCCCCGAGTACTACGGCGACCCGGACAAGACCGACTCGATCCGGCTGCCCGACGGGCGGTTCACCGTCGGCGACATCGGATGGCTCGACGACGACGGCTACCTGTTCCTGGCGGACCGACGCGTCGACCTGATCATCACGGGCGGGTCGAACGTGTACCCGGCCGAGATCGAGGCGGTGCTGGTCGAGCATCCTGCCGTCGGCGATGCCGCGGTGTTCGGGATCCCCGACCCCGAGTGGGGCCAACAGGTCAAGGCGGTGATCGAACCGGCGGGCGATCAACCGGTCGATCTCGACGATCTCCGCGCCTTCGCCGCGTCACGTCTGGCCCCGTTCAAGATGCCGGCCTCGTTCGACGTGATCGACGCCCTGCCGCGGGAAGCGCACGGGAAGCTGAAGAAGCGTGTGCTGCGTGAGCCGTACTGGTCGTGACCCCCGATAACGCGCGAACTCGTTTGTGTGACAATCGGTCGGCCCGACTGGTCGTACGGGTGTCGCAGCGGCAATGATGACCACCACGACGTGCGACGGATGTCACAGTTCATGACCTCGGTCACACGTGTACTAGGAATACGGGACGGTCACACGAGTGGCCGGCAGGGGCAGACACGAGGGGGAACGTCGTTGACGATGACGGCTGATGCTTCACAGCACAACCAGGCATCGAGTGGGGACAACGTGCTCGTCGTCGACGATCTGCGCACCCATTTCCACGTACCGGCCGGCGCCGTCAAGGCGGTCGACGGCGTCTCGCTGACGCTGAGCAAGGGCACCACGCTCGGTGTCGTCGGTGAGTCGGGCTCGGGCAAGACGGTGCTCTCGCGTTCGATCATGGGGCTCAACACGGCCGACAACGCCGTCACGACCGGCTCGGTGATCTACGACGGCATCGAACTGGTCGGAAAGTCACCCAAGGAGATGAAGGACCTGTGGGGCGCCGAGATGGCGATGGTCTTCCAGGACCCGATGACCTCGCTCAACCCGGTCGTCAAGGTCGGCCGCCAGCTCACCGAGCACATGCGCTACCACCTCGGCATCAGCAAGGCCGAGGCCCGCGAGCGCGCCGATCGAGCTTGCTCCGCGTCGGTCCGTATCCCCGAAGCCGACGAGCGGTTCGACAACTACCCGCACGAGATGTCGGGTGGCATGCGCCAGCGCGTGTGCATCGCGAGCGCGCTCGGCGTGTGGCCCGAAGCTGCTGTTCGCCGACGAGCCGACGACCGCACTCGACGTGACGGTGCAGCACCAGATCCTGAACCTGCTCGGCCGCCTACAGCGCGAGCACCACATGACGATGATCATGGTCACCCACGACCTCGGCGTGGTGGCCACCCGCGCCGACGAGATCGCCGTGATGTACGCCGGCAAGATCGTCGAGAAGGCACCGACCGCAGGCGCTGTTCGCCGACATGAAGCATCCGTACACGCAGTCGCTGCTGTGGTCGATCCCGAAGACGTCGCAACCCAAGCACACACGGCTCAGCGCGATCGCCGGTCGGCCGCCCGACCTGATCAACCCGCCGCCGGGCTGCAAGTTCGCGCCCGCGGTGCGCCTATGCCCAGCCGATCTGCATCGAGGTCGAGCCGCCCCTGCGGACCCAGGCCGACGGTCACCAGTACGCCTGCCACATCCCGGTCGGCACGCCCGAGAGCAAGGCGGCGTTCGAGAGCAACCTCGACGCCGGACTCCCCCAGACGCTGACCGCCGCCGGCAAGATGTCGGCTCGCGAGGACATCGATGCCCGACTACTCGATGATCATCGCCGACCACACCGGCGAGCAGGCTCAGATGCTCCGCGAGAACGACGACGCACAGCGGCTCGCATGGAAGGCCGAGGACTGATGGCCGGTTCGGGCAAGGCCCACATGTCGGCCAACGGCGATGCGCTGCTGCGCGTCGAGGACCTCGTCGTCGAGTTCCCGCTCGGCGGCGACCGAGTCGTGCACGCCGTCTCCGGCATCAGCTTCGAGGTCACGAAGGGCGAGACACTCGGTCTGGTCGGCGAGTCCGGGCTGCGGCAAGTCGACCACCGGCAAGGCGATGCTCCAGCTCCCGCGTGCCGACGAGCGGCGAGGTGAGCCTCAAGGGCACCGACCTCACGCAGCTCGACACGCAGACGATGCGCGAGCGCCGTACCGACATCCAGATGATCTTCCAGGACCCGATCTCGTCGCTCAATCCGCGGCGCACGATCGGTGAGGTCGTCGCCGAACCACTCCACGTGTGGGGCCCGAAGGACGGCGACGACCAGTGGGCGAAGGTGTCAGAGATGCTCGACGCCGTCGGCATCGACCCCGACGTCGCCCGCTACAAGCGCCCGCACGAGTTCTCCGGTGGCCAGTGCCAGCGCATCTCGATCGCCCGTGCGCTCGTGATGGAGCCCGAACTGATCATCTGCGACGAGCCGGTGTCGGCGCTCGACGTGTCGGTCCAGGCGCAGATCCTCAACCTGCTCGAAGACCTCAAGGCCAAGTACGGCCTGACGCTGGTGTTCATCGCCCACGACCTCGCGGTCGTCAAGAACATCAGCGACCGGGTCGCGGTGATGTACCTCGGCAAGATGTGCGAGCTGTCCGAGTCCGACGAGCTGTACGCGCACCCTGCCCATCCGTACACGCGGCTCCTGATGGACTCGCACCCGGAGCCGAACCCGGAGGCGGAGATCGACGAATCGATGGTCGCAGCTCGGCGAGCTGCCCTCGCCGATCGCGCCGCCGTCCGGCTGTCGATTCCGAACCCGCTGTCCGCTTGCCGACGAACGATGTGCACGCGAAGAACCGCAGATGCGCCGCGTGAACGACGACCACTACGTCGCGTGCCACCATCCGCTCGTCGACGTCCACGAGATGGAGGTGTCGATCAGCTGACCGTCGTGCCCGACGGCCGTGACCGACGGACACCTGACTCGACACCGGCGTGACCGCCACCGCCGGTGTCCATCACAACAACTTCGAGGGCATCCGCTCTCAAGACGAACAAGGGGAAACTCAACACCATGAAGACGCAACGATGGACAGAAGTCGTTTGCCGTACTCGCCGCAGCCGGTCTGCTGGTCGCAGCCTGCGGCGGCGACGACGACGACGCGGGAGCCGAGAGCACGTCCGAACGACTGCCGAGCGAACCGGCGACGCAGGCACAGCGGAGTCCACGGCCGAGGAGCCTGCCGACGAGGGCGAGGACGACGTCGTCGAAGCCGGCGACGAAGCCGAGGGTGACGTCGACACCGAGGTCACCGAGGACACCACTGCGCCGGGTGCCGACAAGTACGGCGGCTCATCAGCGTCGGCCTCGAGGCCGAGGCCGTCGGCCTGCGCCCGTGGGAGGACACCTGCTCGTCGCCTTGCTACAACATCATGGTCACGATCTACGACAAGCTGATCGAGCAGGACGTCAACGGCGAGTACCAGGGATGGCTGGCCGAATCGTTCGCATCGAACGACGACTTCACCGTCTGGACGGTCAACCTCCGCCCGGGCGTGACGTTCCACAACGGCACCGCGCTCACCGCACAGACGATCGCCGACATGTTCCCGCTCCAGCAGGAAGGCGCCATCGTCGTCGGCCAGATCGCGTGCGTCGAACCTCGTCAGCGTCGAGGCGACCGGCGATCTCGAGGTGACCTACACGCTGAGCAGCAGCAACTCGGCGTTCCCGGCGTTCCTGGCGCGGGCGCCACTCGGCATGGTGTTCGAACCGGCCGCGGCCGCGGCCGACATCGACGGCTACAGCACGAGCCCGATCGGCACCGGCCCGTTCCTGATCGAGACCCGTGACCTCGACAACGAGACCACGGTCGTCCGCAACGAGAACTACTGGGGCATGGACCCCGACGGCAACCAGCTGCCGTACCTCGACTCGATCTCGTTCCGGCCGATCCCCGACGAGCAGGCACGTCTCGACGCGCTGCTGTCCGGCACGGTCAACGCGATGCAGACGCTGCGCCAGGGCACGATCCGCGACGCCCGCGCCGCCGTCGACGGCGGCACGACCTCAACGCTGCTCGAGTTCCAGGGCAACAACGTCGGTGGCGGCATGTTCAACATGGCCGTCGCGCCGTTCGACGACCTGCGAGTCCGCCTCGGCCTGACCCAGATGAACAGCCAGGACAACGTCATCGAGGCGCTCGGCGGCACCGGGCATCTCCCTGCCGGGCACCCAGTGGTTCAGCCCCGACAGCCCGTGGTACTCGGAGACGGTCGCCGCCGCCTGGCCGCAGTTCGACTTCGACGCCGGCGTGGCCACGCTGCAGGGGTACATCGACGACCCGGCGCGTTCCGACGGCAAGGCCGCCGGCGAGCCGATCGACGTCGAGCTGTCCTGCCCGCCCGACCCGACGCTGATCGCAGCCATGCAGGTGCTCGAGCAGACGTGGACCGCGAGCGAGTCTGGTCAACGTCAACCTGACGAACTTCGACCAGCAGACCCACATCAACAACGCCCTCGGCGCCGAGAACGGCTTCATCGGCGTGCACGGTGCACACTGCTGGCGCTGGAGCGACCAGGACGACCCGTCCAACTCGATCAACCCGTTCCTGGCGCCGTACAGCGCCGGAGATCGCCGAGGCGGCCGGCTTGCCCGGCGTCGTGTCGCCGCTCAACTTCCCGAACTACTGGGACCCGGAGTCGTTCGGCGCCGCCCAGGAGGCGATCACGACCGACGACTTCGACGACCCGGTATCGCGCTGTACGAGCAGATCAACCTGGCGATCGCCGAGAACGTCCCGATCTGGTTCTCCGGTCACACGGCGACGATGATCGGCACCGAGTCGAACGTGTCGGGACTCAACGGCTGGCACCTGCCCAGTGGTGATCTCGGCGTCGGCTTCCCGGCCGCCGAGGGCCGCTGGCTCGAAGTGTTCCTGACGGGCTGATCAGGTAGCACGACCGGACACCCGGGGAAGGAGGAACGACATGCGCAAGGTCATCATCAGTCGACTGTTGCGGCTCGCAGCCACGCTGCTGGCCGTGACGTTCCTGACCTTCAGCCTGACGTCGCTCCTCCCCGGGGACCCGGTCAACGCGATCCTCGGGGTCGAGTCCAACCAGGACCCCGAGGTCGTCGCCGAGATCCGCGACGACCTCGGCCTCGACGACCCGTTCCTCGTTCGCTACGTCAACTGGCTCGGCGACGCCGCTCCGCGGCGACCTCGGCCAGTCGTACATCACCGATCAGGACGGTGATGGAGACGATCATGCAGCGGCTCCCGGTCACGGCGCAGCTCGCCTTCATGGCGATCGTCATGGCCTTGCTGGCCGCGATTCCGATCGGCATCCTCGGCGCCTACAAGCAAGGCAAGTGGCAGGACACGGTCAGCTCGGCCGGCGTCCAGGTGGCCCTGTCGATCCCGAACTTCATCATGGGCATCTTCCTGATCTGGCTGTTCGCCGTGCAGCTCCAGTGGTTGCCCTCGTCGAACTGGAACCGGATCAGCGACAAGGGCCTCATCGAGAATCTGAAGACCGCGATCCTGCCGGCGAGCGCACTCGCGATGACCCAGATGGCGATCTTCTCCCGCCTGATTCGCGCCGACATGGTCGGCAACCCTCCAGGAGAACTACATCCTGGCGAGCAAGGCGAAGGGCATGCAGCAAACCGGTACATCCTGTTCCGCCACGCCTTGCGGCCGAGCTCGCTCAGCCTGATGACGATCGTCGGCATCAACTTCGGCGCGCTGCTCGGTGGCACCGTCGTGATCGAGACGCTGTTCGCCGTGCCGGGTCTCGGCTTCCGCCTCATCAACGCCATCAACCAGCGCGACATCCTCGTCATCCAGGGCATCACGGTGTTCGTGGCGGCCGTGTACGTGATCATCAACACCGTCGTCGACCTGCTGTACGCCGTCATCGACCCGCGGATCCGGAAGGGCTGACCCATGTCGACCACCGAAGCGAACCCGCACACTCCCGACTTCCCGAGAGACCGGATCTCCCAGGTCTCCACCGCGGTCCAGCCGGGCTCGGTGCCGGTCGGTCCGCCGAGGCGCGCCCGACCGCACGAGATCTTCAAGGCGATGCCGGTGCTCGTCAAGCTCTCGGCGATCTGGCTCATCTTCATCGTCTTCGGAGCGATCTACGCCAAGCTCGACGTCGCCTTGTTCGACGGCGCCCTGCCGCTCCAGGACCCCAACTTCCAGACCAACAACTTCGACCCCGACACCGGGGAGTTCGGCACGGGCGAACCGCTCGAAGGGTCGTCGTCCGAACACTGGCTCGGCACCGATGCGATCGCTCGCGACACGTTCGCCCGCATCATGCACGGTGGCTGGGTCAGCCTGATCGTCGCCGGCGTGTCGGCCGCGTTCGGCATCATCGTCGGCGGCTTGCTCGGGTCGCTGGTCGGCTTCGTTCGCGGCAAGACCGAGACCGCGGTGATGTCGATGATCGACGTGATCCTGGCATTCCCGGCGCTCATCCTGCTGCTCGCCCTCGTGTCGATCTTCGAGGTCCGCGACCTGTTCCTGATCAGCGTCGTGATCGGCGTACTGTCGATCCCCGCCTACACCCGCGTGTCACGCGCCAACAGCCTGGCGATCTCGAACCGCGAGTTCGTGATGGCCGCTCGCGCGATCGGCACCAAGCCGCGCGTCGATCCTGTTCCGCGAGATCGTCCCGAACGTGCTTCCGACGCTGATCGCCTACGCGATGGTCGCCTCGGCGTTCGTGATCGTGGTCGAGGGGTCGCTGTCGTTCCTCGGACTGAGCGTGCAGCTGCCCACGTCGACGTGGGGCAACATGATCAACCAGGCACGCGGCGACATCAAGGTCAACGCCATGCAGGTGTTCTGGCCGTCGCTGGCGCTGTCGCTCACCGTGCTGTCGCTGAACCAGGTCGGCGACTTCTTCCAGAAGCGGGGCGCCGTGCGGGGGTCGGCGCTCTGAGCACCGAGGCGGCCGGCCTGCGGCACCGCAATACGTGCCGCGAACGGCGTGCGGCGCATCGTCGTACCGCGACCGGGAATCGACCCGATCACCCATGGAGAACACGCATGATCGACCACCTTCGGGGGACATTCTGATGCACGGCGTCAACCCGGTCCGAGATGCCCGTCGCGGCCCTGGTGCCACCCGGTCAATCCGGCTATGGTTGCCGCCCATGCCGCTGACCACTGGCTTGCGGGAGAGCCGTTGAGCACGCCCGTCCTCAAGGTCACCGACCTCAAGACCGAGTTCGACACACCCGACGGTGTCGTGTTCGCCGTCAACGGCGTCAGCTTCGAAGTGCGGCCCGGTGAGTTCCTCGGCGTGGTCGGCGAGAGCGGCTCCGGCAAGAGCGTCACGATGATGTCGCTGCTTCGGCTGATCCCGATGCCGCCCGGGCGGATCGTTCGCGGCGCGGCCGAGTTCGACGACCAGGACCTGCTCGGCGGTCGACGTCGACGACCTGCGCGAGGTGCGCGGCGGCAAGATCGGATTCATCTTCCAGGACCCGATGACGTCGTTGAACCCGGTGCTGACGATCGGCAAGCAGATGCGAGAACCGCTCAAGCTCCATCTGCGCTGCGATACCAAGACGGCCAACGAAACCGCGGCCAACCTGCTCACGATGGTCGGCATGCCCGATGCCAAGCAGCGACTCAAGTCGTACCCGCACGAGCTGTCCGGCGGCATGCGCCAGCGGGTGATGATCGCGATCGCCCTCGCCTGCTCGCCGCAGCTCCTCATCGCCGACGAGCCCACCACGGCGCTCGACGTCACGATGCAGGCCCAGATCATCGACATCGTCCAGAACCTCCGCGACCAGCTCGGCACCGCGATGATCTGGATCACGCACGACCTCGGCGTGATCGCCGGCCTCGCCGACCGTGTGCTCGTGATGTACGGCGGGCGCGATCGTCGAGCAGGCCAAGGTCGCCGACGTCTACCAGCGCCCCGAGCATCCGTACACGCAGGGCCTGCTCGACTCGGTCCCACGCCTCGACCAGAAGGGCTCGCAAGCTCGAGAGCATCACGGGGTCAGCCGCCCAACATGTACTCGCGAGCCGACCGGGTGCACCTTCGCCCCGCGGTGCCCGTACGCGTTCGACCGTTGCTGCGAAGAAGTGCCCCAGCTCGTCGAGGTCGGCGAGGACCACATGGTCGCATGCTGGTGGGACATCGACGACGAGAGCGCCTCGCGATGTCTGACACGTCCGAGATCACCGCGCCGACGAGCCGACCGCGTCGACGACCGGCCGAGGTGCTCGTGTCGGTCAGAGGCGTCAAGAAGCACTTCCCGATCATGAAGGGCGTGTTCCGGCGTCAGGTCGGGCGCCGTCCGGGCCGTCGACGGCGTCACGTTCGACATCTACCGCGGCGAGACGCTCGGGCTCGTCGGCGAGAGCGGCTCGGGCAAGTCGACCGCCGGTCGGGCCGTGCTCCAGCTCGAGACGCCGACCGAGGGCACGGTGCTCTTCGACGGCACCGATCTCACCGCGCTCTCGCAGTCGCAGATGCGCAAGATGCGACCGCGGATGCAGATGGTCTTCCAGAACCCGCACTCGTCGCTCAACCCGCGGATGACGGTGGCGTCGATCATCGGCGAGCCGCTCGTCGAGCACGGCGCCGGCAACAAGCAGGAGCGCAAGGACCGCATCGGCGACCTGCTCGACCATGGTCGGCCTCGACCCGAGCCACGCCAACCGCTATCCGCACGAGTTCTCGGGTGGTCAGCGCCAGCGCATCGGCATCGCACGGGCGATCGCGCTCGACCCCGACTTCATCGTCTGCGACGAGCCGATCGCCGCGCTCGACGTGTCGATCCAGGCCCAGGTCGTCAACCTGCTCGAGAACCTCCAGGACGAGCTCGGGCTTGACCTACCTGTTCATCTCGCACGACCTGAGCATGGTCCGCCACATCGCCGACCGCGTCGCCGTGATGTACCTCGGCCGCATCGTCGAACTCGCCCCGGTCGACCGACCTCTACGACCACCCCATGCACCCGTACACGAGAGCACTGCTCTCGGCCGTTCCGGTGCCCGATCCCGTCGTCGAGAGCACACGCGAACGTGTGATCCTCGAAGGCGACATTCCGAGTCCGGCCAACCCGCCGCAGCGGCTGTCCGTTCCACACCCGGTGCCCCGCCGTGCGAGAACGCTGCACGACCGACGTGCCCGAACAGCGTGAACTCGAGCCCGGACATTGGGTCGCCTGCCATTTCGCCGACGAGCCTGGATGGTGACACCAGATGGTGACATCACTGCAACACAGGCCGCTCGCACACTCGTCAGCCAACACCTAGGATGACGACAACGACGCCGGTCGACCGACCGGCCCGGGGGAGGGAGAATCCACCTATGAAAGCAAGAAAACTCTTTGCAGCTACCGCTGCGTTGGCGCTCGTCGCCGCCGCATGCGGCGGAGACGACGACGACTCGGGAGGTAGCGAGAGCACCGCCGAGAAGCACCGCCGAGGCCACGGAGGAGATGACCGAAGAGGCCACCGAGGAGATGACCGAAGAGGCCACCGAGGAGATGACCGAAGAGGCCACCGAGGACACCGGCGGTGCTGCTGCCGGCGGTACCGCCGGTCAGGGCGGCGACCTCGTGCTGCTCCAGTGGCAGGCACCGTCGCAGGCCAACGCGCTGCTCTCGAGCGGTACCAAGGACCTGCTCGCCGGTTCGCTCGTGACCGAGCCGCTCGCCGAGTTCGCTCCTGACGGCAGCGTCATCCCGGCGCTCGCGACCGAGGTCCCGACGCCAGGCAACGGCATCTCCGACGACCTGACGCAGATCACGTGGACGCTGCGTGACGACGTCGTGTGGTCGGACGGCACGCCGTTCACCTCCGCCGACGTGGTGTTCTCGTACGAGTACTGCATCAACGAGGAGACCGGCTGTTCGAACGAGGACTTCGGTGACGTCACCAGCGTGGTCGCCGACGACGACTACACCGTCACGATCACGTTCGATGCGCCCAAGCCGTACCCGTTCATGCCGTTCGTCGGCTACACGAGCCCGGTCATCCAGGCCGCCCAGTTCGCCGACTGCGTCGGTGCGGCGGCCAAGTCCTGCTCCGACGAGAACTTCGCTCCGATCGGTACCGGTCCATACATGATCACCGAGCTGCGCCCCGAAGACACCGTGACCGCACGTGGCCAACCCGAACTACCGTGGCGCCGCCGAGGGCAAGCCGTTCTTCGGCACGGTCACGATCAAGGGCGGCGGCGACGCCGAAGCTGCCGCTCGTTCCGTGCTCGAGGTCGGCGACGCCGACTACGGCTGGAACCTGCAGGTGGCCCCGGAGATCCTCGCCGGCATGGAGGCCGCCGGCAATCGGCCGTCTCGTCTCAGGCTTCGCCTCCAACGTCGAGCACATCAACCTGAACCAGACCGACCCGAACGCCGATCCGCCGTCGGAGGGCACGCCGCACCCGATCTTCGTCGACAACCCCGATCTGCACAAGGCGCTGTCGATCGCGATCAACCGCGACGAGCTCGTCCAGGTCGGCTACGGCCCGACCGGCGCCCCGACCTGCAACTTCTGGCCGGTGGGTGCCGAGGCGAGCACGCAACCTCGACGACTGCCTGACGCAGGACATCGACGCCGCCAACGCGCTGCTCGACGGTCTCGGCTACCTCGACACCGACGGTGACGGCGTGCGCGAAGCCGAGGGCTTCGGCCCGCTGGAGTTCGACTACGTCACGTCGACGAACGCCGTGCGTCAGAGCAACCAGGAGCTCATCGCGAGCTACTGGGAGCAGATCGGTGTGAAGGCCAACATGAAGAACGAGGACGCAAGCCTGTTCTTCGACGGCACGTGCGCCAGCGACGTCTGCATCTGGAAGTTCTTCACCGCCGATCGAGATGTTCACCAACGGCTCGTCAGGCCCGGACGCGCGCCGGCTACCTGAAGTCGTTCAAGAGCGATCAGATCCCGACGTCGGCCACCAGCTGGGGCGGCGAGAACATCGTCCGCATCAACAACCCCGAGCTCGACGCCCTGATCGACGAGATGGTCGCGCGCGCCGACTGGACGATCCGGCTCGGACCGATCTGATCGCACAGGTCAACGACTTCGTCTCGTCGCAGGCGATCATCCCGCTGATCTACCGGGCCAGCGCCTCGGCGTTCTCGAACAGCATCGAGAACACCGGCGACCTGAACGGCTGGGACAGCGAGTACTGGAACATCGAAGACTGGACCCGCGCGGGCTGATCATTCGATGACGTGGAGGTGGCGGGGCTTCGGCCCCGCCACCTTGCACTTCAGATCGAGACGGGGGAATTCATGGGGCTGTACGTCATCCGACGACTGTTGATGGCGATTCCGACGCTGCTGGTCATCAGCCTGGCCGTGTTCGCCCTCCTCGACCTGGCTCCCGGCGACCCGACGAGCCAGCTGCCGCTCACGATCCCGGCCGAGATCCGTGAGCAGATCCGCGAGTCCCTCGGCTTCAACGACCCGTTCCTCGTGCGCTGGTGGAACTGGAACAAGTTGATGGTGATCAACGAGCCGATCCACCTGTTCGAGGAGTTCACCGGGCGCATGCTTCGGCGACTGCGAGAGCCGCGACCGCATCATCTCCTGGAGTTCACGCTCGCCGGCGATGGACACCATCTACGAGCGTCTGCCGCAGACGCTCTGGGTGCTCGGCCTCGGCCTTCTCTTCGGCGTCTTGATCGCCGTGCCGATCGGCACGCTGCAGGCCTACAAGCAGTACTCGCTGCTTCGACAATCTCGGCACCGTGGTGACGCTGCTCGGCTACTCGGTGCCGGTGTTCGTGATCGGCCCGCTCTTCATCTACATCTTCTCGGTCAGACTCGGGTGGTTACCCACCTTCTACACGACGACCCACGACGTCCAGTGGACGAGCTGGAGCAGCATCTGGTTCCAGATCAAACAGCTCCTGATGCCGGTCGCGGTGCTCACCCTGTTCAACGCCGCGTCGTTCGGCCGCTTCACCCGCGGCTCGGTGCTCGAGAACCTCAACGAGCAGTACGTCCGCACGGCCCGCTCGAAGGGCGTCGGCGAACGGACGGTCATGAGCCGCCACGTGCTGCGCAACAGCCTCATCCCGGTGGTCACCCTGCTGGCGCTGTCGATCCCGGGCATCTTCGGCGGCGCCATCATCACCGAGAACATCTTCCGCATCAACGGCCTGGGCCAGCTCCTGCTGGTGTCGATCGGCCAGAACGACATCCCGATGGTGCAGTCGCTTGGTCTTCATCTTCGCCGTCCTGACCGTGCATCTTCAACATCGTCGCCGACATCCTGTACGGCTTCCTCGACCCACGGATTCGCTATGACTGAATCAGGTCTCATGACCCAGCCGACCAACCCCCAAGCCCACACCAGCTTCGACAGTGCGCTCGACGGACCGTACAACGTCGCGCTCGACGGACCGACCGAACTCGAACTGGGAGCATTCCGCTCGCTGCGGGGCGACGTCTGGCGACAGTTCCGCCGCCACAAGGGCGCCCTCGCCGGCATGGTGATCCTCGTCCTGATCATCGTTCGGTTGCTTCGTCGGCCCGGTGCTCCTGCCGTTCGACACGTCGACGCCGAACGTCAGCGAACGCCAACCGGTCGCCGGGCTGGCCCCACATCTGGGGCACCGACAACCTGGGCCGGGACGCCTTCGGCCGCGTGCCCTGGTCGGCGGCCGCATCTCGCTCGCTGGTCGGCTTCGTCGCCATGTTCGTCTCGATCCTGGTCGGCGTGCTCGTCGGCGTGCTCGCCGGCTTCTTCCGCCGAGTCGACGGACTGCTGATGCGCCTGACCGACCTGTTCCTCTCGCTGCCGCTGCTGCCCGTGCTGCTCGTCGTGGTCGTGCTGTTCCGTGATCCGGTCCAGGACGCGCTCGGCGACGGTCTCGGCATCTTCGTGCTGATGGTCTTCATCATCGGCGTCACGAGCTGGATGCAGACCGCCCGAATCGTGCGCGGCGAGGTGCTCGCCATCAAGGAGCAGGAGTTCATCCTCGCCAGCCGCAGCATCGGCACCCGGTCGACGGCGCATCATCGTCCAGCACATCCTGCCGAACGTGCTGAGCCCGGTCATCGTGGCCGCGTCGCTCGGCATCGCCGTCGCCATCCTCACCGAGTCGGCGGTCTCGTTCCTCGGCCTCGGCTTCCCGCTCGAGTACCCCACCTGGGGCCGGCTCCTCAACGAGGCCAAGGACCGCATCTCGTTGAACATCTGGCTGGTTCTCGGGCCGGGCCTGCTGCTGTCGCTCACGGTGATGAGCGTCAACCTGATCGGTGACGGTCTCCGCGACGCCCTCGACCCGCAGACGCGGTCGAAGGGCTGAGTCGCTTCCGGCTCGTTCGCTCGCTGGCGCTCGCTCGACTCACCAGAGGAAGGGCCGCCGGCTGAACACCTCACGTGGGGACCGGGCACGGTTGCCTCCTCATCACTCGCTCGCTGGCGCTCACTCCGTTCCTCGGGTTGACGCAGCCGGCGGCCATCACGTGGGGACCGGGCACGACTTCGTCGCACCCTGGAGCGGACCCGTCCTCGCGTCGGACAGGTCCATCGTCGCCTGTGGCTCTCGTCACTCGCACTCGACAGAACGGCGTCAGTACGATTCGGTCATGACCGAGACGGTGCCTGAGGTGTTCTTCAATCCGCTCGAGCCGGGGTACGTCGAGAATCCCTACCCGCATCTGGCCGAGTTGCGCGAACACGATCCGGTGCACCTCACGCTGGTGAACCAATGGGTGCTGTTCCGCTACGACGACGCGTTCCGTCTGCTTCGCGACCCGGCGATGAGTGTGAACGATGCGAACATCGAGGTCCATGACGACGAGCGTGTCGCCGCGTTCGAGGCCATGGCGGCCGATGCCGGTGTCGAGCTGCGGGAGAGCACGAGCATCCTCAATGTCGACCCGCCCGACCACACCCGCCTCCGACGACTCGTCAGCAAGGCGTTCACACCCTCGACGATCGAGGCGCTCCGCCCGATGGTGCAGTCGATGGTCGACGCGATGCTCGACCGGATGGAGCGCCAGGGCAGGACCGACGTGGTGACCGAGCTGGCCTTCCCACTGCCGTTCGACGTGATCTCCGAAATGCTCGGCATGCCCGAAGCCGACAAGGACCAGATTGCGGAGTGGTCCGGTGCGATCGTCCGCACGATCGATCCGATGATCTCCGAGGAGCAGATCCGTGAGGCACTCGTCGCCCAGCAGAAGATGGACGACCACATCGACGCCGTCATCGCCTGGAAGCGGGAGCATCCGGCCGCCGATCTCTTGACCGGCTTGATCGACGCCGAGGAAGACGGCGACACGCTGTCGTCGGTCGAACTACGCGATCAGGTCTCGCTGCTCTTCATCGCCGGCCACGAGACCACCGTCAACCTGATCGGGACCGGCATCTACGAACTACTGCGGCATCCCGGCCAACTGGCACTGCTCCGCGACGACCCGTCGCTCGACGCCCACGCCGTCGACGAACTCCTGCGCTTCGTCAGCCCCGTACAGTTCTCCCGCCGTGTGACGCTCGCCGACACCGAGTTCCGCGGCAAGGTGATCCCCAAGGGGATGTTCGTGCTGGCCGGCCTGGCCGCGAGCAACCGCGATCCCGAGAAGTGGGGCCCTACCGCCGACGACCTCGACCTGACCCGAGAGGGCGCCGGCCAACACCTCTCATTCGGCAGCGGCTCCCACTTCTGCCTGGGTTCGTCGCTCGCCAAGCTGGAAGCACAAGAAGCGATCGGCCGCTTCGTTCGGCGGTTCCCCGACGCACGCCTCGCCGGCCAGGTCGAGTGGAACGGACGAATCAACCTGAGGGGTCTCGAACACCTCCCGGTGAACGTCTCGTCACTCGCTGACGCGTCGTCGTCACTCGTTCGCTGACGCTCACTCCGTTCCTCCGAAAAGCGCAACGCGCGTGCACAGCACGTGGGCACCGGGCACGACTCCGTCGCACCCTGGAGCGCCTCTGTCATCGCGTCGGACCAATGTAGCCACGCGAGCGACATCGTGACGGAAAGACGTGTCCGCTCCAGGCGGCGGCGGAGCCCCGCCGGTCCCCACGGACCGGGCAGCGACTGCGGACCTTTTCGAGGAACGGAGCGAGCGTCAGCGAGCGAGTGACGAGACGTTCACTTTGGTGGCATGCGGATGCCACCGTCGACGCGGATCGTCTCGCCGTTCATGTACGGGTTGGTGATGCACTCCATCACCATGAACGCCAGCTCCTCACCAGAGCCGAGACGCTTGGGGAACAGCACGCTCTGGCCGAGGTGGGCCTTGAACGCATCGCTCTGTTCGCCCTCGCCGTAGATCGGGGTGTCGATCAGGCCGGGGGCGACGGTGTTGACGCGGATTCCGACGGCCGACAGGTCGCGCGCGATCGGGAGGGTCATTCCGACGACACCACCCTTCGACGCGGAGTAGGCGCACTGACCGATCTGCCCGTCGAACGCGGCGGCCGAGGCCATGTTGACGATCGCGCCACGGCTGCCGTCGTCGTCAACGGGGTCGGTCTGGGCCATCGCTGCCGCCGACTGGCTGAGCATGTTGAACGAGCCGATCAGGTTGACGCGCAGCACGAGCTCGAACTTGTCGAGCTCCATCGGCACGTTGCTGCGGTCGATCGTCCGCGACGCCCAGCCGATCCCGGCCGAGTTGACGAGCGACCGAAGCGGTCCCATCTCGGAGGCGGCGGCGACCGATGCCTGGGCGTCGTCGATGCTCGACACGTCGCACTTGACGAACAGACCACCGAGCTCGGACGCGACGGCCTGCCCCTTCTCCTCGTTGAGGTCGGCGATCACGACGCGGGCACCGACCCCGGCGAGCTGGCGGGCCGAAGCCTCACCGATTCCGGACGCCCCACCCGTGACGATGGCGGAGGCTCCTTCGAGGTTCATTCGTGGCATCAGTTCATCCTTTCGATGATCGTTGCATTGGCGAGCCCGCCGAGCTCGCACATGACCTGCAAACCGTAGCGACCACCGGTCCGCTCGAGCTCATTCAACATGGTGGTCATGAGTTTGGCGCCCGAGCAACCCAACGGGTGGCCGAGGGCGATCGCTCCGCCGTTGACGTTGGTCTTGGAGAGGTCGGCGCCGTGCTCCTTCTGCCACGCGAGCACCACGCTGGCGAACGCCTCGTTGACCTCGAACAGGTCGATGTCGTCGATCGACAGCCCCGAGCGGGCGAGCACCTTCTCGGTCGCCGGGATCGGCCCTTTGAGCATGACGACCGGATCGGTGCCGACCACGGCGAAGCCGTGAAAGCGGGCGCGGGGTGTGAGCCCGAGTTCGGCTGCCTTGTCCTCGCTCATCACGAGCACCGCCGACGCGCCATCGCTGATCTGCGACGAGTTGCCGGCGGTGACCTTGCCGTCCTCCTTGAAGGCCGGCTTGAGGTTGGCGAGGGTCTCGGGCGTGGTGCCCTCACGAATGCCTTCGTCGGCCATCATCATTCGGGTGGCGCCGTCGATCTCGACCGGGACCGGGATGATCTCACGCTCGAACCGACCTTCGGCAGTGGCCTGGGCAGCACGACGCTGGCTCTCGGCGCCGAACACATCGAGGTCTTCTCGCGACAAGCCGTACTCGTCGGCGATCATCTCGGCGCTGATGCCCTGCGGCGGCAGACCCGTCGCCTCGTAGCGCCCGATCATCGAATCGGGGAAGGGGAAACCCATGCCATGCACGACCGAGGCGCCCATCGGCGTACGGGTCATGACCTCGACGCCGGCGGCGACGACCACGTCGTAGGCGCCGGCGATCACACCCTGGGCCGCGAAGTGCAGCGCCTGCTGGCTCGAGCCGCACGCGCGGTCGACGGTCGTGGCGGGCACCGTCTCGGGCCAACCGGCCGCGAGCACGGCGTTGCGGCCGATGTTGAGCGACTGCTCGCCGACCTGCATGACGCAGCCCATGATCACGTCGTCGACGATCGCCGGATCGAGATCGTTGCGCTCCTCTAGCGCCTTGAGCACGTGCGCAGCCAGATCGGCCGGGTGCCAATCCTTGAGCATTCCGTTGCGGCGGCCGCCGGGGGTCCGGACGGCGTCGACGATCACTGCATTGGTCATGATGATGCTCCCAGGGGGTCGGACGGTTTCGCTGATCGATGGAGATTCTGTTGCAGGCGCACGAGCGTGGCGGCGAGCGTCTGGCGGTCGGCCCGCGAGATGCCCGCGCGGAGCTCGGCCCGAAGCACCCGGTCGACGTCGGCGATCGACGTCGCGAGTTCGGTTCCGGCCGGAGTGATCGCCACGAGCCAGACCCGACGGTCGTGCGGATCGGGACGACGTTCGACCAGGCCGTCGCGCTCGAGGCGGTCGATGTGCGTGCCGGTCACGGCGCGCCCCTGGCCGAGATGTTCGGCGACACGGGTCTGTGTGACCGGCCCGAAGTCGGACACGTACGACAGCAGGCTGGCGAGCGTGAGGTTGAGATTGAGCGGTGCGAGGCGCCGGTCGTATGCCGAGTGGATCGCGTCGGCGGTCGCCATGAGCGTGCTCTCGACACGCAGCCATGGCGGCGCGTCGAGCTCGTGTTCGAGTTCGGAACCGCTCGGGTCCGCCGCACCATTTGTCCGGGCCATGATTGTATGACACCATACAGTCATTGGCCGTACGGAGCCAAACGTCCCGACTCAGGAGCGACGATGACCGACACCCTCACCTCCGGCAAGCTCTCCCCCGACGAAGCCGCCGCCTTCGCCGAGCGCTGCCGCGCGTTCCTCACCGAACATGCCCGACCAGGCGCCCGCCGCAACCTCGCCGCAGCCCGCGAGTTCCAGGGCCACCTCGCCGCGGCCGGGCTGGCCGGCCTCGCCTACCCGACCGAGCTCGGGGGTGCGGGTCTCACCGCCGAACACGAGCGGATCTGGCGCGCCACGGCCCAGGAGTTCCCGGCGATGACGGGTGAGCTCGTCATCAGCCACGGCATGTGCCTGCCGGTGCTCAACGAATTCGGCACCGACGAGCAGAAGCGCACGTACATGCCCGACAACATCGCGGCCCGCACCATCTGGTGCCAGATGTTCTCCGAGCCGGGTGCCGGTTCCGACGTCGCCAGCCTGCAGACCAAGGCCGAGCGCGACGGCGACGAGTGGATCCTCAACGGACAGAAGGTCTGGACCACGCTGGCACACGAGAGCGACTACGGCGTGATCATCGCCCGCACCGACCCCGAACAGCCGAAGCACGCCGGGATCTCGATGTTCATCGTCGACCTGAAGGCACCAGGGGTCGAGATCCGCCCGATCCACCAGATCGACGGCGGTCGCCACTTCAACGAGGTGTTCTTCACCGACGCCCGGGTCCCGGTCGACAACCTGGTCGGCGAGTACAACAACGGCTGGCGTCAGGCGACGGCGATGCTGATGTACGAGCGCGTCGCAATCGGCTCCATGGGTGCCGGATCGATCAGCCAGCCGATGTACGAGCTGCTCCGCGACGCCGCCGAGGCGGCCGGTCGCCTCGACGATCCCGTGGTCCGTGATCAGCTCATGGAGATCTATGCCATGGAGACCACCAAGTCACTGGTCGCGATGCGGACCCGCGCCGAGATGAAGGCCGGGAAGGCCCCTGGGCCCGGTGGCTCGCTCGGCAAGCTCTACGGCTCGGTGATCTCGTGGCGTTTCCGTGAGATCGCGATGGAGATCGCCGGGCCCGCGAGTCAGGCGTGGGACCCGAGCGACGAGCGCGCCGCACTGCTGCAGCAGACCGTGGTCGGTTCGTTCTCGTCGAGCATCGCCGGTGGCACCGACGAGATTCAGCGCAACATCATCGGCGATCGTGTGCTCGGGCTCCCCCGCGACATCTCCGTCGACACCAAGGTTCCGTTCAAGGACCTCAAGGTCGGCACCGCCCGCTGAACCCGCCCCGCTGAAGGTGCCGAAGACGTGAGCGCCGTCGACCTCAGCGATGAGTGGCTGCGCGTGGGGTGGATCGAGTCGCGACCTGCCCGCATCCGGCCGCAGGTCGTCGGGTCGCCGAGCGCAGCCCCAGGGGAAATCGTCCCGGCGAACGCCGGCGGCTCGTGGGCCGACCCGGGTGCCGTCGATGCGCTGAACAGCCCGGCGCCCGAGTCGACCGAACGCGCCCGACGACGAGCGCGTCGAAGAGGCCGAACTCGCGGCGGAGCGCAGCCAGGCCAACCAGTGGCCCATCGGCTGATCTCACCGCCGCCGTCGTCGCGCGCGGGACCTGCCGATCGCCCTCGAGCGATCTGCTCTCGGCCGCGCACCGTTGTGACCATCTCACGAAGGAGGCGCACCGATGTTGAAGCGCATCGCAGTTCTGTTCGCCGTGGTCGGCCTGTCGGCCGTGACCGCGGCTCCGGTCGAGGCGCACGGACGAACGCCCGTCGACGGCTCGTGGGAGTACTTCACCGAGGTCCTCGACGTGCGTGAAGTCGGGTGCAACACCGTGTTGAGTCTCCGCGAGTCGGACGAGTTCGCCGGCGACATCGTCGGTACCTCGAACCCCGACCTCGGCACGTCGACGGTGGTGCTCCGCTGCAACGGCAGCACCACGGTCCGAGGAACCATCCACTTCGACGAGGTGACCGTCGACGGCCGCACCGGTTCGATGGTGCTGCGCGCTCACGGTCGGCTCGCCGCCGCGAAACCGAGTGGACCGGACGATGGAGGATCGTCCGAGCATGGGGCGGCCTCGAAGGGCTGAGTGGCCACGGCTCGTGGTGGGGTCCCGGAGCCGGCGGTCCGGGTCTCCCGGGGTTCCTCGAGTACGACGGCAACGTGCGCATCCATCACCACTGGCGAGCCGCCGACGCTCCGGTGAGCGCTGATCTCTGACGCTCGTCCCGCAGCCGTTCGGTCGCGACGATCGGACGGCTACGGACCGTCAGGTCAGCGGAGCAGGTTCGGCACCGAACGTGGGCCAGAGGTGGGCCGTGTCGTTGTAGCACCGCACGACCCACCGGCTCGGTTCGACGACCAGATGCGTGATCGACGCGTTCGCCGCTCCGTTGAAGACGAACCCGGCCGATCCCGACGCGATGTTCATCACCTGACCGATGACGCCACCGTGCACGACGGCGACCACGAGCTCATCGGTGTGCGAGCCCGCGATCCGCTCGATACCGCGCCGCACACGGCCCTGGAACTCGTCGACCGGTTCGCCGTTGGGGATCACGTCCCAGCGCTGCTCCTCGTACATCCGTAGCGCGATCGGGTCCTCGTCGGCCACCCGGCGGCGGAACTCACCCCCCTCCCAGTCGCCCAGGAACACCTCGTGGAGGTCAGGGTCGACGACCGGGTCGATGCCGAGCCGCTCGGCCAGCGGCGCCGCCGTCTGCTGCGTCCGCGTCAGCTTGGTGACGTAGATCGCAGCGATCGCCTCGCCGGTCGACATGAGCCGTTCAGCCATCCGTTCCGCCTGCGCAACACCGTCGGGGTGCAGGTGCGGGTCGCCGTGGCCGTCGACCAGGTCGAACGGCCGGTCCTCGACCATCGGCGCCGACTCACCGTGGCGGACGAGCAGGATCTCGCACGAGCCCGGTGCGGGCGCGAATCGGTGCTGACGGAACTCTCGGGGTGCGTTCACCCGGGCGAACCTACCGGTCGCCGCCCGCCCACTGCGTGCTCGGTGGCGGCCCGGCGAAGCGGGTGCCGTCGGGATCGACAGCCCATTCGGCGGGTTGCCCCCAGCCGTCGTCGAACACCACGTCGTGCAGCGGCAGGCGGCGCACCGGACCGTGGCTCCCGAGCGGACGACCGAGTGGGATCGTCGCCGAGATCACCACCTCGTCGGGAATGCCGACGATCTCGCGCAGCTCGGGCTCCACGGTGGCGTGCCAGCCGGTCATCACTCCCCCGTACCCGAGCGCCCGCGCGGCGAGCAGCAGGTTCTGGCATGCCGGGTACACCGATGCCCCTTCGCCCGAGTAGGGCTCGCGGTACCGCACCAGACAGGGCAGGACCACGACCGGGATCTCCTCGAAGTGGTCGACGAAGTGCTGCATCGCCGCGCGCTGACGACCTTTCCGGGAGGTCGGATCGAGACCGGACCCCTCGTCGTACCCGACGTCGCCGATCTTGTCGTTCCAGCCGTCGCGGAACCCGCGACCGAGCACCGCCTTCGCGCGTTCGGCGACCGGACCGTCGCGCAGCACGACGAAACGAGTCGGCTGCCGGTTGGTGCCCGACGGCGCCCGCGTGGCGTGCCAGAGGATCGTCGCCAGGTCGTCGTCGGGGATCGGATCGGGTGCGAGACGGCGGATCGCACGCGTGGTGGCCATCCCGGTCAGCAGGTCGGGAATGGTCGATCGGTCACCGTCGTCGCCGGGCATGTGCCGACGATACGGCTTCGTACGTCACGAGGTCGCGCGCGGGCGGACGGGGTTCGCGTGGCAGGCCGAGCAACCGTTCGGCGATGAGGTTGCGTTGGATCTCGCTGGTACCACCGGCGACGCGCATCCCCGGTGAGTAGAGGAACGGTTCGGTGTGCTCGCCGTGCAGCATTCCGTCGGCGCCGGCGTCGTGCACGGCGAGCGAGGTGACGCGGCTGTCGAACTCGGTGTTGGCCAGTTTCGTGAGCGGCCCGAGCGTGGGGTCGCCGCCGCTGCGGGCGAGCAGCCCGGCGATCGCGAGGCCGTCGGCGCGAACCGCCGGATCGTCGATCGACTCGAGGCGACGCCGCAGCGCGATCCCGGCGGCACCCACCGATGCCCGCTCGTCGGCCAACACCGACGTCGCCACCGTCCAGCCCGCGTGCAGGGGGCCGAGCAGATCGCCGGCGGCCACCGGCGCCCCATCCAGGAAGACCTCGCAGAACTCCGAGTCCCCGGTCATCTGCGTGATCGGCCTGACCTCGACGCCGGGTGACGCCATGTCGAACAGGAAGAACGAGATGCCACGGTGGCTCGGCTCGTCGGGAGCCGTGCGGGCGAGCAGGATCGCATGCTGCGCGAGCTGGGCGGTCGACGACCACACCTTCTGACCCGTGACCGCCCAGCCGTCACCGTCGGTCTCGGCACGGGTGGTCAGGCTCGACGAGGTCGGAGCCGGCACCGGGCTCGCTGAACAGCTGACACCACACGATGTCGGCCTGCAGCGTCGCGTCGAGATAGCGCGCCTGCTGCTCGTCGGTGCCGAACCTGCGGATCGCGCCACCCGCCAGCACGATGCCCTGGAAGTTCATGTAGGCGGCGACACCGGCGCGGGCGCACTCCTCACTCCACGCTCGGCGTGCTCGACGCGACAGACCCCGACCGCCGAACTCGGCTCGGCCAGTCGATGCCGGCGAAGCCGTGGTCGTAGCAGTGCCGCTGCCAACGTCGGGCGGATTCGAACACCGCGGGCGGCATGATCGTGCCGAACGCCGGACAGGCCGAACCGCTCCGCCATCGAGCGCGGCGATGAACTCGCGTGCCTCGACGCCGCAGCTCGTCGGGTCAGTGCATCGATCTTCAGAGGCCGTCGCTGAGCGGCCAGAGATCGGGGAAGTCGGCGTCGCGCTGCTCCATCTGCGCCGTGAACGCCTCGGCCATGTCGTCGGTGTCGAACATCGCTGCGTTCCAGTTGGCGACGAACTCGAGTCCGTCGGCGACGCTGTGGTCCCGGGTGTAATGCATCGTCTGCTTGGTGCCCCAGACCGCCATCGGGCTCTTCGTCGCGATCTCGGCGGCGGTGTCCGTCACCGCGGCGAGCATCGTCTCGTGATCGGAGAACACGGCGTTGACGAAACCGGCGGCGTGAGCCTCTGCGGCCGACCAGCGTCGGCCGGTGTACGCGAGCTCGCGGACGATGCCCTCGGCGACGAGCTTCGGCATGCGCTGCAGCGTGCCGACGTCGGCGGTCATCCCGATGTTGATCTCCTGGATCGAGAAGTACGCCGATTCGGTCGCGTACCGCATGTCGGCCGCCGACACCATGTCGATGCCACCACCGATGCAGGCGCCCTGGATCGCGCAGCAGCACCGGCACCCGCGCCCGCTCGAGGCAGCTGAACGAGTCCTGGAGCTTCAGCGCCGTGCTGCGGAACCGTTCGTTGCGACGGCTGCGATGCCCCGACGCTGCGCCGGGCCCGATCGTGTCGTCGGAGCCGAACACCGACAGGTCCATGCCCGAACAGAAGTGTTTGCCCTCACCCGACAGCACGATCGCCCGCACGCGAGCCCGATGCCGACAGGCCGTCGACGATCTCGGGCAGGTCGCGCCAGAACGACGCGACCATCGAGTTCGCCTTGTCGGGTCGCGTCATGCGGATGTGACCGACCTTGTCGTTCACCTCGACGTCGAAACACTCGTATCCCATGGCGCCGAGCTTGGCAGAGCGTCGGCCATCAGCCGATCGATCAGCCGGGCGTCGCGAGCCGACCGAGGAAGTGCGTCCAGCCGTCGACGTAGTCGGGCCCTTCGTCGCGGACATCGGCTTCGTGGTCGACGGTGCACGATGCGTGCCGTCGATCCATCGCGGCGCAGCCGATGATCGACGGAGCGCGGCTGGCAGATCGTCGTGATCCCAGCTCCACGTGTACCGAGCCGTTCGCGGGGGTCGACCACACGTAACTCGCCCCGCAGCGTCACGCCCGGTCCCGACCAGTGACAGGCGATACGCGCCGCCGACACGAAGGTCGACGTCCGGGCCTCGGTCGGCCACCACGTGGTGAGCAGCGTCGGGTCGACGAACCACTCGAACACGTCCGGCTCGCCGGGAGTCCGCTCGGCGAACGGACCCATGGCGTCGACCTACCGCTCCACCGCCGGGCACGGACGGCCACCACTGATGGCGAGTACCGGGCGCGATCAGCCCAGGGCGAGCAGCCTCGAGTTGGCTGGCCACCTGAATGAGCACGTCCTCGCGGCCGTAGGCGGCCACCAGCTGCACGCCGATCGGCAGGCCGTCGTCGTTCCAGTGCAGCGGCACGTTGATCGCCGGTTGACCGGTGGTGTTGAACTGCGGCGTGAACGACACCAACTCGGCGCACGCCGCATGCCGGCGATCGGGTTGTCGGGCGTCGGGTCGAGCTCACCGACTCGCACCGGCGGCTCGGCGAGGGTCGGCGAGAGCAGCAGGTCCCAGCCGTCGGCCCACCACTGCTGGGTCGCCCGGCGGTACTCGGCGACCGCCGCGAGCGCCTTCGCGTAGTCGATCGCCGATCATCTGGTTGGCGAACTCGGCCTGCGCCCAGTTGACCGGCTCGACGTCGTCGTCGGTGAGCGGGCGACCGATCGCGTCGGCGTAGACCTCGAGCCCGACCACCATCATCGTCGCCCAGATCGACAGGAAGCGCGGCGGTGAACGAATCGTCGGCGAGGGTCGACGGGAAGCCGATCTCGACGTCGTGGCCGAGAGACTCGAGCAGCGAGGCGGCCGACGGACGGCGTCGACACAGTCGTCGTGCAGCGCGCCGCCGCGGGGATGGTGGTCGAGCAGACCGATCCGCAGCCGACCGGGGTCGGCGCCCACCTCGTCGGCGTAGGGTCGCCGCGGCGCCGGAGCGATCACGGTGTCGCCGACGCCGGGCCCGTGGACCGCGTCGAGCAGACGAGCGGTGTCGCGGACCGAACGGCTGACGCACAGCTCGACGCTCGAGGCCGGACTCGGAGCGCTGGGGGCCGAGCGTGATGCGACCCTGCGACGGCTTCAGTCCGACCAGGCCCGAGCACGATGCCGGGATGCGGATCGAGCCGCCGCCGTCGGAGGCGTGCGCGATCGGCACGATGCCGGCCGCGACCGCAGCACCCGCGCCGCCGCTCGACCCACCGGGCGTTCGATCGGTGTTCCACGGGTTGCGGGTCGGGCCGTACGCGACCGGTTCGGTCACGGGCACGCTGCCGAGCTCGGGGCTGTTGGTGCGCCCGAGCGTGACCAACCCGGCCTCGCGGAACCGGGACACCAGCGTCGTGTCGGCCGACGACACGGGCTGCGCGGCCTTCAACGCCACGTTGCCGTTCGTGAGCACCTGGCCCTCGTAGTGCGCGTACAGGTCCTTCAGCAGGAACGGCACACCACGGAACGGCCCGTCGGGCAGCTCGCCGTCGGCGACCTCGCGGGCGTGGTCGAACCACCGCACGACCACCGAGTTGATCGGCCCGTCGAGCGCCTCGATCCGCTCGATCGCCGCCTCGGTGAGCTCGCGCGGCGAGACCTCGCCGGCCGCGACGAGTCCGGCCTGTGCGGTGGCGTCCATCCATCGGGTGTCATCGGCGATCGATCCCATGCTGCTGGTCTACCGGACGGTCGGCCCCCTGCTCGATCCGTGCCGACCGTACGGATGGCCCGATCGTCGAGCAATCGGACGCGTCGCCCGGATTCCGCCGGCGGCCCGGAGCGCCAGCTCGTGCGGCAACCGTTCGAGGCCCACCGGAGCGTGCACCCACCCTCGGCCGACGATGTCACGGCGCTCGCCGAACGGCCACAGATCGTGACGAATGGCGGTGTTCCGACCGAGTGCGTGGGGCGCAGCATCGATGGTGCAGACCGCCAAGGTGTCGAGGAGGCATGACGATGGTGACACGTTCGGTGACCCATCTGACGGTGATCGCGGCGACGATCATCCTCGCGGCCCTGACGCCGAGCGGGACGAACCCGTCGACCGCAGTGGCTGCGGCCCCGCCGATCGTTGGCCAAATCGACCTGACGGGTCCGGCGGGGAGCGAAGACTTCGGCGAGCAGGTGCTGGTGTTGTCGAACGGCAACTACGTCGTCATCGACGACCGTTTCGACGACGGCGGGACCGCCGACGTCGGTGCGGTGTACCTCTATGACGGAATGACCGACACCGTCGTGTCGACGCTGACCGGTACCACCACCGGCGACCGGGTCGGTTCGGGTGGCGTGGTCGAGGTCGGTGACAGCAATTTCGTGGTCATCAGCCCGGACTGGGACAACGGTGCCGTCACCGACGTCGGCGCGGTCACGTGGGTCGACGGCACCACCGGCGTCGCCGGAGCCGTCACCACCACCAACAGCCTCCACGGCACCACCACCGGCGACCAGGTCGGCCGGCACGACAACGGTCACCGCGCTCGACCAACGGCAACTACGTCGTCGCCAGCCCGGCCTGGGACAACGGACCGATCGTCGACGTCGGTGCCGTCACCTGGGGCGACGGCACCACCGGCATCACCGGCCCGGTCACCACCACCAACAGCCTCCACGGCACCACCGCCGACGACCGCGTCGGCCTGACGGACGCCGTCACGGCGCTCGACCAACGGCAACTACGTCGTCAGCAGCCCGGCTGGGACAACGGTCGACCGGCGACGTCGGGGCGGTCACCTGGGCCGACGGCACCACCGGCACTCACCGGCCCCGTCACCACCGCCAACAGCCTCCACGGCACCACCACCGACGACCTGCGTCGGCACGTGCCGGCGTGACGGCGCTGACCAACGGCAACTACGTCGTCGCCAGCCCGAACTGGGACAACGGACCGATCGTCGACGCCGGTGCCGTCACCTGGGGCGACGGCACCACCGGCATCACCGGCCCCGTCACCACCACCAACAGCCTCCACGGCACCACCGCCGGCGACCGTGGTCGGCCACTACGGCGGTCACCGCGCTGACCAACGGCAACTACGTCGTCGCCAGCCCGGACTGGGACAACGGCCGCGATCGTCGACGCCGGCGCGGTCACCTGGGGCGACGGCACCACCGGCATCACCGGCCCGGTCACCACCACCAACAGCCTCCACGGCACCACCGCCGACGACCGGGTCGGCGATCCGCGGGTCACGGCGCTCACCAACGGCAACTACGTCGTCACCAGTCCGGAGTGGGACAACGGCGGCGATCGTCGACGCCGGCGCGGTCACCTGGGGCGACGGCACCACCGGCATCACCGGCCCGGTCACCACCACCAACAGCCTCCACGGCACCACCGCCGACGACCACGTCGGCGGATACCGACGGGTCACGGCGCTCACCAACGGCAACTACGTCGTCGCCAGCCCGAGCTGGGACAACGGACGCGATCGTCAACGCCGGCGCGGTCACCTGGGGTGACGGCACCACCGGCATCACCGGCCCGGTCACCACCACCAACAGCCTCCACGGCACCACCACCGACGACCGCGTCGGCCGGTACGCGCACGGCGCTCACCAACGGCAACTACGTCGTCGCCAGCCCGGACTGGGACAACGGGGCGATCGTCGACGTCGGTGCGGTGACCTGGGCCGACGGCACCACCGGCATCACCGGCCCCGTCACCACCACCAACAGCCTCCACGGCACCACCGCCGGCGACCTGTCGGCATCGACCTGACGGGCCCCCTTGCCGATCTCCCCGTCGGCCCGACCGCACTCACCAACGGCAACTACGTCGTCACCAGCCCGTACTGGGACAACGGATCGATCGTCAATGCCGGCGCCGTCACCTGGGCCGACGGCACCACCGGCATCACCGGACCCGTCACCACCACCAACAGCCTCCACGGCACCGACGACCACGACCGCGTCGGCCGCGTCTGCTTCTTCGCCGACGCACCGGGTGCGTCTACGGCCACGGCGGTGTCACCGCGCTCACGAACGGTGGCTACGCCCTCACCACTCCGATCTGGCCACCGCCGGAGTCGCCCGGTTTCGAAAGCCCGAACGTCCCGGGTGCCGTCACCTACGGCCCTGCGACGGGCGGAGTGACCGGTCCGATCTCGTCGGCGAACAGCGTGATCGGCACCCCTCCCGGGCTGCTCTCTCCGCCGAACCCCCGAGTCACGTCCGGTAACGCGGTCGTGGTGCCCACCGGACAGGACCGTGTGCTGGTGATGTTGCTCGACCCCGAGGACGCTCCCGGCGATGTGACCGCAGTGACGCCCGAACGCATCCTCGAGACCCGCGACGAGCCCGGCTACACCACCACCGACGGCGAGTTCCGAGCCACCGGCCCACTCACCGCCGGCACCGAGATCGCCCTCGACGTCGCCGGACGCGGCGGCATCCCCACCAACGCCACCGCCGCGTTCTTGAACATCACCGCCATCCACCCCGACGCCCCCGGCCACCTCACCGTCTACCCCTGCGGCACCCCACGACCCACCACCAGCAACGTCAACTACCTCCCCGGCGACGTCGCCCCCAACGCCGTCCTCGCCAAGATCGGCACCAACGGCCACGTCTGCATCTGGACCCTCGCCACCACCCACCTCATCACCGACACCGCCGGCTACATCCCCCAACACGGCGCCACCACACCCATCGACCCCGAACGCATCCTCGAGACCCGCGACGAGCCCGGCTACACCACCACCGACGGCGAGTTCCGAGCCACCGGCCCACTCACCGCCGGCACCGAGATCGCCCTCGACGTCGCCGGACGCGGCGGCATCCCCACCAACGCCACCGCCGCGTTCTTGAACATCACCGCCATCCACCCCGACGCCCCCGGCCACCTCACCGTCTACCCCTGCGGCACCCCACGACCCACCACCAGCAACGTCAACTACCTCCCCGGCGACGTCGCCCCCAACGCCGTCCTCGCCAAGATCGGCACCAACGGCCACGTCTGCATCTGGACCCTCGCCACCACCCACCTCATCACCGACACCGCCGGCTACATCCCCCAACACGGCGCCACCACACCCATCGACCCCGAACGCATCCTCGAGACCCGCGACGAGCCCGGCTACACCACCACCGACGGCGAGTTCCGAGCCACCGGCCCACTCACCGCCGGCACCGAGATCGCCCTCGACGTCGCCGGACGCGGCGGCATCCCCACCAACGCCACCGCCGCGTTCTTGAACATCACCGCCATCCACCCCGACGCCCCCGGCCACCTCACCGTCTACCCCTGCGGCACCCCACGACCCACCACCAGCAACGTCAACTACCTCCCCGGCGACGTCGCCCCCAACGCCGTCCTCGCCAAGATCGGCACCAACGGCCACGTCTGCATCTGGACCCTCGCCACCACCCACCTCATCACCGACACCGCCGGCTACACCTTCGACTGACACACCACGACACGTCCTCGCTCCGCCTCGACCGGTACGTTCCGGGGACGACGTCCGAGGAGACTGAGATGGGTGACAGGGTGACCGGCAAGGTGGCGATCGTCACGGGCGGCGCGTCCGGGATCGGGCGGGCATGTTCCCTCCGGCTCGCCGAGGAGGGGGCCGAGGTCGTCGTCACCGACATCCAGGACGGCGCGGGCAAGGACGTCGTCGCAGAGATCGAGCGGAGCGGTGGCAACGCGAGCTTCCTGCACCACGACGTGACGTCCGAGGACGAGTGGGTCGCGGTGGTCGCCGGTGTGATGGAGCGGTACGAGCGCCTCGACGTGCTCGTCAACAACGCCGGGATCGGGATCGGGGCCAGCATCATCGAGATGTCGCTCGCCGACTGGCAGCGCCAGCAGGCGATCAACCTCGACGGAGTGTTCCTGGGCATCAAGCACTGCATCCCGCCGATGCGGGACACGGGCGGCGGCTCGATCGTCAACATGTCGTCGGTGGCCGGTCTGAAGGGCAGCGCCCGCCTCGCCGCCTACAACGCCACGAAGGGCGGCGTTCGGCTGCTCACGAAGGGAGTGGCGCTCGAGTCGGCGCAGAACCGCTGGAACGTTCGGGTCAACTCGGTGCATCCGGGCATCATCGACACACCGATCTGGGAGACCGTCGTGCCGGGCAGCCTGCGGCCCGACGGTGAGCCGATCGACGTGTCGGCCATGGCGGAGACCGCCGTGCCGACCGGCGTGCTCGGCCAGCCGACCGACATCGCCAACGGCGTGTTGTTCCTGGCGAGCGACGACTCGAGCTACATCACCGGCACCGAACTCGTGATCGACGCCGGTCTGTCGGCCTGACCCCACTCGACCCCCAACCCGATCCCCGCTCGACCGACGGCACGTGATCGCGGTGCCCTAGGGTCGCGACATGGCCGACACCGACATGACCTCCGACGAACGGGAGGCGTTCCTCGCCGATCTCCACGTGGGGATCCTGTCGATTCAGCGCGACGGCAAGGGACCGCTCGCGCTGCCGATCTGGTACCAGTACGAAGACGGTGTCGTCATGATCTGGATGAGCGGTGACTCGGTGAAGGCCACCTTGCTGCGCCGTCACGGCCGCGCGTCGATGACCGTCCAGGACGAGTCACCGCCGTATCGGTACGTGATGGTCGAGGGGCCGGTGACCATCGATCGGGCCGATCGAGACATCCTGCCGGTTGCCATCCGGTATCTGGGCGAGGAGATGGGCCAGGGATACGCCGAGATGAACCCACCGACGGAGTCGTCCGTGATCGCTCGTCTGACGCCGGAACGCTGGCTGACCACCGACTACGGCAAGCCGGGCTGACCCCCGACCGCCTCGGGAGTCGCAGCGTCGTCCGTCGGGTCGACGCACGATCGTCCATCGGGAGGACGCACAGACGACCGAACGTCGGTACCGTCGTCCGGCATGTCCGACACGCTCGTCGAGCCGCCCGATGCATCCGAATCGCCCGGCGACGCCGTAGACCCTCAGGTGAGAGCCAACGCCGACGCCTCCCGCGACCGTTCCCTGATCACGAAGCTCGCCACCTTCGCCGCCTCGAACTGGAAGGTCACGATGGCCATCTGGGGCGTCGTCGTCGCGATCGGGCTGCGTCGCGTACGGCGGCGGGCTCGCGCGCGAGGGATTCCCACCGGTCAACCTGCCGATCGTGGTGGTCGACGGCAACTACTTCGTCGACGACCCCGACAGCGTCGACGCCGATGTGGCACTGCCCCTCCAGACCGCGTACGCGGGAACTCGACGGCGTCAAGGAGGTCCAGAGCTTCTCCCAGGGCAACGCCTACGCCGTCATCGTCGAGTTCGACGACAGCTTCAGTTCGCCCGAGGGCGCTGCGATCCTCGAGACGGCGAACGCGTCGATCGACACCCCCGACGAGGCAACGATCACGGTCCGGCCCATCGACGCCACGAAGTTCCTGGAGGTCTACGACCTGCTCGTCACGGTCAGCGGTCCCGCCGACGCCACCGCCGAAGAACTCGAGATCGAAGGCCGCGAAGCTCGAGACCTACCTCGAGACCGGCGACGGAGTCGAGCGAGCCGACGTCCGCAATCTGCTGACCGAGGGCGTCAACCCCACGACCGGTGACGAGGAGACCCGTCAGACCCGATTCGTCCGGGTGGCGTTCGCCGAGACCGGGCATGTACGACGAAGCGATCGCGATCGGACTGGTGCGGGCCGCCGACACCGATCTCGACCTGCTCGGCTTCAGCGACGAGATCAACGGCCTGCTCGACGACGCAGACCGTGCTGAGCCGAGGGTTCCGTGCGGCGTCACGGCCGACTTCGCCAACGACATCCGCACGCAGATCAGTTCGCTGACCGGCAACCTGCTCGCCGGGCTCGTCGCCGTCGCGATCGTCAGCTTCCTGCTGATCGGCTGGCGCGTGTCGTTCGTGACCGCCGGGTTCATGGCCACCGTGGTGATGGCGGCGCTCGGCGGACTCTGGTTCCTCGGCTACTCGCTGAACACGATCACCCTGTTCGGACTCATCCTCACACTCGGCCTCCTGGTCGACGACGCGATCGTGATCTCCGAATCGATCGACGCGAACCGCCAGGAGTCCGACGAGCCGATCGGCGTCGTCCGAGCCGCCATCAACCGGGTCGGCACGGCATCGCTGTCGGGCACCCTGACGACCGTGCTGGTCTTCGCACCGTTGCTGTTCGTCGGCGGCGTCCTCGGCGAGTTCATCCGGGCGATTCCCGCCACCGTCATCTTGACCCTCCTCCTGTCGTTCCTGTTCTCCGTGGTGTTCATCCCGGCGATCGCCAAGCCGTTCCTGCTCAAGGGCGAGGCGCCGCACAACCCGGTCACCCGGGCCGAGCGCTATGTCGCCGGCCGACTCGCCCGAAGCTCGCCGAGTACCCGTCGAGCCACGGCTGGAAGGGTGTGACCGTCGGCGTCGGTGTCTTCGTGGGGGCGCTCGCCGTGATCATGGGCTCGTTCCAGATCGCCGGCACGCTCGGCTTCAACATCTTCCCGCCGAGCGACGACGCCAACGCCATGTTCATCACGACCGACTACGACCCGGACACCACGATCGAAGAGGCGCAGGAGTTGGCCGACGAGATCGACGAGATCGTGATCGACACACTCGGCGACGACCTGGTCCGCTCGCAGTACATCAACGGCAACGAGCGCCAGCTGCTCACGATCGTCGATCTGACGCCGTTCGACGAGCGCGACACCAAGGCACCCGTCTACGTCGATCGCCTCGACGAGCGGTTCGCGACGCTCGAAGGCGCCCGCATCACGGTCGCCCCGCTCGAGAACGGACCGCCGGTCGAGGACTTCCCGTTCGCTGCGCAGATCGCCGTCGACGCCGACACGGTCGACGCCGGCGAGGCGCTGGCGTTCGACCTGCGGGACCAGCTGATCGGGGTCGAGCTCGACAAGCCGACCGGCGAGACCACCTTCATCGAGGACGCGATCGTGTCGACCGACGGGCAGGTCTACCGGATCGACGGCACCCGTCAGATCGAAGTCCGTGCCTCGTTCTCCACCGACGACCTCACGAACAACCTCGACGCCACCGAGGCGCTGGTCGACGACCTCTACGGCGCAGACGAGCTGGAGGCTGCAGGGCTCTCGGCGGCGGCGATCAGCTTCGACTTCGGGCAGGAGTCCGACAACCAGGACGACTTCGCCTCGCTGGGTCGGGCGCTCATGATCGCCCTCGTGCTCATGCTGCTGCTGCTGATCGTGCAGTTCCGGTCGATCGTGCAGCCGCTGCTGATCTTCCTGGCGATCCCGTTCAGCTTCTTCGGCGTCTTCACGGCACTCAGCCTGTCGGCGGCAACCCGATCAGCTTCTTCGTGGCCGTCGGCTTCATCGCGCTGATCGGTGTGGTGGTCAACAACACGATCCTCCTCGTCGATGCCGCCAACCAGGCTCGCCGGCAAGGGATGCGACCCGGTGCCGCCATCGGCGATGCGGTCGAGCGCCGCTTCCGACCGTTGGTGGCGACCACCGTCACCACCGTCGTCGGGCTCCTGCCGCTGGCGCTGAGCGATCCGTTCTGGGAGTCGCTGAGCTTCACCCTGATCGGCGGGCTCGTCAGCTCGACGATCCTGGTCCTGGTGGCCTTCCCGGTGTTCTACCTCGCGGTCGAGAAGGTGCGCACCCCGCTTCGCAACGCCGTGCGGTCGCGGCTCGACAAGCCGCTCGTCTGAACGCCGCGCAGCGTCACGCCGGCTCGCTCAACGTCACGGCGTCGATGGCAGCCGCCGTCACGTCCACGATCCGGTCGAGATCGTCGTCGACCACCACCATCGGCGGCGCGAAGAGCAGGCCGTCGTTGACCGCCGGGCCCGATCCCGCCGGGTAGATCCACACGTCGCGTTCGAGTGCTTCGGCGACGACGGTCGCCGAAGCGACCCCGTCGAGCTCGACCCCCACCATCAGCCCGCGACCCCGGACCTCGACGACGTGGGAATGTGCCGCCAGTGCGTCGTCGAGCAGCCGGCGCAGTCGTTCGCCCTGCACGTGGGCACGCTCGATCAAGCCCTCACGCTCGAGGATGTCGAGCACGACGAGCGCGCCCGCGCAGCTCGCATCGTGCCCCGAGTAGGTGAAGAACATCACGTTTCGACCCGCCTCGGTGATCGGGTCGACCACGTGGTTGCCCGCCGACACCAGCGAGAGCGGCACGTAGCCACCGCCGACGCCCTTCGCCGACACGATGACGTCGGGCGTCCAGTCGTCGTGGTCGTGCCCCCATCGTCGACCGGTGCGACCGAAACCGGTCATCACCTCGTCGGCGATCGTCAGCACGCCGTACTCACGGCAGATCTCGCTCACCGAAGTCCAGTAGTCGGTCGGCGCGATCAGTGCGGCGCCCGATGCGCCGATCACCGGCTCGGCGATGAACGCGGACACGGTCGAGGGGTCGGCCGCCTCGATCGCCCCGGCCAGGGCGTCGGCGTCGTACCACGGCACCCGCGGGTACTCCGCCAGGAGCGGTTCGTACCCCGAGCGCCGCGCCTCGTGACCACCGACCGCCAGCGTCGCGAGCGTCGCTCCGTGATAGCTCGGCATGCGCCCGATCACCTTGTGCCGCCGCTCGTCACCGCGAGCGACGTGGTACATCCGTGCCAGTCGTATCGCCGAGTCGTTGGCCTCGCTGCCACCGCCGGCCAGGAAGACATGATCGAAGCCGTCGGGCAGCCAGCGGTCGACCAGCACATCGATGAGTTCGAGCCGGTTCGGTGTCGGCCAGATCGGCACCACGTAGCCGAGGTCGCGCATCGCAGCGGCGACGGCATCGGCGACCTCGGTGCGACCGTGCCCGATGTTGTTGACCACCGCTCCCCCGGCGGCATCGAGGATGCGGCGCCCGTCGGCGGTGATCAGCTCGACGCCCTCGGCTCGCACGATGGTGGGCACGTCGGGCGGCTGCGCCGTGAACGAGAAGCGATCGTGGGCGTGGGGACCTGGCATGGGGTCAGTCGATCACACCCGGCGTCGGGTGACGAACCCGACCGCGAGCAGCGCCGGTGAGCTCAGCGAAGGTTGCGGTCGAACAACGAGAACAGTCGCACCCAGTGCCGTTCGGCAGCCGCCTGGTCGTAGACCGGCCGCAGCGGGAACGCGAAGCCGTGATGCGTACCCGGGTACCACTCGACCCGTGCGTTCGCTCCGACCGATGCGAGATGGGTTTCGAGCTCGTCGATCATCTCCTTCGGCGCATACTCGTCGGTCTCGGCACAGGCGAAGTACAGCTCGCCCTGCACGTGCTCTGCCAGGTGGGCCGGCGAGTTCTCTCCGAAGAGGCGCACGCCGTACACCGATGCGGCGCACTGGATCCGGTCGGGGAACGTGCCGGCCATCGCGAACGAGAACGGGCCGCTCATGCAGTAGCCGACGGTACCGATGCGGGAGGCGTCGGCGTTCGGGTCGGCATCGACGTGCGCGAGCATCGTCGTCGTGTCACGCTCGACCATGCGGTCGCTGAGGCCGTGCATCAGCTCGAACATCTGCTCGCGGGTCTCGCCGTTCGGCATCGTGATCAGGTCGAACTCGCGGATCCAGCGGTAGTACAGGTTCGGGAGCACGACGTAGTAGCCGACCGTGGCGATGCGGCGGGCCATGTCGTGGAGTTCCTCGCGCTTGCCGGGCGCGTCCATGTAGAAGAACACGACCGGGAACGGGCCGCCCTCGTCGGGGTGCACGACGAACGTGTTCATCGCCCCGTCGTCGGTGACGAGGTCGAGGTGCCGTTCGATCACGTCGGCCTCAGACCCGTTCGATGACGATCGCCGGGGCCATGCCGCCACCGGCACACATGGTGATCAGGGCGAACTGACCGTCGGCCCGCTCGAGCTCGTCGAGCGCGGTGCCGATCAGCATCGCCCCGGTCGCGCCGATCGGGTGCCCCAGCGCCATCGCCCCACCGTTCACGTTGACCTTCTCCCGGTCGAGGTCGAGATCACGCTGGAACTTCTCGGCCACCACGGCGAACGCCTCGTTGATCTCGAACAGGTCGATGTCGTCGAGGGTCAGACCTGCCTTCGCCAGCACCTTCCTCGCCGCCGGTACCGGGGCGTTGAGCATCAGCGTCGGGCAGTCGCCCATGTTCGCCGTGGCCACCACTCGCGCCCGGGCCGTGAGACCGTGCGCCGCCGCATAGTCGTCGCTCGCCCACAGGATCGCCGCCGAACCGTCGACCACGCCCGAGGAGTTGCCGGCGTGATGCACGTGCTCGATCTCGACGTCGGGATACTGCTGGTTGATCAGCTCGCGGAACGTCTTCGAGTCCTCGGTGTGCCGGTAGTCGGCGACCGCGGGGAAGCTCGGCGCCAACCCGGCAAGCGCTTCGGCCGTGGTACCCGGTCGAGGGAACTCCTCCCGGTCGAGCGCCAAGGATCCGTCGAGGTTGTACACCGGGATCAGACTCCGGTCGAAACGACCCTCCTTGATCGCACGTTCGGCGCGGGACTGCGACTCCGCGGCGAGCGCGTCGAGATCGGCTCGCGGTATCCCCTCCATCGTGGCAATCGCGTCGGCGCAGACACCCTGGTGCGACTGCGGGTGGATCTCCTCCAGGTGCGGGTTGTTCGCACCCATCGGCAACAGCCCCTTCTTGGGCAGCGACATCATCTCGGTGCCGCCGGAGACCACGAGGTCTTCCATCCCCGACATCACCGCCGTGGCGGCGATGTTCGCGCTGGTGATGCCCGACCCGCAGAAGCGATCGAGCGTGACCCCGCTCGCCGTCACGTCGTACCCGGCGTCGAGCGCCGACATGCGCCCGAGGTCGCCGCTCTGCTCGCACACCTGGGCGCTGGTGCCCCACACGACGTCGTCGACGTCGGCGGTGTCGAAGTCGTTGCGCTCGACGAGTGCCTCCAGCACGGTGCGGCCGAGATGCTGCGGGTGGAGGTGGGCGAGGGCGCCCTTTCCCTGCTTGCCGATGCCACGCGGCGTGCGGCAGGCATCGATGATGAGTGCGTCAGCCATCCCGTGAGTCTTGCCGATTCGTGACTTCGTTCACGAGGTCGAGCCCATGAGATCGACGAGCCAGGGCTGGTCGGCGACGACGCGGCGGGTGAGGTCGTCGGCGGGGTACAGCGTCTCGATCGAGAGCTCCGACAGCGTGACGTCGCGGGCCGCGCCGAAGGTGGTGATCGTCGACATGAACATGAGGTGATCGTCACCGACGCGCAGGCACATGGGGAGCACCACGTCGTCGGTGGCGAGGACGTGGCGGTCGGTCGCCGGAACGTACCGTTCGCACTCGTCGATCAGCGCGCCCAGTTCGGCGTCGTGCGTCACCGCCAGCGTCTGGCGCATGCGGCGGAGCAGATGATCGCCGAACTGGCCGAATCGATCGAGCCGGGGTGCCAACCCGTCGGGATGGAGGCTGAGGCGGGCGACGTTGATCGGCCACTCGAGCAGGTGGGCGGCCACGTCGGCGGTGAGCCAGAACGCCGCGGCGTTCGCGTCGATCAGATTCCAGCGGGTGTCGATCACGGTCGTGGGGTTCTGCGCGTTGCCGTCGAGCACCAGCCGCACCACCTCGCTCGCCGCCGCCATCTCGTCGGCGTCGAGTCCGAGCTGCGAGAACATCGGGGCGAATCCGGCGGCGAGCAGGAGATCGTTGGTGTCGCGCCGTGGCATCTCGAGCTCGTCCGCGAGGTAGAGCAGCAGATCGCGGCTCGGCTTCGATCGGCCGGTCTCCACGCACGAGAGATGTCGGGTCGAGACGCCGGTTCGTGCCGACAGGTCGAGCTGGCTGAGTCGGCGACGGGTCCGCCACTCACGCAGCAGTGGGCCGGCGTGCACACGGGTGGGCATGACATCGAGGGTAGGCATCGATGGTCGGGTCATCCATGACCTGACAGGTCATGGAAATGTGGACCGGGCGCACTGATGCTGGGGGCATGCTCACGACCTCGACCGACGAGACCACGACCGACGAATCCATGACCGACGGCATCAGCGATGCGACCGGCGAGTCACGCCTCCGACTGGTCCTCGAACACGAACGCGACCACGTCGGGCCTCGGCGGGCTCGCAGCACTGCTGCTCGGCGGCCCGGTCGACGAGCTGCTCGGCACCGGCGACGTGCCGTGGGTACGGCTCGTCGGTGCCGGACTCGTCGTGTTCGCCGCCTTCGTGGCGTGGACGGCACGTGCGCCCCGCGCCCGCCTGATCCGCGACACGCCGGCGATCGGCGTGGGCGACGCCGCGTGGGTGATCGGCACGGTCGCCACCATCGCGCTCGGCTGGTACACGACCAGTGGCGTGGTCGTGATGGGCCTCGTCGGGGCGATGGTGGCGACGTTCGGCACGATGCAGGCACTGCTCGTGCGGTGGCTGCGTTCAGACCACTGAGCCGCCGACCGGCGTGTCCTGGCTGAACACGTTGACCCAGCGCCGCTCGACCATCGACCAGAGCGACGACACGTACATCTGCTCGTCGACGTCGCGGCCGGGCCGACGGTAGGTGGCCAGATACGAGAGCATCACGTGCCCGTCGGCGACGTACAGGAGCCGCGCACCGTCGATGGAGTAGGCGGCGACCGTCGGGCCGTCGGCGAGCTGGTCGGCGTGATCGGCGGCATCGGCGAAGCCGGTCGGGTACACACCGACGAACGTGCCCGACAGCGCCGCACGATCGGCCTCGGCATCACCGGCGACGAGCGCGTCCCACACGCTGCGTTCCAAGTCCACGAAGAAGCCCAGATCGATCATCGCTGCCCCCTCGCCGTCACTCGGACCGGTCGTCGCCGAAGATCGGGTTCTGCCGGTCCACCGGGCGATGCGTGGCCGCCTTGATGCCGTCGACGACGAGTTGCATGTTGGCACGGTGCTCCTCCACCCGCCGGAACAGGATGCGCGGCTCCTTGTCGGGCATCGAGGCGATGGCTGCCGAGATCCCCGACGGACCGGGGCCGAGGTGGAGGGTGTAGCGAAGTCGGGTCGCGCCGGCGATCGACGACAACTCGAAGCACCAGCGTGCGCCCGGGTTGTCGGGGTCGGAGGTGACCCATCCGAACTCGGCGTGCTCCTCGTAGCGGTGGACGAAGCACGGCACCTCCCACTCGCCGATCGCCGGGTGTTCGGTTGCTGCCGATGAACCTGGCGCCGAGCGCCGGGCCGTCGACGCCGTCGGCCCAGCGGGCGCCGAGGAACTCCTCGCTGAACTTCGCTCCGAAATCGATGTCGGTCACGACGTCCCACACCTCGGCGACGGGAGCCTTGATGTCGACCTCGACCACCGTGCCCGGACCGTCGGCCAGCGTCGGCGGGTCGCTCGGCCCGCGCTCCCAGGTGTGCGCATAGTGGTCGATGTACGCGATCTCGCGCGCCGGGTAGCGGGGGGCGCCGCTTGAACTCGGTTCCCTTCGTCCAGGCCACCGGGATCATGGCGATCTGTGTGTTGCCCTCGGGCACGCCGAGCAGTTCGGCCAACTCGTCACGTTTGCCGAGCACGGCCGTGGTCCACGCGCGTGCCGAGCCCGCGTGCGCGCAACGCCACGCAGAAGCTCCACACCGACTGGATGACCGAGTCGAACAGCCCGGGCCGACCGCTGCCGTCGTGGACCCCGATGATCGTCGGGATCACGATCGCCGGCACCTCGGCCAAGTGTTCGGCGAGATGCGCCGCCGACTGCATCACCTTCTCCTGCGGGTGACCGGTGCCGGCGATCTTGTCGCGGGCGCCGATCATGAACTCGCCGCCGCGTGCGCCATGTAGAGCTCGGCGATCTTGCGCCTTCATCGCCGGGTCGCGGACGACGATCCATCGCCGGCTGCCCTGGTTGCCGCCCGAGGGCGCCTGCTCGGCGATGTCGATGCAGTCGTAGATGATGTCGTTGTCGACCTCTCGCTCGAGGTCGAGTCGGAGCCGCACGGCGCGGGTGGTGGTCAGCGCCTCGTCGACCGATGCGATGTCGATGTCCATCTCGCGACGGTACGCGGATCGACATCGGCCAGGCTGAGTCGGGCGGGAATCGGTGGGGTCAGACGGCCCCGCCCGACACCTGGAGGTCGAAGCCGGTGATGTACGACGATTCGTCGGACAGGAGGAACAGCACGGCGGCCGCGACCTCGTCGAGCGACCCGTACCGGCTGCAGCGGCACCGATCCGATCATCTGCATCGCGACCTCGGCGGGGTCGTCCGAGAAGTACTGACTGGGCGTCTCGGCCTGCAGCGCCACCTGGCGGTCCCACATCGCACCCGGCCCGATGAACGCCGGGCTGACCGAGTTGACGCGAATCGAGGCCGGCGCGAGGTCCTTGGCCGCGGTCTTCGTCGAGCGCGACCACGGCGGCCTTCGACGCGCTGTACGCCGCCATGTTCGGGGCGCCGCCCTGCGCCATCGAGGCGGTGTTCACGATCGAACCGGGCCGTCCGGTCGATGTCAGCGCTCGCGCGAAGCCTCGGAGCACCAGGAAGACGCCGGCCACGTTGACGTCGAGCACACGGCGGAAGTCCGACACGTCCTGATCGACGATGTTGCCGAACGAGCCCTGGATGCCGGCGTTGTTGAACAACAGGTCGGCGACGACGCCGGACTGCACCGAGCTCGTCGAACGCCCGACGAACCTCGTCCTCGCTCGTGACGTCGAACCGCGAGACGGTGGGCGCGACGTCGGGGTTGGCGGCCGCACACGCCTCGGCGGTCGCATCGAGCGACCCGCCGACATCGGCCAGCACGACCCGCGCCCCCTCCTCGGCCAATCGAACGGCCGTGGTCGCGCCGATGTCGCCGCCCGCGCCCGTGACGATCGCTGTCCGGTTCGCGAACCGCGGACGGCCGTCCGTGACGGCCGCATCGTTCACCATGGCGCTGAGCGTCGGGGTTCAGTCGCCGAGATGCTCGCCGTCGGCGTCGAACACGTGGGTCGGTCCGTCGAACGCGACCGACACTCGGTCGCCGCGGGTGATGCTCGTCTCGCCCGGCGCTCGAACGACCAGCTCGTGGACCTCATTGTCGCCATGCTCCAGACGGATGTGCACGAACGCTTCGGACCCGAGCTCCTCGACCACGACGACCTCGCCGTACATCACGCCCTCGCCCTCGGCGACGGCGAGCAAGTGTTCCGGTCGAACATCGACCGGAAGCCCCGGTGATCAGTGCGGTGCGGCCCTCGAGGTTGCGGTCAATCCCAGATGCGCTCACCGTCGGCACCGTAGACGATTGTCGGTCCGCTGCGCTGCTCTCTCCGCGACGGCCGACACCGACAGGCCCCCACGCGGGACCGAGCCACTGCTCGCGGCGAGGAGGGGAGCCGCCCACACGCCGTTCATCCGCGACACCCCGAGCACTGGTCGCCATCGTGTTCCGAGGCGGCTCGTCGGGGTCGACAACGGTCAAGTTGTGCAGGTCTGACATCGCACCGGAACCCAATCGCTGCAGGCAAAGCCTCGCAGTCCTCCTCACGTTGCTGTGTAACCACCGTCCACGACCAGGTTTTCACCATTGATCATGCCGGCAGCGCCGCTCACCAGATAGAGCGCGGCAAGCGCGATCTCTTCAGGCTGAGCGAAGCGGCGGGTGGGAATCATCTTCTTGAATGCTTCGCCGACGTTCGCCAGACCACGTCCCTTGGGCGCCCATCTTGGTCTCGATGGTGATGAGAGCCACCTGACCATTGAGATCGAATGCGACAGGTCGGCGTCGAGTTGCTTCAGCGGTTTTGGCGGTGATCGGCTGCGAGGCACGAACAGATTGCTCGACGGCGGAGCGCCGCGTCCGAGAGTACGGCGTGGCTGGACACGTCGGTCGCCATCAGATGTCGAAGTTGGTCGGGATGATGACGACGTCGCGGATCGTGACGTTCCGCGGCCGAGTAAGCATGAACAGAATCGCCTCCGCCACCTCGGAGGGCTCGATCAACGACCCGTTCTCCTTCGCCTTGCGCAAGTTCTCCTCGGGCCAGTCGTCGAGCAGCGCGGAGATCACCGGGCCGGGATTCACCTGTCCGATCCGGATGCCGTGCTTGTTGAGCTGCTGGCGCATCGTCTGGACGAAGCAACTCACCGCCCACTTGGACGGCGAGTACACCGGCTCCCACATCACCGCTGCGTTGGCGGCGAGCGAACACGTGGCGACGATGTCGCCCGAACCACGCTCGATCATGTGCGGCATGACCGCTCGAACGTTCTTGATCACGGCGTTGACGTTGAGGTTCAACATCCGATCGATCGCAGCGGCGTCGGTGTCGATGAGATCACCGCCGATGTAGCTCCCGGCGTTGCAGTGCAGGATGTCGATCCGGTCGACCTTGTCGAGGATCTCGGGCACCATCGCGTCGCAGCTGGTGTCGTCGAGCAGGTCGGTGACTTGCGGGATCGCGTGATCACCGAGGCGTTCGATCAGGCTCTGGAGCGCAGCTTCGTCGCGATCGACCATCACCACCTTCGCGCCGACGGCCAGAAGGGCCTCGGTGGTGGCCAATCCGATGCCCGACGCGGCTCCGGTGATCGCAGCGGTCTTGCCGCTCAGGGTTTCGGTCATGGTGATTCCTCCGGAGTTGAGACGGGGACGTCGGGCGGAGCCGGCTCGATGAGTGTGGGTCAGGCATCGGTGCCTCCGCTTCCACCGTGGCCGGTCCGGTCGGGGTCGACAACGGTCGAGTTGGTGCAGGTCTCACCTCGCACCGGAACCCAATCGCTGCAGGCAAAGCTTCGCGGCCCTCCTCACGTTGCTGTGTAACCACCGTCCACGACCAAGTTCTCACCGTTGATCATGCCGGCAGCGCCACTCACCAGATAGAGCGCGGCCATCGCGATTTCTTCGGGCTGAGCGAAGCGGCGGGTAGGAATCATCTTCTTGAAGTTCTCGCCTCGTTCGCCGGCCCACGTGCCTTCGGCGCCCATCTGCGCTCTCGACGACCGTCGGCGAGATGGCGTTGACGGTGATACCGAGAGGACCCCACTCCATCGCCAACACGTTGGTCATACCGAGCACAGCGGCTTTGCTGGCGCAGTATGCGAGGTGGCCGTCGAGTGCGACCAGTGCCGCCTGAGAAGCCATGTTGACGATGCGGCCGCCGCCCTGGGCGATCATCTGCTTGCCCACTTCGCGGGCGTAGAGGAACGAACCGCGCAGGTTCACCGCCATCGTGGCGTCCCACAGCTCAGCCGAGGTCTCCTCGGCCTTGGCGAGCGGCCCGATACCGGCGTTGTTCACCAGAATGTCGATACGCCCCAGTCTTTCGACCGCTTCCGCGACGATGCCCTGCACCGAGGCCTCATCGGCGACGTCACCCACCAAGCCGAGATGCTGCGATCCGAGCGAGCGTGCTGCTTCGTGCACCTCTTCGGTCACGGTCGACCAGCACCAGCGTGGCGCCGCGCTCGGCGAACAACTCGGCCATGCACGTGGCGATACCACCAGCTCCGCCGGTGATGAGGGCCACCTGACCATTGAGATCGAATGCTGTGTCGAATGAGAAATCCATGACCGATCTTCCTGTTCAGAGCGCCTGAGAGTCGCTGTTGGGTGCGAGCCCGCTTGCACGGGCGTAGAGTGGAGACAACCTCTTGGATGCAGTGTCGAATCAGAGAGAGTGGATCGTTGTTCAAGGTCCCGGCACGAAACGCCGCATACTGAAGCGGCATGAACTGGCTCAGGAGTGTCATCGGCGCCGGCTGCTCGGTGAGGTTCTTCAGCAGCACCTGCACACTGGCTTCGACCTCGGGGTCAGCCCAGTAATAACGCGAGCGGTCGCTGAAGCTGTACTTGCGGGCGAAGGCCCGCTCCGTCATCCGATCCAGCGTAGTACTTGGCCCAGTTCTGCGGCTTCTCGAGCATTCGCTCATCCAGCACCTGGCGGAGATTGGACAGGGGCCTGTCGCTGATCCACTCCTGCTCGATGTAGCTCAACGCAAAGAGCGCCTCGCGGGCGGCATAGGTCAAACCGGGTCCGACTTTGAGGATCGCGAAGTGGTCATTGACCAGATTGCGTAGCTCGGTCTCGGTCTGGTAGTCGGTCGAGTGGGCTTCGTAGACGATGTGGTCGAAGCCCAAGATGGCCGTGCTCAGCTCCTGTGCCTTGGCAGGTTGGTATCCGATCACCGCGGCGTGGTCGAACTCGACACCGGGCTGCACCACCACTCCGATCACCCGCTCCCAGGCTTCGCCGAGACCACGTTCGGTGAACTTGGTGCGGTGGGTCTCGATGGTTTGCTTCAGATCCTCGATCCGCGTGGTGGCGAGTTCGTCAAGGTCTTCCTGCGCCCCGCCGGGCACCGGCACTTCGGTGCCGATGATGTAGACAGGCGGCGCCGACGGATCGGGAATTGCCGCTTCGGCTGCGGCACACAACTCTGTGGCACGCTCGGCGATGGTCTCGTCCGGGAGCGGTTCGACATCATCAGCACACGCCATGCTCGCGTCCAGGTGGATCTTGGAGAAGCCGGCACGAACGTAGTCCGCGACCATGGTCTTCGCTGCCGCCATCGCCTCCGCCGCCGGTTGCGAGCTCCAGGGGTTCGGGCCCAGGTGATCACCCCCGAGAACGAGCTGTTGCTCGGGGAAGTCCACCTGCGCCGCGATGTCCAGCACGTCGTCGCGGAAGTCGCTCGGCGTCATGCCGGTGTAGCCGCCCTCCTGGTTGACCTGGTTGCAGGTGGCCTCGATCAACAGCGGCGAGCCATCAGACTTGGCTTGGTGCAGGGAGGCTTCGAGTACCAGGCGGTGAGCCGAGCAGACCGAGTAGATGCCACGCTTGCCGTCGGCCCGGTTCTCTTCAACGATGTCTTTCAGAATTCTGGCGTTCATACGTGTCGCTCCGCTGAGTCGATGAATCGGTCGAGTTCGCCCAGGGTGGTGTTGCCTTCCATCGGGCCGCGTTTGGTCACGGCCATGGCCCCGCAGCGTTTGCCAGCGTCAGGGCGCGCTCGATCTCGATGCCCTGGGCCAAGCAGGAGATCAGCGTGCCGCCGAAACAGTCGCCGGCTCCGGTCGGGTCCACCTCGGTGACCTTGAACGAGGGCACGTGCAGTGACCGCGTCCGGTCGTAGTAGACGCTGCCCTCGGCGGCATTCTTGACGACGATCATCTCCAGTCGATGACTGTCGAAGAGCGTCTCGACGGCCTCACGTTCAGGTGCGTCGCCACAGAAGTACTGCAGATCTGCCTCACTCGGCAGGAGAATGTCGCACTCCTCCAAGACGTGGTGAATGGCCTCCCGGATCACCGGTGACGTCAGAACCTCCGGTCGGATGTTCGGGTCGAAGGAGACCTTGCCGCCGCTCTGCTTGACCAGCTCGAGCGCTCGCTTCACCGCGGCAATGGAGCCGGAGCTGCCGAGCGACGAGCCCATCACGTGGAAGTAGCGGCACCCGCCAGCGAGGGCCGGATCGACGGAGTCGGCATCGATCAGCGCCGCGGCGCTGTTGCCGATGTTGAAGATGAACTCACGGCCACCATCCTCCTGATAGGTCACGAATGCGGTACCCGTGGGAAGCTTGTCAGTGCGCGTGATGCCGCTCACGTCCACCCCGTCGTCGCGCAGGCGGTTGACGATCAGGTCACCGAAGCCATCCTGACCGGTGCAGCCGATGAAGGCCACCGAGGCCCCGGTCTTCGCCGCCTGGTCGGCAAAGATTGCGGGCGCGCCGCTCGGATATGGTCCCAGGAAGACGCCTGGCTCGGTAAAGGTCTGGCCGACACGCTCGGCCATGATTTCGGCGAGCAATTCTCCCATACTCAGAATGTCAGTCATTGGCTCAACTCATCTGTTGGTCGCCGTCAACGTTCAACGTCTGGCGACGGATCTTGCTCGGCCACCGCGCTCGCTCCACGCATGGCCATTTTCGGCGATGACCTGCCGGAGTTGGTTCAAGCGATCGACGCCCACGGACCGGAGAACCTGGGCACGCTCCTCGGGATCGAGGTGGATGGTCTCGCCCCAGATGGTTCGGCCGACGAGCACGCCCGATGCACCGGCGGCACACGCGACCGCAGTCTGCTCGAGGAAGACGTCGGACGTCACGCCGGCTCCGAGCAGGACCCAGGGTGTTGCGCATGCGGCGTCGAGTCGTTCGCATGCGGCTTCCCAACGCCGGCGATTGTCGGTGTCGCCACCTGGGAATTCCATCTTCATGATGGCGGCGCCGGTTCGACTCAGGCGCTCTGCGGTGCCGACGACGGCGTCCTCATAGGCCGGCGTGCCCTTGTCGAGTGTCCGGTCCGGGTGAGGCGAATACACCAAGGGCTCGAGGAACAACGGCAACCCTGCGGCCTGGCATTCGGCCGCCACCTTCCGGACGAAGTCCTCCTTCTCGGCGGCGTTGGCAGCATCGGGGTGGTAGTACACCAAGAGCTTCGTCGCCGTCGCTCCCATGCGGAGGGCCTCGGCGGCACTCGAAGTTCTCGACCAGCGAGGGCATCCGCTCCCAGCCCTCGCCCAGGTATCCGGTGTTCTCCAGAGCAACGATGAGAGGCAGCGTGGCCGGCACGTCGGGTGAAGCGAGACACGGCTCGAACCCATAGATCGGGTCGGTCAAGAAGCCCGTCGTGGCCCCGGCCAGATGTTGAGCGAAGTCGACCTTGAGGGCGGCGAGGAGTGCCGCCGCTTGCTCCGTACCGAGGTTGGCGTCGAGCTGATTGAGCACGTTCTGGCGATGGTCAGCGGCGAGCAGAACGAACACGTCCCGATCGCCCAGACTGCACGCCCGAAGCCGCCGGATGATCTCGGGGTGCTGGAGGGGGGATGAAGACATGGCGGTGACACGTTCTCTGAGCTACCGAAGTCGCGGATCAGACATCGGCGGCGGCCATGGCGCGCCCGCCGCTGGAGGGGTGGTGCAGCGGCGGGCGGCCCAGCGGTGGGCGATCAGCTCCCGACTCGCTCGCCGTCCGCCGCGAACACGTGCGTTGCACCGATGATCTGTACTGATACGTGGTCGCCACGTGCTGTATCGGTCTCGCCTTCGTAGCGCACGACGAGATCGAGGTCGCCGCCCTGGTGCTCCACCCGGACGTGGACAAAGGACTCGGAGCCCAGTTCCTCGACGACAGTGACCTCGCCCGGCAAGCCGCCGGGCGCAAGCGTCATGTGCTCGGGTCGCACACCGACCGCGAACTTCGCATCGCTGCCGCTCTTGACTGCCGCCTCGACCTCAGGTTTCAGCGGAACCTGCAGCGAGCCGATCTTGAGCGCGCCATCAGCCCGTTCGACGTCGACGATGTTCATGGCGGGGGAACCGATGAAGCCGGCCACGAAGCGATTGACCGGACGGCTGTAGAGCGCGCCCGGCGTATCGCACTGCTGGAGCACGCCGAAGTTCAAGACGGCAACGCGGTGCCCCATCGTCAGGGCCTCGACCTGGTCGTGGGTGACGTAGACGGTGGTCACACCGAGGCGGGCCTGGAGGTCGGCCAGTTCGGTGCGGGTCTGCACCCGCAGCTTCGCATCGAGGTTCGACAGCGGCTCGTCCATGAGGAAGACCTTTGGGTGGCGCACGATGGCGCGGCCCATGGCGACCCGCTGACGCTGACCGCCGGACAGGTTTTTCGGCTTGCGGTCGAGGTACTCCTCGAGATCAAGGATCCGCGCAGCTTCTTGCACCGCCTTCTGCCGCTCGGGCTTCGGGACCTTGGCCTGCTTGAGGGCGAAACCCATGTTCTGAGCAACGGTCATGCTCGGGTAGAGCGCGTAGTTCTGGAACACCATCGCAATGTCGCGGTCCTGGGGCGGCGCGAGCGTCACGTCTCGATCGTCGATGAACACGCCTCCCTCGTTGACCGGTTCGAGTCCGGCGAGCATGCGAAGCGCAGTCGACTTGCCGGAGCCGGACGGGCCGACGAGTACCAGGAGTTCGCCGTGCTCGATGTCGAGGTTGAGGCTGTCGACGGCGCGAACTTCCTCATCCGATCCGAAGCCGTAGATACGACTCGCATTCTCGTAGCGCACTTCAGCCACAGGTCATCTCCATCATCTTGAGTCGAAATAGGTCAACATACCCAGTACTGATCACTTGATCGCCCCCATTGCCAGCCCTCGAATCATCCGTTTCTGGGCGACCCAGCCAGCCAGTACGACGGGAAGCACCACCAACGTCGACGCCGCAGAGAGTTTGGCGATGAATTGCTCTCGCTGCGACTCGAATCCTCTCACCCAGACCGACGCCGTTTGCGCACCAGAGGTATTGAGCTGGAGCGAGAGGAAGAACTCGTTCCACGCGAAGATGAAGCAGAGGAGCCCGGTCGCTGCCAAACCTGGCGCGACGATCGGCATCACGACCGAGGTCAGCTGGCTCCGCAGGCTGGCACCGTCGATCTGTGCTGCTTCGATCAGTTCCCGCGGCACTTCCTGGAAGAACGATCGCAGCATCCAGACCGCGAGCGGAAGGTTCAGCGCCGTGTACATGATGATCAGCGACCATCTCGTGTTCAGCAAGTCGAGGTCTCTGATAATGATGTACACGGGCAAGATGCCGGCGACCACGGGCAGGAACTTGGTGGAGATGAAGAAGAAGAGCACGTCCCTCCACTTGGCAACCGGTTGGATCGCCAACGCGAACGCAGCCGGTACTGCAAGCATCATCACGATCGCGGTCGACACGAGAACGATGATGAACGAGTTGCCGTACACCTCACTGAAACTCGCACGGCCCGCAATGTCCGACGTCACCTCGCGAAACTGGTCGAGCGTCGGCTTGAAGAAGAAGACCGGCGTGCCGTTTGCTTGATCCTCGGTCTTGAAGCCGTTCAGCACCATCCAGAGCACGGGGAAGAAGAAGAGGAACCCCAGCAAATAGGTCAGGGCGCTGAGGAGCGCCCCGGTCACACGGTTCTTCCCGAAATCGGCGACATCAGTGGATTTGCTCATGCTGCGTCTTCTCCTTCCAAGAGGCCAGAGAGAACTCGAAGTCCAAACGTGGCAAAGATGATGGTCATGATCACGACGATGATGCTGTACGCCGACGCCTCACCGAATCGCCAACCTCCGCCGATCGACGTCCGGTACACGAAGAACGGAAGGTTGGTTGTCGAGGCCACGCCACCCGCCAAAACGACGATGTGGTCGAACACCTGAATCAGGTAGATCGCTCCGAGCAAAGCACAGAGTTCGATGTAGTTGCGAAGGTGGGGAAGCGTGATCTGTCTGAAGATCCCCCACTTCGTTGCACCGTCGACTCGAGCGGCCTCGAGAACGGAATCCGACTGGCTTTGGAGGCCTGCCAGCAAGATGAGCATCATGAACGGGGTCCACTGCCAGACCAACACGCCGATCACCGACCACAGCGGCTGCTTCGAGACGAACTCGTACGGCTCGAGACCCAACTGGCCGGTGAACCAGTTGATCATTCCGAAGGATGCGTCGAACATCTGCGTCTTCCACACGAGACTCGCCACGACCGGCATCACGAGAAACGGTGTCAGCACGAGCGTGCGGACGAAGCCGACACCTCGAAATTTTCGGTCGAGCAGCATTGCCATGCCCAGCCCGAACAACACCGAGAGAACCACGGACCAGAACGTCATCTGCACGGTCACCCACGCGGCCTCACGGAAAAATCGATCACCGAACGCGAACGAGTAGTTGTCGAAACCTACGAAGGTTCGAGGGCTGGGCGGGTTCACCGTCCAATCCGTCAGGCTGTAGTAGATCGAGAGGAGGAACGGGATCTGCGTGACGAGGATGAGGAAGACGAGTGCAGGGAGCAGGGGGATCCGGCGACTCCACGCTTCGCGCTTCTGCAGCTTCTTTGCCGCTTCGCTCCGAACATTCGACGGAGCCTCGGTTGAGATGTCTTCGGCTACTTGCATCAGTTCCCCTTCCGAGAACACCCGACACAGATTGCGATGGTAGGTCCGGCGAAACGCGAGCGTCAATCGTCCGAAACGGGGAGGACCCGTACGTCAGACGCTTCACGGCGGCGTTCCGTGGAACGGAGTGCGACCCGACTCGGGCCACGACGATCAGGTTCCGTGTCGGCCGGCTGCACCGAAGTACAGCCGACCGACACGACCTAGCTCACGACAAGCTCGCAGCTACACGCTGCTCGCTTCTCAGTTGCTGAAGCGTGATGCAAACTCGTGGCAATCCGAGATTGCGCCGTCGAGTCCATCGAGGTTTCCAGAACCGATGACCTCACCGAACCTCTCGGTGCAGAAGTTGCCGACCTCTTGGAACTCAGGCACGCCAACGAACTGGACGCCCGGGATACCAGGCCGGGGCGTGGTGCCCGGCATGTCGATCGGTGCCTCGGCCATGGCCTGCAGCGTCGGGTCGGCAAACGGTGCGACCGCGCGGTACTCCTCGAGGGCGTACGTCGACTCGCGGGTGCCCGGCGGGATGTTGGCCCAGCCACCGTCGATCAGTTCGCCGGCTGCAGCGATGTACTCCGCGCTGGTCGCCCAGCTGATGTAGTCCCATGCGAGATCCTGCTGCTCGCTGGTCGATGCAATGGCGAGGCTCCAGGCCCACAGCCAACCGGAGTTCTCAGTGACGTTCACCGGAGCGGGCACGTAGCCGATCAGGCCAGCAACAGGGCTGTCAGTCCGCTTCGAGGCCGGATGCCGCCGACGTGGCGTCGTACCACATGGCAACCTGGCCTTCGATCATGAGCGTCTGACACTCGGGGAAGCTCACGGTCAACGGATCCGGCACACCGGCTTCCTGGGTCAGGGAGATGTAGAACTCGAGCGCCTCACGGAACTCGGGCTGATCGACCTGCGACTCGCCGATCGAGCCATCCTCATTCGCGGCCCACCAGGTTCCACCGAAGGTGTTGAGCACCGTGGTGAACGCTGCGCCCTGGTTACCCCAGCCCGGCACGCCACGGAGGCAGATGCCGCTCATGTCGCCCGCGGCTTCGATCTCACGGGCAAATGCGTCGACCTCTTCCCAGGTCGGACGCTCGGGCATGGTCAGGCCCATCTCCTCGAAGACGTCCGTGCGGTAGTTGAGGAACGACGACTCTGCGTAGAACGGAGCGGCGTAGAGCTCTCCGTCGAAGGTGAGGCCTTCCAGGATCGGCTCGAAGACGTCAGCCTGATTCCAGTCGGCGTCGTTCGCAGCCTGCTCGGTGATCGGTGCCAGCCAGCCGGCCTGGCCGAACTGAGGAGCCTCGTACAAGCCGATCATGACCACGTCGAACTGGTCGCCTTCAGTGGCAACGTCACGGGTGGTGATCTCGCGAAGATCGTTCTCCGGAAGGATGGTGTAGTTGATCGTGACGCCCGACTCGTCAGTGTAGAGCGAAGGAGTCAGCTCGACGATGTCCTCCATCTGGGGATTCTGAACAATCGCCACGTTGAGTTCGCCACCTTCAGCGGCGGGTTCTTCGGCGGCCGGCTCTTCGGCCGTCGACTCGGCGGCCGGCTCCTCGGCCGTCGACTCGGCGGCCGGCTCCTCGGCCGTCGACTCGGCGGCCGGCTCCTCGGCCGGCTCCGACGAGTCGTCGTCGTCGCCACCGCACGCGGCCGCGACCAGGCCGAACGCGACGAGTGCGCTGGCCGACTTGAGCCAGACACCACGTGTCCGGCGTTCACGATGCTTCATGTTGCTCCCCTTCATAGGCACTGATCTGCGCTGACCGGAGGGTCGGCGCGGTTCACGTTCTAGTTGGTTTCATGTTGGAATGCAAGCCCAAGCCAGGAAACCATGTGGATTCATGGTCGAAACGCAGGGCTAGACACTTGTTTCATGTTGATATAGAGTCCGCCGAGTGCCGACGCCCCCGACCGCTGACCCACTGGAAACAGATGCCCTGGGGCACCTGGCCACGGCGGTCGACGTCCCGAGGTACGACCGTGTCGGGCTTCGGCGCAGCATCGTCCACATCGGCGTCGGCGGGTTCCACCGCGCCCACCTCGCCACCTACGTCGACGAGCTCTGCGCTCTCGGAGACACCGACTGGTCGATCGTCGGCGCCGGCGTGCTTGCGGGCGACGCCGAGATGGCGGCCGTCCTCGGGAGGCAGGATCACCTGTACACCCTGATCACGCGCGGTAACCACGACACCGATGTGCAGGTGATCGGCAGCATCGTCGATTTCGTGCACGCCGCGGCCGACCCGACCCCGCTCGTCGAGAGGATCGCCTCGCCCGACACGCAGATCGTGTCGCTCACGGTGACCGAAGCGCGGGTACCCGATCGACGACGCCACCGGCGAGTACCGCCCGGAGTCCGCGAACGCCGGGCCGGGTTCGGCGTTCGCAGCGATCGCCGCCGGGCTCGAGCTCCGACGGACCAACGGGGCCGGGCCCATCACGATCCTGAGTTGCGACAACGTCCTCGCCAACGGCAACACCACCCGAACGGCCACGCTCGGCGAAGCCCGGCGAATCGGTCCGGAACTGGTGGCGTGGGTCGTCGACGAGGTCACCTTCCCCAACAGCATGGTCGACCGCATCACACCTGCGACCACCGACGCCGATCGCGAGTGGCTGGCCGAGCACCACGGTCTCGACGACGGCTGGCCGGTCGTGACCGAACCGTTCCGCCAGTGGGTCGTCGAGGACCGGTTCGCCGCCGATCGCCTGCCGCTCGAGCAGCTCGACGTCATCGTCACCGACGACGTCGAACCGTACGAGTTGATGAAGCTGCGGCTCTTGAACGCCGGCCACTCGTGCCTCGCCTACCTCGCCGCGCTCCTGGGCATCGAGACGGTCGACCGGGCCCTGGCCGACCCGTCGATCCGTGCGTTCCTGGTGGCGTTCCTCCGATCGGAGGCCCGTCCGGTCGTTCCCGAGGTCGCCGGCGTCGATCTCGACGAGTACGTCGACTCGCTGATCGTCCGCTTCTCGAACCCCAACATCGGCGACCAGATCGCGCGACTCTGCCTCGACGGCAGCGCCAAGTTCCCGAAGTTCCTGATGCCGACGATCGCCAACCAACTCGCCCACGACGGTCCGGTTCGGCTGGCCGCCCTCGCACTCGCCGGCTGGTGCGAATACCTGCGGCTCGGCAGCGACCCGGCGGGCGACATCGAGCTCTCTGCCGACCCGGCCCTGGAACAGGCTGTCGAGCACGCCCGGAACTCCGCTGACGATCCGGCTGCGTTCCTGGCATTCGAGCTGGTCTTCGACCCGTCACTGCGAACCGGCGCCTTCGCCGATTCGTTCGTCACCGCCGTCGATTCGATTCGGGCGAACGGGGTACGGGCGGCGATCGACGCGACGATCGCCTGACGCCACGCAATCGAGACCGAGACCATGACCGACCGACTGACCGACCACCACGTGACACCGATGTTCCAGTCGGAACGCCAACGCGAGATCGTCACGCTCACGCTGCAGTCGGGCCGCGTCGAGGTCGCCGATCTGTCGGAACGGTTCGGGGTCACGACCGAGACGGTCCGTCGTGACCTCTCCGAACTCCAGAAGCAGCGCGTCGTGCGCCGCGTGCACGGCGGCGCCGTTCCGTGGGAGAAGGTGGGCTTCGAGCCGCTGCTGTCGGTGCGCAACGACCAACGAGACGGCGAGAAGCGTCGGCTCGCACAGCGAGCCATCGAGGAGCTGCCCGACACCGGCTCGATCATCATCGACTCCGGGAGCACACTGCTGCGACTCGCCGCGGCGATCCCGCCGACGTGTGAGCTCCGCATCGTCACCAACTCGCTGGCGATCGCCCAGGTCCTGGCCGAGCACAAGAGCGGCGACGTGATCGTGATCGGCGGGAAGGTCCGCAAGAACACGCTCGCCATGGTCGACGCCGAGGCCGTCGCCGCGGTCGAACCGATGCACGTCGACACCTTGTTCATCAGCAGCGACGCCCTCAGCGCCGAGGTCGGCCTCACCACCCCGTACCGCGAGGAGGCGGCGTTGAAGTCGGCGATGATCCGCTCGGCCCGCCGCGTCGTCGCCCTCGTCGACCACTCGAAGGTCGGCGGCGACCACTTCATCCGCTTCGCCACGTGGTCCGACATCGACGTGCTCGTCACCAACACCGAGGTCGACCCACTCGTCGTCGCCGCGATCGAAGCGGCGGGCACGACCGTGTTGCTCGCCTGACGTGCGAGGTGCACCTCACCATCTCGAGCTCGTGGCCGTCGACGTCGCCGCGCAGGCCGCGGAGCTGGTCGCGTCGTCGTCGGGCAACGCCGCGGCCACACGCACGAAGTCGTCACCCACCGATGTCGTCACCCACACCGACCTGCAATCGGAGTCGCTGATCCGCCGCGAGTTGCTGGCACGATGCCCGGGGTCGGCGATCGTCGGTGAGGAGTTCGACGACGGTGAGGGAACGAACGACGTCGGCTGGATCGTCGATCCGATCGACGGCACCGTCAACTTCCTCTACGACCTGCCCGTGGTCGCGATCAGCATCGCCGCGACGATCGGTGGCGACGTCGTCGCCGGGGCCGTTGCCGACGTACACCGCGGCGAGATCTTCTCGGCGTCGATCGGCGCCGGTGCTCGATGCGACGGGTCGGCGATCGCGACCGGCGCGGCCGACGATCTGGGGCAGGCACTGATCGGAACCGGCTTCGCCTACGACGCGCGACTCCGGGCTCAACAGGCCGCGGTGATCGCAGCCGTGCTTCCCGAGTGCCGCGACATCCGCTGCATGGGATCGGCCGCGCTCAACCTGTGCTGGGTCGGTTGCGGGCGACTCGACGCCTACTTCGAGCGCGACCTCAAGGTGTACGACCACGCAGCCGGAGCGCTGATCGCGGCCGAGAGCGGCGCGACGGTCGACCTGCCGGCCGAGTCGGATCTCATCGTCGCGACGGCTCCCGGGATCGATGCGGCGTTTCGCGAGCTGATCAGCCACCCGCCGACCTGATCGCCGCGAACAGCGCGCCGGTCGACGGCTCGTGCCGCGAGCGCCACATGCCGACGAGTGCGGGTTCGTCGGACTGGGCGCCCTCGGACAGCCGGCTCGCTGCGACCAACGCCTCCCACGCCGCCAGCACACGTGGTTCGATGTCGAGCTGATCCGCCATCGCCCCCACGTACGCGAGATGTAGGGCAGTGAGCATCTGCGGACCAGCACCCGGCAGGTGTAGCGGGTCGCCGCGGTCGCCGCACGGCCTCATCAACAGCGACGAACGCACGATGTCGCCGACGGGGTGGCCGATCGACGCGTCGAACCAGTCGATCGCGACCGGCCCGTCGTCGGTCATCAGCACGTTGCCCGGGTGCAGGTCGCCGTGCAGGAGCGCGGCACCCGTGGGGAGCGTCGCGGCGAGTGCACACGCCTCGGTGCGCTCGTCGGCCGAGATCTGCTCGACCTCGGCCAGCTTCCGCTGCATCCGGTCGATGAGCCCGTCGAGTGCGTCGGGCGGCCCGGCGGCGAAGATGCGCCGGTGCGTCTCGGCGAGCAGCGCCGCGAACTCCGGGATCCGATCGGGATCGTCGAGCATGTGCTCCCACATCGAGCGGCCGTCGATGCGTTCGAAGACGACGGCGTGCCGTCCCTCGATCTCGATGAGGTCGAGCACCGACGGGGCCGGGACATCCGACGTTCGTACCGCCGCGGTGTACTCGGCCTCGAGCGACGCCCAGTGATCCGGGACCTGCGGGCGCGGCACCTTGACGACGGCGCCGACGCCGAACTCGTACACGTCGGACGTGCGGCCGGCGGCCACGAGCCTCCCGAGCGATGCCATCGTGCAGATGCTAGGCGGAATGGTCGCCGCGGGTACCGGGTCGGGCGGGCGCGACGACGTTCTGGTCGTCACGTCGTTCTCGTCCAGACGTCCGGGTTCCGGTCCTGTGGGCGGCGGGCGGCGCCTCGCCCGACCTCGACTCGACGCACGCCCCGGACCGAGGAACTCGGCGCATCCGTGCCAGCATGCGACGATGGAGACAACTCCCCAGACCGCCGACGAACTGCGCCGATCCTTTTCCTACGGGTCCCGTAGCAACCTGAACGTCAAGTTCCTCAAGGATCTCGACGACGCCGAGTTCGGCGACTTGCTCGAGGAGCTGTTCGCGGCGACGTCGGCCGACGGCCGACGACGGTGATGCCGATCGGGTGACCGACGTCATGTTCCGCTGGCAGGTGCACGCGTACTCGGGCCACCTCGGTGACCCGGCCGACTTCCCGCACCGCCACGAGGACACCCCGATCGCCACGCTCGCCGAAGCCGCTGTCCGAGTGCCGGGTCGCGCTGCTCACGTCGAGCGGACACTTCGTCGACGGCGACGACCCCGAACCACTCGGCGTCGTCGACATGACCCAGGCCGAGGCCGAGGCACGCATCGGAGAGTTCCTCCGCGAGGCCCCGTCGCTGTCGGCCATTCCGGTCGACACCCCGGCCGAGCGGCTCAGGGTTCGTCACGGCGGCTACCCGGTCGCCTCCGTCGCTGCGGATCACCAGGTCGCCCTCCCGCTCGGCCACCTCTCCGACCTCGTCGACGAGGGCGTGATCGGCGAACTCGCTCCGACGGCCTACTCGTTCGTCGGCGCTGCTGCGCAGGCCCGGATCCGAAAGGACGTCGGGCCGGCGTGGGCACGAGCGGCTCGTCGACGAGGACGTCGACGCCGTGCTGCTGGTGCCCGTTTGACCGGTGTGCCACGTGTCGGTCGGACACGTCCAGCGAGCGATCGAGTCGGCGGGCATCCCGACGGTTGGCGTCTACGTGCGCAGCTTCGGGCACATTCCGGGGTTGATGGGCGTCGCCAGGGCCCTCGTGACCGATCATCCGATGGGGAGACCGCTCGGCGCACCCGGCGACGCCGAACGTCAGATGGCCGTCGTGCGGGCTGCGCTCGAGCTGCTGCCGTCGACCGAGCCGGTGGTCGTCGAGTACCCCGAGCCGTGGCGGTCGGCACCCCGCCCCGACTGAGGGTCAGGGACGGGTGATCTCGGCGAGCGCGATGCCCGACTCGCCGGCGACGCAGTAGAGCAACCAGACCCGGTCGTCGTCGACGAGGATCGCCGGATCACGGAGCTGGCACACGGGCTCGGTGACCTGCCCGCGGACCGACGGCTCGACCGGGAGATCGGCCCCCTCCCACGGCAGTTCGGGACGCAACACCGAGACCGGTGGCGTCGGCCGCCACGCGGTCATGTCGGTGGCGGTCCAGTCGTCGCCGACGTCGATCGTGGAGTGCAGCAGGTGCTCGGGAGCATCGCCGACCCGCGACCAGAACACGTGGAGGGAGCGCCCACGCAGAAGCAGCGCCCCGTGCCGGAAGTCGCGGTCGAACAGCACGGGTCCGGCTGTCCATCGCCGCAGATCGTCCGTCGAGTACACGATGCCGGGCATCGACATCGCCAGCCATCGACCGTTCCTGGATTCCGGCACGATGCGGAGGTACGGGAACGCAGTGAGCGGTTCGGCGGCCTCGAAGTGCACGCCGTCCGTCGACGACGCCATCCGGGTCAGCTGCGAGCCGTCGTCGCACAGGCCGTGGTAGGCCATCCAGATCGTGCGGTCGCCCTCGTCGACGATCACATCGGGCGACGCGATGTGGGGCGTGAAGTGGGCGTCGTAGCCCTCCGCTTCCACCGCGGCGCGCTGGACCTCGCCTCGGATCACGACGTTCCGCGGAGTCTCGGTCGGGAACCGCGACTCGGCGAGCCCGCAGCGCGCCGCCCGGGTGCAGCGTGTACGGCCCGGTGACGTCGTCGGCGTACGCCAGCCGGATCGAGTCGCCCTTGTGGTCGGCGAAGTACAGGTGGTAGCGACCGAGCGGTCGATCGACCCAGTCGGGCACTCGAAGCAGCGACGGCCCGTTGATGTTGGTGCCGGCAGCGGGATGCGACTCGGGCGTGATCAGCGGACCATGACGGAGAACGTGCACGACACGGTTCTACTCATCGGTCGGCGGGTAGTCGCGATCGGGCGCACGGTCGCTCGTACCCGTGACGGTCGCCCGGCGGATTCTGGACGACTCCGGAATCCGCGTCACGAGCTCCGCTCCCCGGTCCGACGTCCGCCATCGACGACGCGAGCGAGCCCCGGCCGACCAGCGAGTGGGCGGCGGGGGCTCGAACGTGGGGAGATCGGGCGCGGCAGCGGTGTGACGACTCAGAGGTCGATCGGACGCAACACCAGGCTGATGCCGTGGGCGATGCCGTTGCTCGCCTGGATGTCGAGTTTGCTGCGCACCAGGAACGGGTTGAAGTCGTTGCGGTCCTGGTCGGCGAGGATCGCCGTGCCGAAGCGAGCCTTGGGGAACACCTTGATGTCGCCACCCTGCAGGGTGGTCAGGGCAGTGCCACGGGGCACGCCGAGCGCCGCGCGGAGTCGATCTGCCCCGGAACGGCGTGGTACAGGATGACGGTGGCGAGGGTCTCAGGGCCGAGCTCGGCCACCTTGGAGAGGATCGCCGCCTCGCCACGGAACCAGTACTTCCAGCCGTACAGGTCGGCGACGAGCGCCTGGAATGCGCGGTCGTTCGGGAGGAACACGGTCAGGTCGGCATTCGGGTCGTCGAGCGCCTCGCTCAACCCGGCGACCTCGACACCGGCGGCGAGGATGTCGAAGTCGTACCAGTCACGGTCGGTCCCGCCACCTTGGGCTTCGAGCAGATCCGTCAGGGTCGGACCTGTCTCCTGGGCGGCGGCGGGTGATGCGACGGCGACGCTGCCGACCAGAGCGAGCGAGGCGGCTGCCGTGGCGAGTGAGCGGAACTTCATGGTGGTACCTCCTGAGGTGTCGATGCGGGCGACCGCATCGGTGGGACGTTTCCGGGCACTACGGAGCAACCACTGCGGACGGATGCGCGTGAGCCGGGCCGACGGAGTCGGTCTACCGTCTCGCCGGTGGGATCCGACGGCGACCGTGACGTGCGGTGCTGAAGTGACGCGGGTCCACCTCGTCGACGGGACGTTCGAGTTGTTCCGCTGCTTCCACGGAGCACCTCGCGCCACCGGTCCGGCAGGTGACGAGGTCGGAGCGGCGCGGGCGCTGTTCGCCACGCTCGTGGCACTGCTCGACCACCACCGTGTGACGCACGCCGCGGTCGCCTTCGACTCGGTGATCGCGCCGGCGACCACGAAGGCGCCGGCGTCACCCGACGACCTGATCGGCGCTCAGCAGCCACTCGCCGCCGACGTCGTGCGTGCGCTCGGACTGCCCGTCTGGCCGGCCGGGCGCTTCCAGGCCGACGACCTGCTCGCGTCCGGTGCGGTCGCGTTCGCCGGGCTCGACGACGTCGAGCAGGTCGTGGTGTGCACGACCGACAACGATCTCGCCCAGTGCGTGCGCTCGACCCGCGTCGTGCTGCTCGACCGCATCCGGGGCGTGGTGACCGACGAACGCAACGTCCGGGAGAAGTTCGGCGTCGACCCGGAGCAGATCCCCGACCTGTTCGGCCTGATCGGCGACCGTTCCGACGGCATCGCCGGGGTGCCCGGGTGGGGGAAGGTGTCGGCACCCAAGGTGCTCGACCGCTACCGGTCGATCGAGGCGATCCCTCGCACCGCCGCCGAGTGGGACGTCGAGGTACGCGGTCGGGAACGTCTGGCCACGGCCCTCGCCGAGCGACGCGACGAGGCGCTGCTCGCCCGCGACCTCTCCGTCCGCCGAGGTGACCTGCCGGTGCCGGCCGAGTTGCCCGCGATCGAGTGGCGGGGCGCGATCGGCCGCTCGTCGACCACCTCGTCGAGCGGTTGGGCGACGACTCGGCCGCCGTCCGGATTCGACGGTGGTCGGACTGACGAGCCCACCGATGCCGACCGGGCTTCGCTGCGTTGCGGGCGGCGACCGGTCGGTACCGTTTGGACATGCAGCCGACGTACCCACCCGAGGCCGACGAGTTCCGCGCCAAGATCACCACGTTCCTCGACGAGAACCTCCCCGACGGCTGGTCCGGCATCGGCGCCCTCCCGGAGGACGAGCGTTCGACGTTCCAGAAGGGGTGGCGCAAGACGCTGCGGGCCAACAACCTGCTCGCACCGAACTGGCCGGCCGAGTACGGCGGTGGCGGCCTGACGCACATCGAGCAGGTCATCTTGAACGAGGAGTTCGCCAAGCGGGGCGTCCCGACCGTCGGGCGCGAACGACGGCTTCTCGATCGGGATGGTCGGCAACACGATCCTCGTGTGGGGCACCGAGGAGCAGAAGGCGCACTACATCCCGCGGATCCTCGACGGTGACGACGTGTTCTGCCAGGGGTACAGCGAACCCGACGCCGGTTCCGACCTGGCGAACGTCGGGTGCCGCGCCGAGCTCGACGGCGACGAGTGGGTCATCAACGGCCAGAAGATCTGGACGTCGCAGGGGCACACCGCCAACATGATCTTCGTCCTCGCCCGAACGGCGCCGGAGAACCCGAAGCACGCCGGCATCTCGTTCCTGCTGGTGCCGATGGACCAACCCGGTGTCGAGCAGCGACCGATCACCAACATGGTCGGCCACGACCACTTCAACGAGGTGTTCTTCACCGACGCCCGCTGTCCGAAGGAGAACGTGCTCGGCGACCTCAACAACGGCTGGGCGGTCGGCAACACGTTGCTCGGATTCGAACGCGGCGTGGGGGCCACGGTCACGTCGCTGAGCTTCGGCGCCGAGTTCGACCAGTTCGTCGACCTGGTCCGCGAGCGTGGCCTCGCCGACGACCCGTTGGTTCGTCAGGACGTCGCCCGGTTCTACACGAACGTGCAGATCATGAAGTACCGGGGCATGCAGGCACTGACTCGTTACCTGAGCGGCGACCAACCCCGGCCCGGAGTCGTCGGTCGGCAAGCTGTTCTGGTCGGAACACCACCACCAGATCACCGAGGCGGCGATGAACGTGCTCGGCGCCGAGGGCATGGTCGGCTTCGGCACGGAGACTCGCGGCGGGCTCGGGTGCACCGGCGATCGGCACCGAGAACTCACCCGGCAACTGGATGGCGTCGTTCATGATCGCCCGCCCGGGCACGATCTATGCCGGCACGAGTCAGGTGCAGCGCAACATCATCGGCGAGCGCGTGCTCGGTCTGCCGAAGGAACCACGCGCCGACGCCGGCCCCTGGAAGGACGTCAAGTAGCGGGAGCGTCCGGGCGAGTGCCCGGAATCAGACGTGCGGTAACGGTGTTGCATCGGACATGGCAACACTCGGTCTGCGACACGCGGTGCTCTGGGTCGACGACCCGCGCGAATCGGCGGTGTTCTACACCGAAGCACTCGGCCTCGAGGTGAAGAACTCGGGCGACGACGCAGTGTTCATGAGTTCGCCCGACTCGGCGACCGACCACGACCTGGGCTTGTTCCGCGCTGACGAAAGAGCGGGCGGCCGGCGCAACGTCGGCCTCTACCACATCGCCTGGGAGGTCGAGACGCTCGCCGATCTGGTGGCCGCCAAGGAGCGACTCGGCCGGATGGGAGCGCTCGTCGGCGAGAACAACCACGGGATGAGCCGCAGCCTCTACTGCCAGGACCCGGACGGTATCGAGTTCGAGGTCATGTGGGAACTGCCACTCGACCTGTCCGACGAGAACGACCCGTCGAACGTGCCGCTCGACCTCGACGCCGACATCGCCAGGTGGGGCGCCGACCGCCCCGGCCACGCGGCGCGGCCTGACCCACGACGTCCGGTTCGCGCCGACGTCCTGTACGCGCCGACCGAGCACACGACTCCGGTCCGGAGTCGAGGCGATCGATCCGCCCTTCGAGACCGACCACGGTGTCCGGTTCGGCCTGCAGGTGGGCGGTGAAGTTCCCGGGGCGCCGACGCCGGCGACGCGCCGCTCGGGTTTCGACCGGCGCGACCCACACTGCTTGACTGGCGACATGGCTGAAGTCTCGCAATCCGTCCGGCTCGAGCACGACGGGGACGTCGCCGTCGTCGTGGTGGACAACCCACCCGTCAACGCGCTGAGCTGGCACGTCCGTCAGGGTCTCTTCGACGGCATGACGACAGGCGGTCGACGACGGCGCCACCGCGATCGTGCTGATCTGCGACGGGCGCACCTTCATCGCCGGTGCCGACATCAGCGAGTTCGGCTGGCGGTGCCCCGGAGGCCGCCGGGCTGCCGGCACGTCCAGGCCGCGATGGAGGATGCACCGGTCCCGGTGATCGCCGCCATCCACGGCACCGCGCTCGGCGGAGGGCTCGAGGTCGCGCTGTGCGCCCACTACCGGGTCTCGGTCGCGTCCGCGAAGTTCGGGCTGCCCGAGGTGAACCTCGGCCTGCTGCCCGGAGCGGGCGGCACGCAGCGGCTGCCCCGGCTGACCGGGGCGCCGAAGGCGTTGGAGATGATGACGTCGGGCCGTCACATCGGCACCGGTGAGGCGCTCGAGTGTGGTCTCGTCGACGAGGTCGTCGACGGCGGCCTCGACGAGCTCCGCGCCGCTGCGATCGCCTTCGCCCGGCGCGCGGTCGGCGAGAACACTGCCCCTCGCCAAGGTCCGCGACCGTGACGAGAAGATCGCCGACGGCGCGCGGCGACGACGCAACTGTTCGCCGACTTCCGGGCCTCGATCGCCCGCAAGACCCGGGGCTTCCTGGCGCCCGAGTACAACGTGCGGTGCATCGAGGCGGCCGTCAACCTGCCGTTCGACGAGGGCCTCAAGGACGAGCGGCGGCTGTTCACGGAGCTGATGACCGGCCCGCAGTCCGGAGCACAGCGGTACTACTTCTTCGCCGAACGAGCCGCCAACAAGATCCCCGACATTCCCAAGGACACCCCGCTGGTCGACATCGCCCGGGCGGGCGTGCTCGGTGCCGGCACGATGGGCGGTGGCATCGCGATGAACTTCGCCAACGCGGGCATCCCCGTCACGATCGTCGAGCGCGACCAGGAGGCCCTCGACCGTGGCCTCGCCGTGGTCCGCAAGAACTACGAGCGCTCGCGATCGACCACGGCGGAACAGGTCGAGGAGCGCATGGGCCTGATCACGGGCTCGACCGACAAGAACGACTTCGCCGACTGCGACATCGTGATCGAAGCCGTCTTCGAGGACATGGACCTGAAGAAGACGATCTTCCGGGAGCTCGACGAGATCTGCAAGCCCGGCGCCATGCTCGCGTCGAACACCTCGGCGCTCGACATCAACGAGATCGCATCGGCCACGAGCCGCCCCGAGAGCGTGATCGGGATGCACTTCTTCTCGCCCGCCAACGTGATGAAGCTGCTCGAGGTGGTGCGCGGCGATGCCTCGTCCGACACCGTGGTGGCCACGGCGATGGCGGTCGGCAAGCAGGTCGGGAAGGTCGCCGTGCTGGTCGGGGTGTGCCACGGCTTCGTCGGCAACCGGATGCTGTTCCAGCGCCGGCTCGAAGCCGACCAGCTCGTGCTCGAGGGCGCGACGCCGGCGCAGGTCGACCGGGTGCTGTACGACTTCGGGTTCCCGATGGGGCCGTTCGCCATGAGCGACCTGGCCGGCCTCGACATCGGCTGGAAGGCCGAGCACTCGACGAGCGACTCCGTGCGCGACCTGATGAACGAGAGCGGCCGGAAGGGCCAGAAGAACGGACGCGGCTACTACACCTACGACCCGGACACCCGCGCCGCCACGCCCGATCCCGAGGTCGAGCAGATGATCAAGGACTTCGCGATCGGCAAGGGGCACGAGCAGCGTGACGTCACCGATCAAGAGGTGCTCGAGCGCTGCCTGTACTCGATGGTCAACGAGGGCGCGAAGATCCTCGAGGAGGGAATCGCCATCCGAGGCAGCGACATCGACGTGGTGTGGGTCAACGGGTACGGCTGGCCGGTCTACCGAGGTGGACCGATGTACTGGGCCGACTCGATCGGACTCTCCGGGATCGTCGAGCGGGTGCGTCACTACGGCGAGCAGGTCGGAGGCCGCCAGTGGGAGTTGTCACCGCTGCTCGCGAAGCTGGCCGCCGAGGACGGCAACCTCCACCAGTTCTCGAACTGACCGCGACGGTTCGGGCCGGACCCCATCCGTCACGGTTCGGGCCAGAGGCCGATGTCGCGGGCGAACCGGTCGACGAGCGGGTCGACCAGCTCATCGAGCGCGCGTGCGATCTCGTCCCGGTCGACGGTCGGCGCACCGCCGGTCCAGACGTCCAGTGTTTCGAGTCCTGCTGCACGCTCCGGTTCGATCTCCGACCAACGGGTCACGGCCATCGCCCGATCGGTCGTCCAGATGCGGTCGTGAACGCTGAGCAGACCGGCGAGCCGCGAGCAGCGACTTGCGTGCGATGCGGGTCGCCAGCGCGCCCACGTCCGTCGTGGTCGGCAGCTCGGAACGCCAACGGTCACGGTGACGCACGATGTCGCCGTTGAAGCCGCGGGCGGCGCGGGCATCGGCCGGGAAGTCGTGGTCGGGCCGGTGCGCGCCGGTCCCCGACACCAGCACGCAGTAGTGGCGCAGGAACACACGGTTGCCGTATGCCTCGTCGTTCGCGCCGACGAAGTCGTCGGGCGCCGCCGCGCCGACCGCCACCGCCCGGCACCGGTCGGCGAATCGCTCGGACAGGTCCGCCGAGACGATCTGCGCCCGATCGCCGGCGAGCCCGATGCCGAGCAGGTCGACGTCGGAACGGCCGATCTCGGCCTGTCCGGTCGCCACCGAGCCGTAGAGGTACAACGACGAGCTCGGGGCCGCGGCCGACACGGCCGCGGCCGTGTCGGCCAGCACGGCCCGGAACGCCCAGGGATCCGCTCAGCGGCCGCACCGGTGCGGATCAACCCGGCGGCGGTTCGACCTTCCCACGGATCTCGCATGCCCATCATGCTGGCAGACACCACCGACCGTGCCCACCGAGGACGTCGGAACCACGGTGCGCGGTCGGCGATCGTGACCTTGGACCCTGCTGAATCGGCGCGTTGAGGGAGAGAGTGGACGTGTGCCACGTCCACTCCCCCTTCAGCAGGTCACCATTCACGGCCATTCCGTGCGGTACCGGCGCGGCGGCGAGGGCGAGCCGATCCTCCTGATCCACGGCCTGGCGGGGAGTTCGCGCACCTGGGATGCCGTGATTCCGACGCTCGCCGACCACCACGACGTCATCGCCCCGGACCTCCTCGGTCACGGCGAGTCGGCCAAGCCGATCGGCGACTACTCGCTGGGCGCGTTCGCATCGGGTCTGCGCGACTTCCTCTCGGTGATCGGGGTGCCGAGCCTCACGATCGTGGGCCACAGCTTCGGCGGCGGCGTCGCCATGCAGCTCGCCTACCAACACCCCCACCTGGTCGATCGGCTGGCGCTCGTGGGCAGTGGCGGGCTCGGCCGCGAGGTGTCGTGGCTGCTGCGGCTGCTCACGCTCCCGGGCGCCGAGTACCTGATGCCCATCGGGTTCCCCAAACCACTCGTCGACGGCGCCAACGACGTCGGCCGGCAACTCGGCAAGCGCGACATCCGCGCCCCCAAGCTCGGCGAGTTCTGGCGGGCGTACTCGTCACTGGCCGGCGCCGCGAACCGAACCGCGTTCGTGCGAACCATGCGCGGTGTGATCGAGCCGAGCGGCCAGGTCGTCGACGCCCGCGACCGGCTGTACCTCGCGGCGCACGTACCGACCCTGATCATGTGGGGCGATCAGGACGGGATCATCCCCGTGTCGCACGCCCACCGGGCCCACGAACTCATCCCCACGAGCCGCCTCGAGATCCTCGAGGGCATCGGGCACTTCCCCCACGTGGAAGCCCCCGAGGTCTTCTGCGACACGCTGCTCGAGTTCGTGGACGGCACCAAGCCGGCCTCGACACAGCACGAACACCTCCGCGACCTCCTCGTCGACGGCACCTGAGTCGGGCTCAGGCGACGGGCACGTACGGCGCGAGCCGTTCTCCCTCGATGGTGACGCGGTGCATCAGCCGCCGCTCGCCGTGATAGTCGTTGAGCGCATTGTGGTGAACGGCTCGGTTGTCCCACATCGCGATCGAACCCGGTTCCCACGAGAATCGGTACGTGAACTCGTGCCGCGCCGCGTGTCGATACAGGTAGTCGAGCAACGGCTGTGACTCCTCCTTGGTCCACCCGACGAACCGGGTCGTGAACCCCAGGTTCACGTACAGCGCGGGCCGACCCGACAGCGGGTGCTCGATCACGACCGGATGGATCGCGTCCTGCGTGGCCTGATCGGGGTTCGAGAACAGCTCCTCGCGCACGTCGTCCCGGGCCGAACCCGGCTCCTGCCTCCCGAACACGTGGCGGCTCGAGTGTTCCGCCCGCAGGCCGTGCAGCGTCACTTTCAGTCCGTCGGAGAGCGCGTCGTACGCCGCGTACATGCTCGAGAACAGCGTGTCGCCCCCGACCTCCGGCAACTCGCGGGCCACCAGGATCGAGTCGAGCGCCGGGATCTGGTCGTACGAGTGGTCGGTGTGCCAGGCACCGCCGACGTTGATCTCCTGGCCGGGCTCCTTGCGGACCTCGGCGACCATGGGGTGGTCGGCGACGGGTGTGAAGAAGCGGTTGACGTCGACCTCACCCCAGCGCCGTGCGAACTCGAGATGCTGATCGGGTGTGATCTCCTGGTCGCGGAAGAACACCACACCGTGGTCACTGAAGGCGCGTCTGATCTCGGCGAACTGCCGGTCGTCGAGCGACCGCAGATCGACGTCGGACACGAACGCTCCCACGGCGCTCCCGGCCGGCTCGACCCGAATCGTTCGCTACTCCCACGGAGCGGTGCACATGCGACGATCCTGTCACGGCAGCCGGACGGTTCACGACCTGCGGCGGGTACGGCGCGGCACGTCCACGCCTGCTACACCACCTGGCTATGTCGATGACCTTCCAGGAAGCCTGCGCTGCCGTGTGTGCGCCCCGGCACCCTCTTCGAGATCCAGGAGACCGACGTCCTCGGGTGCCGACGAAGGTGTTCGCCGGCACGCCACCGAACATGCGCGCACCTGTTCGCCCTGGCCGCGGCGCGCACCGACGACTTCATCGTGTACGAGGACGAGCGCTGGACGATGCCCGAGCTGCTCGGACTGGTCGGCCAGATCGGTCACGCGCTCGTCCACGAACTCGGCGTCGAGCACGGCGACCGCGTGGCGATCGCGATGCGCAACTACCCGGAGTGGATCGCGGCGTTCGCCGCGATCACCTGCGGTCGGCGCGGTCGCCGTGCCGCTGAACGCCTGGTGGGTCACCGACGAGATCGTCTATCGCGCTCGACGACTCCGGGTGCGAAGGTGCGTGTTCGCCGACGACGAGCGCCTGGACCGGGTCGCGGCGGCCGCACCCGGGGTCGATCGACGCCGACGATCGTGGTCGCGTCAGGCCGAGCGCGGTTCGCTGCCCGACGGCGTCGATCGCACTCGACGACGTCCTCGACCGACGGCGCCGACGATGCCCGACGTCGAGATCGACCCCGACGACGACGCCACCATCCTCTACACGTCGGGCACGACCGGCCATCCGAAGGGCGCCGTCTCGACGCACCGCGCCGTGCTCGAGTGCGCTGATGGCGTTCGCCGCCCGGGCCGCGGTCGGCGCGCTTGCGCGAGCCGGCGACGAACCGCGAGCCCGACGCAGCCGCAGACCGCGTTCATGCTGTGCGTGCCGCTGTTCCACGTGACCGGGCTCGTGCCGGTGATGCTCGGCTCGTTCGTCGAGCGGCGCCAAGCTCGTGATGACGTACAAGTGGGACCCCGACCGGGCGCTCGAGCTGATCGAGCGCGAGCGCGTCACCAACTTCGTCGGCGTGCCGACGATGAGCTGGGACCTGCTCGAGGCGCCCGACTTCGCCGAGCGCGACACGTCGAGCCTGCGCTCGGTCGGCGGCGGCGGCGCCCCGATGCCGCCCGAGCTGGTGAAGCGCATCGACGACAACTTCCGAACGGGGCGGCCCGGGCCTCGGCTACGGCATGACCGAGACCAACGCCTACGGCCCGCAGAACGCCGGCGACGACTTCGTCGCCCACCCGACGTCGACCGGGCGTGCCGGTGCCGATCATGGAGCTCAAGGTCACCGACCCGAGGGCGAGCGCGCTGCCGCCGGGGCGAGACGGGCGAGATCTGGTTCCGCGGCCCGACGCTGATCCGCGGCTACTGGAACCGGCCCGACGCCACGGCCGAGACGATCGTCGACGGCTGGCTGCGCTCGGGCGACATCGGCCGCATCGACGACGAGGGCTTCGTCTACGTCAGGACCGCGCCAAGGACATGGTGCTGCGCGGCGGCGAGAACATCTACTGCGCCGAGGTCGAGGCAGCGATCTACGAGCACCCGGCCGTGTACGAGGCGGCGGTCTTCGGCCTGCCCGACGAACGGCTCGGCGAGGAGGTCGCCTGCCACGTGATGGTCAAGCCCGGAGGGGCGTTCGACCGTCGGCGAGCTGCAGGCAGTTCGTCGGCGAGCGGCTGGCGCAAGTTCAAGGTGCCGACCCGCGTCGCGATCGTCGAGCGAACAGCTGCCCCGCAACGCGTCGGGCAAGATCCTCAAGCGGCAGCTCCGCGACGCCGTGGTGGCCGCGTCGAGCGCCGAGGACTGACGTCCGGTCCGGAATCGTGGCCGCCCGGGAGGGCCGCGTAGCGTGCGCTGGATGGAACTGAACGACAGGGTCGTGGTCATCACCGGCGGTGGGTCGGGCATCGGCGAGGCACTCGCCCGTGCCGCCGCCGGAGCGGGCGCCCGACACGTGGTCGTCGCCGACCTCAACGGCGACGAGGCCGCCCGCGTGGCCACCGACATCGGTGGTACCGGCGTGCAGATCGACGTGCGCGACGAGGACGCCATCCGGCGCCTGGTCGACTCGACGCAGGACGCGCACGGTCCGATCGACCTGTTCGTGTCGAACGCCGGCTACGTCACCACGGCCGGGCTCGAGGATCCGAACGAGTCGATCCAGAACATGTGGGAGGTGCACTGCCTCGCGCACATCTACGCCGCACGGGCCGTGCTGCCGTCGATGATCGCCCGCGGGGAGGGCTACCTGCTCAACACCGCGTCGGCGGCAGGCCTGCTCACCCAGATCGGTTCGATGTCGTACTCGATCACCAAGGCCGCTGCGGTGTCACTGGGCGAGTGGCTCGCCATCACGCACCACCATCAGGGCATCCGCGTCTCGGTGCTGTGTCCGCAGGCCGTGCGCACCAACATCATCCAGAACAGCCCCGACAACACCGGCCGGACCGAGGACGATGCCTGGGAAGGTGGTGTGGCCAGTGGCGACGGCGTGCTCGAGCCCGCCGACGTCGCGAACCTCTGCCTCGAAGCGATCCGCGACGAGCGATTCCTGGTGTTGCCCCATGGGGAGGTCGCAACCTACGTCGAGCGCAAGGCGACCGATCGCGACCGCTGGCTGGCGGGAATGCGCCGCTTCCAGTCGGCGCTCCACCCTGATGGTGTGCTCCCGGGCGACGCCATCGCACCCCGAGTCTGAACAGCGCCCCTCGCCCGACGATCGGGCGCTCGGGACGGCCGGCTCAGTCCGACTCCTCCGCATCGACCACGGGGCCGAGCTCGTCGGCCCCCATGAGCGGCGGCCGGATCCGCCGGTAGACCGAGCGCCCGAGCAGGTGTGTTCCGACGGGCCCACCGATCAGCTGCAGCACGATCACGAGGATCACGACCACGGTCGCCTGCACCGTGCGTATCGACAGAGCGGCACCTGCTCCGACGAGGACCACGCCGAGCGCCGGCCCCTTGGCCGCAGCGTGCATGCGCGAGTAGACGTCGCCGAATCGGACGACGCCGACCCCGGCGAGCACCATGAAGAGCGCTCCGACCACGATCAGGATGTGCCGCGACCAGATCCATCATCCGCCTCGCTGTTCGATGTAGCGGGCCAGCACACCCGTGGCAACGAATCCCAGCAGCGCGACCACGAGCACGGTGTCGATGCTCACGGCGGAATCGACCCACGCCGCGTTGACCAGCACGCCGGCGAGGATGGTCACCAACAACCCGTCCAGGGCGATGATCCGGTCGGCGACCGACGGCCCGAGCAACAGCCGGACGACGAACAGGATCGCCGCGATCGACAGCAGGAGGTAGGCGGCGGCGATCACGGCGTACCTGCCTCGTGTAGCTGCTCACGGGCCCGCCGAGAGCCGAACGCCCGAACGGCGAGCTCCTCGATCTTGAGCAGGTCACGTCGGACGTCATCGAGGTCGTGGAGGTGCATCACGTTCACGTAGAGAACGGCCGGCGACCCGAGCGACTCGATCGTGACCGACCCCGGCGTCAACGTGATGACGTTGGCGACCGCATTCGCGACCAGTTCCGATTCGGTTCGCATCGGCACGGCGACGACGCCGACGTTGATCTTGTTGCGGGGCGTCACGATCTCCCATGCGAGATAGAGATTCGCGACGACGAGCTCGTAGACGACGTACGCGACGAAGTACACGGTGGCGATCGGGCGGACGCGCGCACGGGTTCGATCGTCGTCGTCGGACACCATCGTGACACCCGCCGACACGAGAACGAGCGCTCCGACCAGCACACCGGACACCACGTTGGCGACACTGAGGTCGTGCCAGAAGGCCACCCACAGCACGACCAGCCACAGCCACAGACCCCACGACCGAGCCCAGCTCACGGCTCACGCTCCAACACGACCTCGACGTAGCCGTCGCGCTCGAGCAGATCCTCGGCCGAACGTTCGGCGATGTCATAGAGGTCACCCGCCCACAGCGAGACGCCGACCGACGCTGCCGCGAGCACGCCGGTCGCGACCACCATCGTGAGCCACGACCAGGGCCCGCTCTCGTTCGGCGACGAGGACGGCTCCTCTTCCGGAACGCCCCAGAACACGCCGGCCCAGATCTTCGTCATCGAGTAGAGCGTGAGCAGCCCGACCGCGAGGCTGGCCCCGACCGCGATCCAGGCCTCGGCCGAGAGCCCGGCGTCGACGAGGGCGAACTTGGCGAGGAACCCGCTGAACGGCGGGATCCCGGCGAGGCTCAGGGCGGGAACGGCGAACAGGACGGCGATGACCGGCGCGGTGCGAACGAGACCGCCGACCTCGGACAGGCGGCTCGATCCGGTGCGGTGAGCCACGAGACCGGCGACCAGGAACAGTGCCGTCTTCACGATGATGTGGTGCACGATGTAGAAGACCGCTCCGGCGAGGCCCGCGATCGTGAACAGGCCGAGACCGAAGATCATGTAGCCGATCTGGCTGATGATGTGAAACGCCAGGATGCGCTTCATGTCGTCCTGGGCGATCGCGCCGAGAACGCCGACCACCATCGTGAGCACGGCGACGGCGATGAGCACCGTGCCCATCCAGTCGGGCGAGTCGAACAACAGCGTCTGCGTGCGGATGATGGCGTACACGCCGACCTTGGTGAGCAGACCGGCGAAGATCGCAGTGACCGGGCCGGGCGCGGTGGGATAGCTGTCGGGCAGCCAGAAGAACAGCGGGAACAGCCCCGCCTTGATCGCGAACACCACGAGCAACGCCAGTGCGAACGCCGCGCGGACCGCCGGATCGAGGTCGGCGAGGCGCACGCTCAGGTCGGCCATGTTCACCGTGCCGGTGGCGGCGTACAGCAACGCGAGCACGGTGATGAACACCGTCGACGCCACGAGGCTGATCACCACGTATGACATCCCCGAACGCACCTGGTCGGGTCGGCCACCGAGCGTGATCAGCACGTAGCTCGCCGCGAGCATCATCTCGAACGCCACGAAGAGGTTGAACAGGTCGGCCGTGACGAAACTCGCCGACACTCCTGCCGCCAGCACGAGGTAGATCGGATGGAAGCCGACCCGTCGGCGCTCCTCCTCGGCTTCGCCGATCGCGAAGACCATCACCGCCAACAGCACGAGCGACGAGACCACGAGCATGAGGCCGGCGAAGCGGTCGACCACCATCGAGATCCCGATCTCAGCGGTCCACCCACCGGAATCGTGGGTGACGTACCCGTCGCGGTCGGCGCCGATCAACAGCGAGATGCTCACGCCGAGCATCGCGGCGAGCGCGGTGACGCTGATCACCCGCTGAGCGATGCGTGACCGGCCGAACACGATGGACGAGGCCGCACCGGCGAGCGGGATGACGAACGCGAGTGGCACGAGCGTGCTCATGACGCGGGCTCCTCGTCGTCGGCGCTGTCGCTGGGTTCGAGTTCGTCGACCTCGTCGGCGCGGCGTTCGACGAGACGGTCCTCGAGGTCGTCCTCGACCCGGTCGTCCCCGGTGATCTGCCAGCTGCGGAAGCCGAGGGCGAGCAGCAGTGCGGTGACACCGAACGTGATCACGACGGCGGTCAGACCGAGGGCCTGCGGAAGCGGATCGGAGTACCCGCCGCCGCCGTCGATGATCGGTGCACGGCCGCCGTCTCCCCCGGCGGTGATCAGCAGCAGGTTGGCGCCGTGACCGAGCAGGCCGACACCGATGATGATCCGCGAGAGCCGGCGCTGCATCAGCAGCCAGGCGCCACACGCGAAGAGGACGGCGGCCACGAGCGCGAGGAGCACGGTCATGTCCGCACCGCCGTTGCCGAGGGGTCGCGTTCGCCGGCCGGCACGTCCGGGTCGCCGATGTCTTCACCGAACGCCTCGTACGCCATCAGGACGAGACCGACGACCACGAGGTAGACCCCGATGTCGAACGGCAGCGCCGACGTGGCCTTGATCTTGCCGAGCAACGGCAGGTCCGCCTCGAACGAGGCGTGTTCGAGGACCGACTCCCCCATGACCAGTGGCACGATCGCGGTCGAGGTGGCGAGTGCGAGTCCACCCCCGAGCACCGTCCACGGAGCGAGCCGGAAGGAGTTGCGAACCGACGAGATCCCTCCCGCCACGTACCGGAGGCTGATCGCAGCACCAGCCGTGAGCCCGCCGACGAAGCCACCGCCGGGTTGGTTGTGTCCGGCGAACAGGAGGTAGATCGAGAGCACGAGGATGCTCGGGTAGAGCAGACGCGCCCAGGAGTCGACCACCGGCAGGCGAGCGAACGCTGGTTGCGACGATGCCAGAGCGTCACCGGGTCGGCGAGCAGCCCGGGCCAGTGACACGAGACCGATCGCCGCCACCGCCAAGACCGTGATCTCACCCAACGTGTCGAGCCCGCGGAAGTCGACGAGGATGACGTTGACGACGTTCGCGCCCTGACCGTCGGGAACGGACCGCTCGATCATCTGCTCGGACACCGAGGGCTGCTCGACGTCGGAGCGCGCCCCCGCCGCGAGCAACGCGAAGACGAACACGCTCACGCCGAGCAAGCCCGAGACGAACAGCCGGATCGGCAGGCGGATCGCGGCGCGTTCGTCGACGAAGTGCCGGGGCAGGAATCGCAGCACGAGCACGAAGAGCACGGTGGCCAGCGTCTCGATCGCGAACTGGGTGAGCGCCAGGTCCGGCGCTCCTTGCAGCACGTAGAAGCCGGCCATTCCGAAGCCGACTCCGCCGAGCATGAGAGCGGCAGCGATTCGACGTGGAACGACCGCAGCGCCCAAGGCGCACGCCACGACCACGGCGGCGATCGGCACGTGCACCCAGGTGCCGATCAGATCGGGGAACGCATCGAGCCCGGCCAGCGCCGGTCCGAGCGGCGCGAGCGCCACCACGCCGACGATGACCACCAGGTACGCCGGGAGTGAGCCGTTCTGGAACACGGCCGTCGTGCGGCGACCGAAGCGCGACACGCCGGCGACCGTGCTGGTGAACACCTCGTCGCTGTCCGGCACCCACTCGATGAGCCGGTGCAACCGTCGCTGGACTGCAGCGACCGGTCGCCGGGCGACGACCATGCCGATACCCAGCGCGATGATCGTGGCCGAGAGCACGAGGGCCGTGTTGAAGCCCGCCCAGAGCACGACGTCTTTCGGTTTCCCGTCGGGGTACAGAGCGGTCGTGGCAGCCTTGACCAGGTCGGAGATGATCGCCGGCGCCAGTCCGAACAGCAACGACGTGGCGGCGAGCAGCAGTGCCGGGACGACGAACGCGAGCGAAGGAGCGTGGGCAGTCGGTGACGCGGACTCGTGGGCGGTGTCGGGGTCGGCGAGGCGCCCGAGCACGCCGAGCACGAACCGCGCCGAGTAGGCGAACGTGAGGACCGATCCGACCACCACGACCCCGACGATCAGCACCGACCCGGCGAACGAGACATCGAGCAATGCGTCGAGCGCCTTCTCCTTGGCGATGAATCCCAGCAACGGAGGAACGCCCGCCATGGACGCTGCGGCGACGACGGCAGCGATCGTGACCGGCCGCCAACCGGACCCGAAACCGGCGAGCTCGCGGACGTCGCGTGTGCCCACCTCGTGGTCGATGATGCCCACGATCATGAAGAGTGCTGCCTTGAACAGCGCATGGGCGATGAGCAGCACGATGCCGGCCTGCGCGACCGCGTACTCGCCGGTGCCGAACAACAACATGAGGAACCCGAGTTGGCTGACCGTGCCGTAGGCGAGCAGGAGCTTGAGGTCGTATTGCCGGAGGGCACGCCAGGCGCCGACGATCATCGTCACGGAGGCGACGGTCAGCACGACGGGACGCCACGTGTCGACCGCTGCGAGGATCGGCGCCAGGCGGGCCACCAGGAACACACCGGCCTTCACCATCGTGGCGGCGTGCAGGTAGGTGCTGATGGGGGTCGGGGCGACCATCGCACCGGGGAGCCAGCCGCCGAACGGGAACTGCGCCGACTTCGTGAACGCACCGATCAGGATCAGCACGACTGCGACGGACACGGTCGTGCCCGACGGCGGCTCGGCGATCAGCTCGCTCAGCCGGTAGGTGCGGGCGGCTTGGCCGAGCAGGACGAAGCCGGCGAGCATGACGAGGCCACCCATGCCGGTGATCAGGATCGCCGACAGGGCGGCCGAGCGGGCCCGCGGGTTCTCGTCGTCGTTGCCGATCAGCAGGTACGACGTGACCGACGTCAGCTCCCAGAACACGAACAGGGCGAGCAGGTCGTCGGAGACCGCGATGCCGAGCATCGCTCCGGCGAACAACGTGAGCAGCCCGGCGAGTCGACCGATTCCGGGCTTCGGGTGGGAGAAGTAGCCGATGGCGTAGATACACACGAGCAGCCCGATGCCCGAGACGATGAGTGCCAGCACCATGGCCATCGCATCGAGCCGGAGGTCGATGGCGAGATCGAGCTGGGGGATCCACAGGAGCGAGTTCGTGACGACATCGCCGTCGACGACCTCACCGAGGCGGGCAGCGAGTGCGACCAGCGTGACGAGCGGCGCGACGGCAGCGACGAGGAAGCCCCGCCGGTCGAGCCGATCGCCGAGCGCGACGATGACCAGTCCGATCACGAGATGGAGCAGGAGGACGGCGAACAACATGGGCGGGGTGGCGACCTGAAGCCGGTCGTCTCGGCGACGGGGAGCATATCGGGAGCCTTACAGGCCCCCTCCGATTGACCTTTTTGAAAAGGGGTGTTAGAGTTACGGAATGACGTGCATCGATTCGACCCTCCACCCGGTCTCCGGTCACCGGTGTCGCCCCCGTGTCGCTCGACGACATCGCCCGCCGAGCGGCCGAACTCTGGAGCATCGAGCCCCAGGTACCGAGCACCCGTCGCGCCGAACTCCTCGCCGATCTCCACGAACTCGAGAGCGACCTCGACTCGCTCCTCCTGCGCTCCAGCGCGGGCATCGACGTCCGCCCCGCTCACGTCCGCCAGTGCGCCCGGCGGTACCTCTGGCTGCGCCAACAGTGGGGCGACCACGAGCTCGCGGCATGAGCCAGTCGACGGCCACCCTGCGACGTCCACCATCGATCTCCTATTCTGAGAAGGTGCAATCGGCTGCCCGCTCCTGGACGTTCCTGACCAATCACGCGCACGTGCTGATCGCCATCAGCCGCAATCCCGAGCTCCGTCAACGCGACATCAGCGAACTCGTCGGCATCACGGAAGGCGCCGTGCAGCGGATCCTCCACGAGCTCGAGGAGGACGGCTACGTCGCCCGCGAACGCATCGGCCGCCGGAACCGATACTCCGTCCTGGCCGGACAGCCGCTCCGCCACCCGCTGGAGGCCGGCCACACCATCGAAGAGATCATCGACACCGTGAACCGCGGCACCGTCGCCCCGAGCTGAAGGCGAGACGTCCATGCCCGACATGTCCCCACAGGTCACCGAGCTGCTCGGCTACAACCGTGAGTTCGCCGCCGCGTTCCACGACGCCGACCTCCAGGTGCAGCCGACGCGTCAGGTCGCCGTCGTCACCTGCATGGACTCCCGCATCGACACGTTCGCGGTCCTCGGACTCGAGAACGGTGAGGCCCACATCATCCGCAACGCCGGCGGGGTCATCACCGACGACGTGATCCGATCGCTGTGCCTGTCGCAGCGCTTCCTCGGCACCCGCGAGATCATCCTCGTCCACCACACCGACTGCGGGCTGCAGAAGGTCGACGAGGCCGAGTTCCGCGACGAGCTCGCGGCCGAGCTCGGCGTCAAGCCGTGGTGGTCGCTCGAGACGTTCGACGATCCGTACGAGGACGTCCGTCAGTCGATCCAGCGCCTGTTCATGACGCCGTTCATCCCGCACAAGAACCACATCGCCGGGTTCGTGTACGACGTGACCGACGGCCGTCCTGCCACGAGGTCGGCCTCGATCACTGATCCGTCAGACCCGGCGCCGCTGTTGGTCGGGCGGCAGCCTGGAGGCGCACGCGGCGCCCGTGAACGACACGATCGCCGACAGCACGAACACCCACGTGAACGACCCCATCGCGTCGGCGATCGCCCCGCCGATCTGCGGTGAGATCATCTGGGTCACCCCGAACGCCAGCGTGGCCGCGCTGAACGCCGGACCGTACGTGTCGACGTCGGTGTGGTCGACGATGTGGGCGATGATCAACGCGGGCATGCCCGAGAACATCAGCCCGATGCCGACCGACGCGATCACCACCCAGGGTTGACGACCCGTCAGCACGAGCAGCGTGCAACTGCCGAAACACACGAACGCCGAGGTGACGGTCAGACGGCGTCCGATCCGGTCGGACAGCGGTCCGAGCATCATCCCGCCGAACACCGTCGAGGCGCCGACGACCGAGAACATCGCTGCCGCTTCACCCGACGAGAACCCCGAGTCGTCCTCCAACCTCGCGACGAGGAAGCCCAGCACGAGGATGTACGCGAACCCGAACGCGGCATAGGCGAGCGTTGCGGGCAGCCACGCCGTCACCGTACGGAGTGCGCCGATCCCGCCGAAGCCCCCGCCGACCGACGGCCGGTCGCCACGCGAACGCAGCAGCAGGAACGCGCCCAGCAGGACGACGACGGCGACGGCGAACTCGATCTGATACACGCGCTGCCACACGTCGTCGGCATCGGTGCGACGGTCGAGGAACGCCGACAGCTGCCCGGCGAAGACGAGCCCGATGCCGATGCCCGAGCCGACGAGACCCACCGCCATGCCCGCCCGGTGCGGCGGCAGCGCACGGGCCGAGATCGCCGGTGCCGGGATCCAGATCACCGCGCCGCCGAGACCCATCGCGAACAGTGCCAGACCGAGCGTCGCGCCGTTCGGGGCGATCGCCGCCAGACCCAACGCCGCGGTCGAGATCGACAGTCCGATCCGCATCAGCCCGACGAGCGTCACCTTGGAAGCCGCCCACGACACCGCGAGCGTGCCGAGCAGGTACGCGGTGACGTTCAGGGTGCCGAAGAACCCGGCGAGCGTGTTCGATCCGCCGAGCACGTCGTCGCGAGCGCTGGGGAGCACGACGCCCCACGTGAACCGCCCGAACGCCTGCGCCACGCAGGCCGACGCCATCACCAGCACGATCACCAACCCCACCCGCTCGGCCGGGCGATGCGCCGGATCGGCGCCGGCCGTCCGCGAGCTCACAGTCGGCCGGCGTCGAGCCGGCTCACGACCTCGACCGCACGTTCGCGAACTTCGCCGAGGTCTCCGAGCGAGCGCATCGACGCCAGCTGACGGGCGAGCCGGTGGTTGCCGGCGAACGTCTCGGCGTTCCGCGCCAGGAAGTCCCAGTAGAGCGTCGTGAACGGGCAGGCATCCTCACCGGTCCGCTGCTTCGGGTCGAACCGGCACGAGCGACACGAGTCGCTCATGCGGTTGATGTACGCACCCCCGGAGGCGTACGGCTTCGTCGCCATGCGACCGCCGTCGGCGTACAGCGCCATCCCGATCACGTTCGGGAGCATCACCCACTCGGCACCGTCGACGAAGCTCGCCCACATCCAATCGGTCATCGCCGCCGGGTCGATGCCCGACGTCAGCGCCAGGTTGCCGAGCACCATCAGCCGCTCGATGTGGTGGGCGTAGCCGTGATCGCGGAGGTGCCGCATCGTGTTCGCGACGCAGGCCATCTCGGTGTCGGCGCCCGATGCGAAGACCGGGGGGACCGCCCGGCGCGCATCGAGTGCGTTCCGACCGCGGTACTCGGGCATCCAGAGCCAGTAGACACCCCACACGTACTCGCGCCACCCGATCACCTGCCGGATGAAGCCCTCCACCGAGTTGATCGGCGCATCACCGGCCCAGTAGGCGTCGGCGGCCGCCTCGACGACTTCGGACGGGTGGAGCAGACCGAGGTTCATCGACGACGACAGCACCGAGTGCGCCAGCTTCCACTCGGATGCGAGCATCGCATCCTCGTGCGGACCGAACGGCGCCAATCCGGTCGCGACGAACTCGTCGAGCCGTGCCACCGCCTGCGCACGAGAGATCGGCCACGTGCCGTCGGGCTCCGCGCCCCAGCACGACTCGGGCAGCGCCTCGATCACGCTGCGATCGATGTCGTCGAGTTCGAATCGTTCGACCGTCGGCCACGAACGACCGTCCTTCGGAGGGCGTTCGCGGTTGTCGTGATCGAAGTTCCACTGTCCGCCGGCAGGCTCCGGACCGTCGGGACCGTCCTCCATCAGGACGTCGAGGCGGCTCCGCTGCCATCGGTAGAAGTCCTCCATCTTGAACGACGACCGCCCGGACGCCCACGCTGCGAACTCGTCGTAGTGGCAGGTGAACTGGTCGTTCCGGACCCGTTCGACCCCGAGTCGGTCGAGCAGCTCGCGACCGTCCCAGCTCATCGGGTCCATCGCGATGACGCGCGCCACGGCATGTTCGTCGCAGTGGGCACGGAGGCCGGCCGCCAACGTCGGCGCGGGCCGATGATCGACGTCGAACCCCTCCTCGCGGAGTTCGGCGGCGAAGTGCGCCATCGCCGACAACACGAGGTGCAGCCGCTGGCGGTGCCAGCGCTTCGATGCGACCTTGCGCTCGCTCGTGACGAGCAGGACCCGGCAGTCTCCCGGCTCCCGGTCGGCGAGGGCGCCGGATCGTCGGTGGAGCTGGTCGCCGAGTACCCACACGGTCGGCACGGGATCGCTCATGTCGATGCCAGTACGGCCGCCAGCAGGAGCGCCCGCGCGGTCCACGCTGCGGTCCTGACCCAATTGGTCGAGATCAGCGAACGGACGACCTCGTCGTCGTGCCCCTCGGCGAGCCGTGAGTGGAGGGGTACCTGAACGAAGACGGTCGACAGCAACGCGACACCGAGCAGCGTGGCGGCCGACCAGGCGCTCGCGGCCGACATCGAGTCCGGCCGACGGGCGAGCAGCACGAGGGCCGTCACACCCTCGGCCGCCATCAACGGGCCGACGACCCAGGTGATCCGGCGCTGATGGTCGATCGCGGCGGTGATCGGTTCGCGTGCGGACAGGCGACCGAGCAGCGGATAGTGGACGAGCTGAACCATCCAGATCACGCCGACCATGCCCCAGGCCGACGACGGTGGAGATCACCAGAACGGTCACCCCCGCGCACCGGTCTCGACGGTGTCGACCGTGTCGAACCATGCGATGTCGACCGGCACCCCGGGCGAATAGAGCGCGTGCGGATCACCGGCGGGAGTGGTCAGCCCGGCAGCCCGCAGGGGCTCCGGGTCCACGTCGAACGACTCGACACGGTGGAGCGGCCAACGAGGGTGCCGGACCGCGCCGTACAGCAACCGCCTCCGCCGGGTGGTCAGCAGCGCCCAACGCGCGGTCAGGAAATGCTCGAAGGGCGTGACGTCGTCGGCGGGGATCCGCTCACCGACCCGGAAGTCGATCGTCGACTCGGGTCGCTCCCGATGCGGCCACCGGCGGCGCATCTCGTAACGATGATCACGACCGTCGACATCGTGGTGTGCCGTGGCGAAGCAGTACGGCAGCGAGAACAACGTCCGGGCCACACCGACGACCAGCGAGCGCGGCACATCGAGCGAGAAGAACCACACCGCACGGCGGCCGAACGCGTCGACGACGTACGTGCGCACGTTGATCTCGATGAAGTGCGAGAGGTACGGAATCGGTGGCGTCGGCCCGAGTTGCACACGGCGCATCTCGAACGGGATCAGGCCGACCCAGGCCCGTCCGTCGAACGTGTCGACCCGTACCCCGTCGGGCAGGAGCCGCTCGACGACCTCCGGCTCGTAGGGCCAGTGGAAATAGGCGATCTCGTCCCATCTCTGGTGGAGCACCTCGCGCCCTCGCAGGGGCAGCGGTTCGGGGCTCACCGGTTCCGGATCGGGAGATGCGGTGGGGTCCAACAACATGTTCGAGCGTACCGACGCCGCCGGGCGCTCGATCAATCGACGCCGCCCGCCGTGGCGTGGCTCGTCGCCGCCGCGTCGGCCATCGCCCGATCGACACGCCGAAACATGGGCCGGGCCGTGATCAAGAGGCTGCCGACCACCACCGCCGACGCGATCGAGACCCACTGCGCTCCCCACGCTTCGGCGACGACACCGCCGAGCATGGCCCCGAGCGGCCGCATGCCCCAGGCGATGAACAGGTACGCGGTCATCATCCGTCCGAACACCTCGTCGGGAACCAGACGCTGCCGCACCGTTGCGCTGACGATGTTCCAGGTCGGATCCGAGATGCCGTTGACCACGGCAGCCACGAACGCGACCGCGGCCACGGTGAAGAGCCCGAACATGAGCGAACCGATGACGAAGCACACCACGCTGAGGCGCATGCTCCACGAGTGGCTGGTTCGGCGGATCAATCCCGCGACGAAGAACGAGGTCACCACCGACGCGATCGCATCGATGCTGACGAGCACACCGAACCCGATGTCGCCGAGCCCGAAGCGCTCGGTGACGAGGACGACGAACACGCCGTTCCCTGCGGCGCCCACGAACGAGAACGTGCCGACGGCGATCACGAGCGGGCGCAGGACCGGGTGCCCCCACACGAACCGGAGGCCGACGATCGTTCGCTGTCGGATGGGGAGGACTTCCTCCGGCTGATCCGGCCGGAATCGACCGGGCAGCCGGGTGAGGGTGGCCACACTCACCATCGCCACCGCGGCCGAGGCCAGGAACGGGGCCGAGGATTCCCACTGGAACAACAGCGCGCCCACCGGCGGCCCGACGAAACTGTTCGTGACGGTCTGCGTCGCCGAGATCCGCGCGTTCGCGACCTCGAGTTGTCGTGGCCGGACGAGGTCGCGAACGAGCGCCGGCAAACCGCCGTCGGTCATCACCTCGCTGGCGCCGACCAGGAATGCGACCACGAACAGCGCGCCGATCGACGGGGTGCCGACGATCAACCCGACTCCCAGGCCCCCGATCACCAACGCGCGAGCGGTCTGCGCCGCCACGGCGATCCAACGGCGGTCGTACCGGTCGATCACCACGCCCGCCGGCAGGCCGATCAACAGGTACGGCAGATACTGGAACACCGCGACCGCGGCGACGAGGCGGGCGTCGTCGGTCAGCCTGATCGCGAGCAGGGGCAGGGCGACGAGGCTGAGTCCGTCGCCGAGGTTCGACGCCGTGAACGCGGTCCAGAGCGTCCAGAACGGGCGTCCGAGCCCCGAGTCACGCACGGAGCGACCCTACGCCCGTCGGGCCGATGCGGACGCGGCCGGGATCGGGCCGACTCCTACATCGTGAAGGCCAGGTTCCTGGCGGCCCGCTCGCCCCACTCGGCATCTCCATCCCAGGTGACCCGGCCGTCGTCGATCGAATCCTGCGGGTCGATCCGGCCGCAGGCGAGCAGCGCGAAGGTGGTGGAGTCGGCGCGCAGCGTCACGTGTGGGGAATCGAGCGCATCGATCCTGCCGGCGCGACCGTCGACCACCACGTGGAACATGCGGTCGATCGGGCCCGTCAGGTCGATCGTGATGCTCATGCCGTCGGGAAGACCCACCTTGCGTCCGATGATGTAGCCCAACGACCCTTCGATCTCGGCGATCGCCACCTCGGCAGCGGGGCCGTCCTCGTGGCCGGGCAGGCCGAGTGGTACACGGATGTCCTGTTCGTGCACCCAGAAGTCGAACACCCGGACGTTCATGAACCGTCCGTACGTGCCGGGCCCGACCGGTGTCATGCAGGGCAGGTCGAAATCGGCGTCGGACATGGCCGCCAGCTCCTCGCGCCGCGCGGCGACGACCTCGCGGTATCGGGCGAGCGCCTCCTGATCGCTCAGGGATGCCGAGCTCTGCAGCCACTCGCCGACCTTGTCGAACGGCAGCGCATCGGGCATCGATCCCGGCGCCTCACCGAGGAGCATGTGTTCGACGGCGCCGAGGTGTTCGACCACGCCGCGAACCGTCCAGTCGGGACAGAGCGACTGCGTCGACCACTGGTCGGGCGTGAGCCGGTCGAGCAGGTCGTCGAGCGACGTCCAGCAGCGGCTCAGGTTGTCGACGGCTGGTTGTGTGTTCACGATGTGCTCCGATCGGTCGTGCGGTCGCGGTCGGCGGCGCCGACCACCTCGAACCCGTCGTCGGTGAAGCCGACCTCGACCCCACGGTTGATGCTCACCCAGTCGCGCGCCTCGAGGTAGGGCCGGAACGTGTCGGCGATCCGGCGCTCGATGGTCCTTGGTCTTCGGCTGCTGCAACTCGTAGAGGTCGGGGAACTCGGTCCACGCGGTGACGGCGTGCCAGAGACGTACCGCGGCGTCCCCGCTCGGCGGGTCGATCAACACCGGTCCGAACAGGCAGTGGTCGCCGAAGAACAGCGTGGGCACGCCGTAGCCGCCGGCCGCGACGACGCGGTCGTGATCGGCCTTGACCTCGTCGTGCGTGGTCTCGTCGGCGATGGCCCGGTCGACGATGTCCGGGTCGAGCCCGAGCTCGGTGAGCAGGTGGCGGGCGACCGCCGGCTCATGCGGGCGGTTGCCGTCCTCGTGGAGCGCCTTGCCGGCGATCGCGTACCAACGGTCGACGTCGTCCATGCTCGTGCGGCGCAGCATCGCCCCGATCCGCATCAGCGACCAGCCGAACGACCACTCGCGCTCCCACGGGTGCTTCTTGCCCTCGACCCGGTTGATCTCCTCGAGGCTGAAGAACTTCCAGTTGATCGTGAGGTCGAGCTGATCGCGGACCTCGCGGATCCACTTCGACGTCTGGTACGCGTACGGACACAACACGTCGAAGTGGAAGTCGACCTCGTCGAGGTCGTGCGATGCGCTCATGGGGCTCCTCTCGCGGCGCGGTTCGCCCATCGTGACACTCGCTCGCGGTCGGGGTCGACCCGGGCGATCACGTGGCCAACGCGTCGGCCACCCGGCGCCGCAGACGCGGGCAACGTGTCGGATTCGAACCAGGGGTGGCGCACGAGCCACGGACGGTTGCGCGGCGACGGGTGCGGCAACACGATCCGGTCGGGCAACAGCTCGTCCCACGCTGCGACCGCATCGGTGAGCGACCGACCGGCGTCGGAGGTGTATCTCCGGTGGGCGTGGGCTCCGATGATGATCGTCAGCCGATCGCCCGGCAGGTGCGCGAGCAGGGGGTCGTGCCAGAGCGGAGCGCACTCGGGCCGGGGCGGCCGGTCGCCGGACGAGGCCGACCCCGGGTAGCAGAAGCCCATCGGCACGAGTGCGAGCACGTCCGGGTCGTAGAACTGTTCCGTCGTGACGCCGAGCCAGTCGCGCAGGGCGTCGCCGCTCGGGTCGTCCCAGGGCACGCCGCTCTCGTGGACACGCCGGCCCGGCGCCTGCCCGATGATGACGATCCGCGCCGCGTGTCCGACCTGCAGGACGGGCCGGGGTCCTGCCGGCAGGTGCTCGGCGCAGACGGTGCAGGCCCGAACCGCAGCGAGCAGTTCGGCGAGGTCGCTCACGACCCGCTCGTACCGAGCGGGCCGATCGTGCGCCGGATCAGCGGCACCCCCGGGCGGTATGCGAGGTGGTGATGCGACGGTGCGTCGAGGATCACGGCGTGGCCCGCCGATCCCGGGCTCAGCCGGCCGACGTCGGTGCGCTGCAGCGCCGCCGCTCCCCCGGTCGTGACGGCCGCGACCGCTTCGTCGATCGTCATGTGCATGTCCCGGACGGCGAGCGCGATGCAGAACGACATCGACGTCGTGTAGCTCGAGCCCGGGTTGCAGTTCGATGCGATCGCCACCATCGCACCTGCGTCGAGCACGCGCCGTGCATCGGGGTAGGGCTGTCGGGTCGAGAAGTCGGCGGCCGGGAGGAACGTCGCCACGGTCGGGGCGGAGGCCAACGCCTCGATGTCGGCGTCGGACAGATACGTGCAGTGGTCGACCGAGGCACACCCGCACTCGACGGCGAGTTGCACGCCCGGGCCGTGTCCGAGCTGGTTGCCGTGCAGGCGCAGACCCAGCCCGGCGGCCCGGCCGGCGTCGAGCACGGCACGGCACTGGTCGGCATCGAACGCACCGGTCTCACAGAACGCGTCGACCCATCGGGCGTGGGGTGCGGCCCGGCGCAGCATCTCGTCGCACACGACTTCGACGTAGTCGTCGGCCCGGCCCTCGAACTCGGCCGGCAACAGATGTGCCCCGAGGAACGTCGACTCGGTGGTGTGGGCTCGGGCGATCTCGAGCGACCGCACCTCGTCGGGAACGTTCAGGCCGTACCCCGACTTGATCTCGATGGTGGTGGTACCGGCGCGGTGGGCTTCGGCAAGTCGCAACCGGACCAGCCGATCGAGCTCCGCCGTGCTCGCGGCGCGGGTCGCGTCGGTCGTGACCCGGATGCCGCCGCCGTCGTACGGCTCACCGGCCATCCGGGCGGTGAACTCGGCGGCCCGGTCCCCTGCGAACACGAGGTGCGTGTGCGAGTCGACGAAGCCGGGAAGCACGCAGGCCCCGCCCGCGTCGATGCGTTCGTCGGCGATCGCTCCGGCCGCGCCCACTGCGACCACGACGTCGTCGACGATCACGACCGAGGCGTGCTCGACGATGCCGAGCGGCCCGCGCCCGAGTTCCGGGTCGTTCGTGATCAGCGAGCCGATGTCGTCGATCACGAGCGATCGCCCGGTCGGCTCGGTCGTCGTGCCCATCCGATCAGTCTCCCATCAGGGCCCGGATCGATTCGTCGAGCGCACGGGGCACGTCGATGTCGACGTGCTGTCGGTCGGACACGATCGCGCGGCCGTCGACGACCACGTGCGTCACGTCGCTCGCTGCCGCGGCGAACACCACCGCCTCCAGCGCCGCGTCGGGTCCGGCGCCGGCGGTCCGCACCGAGTCGAGCGACACCGTCACGAGATCGGCGCGGCGGCCCACGGCGATCGTGCCGGCGTCGTCCCACCCGAGACTCCGGTGTCCCGAGATCGATACGGCCCGGAACAGGTCGTCGGCTCGGTGGACGCCACGCCGGCGGGAGCGGAGCCGCTCGTCGAGCTCGATCGCCCGTGCCTCCTCGAACGGATCGATGACCGCGTGCGAGTCGGTGCCGATCGTGAGCGGGACGCCGGCTTCGACCATCCGCGCCGTCGGTCCGATGCCGTCGCCGAGGTCGCGCTCGGTCGTCGGGCACATGCACACCGTCGAACCGGCGCCCACCATCAACTCGATGTCGTGGTCGGTCACGTGCGTGGCGTGGACGGCCGTGAATCGATCGCCGACGGCGCCCGAGCGATGCAGCAACGCCAGCGGTGAGATCGCGAAACGTTCGTGACATGCATCGTTCTCGCCGGTCTGCTCGGACACGTGGGCATGGAGGGGGACGCGCTGCTCGTCGGCCCACTCGGCCACCACACCCATCGAGCCGGGATCGACCGCACGCACCGAATGGATCGCCGCGCCGAGGCGACACTCGTCGCCGTCCGACCGGCACTGCGACACGCGTTCGACCCAGGCCGCCGCCGACCGGTCGGCGAAGCGGAGCTGTGCCCCGGTGGGCTCGACGTAGCCCGCACCGTCGAGCCCGCCGTGGAGGTAGAGCGTGTCGAGGAGCACCATCCGGACACCGACGTCGGCCGCGGCGACGAGGAGTGCCTCACCCATCGCGTTCGGGTCGTCGTACGGCGTGCCGTCGGGCTGGTGGTGGACGTAGTGGAACTCTCCGACGGCGGTGATGCCGGCCAGGGCCATCTCGGCGAACACCGCCCGTGCGAGCGCGTGATAGCGCTCGGGGTCGAGTCGCTCGGTCGCCCGGTACATCACGTCGCGCCACGTCCAGAACGATCCGCTCTCGCGCTGGGTGCGGGAGCGGAGTGCCCGGTGGAACGCATGGCTGTGCACGTTCGCGAGCCCGGGCAGCGTGAGACCGCGAAGGCGTCGGTCGGCCGGCTCGGGTTCGCTTCCCACGTCGATCGTCGCGAACCGGCCACCGGCGACGGTCACGCGCACCGATGATTCGACCACACCGTCGACCAGTGCGTGCTGGCAGAAGTACCCGTCGTTCATGATCCGACGCGCTCGACGAACTCCGAGATCCGTTCGATGAACGCGTTGCGGTGGAACTGCTCGAACGACGCCCACGTACTGAGCGTCGACGTGTCACGCACCCGATCGACGAACAGCACGCCGTCCAGGTGGTCACACTCGTGCTGCCACGTGCCGGCGGTGAGGCCGCGCTTGATCTCGTCGTGCTCGACGCCGTTTCGGTCGAGGTAGCGGACGCGGACGTTGACGAACCGGTCGACATCGCCGCGCAACGGCACCGACAGACAGCCCTCGTTGATCTCGACGGTCTCGTCGTCGAGCGGCTCGATCACGGGGTTGACCGCGACCGTGAGCGGGAGACGAGGCTTGTACGGGTAGCGGGGGTTGTCCCCGACCTCCATGACGACGACGCGACGTGGCACGCCGATCTGGTTCGCCGCGAGTCCGGCGCCGTTCGCTTCGCGCATCGTGTCGATGAGGTCGTCGATGAGCTGTTGCACGTCGGGGCTGCCGATGTCGGCCCGATCCACCTCGACCGCGCGCTCACGAAGCACCGGATCGCCGATGCTGCGGATCGGCCGCACCGTCATCGCTCGCCCGCCCGATGGACCAGGAGTGGGAACAGCGGGTGGTCCATGGGAACGCCCGACGGCAACTCCGCTTCCAGGCCGCGGAAGGGCGGCGAGGTGTCCCAGTCGCGGGGCGCATGCACCATGTCGTCACCGAGGAAACGGATCGACAGCACACGGCGGCGACCGGGACCGGAGACACCGCCCGACCCGTGGACCGTCAACATGTCGAAGAACACGGCATCGCCGGGTTCGAGCTCCCACCCGATCACCGACCATCGCTCCGGATCCGCCTCGAAGTCGGGCATCTCCGCGAGCGCGCCCTCGGGAAACCAGGCGGCGCGATCGTCGAGGAACGTGCGCGGCATGTACCACGGCCCCCGGTGGGTCCCCGCCACGAACTCCAAGGTGGACGAACGGTCGACCGGGTCGACGGGGAACCACATGCTCGCGTTCTGCCGGCCCTCGACGTTGTAGTACGGCTGGTCCTGGTGCCATGGCGTCCGCTGTCGCGTTCCGGGCTCCTTGACGAGCACGTGGTCGTGGTACAGACGCACCGTCGACGATCCCATCAGTTCGGCCGCGACCACGGCCGCAGGCGACTCGCGGATGAACCGCTCCATCTGCGGGAGCCGGTTCCAGTTGCAGAAATCCTCGACGAACGCACCGTCGTCGTCGGCACTCGCACGTTTGGCGAGCGGTGACAACGCGGCCAGATTGGCCTCGATCGCCCGCTCCGCCATGGTGATGTGCTCGGGTGTGAACGCGCCGCGTACGCACGCTGCGCCATCACGGGCGAAGTCACCCTCGACGATCCAGTCGCCCGGCATCACGCCGTCCGACCGTAGAACGTGTCGATCGCCGACTCCGACAGCGCCACACCTGGTTCGCTGTTGTACGCGAACACGACGAGCATGCGGGTGGTCGACCCTTCGGTCGGCGTCACGCGGTGCAGCGCGTCACGCCCGCGGAACAGCACGAGGTCACCCGGCGCGATGTCGAGACGCTCGACCGGCTCGCTGCCGTCGAGCACGGCGGCCACCCGGTCGTAGCCCATCTCTCCGCGGTCGGCCGCCCTCGCATCTCGCACGTACTCGAACCCACCGCCGCCCTCGGGCGCCTGCAGCAGCATCGTGACGGCGAACGACGAATTGTCGAAGTGCCAGCCGAGCTCCTGGCCTTCGGACGCGAAGTGCACGTTGATCGACGAGAGATCGTCGGCGTAGGGGTACAGCCGATCGATGCCGAGCACCCCGCACAGGAACGCCCGGAAGTCGTCGGAGTCGTAGACGGTGCGCAGCGGTGACGTGGCCGAAATCTGGTCGTCGGCGATCAGTCCCTTGCTGCTGGCGACCTGCCGATTGAACGGGTGATCGTCGGGCAGCATCGGGTCGGGTGGCGTCAGGTACACGTTGTGCGTCGACGCTGCGTAGAACACGTCGTCGCACCGGTGGGCCGACTCGTCGACGATCCGATGGATCGCAGCCTCGGTGAAGAAGCCCGCCAGCACGAGTGCTCCGTCGCGGTCGAGTTGCCGGCGGCAGCGATCGACGTAGTCGGGATCGGCGATCGGATGATTCGAGCCGTCGATCTCGTCGGGGATCACGTGCCGGCTCCGCCCGACTCGGTGAGCATCGGCACCTGCACGCCGCGTTCGGCTGCCACGTCGGCGGCGCGTTCGTAGCCGGCATCGACGTGACGCATCACACCGGTCGCCGGGTCGTTGGTCAGTACCCGCTCGAGCTTCTCGGCGGCGAGGTCGGTGCCATCGGCGACGCTGACCTGTCCGGCGTGGATCGAGCGGCCGATCCCGACGCCGCCGCCGTGGTGGATGCTCACCCACGTGGCGCCCGAGCACGTGTTGACCAGGCCGTTGAGCAGCGGCCAGTCGGCGATCGCGTCGGAGCCGTCGAGCATGTCCTCGGTCTCGCGGTACGGCGACGCTACCGACCCCGAGTCGAGGTGGTCGCGCCCGATCACGACCGGTGCCGACAGTTCGCCCGACCGGACCATCTCGTTGAACCGCAGGCCCAGCCGATGACGCTCGCCGTACCCGAGCCAGCAGATGCGCGCCGGCAACCCTTGGAACGCCACCCGCTCACCGGCCAGACGGATCCAGCGGGCGAGCGACTCGTCGTCGGGGAACTCGTCGAGCACCGCCCGGTCGGTGGCGGCGATGTCGGCCGGGTCGCCCGACAGCGCGACCCACCGGAACGGACCCTTGCCCTCGCAGAACAGCGGCCGGATGTACGCCGGCAGGAACCCCGGGTAGTCCATCGCCCGCTCGAATCCACCGAGCTGTGCCTCGGCACGCAGGCTGTTGCCGTAGTCGAAGACCTCCGCGCCGGCGTCCATGAACCCGACCATCGCCTCGCAATGGGTCGCCATGGCCGCCTGGGCCCGCCGGGTGAACTCGCCGGGATCGTTCGTGCGAAGTTCGGCCGCCGCGTCGAGCGTGAGGTCGTTGGGCACGTAGCTGAGCGGGTCGTGGGCGCTGGTCTGGTCGGTGACGATGTCGGCGTCGACGCCGTCGGCCAGGAGCCGTGGCAACATGTCGGCGGCGTTGCCGAGCAGCCCGACCGACAGCGGCGTCCTGGACGCCTTGGCCTCGGTGACCCGTCGCACGGCGGTGGTGTAGTCGGGAGCGATCTCGTCGAGGTACCGGTGGTCGACGCGGCGCTGGAGCATGTGCTGGTCGACATCGACGATCAGCACGACGCCGTCGTTCATCGTGACCGCGAGCGGCTGTGCGCCGCCCATGCCGCCGGCGCCCGCCGTGAGCGTGAGTGTGCCGGCCAGTGAACCGCCGAACCGCTTGCGGGCGATCTCGGCGAAGCACTCGTACGTGCCCTGCAGGATGCCCTGCGTGCCGATGTAGATCCAGGATCCCGCCGTCATCTGGCCGTACATCGTGAGACCCTGGTGCTCGAGTCGGCGGAACTCGTCCCAGTTCGCCCAGTCGGGCACGAGGTTCGAGTTCGCGATCAGCACCCGTGGCGCCCACTCATGGGTGCGGAGCACACCCACCGGCTTGCCCGATTGCACGAGCATCGTCTCGTCGCCGCCGAGCGTGGTGAGCGTTCGCAGCATCGCCCGGTAGGCGTCCCACGAACGCGCCGCACGACCGGTGCCGCCGTAGACGACGAGGTGGTCGGGGTTCTCGGCGACTTCTGGGTCGAGGTTGTTCTGCAGCATCCGGTACGCCGCCTCCTGCTGCCAACCGCGGCAACTCAGGTCGGTGCCGCGCGGGGCGGCGATGCCGGTGACGGGCGTGCCGATCGTGGATGTCATGAGCACTCCTCTCGCCGCGACCGAGGGACGGTTCGCCGTGCTTGCAGTGTGCGCGGGCATGGCGTAGGTTGTCAACTCACAACATGTGTTGTCATCAGATGACATCGCCTGTCACCTTCGGCATCGGGAGAGGAGCGTCACGACGTGCCAAGCGAACCACACGCCGCCGACTCCGAGACGGTGCCGCGCTCGATCGGCCGGGTGCTCGACCTGCTCGAGATCGTGCTCGGCGAGCCGCGCAACCTGACCGCCGCGGCCCAGGCGGCCGGGCTCACACCGACGACGGCGCTGCGCCATCTCCGGGCGCTCGAGGCCCGCGGCTACGTCAGGCGCGACGACGCCAACACCTACGCCGCAGGTCCCACCATCCGACGGCTCGCGGCCGCGATCGCGCGACGGAGGCCCGCTCGACCGGCTGATCGCCGCCGCCCAACCACGGCTCGACGAGCTGGCCCTCGCCACCGGCGAGTCGGCGTACCTCGCGATCGGCGACGGTCGCGTCGCCACCTACGTCGCCCGGGCGGAGAGCGAACGTGCGATCCGCCACGTCGGTTGGATCGGTCAGACGGTCACGCTCGAGGGCACGGCCGTGGGCGCCGCCTTCCACACGCCGGGTCGCTGCGTGACGCGCACGGGCGCCGTCGAGCCCGACATCACGGCGATCTCGTTCGGGCTGCCACCGATCGGGCCGCTGGCGGCGGCGATCTCGCTGATCGGACCGTCACACCGATTCGACACCGCCACCCAGGCTCGTCACGAATCGGCCCTGACCACTGCAGCCACTGAACTCGCCTTCGGGTTGGGGTTGCATCACGACGAGGAGTTGGCCTCATGATCCCGCTCGACGGACCCGGCGTCTCGATCGCCGACGTCGTCGCCGTCTCCCGAGACGACGAACGGGTCACGCTGACCGACGCAGCGCTGGCCCGCATGGCGGCCGCCCGCGACATCGTCGAGCGGCTCGCCGAGGGCGCGCCGGTGTACGGCATCACGACCGGGTTCGGCTCGCTGGCGACCGTGGCGATCCCGCCCGAGCGCCGCCGAGCCCTCCAGGTCGCGCTCGTTCGGTCGCACGCCGCCGGGATGGGTGACCCGGTCGAACGGGAGGTCGTGCGGGCGATGATCTTCCTGCGGGCGCGCACCCTGGCGCTCGGCTACAGCGGGGCGCGCCCGATCGTGGCCCAGGGCATGGTCGATCTGCTCAACGCGGGCATCACGCCGGTCGTTCCCGAGTACGGCTCGCTGGGAGCGAGCGGAGATCTCGCCCCGCTCGCACACGGCGCACTCGCGCTGCTCGGCGAGGGTGAGGTCGATCAAGCCGGTGTCCGACGCTCGGCCGCCGACGCGCTGCACGACGCCGGCATCGCGCCGATCGAGCTGGCCGAGAAGGAGGGACTGGCCGTCACCAACGGCACCGACGCGATCCTCGGCATGCTGTGCCTCGCCGTCGACGACGGTCGGCGCCTGCTCGCCCAGGCCGACCTGATCGCGGGGATGACGATCGAGGGCCTCCTCGCCACCGACGCGCCGTTCGCGGCCGACCTGCAGGCCCTCCGACCACAGCCGGGCCAGGCGGTCAGCGCCGCGAACCTGCGCGCAATGCTGGCCGATTCACCGATCGTCGCGAGCCATGCGCACGACGACGACCACCGAGTGCAGGACGCGTACTCCATCCGCTGCACGCCGAGCGTGCACGGTGCCGCCCGCGACACGCTCGATCACGTGCGCAGCGTGACCGAGAACGAGCTCGCGGCAGCGATCGACAACCCGATGGTGCTGCCCGACGGGCGCGTCGCATCGTGCGGCAACTTCCACGGTGCTCCACTCGGCTTCGCAGCCGACTTCCTCGCGATCGCGTTGGCCGAGGTGGGAGCGATCGCGGAACGCCGCATCGACCGCATGCTCGACCGCCACCGCAGTCACGGGCTCCCGCCATTTCTCGCCGACGAGGTCGGCGTCGACAGCGGGCTCATGATCGGGCACTACACCGCTGCTGCGATGGCGTCCGAGAACAAGCGCCTCGCGGCACCGGCGTCGGTCGACTCCCTGCCGACATCGGCGATGCAGGAGGATCACGTCTCGATGGCGTGGCAGGCCGCGCGCAAGCTCCGCAAGGTGGTCGACAACGTGCGGCGAATCCTCGCGGTCGAGTACGTCTGCGCCGCCCGCGCCATCGAACTTCGAGCACCGCTCGAACCCGCTCCCGCGACGGCAGCCGCGCTGAGCGCACTTCGTCACGTGGTGCCCGGCGTCGGCCCCGACCGCTACCTCGCCCCGGAACTGGCCGCCACCGAGCAGTTGCTGATCGACGATGCTCCCGGATCCGCGGTTCGAAGGCTCGGCGTCGAACTGGATTGACGAGACGAAGGGCGACGCCCGAACCGAGACCGCCCATGCGCTCGACGGTACGCGACCGACGGTCTCAGCCCTCGTGTCGCGACATCTCGACATCGGTCGCACGATTCAGCAGGACGCGACGCACTCGAGAGCCGGTCGCGCGGAATCCGTTGCCGAGCCAGAACGGTCGTGAGAGCGGATTCCGGGAGTCGAAGTCGACCGAAATCGACTCGTGGCCGCGCTCCCGGGACCACAGGAGTGCTGCGCTCACAAGCGATCGGCCGACGCCGGTGCGACGCTCGTCCGGCATCGTCGCCGTCGGCCCGATGTACGGAGTGCCGGCCGCGCACAACCTCGGGGCCGGCGAGATGCGCTCGATCGTGAGGAGCCCGACGTCGTGCCCGTCCCGTCCCGCGAGCAGGTGGATCGCGCCCTCGTCGAGGAGTCGCTCGTGCTCGGATCGCGTGTCGGCGAAGGTGCGCGTGGGTTCGAGGGCGTACATCGGCGGCATCGACCGGTGGAGGAACTCGACGTGTCCGAGCGCCGCGATCGAGTCGAGGTCGTCGGCGGTGCCGATGCGGACCTCGACGGCGGGTTCGACATCGATCGGTGAGGTTCCGCGGACTGCGAAGACCCCGCCGCGTCCGAAACCGAGATCGAACAGCGCTGCGGCCGCGCCCTCGTGGTCGAGATGGTCGAGGGTGACCCGGAAGGCACCATCGGCGACGAGGACCGGAGCCAGGGCGGCGAAGAGCTCAGCCACCACCCTGGTCGGATCGACTGCATCCGGAGCCACGGCAAGGCCGTGTGCCGGCACGAACCCGACGCCGCCGAACGTCCTGCCACACATCACGCCCACCGTTCGTTCGTCGCGACACGCGACGAAACCCGAGAACCCATCCGACACGAGCTCGGACAGACCGACACCGCACATCGCCGCGTCGAGCTGGATCGTCGGCACCGGCACCCCTCGGTCGTGTACATGTCGGTGTTCACACGCCATCAACGCGCCGGCGTCATCGACCGTGGCAGCGGTCAAGGCTTCGATCCTCACCGAGCGACTCCCCCTTCGTACTCGATCGGGTCGACTCGACGATCTCAGGCGGTCGTCGGATCGGCGGCCGGCGCCCCGCCGAGGTCGTCGCCACCACTGCTTCGATAGAGCAGGATCGACAGCGGGGGGATGTCGACGATGATCGACTGGTCGAAGCCGTGCATCTCGTCGCCATCGGGAACGCACGCCGGCGAGACTTCGAAACCCGAACCTCCGTACCCGGCGTCGTCGCTGTTCGCCACCAATTCCCACTCGTCGGCCAGGGGCACACCCAGGCCGTATCCGGGACGCGGCACCGGCGTGAAGTTGACGATCACGAGCACCGGGTCCGAGTCGACGGCCTGGCGGATGAACGCCAGCACACTCTGCTCCTCGTCGTCGCCGACGACCCATCGGAACCCGTCGGGGTCCCGGTCGGCCTGGTGCAGGGCCGGCAGGTCGCGGTAGAGCTCGTTGAGCCGGCGCACCCAGCCCTGCGCGCCGGCGTGGTCGGCCTCCGACAGGAGGTTCCATGCCAGCTCGGTCTCGTGGTTCCATTCGTCGGTCGCACCGAACTCGCCGCCCATGAACAGCAGCTTCTTGCCCGGCATCGCCCACTGGTAGCCGAGCAGCACCCGCAGGTTGGCGAACTGCTGCCACCGGTCGCCCGGCATCTTGCGGAGGAGGCTGCCCTTGCCGTGCACCACCTCGTCGTGCGACAGCGGCAGCACGTAGTTCTCGCTGGAGGCGTAGACCGACGCGGAACGTGATGCGGTCGTGGTGCCACCGACGATGATCGGATCCTGCTTGGAGATACTCGAGCGTGTCGTGCATCCACCCCATGTCCCACTTGAACCCGAACCCGAGCCCACCCGTGTCGGCCGGGTTGGTGACGCCGGGCCACGCGGTCGACTCCTCGGCGATCATCATCACGTCGGGGAACTCGGCGTAGACGGTGCGGTTGAGGTCTTGCAGGAACGCGACCGCTTCGAGGTTCTCGTTGCCGCCGTGCACGTTCGGGACCCACTCGCCGTCGTCGCGGGAGTAGTCGAGGTAGAGCATCGAGGCGACGGCGTCGACGCGCAGCCCGTCGACGTGGAACTCGTCGAGCCAGAAGTGGGCCGACGACAGCAGGAACGAACGAACCTCGGCGCCGCCCGTAGTTGAACACGAACGACTTCCAGTCGGGGTGGAACCCCTGGCGGGGATCGGCGTGTTCGTAGAGGTGGGTGCCGTCGAAGTAGCCGAGCGCGGCCTCGTCGGTCGGGAAGTGCGACGGGACCCAGTCGAGGATCACGCCGACACCGGCGCTGATGCAGCATCGTCGACGAGCGCTCAGCAGATCGTCGGGCGAGCCGTACCGGGCCGTCGGCGCGAAGTAGCCGGTGCTCTGGTAGCCCCACGATCCGTAGAACGGATGCTCCATGACCGGCAGCAGCTCGACGTGGGTGAAGCCCATGTCGACGCAGTAGTCGGCGAGCTGGCGGCCCATCGCGGCGTACCCGCCCGGCTCGTAGCGCCACGACCCGAGGTGCACCTCGTAGGTGGAGATCGGGGCGTCGTGGCGGTTGCCGCTCGGCTCGCCCGGCCATCCAGTCGGCGTCGCCCCACTCGTGGGCCGACGTCGAGATCACCGAGGCGGTCTCGGGCGGCATCTCGGTGGCAGCGCGCGAACGGATCGGACTTCGCGACACGATGCACGCCGTTCGCCGACGTGATCCAGTACTTGTACCGATCGCCGACGTGGAACCCGTCGAACGGCCGCGCCAGACACCCGACGGATCTCCGGTCGAGTTCGGACACGCCCGGCTCCCAGCCGTTGCGGTCGGAGATCACCGACACCGACGAAGCGTTGGGTGCCCACACCCGGAACGTCGTCGCCCCGTCATCGCGGATGCGCACCCATCACCTCCCAGAGACGGGTGTGCGTTCCGGCCGCCAGCAGCCATGCGTCCTGGGCGTCGAACGCCCGACTCATCCGGCGCCTCTCGATGGGACCATCGGCACAGCCTACGATGCGGGCATGTCGACCCCTCACAACGACCGCGTCCTCAGCATCGTGTTGGCCGGCGGCGAAGGCAAGCGGCTGATGCCGCTGACGCTCGACCGGGCGAAGCCTGCCGTGCCGTTCGGCGGCAAGTACCGCCTGATCGACTTCGCGATCTCCAACCTGGTCAACGGCGGGTTCCGCAAGGTCGTCGTGCTCACCCAGTACAAGAGCCACAGCCTCGACGTGCACATCTCGCTGACGTGGCAGCTGTCGACGCTGCTCGGCAACTACGTCACCACCGTGCCGGCGCAGATGCGACGGGGTCCGCGCTGGTTCACCGGTTCGGCCGACGCGCTCTTCCAGAACCTGAACCTGCTCGACGACATGCGCCCCGAGCACGTCATCGTGTTCGGCGCCGATCACATCTATCGACTCGATCCGCGCCAGATGCTCGACTTCCACAAGGAGTCAGCGGTGCCGGTGTGACCGTGGCCGGCATCCGGGTGCCGGCCGAGGAGGCGTTCCAGTTCGGCGTGATCGAGAAGGAGGACGACGGCGGTCGGATCGTGCACTTCCACGAGAAGAATCCCGACGCGCCACGTCTGGCGGATGCCCCGCACCAGGTCCTGGCCTCGATGGGCAACTACATCTTCGACGCCGAGGTGTTCCGGGAGATCATGACCGAGGATGCCGACGACAACGACCTCGAAGCACGACGTCGGCGGCGACATCATCCCGAAGCTGGTCGCACAGGGCCGAGCCCACGTGTACGACTACACGACCAACGTCGTGCCGGGTGAGACCGGCCGCGAGGAGCACTACTGGCGCGACGTCGGAACCCTCGACTCGTACTTCGAGGCCCACATGGACCTCGTCGCGCGGATGCCGGTGTTCAACCTGTACAACGACGAGTGGCCGATCTTCACCCGCACGCTCACCGAGCCTCCGGCCAAGATCGCCGACGGCGACAGCGGGCCGAGCCGAGATCGGCAACTCGATCCTCGCCAGCGGCGTGATCGTGTCGGGCGGCAAGGTGAACCAGTCGGTGCTGTCGGGTGGCGTCACGGTGACCGACGCCGAGGTCGAGGACTCGGTGCTGATGCAGAGCGTCACGGTCGGCGCCGGCGCACGTCTGCGGCGCTGCATCATCGACAAGAACGTCGTCATCCCACCCGGATGCGAGATCGGCCACGACCCCGAAGCCGACGCCGAGCGGTTCACCGTGTCCGATGGCGGCGTCGTCGCCGTCGCCAAGGGCACCGTCATCGAGCCGTAGCTGCCGGCGAGCGAGCCGACCGTCCGGTACAGCAACGCCTCCAGCAGCTCGAACCGTTCCCTCGACCGGTCAATGTTGCGGGCCATGGAGACGCGACCGAACCGATGCGCAGGGAACGTGCAGGTCGCCACCCGTCGATCGCCGCCGGTTCACGGTGTCGGATACCATCGTCCGGTGACATCCGACGACGCCCCGGCGCTGCCCGGTTCGCTCGACGAGGTCCCCGGATGGTTCGACGGCAACGACCAACTCGTGTTCGAGTGGATTCTCGAGGCGCAGTCCTCGGCGGGTATCGGCGGTGACATGGTGGAGCTCGGGGTGTACCAAGGGAAGAGCGCTGTCCACATGGCGCGGTTTCTCCGAGCCGGAGAGTCGCTCACCGTGTGCGACCTCTTCGAGGACATCAACGTGGCCGACGGCGTCCCCGACCACATCCGCGAAGCGTATTCGTCGCTCTCGCAGGCGATCTTCGAACGCAACTACCTCGCATTCCACGACGAGCTACCCGTCATCGTGCGGGGTCGCACCGACACGATCGGGGGGCACGTCCGAACCGGATCATGTCGGTTCGTTCACATCGACGCGTCCCACCGGTACGACGACGTCCGCCGCGACATCGTCGCCGTACGAGGTCTTCTCGGACCCGGTGGCGTGGTGGCACTCGACGACTACCGCACCGAGCACACGCTTGGTACCGCCGCCGCGGTCTGGGAGGCGGTGGCGAACGACGGGCTGCATCCGATCGCCGCGACGGCGAAGAAGTTGTACGCCACTTGGTCGGATCCCGCACCGATGCAGGAAGCGCTCACTCGCCGTCTTCGGCGCCGGGCCGATCTCAGGCCATCCGTGGTCCCGCTCCGCGACGGGCACGTCGTACACGTCGCTCCACGGCAACTGACCCGGCGCCCTCCGACGGCTCGCTCGCCAGCGGCTCGACGGTCGCGCCTGCTGGTTGCGCTCGAGCAATTGGGTCTCGCGATGAGCGACATCGGCTATCGCATGGTCCGACTGGCCCGACACGATGACCCGGGTGCGTCGATCCGGCGATCGGTCCGCCTCCGCGTCGATGCCGTGCGGTCGCACCGCGACCGATCGAGTCGATAGTCGCCACGAGCGATCAGCCCGACCGAACAACTGGCAGGGCCAGCCGTGGCCGGGTGCCGCGAGATCGTCGCGACCACGACGGGCTCACGACGAATCGTCGACGAGTTCGCGGTAGAGGTCGATGAACTCGCCCGCGGGTTGCTTCCACGACCAGTCGGGTTCCATGCCCCGCCGCTGCATCGCCTTGCGGCGGCCGGCATGGCGCCACGCCCGGAGTCCGCGGTGCACCACGTCGACGACGCCGCTCTCGTCGAGCGTCATCGCGACGAAGCCGGTTCCGTCGCGGTGCAGGTCGCCGTCGACGACCGTGTCGACCAGACCGCCGACGGGTGTCACCAGCGGAATCGTGCCGTACGCCATCGCCTGCATCTGCGCCAGACCGCACGGCTCGAAGCGGCTCGGCATCAGGAGCAGATCGCCGCCGGCGAACAGCAGATGCGACAGCGGGGCGTCGTAGCCGTTGTAGAACCACACCCGATCGGGCTGGGTCTGGCCGAGCCAATGACCCCAGTTCCCCAGACCCGGTTCGCCCGACCCGAGCACGAGCAGTCGCGCTCGCATCCCGGCGAGGAACCGGGCTGCTTCGAACGCCAGGTCGACGCCCTTCTGATCGACGAGGCGGGTGACCATCACGATCAGCGGTTCGTCGGTGTCGTCCCAGCCCGCCAGGTCGAGCAGGGCACGCCGCGCCAGCTGCTTCCCACTCAGATCGGACCGGTCGAAATGCGGTGCGTGTTCGTCGGTGGCCGGATCCCAGGCGCGAGTGTCGATGCCGTTGAGAATGCCTCGGAGGTCGCCGCCGCGCTCGGCGAGCAGGCCCTGCAGGCCCAGCCCGGCCGCGTCGGTGGTGATCTCCGCGCGCGTAGTTCGGGCTGACCGCGACCACACGGTCCACCAGCCGGATGGCCCCGGCAAGGCCATTGATCGCGTCGCCCCATGCGTAGGCCTCGCGGTGGCTGGGAAGACGGTGCACCCATGCGGCGCTCGCCCATCCCTGATGGGCGAGGTTGTGGATCGTCAGCACGGTCGGAACCTCGCCACCGAGAAACGCCGGCGTCAGCGCCGTGTGCCAGTCGTTGAGGTGCACGAGGTCGGCCTGCACCGATCGGCTCAGCGCTGCGACGGCGGCCGAGAACGCGGCGAAGCGGGCGTCGTTGTCGGCCCAGCCTTCGCCCTGCTCGTCGACGTAGGGGTCGGGACGCACGATGCCGGGCACGTCGATGACCGCGAGCACCCCGGCGTCGGGATGACGGCCGATCCGGGCCGAGGCCGGGGCAGCCCAGTCGGGCACGTCGAGCCAGACGTGTTGCTCGTCATCGAGGGGGTAGGGCGAGTAGCCGGGGATCGCCGTGATCACGTCGATGCCCTGCTCGGCCAGCGCCGCGGCAAGGCCGGCGGCGGCTTCGCCGAGACCGCCGGCGCTGACGAGCGGCCGCAGTTCGGCGGTGGCGAAGAGCACCCTCACGACGATCCCGGGATGATCTCGTCGCGTTCGAGCAGCACCAGCGACCAGGCGCCGACCTTCCAGTCGTCACTGGTCTCGACCGTCTCACCGATCGCCGTGGGGTCGGAGGTGTCGACCACCACCCGCCACCGGCTCCCACCGAGGCCGACCGGCACCGTGAACCCGATCGAGTCGGAACCCGCGTTGCAGAGCACGAGGAAGCTGTGATCGACCGGGCGTTCGAGCGTCTCGCCCTGCGGCCCCGAGCGCGTTGCCGTTGAGGAAGACCGACAGCGCCCTGGCGTGCCCCACGTGCCAGTCGTCGGGGTGCATGGGGTCACCGTCGGGCCGGAACCAACCGATGTCGTCGAGGGTGCTGCCCATGGTGGGTGCGCCCTCGAAGAACCGGCGGCGCCGAAAGACCGGGTGCGCCTTCCGCAGCGCGATCAGCCGCTGGGTGAAGGCCAGGAGGTCGTGGTCGACGGCATCCCAGTCGTGCCACGACACCTCGTTGTCCTGGCAGTACGCGTTGTTGTTGCCGAGCTGCGTCCGGCCGATCTCGTCGCCGCCCGACACCATGGGAACACCCTGCGACAACACGAGCGTCGCGAGCATCGAGCGCGCCCGGCGACGACGGTTCTCGATGATCGACTCGATCCGGGTCGGGCCCTCGACGCCACCGTTCCACGAACGGTTGTCGCTGTGGCCGTCGCGATTCTCCTCGCCGTTGGCCTCGTTGTGCTTCTGCTCGTAGGACACGAGATCGGCGAGCGTGTAGCCGTCGTGCGCCGTGATGAAGTTGATGCTGGCCGACGGACGGCGGCCGGCCGAGTGGAACACGTCGGCGCTGCCGGTGAACCGGCCCGCGAACGCAGCCAGCGTTCCCGGGGTGCCCTTCCAGAAGTCACGGACGTCATCGCGGAACCGAGCGTTCCACTCCGACCATGGCGGCGGGAAGCTGCCGAGCTGGTAGCCGCCGGGCCCCACATCCCACGGCTCGGCGATCAGCTTCACCTGGCTCACGACGGGGTCCTGATGGACCAGGTCGAAGAACGCGGCGTGCCGGTCGAACTCGTGTGAGTCACGAGCGAGGGTCGTGGCGAGATCGAATCGGAACCCGTCGACGTGCATGTCGGTGACCCAGTACCGCAGGCTGTCCATGACCAGCCGGAGCGCCGCCGGGTGCTCGACGTTGAGGCTGTTGCCGGTGCCGGTGAAGTCGACGTAGCGACGTCGGTCGTCGTAGGGGAGCCGGTAGTACGCGGCGTTGTCGATGCCGCGGAGCGAGAGGGTCGGACCCTGCTCGTTGCCCTCGTTCGTGTGGTTGTAGACGACGTCGAGGATGACCTCGATGCCGGCCCGGTGCAGTGCCTTGACGAGCTGCTTGAACTCGACCACCTGCTCGCCGCGTTCGCCGGTGGCTGCGTAGGCACTGTGCGGCGCGAGGAACCCGATCGTCGAGTACCCCCAGTAGTTCGACAGACCGATGCCATCGAGGAACCCTTCCGAGAGGAAGTGGTGAACGGGCAGCAGCTCGACCGCCGTGACACCCAGACGGAGCAGATGGTTGACGATCGCCGGGTGTGCCATACCGGCGTACGTCCCGCGGAGCTCGGCCGGCACGTCGGGGTGGGTCTTCGAGAGCCCACGCACGTGCGCCTCGTAGATCACCGTGCGGTTCATCGGGATGCCGGGCGGCGTGTCGCCCTCCCAGTCGAACGCCTCGTCGATCACGACGCACTTCGGCACCATCGGCGCGCTGTCGACCTCGCTGCGCACCGACGGGTCGTCGTGATCGTGCCCGGTCATCTCGGGACCGATCGCGATGTCACCCTCGATCGCCAGCGCATACGGGTCGACGAGGAGCTTGGCCGGGTTGTGGCGGAGGCCGCCGGCCGGGTTCCACGGACCGTCGACGCGCAGCCCGTACCGCTGCCCGGGCCGGATGCCGGCGACGTGACCGTGATGCACGTGCGCCGTTCGCTCGGGGAGTGCGATCCGCTCCTCGTTGCCGTCGTCGTCGAACAGGCACAACTCGACCAACGTCGCGGTCTCCGACCACACGGCGGCGTTCACGCCGGTGCCGTCGAATCTCACACCCAGCGGATGCGGGGCGCCGAACGTCGGGTTGGTGGTCACTCGTAGGTCTCCGGTCTGTCCGCCCCTGAGGGAACGGATGCGCCATGCTATCGGCGGGCGACCCGAGGCCCCGGGCCCACGTGTCAGCCCGTGAAGCCGACGTCGTTGTGGGAGCCGTCGCAGAGCGGCTTGTTCGCCGATGCCCCGCATCGGCACAGCGTGACGCGGTTGCGGGTCTCCATCGGCGCGCCGTCGGCACGTTCGACGCGAACACCGCCGGTGACCCAGAGCGGTCCGTCGGTGACCACGGTGACCCCGACCGGGAGGTCGGGCTCGATGACCTCGCCATCGACCTCGAACGTGAGCGCGCCCGAAGGGCAACGCTCGATCATCGCCATCACCTGGGCGCGAACGATCGTGTCGTCGGTCGTGCCGGACATCTTCCACACGTTCGACGCCTGGTTGCCGCAGAAGCCGGCGTGCACGCAGGTGCCACGGTCGTCGTAGACGTCGATGCCGGTGCCCGGGTACTGCTTCCGGCGATCGTCGTAGGTGTCGGTCGGCGCCGACTCGGTGCCGTCGAACCCCTCGCGAGCGTGGGTGCCGTCGCAGAACGGTTTGTTGTCCGACATGCCGCACCGGCACAACGCGTACCGATCCTTGGTCTCGATCGACGCGTCGGTCTTCCAGGTGAGCGGTTCGCCGTGCTCGGACACGATCGGTTCGCGTCGTGTCAGCGGCACGTCACCTGCGACGAGGTAGGGGCCGTTCTCGGTCGTCGTGATCTGCGGATCGCTCATCAGGGGGTCCTCTCGGTCGGGCGGACGACCAGCTTCCCGCACTTTCGTTGCGTTCGCAAGTGTGGCAGACTGATCCGTACCTCGAAAGGCGTGCCATGACCGACCAGACCCAGTCGACCGACCGGACCGCGGAGTGGAACGAGCTGCGAGAGCGGTACCTCGACGTCCGATCCGACCGCCCACCGTCGACGGCCCGCGGCGTGCACCACGTCGCCCTGCTGTGCAGCGATGTGGCCACGACGATCGACTTCTACCAGGGCCTCCTCGAGTTCCCGCTGACCGAACTGTTCGAGAACCGCGACTACGAGGGGTCGACCCACTTCTTCTTCGACATCGGCCACGGGAACAGCTTGGCCTTCTTCGACTTCCCCGGGCTCGGCCTCGAGCCGTACCGCGAGGTGCTCGGCGGGCTCCATCACCTGGCGATCTCGATGGAGTCCGAGCACTGGGACCGGCTGCGGGTGAAGCTGCACGACGCAGGGGTCGAGACGGCGATCATCGGTGGCAGTTCGATGTACTTCACGGGGCCCGACGGCGAGCGGATCGAGCTGATCTCCGACCCACTCGGCGAGATGTACGGCAACCAGGTCGGCTGACGCAGGTACGTCGCGGGATCAGTCGGTGACGAGCGGGAGCGCGGGATCGGCGGCCCACTCTTGCAGCGACGCCGTGTAGACCGCGACGTCGGAGTAGCCGGCTCGCACCATCGCGAACGCCGTGAGCGACGCCGCGATGCCTCCACCGCAGTAGGTGATCGCCCTCCGGTCGAGATCGTCACCGTGCGTCGCGATCACCTCGTCGACGGTGGCCACGCGACCGCTGTCGCCGACCACCTCGAACATCGGGATGCTCTCGGCGCCTGGGATGTGGCCGGGACGTTCGTACAGCGACATCTCGCCGCGGTAGTGCGCCTCGGGGAGCGTGTCGATCAGCCGCACGTCGTCGTCGGCGATCGCAGCCAGCACCTCGCCGCAGTCGGCGATCAGACCGGGCCGGAGGTGCGGCGTGAACACCGCCGCCGTCGGTGCCGACGGCTCGGACGTCAACGGATGACCGGCCGCGGTCCAGGCCGCGAGACCACCGTCGAGCACCGCGGCGGCATCGAAGCCGACCCAGCGGAGCATCCACCACACGCGCGACGCCCACATCGAACCTGCCGTGTCGTAGAGCACGACACGCTTGCCGTCGCCGACACCGAGCCGGCCCATCGCCTCGCAGAACGCAGCGGGAGTCGGCACGGCGAACCCGATCGGCTGGTCGACGTCGCTGAGGTCGACCAGCAGGTCGGCAAACGCCGCTCCCCGAATGTGGCGCTCGCCGAACGGTCCACGACCGCTCGTGACGGACATGCCCTCGGCACCCATCCCGATCACCACGCTGCAATCGAGCACGACGAGGTCCGGGTCGGCCAGGCGGGCTGCGAGCCAGCGGACATCGACGAGTGACTCCATCAGCCGGGCTCCCTGGCGTCGGCGTCCATGCCGACGTCGACGATGATCTTGCCCTGCGCATGCCCCTCGGCGAGGTATCGCATGGCGTCGGCGGTCGCGTCGAGGGGGTACGTGCGGTCGATCACCGATCGCAGCGCGCCGGCCTCGACCATCTCGGTCAGCGTGACGAGCTCGTCGTGTGTCTCCTCGGCGGTGAACGTGACCGCTCGCTGCCGACCGACCAGGAACCGCACCTTCGCCAGCAGGAAGCGGGTGACGGGCCCGAGCAGCTTGTTGTGCTTGGGCCCGCTGACGATCACGAGCACGCCGGTGTCGGTCAGTACCCGTCGGCAGTCGCTGAGCGATCGGTTGCCGACGTTGTCGAGGATTGCGTCGTATCGGCGCGGCATCGCCGCGAAGTCGTCGGTGGTGTAGTCGACGACGTGATCGGCTCCGAGCGAGCGGACCAGGTTGACGTTGCGCGAGCTGCACACGGCCGTGACCTCGGCGCCGAGATGCTTCGCGATCTGCACCGCGTAGGGCCCCACCCCACCGGACGCTCCGTTGATCAGCACCGTGGTGCCCGGCCCGACACCGGCATGGTCACGAAGGCCCTGGAGGGCGGTGACCGCGGCGACCGGCAGAGCGGCAGCCTCGTCGAAGCCCATACCGGCCGGCTTGCGCGCGAGGTTCTCCGATCGGCTCGCGACGAACTCGGCGAACGTGCCGGGGCCGCCGCCGAAGACCTCGTCGCCGGGTCGATAGCCGGTGACGTCGGAGCCGACCGCCTCGACGACGCCGGCCATGTCGGCGCCCCGGACCTGTTGCTTCGGGCCTCGGAATCCGGCGATCAGCCGCAGGAAGTACGGCGTGCCGGTCATGAAGTGCCAATCGAGGGGGTTGATCGCGGCGGCGCGGACCCGCACCAGCACCCGGTCCGGTTCGAGCTCGGGAACCGGCACGTCGCGCAGCTCGAGCACGTCGGCCGAGCCATAGGCCTCGTTGATCACCGCTCGCATCGTGTCCTGCTCCTCGATCGTCGTTCTCGCATACGTACGCTGTACGTCTGTCATGTCGGCTACTGTAGACGTACACTGTACGTAACGCAACCCGACGACGAAACCAGATGCCGCACGGAACGACGATGACCACCGACCCGACCGCCACGACCCCGACCACGACCCCGACCACGACCGCCACGAGCCCCACCCGAATGCCGCGACCCCGCGACCGCCCGCCGCTCACGCGCGATCGCATCCTCGAGACCGCCGTGTCCATCGCCGACGAGCACGGCGTGAGCGCGCTGAGCATGCGCAAGCTCGCCAAGCAGCTCGGCTACGAGGTCATGTCGCTCTACAACCATGTCGAGAACAAGGACGACCTGCTCGACGGCATGGTCGACCTGGTCGCGGCCGAGATCGAGGAATCCCCGGCCGACCTCGGGTGGCAACCAGCAGCTCGCTCGATCGCCGTGTCGGCCCACGACGCGCTCGTCCGGCACCGCTGGGCAGCGGCACTGTGGTCGTCGCGGTGGCCGGGCCCGGCGAGGTGGCGCCACATGGAGGTGTTGCTCGACCTGCTCGCGGGCGCCGGCTTCCCCGACGACGTCGCCGACCTCGCATTCCACGCGATCACGATGCACATCCAGGGCTTCACGCAACAGCAGATCAACTACTCCCAGCAGGCCATCGACGAAGCAGAGATGTTCGACCGCTTCCACCGCGAGGTGTCCGAGGACGAGTTCCCCGAGGTGCACGCCCACGTCCGCTATCACCTGGAGCGCGACGCCCCCCACGACGAGTTCGCATTCGTGCTCGACCTGATCCTCGACGGGCTCGAACGTGCACGCACGGCGTGACGGCCTGATCGGCGGCCCGGCGGGACCGGGCGCGGCACGGCGCTAGCCTCGCCCGGATGCCGGACTGGACGCCCGAGACGTGGCTGATCGCGGCGGGTCGGACCCGGGTCGAGGGCGACCCGCTCAACGTTCCGCCCGTCTTCGCATCGAACTTCTTCCTGCCGGACGAGCGTGTCTACAGCCGTGCCGAACAGACACCCACGGTCGACGCGCTCGAGACGGTGATCGGCGGGCTCGAGGGTGGGCGGGCGCTCGCATTCGGCTCGGGGATGGCCGCCGCGGCAACGGTGTTCCACCGGCTCGCAGTCGGCACGCACATCGCCGTGCCGACCGACCCCTACCACGGGGTCGCGGGCATCGTGGCCGAAGGTGAGGCACAGGGTCGCTGGACCGTCGAGCGGCTCGACCAAGCCGACACGTCGGCATGGATCGACGCGCTCTCGCGCAGCGATCTCGTCTGGCTCGAGTCACCGGAGAACCCGTTGATCACCGTGGCCGACCTGCCGGCGATCTGTGGTGCGTCTCGACCCGCATCGACGCTGGTGTGTGTCGATTCGACGTTCGCGACCCCGCTGCTCCAGCAGCCGCTCGACCTGGGCGCCGACGTCGTCATGCACTCGGCCACGAAGTTCATCGGCGGGCACTCCGACCTGCTCGCCGGTGCGCTCGTCGTGCGACGTGACGATCTGGTCGAGGAGTTCCACGAGCGTCGGCTGCTCCAGGGTGCGACGATCGGCGCGATGGAGGCATTCCTCACCACGCGCGGCGCACGGACGCTCCATCTCCGCCTGGCCAAGGCGCAGGACAACGCCATGGAGCTGGCACAGCGACTTGAGGCCGACGAACGGATCATCCGCGTGCGCTACCCGGGCCTCACGAGCCACGAGACCCACGGCGCAGCCAAGAACTTCATGGCCGGATTCGGCGCCATGCTCTCGTTCGAGACGGACGGCGACGCCGATCGCTGCGACGCCGTGCTCGGTCGCCTCGAACTGATCAACCACGCGACCAGCCTCGGCGGCGTCGAAACCACGGTCGAGCGGCGAGCCTCGCTCGCCGGTCAGCAACGCATCCCGCCGACGCTCGTGCGCACGAGCGTCGGCTGCGAGCACATCGAGGACCTCTGGTCGGACCTCGATCGAGCCCTCGGCTGAGATCAGTCCTCGAACAGCGACGGCGGGAACCCGCCCTTGCTGAGCGGGCTCCACCGGGTCGGTGTGACGAGGATCATGCACTTGCCCTGATCGACCATGGCCTGGCGGTACTCGTCCCAGTCCGGATGTTCACCCGAGATGCTCCGGTAGTACTCGACGAACGCGTCGCCCGCTTCCGGTAGATCGAGCACCTCGGCCTCACCGTCGATCTGGACCCAGGCGTCGTTGAACTCCTCACCCATCACGGCGACCGACACGTGCGGGTTCCGGCGCGCGTTCTTCGCCTTGACCCGTTCGGGATAGGTCGAGATCGCGAGGCGGCCGTCGGCGATCATCCCGCCCGTCACCAGACTCATCTGCGGACGGCCGTCTCCTCGGGTGGTCGCGAGCACCCATCGGTGACGGCCGCTGAGATGTTCGGCCAGGTCGCTGTGGCCGAGCTGGACATCGCTCGCCCGGTACCTCGCCCGCCGATCGTCACCCGAGATCTTCTTCACCATCCCCCGACCGTACCGGCCGAACGGTTGGGGACAGTCCCGGAAGGTTCGTCTGTCAGGCGTCGCGCACGGCTCGCCAGACTCGTTCGGCGGTGGTGGGCATGTCGACGTGGCGGACACCGAGATGGGACAGCGCGTCGACGACGGCGTTCTGCACGGCCGGCGTGGAACCGATCGTGCCCGACTCGCCGATGCCCTTCGCGCCGATCGGGTTGCGCGGCGTCGGCGTCTCCTGCTCGATCCGCTCGAACGACGGCAGCTCGGCCGCTGACACCAAGCCGTAGTCCGCGAGGTTCGCGGTGTTGGGGTTGCCGTCCTCGTCGTAGATGAACTCCTCCATCAGCGCCTGTGCGATACCCGAGGCGATGCCACCATGGGCCTGGCCGTCGACGATCAAGGGGTTGACGAGCGTGCCCGCGTCGTCGCACGCGACGTGCCGCAGCACGGTGACCTCGCCGGTGTCGCGATCGACCTCGACGACCGACAGGTGCACGCCGAACGGGAACGTGGCACCCGGCGGCTGGAAGTCGGCTTCGGTGCGAAGCGGCTCTCCGCCGTCCTGGGCGATGGACTTCGCCACGTCGACCCAGTTCCTGCTGACGGCCGGGGTGCCCGCCACCGAGAACTCGCCGGTGTCCACGTCGAGCACGACGTCATCCGGGTTGGCCTCGAGCAGATCGGCGGCGATCTCCCTGGCCTTGGCCACGGCCGCCTCGCTCGCCTCCCAGACGGCGCTGCCGCCGACCTGCAGCGACTTCGAGCCGCCGGTGCCACCGCCCCGCGGCACCTCGTCGGTGTCGCCGTGACGAACCTCGATGCGGTCCATCGGGATGCCGGTCAGGTCGCTCGCCACCTGCGCGAACGCGGTGTGATGGCCCTGGCCGTGCGACGACGAACCCGTCAGCACGATCACCGAACCGTCGGGCTGCAGCTCGAAGCTGCCGAACTCACCGTTCACGATCGGGTTGGCGATCTCCACGTAGGCCGACCAGCCGAGTCCGAGCAGTCGGATGTCGCCCCGCTCGCGCCGGTCCGCCTGTTCGGCGCGCAGCGCCGCGTAGTCGACGGCCGCGAGCACCTTGTCGAGCGCCGCCTCGTAGTCGCCGGTGTCCATCTCGGTGCCGACCGCCGTGGTGAACGGGAACGCATCGCGTCGGATGAAGTTCTTGCGGCGCACCTCGGCGGGGTCCATCCCGATCTCGACGGCGAACACCTCGATCATGCGCTCGATCGCGGCAGCAGCCTCGGGTCGCCCCGCGCCGCGGTAGGCGCCCATCGGCACCGTGTTCGTACACACCGACGTGAAGGAGAAGTCGATCTTGCCGATGTCGTAGACGCCCGACGCCATGCGGGCGGTGATGAACGGCAACACGGCTCCGACCTCGGGGTACGCCCCACCGTCCTGCAGGCTGTGAATCCGGTACGCCGTGACGTTGCCGTCACGGTCGCCACCGATCGTCGCCGTGAACTCGCAGCCGCGTCCGTGCACCAGTCCGAGCATGCTCTCCGATCGGGTCTCGACCCACCGGACCGGTCGGTCGAGTTCACGCGCCAGCAGGGCGACGACGACGTCCTCCGGATAGCCGCCGTTCTTCGCGCCGAAACCGCCACCGACGTCGGGGCAGATCACCCGCACCTGGGCGGCATCGACCCCGGCGGCCGCCGCCAGGGTGTCCCGCGTGTCGTGGGCGCCCTGGGTCGACGACCACTGCGTCAGCCGCTGCGTACCGTCGGCCGCAGTCTCCCAGCGGGCCGCGGTCGCGCGCACCTCGAGCGGGCACGGCGCGATGCGCTGGTTGTTGAACTCGAGATCGACCGTCACGTCGCAGCCGTCGAAGAAGTCGTCGCCCGCCTGTGACGGCCCGGCGAACACCACGTTCGTGCCGGCCTCGGGAAACAGGAGCGTCTCCTCCTTCACCGAGTCGGCGGCCGTCACGACAGCCGGGAGGGGCTCGTAGTCGACCACGACGAGGTCGACGGCATCGGCGCCGGCGGCAGCCGACTCCGACACGACAACCGCAACCGGCTCGCCGACGTAGCGGACCCGCCCGTCCGCGAGCCGGGTTCGAAGCATCTGCTGGTTGAGCATCGGGAACGACGGTGGGTTGGCGGGGAGATCGAGGTCGTCGGCGGTGTAGACGCCGACGACACCGGGGACGTCGACCGCGTCCGTCACGTCGATGTCGACGATCTCGGCGTGGGCCATCGCGGAGCGCACGAACGTCGCGAACACGCTGTCGGCCGGTGCCACGTCGTCGACGTACTTCCCGCCGACCGTGAGCAGATCGGGATCTTCGACGCGAACGACACGTGTTCCGAGGAGGCTCATGTACTGGTCATCCTTTCGCCGAAGGCCCGGCTGTTGGCGAGGGCGTCAGCATGCCAGACGCAGCAGAACGACGTCGAAGCGTCGTGTGGCCACCGTCACACGGTCCCGTCTGCGGCCGGGCGCCATCGGACGCATCGTGTCCGTCGCGCCCCGTCCGCCGCCCGAGGAGACCCTGATGTCCGTCGACGATCGCCCCAGCCGCACCGTCCTGCCGATGCCCGACAGCCCACCAACCGTCGGCTACAAGTACGACGCCACCGATCCCGGTCGGGGGTTCCCGCCCATCGAGCCGCTCCGACCACCGGAGGGGGCGCCGAACGTGATCATCGCGCTCATCGACGACGTCGGCTTCGGCGCGTCCACCGCCTTCGGCGGGCCGTGCGAGACCCCGACGGCCGAGCGGCTGGCTGCCGGCGGCCTGAAGTACAACCGGTTCCACACGACGGCGCTGTGCTCCCCCACCCGCCAGGCGATGCTCACCGGCCGCAACCACCACTCGGTCGGCATGGGAGCCATCACCGAGCTGGCGACCTCGGCCCCTGGCTACAACTCGATCCGGCCGAACACGGCCGCCCCGCTCGCCGAGGTGCTCGTGCTCAACGGGTACTCCACCGCGCAGTTCGGCAAGTGCCACGAGGTGCCGGTGTGGGAGACCAGCCCGATGGGCCCGTTCCGGCAGTGGCCGACCGGCAGTGGGTTCGAGCACTTCTACGGCTTCATCGGCGGTGAGACGAACCAGTACTACCCGGCGATCTACAACGACACGGTGCCCGTCGAGCCCGACCGCACCCCGGAGGAGGGCTACCACTTCACCGAGGACATGACCGATCACGCGATCGAGTGGGTCCGCCAGCAGAAGGCGCTGATGCCCGACAAGCCCTTCATGATGTACTGGGCGCCCGGAGCCACGCACGCCCCGCACCACGTGCCCGAGGAGTGGTCCGCCAAGTACAAGGGCCGCTTCGACGACGGCTGGGACGCGCAGCGCGAGCGCACCTTCGCCCGCCAGCAGGAGCTCGGCATCATCCCCGACGATGCCGAGTTGACGGCGCGCCCCGACGAGATCCCGGCGTGGGACGACATGCCCGACGAACTCAAGCCCGTGCTCGCTCGCCAGATGGAGGTGTACGCCGGATTCCTCGACCACACCGACCACCACCTGGGCCGCCTCGTCGATGCGGTCGACGACCTCGGCGTGCTCGACAACACGCTGATCTACTACATCATCGGCGACAACGGCGCCTCGGCCGAGGGCACGCCCACACGGAACGTTCAACGAGCTGCCTCATGCTCAACGGCGTCACCGACGTCGAGACGCCCGAGTTCATGGCGTCGAAGATCGACGACGTTCGGCACGCCCGAGGCGTTCAACCACTACGCCGTCGGTTGGGCACACGCGATGGACACCCCGTACCAGTGGACCAAGCAGGTCGCATCGCACTGGGGCGGCACCCGCAACGGCACGATCGTGCACTGGCCGGCCGGCATCGAGGCCAAGGGTGAGATCCGCCAGCAGTTCCACCACGTGATCGACGTCGCCACCACCGTGCTCGACGCGGCCGGGCTGCCGCACCCGCAGGAGGTCAACGGCGTCGCGCAGCAGCCGCTGCACGGCGTGAGCATGCGGTACTCGTTCGACGACGCCGCCGCTGCCGACGAGCGCGAGACGCAGTACTTCGAGATGTTCGTCAACCGCGGGATCTACCACCAGGGTTGGACGGCGGTCACCCGGCACAGCATCCCGTGGCTGCTGGGTGAGGCACCCGACATCGCAGACGACGTCTGGGAGCTCTACGCACCCGACGACTGGACCCAGGCCCACGACATCGCTGCGGAGAACCCCGCCAAGCTCGCCGAACTGCAGCGGCTGTTCATGATCGAGGGCACCCGCTACAACGTGTTCCCGCTCGACGACCGGCGCGCCGAACGTTTCAACAGCGACCTCGCCGGCCGTCCCGTCCTGATCCAGGGCCAGTCGCAACTCATGTTCCGCGGCATGAAGCGTCTGTCCGAGTCGAGTGTCGTCAACATCAAGAACAAGTCGCACGCCGTGACCGCCGAGGTCGTCGTGCCGGACGAGCGGCGGTTCGGGCGCCCTCATCGCCCAGGGCGGCCAGTACGGCGGCTGGTCGCTGTACATGCACGAGGGCAAGCTCGCCTACTGCTACAACACGTTCGGCACTCGAGCAGTCTCAAGACCTACAGCGACGACGGCCGTGCCGGCCGGCGAGCACCAGGTCCGGATGGAGTTCACGTACGACGGCGGTGGCCTCGGCAAGGGCGGCGACGTCGCGCTGTTCGTCGACGGCAACCCGGCCGGATCGGGACGGGTCGAGTCGACGGTCCCGATGATCTTCTCGGCCGACGAGACCACCGACCTCGGCGAGGACATCGGGCACGTCGGTCAGCGACGACTACGCCCGCACGCCAGCTCGTTCAACGGCAAGGTGCAGCTGGGTGCAGATCGACCTCGACGACGCGGCCGAGGACGACGACCATCTCATCACCCCCGACGAACGCCTGCGCATCGCGATGGCCCGCCAGTAGCCGACGCACCGCCAGCGGTGACGCTGCCGGCGCCGTCACGGGTGCTCGGTAGTGTTCGCCGCATGGTGGAGCCCGACTTCCTGCGATTCGACACCCTCAGCCTGCACGCCGGCCAGCGGCCCGATCCGACGACCGGGGCGCGGGCGGTGCCGATCTACTTGACGACGTCGTACTCGTTCCCCGACACCGACCAGGCCGCGGCGCTGTTCAACCTCGAGCCGCCCGGCCACATCTACAGCCGGATCTCCAACCCGACCGTGGCGGTGCTCGAGGAGCGGATCGCCGCGCTCGAGGGCGGCGTCGGCGCCGTGTGCACGGCGAGCGGCACGGCGGCGCTGCACCTGGCCGTCGCATCGCTGATGAGTGCCGGGCGACCACATCGTCGCGTCGAAGAACCTCTACGGCGGCTCGTACAACATGATGAACCTGACGCTGCCCCGCTTCGGGATCACCACCACGTTCGTCGATCCCCGCGATCCGGCCGCGTTCGCCGCGGCGATCCAGCCGAACACCCGGCTGGTCTTCGGCGAGACGCTCGGCAATCCCGGGCTCGAGGTGCTCGACGTCGCGGCCGTCGCCGACGTGGCCCACGCCCACGGCCTGCCGCTGATGATCGACTCGACGTTCTCCACGCCCTACCTGTTCCGGCCGATCGAGCACGGCGCCGACATCGTCATGCACTCGGTCACGAAGTTCCTCGGGCGGTCACGGCATGGCGCTCGGCGGCGTGCTGGTCGACGGCGGCCGCTTCGACTGGGCGGCGAGCGGCAAGTTCCCGACGCTGACCGAGCCCTACGACGGCTACCACGGCATCGTCTTCGCCGAGGAGTTCGGCCCGACGGCGCTCGGCATGCGCGCCCGCGCCGAGGGTCTGCGCGACTTCGGTGCGTGCATGAGCCCGCACAACGCCTTCCACCTCCTGCAGGGCGTCGAGACCCTGCCGCTGCGCATGGACCGCCACGTCGACAACACCGACCGGGTGCTCGAGATGCTGCACGACCAACGACGCGGTGAGCTGGGTGAAGCATCCCCGGGTCGCCGACTCACCCCGACCACGAGCTCGCGCAACGGCTCTACCCGAAGGGCGCCGGCGCGATCCTCAGCTTCGGCGTCGCAGGGCGGGCGCGAGGCCGGCCGCAAGTTCATCGAGGCGGTGCAGCTGGCCTCGCACCTCGCCAACGTCGGCGACGCGAAGACGCTGGTGATCCATCCCGGGTCGACCACCCACGGGCAGATGACGCCCGACGAGCTCGAGGCGGCCGGCATCGGCGAGGACCTCATCCGGCTCTCGGTCGGTCTCGGAGGATCCCGACGACATCATCGACGACCTGCGCCCGCGCGCTCGAAGGCGAGCCAGCGATGATCGTGCAGGTCGACGGCGTCGACGCCCACGCGGCGACCGGCGGCGGTCGAGCCGACCGGCGACGATCCGGTCGTCGCTCCTGCATCCACGGTGCCGGCATGGACTCGCACGGTGTGGCAGCTGCAGACGCGGTACCTCGCCCACCACGGCCTGCGTGCAGTCGGCGATCGACCTCCCGGCTCACGGCCGCAGCGACGGCGAAGCCGATCGAGTCGATCGTCGAGATGGCCGACTGGGTGGTGCGCTTCCTCGACGCCGCCGGCTTCGATCGGGCGCACGTGGTCGGGCATTCGATGGGCACGTTCATCGCCCTCGAACTCGCGGCCCGGTACCCGAATCGGATCGACGTCGATCACGCTGTGCGGCACGGCCACCGGGATGCCCGTCCATCCCGAGCTCCTCGACGCGGCCGAGCACGACCTGCCCCGCGCCGCGGCGCTGATGGCAGCGTGGGGCCTCGCCAAGCCGGCCCATGTCGGCCTCAACCCGACGCCGGGTCTGTGGATGACGCGGCGGTGCCAGAGCGCTGGTCGAGGACAGTCGGCCGGGTGTGCTGGCGACCGACTTCCGTGCGTGCATGGCGTACGACCGGGCCGGCGCCTGCCGCCTCCGAGGTCGCGTGCCCGGCGACGGTGGTGATCGGCCGTGGCGACAAGATGACGCCTCCGAAGAGCGGCCGCGCGCTCGCCACCGCACTTCCGACTGCGAACGTGGTCGAGCTCGACGCGACCGGTCACATGATGATGATCGAGCACCCCGTCGGCGTGAAGCGAGCGATCCGCGACACCGTCGCCGTGTGACCGAGGTCGCAACCGGCACTGTTGCCGCCGCACGCCGGCCCGTGAGACGGTCGGAGCGGGCCGTCCGGCCCGTGGGGGAATACCGAGAGGGGAACATCATGGATGACCACACGATGGGACGCAGGCGTCTGCTGAAGGGGGCCGGCGCAGCCGCCGGAGGAGCCGTCGTCGGCGGGCTCACGACGGCGTCACCGGCACAGGCCGACAACGACCACCACGGTGGTCGAGCCGTCGGCAGTTGGCTCGCGACCCGCTTCGATCCGGCCGACGGCGTCGAGCGGACGTTCACGTTGAACCTCGGCCGCGGCGGCGTCGCGTCGATGGTCGACATCAGCCCGGTGTTCATCACCGGACAGGGGCCGTGGACGTCTCGCGGCCGCAAGGTCCTCACCATGATGGTGATCGGTGTGCCGGAAGCCGACGGCGCACCGGCCTTGACGTTCCGGGTGTACATCGAGGGCAGGGTGCGTGGCGACGAGTTGGCCGGGACGTTCACGTACGACGTGTTCCTGGCTGACCTCACGACACAGGTCGGCGAGGGCGAAGGCACCTGGAGCGCCACCCGGCTCAGCGCCTGATCCCGGCGCTGCCTCCGTCACTGCCTGTCTGGGCCCGGGCAGCTCGGCACCGTGCGCTCGGATCCGTCCGCCGCCCCCGCCGCACCGGGTCGCGCCGGCGCCCGGTTCGCTCGGAGCACTCGGGATCCGCGAACATGGCGAGCGGTGGAAGAGCCGGGGCGTGGGGGCGCACTCGGGAGAAGGGAGCCGTCATGAGCCGTCCGAAGCGACGAGGTCGTGTCCACACCGCCGGCGGGCTGCTCGCCGTCGCCGCGCTGGTGGTCGCGCTGCTACCGACCACGGAGGCGTCGGCCCACCCGGGTCCCGAGCCACATCCGCCGAAGCGGCCGAACGAGTTCACCGTCGAGGTGCTGTCGAGCCCGGCCGATCAGATCAGCGGCGGCGACGCCCGCATCTCGATCGAGGTTCCCAAGGGGGTGTCGTTCCGACGGGTCCGGGTGACCCTCGACGGCGCCGACGTCACCGACGTGTTCGAACGTCAGCGCCGGCGCCGGCTTGAGGGCGTCGTCACCGGGCTGCCGGTCGGCGACAGCGAACTGGTCGTCAGCACCACCAGGAAGCGTCGGTGGCACGACTGGTGGGACAAGGGACGGCGACCGGAGGCGAAGCTGACCCTCACGAACCATCCCGTGAGCGGTCCGATGTTCTCGGGCCCGCAGCAGGAGGTCTTCCTCTGCGCCGACGACGGGCGACCGGGCGAACGCCGAGCTCGGGCCCGGCGCATCGACGAGGACTGCGCGGTCGAGACCGTCGTGTCGTTCAAGTACCGGACGACGGGCGGCGGCTGGGCGGACTACGATCCCGGACGCGCCGCCGCCCGTCGGACATGGCGCAGACGACCACGATGGACGGCGACACCGTCGACTACATCGTGCGCTGGGAGCGCGGCACCATCAACCGCTTCATCTACTCGATCGCCGTGCTCTCGCCCGACGGGCAGGACCCGCGGACGCCCGACCTGTCCGCCTGGAACGAGCGCCTCATCTACTACTTCCAGGGCGGCGTGGCGCATCGGCCACTACCAGGGCGATCCGAGCCGCTCGTCGCATGCTCTACGAGCACGGTCTCGGGCCTCGGCTACGCGGTCGCCTACTCCACCGGCACCAAGACCGGGACGCACTACAACCTCGAGCTCGGCGGCGAGACGGCGATCATGGTGAAGGACCGCTTCGTCTCCGCCTACGGCGACCCCGACTACACGGTCGGCGTCGGCGGCTCGGGCGGCGGCATCCAGCAGTACGTCTACGGCCAGAACCACCACGGGCTGATCGACGCCGGCGATTCCGCAGTACTCCTATCCCGACATGATCACGCAGACGATCCACATCGGAGACTGCGAGCTGCTCGAGCGCTGGATCGACATCGACGTGCTCGCCGGCGACGCCCGAGTGGGCCGACTGGGAGAACCGCGACCAGGCGATCGAGGGTCTGAACGCCATCGACGGCGTCGAGAACGACGGCGGCTCCGTGCTGCCCTTCCTGCCGCTGGGCGCGAGCGAATGCATGAACGCCTGGCGCGGCCTCTCGCCGCTCGTGCTGAATCCGAACTTCGGCACGGCGCCCGGGATCTCGCCGGCAGGACCAGATCAGCACCGAGTGGACGCACTTCGGTGACGCGATCAACATCTACGGCGTCGGCGGCCGATGGCTTCGCGGCGAACACGTGGGACAACGTCGGCGTGCAGTACGGGCTGCAGGCGCTCGCCGACGGTGTCATCACCGCCGACGAGTTCCTCGACCTGAACGCCAAGGTCGGCTCGTGGAAGAACGAGCCCGACATGGTGCAGGAAGGATGTCCGTTCTCTTCGAGCCTGTGCCCGGCACCGGCGGACCTCTCGGCGTGCTGCCGATGCCCGACATCTATCCGAACCTGATCGATCCTGGAGCTGGCGAACATGGCGCTCTCGCCGACGGCGGATCACCCGCGCCGCGCAAGGAGGCGGATCCCGGTGCGATCGAGGCCGCCTACGAATCGGGGATGGTGAACCGCGGCGACATCGAGATCCCGATGATCGACTGGCGCAACTACCTCGAGGGCGAGCTCGACATGCACAACTAGCCACCAGTCGTTCGCGTCGCGCCAGCGCCTGCTCGACTTCGACGGCGACGCCTCGAACCAGGTGATCTGGTTCACCGACGTCGAGTCCAGGGTGAACGCTTCGACCAGACGCCCGATGGCCTTCGAGGTGATCGACGAGTGGATGCGCAACATCGAACGGCGACCCTGGCGCAGCGTCGCGGGGAACAAGCCGGCCGCGCGCGGTCGACTCGTGCTTCGACGCCGACGGCGAGCTGATCTACGCCGGCGACGACGCCTGGGACGGCATCCTCGACGACGGGCCCGCCGGGCCGTGCACCCAGCAGTTCCCGACCTACGAGACGTCGCGGATCGTCGCCGGCGGCCCGATCACGGGCGACGTCTTCAAGTGCGCGCTGCGGTCGGTGGACGAGGCGATCGAGCACGGCGTCTACGGGGCCGTCGCGTTCGACGACGCTCAGCACGAACGGCTCGATGCGATCTTCCCCGACGGCGTGTGCGACTACGCCCATGGCGACGCGCGCAGACCGGCCGGGCTGTAGTCGTCGGATGGTCGAGCAGGAACGCCGATGAACCGAACGATCGGATTCGTGCGCCGGAACACCGTGCGGCCATGACCGCCGGCTCCGACGTCGCCGCACACTACGCGAGCGGATCCCTGCTCGACGCGATCCGCAACGGACTCGATCGCGCCGGCACCGGAATCGAGGACGCGACGATCGATCACCTCGCACCCGTCGACGAGTTCCACATCGGTGGGAGACAGGCCACGCAGCACCTGTGCGGACAACTCGACCTCGACCCCGACGACCACGTGCTCGACGTCGGTTGCGGCATCGGCGGCACGGCTCGCTTCATGGCGTCGGAATACGAGTGCGCGGTGACGGGTATCGACCTGACCCCCGAGTACGTGGAGGTCGCCCGGGCGCTGTCGCAGTGGACGGGGCTCGCCGACCGCACCGACTTCGTGCTCGGGAGCGCACTCGACACCGGCGTGGCCGCAGAGACGTTCGACCGGGCGGTGCAGGTCCACGTCGGCATGAACATCCCTGACAAGCGCTCCCTGTTCGCCGAGGTCCACCGGGTCCTGCGACCCGGCGGTGAATTCGGTGTCTACGACATCATGCGGACCTCGTCCGCCGACCCCGCGTTCCCGGTCCCGTGGGCCGCGGACGTCACGATGAGCCACGTCGAGAGTCTCGACATCTATCGGGCCGCGCTCGTCGACGCCGGCTTCGACATCATCGTCGAGTGCGATCGCGGCGACTTCGCACGCGGGTTCTTCGCCGAGGTGCAACAACGGAGCACCGGTGGGCCGCCGCCGATCGGTCTGCACCTGATCATGGGGGCCGATGCCCCGATCAAGATCGGCAACATGGTCGCCGGCGTGTCGGCCGGCAGCCTGGCACCGACCGAGATCATCGCGCGCAAGCCGAGTTGACCCCGACCGCTCAGGTCGCCGAAGAGCTCGGCCGGCGGGCACGCGCCTCGATCGTTCGGCGAGGTCGGAACCGGCGTCAGGCAGGCACGCGGTGGCACTCGCCGTCGACACCGAGGTACCGACCGTCGCCGTAGAACGTGTCGGCGCCGCTGTCGGAGAGCACACGGAGCATCGCCGGGAGTTCGGCGCCCTCGGCGCGGATCTTGTCGGTGACACGCGCCGGACCGAGATGGTCGAGCATCTCGAACGGTCCGTGGACCCAGTTGAAGCCCCACCTGATCGCGTTGTCGACGTTCACGATGTCGTCGGCGATCTCGGGCACGAGCCCGGCGGCGTAGCGCAGCGTTCCACCGAAGATGCGCCACGCGAGCTCACCCTGCGGCTCGTTCGAGAACAGCACCTCGCCGAGATCGCCCGGCACCCGGGCCAGATCGGGTTCGACCGCATCGCGCCATGCTTCCGTCGCGAGGTCGAAGGTCTCGAACCGCTTCGACCCGTCGTCGAGCTTCTGCACCCGACCGAATCCTCCGAGCTCACGCGACTTGCGGCCGAGCTGGCCGCGTTCGAGCATGCGCTGCTCGACCGGCGGGAACGATGTGTAGGCGTGCCCGGCGTCGCCGTCCGGCAGGTTGACCGCGAGGTTCTTGCCCACGAGGTCCATCACGTCGAGACCGATCAGGTCGATCAACCCGAACAGCCCGGTCGGGGGCAGTCCGACCGGCTTGCCGAGCACCCCGTCGACGGTCTCCTGCGTCATCCCGCCGGCGAGGAACGGCTCGGCCAGGTGCAGGCCACTGAGCATGAAGTAGCAGCCGATCCGGTTGCCGATGAAGTTCACGGTGTCCTTCGCGTGCACGACGCCCTTGCCGAGTCGGTCGGCACCGAAGGCTGCGAACGCGTCGATCACGTCGTCGGTCGTGTCGGCTCCGGGCACGAGCTCGAACAGCTTCATCACACGGACCGGATTGAAGAAGTGGGTGATCGCGACGTCGCGGCGGAACCGTTCGGGCATGCCCGCGGCGATGTCGCGGAGGGGAATCCCCGACGTGTTCGAACTGATCACCGATCCGTCGCTCCGCAGCGGCTCGACCTGCGTGAACAGCTCACGCTTGGTGTCGAGGTCTTCGACGATCGCCTCACAGATCCAGTCGTAGTCGGCGATCGCCGGCAGGTCGGCGGCGAAGGTGCCGGTCGCGACCAGGTGGCGGTGCTCGTCGTCGACGGCCTGCGCGCCCCGTTCGACCAGATCGGCCGTCACGTCGAGCATGAGCACCCGGCACCCGGCGGCTGCACTCGCCGCGGCGATACCCGACCCCATGGTGCCGCACCCCAAGACGGCGACCGATTCGATTCGTCGGCTCATGATGTCCTGCCTCTCCCGTGGTCAGTCGTGGTGGTCAGTCGTGGTGGTCAGTCGACCGGATTCCAACCGCTGATCGACTTGACCTCGCAGAACTCCTCGATGCCCCACTCGCCGCCCTCGCGACCGTTGCCCGACTGGCCGTAGCCGCCGAACGGTGACCCCGCGCCGCGCGATTGGCCGTTCATCTCCACCATGCCGGACCGGAGGCGTCGCGCCACCCGTCGGGCACGTTCGACGTCCTGCGTCTGCACGTAGTTGGTGAGCCCGTAGGCGGTGTCGTTCGCGATCTCGATCGCTTCGTCCTCGGTGTCGAACGGCATGATCGACAACACCGGTCCGAAGATCTCTTCCTTGGCGATCGTCATGTCGGGTGTGACGTCGGCGAAGACGGTCGGCTTCACGAAGTAGCCGGCCTCGTGGCCCTCCGGCCGACCGGTGCCGCCGGCCAGCAACTTCGCGCCCTCCTGCTCGCCCGAGGCGATCAGACCCTGGATCTTGTTCCACTGCACCTCCGACACGACCGGACCGATGTGGCGGCCTTCGTGGTGGGCGTTGTCGACGGCGGTCTGCTCGGCGGCCCTGGTCGCCTCGGCGAGCGCCTCGTCGTAGCGCGACCGGTGGACCAGCATCCGTGTCGGTGCATTGCACGACTGCCCGCTGTTCAGGAAGCACGACCGCACGCCTCGGACGACGGCCTTCTCGTCGGCGTCGTCGAAGATGATGTTGGCTCCCTTGCCGCCGAGTTCGAGCGCCACCCGCTTGACCGAGTCGGCGGCGTTCTTCGTGATCGCCACGCCGGCCCGGGTGGAACCGGTGAACGACACCATGTCGACGTCGGGATGCCCCGAGAGCTGGGTGCCCACGCCGGCACCATCTCCGTTGACCATGTTGAACACGCCGGCGGGGAACCCGGCCTCGTGCATCATGTCGGCGAACAGGTACGACGACAGGGGTGCGATCTCCGACGGCTTGAGCACCATCGTGCAGCCGACGCCGACGGCCGGAGCGACCTTCAACGTCACCTGGTTCATCGGCCAGTTCCACGGCGTGATCAACGCGCACACCCCGACCGGCTCGTACAGGATGCGGTCCCCGGGAGCGTGGTCGCCGAGCGGCCGGTCGAACTCGAACTGCTTCAGTTCCTCGATGAACGCCTTCAGATGCCCGACGCCCGACCCCGCCTGCGCCGTCTGCGACAGCGAGATCGGCGCCCCCATCTCCAACGAGATCGCCTCGGCCATCTCGCCGTACCGCGCCGTGTACACCTCGAGCAGCTTCTCGAGCAGGGCGATCCGCTCACCGGGGTCGGTCATGCTCCATGCCGGGAAGGCGGCTTTGGCGGCAGCCACGGCAGCGTCGGTGTCGGCCTGCGAACCGAACGAGATCACCGCGCACGCCTGCTCGTTCGACGGATCGATCACCTCGACGTCGTGGGCGACACTCGGTGGCACCCACGCGCCACCGATGTAGAAGTTGCGCCGGTCCAGGAGTTCGGTGGTTGCCATCGTGATCTCACTTTCGGAGGGGTTGCCGTCGACCACGGTAGCGGCAGCGTTCGCCGGCGACCTCAGGGGTCGAGTCGTGCGACGAGGAGGTCGAGCAACGTCGCGACCGGTTGTGCCGCATCGACGGCGAACACGTCGTGCTCGTCGGACGCGGGTCCTTCGAGATCGTCGAACTGGCTCTGCAACATGCCGGCCTTCATGAAGTGGTCCTCGCGAGCGTTCAGCCGCTCGAGCGCCGTGGCCTGATCGACGTCGAGGAACACGACGGTCACGGCGCCGGCCTCTCGGAGCGTCTCGCGATACTCACGCTTGAGTGCCGAGCACGTGATCACGAGCGCCTCCGACGACGCGAGACGGTCGCGGAGAGCCACCAACCAGGGTCGCCGGTCGGCGTCGGTGAGCGGGATGCCGGTCCGCATCTTCTCGATGTTCGCCGGAGGGTGCGCGTCGTCCGCGTCGACGAACTCGGTGTCGAGCCGTCGGGCCAACGCCCGGCCCACCGTCGTCTTGCCCGATCCGGCGACACCCATCACCACGATGCGCCGGACACCGTCGGCCGTCACTCGGCTGCGTCCCCGCCGTCAGCCGATGGCGGCGTTCGCCACCTCACCGAGGAGCCCGATGCGGTCGGTGATGTGGCCATTGGCGGGGAGGTTGATCGTGAGACCGTCGAGGCCGGTCGCCATGAGCGTCTGGAGTTCCTCACCCACGGTGTCGGGGTCGCCGCAGATCAGGATGCCCTTGACCATGTCGACGACTTCGTCGCCCCAACCCTTGATCGCGGCCATGGCCCGCAGGTCGGTGTCGGCCTCCTCCATCGTGGGTGCGACGCACACCATCGTCAGCTTCGTCACCGTGATCTCGGAACGGTCACGGCCGAGGCGTTGGCAGTGGGCAGCGAGCGCGTCGAGCTTGCGGGGGATCTCGTCGTTGGTCGCGCCGGCGAGGTTCGACTCGTCCGCGTACTGGGCGACCATGCGAAGGGTCTTCTTCTCACCGGATCCGCCGATCATGATCGGGATCCGCGAGATCGGCGCGGGCGAGTTCACCGCGTCGGTCACCTGATACCGCTGACCGTCGAGGCTGACCGTCTCGCCGCGCAGCATCGGCACGATGATCTGCAGCGCTTCCTCGAGCTTCTCGAACCGGTCGGTGAACGTGCCGAACTCGTACCCGAGCGAGTCGTGTTCGAGCTCGAACCAGCCGGCGCCGATGCCGAGCGTGGCGCGACCGTTCGAGACGTGGTCGAGTGCGGTGATCGTCTTGGCGAGCAAGGTCGGATGCCGGTACGTGTTCCCGGTCACCAGGGCCGAGAGCCGGACCGAATCGGTGTGCTGGGCCAGCGCCGAGAGCAGCGTGTAGCACTCGACCATCGGCTCCTCGGGGGCGCCCAGACCCGGCAGTTGGTAGAAGTGGTCCATCACGAAGACCCGGTCGAAGCCGGCCGCTTCCGCGGCCTTCGCCTGAGCGACCACCGAAGGAAAGATCTCGGCCGGCTCGCCGGGGTAGGTGAAGTTCGGGATCTGGTAACCGAGTCGTGTCATGCCACGCACACTATGGCCGCAACATGGATTCGAACGGAGCCGGCCTTGCGCGAGCTAGGTCGAGAAGGCTCGACGCCAGTCGGGCGCTGTGTCGGACCGATCGGTGACCCAGTGTTCGACCCCGTCGGTGATCGTGCCCGACCCGACCGTGTAGAAGCCGGCGCACCAGAACACGTCGTTGTCGAGCGTGACCCGCACCTGGGCCGCGACGCGGTCGCCGGCGGGAACGGTCTCCACGACCTCGATCGCCCATCCCTCCGGATAGGCGCGGTTCATGGCGAGGAAGTTGTCGCCGTCGAACCGCTCACCGGTCGCCGTGTACTCGATGTGCACCTCCGGCGACAGCAGGTTCCCGGCCGCGTCCCAGTCGCGAGCCTGCATCGACTCGAAGAAGCGGCGCACGACGACATCCGGGCTCGACACCTGCGCGACAGTACCGGCTCGTTCAGTAGCTGCCGGGGGTGAACTCGAGGTCACCCGGCACGCGCGGGGTCCGGACGATGACGCAGTCGGAGCGGACCTCCATGGTGGCACCGTCGATCCCGGCAAGCCACCACAGCCGCGGTTCGACACCCACAATTCGGAACTCGGTCCACGCGCTCGGATCCGGGTGACGCGGATCGACGGTGAGCAGCAGCGCGCCGTCGCGCCACTCCGCCCGGCTCAACACCACCTCGGGCACGTCGACGTCGACGACCTGCGGGCACGGCTCCAGCGGTGCCGCGGACAGCGCTGTCCACCGACCGGGCCCCGCCGCCTCGGCCGCAGCGAGGAAGGCGTTGAACTGACCACGTGGATGTGGTTCGTCGAGCCCCATTCCCCAGGTGAACTCACCCGACGTGTGGTCCCAGGTGGGCTCGAACGACGCCTCGATCGCATCCGCGAGCCGGGCCTCGAGATCGGCCAGTTCCCACTCACGTGCGAGCACGAGCGATGAGGCGGCGCCCCGCCCGGCGCGCAATGGCGTCCCGATGTCGTCGCCGTATCCCGCGGACGCGCAGGCGGCGTCGAAGAGCCGACGGGCTTCGTCGGGCACCTGCGGCGCGGCGTAGTAGCTCGTCGTCAGCGCCGCCGTGGCGGGCAGCCGATGGTGCACGTCGAGCGCGGGGTCGTAGTAGAAGGTCGTGGTCGTCGGCGGTTCGTCACGATGCAGGTCGAGGTACTGCTCGCGGGCGTACTCCCACCACGGCTCGAACGCCTGGCGGTGGAAGTCGGTGCCGTGGCGATTGTCGTGGAGCCTCAGACCGAGGCCGGCGCCGGCCAGTCAAAACGGCCAGACCTTGGTGTTCTCTCAATGACACCCGATCGGCGCCGTGAGCCACTGATCGCGCAGGTTCCGCGCGATCTGCGTGTGCGTCCACGTGAACGTGTGCTCGCCGTCGCGGATCATCTCGAACGGCTCGTTCCACCTGTCGTGCCCGTCCGGCGTGTTGTCGATCATCGACCGGATGCCGAGCAGCACCAGGAAGAAGCCCTGGTAGAAGAGCATGCCGTCGGCCGCGATCGGGTCCATCTGCCGGCCGTAGGGCTCGATGCCGTTCGCGGTCCAGCCGGGCACGTCGTAGTCGCCCCACAGCTCGGCCGGGATGAACAACCGGTAGACGTCGGGATAGTTCGCACGATCGGGGTCGTGACCGAACTGGGTCAGCCAGTCCGACGCCGACCACCAGCCGGTGTGGCGCTCGATCAGTTGGTCGAGGATCGCCACGTAGGGCTCGGTCCAGGCCGGGGTGCGGTGCGCCATGAGCCCCATCGCGTAGGAGGAGTCGACGAGGTCGAACCGATGCCAGCTCGCCATCGGCGGATCGGAGCGATCATCCCAATGAGGATGCGGGCGCCCGTGACGACTCCAGTCGTCGTTCGTGTGCGCCTTGCGGTGCAGGTACCGCAACCACCCCACCGACCGTTCGGACAACCCCACGACCGTGAACCTAGTGCCTCGTCAGGCAACGTCGGGCGTGTCCTGAACCGGGCCAGTCGCGACGTTCGATAGCGGTCGCCACGGGCACGATACGGCGCACCCACTGGCGATCGGAATGCCGGATCCCGGACGGGGTCCGGCAGTGGCGGCGGCGCGAATATCGAGCTGTGAGTATCGATGGGGCCGGTCGGAGGCGATCGGACCAGAGTCGGTGTTGGTGGCCCGGCGTGACCCGAATATCGAGTTGCCCGCCGCAAGGCGGTGCGTTCCACGTGACATGTCCGTCGGGTCGTCGATGCCGGTCTGGCCTGCCGTTGCTGACCTGATCAGAAGCCTGCCCACCGTATGGCGGCTTGGCCCATCACAGTTCTGTCGTCGCAGTTCCTTCCCAGACCGGCACCGACTCCACTTCAGCGCCTTGGGAGGCACCAACATCACGCTTGCAGAACTGGTCGACCACGTCATCGGCGTCGACCCCGACAAAGACTGGATCACCGCCGCGATCGTCGACACCACGACCACCGGTGTCGTCGACACCGCTCAGTTCGGCGCCAACAGAGCCGGCTATCACGACGCCATCGCCTGGGCCGAACAGCACACCACGCCCGGCGAACGAGTCTGGGCGATCGAGGGCACTGCGAGCTTCGGGCGCGGACTCACCGCACGACTCACCAGCGCCGACGAATGGGTCGTCGAGTTCGACTGGGCACGCGAGAAGGCGAGCAAAGACGGCGGCAAGTCCGACGAGCTCGACGCCATCCGCGCCGCTCGCGAGATCATCGGTCGTGACACGCTCAACGCCCCACGCTCCCACGACGGCCACCGCGAAGCCCTGCGAGTGCACACTGTTGCCCCTGCCGGAGCGGTCCGAGCTCGAACCGCTGCGATCAACGAACTCAAAAGCACTCGTCGTCACCGCTCCCGACGACCTGCGCGCCGAGCTTCGCGGCCTGACCACGCGTGCACTGGTGAAGACATGTGCAAGATTCCGCAGCTCGCCGTCACGCTCCATTTCCCGACAGGGCACTCAACTCACGATGCGCGCCCTGGCCCAGCGCATCACGACCCTCAACGCCGAGATCACCGACCACGACCGGGCGATGACCACCCTGTTGCGCGAGACCGCACCACAACTCCTCGGCGAGCCCGGCATCAGCCACGTCACCGCCGCCACATTCGTGCTGGCATGGTCGCATCACGGACGCTGCCGCTCCGAGGCTGCCTTCGCAAGGCTCGCCCTCGCAGCACCGATCCCCGCAACGTCAGGCCAGACCCAGAACCGTCACCGGCTCAACCGTCGCGGCGACCGTCGACTCAACCACGCCCTCTACATCGTCGCAACGACACGACTCCGACAGGACGCGACCACACGTCAATACCTCGCACGCCGCCTCGCCGAGGGCAAGACCCAACGTGAAGTCGTCCGCTGCCTCAAGCGCTACATCGCCCGACGCGTCTGGCGCCTCCTTGAGCACGCACCACCCCGCCAACTCGCCACTTGACAGACATAGATGAGCTGTGAGTTTGAAGGCGGTGCGGTTCAGCGCTCGTCGAGCCCCCAACGGTCGTTGCCCATAGTCGTTGATCGCGCGCCAGCCGGCTGCGCCCGCGGGGTAACCGGCTTGGCGCTGGCGTTGGGCGTCGTGCTCGCGGCCCTCCTGCGGCGGCACGACATGAACGCTCAGCTTCGTTGTCAAGTGCCGACGAGCCTCATCGGAGATCTCGGCGCGGTTGCCTGAGCAGAGCCCATCTGATCTTCATGGCGGGCGCGACCGCCGTGCGAATCACGGCCGGCAACCAGGAGAATCGGTACCTGCCTGCGGTGTCTGTATTTGCGCTCGCCAACTTGCGGCGAGACTGAACAGCGGTTGCTGACCGATCCGCTCGGTCAGTGCAGGATCGGGCAGGAGTCGAACCACTCTCGTTGCTGATTGCGCATCCACTCGGTACAGCGGTCGGGCCCCCATGCCGCAGGCTCGTAGATCTCGAGGTTGGGCGCTGCCGGGCTCTGCCACGCCTCGACGATCGGGTCGATGATGCTCCAGGCAAGCTCGACTTCGTCGCTGCGGGCGAACAGGCTGGCGTCGCCGGCGGCGACGTCCTGGAGAAGTCGCTCGTAGGCATCGGGCGAAGGCGCCTGGAACGCCCGCCGGAAGTCGAAGTCGAGCTCGGTCATCTGCAGCCGCATGTCCGCATCGGGGACCTTCGTTTGGAAGTGCAGTTGGATTCCTTCAGCGGGTTGGATCTGGACGACCAGGCGGTTGGAGCCGAACGGCGATTGGCTCCCGAAGAGCATGTGGGGAGGCTCTCGGAACTGCACGACGATCTGGGTGGTGCGACACGACATCGCCTTGCCGCTCCGGAGGTAGAAGGGAACGCCCTGCCAGCGCCAGTTGTCGATGAAGAGCTTCAGCGCGGCGAACGTTGCGGTGTCGCTCGTCGCCGGCACACCGTCCTCGTCGTGGTAGCCGGCGTACTGCCCCCGGACCGTGTCGTGAGCGAAATCGGCACCGGACAATCGGCGCACCGCCTCGAGCACCTTGACCTTCTCGTTGCGAACGGCGTCGGCCTCGAATCGCGACGGCGCCTCCATCGCGGTGATCATCAACAGCTGCAGCAGGTGGTTCTGGAACATGTCGCGGAGCACACCCGCCTGCGTCGTAGTACCCGCTGCGCGAGCCCACGGACACCTCCTCGGCAACCGTGATCTGGACGTGGTCGACGAAGTTGCGGTTCCACACCGGCTCGAAGATGCTGTTGGCGAATCGCAGCACCAGGAGGTTCTGCACCGTCTCCTTTCCGAGGTAGTGGTCAATTCGGTAGACCTGGCCCTCGGCGAACGATCGGTGGACGACCGCGTTGAGGTGCTGCGCCGATGCGAGATCGGTCCCGAACGGCTTCTCGACCACCACGCGGCAGGTGCGCTCGCCGGGCCCAGCGGTCAGGCCGGATGCGCCGAGGTTCTCGAGAGCCGCCTCGTACAGCGACGGCGCCGTGGAGAGATACAGGATCCGGTCCGCCCGCTTGCCGTCGAGCTCGTCGAGGTGGGAGGCGAGCCGCTCGACGTCGTCGAGGGCGGTGACGTCGCCCGAGAAGTAGTTCAGCGAGCGGGCAAACGTCTGCCACGACGACGCCGAGTAGTCATCCGGCAGCTGCTCCCGCACGGAGGCCTCGAGTCCGTTGCGGAACCCGTCGGTGCCTAGGCCGCTACGCGCCATGCCGACGATCATTGTCTCTGGAGGAAGGCGGTTGCGGAGGTGCAGTCGATACAGCGCCGGGACGAGCTTGCGGCTGGTGAGGTCGCCCGAGGCGCCGAAGAGAACGAACGTGTGGGGCATGATCATGACCACCGTAGTGACGCTCCACGAATCCCCATGCGTCTCGTGAGGAACCGTCGCCGACCGGACGAACGCCAGACCCGGGCGCCGCTGCAACCAGGGAGAGATCGTGTGTCCACGGCCGCCCTCCCAGGTCGTTCCCTCGGAGGGTCAGCAGTCGACGGTTCGTCCTGGTGATGGTGCCGGCGTCAACGGAGCGGGGTCCGCCGGCGCATTGGCTGGAATGGGGTCGTGGTCTGCGAGCTGTGCCGGTGGCCGGTACGGCGCTGAACGGACGGCCATGTCGGCGGTCAGGTTTGAAAGCCGTGCCTGGAGTAAACAGTACTCAACGATGTTAAAAACGCCTAGAAGGGAGACATCATGACCAACTCAATCCGTCTCAAGCTGCCGTTCCTGATCGCAGGCTTTCTTTCGTTCCTGTTCTCGGTGTGGCTCTACTTCGTGCAGGACGAGCAGACGGCCGGAATCTTCGTCGGCCTGTGGGTGCCATCGATCCACTCGCTCGGCACGCTCATCCTCTCGCCGGTGGAGTCCGACGCCGAACGAAATCGCGAGGAGGTGTTGACGTCATGAACACCTTGTTGTTCGCCGTCGGGATCTTCGTCTTCATGATCACGGTCTACGGCACTGTGGTGGCCGGTGGCATCACTCTCAAGCGCAAGCAGAAAGCCGACCTCCCTCCTGACGAGAAGATGGTCGTCAACGCCGACGGCTGGGAAGTCATCACGACGACGACCGAGCAAGGCGCCGAAGGCTCAGACCCGCCCACGTCGTGATCCGCTGTCGCTGACCCCGGCGACCTCGGAGCGCAATGCCGCCGACAGGTTCGTTGCCCATGATCTCCGCCATTTCGTGAGCAATGATCTGCGCAACTCGTCGGTGTTCGTGGGGCGCCACGGTGCTTCCGTAGTGATGAGCGCCCTTGACGTCACAGGCGACGCAAGTCGACGCAGCGAGGTGTGGCCGGCTTCTGCTGTGGGACGTCGGGTGTGCCGTAGTACAATCGTGGCAGTCCCCTCTGGCTGAGCGAAACCTGTGCGGAGGTCGCGGCGGACCACGTCTCGATGTCGAGGCGACCTGTGACGGGCTGCTGAGGCGGCCGATTGAGCGTCACTGGCAGCCGCGTTCGGAGCGTGCACCCGTGGGCGCTCTCGCCATAGCCTCCCAGTCACCGGACGAGCCCCGACCGACGAGTCGGCGGGAGCGATCAGGCTGCTTTCGCCTCGATCGACCTGTTACGCCGACGAGATCCGGCCGCATCACGCGGACACCTCGGCCAGAAGAATGCGGCGGTCCGCATTGCCAGTGCGTCACAACATCGCAACTGATCAACTCGGTGCTGTTTCGAAGAATTCGATCAGCTCGACTGATGTCGACGGCGGCACCGGCGGCGACCGTAAGCCGCCGTGGACCTGCAATGGTCGATGCCTCGGTGACCCGACGGGGGGACCGAGCCGTCTCGTCACGCGGACCGGGTGTGGCACTTTCGATGGGTTGCCGGTCATGACTACAGCTGCGCTGGTGGCCGCCGCCCGAGAGTGTCGGCCCAACGCATACGTGCCCTACTCCAGGTTTCGAGCCGGAGCCGCAGCGCTGACTGATCAAGGCGAAGCGGTGCCGGGGGTGATCGTCGACAACGTCTCGCTCGGGCTGGCGATGTGCGCCGAACGCGTCGCGCTCTGCTCGGCGATCGCCGCCTGAGCCCGACCGCTCGCGCTGGCTCTCGTCGCCCCCCGAACTGGCGAGGCTCTCACCTGGCCATGCGGCGCCTGCCTCCAGGTCGCACTCAAGCTCGGTGGCCCGTCGATGCCGATCTACGCCAGCTCGGTCGCAGACGACGCCCCGGTCAGCGAGTCGACCGTCGCTGCGCTCCTCCCGAACGGACCCTTCGTGCGACGCTGACGACGCCCGACACGCGGGCAGCGCGACGCTGGCCCGTCACTTGCGATCGACCTGGGGTACCGCGGTTCTCGTGCCGTCCGATCTGCAATGCAGTGTTGGAGCGAATCGAAGGCATCGAGCCTTTGAGGGTGTTTGACCCGGAGTGGCAGCGCCGGTCAGCTGACACGGGTCGGTGGTGAGATAGGTGGTTCCCGCTGGGAGGGCAGAGTGGACGGCGAAGGTCACCTGGCTGGACGATGCCGGCGTTGCAGCGTTCGATGCCGAGTTGCCATCGTTCTCCGTCAACCGGCGCGGTCACCGCAGCCACATGTTCGGGATGCCGCGTTCGCACCAACTCCCAAAGCGTCGCCAGAACACGTTCATGCTGCGGATCCAGGACCCTTCGGCGCGGCGGCGAACGTCGGTGTCGAGTTGGAGTCGCATCACGGTCGTGTCCTCGGCTGCTCCGTCGTCCACCCAGAACTGGAGCCGCGTCGGCCGGAACAGGGCGTGGCTGACCGCGTAGCTGCCGTAGAAGTACTGCAGGTCACGGTACTGCTCGGGTTCGATCGTGCCCAGCACCCCGGAGAACGACATGAAGGGCCCGACGTGGGCGTTGTAGACCCCCTCTGAGAATCCCGACTCGCCGGCGGGGTTGGTGAGGAACTCGACCCGGAACGGAGGGATCTGTCCGTCCACGAACGTCGCCGGGTCGCACAACCACGACCACACCGCCGACCGGGGGCGACCGATCTCCCACCGGTGCTCGTACACGTTGCGCACGAAACCGGGCGGCGGATGTTGCGGGAACGGCGCCACCGACATGATCGGGCCCTCGATCGGAAGTCCAGATGTCTCCATCGCGACAGTTTCGCCGATCCGGGACGAGGAGCCCAGCGGACATCTGGTCGACGTCGAGCCGCACGGTGACACGGTGAGCCAGTAGCGTGCACGGCCGCATGGTCCTCGTGGTGCTGGCGCTCATCTCGGGACTGTCGTTCCTGTACTACGGCTCCCAGATCCTGTTCCGGACTCGACTGAGAGAAGAGTTCACCCGGTACGGGATGCCGGGGGTTCGCAATTTCGTCGGCGCAGTGGAACTGCTCGGTGGTGCTGCAGTGCTGTTGGGGCTCGCATTCCCACGCTTGGGAGCCCTCGCTGCCGCCGGATTGACGCTCTTGATGATGCTCGGGTTGATCGTCCGCGTCAGGCTGCACGATGCACGGCGTGTCATGGTGCCTGCTGCGTTGCTCGGAGCCGTGAACGCCGTGCTCGTGGTGCTGTTCGTCAGTTCGTGACGTCTGTGTTCTGCGGCGGCGGACCGTTCAAGATCGCGGAGATGGTCGACAGCGAGAAGACGGACAACGCCGGGAGATAGCGTTTCACGGGATCGCCGACCTTGATGTGCATGCCGATCGCGCCGAGCATGAACATCGCCAGGCCAACCGACGCCGGGCGGACCAGCCGTGGCTGCACGTGCCCCACCAGCATCAGCCCCGCAAGACTCACCTTCGCTGCACCGACCGCGTACATCGTGGTCTCCGAGAGCCCATACTCCTCGAACTCTTCTTTCATGTTGGTTGCGCCGCCGCCTCGATAGCCGGTGTCCTTGTTGAACCGGTTGAACCAGACGTTCAGGATCCACAGGGCGGCGGCGGTCTGGGCCAGTCTTCCGATCATGCGCATAGACAAGTAGAGCCCTCCAATTGGCGAACGGGCCCACACTACAGGCCCACGCCGCGGCCACCCGCTGTGCAAGATCTCGCCACTCCCGGGCAGCACCCTACGGAACCTCTCAGGGTCAGGCAGCACGGGAGGGCATGCGCTGCACTCTCCCGAGTTCCGCCAAAGGCGGCCAGATGTGCTCTGTCACCACCAGCAACGTTGTCGAGCTCGAACCGCTCGGTCGCCGGCCGCCACTCGCGCCGTGACCGCCTGATATCAGGCGCATATTTCAACCGCACCTGGCGATCGCGATACGTCGCGCTCGTTCCCGCCTACCCCTGAACGGCGCCCCGGGGGACCCGCGATTGGTCGGTGTCGAACCGCCGCCTACCGGTCTCCAGAGACCCTGCTCGACCCGCCCAAACAGCGCTGCGCCACGCCACCGGCCAACAGGGTCGAGCGAACGCCGTATCGCGTTCCGGCCTGCACCCGTGAAGCCCTGGCTCGGCCGTGCCGTGGGATTGGTGGGAGGGGAAGGGACCGCCGATGCCGCACTGGTGGCATAGGCTGGGATGGTGCCGCGTGACACACACGACGCAGTCGTTGACGCTTCCGTCACCGACCGGATTCGTTCGATCCTGTCCGAGCTCGAGGCTGCGGACTTCGAGCTCCTCGACCCACCGGCGGAGATCTGGGAAGCAATCGAGGCGTCGATCACTTCGAGCCCGTCCCCGTCGAGGAGGGAACCGCCGTCGCGTGACTTCCCTGCGAACACAGTCGTCGAGTATCTGATCGACGCCAACGACGTCGTGATCGACGTGGGCCAGAGTTGGGCCGAGATCGCCCGTGACAACGGCGCCCCCGAGCTGGTGGTCCTGCCGTCGGGCCGCACCTTGTGGACCTACTTCGACAGCGATGAGACGAAGGACCTGTGGCAGCAACTCGTCGAGCGCGTTCGAGCCTTGCAGAAGGGAGCCGAGGTTCCGCTGCGCTGCGATGCCCCCGACGCCCGGCGGTGGTTTGAGATGTCGATCACGCCGGAGCCTGATGGCCGGGTGCAATTCCGTTGCGTTCTGGTCTTCGAGGAAGCCCGGCCGCCGGTATCGTTCCTCGACACCAACTCAGAACGAGACGTCGGTCTTCAGCCCGTTCCGCTGTGCAGTTGGTGCGGGCGAGCCCAGGATGGTTCTCGTTGGCTCGATATCGAAGCGTTCGTTCAAGCCACCCGCCAGTTGGAGCGCTCGTCGGTGCCCCCGATCGCCCACGGGATCTGCGCGTCCTGTCGCGATGAGATGTCGGCAGAGCTGCTCGTTCCTGGTCGCCACGGCGAATCTACGCATTGACCCAGGAGGCCTCTTGTGGCTGCTGTGACGGGCGCGCACTTGATCCGGTTGCTCAACTGTGTGGTGAAGGCGTGAGACGGCGACGAGATGCTGCCGAGCGACGATCCCGACAGCCTGATTCGCCTCGCCACCAACGCCGTCCCCACCAACGCCGTCGCAACCTGGCGAATCCGAGCTCGCCGACGCGGCAAGGCCATCGCGAGCTCACCGCAGCCTTGCGGACCTCACGCCCGTTTCGAGAGCGTTGGCTGGACACACGGACCCACGCCGGCGGGTGCTGTCCATGGAAGACTGAACGCCGTGCCGGCCGAGGGAGTCATGCGCATGGTGGACACATCCGAGCTGATCGAGGCGGCGAAGCAGGCGCGAGCTCGTGCGTATGCCCCGTACTCCGGATTCCGCATGGGCGCCGCAGTCCTCACTGCCGAAGGCACGGTCATGCCCGGATCCCTCGTCGAGAACGTCTCCCTTGGCCTCGCAATGTGTGCAGAACGGGTTGCCTTGTTCGCCTGCGTGGCCGCCGGACAGCGCCCGAGTGTGCTCGTCTTGGTCTCGCCGCGCACCGATGGTGCGGTGACCCACCCTTGTGGCGCATGCCTGCAGGTGGCGCTCGAGCTCGGCGGTCCCACGCTGGAGGTGGTTGCCGCCACCACCGATGGGGAGGTCGTCCGTCATCCGTTGGGCGAGTTGCTCCCTCGAGGTCCCTACAAGGCGTGACGGGGGTCTCCCCGTAGGGCGAGGGGACTGACGCGAATAGGTCGCAGCACCTTCTGTTGTTCAGGCTGCGAGTATCCCGTCAGGGATGTCGGCCGATAAGGAGCCGCCCGGGCATGAGCCCAAGCTCGCCGACTTCGGCCCGGTGCCAAGCAAGGTGTGTGCCTGACCTCTCGGTGCCACCGGACTGGTGGCATGATGAGCCGTCGACGACGCTCGACTTCGATCGGACGGTCGTGAATCCTTCGCCCCAGCGGGCTGAGAAGCTGCGGCGGTTGAACCTGGCTGCCGGCACCCTGCATCTGGCTACTGCGGTGTTGATGGTGGTTCTCGGGGATCGAGACTTCAGCCTGCCGGTCAGTGGCTTCAACATCAGCGGACCACGGGGCACGGAACTCTCAGAAGGGGTTCTCACCGAGTTGTTCAGCGTGCCCCTCGCGTGGGCCGTGGCGTCGTTCTCACTGCTCTCCGCGCTGTTCCACTTCGTCGTTGCGAGCGTGGGCTACGCGCAGTACCGACGCGAGCTCGAGCGCGGCCGAAACAGGTTCCGCTGGGTCGAGTACGCGATGTCGTCGACCGTGATGATGGTCCTGATCGCACTCACCACGGGGATCACCGACCTCGCCGCGTTGATCGCCATCGGCTTCGCCAACGCATCGATGATCCTCTTCGGCTGGATCATGGAGATGGTCAACGATCCGGATCGGGACACGATCTTCTTGTTCTTCAACTGCTTCGCGATCAACCAGTGACTGCAGTACCGGCGGGTCGGGAAGTGGGCTGACAACCTCCACGGCGAGCGCGTCTACATCGTCCTCAGCTTCGTTGCCAAGAGCGTGCTCGCCTGGCAGATCTTCGCGAACACTCTGATCGAGTAGGACGGCCACACGGCGCCGCCCGTGGTCACCGGAGCGACCGACATGGCGAGCATGCGTTCGACGATCGCGAAGTACCTCGACATGGCTGCAGACTCGCGGTCCTGATCCTTGCCGGAGTGCCCTGAATCGCCTGCCGGCCTGGGACAGGTCCGAGGTGGGCCAAACTGTTCTCGCCTGCATCCGTGGCGTTGTTGCTCATCCGGGGGAGTGGCATCCCCTTGCTGGAGGTACACGCCGAGGAAGCGCTGGGGCGACAACGAGTGGTTCCGGTCCTCCAGGCGCGGCGTGCCGTGGGTCATCGGGGACAGAGGTCGATCCAGTCGATCTCGAGACGGAACGGACCGTCGGCCCCGTCACTGATGAGCAGACCCATGCGGGTGGCCAGGTGCTTCCGAAAGGGCAGGTCGTCGATGGGCCGACCGAAGATCGCTGGGGACAGTTCGTCGAACGAAACCGAGATGGTCTGCCACTCTCCGGGAGCGGCGAACTCGATCGGAGCCCGGTGCGAAACTCGACGATTACCGGAGGCAAGGTCATCGTCGAAGGTCACCATGTAGGCACGGTCGTCGGGCCGCGCCCGCAGTTCGATGCGCTCGTAGGGGCGGAGCGCCTGCGGTTCGAGAGGCAAACGCAACGATGAGAAGCCGCCACCGTCGGTGTCGATCTCCCCTTCGAAGATCAGGATCCGGACGTCGAACGACAGTCCGCCGACTGACCGGCCGCCCATCACGTCGTCGTTGACGACCAACCATCGTTGGTTGGCCTCATCGCAGTCGAAGCCGGCCAGGCGGCGGCGGGGGGCTTGATCGTCGTTGGGGCGCATGGTGGTCGTCTCCGGCATCGGTGTCGCGGGATCCGCGCCGTCGCGACCCGCATTGGATCCGGCGCTCACCACCCAGACGTGCCGGGCTCACCCTTGACCGGGCCGACAACGTCGTCGGTGATCCATCCCCCGTAGAAGCCACCGGCTTGAGGTCGCACCACTTCCCCATCCACCGTGCAGCGGACCCGACCCGGGTAGAAGGAGATCCAACCGGCATAGTCGTCGAACTCCGGGTACGGATCGGGATAGCGCCAGCCCACGGGTTCGATGGTCCCCGCAACGGCCACATACTCGGCCGCACCCTTCCACTCGCAGTGCGACGAGCCCGGCACGCGCACCAATCGCCCCGAAATCACCGATTCCGGCGGCAGGTAGAACGCGGGCGGGTGCGACGTCTCGAGGACCCGCACGGACCGGTCAGTCGACGCCACGAGGCCTTGGGCCCCCGAAACTTCGACCGCTCGACCATCCGGTACGGCCACAGGGGGCCGTGGGTAATCCCACACCGATTCCTGGCCGGGGCTGGGAACCTCGGCGAACGGCGGGCGTTGCGCGCCCCGATGCTGCCAGCCATCGCGCGCATGCTGAAGCCAAGCTGGAGTGTCGTTCCGCACGCTCGCCACGCTACTCGCGCTCGCCGTCAGCGCTCCGGCCTTGCCGTCACCTGTCTCGCGGAGCGATTCGTGTCCATCGGCTCCTTGTACCGATGGTGCGGTCACGATTCCCTGTGGTGCGTGTCTCCAGGTCTGCGACCCGGGTTGCACAGCCAAAGCAACAACGTGTGTCGGTTGGCCACTGCGAACGCGGCGTGTGCGACCCTGGAGCAGTGATCACGACCGAACTGCCCTCCACCGCTGCTGCGGCGACGATCCATGAGCTGTTGGTCGCCGTGGATGCCTGGAGCATCTGGTCGCCGCACGTCGTGTCCGTGGATGCGGAGGCGCGGCGGGTGGTGCCGGGATGGAGCGGCGCGACGCGCGCGTTCTTCGCACCTACATCGACGTCGATGGTCGTCGACGACGTCCGTCCCGACGGCGGCTACTCGTGGCACTCGACCCTCGGTCCGTGGCGACTCGACTACGACAACTCCGTCGCTCCCGCCGACGGAGGCAGCACGGTCCGCTTCACCGCCGGGCTGAGCGGCCCCGCCGCCGCCATGATCGAGCGGCTGGTCGCGCCACTGTCGAGCTGCGGACATCATCGGCGGATGACACGGCTCGTCCGGTTGGCTGAGCTCGTCGAGCGTCGCACGGGCTGACCAAGGTCATGTCGCCGCCGGCGATCGAACCGGTCTTGTTGACCTCGGGCGATTCGCCGACGGTCGGAGGCCATCCCAGAGATGGGCGCGGCCAGAACGCCGGATCTCAACGGACGGTCGAGAAGTCGGTTGACCGGCGGCGCTGTCGGCAGTCAGGAGTTCTCGCCACCGCGGTGAGGTCGCTCGTTTCGCAACCAGTAGCGGATGCCTCCGACGATGGCTCCAAGGATTCCAGATCGAAGGTGCCAACGAGACCGGGCCAGCTCCAGGGTTGCTGCGCCGGACGGGATGGTACGAGTGGCGTCGGGTCGCCTACGCTCAGGGGATCAGCGGTGTACCGTCTACCTGCCCGTACGTGCTCCTTGATGCGCCTGCCTGCTCGTCGGGGCCTGAGGGGCTGGTCTGCCATCGCTGAAGTGGCCATACGGCTGGACGAGGTCACGAAGCGGTTCGATGGCAGCGATCACGATGCCGTGTCCGCGCTGAGTCTCGACATTCCTGCCGGCGCCATCGTCGCGCTCATCGGTCCTTCGGGATGTGGGAAGACGACGACGCTGCGCATGATCAACCGGCTCACCGAGCCGACGTCGGGTCGGCTGGAGATCGACGGACGTGACGTTGTCGACCAGCCGGTCCACGATCTGCGGCGCAGCATCGGCTACGTGATCCAGCAGGTCGGCCTGTTCCCCCATCGCACCGTCGGTCAGAACATCGCCACCGTGCCCCGCACCCTCGGATGGAGCAAGGCGCGCACGGTCGATCGTGTCGCCGAGCTGGCCGAGTTGGTCGGCCTGGAGCCGTCGATGATCGACAGGTACCCCGATGAGTTGTCCGGGGGTCAGCAGCAGCGCGTCGGCGTGGCTCGTGCGCTGGCCGCCGACCCGCCGGTGTTGCTGATGGACGAGCCCTTCGGCGCCGTCGATCCCATCGTGCGCAACCGACTCCAGGATGAGCTGCTGGCGCTGCAGGAGCATGTCCGCAAGACGATCGTGTTCGTCACTCACGACATCGACGAGGCGCTGCGGCTCGGTGACTGCATCGCCCTCCTGAACGTCGGCGGCATTCTCGAGCAGTACGCCACGCCCGACGAGCTGCTGAGTTCACCCGCCAACGAGTTCGTCGAGCAGTTCGTGGGCGAGGACCGTGGTATGAAGCGGCTGACCCTCCGGACCGTGGCGGATCTCCCGTTCAACCAGGGTCCCGTCGTCGACATCGGTGCATCCACCACCGAGGCCCTCGTCGTCGCCGATGCCGCGGGCCTCGACTGGATCGGTGTGACCTGCACGGGCGAGTTCGTCGGCTGGGTGAGGCGCGCCGACATCGCGGACGGTACGGCGCCGGCCGATGCGTCGCGGGTGCGGCCGGCCGCGCAGGTGACACCCGACAGCACGCTGCGGAGCGCCATGGAGCAGATCATCACCTCGCACACGTCGGCAGCGGTGGTGAATGCCGGTGGTCGGTTCGGAGGGATCGTCACCGTCGAGGCGATCAGAACCAGCCTCGAAGGCGGTGAGGAGGCATGACGTTCGTCGCCGAAGCGGCCAACCCCATCATCCGGTGGGAGTGGATCGTCGACGAGTGGGACCAGATCCGCGAGGCGCTACTGCAGCACCTCGAACTGACCCTGCTGTCGGTGGCCCTCGGTTCGGTCGTGGCGGCCGTGCTGTCGGCGGTCGCACTGCGATTTCGGTTCCTGGCCACGCCGATCACCGGCTTCACGGGCTTCCTCTACACGATCCCGAGCGTGGCGCTGTTCGGCCTGCTCGTACCGTACTTCGGCCTGAGCCGCACCACGGCGGTGCTGCCCCTCGCCGCGTACACCCTGCTGATCCTCGTCACCAACACCGTCGCCGGCTTCGACTCGGTGCCGCCCTCGGTGCGTGATGCGGCCGACGGCATGGGTCTCACCCCGTTCCGGCGGGTCCTGGAGGTCGAACTGCCGCTGGCGCTGCCGTACATCATCGCCGGGCTGCGCATCGCAGTGGTCTCGACGGTCGGTCTCGTCACCGTCGCCGCCATCATCGGCCAGGGTGGTCTCGGTCGATTGATCCTCGACGGGCTGCGCCGCGCCTTCTGGACGCCGATGACCGTCGGTGCCTCGCTCTCCATCATGCTGGCGCTGCTGCTCGACGGGGGCATCTACCTGCTCAGCCGCCTGGTGGCCCCGTGGTCGCGGCGGGCGAGGGTGCCATGACGGGGTCGCTGCTCGCCCAGGAAGCGATCCCCCGGGACATCGGTGTGGCGGAGTTCCTCTTCGGTGCGGAGTACTGGACGGGCGAGGACGGCATCTTGGCGTCGCTCCTCGACACGGTGGTGCTGTGCTCCGTCGTCGTGGCTGTGGCCACGCTCGTGGCCGTACCACTCGGCACGCTGTTGGCCCATACGGGGCGGGGCGAGGTGGCCACGACCTGGACGGTCACGCTCAGCCGGGCCATCCCGACCTTCGCCATTGCCGGCCTCCTGGTGCCGGTCTCCTTGCGCCGCGGCCTCGGGTTCGAGCCCTGGCCGATCTTCATCGCCCTCCTCCTTCTGGCGCTCCCGCCCATTTACCTCAACACGTACACCGCAGTGAAGGAGGTCGATCGGGGCGTCGTCGATGCGGCCCGGGGGATGGGTTTCAGAGAACGCGACGTCGTCGTCAGGGTGGAGGTCGCGCTCTCCACGGCGGTCGTCCTCGCAGGCATCCGGGTGGCTGCTGTGCAAGTGGTGGCCACCGAGCCGATCCGGGCCTTCCTCGGAGGGGACGGTCTGGGCCGGTACGTTCGCGACGGCCTCGGCCAGAACAACGAAAGCTTGCTGCTCGGCGGCGCCATCCTCGTCGCCGCCCTCGCAGCCCTCACCGGCATACTGTTCGGCGTCCTCGAACGTGTCGCACTCCCTCGGGGCGTGCGGCGCGCCGTCCGAACCCGTGTGAGTTGACAATCGCAACCAGAGAGAGCATCACCATGAAGAAACAAACCCGCCTGATCCTGACAGCGCTCGTCGCGGTCCTGGGACTCGTCGGAGCCGCGTGCGGCGGCGACGATGACGACGCCGGCGAAGCCGGCCCGAAGGAGGGGCCGACGATCCGCGTCCGTGGCCAGGACTTCTCCGAATCGGTGACGATCGCCGAGGTCTACGGCCAGTATCTGTCGGCCAAGGGCTACGACGTCGAGGTCCTGACTCCTGCCGGCTTTCGGACCGAAGCCATCGACGGCATCACCAATGGCGACCTCGACTTGATCGTGGACTACATCGGCGGTGCGCTCACCGCCCTCGCCCCGGACGAGGGCTCGTCCAGCGACCCCGACGAGATCGTGACCGTCATCGGCCCGAAGTACGAGGAGATCGGCGCGACTCTGCTCGACTACTCGCCGGCCGTCGACGGAGACGCACTCGTCGTCCGGGGCGACTCGGAAGCGAACAGCATCTCCGACCTCAAGGACCTCGGCGCCAGGTTCGGAGCCTCGGCGGCGTGCTTCGAGCGCCCGCAGTGCTTCCTCGGCTACACCGACCCGGCCATCTACGGCATCGAGTTCGCCGACACGACGACCATCGAGTTCGGTCCGCTGCTCGGCGAAGCGCTCGCCGCCGAGGAGGTCGACGCCGTCGTGTGGAACACGACTGCCCCGCAGATCGGCGACCAGGGCTTCAAGGTGCTCGAGGACGACATGGGCCTGCACCCCGCGCAGAACATCGCCCCGATCGTCGTCACCTCGGTGCTGGACGCGTATGGCGACCAACTCGCCAGCGACCTCAATGCGCTGAGTGCGGCCATCACCACCGACGACCTGGTGGCGTGGAACATCGAGACCGACATCGGCTTCCGCGAGTCCGACGAGGTCGCCGCCGAGTGGCTGCAGGACGAGGGCTTGATCTGATCGGTCACTTCTGACTGCGAGCCCGTCGTCATGCCGAACCCCGGCGAGGCGACGGACTGGCGCGGAAGTCGGGTGACGCCGTAAGAACTGTGGGCCGAGTGCCTGCGGTCTCTGCGTTCTGGCGGCGCGGAAACGACTGGCGCTGTCGTTGCTCGCGCCGTTCAGTTGCGAGTGGCGGGTACGGGCCCGCGCGACTGGGCACACGCGCCCCTTGGACCGCTGGGCTGGTCGCGGCCGAGGCGTGCCCGCCGTTTCAGAAGTGTTCGGCGGGGTGCCGACTCGTTCACTGTGTTTGCTGCATCCGACCGGTCTCGTGTGTAGCAAAGGTGCGGAACGGCACTACCAACCGTGATGAGCGCGACGAGATGTCGTGCGCCGCCTGCACCGAAGAGCGGGTCGGCACTGCGATGCACCTGCCGCGGCCACCCATATCGTTCGAGCGATCCGGAGGCGCCATCCGGTCGCGTACGACACGTTTGATCGACCCGACCCGCTCCAGAATCCGCGAGAACGACCGGTGACTCTCGAGACGCTCTCCACTGCAGGTTCCCGGACGGGTCTCCGAGCTCTCGCACGGGCATGTTCTGAGCCGGGGGCCGGATCGACGATGGCGCCGAGTGCGTCGATTTCGGCGCTGCTTCCACGCCGGCATTTGCCGCTGCATACGCCGAGAACGCAATGTCGGGCATTTTTGCGGCTGTGGACCCCCGCCAGTCAGCCGTCGTGGCCTCCGCCGATCGGTCCACCCTCCCCACCGCGACCGCCGACACCTGCCAAGCCTTCACGCGACGGTCTACTTGGCGGCTGCGGCGGCGTCATCAGCGCGGCGCCGGTGGCGGGGGTCGTCTCAGTGCTGCTGCACACGATGGTGTGCCCGCTGAGCGGTACGACGCTGGCAACCGGGCGGCGTTCACCTTGGCCATGGTCTTCCTCACGATGGGCGTCGCCGCGCTGTCCATGGTGATGTACTGGCTCGCCTGGGGGCCGTCGCGGCGGGTTGGATTGGCGGTCCTCTTCGGGCTGATGCCCGCCGTCGCCGTTCTCGTGGCGGTGCCGGCGTGGTGGAGCTCGTAGGACGTCGACTGGCGCCGAGCGGTCACCGATGTCATCGAGCGTCTGAAGCACAGCACCCTCGTTCAAAGCCCGTCAGCGACCCGCACAACTCCGAGCGGGTTGCCACTGTCGCATGTGCCGATCGCGAGCGCATGACCATCGGCCCTGACGTCTGAGGCCGGTTGGGTACACGCTGTACCAGGGTGAGTGGTCTCGATCAGCGATGCCGCTGAGGTGGCCGGGAGAGGGAGTAGTGGCAACGAAGCCTTGGCACCCATTTCGTTCCGCTGCATCGGAACAGGAGTACCTGGCCTTCTACGACGCGCGTGCGCAACGCTGGCCGATCCCCTCGGAATCCACGATGGTCAGCACGACGTTCGGTGACACGTTCGTGAGGGTCCAGGGCCCGGCCGACGGACCACCGCTGGTTCTGTTACCCGGCGATTCGGAAACCTCGCTCTCGTGGATACCGGTGATCGAAGCGTTCGCCTCCGAGCATCGGGTGTACGCCCTCGATCACATCTACGACATCGGACGAAGCATCTACCGGAGGCGACCTCGCCGTCCCGGCGATTTCGTGCGTTGGCTCGACGAGCTCTTCGACGAACTCGACCTGCACGACGTTCGACTTGTCGGGCACTCCTACGGAGGTTGGATGGCAGCCCTCTACGCTCTCGAGTTCCCGGAACGCCTCGACAAGCTCGTCCTGGTTTCTCCGCAGGCGGTGCTCCGGCCACCACTCGGCCTCCTTGCCCGTGCCATCGTCTACGGCACAGTTCCCAGTCGCTCCTACATTCGGCGATACCTCTACTGGTACGCACCAGACTGTGTCCGCCACGACGGACACGCGAGCGACGATCGACGAAATGGTCGACGAAGACATCCTCGCCCGACGGTGCTTCACCATCAGAAGCGCAAGATCGTGCGCCCCCACGGTGCTCTCCGATGACAGACTGGCAGCGACTTGCCGTTCCGACACTGTTCCTCGTCGGACGCAACGAGGTCAGCTACTCCGCGGAGCGGGCAGTCCAGCGACTCGCCACCGTGGCGCCCGACGTCAAGACAGAGATCACCGACGGTGACCATCACCTCACCATCGTGCAACCGGACTGGGTGATCCAGCACGTTCTGGAGTTCCTCGCAGATCGCTGAGCCGCCTGTCGTTCCGTCGCCCGATACCCAAGCGAACACCTCCGGACCGCCAGCCGGTCGGATGTCTCGGCGAAGCACGCTCACATGAGGGGCGGAGCTCGCAGAACCGTGGGTGGAGAGCGAACGATGTCGACGCCTGGCAAACGACTCCCGTCGAGACCCAAGCGCGACGTCGATGGCGAACTCGACATTCTTTGGTGGGAACGGCGCCCGCCGAGGAGCGATCAGAACAACATCGTTCGAGTTTCCGGCAACCCACCACGAACGGCACCGACGCGATCGGTCAGGTGCGCCAGAATGTGCGTCGATGCGACGACCTTCCGAAACCGTTCGTCGTGCCCGGTTCGGCTTCGCCCCGACGATCAGTCGAGCGTTGCCGGCGCCAAGGAGAGTCCAACGGCAGCGGCGCCGGCGTGAAGACGTTCGTCCCACACCGCAACGGTGACACCAGCGGGAGTGAATGCGAGAGCACTCGCCGGATGGACCGCGTCGGCTCCACGAAGTCGGTGACTCGCTGCCAGTCCGCCGGCAACTCGTTCGACGTCGGCCGAGAGTTCGATCGGACGCAGTGATGCCCAGAATGGCTCCCACTCATCTTCAGCAGCGGAGGCCTCGGATTTGTTGAGGTCGTGGTTCCGGCTCGCCGCAGCGAGGGCCGAGCAGACTTCCGGATACGCCAGCCGGCTCGACAGCGATGCATCGCATCCGTTCCACAGGTCCGCCGCGACGTCTGAGCCCGTCTCGTCGAGCACCAGTTCGACGAGAGCACTCGAACCGAAATCGACGACGGCCACGTTCGGCGACGCTGCTCGCTGACGATGTCAGCTACCGGTCGTTTCGGCGTCGGCCGGGATCGACCGCCGTCGATCGGTCGGGACGACCGGGTGGGGAGACTGATGACGCCCTGGGCAGTCAGACGGTCGAGGATCGGAGTGGAGTCGAGCGCGACAATCCGCGCCACTGGTGTACCTCGATCGGTGGCGCCGGTCCGGCCTACGACGATCCTGGGCCGATGACGACCTTCATTGCATCGCCCGCGGCGAGTGCTGTCTGCATCGCGTCGTCGGCATCGGCGATCGCGTAGTGATGGGTGACCGCGCGATGAAACGGCACGGTCGTGTGGTGTTCGGCCAGCATCTTCAGTGTTGCGTCGTATGAGCGTGCGTCTTCGCCGGCGACGCCGACCAGCGTCAGGTTTCGCCCGAGCAAATCGGCGGGGTTGAAGTCGACGGGGCCGAGGTCGACGAACGCTCCGACCTCGAGGAGCGTTCCGCCGTCGCGGAGGAGATCGATGGCCAGGTCGAAGCTCGACGGATGGCCGGTCGCGTCGACGACGACATCGACGCCGCCGGGTACGAGCGATGCAACCGCGGCAGTCGTTTCGAGAGGATCCTCCGCAGCGATCACGCAGTTGGTCGCGCCGACATCGGCGGCGATGTCGAGCCGACTCGAGAAGCGGTCGATCGCGATCACCTCGCGATGCCCCGAGCAGCGCTGCCTTGGCCGCGTGAACCAGCCCGACCGGGCCCACGCCGACGACCGCGACCGAGTCACCTGGCCGAAATCCGGCGGGCCGTGGCATCCGTGACGCCACGTCGAGGCTGTGCGTCACGGCAAACAGTTCGGTCAGCACGGCCACGTCGTCGGGCAGCTCTGGCGGAACCTTGAAGACCGGCGTTCGCGGCAGCACGTACAGGTACTCCGCGAATCCACCGAAGAGATGCGGGGGTTCGGAGCACGACAGCGAGTTGCCGTAGTTCTCGAGATTGCGACAGAAGTAGTAGGGAAAGTTCTCGACGCAGTAGCGGCACGTGCCGCAGGCTCGGTTCGGCGCCGGCACGATCCGATCACCGATCGCCAGCCGATCACCGTCGAACGTGTACGCCCCACCATCCCCGATCTCGACAACGACGCCGACGTTCTCGTGTCCTTGGATGATCGGGAACGGTGTTGAGCTGGCGTGGTCGGTGCCTGCGTACTGCTCGGTCTCACCCCGATACGTGTGTTTGTCGGTACCGCAGATCCCCGATGCACGCATCTCGACCAGCACTGCGCCGGGCTCGAGCTCCGATGGCATCGGGAAGCGTTCGACGCGCAGGTCGAACGGCGCGACCAGCGTGGCAGCGAGCACCGTGTCGGTCATCGCTCGACTCGATCGGTCATGCCCGAGTCTCGCGCGAACAGGGGCCCGCAGCGGGCGCCACCAGATTCTCGAGCATGCCGGTCAACGGAGATGTCGACGCTCGATGAGACTCGAGCCTCGCGTCGGCCGACGGGTCTCAGCCGAGAGGCAGCAGTGCTCGAACCAGTGAGCCGTCGCCGTTCGACGCGATCTCCACGGATCCGCCGATCTCGGCAGCCCGTTCGTCCTCGCATCGCTTCGGTGCGCATCGTGCGGGCGCTGCATCCATCATCGCGACGCTCGCGATGGGGCGGGCATCGCTTCCGGCTCGATGTGAACCGGGGGTACCGTGGCGGCATGAACGACATCGCCGCTGCCCGTCACGTCGCCGTCGAGGCAGCCATGAGTGACATCCGCGGGATCGAGACCGAGCTCGGTGCCACCCGTTCCGGCGTGGAGGCCATCCGGGACCGGCTCGTCGAGCTGAGCGCCCGCCGCGAGCTGTTCCCGTCCGACGACTTCCCGGCACCCGAGGGCGACGTCACCGAGTCGAGCTACATGTACCGCCTTGCGCAGGACGACGACGACCGGTTCGCGCTGTACGCGCAGTCGAGTCGCGGTCACGTCGAGACGCCGCCCCACGACCACACCACGTGGGCGGTCGTCGTCGGCCACTCCGGAAGCGAGCTGAACCGGTTCTACGACCGTCGCGACGACGGCGTCACCGAGACGCACCGGCACCTCGTCGAGGCGGGTTCGGGGGTGGCGATGCTGCCCGACGACGTGCACTCGATCCACATCGACGGACCCGCCCTGAACTTCCACTGCTACGGGCTGGCGCTCGAACGACTCGACGAGCGCGAATACTGGAGCGAACGCGAAGGCCGTTGGAAGCCGTTCCGTGCGACGAGCGGGATCCGCGACGCTCGCTCCGGTCTCACCTGCTGATGGCCGTCGGGCCCGCCGTCGATCCGTCGACAGTCGCCGACTGGCTCGTCGACGGCGACGAACTCGCCGTGCTCGATGCCCGCGAGCAAGGGGTGTTCCTCACCGGTCACCTGTTTCACGCCGCGTGCGTGCCGCTCTCCCACCTCGAGCTGCAGCTGCCGGGCCTCGTTCCCCGTCACGACACGCGGATCGTCTGGTGCGACGACGGGGACGGCGACCTCGCCGAGCGCGCCTGCCGCGCGATCGCTCGAGCTCGGCTGGACGAATGTTGCCGTTCTCGACGGCGGCACCACGGCGTGGTCGGCGTCGGGCCGCGAGCTGTACGCCGGTGTGAACGTGCCGTCGAAGGCGTTCGGTGAGCATGTCGAGCACACATACGGCACGCCGCGTCTTCCGGCCGCCGAGGTCCGTGCACTGCTCGACGGCGAGGCCGACGTGGTCGTGCTCGACTCGCGACCGATCGAAGAATTCAGGCGGATGAGCATCCCGACCGGCATCGACTGCCCGGGGGCCGAACTGGTGCATCGGGTCAAGCAAGTGGTCACCGACCCCGACACGCTCGTAGTGGTGAACTGCGCCGGTCGCACGCGCAGCATCATCGGGAGCCAGTCACTGATCAATGCGGGGATCGAGAACCGCGTCGTGGCGCTCGAGAACGGCACGATGGGCTGGGAACTCGCCGGCTTCGACGTCGACCACGGGCGCGACGACCACGCGCCCGACCCGTCACCGCCGGCACGGGCGTGGGCCGAGCGGGCCGCAGCCGACGGTCGGCCGTCGGTTCGGCGTCCGACACATCGACCACCGTGTACTCGACACCTGGCTCGCCGACGCGGATCGAACCACAGCGCTGCTCGACGTGCGGACACCCGACGAGTACGAGATCGGTCACCTGCCCGGCAGTGTGAGTGCGCCGGGCGGCCAACTGGTTCAGGCCACCGACGAGTACATCGCGACACGCAACGCCAGGCTCGTACTCGTCGACGACACGGGCGTTCGCGCGACCATGACGGCATCGTGGCTCCGCCAGATGGGTTGGAAGGATGCGGTCGTGCTCGAGCAGGCGCTCCAGGACCGTCCGCTCGAGTCGGGGCGACCGGCTCGAAGGTCGGTCGGTCGCGCACCCACGATCTCGGTCTCGGAGCTGGCCGCGACGCTGGACGCCGACGACGACCCGGCATCGATCGCCGTGCTCGACATCGGCACGAGCCTGAAGTACCGCGACAAAGGCCACGTCCCGGGCGCGTGGTGGGGCGTTCGGAGCCGGCTCGACCAAGCGCACCTCGTGATCGGTGACGTCGACACGCTGGTGCTCACGTCGACCGACGGGCAACTCGCCAAGCTCGCAGTGACCGACGCCCGACGTGAGTGGCCGGACACGACGGTGGTCGCGCTCGCCGGTGGCAACAAGGGGTGGCGCCACGCCGGACACGAGATGGAGCCTGGGTTCACACGGCCGACCACGGAGGCTGACGACGTCTGGTACAAGCCCTACGACCACGAGGGCGACGTCGTCCGACAGCACATGGAGGACTACCTCACGTGGGAGATCGCACTCGTCGAACAGCTCGAGCGCGACCCGACCGTGGCGTTCCCCACCTTCGACTGACTCGCCGCGGGCCGCCGCCATGCCGACCGAGCCAGTGGGACGGGAATGCCGGCCCCCGGTGGCGGTTGTACCAGGCGTGATTCAGAACCCCTCCGATCAGATCATCAGAACCGGCTTCCGGTTGCTCAACAAGGTGGTCGAGCCGGCACTCGAGCGCGGACTCGGCAACCCGCCGCCGATCGGCGTGGGCGCCGTCGTGATCGAGACCACCGGGCGGGTCAGCGGCGAACCCCGCCGCGTCCCGCTGATGACCAGCCGAATCGGTGACCGGTTGCTGGTGTCGACGGTGCGACCCGACTCGCAGTGGATGGCCAACCTCGAGGCCGACCCTCACCTCCGCGTCCAGGTGGGCGGTGAGTTCCGCGAGGCCACGGCGGACACCACCCGTGGGCCGCTCAACGTGGCCGTCCTCCAGCTCGCCTGAACCATCCCCAACCCGTCGCGCGCTGGTCCACGCACCCGCCCGACCACCGGGTCGCCATCGGGGGCCCTGAGTGAGCTCCGGCTCAGGCCATCGTGAGTCCGCCGGACACCGACAGGGTCTGCCCGGTGGTGAAGCTCGCCCCGTCCGAGGCGAAGTAGACCACGGCGGTGGCGACCTCCTCGGGTCGACCGACGCGCTTCATCGGCACCGCGTTCGCCATCGCGCCGAGCACCCGGTCGCTGTCGGGGTTGGCCGACGCGATCTCGTCGAGCAACGGCGTGTCGGTCGGCCCGGGGCACACGACGTTTGCGGTGATGCCGCGGCGGGCGACCTCGCGGGCGAGCGTCTTGGTGAACGCGATCGTTCCACCCTTCGCCCCGGAATAGACCGCTTCGAGCGACGAGCCGACCCGACCGGCGTCGGACGCCACGTTGACGACCCGGCCCCAGCCGGCCTCGATCATCGCGGGCAGGCACCGGTGTGTGGTGCGCAGCATGCCCTTGAAGTTGACGTCGATGATGCGATCCCAGAAGTCCTCGTCGGTGTCGACGAACTTCATGAACTGGTCCCATCCGGCGACGTTGGCGAGGATCTCCACCGGGCCGAGCTCGTCCTCGACGTGCCGAACCCCGCGGTCGACGGATGCCGCATCGGTGATGTCGATCGTCACCGCCAAGGCCTGCCCACCGGCGGACCTGATCGTCGCGGCCGTCTCGTTCGCGCCGGCGGTCTGGATGTCGGCCACCGCGACGCGGCGCCCGGCGTCGGCGAGGGCCAGGCAGGTCTCGCGGCCGATGCCGCTCGCGCCACCGGTCACGAGTGCGACCCGGCTCATCGCGCCGTCCTGACCGCGGCGGCCACGTCGCCCCACCTCGCCAGCTGATCCGGATCGGTGCGCATCTGTGCCTCCCCGAGGTACATCACCACCCGGGACGCCGTGTCGTGATAGCGATCGAGCAGCCGGTCGGCCATCTCGTCCCACGGCGCTGCCAGGGCGTACATCTCGAACATCTCGTCGGTGATGACGTCACCGAGGGTGTCGAGATCGCCGGCTTTCATCTTGGCGCGGATCCGCTCGGACGTCCCGTCGAATCCGAGGTCGTCGAACTGGAACGCGTAGTTCGGGGTGCTGCCGTAGAACGCGATCTGGCGCTTGGCCTGAGCGACGTAGGGGGCTCGTTCCTCGGGCGTGTCCCCGGGGCAGGCGAAGACCGGGATGATGAGGTCGATGTCGCCCACGTCGCGCCCGGCTGCGGTGGCCCCCTCCGCCACAGCCGGTAGCAGGCGCTGTTCGATGTACGGCATCGAGTGGAGTGGGTGGACGTGGATGCCGTCGGCGACCTCCCCCGCCACGCGCGTCATCACCGGCCCGACCGCCGACATGTCGACGTACATCGGATGGTCGTGCCGCCTGGGCGACCAGTCACGCGGGAGCAGGCTGAGCTCCCAGAACTCACCATCGTACGCGAGCTGCTCTTCGCGGTTGAACGCTCGGAAGCAGGCTCTGACCGCGAGCACGTAGTCGCGCATGCGGGCCGCGGGCCGCTCGAACTCGGCGCCGTACCGGCGGGTGATGTGCGCCTTGACCTGGCTGCCCAGACCGAGCCGGAACCGACCCCCGGTGTTCGCGGCCAGTTCGTAGGCGACGGCGGCCGACACCATCGGGCTTCTGGGGAACGCCACGGCGATGCCCGTGGTGAAGAACAGCTCGGGCGCGGCCATCGACGCCGCTGCGATCTGCATCCAGGGCACCTGGGTGGTCTCGGTGTAGAGCATGCCCGAGAAGCCGGCGCCTTGGAGGGCCCGGGCGAGTTCCGCGGACTCGGCCCACGTCGACGAGCCGGTCATCAGGTCGATTTCCACGATCGCGACAGTATCCCGGCGTCGTCGCAGCCGCCGTGGCGTGGCGTGGTGACCCCCACCGGGTCGCGCTGCACTGCCAAACTGACCGGCGTGCGTCGTCCGACATGGTCGCCCGTGGTCATCGCGACCCTTGCGCTGCTCGGAGCGTGCGGACCTGACGGCGATCCGTCGGACCGAGTCGCCGCCGAGGGCACCGCGGCGTCGCGACCACGACGGGTCGCTGCGACCACCGATGCCCCGTCCTCCACGATCGGCACCACGAGCACCACCGGCCCGGCATCCACGACCTCGACCACCACGACGACCACCACCGGTACCACGACCACGACGACGGTCCCGCCGCCGACCACGGCCTCGACCTCGTCGACGACGACCTCGACCACCACCACGCCGACCACGACGAGTCCGCCGCCGGGCGGTGGGTCGGGGTCGATCCAAGCGGTTCGCCCGGCGTCGGACATCCCGCCGCCGCCGATTCCCGACGGATGGACGACCGGTGTCGTCGGCTTCTCCACGCTCGGCCGCGAGGTCACGGCGATCACCCGACCGGTCGACGAGGCCCGTCGCACCGTGCTCGTGATCGGCGGTCTCCACGGCAACGAACCCGTGACCCCGCCGACGGTCCGGTCGCTCGTCGAGGCCGACGTCCCCGACGACGTCGAGATCTGGCTCGTGCCGGAGGCGAACCCTGACGGCGTTGCCGCGGGCACCCGGTGGAACGGCAACGGCGTCGACCTCAATCGCAACTTCAGCTGGGACTGGCGCTCGTACGACGGCGGGCCCGGTCCGTTGTCCGAGCCCGAGATCCAGGCGTTGACGGGCCTCGTCGAACGGCTCCGACCCGACATCGTCGTCTGGGTGCACCAGCCGCTCGGCTACATCGGTGCGATCGGTCCGACCGACCCGGCCTTCCAGCGGGCCTGGGCGACTGGGTCGGGCACGAGGGAACGGTCCGGCGTGACGCAGCACGGAGGCGGCGAGAGCTGGACCGCCTTCGTCGCCGGCCTCCCGTCGATGCTGGTGGAGATCGACTCGTGGGAGGCGACCCCGGAGATGGTTGCGGCTCACCGGAGTGGGTTCGAAGCACTCGTCGCTGCGCTGAAATTGACGTGCAGCGGCCGCTCGCGCCTCAGCTCGTCCGTGCACGTCCCCGGGTGCCACACTCCGGTCGGGTACCACGATGATCGTCGAATCACTGCTGCCGCTCGGCAAGCTCGATCCCGGACTGAGCGAGCCCGAGACGCCACTCGACATCGGGCGTGTTCGCCGATCTCGCCCGTACCGCCGAGGATGTCGGGCTCGACGCGGTGCTCGTCGAGGAGACGAAGGACGACCCGTTCCAGCTGCTCGCGCTCGGCGCCGCGGCGACCTCGACGATCGGACTCGGCACGTCGGTGGCGATGGCGTTCCCGCGGAGCCCGACGGTGACGGCGATGTCGGCCTGGTCGCTGCAGAAGTTGTCGGCCGGGCGATTCGTGCTGGGCCTCGGCACGCAGGTGCGCGCCCATATCGAGCGTCGGTACGGCGGCACGTGGTCGGCGCCCGCGCCGTGGATGCGCGACTACGTGAACGCGGTACGGGCGGTGTGGCAGTGCTGGCAGCACCGGGAACCGCTGAGGTTCGAGAGCGAGCACTACGACTTGAACCTCATGGTGCCGCTGTTCGATCCGGGCCCGATCGACCACCCCGACATCCCGGTCCACGTGGCCGCGATCGGCCCGCACATGTGTGCCGTGGCCGGCGAGGTGGCCGACGGGGTTCGCCTCCATCCGGTCTGCACGCCGCGGTTCATCGACGAGGAGGTCCTGCCCAACGTGGCTCGCGGCGCCGCCCGCACCGGGCGCGACGTCAGTGCGATCGAGGTGTGCATGAAGCCGCTCGTCGGCACGGCACCCGACGACGAGCAGCTCGAACGGGTCGTCGACACCGTTCGCGCCCGGGTCGGCTTCTACCTGTCGACGCCGTCGTACCGCCGCACGTTCCGGCTGCACGGCTGGGGCGACATCGCCGAGCAGGCGTCGGTCCTGTCGCGCGAAGGGCGTTGGGGCGAGCTGCCCGGCCTGGTGCACGACGAGATGTTGCACGAGGTCGCCACCATCGGCACGTACGACCAGATCGCCGCACGGCTCAACGACCGCTACGCCGGACGCGTCGACCGCATCGAGTTCTCGATCCCGGTCGACAACGACGACGACGCGGACCGGTTCCGCGAGATCCTGCGTCGGCTCGGCTGAACGCGGCGCCGGGATCGACCGGCGACGGTCAGTCCCCGACCGCCGACGACCGCTCGGCGAGCAGTTTGGCCAGCTTGCGCATGCCGGCCGAGAACCCTCGTGCACCCAGCCATCCCAGCACGGGCGCGAGGAACTGCGGCGTGTACGGCACGGTGACGTCCTCGACCCACTCGAGCGACGCACCCTCGCCGGACGGTCGGACGGTGAATCCGGCGCTGCCGTCGAGCACCGGGCCGTGCTTGGCGACCTCGCAGGTGCCGATCGCCTCCTCGTCGTCCCAGTCACACTGCAGAACCTCCATGCGGTCGGGGAGCGCGAGCGGACCCAGGCCGGTGGTTGCCGTGAACCGTGCCCCCACGGCCGTGGGATCGCCCGCCTCGACCTCGACGCGGGTCATCGGGATCCAGTCGGCATGACCTGCCCAGTCGACGAGTTCGTCCCAGACGGCACGCGACGACGCCTCGAATCGGTGGTGGACGACGAACTCGACGTGGGCCATACCGTGATCATGCCCGCGAGCGGTCCGATCGAAACCGTCGCCGTACGACCCGTGCCACGGGGCGACGGCAGGGACACCGGCGAAGGGTCAGGGCTAACGTCGCGCACGACGAGGAGGCACACATGTCGAACGATGCAGGAACCCCGCTCGCCCCGCCGCCACCACCGCCAGCGCCCGGCGTGACCGGCGGAGGGCCACCGGCCGCGCCGTACCCGGCGCGACTGGAGATCGTGTACCCGGCACAGTTGAGTCGGCTCACCACGGCGTTCCGGTTGATCCTCGTGATTCCCATCGCCATCGTGATCGGAATCCTGACCGGGAGCGGCACGCAGTACGTGCAGACCTCGGACGGCGAGTGGGTCCAGACCTCGGCCGGCGGCATCACCGGCGCGCTCTTCATGGCCACGCTGCTCATGATCCTGTTCCGTCGGCGGTATCCGCGCTGGTGGTTCGACTTCGCGCTCGAGCTCACGCGCTTCGCCACGCGCGTCGCCGCCTACATGGCGCTGTTGACCGACACGTACCCCTCCACCGTCGACCAGCAGTCGGTCTCCCTCGACATCGAGTATCCCGACGTGGAGCGGGACCTGAACCGGTGGCTCCCGCTGGTGAAGTGGTTCCTGGCGATCCCCCACTACGTCGTGCTGATCTTCCTCGCGATCGGCGCGTTCTTCGCGGTCGTGATCGCGTGGTTCGCGATCCTGTTCACGGGCCGATACCCGCGAGGGCTGTTCGACTACGTGGTCGGAGTCGCCCGATGGGGCCTCCGCGTCAACGCCTACGCCTACCTGCTCACGACCGACCGGTACCCCCCGTTCTCGCTGCGTTGACGGACACAGCGGAGCACGTCGGATGACGACGATCGTGGGTGTCCACGGGGCGTTCCACCAGCTGTGGGGCCCCCACGAGGTGGCAGCGCGTTGGATCCCGGCGATCCGCGACGGGCTGTGGCACGCGGGAGCGACCATCGACCCCGATGACGTGTCGATCGCGTTCTACGGTGATCTCTTCCGTGCGAACGCCACCGACGGGCGACCGACCGACGAGGAGTTGCTGAACGTCGCGCAGGACGCCGGACTGACCGACGTGATCGAGGCGATCGCCGGCCCCGACGGCCTGGAGGTCATCGCCCAGGCCGTCGGGAAGCAGACGCTCCGTCAGCTCATCAACCAGCTCGGGCGCTACTTCACGAACGACGAATTGCGCGCCCGGGTACAGGGCCGGCTCGAAGCGGTCGTGACCGAGCAGACGCGCGTGATCATCGCTCACTCGATGGGCACCGTCGTCGCCTACGAGACGTTGTGCCGACACCCCGAGTGGCCGGTCGAGACGCTCATCACGATCGGCTCGCCGCTCGGCGGTGACTGGCTGTTCGGCCACCTCCGACCGATGCCGGCCGACGGCGTCGGCGCGTGGCCGGGTTCGGTCGGGCACTGGTGCAACGTCGCGTCGGTCGGCGACCAGGCGTGCGAGGAACCGGAGCTCGCCAACAGGTTCGGGCCACGTGTGGTCGATCGACGCGTCGACAACGGACATCGCGCCCACGACCCCGAGCCGTACCTCAACGCGCCGACCACCGGGCGGTTGCTCGCCGAGGCAATCGGCGGCTGATCGGCCGGCGCTGTCGGAAGCTGATCGCTGCGGCCCGGTAGCCTCGATCGTGTGGTTGGCATCCGGCGCGGCGCACTGCTCGGGGCGTCGCTGCTCGCGGCTCGCGGCCTGCAGCCAGGCCGAGGGTGCCGGCGACGGCGGTGCGACCACGACCGTCACGCTCCCCGTCGCTCCGATCCCGTCGACCGTGCCCCCGACCACTTCGGCGACGACGCCTCCCACGTCGATCGCCGACGAGGTCGACGGCGGCCGGAACCCCGACTGCATCGTCACCGTCGGCGCCGGCGACTCCCTCTCGAAGATCGCCGACGGCGTCGAGGGCGTCACGCTCGAGGAGATCCGAGCCGAGAACTGGCTCGGCGAGAACCACGTGATCCACCCCGACGACGAACTCGACGTGTGCGTCGGCAACGACATCGACGACGTCCGCGGGACCTCACGGACGGCGCCCGAACCCGCTGCCGTGCGCCGTCAGCAACAGGAGCTGAACGAGTTGTTCGCCCCGTACCGCATCGCGGAGCTCGCCGTCGACGGCGACTCGGGGAAGCTGACCCGCCAGATGCTGTGCGCCGCACGCATGGGACTCGGCCTGCCGGTGAACGCCGGCCACCTGGCCCCCGGGCAGCTCCGAGGAGGAGCAGATCTTCGCAGCCGAGTCGTTGCAGATCCCTCGTGGTGCTGCGACATGGTCCAACCGATGGATCCTCATCGACGAGACCTGTCAGGTGATGTTCACGGGCGAGGCCGACGACGGCATCACCAACGTGTACCCGACGTCGACCGGCGAAGCCGACTTCGAGACCCACAACGTCGCGGGGGTCGCCGCCTTCCGCTTCAATCCGGCCCTCGAGAACGGCGGATGGCACGACAGCTCTCGATTCCCGTCCGAGGTCGACAACCCGCAGAACGGCAACATGTACAAGCCGATCTACTTCAACAACGGGCAGGCGATCCACGGCGCGAACTACGTGCCGCCGTTTCCGCGCAGCAAGGGCTGCGCCCGGATGTTCACCTGGCACCAGGACGAGCTGATCGACTGGCTCGATCTCGACGGCATCTCCGAACCCACCTGGCAGCCGTCCCGGATCGGCGTCACCGTCACCGTCCAGGGCTCGTACCGCCCGATCGACTGACGGCGCGCTGCCGCGACCCTGCGGTTCGGCTCGCCGTCCACTGCCACTCGGAGGGAGTCTCCGGGCATGCCCACCGCCTCTTCCGCATCTTCGCACTCGTCGCCGAGTACAAGTGGCGGTTCATCGTGTCCCAGGTCGCGATGGCCGTCGCAGCGATCGCCACGGTGTTCTTCGCCACGCTGATCAGCGCAGTCGTGGACGACGGCATGGTGGCGGGCGACGAGGACGCAGCGATCAGCATCGGCCTGCAGATGATCCTGCTGGCCCTGCTGATGGGTGTCGCGATGGCGATCGCCGCCTCCCAGGCGGTGTTCTTGTCACAGGGCGCCGCGTTCCTGATCCGTCGGCGCCTCTACGACCAGCTGCAGGAGTACTCGTTCGAGAACTTCGACCACCGTCCGACGAGCCAGCTGATGGTGCGCTTGAATGCGGACGCCGTCAACATCCGGAACGCGGTGATGTACGCCGTCATGCTCGGCTCGTTCGCGCCGTTCATCCTGCTCACCACGCTCGTGCTGGCGATCGTCAACACGCCCCCAGTTGGTGTGGGTGCTCGTGGCCGTGATCGTGCTCGTCGTCGCGCTGATGGCCCTGCTGGTGCCGGGTATCAGCCGCTCGTACGACGAGCGCCAGGCCCGACTCGACGCTGTACGCCCGCGAGGGCGCGACGCCCGACGAGGCGATCGCAGCCGCGAAGAAGGCGAATGCGCACGACTTCATCACGGCGCTGCCGAACGGCTACGACACGATGTTGACCGAACGCGGCGCCAACCTGGGCCAGGGCCAGCGACAGATGATCACGATCGCCCGGGCGATGGTCGCCGAGCCGAAGATGATGATCCTCGACGAGGCGACCAGCAACGTCGACACGCGCACCGAGAAGCTGATCCAGGACGGCATGCGTGCACTGATGGACGACAAGACGGCTTCTCGATCGCCCACCGCCTGGCCACGATCCGCGGTTCGAGCCGGATCATCGTGCTCAACGGCGGCGTCATCGAGGAGATGGCGTCACACGACGACCTGATGGCGGCGAAGGGCTTCTACTACGCCCTCTACGTGAGCCAGTTCAATGGCAAGGGTCCGAGCGACGGGGCCGACCACACCGCCGGTTTCGTGAGCACCTGATCGGACTCCGACGTCCGGGGCCACGAACCCGTTCCGTAGGATGCCGCCCGTGACTGCGCCGGGACGCCTGCAGCGACGGCTCGGCGTCGGCGATGCCGTCGTCATCGGAGCCGGCTCGATGATCGGCGCCGGGGTCTTCACCGCGTGGGCTCCGGCGGCCGAAGCAGCCGGAACCGGATTGGTGATCGGGTTGGCGATCGCCTCGCTGGTCGCGTTCTGCAACGCGACCTCGTCGGCCCAGTTGGCGGCGATCCATCCCGAGTCGGGCGGCACCTACGTGTACGGGCGCCGTCGGCTCGGTCGCGCGTGGGGCCACGTCGCCGGCTGGGGCTTCGTGGTCGGCAAGACCGCGTCGTGCGCGGCGATGGCACTCACGGTCGGCGCCTATCTCTGGCCCGAGCAGGAACGTGCGGTGGCGATCGTCGCCGTGGTGGGCATCACGGCCGTCAACATCGGCGGGCTCAGCCGGACCGTCGCCGTGACGCGGGTGCTGCTCGTCGTGTCGTTCGGAGCGCTCGCCGCCGTCGTGGTTGCTGGCTGGTCGAGCGGTGGGGCGGACCTCGGCCGCCTCACGCCGATCGATGCCGGACCGTTCGACATCTTGCGGTCGGCCGGATTCCTGTTCTTCGCGTTCGCCGGCTACGCGCGGCATCGCGACCCTGGGCGAGGAGGTCCGCGATCCCGGGACGACCATCCCGAAGGCGATCCCACGGGCGCTGTTCGCCGTCCTCGCGATCTACGCCGTCGTGGGAGTCACCGCGCTCGCGACCGTCGACGCGACGTCTCTTGCCGCGACCGACGCGCCACTGCGTCTGGTCGTCGCTGCGGGATCGCTGGACCTCGACGGTGTCGTCCGCATCGGTGCGGGCATCGCTGCCCTCGGCGTGTTGTTGAACCTGATCCCGGGCGTGTCGCGAACGACGTTGGCGATGGCCCGCAACCACGAGCTCCCGAGCTGGCTCGCCCACATCGACCGACGACGTTCGCTGCCGTTGCGAGCCGAGTTGAGCGTGGCGACCGTGGTGGTCGTGCTCGTGGCCGTGGTCGAACTCCGCAGCGCGATCGCCATCTCGGGCGTGGCCGTGCTCACGTACTACGCCATCACCAACGCGGCTGCGCTCACCCTCGATCCGCACGAGCGGCGGTGGCCCCGCGCGCTCGCTGTCGCGGGTCTCGGCGGATGTGTCGTCCTGATCGTGTCGCTTCCGGTGGCCGCGATCGTCACCGGCACGATCACGTTGGCCGTCGGTCTCGCGGTGCGGGCGATCACCACGGGCCGCGACGGCCGCGCCGAGCCGACCTGATCGTTGCTGCCGGGAACGTCGTCGGCTCGACGATCAGCCGGTCAGGTGGCGGTCGAGGAGGGGAGCCTGCATCGACCAGTCGCAGTCGAACATCGCCGGTGCGAGCGCGTCGACGATCGGGCGGATCTCGTCCCGGTGAGTGACCGCCCAGCGGAGACGCTCGACGAATCGACCCTCGTCGTAGAGGCAGGCGGCGTGCTGCTCGACGGGAATCCGTTCGGGGTAGACGAGCCGATTCGGCAGGACCGGGAACGCGCCCGCTGCGATCGCCTCGGTGACGGCGACCCCGAAGAACTCGTGATGGGCGGTGCTGACCACGATGTCCGTACGACGGAGCAACGACCGGTAGTCGTCGACGTCGGCGTGTCCGTCGTGCACGAGTCGCTCGCCGAGCGTGACCCGGAGCGCGGCCAGTTCGGGCGGGTCGTCGCGCGGGCGGTCACCGGCGAGCGCGACGTCGAAGTCGAGGCGTTCACCGACGAGTGCCTCGACGGCGGCGGCGAACTCCGCGGGGCCCGTGTCGTACTCCCACCGCTGGTTCCACAGCACGAGCGGGCGCTCGTTGCTCCGTCGCTCGACCCGTCGCAACGGTTCGAGATCGATGCCGACCGGGAGCACGGTCGACCGCTCGCGAACGGCGTCGATCAGCGGCGTGTGCCGCCGATCGGGGAACCGCCCGAGAAACCCCGGCAGCTCGTCGAACCACTCGTCACGGTGGAAGTGCGAGTTGAAGACGACCAGGTCGGCCGCGACCATCGACGTCCAGTTGATCATCGCGTAGGTGAGGTCGGGCTCGTCGTCGGGTGACAGCGGGAACGTCAGCTGGTTCTCGTGCATGTACAGCACGACACGCGCTTCCGAGAACGTCTCGCGGAGCGAGCCGAGTAGGGCGGGCAGATTGGTCATGCTGGTCGCGAGCACCACGTCGAACGGCCCGCGTTCGGCCGCGGCCCGCTCGACGAGCGGGAGCAGGCTGACGTGCCCACCCTGCATGCGCCACTTCCAGTGGATGGCGGGCAGACCGAACACCTCGACGTCGTGGCGGGAACGAGCGGCGTACCCCTCGGCCCACGCCCGATGCGACCCGCCGAGGTATGGCTCGACGAGCGCCACCCGAAGCGACTCGTCGGCCATGCACCCAACGTATCGATCGGCTGTCCGTTCGGCTGTTCCAGTCAGCCGGACGCCCGATGGGAGACACCCCGGGTCGTGCGCGACCGGCACCTCGACCGCGAGGCGCACGAGCGGTTCGGTCGAGACATCGGCACGCTCCACGTCGCCGAACAGCCGGCGCCGGTGACGGGTCTCGCGGCTCCGCACCCATGAGCGAAGCGGCGAGGAACCGACCTCGGGCGCCACGTCGGCGCGGTCGAGCCGGGGGAACACCGAGATCAGCTCAGGCGCCCCACCGCGATGGCTGTCGCGCTTCGCGTGATCGCACCGCCGTCGGCAATCCCCTTCCCCACGACACGGGGATGGCCGATCGGCACCAGGCCCGAACGCCGACCGGCGTACCGAGCCACGTGGCATGGCCACCTCGACCGGGCAGGTATTCCGCTACGTCGCGGTCGAGGCCGGAAGTTCGATCGTGACGGTCGTGCCGTGGCCGAGGCCGTCGCTGTGAGCGCCGATCGTGCCGCGGTGGGCCTCGACGATCAACTCGGCGATCGCGAGCCCGACGCCGGTGCCGTCGGTGAAGTGTTCGTCGACACGATGGAAGCGATCGAAGATGCTGACCTGGTCGTTCACCGCGAGGCCGCGACCGGTGTCGTCCACCGTGATGACCACCATGGCATCGTTGCGGGCGACACGCACCGAGACGCTCCCCCGGTCGGTGTACTGCACGGCGTTGCCGACGACGTTCATCAGCACCTGGGTCAGCCGGTCGCAGTCACCGAGCAGCGGCGAGGGTGATGCGACGAGGGACAGTTCGAGGCCCTTCACAGCGGCCTGCGGTTCGAGCTGCGCGACGACGTCGGCCGCGATCGTCGCGACGTCGACGGGCTCGGTCACGATCTGCCCGAGTTCCCCCGCGGCCGAGAGCGAGGAGAGGTCGTCGGCGAGGCGACGGAGGCGGGCGGCCTCGCGACCGACCCGGGCGTACGTGTCGTCGTCGGCCGGCACGACGCCGTCGAGCAGTGCCTCCATGGTGCCCTCGATGGTGCTGAGCGGGTTGCGGAGTTCGTGGGCGACGTCGCCGATCAGTCGCAGGCGGCGCTGTTCGGTGGTCTCGAGTTCGTGGGCGAGTGTGTTGACGTCGCCGGCCAGTGCATCGAGCTCAGCAGTGCCGGTATCGGGCACACGCACGTCGTAGCGGCCACGGGCCAGGTCGCGGGTGGCGGCGCCGATGTCGTCCATCGGGCGTGCCAATCGCCGGGTGATCCGCCACGACACGAGGCCCGACGCGATCACGGCCGCCGTCAGGCCGACGACGAGCACGGCCGGACCGCCCTCGTCACGCGGAACCGAACGCCCGCTTCTCGCCGAGCGCACCGACCACGCCGACCACGACCGCGAGTACGAGCAGGGCGACGACCATGACGGCGAGGTGCGACACGAAGAGCCGGCGTCGCAGCGACGCGGAACGTGTACCCGACTCGGTCATGCGATGAACCGGTAGCCGACGCCACGTACCGTCTCGATGAACCGTGGCTCGCCGGCCGAGTCGCCGAGCGCCTTGCGGAGATTGCCGACGTGCACGTCGACGATGCGCTCTTCGCCGTAGAAGTCGCGCCCCCACACCCGCTCGGTGAGTTGGTGGCGGGCGAACACCCGGCCCGGGCTCTCGGCGAGCGCCCGCAGGAGCGAGAACTGGAGGGCGGAGAGCTCGACGGGTGCGCCGTCGACGGCAACGACGTGGCGGTCGATGTCGACGGTGATGCCCGTGAACTCGAGGGGCTCGGCGAGCTGCTCGGAGGTCGTTGCGCGGGTGCGGCGCAGTACCGCCTTCACGCGAGCGACGACCTCGCGCGGCGAGAACGGCTTCGTGACGTAGTCGTCGGCGCCGACCGAGAGCCCGATGAGCCGGTCGGTCTCCTCGGCCGCAGCGGTGAGCATGATGACGTGCACGTCGGAGAATCGCCGGAGCTCGCGCAGCGTGTCGATGCCGTCGAGTTCCGGCATGCGCACGTCGAGCACCACGAGGTCGATCGCCGGCCGCCGTTGCAGCCGTTCGAGCGCGGCTCGACCGTCGCCGAGTTCCTCGACGTGAAAGGCGTCTTGGGTCAGATACGACGCCACGAGGCGTCGGATCTCCGGTTCGTCATCGACGATGAGGATGCGTTGCGGCATGGTGGTTCGTTCTCGCACGGGCCAGAGGGCCGGCCCATCGGCCGGCCCTCTCACCTCGACTGAGCGGGAGCCTATTCGTCGTCGGTGTCGGCGGCGTCGCTCGTCCGGCCCCGCGTTCCGGGCTCGGTGTCGGGGGCCGGGGTCTCGGCACTCGGCGGCGGCGGCGGGGTCGGAGCCGTGGCAGTGGCGGTGCGGGCGGGTGCCGGCGGCACGACGTCGGCGCCGTCGAGCACGGCCCGTCGGTGCTCGAACTCGGCGCGATCGATGTCGCCGCGGGCGAACGACTCACGGAGGGTCTCGACTGCCGAACCCGATCCGGGTTGGATCGCGGCACCTCGCCGTCGTCGGATGAGCCAGGCGACGAGCCCGCCGATCAGCACGATGAACAACAGCGGAACGAGCACGCGCGGGCCGCCGTCTCCGCCTCGTGCGATGTGGGGGAACATGGCGAGCAACATGGGTTGGTCCTTTCGTGTCATACGTCGGCGAACCGTTCGCCGGCGCTGACCTCCAGACAACGGGTCGCTCGTGAACGGAAGCTCGCGGCGAACATCAAGCTTCGATGAAGGCAGTCACCCGGCCGTCGGGCTGGCGACAGCCGCGATGCAGCGTCGCCGCACCAGCCGAGGTGCTAACGATGGGAGCGTGGCCGCCGACCCTGACGACGATCGACTCCCGCTCTCCGATCTGGTCGTGATCGACCTCACCGTGGCGCGGGCCGGGCCGACCGCCGTGCGCCAGCTCGCCGACTGGGGAGCCGATGTGATCCGTGTCGAGCAGCCGGGCCTGCGTCGCCCCGTTCGCAGGTCACGCCCGACCTCTCAACCTGCATCGCAACAAGCGCAGCCTCGCCCTCGACCTGAAGACCGGTGCCGGCCGGGCGGTCCTGCACGCGCTGATCGGCCGGGCCGACGTTCTCGTCGAGAACATGCGACCACGGGTGAAGAACTCGCTCGGGTTCGACTGGGACACCGTTTCCGAGCTGAACCCGCGGCTGGTGATGGGCTCGATCTCCGGCTTCGGCCAGACCGGGCCGTACGCCGAGCGGGGCGGGGTCGACCAAATCGCCCAGGGGCTGTCGGGGATGATGAGCGTGACCGGGCTGCCCGGCCAGGGTCCGGTACGGGCGGGAGCGGCGGTGTCGGACATCGCGGCCGGCCTGCAGCTCGCCGTGGGGATCCTGGTGGCGTTGCACGAGCGGGAGCGGACCGGCACCGGCCGTTGGGTCCACACGTCACTCGTCGAGTCGATGATCGGTGTGCTCGACTTCCAGGCCGCTCGGTGGACGGTCGACCGGGAGGTGCCGCCTCAGGCCGGCAACGATCACCCGACGTTGCGACCGATGGGCCTCTACCCCACCGCCGATGGACACGTCAACGTCGCCGCTTCCTGGGGTCGGATGTGGTCGGCATTCTGCGAGGTGATCGGTGAGCCCGAGCTGGCGGTCGATGCCCGGTTCGCTGCACCCGCCGACCGGGTGAGCAATCACGACGAGCTGACCGCGATCATCACCGTGGCGCTCGCCCGCCGCAGCACCGCAGAGTGGGTCACGGCGCTCAACGATGCCGGTGTGCCGGCGGGGCCGGTCAACGACATGCAGCAGACCTTCTCCGACGAGCAGGTCCGGCATCTCGGCGTCGCCACGCCCGTGCACCACACCCTGAAGGGCGACATCGACGTGGTCCGCAACGCCACCAACATCGACGGCGTCGACGGTTCCATCCGCCGACCCAGCCCGCTCGCGGGCGAGCACAGCCGCGAGATCCTCACGCAGTTCGGCTTCGAGAGCGCGGAGATCGACCGACTGATCGAACACGCCGTCGTCACCGAACTCGACCCATCCCTCACCAGTACGGAGCAGGTATGAACATGGGCACCCTTCGCCTCGACACCGACAAGATGGCGGCCGAGATCTCCGACGGCATCGGTTGGATGACCTTCGCGAACCCCGCTCGACACAACGCGATGTCCACCGAGATGAGCCGGGCCATTCCCACCATCATCGATGCCTTCACCGCCGACCCCGACGTGCGGGTGATCGTCATGAAGGGCGCCGGCGATCGAGCGTTCGTGTCAGGCGCCGACATCTCCGAGTTCGGCGAACGTCGCACCGCCGTCGAGGCCCGAGCGGAGTACGACCGCATCAGCGGAGCGGCCCAGCGCGCTCTGGCCATGGTCGACAAACCACTGATCGCCATGATCCGGGGCTACTGCATGGGCGGCGGGGTGCTCACCGCGATGAACGCCGACATCCGGATCGCGGACGACGACGCTCAGTTCGCCGTGCCGGCGGCCAAGCTCGGCGTGGGCTACGGATACGGAGGCGTCGCCGCTCTCGTCGACCTCGTGGGCCGCGCCAACGCGGCCGAGATCCTGTTCTCGGCTCGCCGGTACACCGCCGCAGAGGCGCTCGACATCGGTCTCGTGAACCGGGTCGTCTCGGCTGACGAGCTGCAGTCGACGGTCGTGGAGTTGGCGTCGGTGATCGCCGGCAACGCACCGCTCACGATCCGCGCCATCAAGGCGGCCATCAGGGAGAAGGGCAAGGACCCCGACCGCCGCGATCTCGCTGCGATCGCCGAACTCACCGAGGCGTGCTTCCGCTCGGCCGACTACCGCGAGGGCCAGGCCGCCTTCCTCGAGAAGCGCCCGCCCGTCTTCGAGGGCCGCTGACCCGATCGAGGTCTCCCCTCTCGTGATGGAGGCGCCGAGCTCGTCCTCGGTGCGCCGACGTCTTCTCGGCCGCGGTGAGCAGGCGAACCCGACGGTGCGCGCAGTAGCCGAGCGGGCGGCCGGTTCACCCGTCGCCGGCTGGCTCGGCGATTCGGAGACGGGACGGATGCCGCAGGAGAAGCATGACGCTGACGACCGCCACCCAGACCGGAAACGCGAGCCCGAGCGACCGCCAGACGATCGGCGCGATGAACATCGCCGACCCGATGATGTAGCCGGCGACCGCCACCCATGACGGCAGGACGCGGCTCCGGAGGAAGACGGTCGACGTCGTGAAGATGAAGGCCGCCTGCAACCGAGGTGCGACCACCAGGAGCAGCGCTGCACCCAGCCCACCGGCGAGCGAGGCCGACGCGGGGCTGACCTCGGCGGCGTCGAGCACGGTGGTCGCCACGGCCGGTGAGGCGACCGCAGCCGATCCGACCAGGGAGACGGCGACGTACCCGACACCCGATCCGAAGAAGACGGTCGCGAAGAACTGGTCCTCGCGATCGCCGAGTCGACGGCGAATCACCCCGATGAACCACAGGAACGCGATCGCTGCCACGGACGCCGATCCGAGCCCGGCGATCAACCATGCACGATGCTCCGGGTCGTCGAACCAGGCCGTCAGCTCGGCTTCGGGGAGCGACAGGCTGGGAAACCGCGCCATCTGCACGAGGGAGAACATCGTCAACAGCGAATAGACGATGCCGGCAACGGCTGCGGCCTCGACGGAACGCACACGCCGCTGGTCCGTTCCCGCCGCTGCTCAGCCATGCCCAACGTTACTGACTGCAGCAGGCGCTCACGGTGTGGCAACGGCTCGGCATCAGTCACGTGATCGAGCCGACGGGCGTCGGCGATGCAGTCTCGCGACGGCGGCTGCCGGGTCAGCTCCCCAGACGAGTCCGCGTGAAGCGCCGCCAGGACGAGGCCGGCGACGATGACGCCGACGTACGAGCGCCCGGTCAGTTTGGGGATCGGCATGGAGCTGACCATCAACCCGGCGATCGCCACGACGCCCACGCTCAGCACCACCCGGAACGCCGGGGAATCGAGCGGCCCGTCGAGGAGCATCAGGGCCACGAACCCGATGATGGCAAGGTCGGTCGGTAGGCCCGTGTACGTGCCCGAGTCGGGGTCGAGTCCGTGGACGTTGAAGTAGCTCAGTCGCAGAGCGGTGGCCGCGGCGAGCACGACGGCGAAGGGCAGGTAGGCAACATCCGGAAGTTGCCGTACGACAGGATCACCACACCGAGCGCGACTCCGGCCGAGACCATGTCGGCCAACGAGTCGAGATTGGCCCCGAACGTCGGACTGGTCAGCATCGCGACCTTCGCCCGGGCGGCGACGGGTCCGTCGACGACGTCGAACACGAACGCTGCCACCAGGGCGATCGCGGCACCGGCGTACTCGGCCCGCACGGCGAGCAGTATCGCGAGCACGCTGGACGCGAGTCCGCACAGCGTCAGCAGGTTCGCGGCGTCAGCGAGATGGGACAGGATCGGCCGAGGAGCGCCCCGGTGAGCCGTGTCGGCGGTGACTCGCTCAGGGCTGATCCAGCCGCATCTGGCACAGCGCGTTCACCAGACGGCGGTTCTCGTCGGTCGTGCGAGAGGCGATGCGCAGGTAGCGCTCGGCCTCGACGCATCGACTTCGACGCACAGTCCTTGATCAGGATGCCGTGTTCGACGTACAGCCGTCGCGCCACGGCCGGGCCGGTCACACCCGGCGTGGTGAGCTTGCAGAACACGAAGTTGGCGTCCGGCTGCAGAGCGGTCAATCCTGGCACGTCGAGCAGGTCGCGGTAGAAGCTCTGGCACGTGTCGTGCACCATCTCACAACTGGCTTCGAAGTCGTTCCGATAGCGGCCCGAGGTGGCGCAGGAATGACTCGGCAAAGCCGTTCAGGTTCCAGATCGGTAGGTGGCTGCGCACCTCGCTCGCGAAGTCGCGATCGTCGGTGAGGAGATACCCGAGGCGCAGACCGGCGATGCCGAACACCTTGCTCATGCTCTTCATCACGGCGAGGTTGGGTCGCCCCACGAGGTCGGCCTCCACGCTGGCGGCCCGCCCGGCGCGGGAGAACTCGATGAACGACTCGTCGACGATCAGCCGGCACCCGTGGCTCGAGAGACGGTCGTCGAGTTCGAGGATCTCTCGACGACCGACCGATCGCGCCGTCGGGTTGTTCGGGCTGACGAGGATCGCGACATTCGAACCGGCCCGACGAGCAGACTCCGCGAACGCGTCGATGTCGACGTCGAAGGTCTCGGCGTCGAGCGACACACGGTCGAGCTGATCGGGTCGGAGCGCGTTCTCGTACTCGTTGAACGAGGGCACGGCGATCGTCATCGTGTCGATCACGTGCTCGCCGAGCACCCTGATCAATTCGGCGGCTCCGTTGCCGACCACGATGTTCTCCGGCGGAACCTCGACCCATTGGGCCGCGAGCCGGTCGAACTCGGCCTGACCGACCGGGTAGTTCGTGACCAGTTCCGGCAGTTCGGTGTGGAGGTGGTCGAGCATCGCCTGCGGCGGAAAATGCAGGTTGTACAGGTACGAGTGGTCGACGATTCCGAAACGCCAGTACGACCCGTGCAACTGCTGAACACGGTCGTACTGGCAATCGGGGCTCAGGAACATGAACTCGGCGTTCTCGAGATCGCGGTGGTCGTCGATCTCGTACCAACGACTCGCCGACACATCGACGGCGGCGATGTCCGGCAGAGCGCGTGCGGCCACGAGGTCGCGGAGCACCGACTCGTAGTAGGCCTGCACGTTCCCGCTCTCGACCTGACGGCAGAGCTCGGGCACGATCGTCGTGCGCAGTTCCTCGGCGCGAAGCAGATACACGTTGACGGTCTTGCGGACACTCTTGACATCGACCAGGGCGGCGCGCCCGGCGCCGAGGATGAACGAGGTCACCAGGCCACGATCGTCATGACGCACGACGGTTCCCGAGAGTTCTGCGCGGTCCGCGGCGACGGCCATGCTGCACCCCGCCTGTTCACGCAGGCCCATCACGACATCGAGCTCGAAGACGACGTCACCTTCGATCAGCAGGATGTCCTCGTCGAGATAGCGGCGGGCATCCCACAACGAACAGATGTTGTTCGTCTGGTCGAACAGCGGTGCGTCGACGTACTCGATCGCCATCCCGTCGAACGTGCAGCCCACGCGGCGACGCACCTGGTCGGCTTCGTAGCCGACCACCACGACCACCTCGGTCACCCCCGCGGATGCCAGCACGTGCAGCGACCGGAACAGGATCGGAACACCGTTCACCTCGACGAGGCATTTCGGCACCGACGTGGTCAACGCCCCCATACGACTTCCCATGCCGGCCGCGAGGATCACGGCCCGGCGCACGGGCGCGGGCGATGCCGCGGCATTTACATTCGGGAGTCCGACATAATCGGACTCGACGGTCTTCAGCACAATGCTCTCCAGCGCCTTGGTTCTTCCCCGTGCAAAGGTCTGCAGGCGAAACTCCCAAGAGGACATCCGCCGGTCAGGGCGGGTTCAACGACACAACGATGTCGCGCATCCGAGAAAGGCTGCACCCAACCTACCCCAGGAACTCGCGTGAAGGTCGATCGGCGAAACCGGAGCCGAAGCGGCGATGACCGTCCCCGGTGGGTTCGCTCACCCCGTGGGTAGTGTCCGCGCCATGGGGAGCGAGCGAGGCACCGACGAACACCTCGACTACGACGCGGTGCGCGCCTACTGGGAGGACGCCGCCGACGAGGCCGACTCGGCGTCGTACATGGCCCACGACCAGGGCCTTCCGCGTGACTGCATCGAACACCGTTTTGCACTCGAGCAGGGCGTCATCGACCGATGGTTCGCAGCGCTCGGGCCGACCGCCGCGGTGCTCGACATCGGGTGCGGTGCGGGTGCGTGGACGGCGCTGTTCGCCCAGCGGTACGGCCGGGTCGTCGGCGTGGACGCGAGCGCCGGCATGCTGGCCGCGAGGCGCGCCGGCGCCTGGCCGGGTTCGACAACGTCGAACTCGTCCACGGAGATGCCCTCACCGCGCCGCTTCAGGGCAACTTCGACGGCGTGCTGGTCGGGGGGCTGCTCATGTATCTCGATCGGGCCGACGCCGGCGCGCTCCTCGGACGCCTCGGTCGACTGGCGCCGGGCGGCCGGATCATTCTTCGCGAGTCCGGAGTGCGGTCCGGGGTGGAGGTGAAGACCGGCGAGTACCAGGTGGTCTATCGGTCGGTTCAGGAGTACCGGGCGATCGCAGACGATGCGGGCCTGCGCGTGACCGCCGTCGAACGCAACCGGGGGTACACGCACATGGAGATGGGCATCACGATCACCGACATGGTGCGACGCCTGCCGCCGCTCGCCCGCCGCGACGCCGCTGCCGTCGGCGGGCCGCTGTGGCGGCTTCTGCGGGCCACGTCCCCCGTCTCGCTCGAGCTGTTGCCCAGAGCATTCGAGGTCGCCGGCCTCGAATGGCCGCATCTGATCAACAACTTCCTTCTCCTCGAGCCAGACGCTGAAGGTCCTCGATAGTCGTGTCGAAGAGCACAGCTCGGAGCGCAGATTGTCGGCGGAGGAAGGGTGAACGGCGCCGCATTTCTCGCGCGGCGTCGTGCTCGGCCGAACTCGGAGTCGACGATCTCACGCAGAGGTTCGGCCTGCACTGGGGATCGACGCTGTACGTGGGAGGCATCACCACCGCCGGACGGTCAGAAGTCACCGCCCTCGGTGACGAGGTCAACGAGGCAGCACGGATCGAGGCGTACGCCGCCGGCGGACGAGCTCTTGCCTCGAAGACGCTGATCGAGCGCCTCGATGACGATGACGCTGCTGCGCTGGGCATCGACCCCGACCGGATGACGTACGGCATTCTCGGCGAACTGGCCACGGCGAGCGAGAAGGCCCGGCGAGATGCACCGGCCATCGCGGTGTGCGAACTCTGAGAAGAGTCTCCCGACACGAGGCACGGCGGCGACCGAATGCACTCCGCCCGTCCCCATAACGCCTAATACACGTGTGATCCTGACGGCATCCGCGACGGCTTCGAGGGCTGCTGGGAGCGTGGTGCGATGAACCAGTTCCCGTGTCTGATCCGTTCTTCGACGCCGCGGTCGGGGAGGCCCGTTACGCGCTGGGTGACCCGTTGGTCGATTCGCTATCTTGGCGTTCGTGGCGTGGCCGGTGCCGTCCGAACACGTTGCGGGCTGTCGCCCATGATCTGAAGACGTTCTTCGCGGTCATCGACAAGGCGCCGGTCGGAGGTCGTCGCGGCGGACGTGTTCGACTTCCTCGCCGATCAGCGCGGCGACCGGAGCGTGGTGCGGATCAGTGACGGCGAGTCGGGGTTGTCGGCGCGCACGATCGCTCGACGGTTGTCGTCGATCTCGGGGTTCTACGCGTACCTCGTCGCGCGCGGCGACACGGCGGTGCGCGTCGAACCCGGTGCCGCGTGGCCTGTCGACACGGCGACGTGGCGGCCGACGACAGCAGGTGCCGCTGGTGCGGGTGCCCCGCACGCTGCCGAAGATCCTCGTCGCCGGCGGAGGTCGACTGCGCTGTTGGGGGCGTTGCGCACGCATCGGGACCGGGCGATGGTCTACGCGATGGTGCTGGGCGGGCTTGCGTCGCTGCGAGGTCCTCGGCTTGCGTCTGGGCGACGTCCAGGTGGCGGAGCGGTCGTTGTTCATCGCCGAGGGCAAGGGCGGTCACCAACGAGTGATCCCGATCTCGAACACGTTCTTCGCCGCGGTCGGCGACTACCTGCGCCACGAACGACCAGCGGACGCGGACACGGACCGGGTGTTCGTCACGTTGAAGGGCCCGACCCGGGGCCAGCCGCTGACCGCCGATGGGGTCGACACGATCCTGCGCGGCGCCCGCGACCGAGCCGGGCTGCGAACGAGCGACGTGCCATCAGCTGCGCCACACCTGCTTGACCCGGCTCCGTGAGGCCGGCATGGAACTCGAAGCGGTCCAGGCCCAGGCCGGTCACGCGTCGATCGAGTCGACGCGCATCTACCTGCACCTCACCGACGACTGGCTCGCCGGCGAGTATCGACCGCGCCGCCGAACGCGATCGACGCCGACGCCGCAGCCGAGCTGCGTCGCGATGCAAGAGATCAACCGATGAGCGCCGCCGCTCAGCCGACACCGTCGAGGCGTGGATCCCGCGAACACGATCGAACCGCGAATGGGCCGAGCTGTCGGTGCTGGCACCGCAGCTGATCGCCACCATGCGCCGCTACCTGGTGCAACTCACCACGTTCCTGGCTCCGCGCAGCGTCGAGGTCGCCGACAGCACGCTGCGCCAATTCGCCCGCTGGCTCACCACCAACACCGACGTCACGGTCGTCGCCGACATCGGCCGACTCACGTCGAGGACTACAAGGTGTGGCTCGCCGCCCAACCCGGCACCAAGACGCCGACGCTCGCCAAGAACACCCAGCGGCAACGACTGCGGATGATCCGCATCTTCCTCGAGCGACTCATCGAATGGGACTGGCCCGACGCGCCCGGCCGGAACCCGATCCTGCACGGCGACATCCCACCACGCCCCGAGCCGATCCCGAAGTTCCTCACCGACCAACAAGCCGCCGCGTTCATGGCCGCCGCCCGCGCCCACCGCGTTCCCCGCTACCGGCTCGTCGCCCAAGTCCTCGCCCGCACCGGCCTACGCGCCACCGAACTCTGCGAGCTCGCCGCTGACGCCGTCACCCGGATCGGCAACGACGGCTACTGGCTCCGAGTCCCGGTCGGCAAGCTCCGCAACGACCGCATGATCCCCCTCCACCCCGACCTCGTCGAACTGCTCGCCGACTGGACCGCGACCAACGCCGACCACATCCGAACCTCAGCGTCGACTCCTCGCCGACCAGCACGCACCGATCGACCGACGAACCGTGCACCGCATCGTCGTCCCGCATCGGACGCCAGCCGGCATCGACGACATGCCACCCCCACCGGCTCCGCCACACCCTCGCGACCCAAGCCATCAACCGCGGCATGCGCCTCGAAGCGATCGCCGCGCTCTCGGGTCACCGCTCCCTCGAGATGACCTTGGTCTACGCCAAGATCGCCGACCGCGTCGTCGCCGACGAATACGCCTCGGTGTGCAACCAGATCGACGCCCTCTACAACACCGCCGCCACACCCGGCGCGCTGCCCGCCGAGATCGAGACCGCAAGCCATGACCCGACTCCGCCAAGAAGCCCACGCCCGCATGCTCGGCAACGGCACTCTGCACCCGCCCCGTCGAACTCGACTGCCACATGGAAACCAGTCTGCGAAACCTGCGCCTACTTCGACACCGGACCCGAGTTCGTCCCCGTCCTACTCCGCCAACGCGACCACGCCCGAAACCACCAACAACCCGACCGCGCCACACCTCTTCGACACACCTCATCCAACGAGCGGAAACAGCCTCTTGACAACGATCACACGTATAACGCCGGATCGGGGCCACCTCTCGTCCGAACAGTCTGCGCGGCGTCC